>CAVSTK010000013.1:0-566364 GCA_963730855.1 uncultured Actinomycetes bacterium
AGGACTCCACGACGTCGCGGCCCCGTGGTGCGTCGGGTTCGTCTTTCTCGGACCGTGACGCTGCTACACGCGGTCGTCCCCCGTTCGACCGACCCGCGTCTGGGGCTGGCCGTTCAACGTCAGGGTCCGGCCGCCCATCGAGCGGCCGGACCAGCGATGGCCGATCGGCGCAGGGCCGCGACGACGATTCTCGTCGATCGCGCACTTCGTCCGCTCGACCGGATCGTGGCCGCCCCGAGCGGAGTGGTTCGGCTCGGGTCGGTTCCGATCGCGGTCGTCCGGAGCGTTCCCGTGGTGAGGCTGGTCGCCCAGAACATGGTCGCCCGGAACATGGTCGCCCCGCCCGCCCAGCCGCCGGTCGCGGCCGCCCGGACCACGCCACTTCCGACCGAGGCCGTCCAGAACGCGGGCGGCCGGACCGCCCGGGTACCGGTCGGCCGCGTGCACCCCGTAGGGCCGAGATCGAGCCATTGGGAGATCGCGTTGTCGAACCCCGGATCCCCGATGGCGCCGACCCGCGGCTGCTCGATCCTGCGGTTCGGGGTGAGCTGCGGAGCTTGTCCAAGCTCAACGCCGAAGCGGTCGGAGGCCACCTCGTCGCCGCGGCGCAGATGCTCGAGACCGATCCGCGCGCTGCCCTCGAACATGCGCGCGCAGCGCGTCAGCGAGCGGCTCGCGTCGGTGCCGTCCGTGAGGCCGTAGGAATTGCGGCCTACCACTGTGAGGAATGGGCTGAGGCGCTGTCCGAGCTTCGTACGGCCCGCCGAATCACCGGGGATTCGCGCAATCTGGCGGTCATGGCTGACTGTGAACGCGCATTGGGCCGACCACAGGCGGCCCTACGAGCGCTGACCGATCCGGCGTTCGGCCGGCTCGATCCCGAGGCGAAGGCTGAGCTGCTGATCGTCGCCGCGGGCGCTCGTCGCGACCTGGGCCAACTCGAGGCAGCGCTGGGTGTGCTCGCACGCGGCGGCCTGGATCGCAGTCGTCCAAGGCCCGGTTCAGTACGTCTTTGGTACATGTACGCCGACGTGCTCGAACAGCTCGAACGGCGCGAGGAGGCGGCTCAATGGTTCGCCGCCGTCGCAGCGCTGGATGTCACTGGTGAATCGGACGCGGTAGACCGCGCCAGCAACCTCCTGTAGGCCGCTGGCGTTCGGTTGCGCGCGGCCGTCGTCCACAGTCGCGCGGCTCATCCACAATCTCACCGCTCGCCGCGAATCGAGCCGCCACCTTCGTCACGATGGGTCCATGGCAATCGACGAGGTGGACGGACAGTGCAATCAGGTCTTTCTGCGCGGGACGTTCGCGGGCGAGGCGGTCGAACGCACGCTACCCAGCGGCGATGCACTCGTGTCGTTTCGGATCACCGTCGCCCGCCCCTCGGGTGGCCGCGTCCGGGTCGACAGCATCGACTGCGCCAGTGCGCGCGCATCCGTTCGTCGCTCGGCGGGCCGTTATCAGGCTGGCGACGAGGTCGAGCTGACCGGCAGTCTGCATCGAAGATTCTGGCGGACGCCTAGCGGAGCGCCGTCCAGTCGTTACCAGGTCGACGTCGACTCGATGCGCCGCGTACGAGCGCGGAAGGCGGCCAGATTAGGCCGAAGTGAGCTGGCGTGACCGGGCGCGAGCGGCCGCGACCGGGCGTGAGCTGGATCCGGTGACGACACGATTCGAGCGTCAGCCTCGGGGTGAAGGGCCCTGATCGGCGAATCGACGGATGAGCAGTCCCGAAGCCGGCTTGGGCGTGAACAGGGTCGACTTGCGCGGCATCCGCGCGCCCGCAGCGGCAACCGCGGCTACGGCGGCGACCGGGGTGGGGCGCAGCAGCACGGCCGTGCCACCGGTTTGGCGGGCCGACTCGATAGCTTCTTCGGCGCTATGCGCGTAGTCGACGGAACTGACGTCGTCGGCGAGACCCCAGACCGGTCCGACGAGGGCCCGGTGCAGCAGGGTCACGTCCAGCGCGCCCAACGCCGCCGGCTCGCCGGGCTCGAGTACCGAGACGAGCAGTGACGGGTGCAGGTCGCTGACCAGCACACTTCGATGACCGTCGGTCAGCACGATGGCGAAACCGTCAATATCGTCGGCCTGGTCCAGCCCTGACTGCGGATCGCTGACCTCGGTCACCTTTGCCTGGGCCAGCGTGCGCGCGATCGCGTCCGGCAGCGCCAGAGCGGGAAGCACGCGGTGAATGGCGTGCACCTGCGGTCCGTAGCTCGACGAGTCGACCAGTAGTGCCAATCCGCGGTCCCACGGACCGGCACCGTAGGCGACCGTGGATCGTTGCTGCAGCTCGAGGTACGTCGCATACCGGTGATGACCGTCGGCGATCAGGGCCCGCCGGTCGCCGAGATCCTGGGCCACTGCGCTAAGTGTCTGGGCGTCAGTAACCGCCCAAACCTTGTGCTGGGTGCCATCCGGCGTCGTGGTCTCCGCGATCGGGTCGCCGTCGATGCTCCTGACGAGATCCGACGCCGCGCCGCCCCCGTCATAGACCAGGTAGATCGGCTCCAGGTCCGCCTGAGTGGCCGTCATCAGCGCCAGCCGGTCAGCGACCGGGCCGGCCATCGTGTTCTCGTGCGGCAGGATCACGCCGTCGGCATAGTCGTGCAACTCCAGGGCGCCGATCAGGCCCCGGGTGGTGGCGCCGTCGGCGGTCTTCATCTCGTAGACGTAGAGCGTCGGATCGCGATCGGCCTTCATCAGGCCGTCGGCCACCCAGGCGTCCAGCCGCTGTGCGGCGGCCTCGTACACGTCGTGGCCGCTGAACGGGCCGTCCTCGTCTCTGCGCGGAAGGATGATCGCGACCGCGTTGTCGGCGTCCTGGGCGAGCAATTCGGACCGGGCCGAGTCATCGATCACGTCGTAGGGCGGGCAGAGCAGCTGTCCCAATCGAGGCGCTCCTACGTCGTAGCGCAGGGCGCGAAATGGATCGAGGGACAGTCCGCGACGGGCCGGTGTGCTCATGATCCGCGATCGTACGCAATCGAGGAGCAGCGCCTGACGGGCAAGGTGAATAGTGGCGAATACGCTCCACGCAAAGATTGGGAGGAACACAACGATGCCAGTTGCACCGCCGGACCCCGGCGCGAATCTGGGCGGCAGCGACCAGCCGCTGAGTCGCCGGTACGACGTCGCGCTGCTCGACCTCGACGGGGTGGTCTACGTCGGCGCCGATGCGGTGCCGAATGCGGCCACGGCGCTGGCCCAGGCCCGCGAGGACGGCATGCGGCTCGCCTTCGTCACCAACAATGCGGCCCGCCCGCCGGACGCGGTGGCCAAGCACCTCAGCGAACTCGGAGTGCCGGCCGAGCGGGACGCGGTGATCACCTCCTCGCAGGCGGCTGCGCACTACCTCTCCGAGCGGCTCCCATCCGGTGCCAAGGTCCTCGTGATCGGCACGCTGGGTCTCATCGACGCGCTCCAGGAACGCGGCCTCACCCCGGTCCACAGCGCCGACGACGACCCAGCCGCAGTGGTCCAGGGTTACTCGCCGACGACGGACTGGGCGCTGCTCGCCGAGGGCGCCGTGGCGATCAATCGAGGCCTGCTGTGGGTGGCGACCAATCTCGATCCGACCGTCCCGTCACCTCGGGGTCCATTGCCCGGCAACGGCTCGCTGGTCGCGGCGCTGCGGCATGCGACGGGCGCGGTACCGATCGCGACCGGCAAGCCTGATCCGACGATGCACCGCGAGACCGTCGAGCGCACGCACGCGGTGCGTCCGCTCGTCGTCGGCGACCGCCTCGACACCGATATCGAGGGCGCGCGCGCGGTGGGCTGCGCCAGCCTGCTCGTGCTGACCGGCGTCACCACACCCGCCGAACTCCTGACCGCCCGGCCCGATCATCGCCCGGACTACATCGCCCAGGACCTGCGCGGACTGCTCGTCGAGCACCCGGCGCCCACCGTCGAGGGCGACACGGTGCGGTGCGGGCGATGGCTGGTCGGCGCGGACTTCGAGTTGCGGGCCGCCGACGACGGCTCGGCGGAGCAGCTATTCTCGGCGCCGGACACCGACCTGGACGCACTGCGGGCCCTCTGCGTCGCGTCTTGGCGCGCGGCCGAACTCGGCTCGGCCGCGGCCGGTCCGGGCTGGCGACGGGGCGAGTGCGGCGGTGCTGGACCGCCTCGGCATCACGGCAACCAGGTAGGTTCTAGGCGCTGGACCCCCGAATCACGCCGAACACCACAGCTGCGCGTCCAGCCGAGAGGACCCCGTGACTTCGCCCGAGCCGTACTCCGACGATGAGTTCACCGATATCGAACTGACCGAGCTCGACGAGGGCGGATCCACGGAGTCCCAGACCGCCGAGGGTCAGTTGACCGATGCGCGGGCCCGGGCCGAAGAGCTGCAGCAGTTCAGCGCCAACCTCGCGCAGCTCGACGAAGCCCCGTTGCCCGAGCACGTTGCTTATTACCAGAACGCGCACGCGGAGTTGCAGCGCGCGCTGGGCGAGATCGACAACGCGTAGTTTGCGATCATGGCGGTTCGGCGGTCACGGCTTGATGCTGAACTGGTTCGGCGCGGGCTCGCTCGTTCCCGGGCCCAGGCCGGCGAGCTGATCGACGCCGGCCTGGTCGAGGTCCACGGCATCGTGGCCACCAAGGCGGCGTCCGGCGTCGACATCGAGACGGCGATCCGCGTCGTGTCGGGTGATCGCGGCCCCGAGTACGCATCGCGAGGCGGCCAGAAGCTCGCCGGGGCCCTCGCCGCGTTCACCGAACTCACAGTTGCCGGTCGGGTCTGTCTGGACGCGGGGGCCTCGACCGGAGGCTTCACCGACGTGCTGTTGCGAGCCGGTGCGGCCAGCGTTCTTGCGGTCGACGTCGGCTACGGCCAGCTGGTCTGGCGGCTGCAGAGTGACGAGCGGGTCACGGTCATCGATCGCACCAACGTCCGGTCGCTCACACCCGAGGCCATCGGCGGTCCGGCCGACCTGACGGTGGCTGATCTGTCGTTCATCTCGTTGGCGCTCGTTCTGCCGGCCCTCTCCAGCTGTACTGGCGCCGATGGCGACCTGGTACCCATGATCAAGCCCCAGTTCGAGGTCGGTCGGGAGCGGCTCGGACACGGTGGGGTGGTGCGCGATCCGCGGCATCGGGCCGATGCGGTGCGGTCGGTGGTCGCCCGGGCGGCCGAGCTCGGCTGGGGATTGCGCCAGATTGTGGCGAGCCCGTTGCCTGGGCCGGCCGGCAACGTGGAATTCTTTGTCTGGTTGCGTCGGGAATCGGCCCGCGTCGACGCTGCGGGTATCGATGCGGTCGTCTTGGAGGCTGTATGAGATCGGCCCTGATCGTGACCCACGATGCCCATGCCCAGATCGCGGAGATGGCCGTGAAGGCGGCCCAGCGGCTGGCCGGCGCCGGGTTCGAGATTCGCATGGTCGCCGCCGACGCGGCCGCCTGCAACAAACCGGACGGCGTTCGGGTCGTCGACCACGAGCACGCCGCCGACGGCGCCGAGATCGTGCTTGCCTTCGGCGGCGACGGAACCTTCCTGCGAGCGGCGGAGCTCGCCCGTCCCGCCGGCGTGGCGATGCTCGGAGTCAACTTCGGTCACGTCGGGTTCCTGGCCGCGGCCGAACCGGATGAGGTCGGTCTGACCGTGAAGGCGGTCGTCGACAACCATTACCAGATCGAAGAACTCGCAACGATCGACGCCGAGGTGTGGTCCGACGGCGAACTCCGCGCGAGCGCTTGGGCGCTGAACGAGGCGTCGGTCGAGCGCACGAACCGTGAACGCATCCTCGAGGTGGCGGTCGCGGTGGATTCGCGCCCGCTGCTGCGCTTCGGCTGCGACGGCGTGCTGTGCGCGACCCCGACCGGATCGACCGCCTACGCCTACTCGGCCGGCGGTCCGATCGTCTGGCCGAATGTCGACGCACTGGTCATCGTCCCCAACGCCGCCCACGCCCTGTTCGCCCGCCCGATCATTGTGGCGCCGGACTCCGTCGTCGACATCGACCTGCTACGTGAGGGGCATCCGGCCGTCCTCAGCTGCGACGGTCGGCGTTCCGTCGAGGTGCCTGCGGGTGGCCGGGTTCGGGTCCGTCGTGGAGTTCAGCCGGTGCGTATTGCCCGGATCGGGGCCTGGAGTTTCGCGGACCGGTTGGTGACGAAGTTCCAGCTACCGGTCCGTGGCTTCCGCGACGAGCGACCGCGCGCACTGCCACTGGACGAAGACCAGTTCGGCGACGGTTAGGGCGTCGGGCGAGCGAGGGTCGGCGGCGAAGGCGCGGTCGACAATGCTGCGTCGGCTGCGTCGGCTGCGTCGGCTGCGGCGGTTAGTCTGCGATCGTGCTGGATGAGTTGCGGATCGCCGGTCTCGGTGTGATCGACGAGGCCGTCCTGCCGCTCGGCCCCGGCCTGACGGTGCTCACCGGTGAGACCGGCGCCGGCAAGACGATGCTGATAAGCGCGCTACTGCTGTTGTTCGGTGGCCGGGCGGACGCGAGTCGCGTCCGGACGGGTGCCGACCAGGCCACGGTGGACGGACGCGTGTTGGTGGCTTCGAGTGCACGCGCCGTCGCCCGGGTCGAGGCAGCCGGGGGAGCGGTGGACGACGACGGCGTCCTGGTGCTTCGGCGAGTCGTCGGCGCCGCCGGTCGATCGCGTGCATTCATCGGTGGTGCACCGGCGCCGGCCGGCGTCCTGGCCGAGCTGGCCGATCAGCTGGTGGCGGTGCACGGTCAGGCCGACCAGCTTCGGCTGACCCGCCCGGCGCAGCACCGCGCGTCCCTGGACCGCTACGCCCACATCGATAACGAGCAGTACCTGGCCGCGTTCACGGCCTGGCGCACGGCCGTCCAGCGGCTGGCCGACCGTACTGCTCGGGCCCGCGAGCTACGTCTGGAGGCCGACACCTTGACCCGGGGTCTGGACGAGATCGCGGCCGCGGCGCCCCGGCCGGGGGAAGACATCGATCTGGCGGCGGAGGCCAGCCGGCTGACGCACGCCGATGAACTGCGGCTGGCAGCGACCTCGGCTCATGATCTCGTACTTGGCGACCCGAACGATCCGATCGGTGACGCCCCGGATGTCGGTGCGCTGCTGGGGTCCGCCCGGCGCGCTCTTGACCAGGTGGCGGGCGCCGACCCCGAGCTCGATGGGTTGTCGGCTCGTCTGGGCGAATTGATCGCGCTCGTGAGCGACGTCGGTTCCGAGTTGGCCTCATATCGGGACCGGCTCGACGCAGACCCGCAGCGACTGGCTGAACTGGAGGCGCGGCGCGCGGTGCTCGGTGGCCTGCTGCGACGTTACGGCGACGACATCGCGGCCGTACTGACATGGGCCGAGTCGGCCCGCCTCCGACTGGCCGAGCTCGATGTGTCCGACGAGGCTCTCGCTCGGATGGCGGATGAACGCGACGAACTCGCCGCCCGGGTTGGCGTGCTTGCTGCGGAGCTGACGACCCGACGTACGGTCGCCGCCGCAA
This sequence comes from uncultured Actinomycetes bacterium, assembly GCA_963730855.1. Taxonomy (GTDB): domain Bacteria; phylum Actinomycetota; class Actinomycetes; order Mycobacteriales; family Jatrophihabitantaceae; genus CAVSTK01. The sequence continues at coordinate 7,442 of CAVSTK010000013.1, forward strand.
AGCTGGCGAGCGCGGTCACAGCCGAACTGGCCGAGCTGGCTATGCCCTCGGCCCGGCTGGTAATCGACGTCCGGCCGCGCCCGGCCGTCACCGACGGTCCGACCCTGATCATCGGTGGTCGAGCCGCTGGGGTCGGCACGACCGGAGCTGACGACGTCGAATTCTCGTTGCAGGCGCACTCCGATCTGCCTGCGGTGCCACTGGGACGGGGCGCGTCGGGCGGCGAACTGTCGCGAGTAATGCTGGCGCTCGAGGTCTGCCTGGCCGACACCGATCCGGTTCCCACGATGGTCTTCGATGAGGTCGACGCGGGCGTCGGCGGCCGGGCGGCAACCGAACTCGGCCGCCGCCTGGCCCGTCTCGCGCGCGCGCACCAAGTCATCGTTGTGACCCATTTGGCCCAGGTCGCCGCCTTCGCTGATTCCCACATCGTCGTCGACAAGCCGCGAGGCTCGGGACGGCATGATCTCGCGTAGCGACGTGCGCGTGGTCGATGACGCGGTCCGGGTCGCGGAACTGGCTCGGATGCTCTCGGGTTCCGACTCGGTTGCGGCCCGCGAGCACGCCTCCGAACTGCTGACCTCCGCCGCTGCCGAGAGGAGTCAGCCGATCGCAGCCAGCGCGGGAAATTCATCGAGTCGCCCGAAATCAGCCGGCAAACGTAAGAGTCCGGGGAGTTCGACGAGTCGGAGCTGAGGCTTTAGGCGTTAAAATAGGGCCTTTCCGCGTGGCGGATCCAGCAAGCTCTGGGCGCGGTGTCACGATAGGCAGGTTATGAAGCTTGCACCACTTCGTCGCGGCCGCGACCAGCTACCTGGAACAGCGGGGGTGGCTCGCCTCGACCGACGGACGAAACGGCTCGTATCGCGCCTGAATCCGGGCGATGTAGCCATCATCGATCACGTCGACCTCGATCGCTTGGCCGCCGACGCGCTGGTCAGCGCCCGGGTCTCGGCCGTCGTCAATGCGCAGCCCTCGATCTCGGGTCGGTATCCCAATCTCGGCCCCGATCTGCTGGTCGCCGCGGGCATCGTGCTGCTCGACAACGTGGGTTCTGACGTCTTCGCCGCGGTCAAGGAAGGCATGCGGGTCCGCGTCGAGGGAGACACCCTCTATGCCGGCGAACAGGCCGTGGCCAAGGGAATTCGCCACGACGAAGAGTCGATTGCCGAGCTGATGAACGAGGCCAAGGCCGGCCTTTCCGCGCAGCTCGAGGCGTTCGCCGCCAACACCATGGAGTACATGAAGCGCGAACGGGCGCTCCTGCTCGACGGCGTCGGCGTGCCGGATGTTCGGACCAAGATCGAGGGTCGGCACGTGCTCGTCGTCGTGCGCGGTTATGACTATAAGGACGACCTGCGCGCACTACGTCCCTACATTCGCGAGTATCGACCTGTGATGATCGGTGTCGACGGCGGTGCCGACGCCCTACGCGACGCGGGGTACAAGGTTGACCTGATCATCGGCGACATGGACTCCGTATCGGACGCTGTCCTGCGCGCCGGCGCTGAGGTCGTGGTGCACGCTTATCCCGATGGCCGAGCGCCCGGACTTGCCCGCGTGCAGGATTTGGGCATCGACGCCGTGACGTTTCCGGCGATGGGAACCAGCGAGGACATTGCGATGTTGCTCGCCGATGAGAAGGGCGCTTCGCTGATCGTCGCCGTTGGCACCCATGCCACCCTGGTCGAATTTCTCGACAAAGGCCGAGGCGGAATGGCCTCGACGTTTCTGACCCGGTTACGGGTCGGCGGCAAACTCGTCGATGCCAAGGGTGTTAGCCGCCTCTATCGAAGCCGAATTTCTGCTGGCGCATTATTGCTGCTTGTGCTTGCCGCGTTCGTCGCGATCGGTGCGGCACTTGCGGTGTCGGAGGCAGGACGCACTTATCTTGACCTGCTCGGTGGCAAATGGGATGACTTCTACCGTTGGCTACAGGGCGTTCTGTAGTGATCTCTTTTCGGTACCACGTTGTCTCGATCGTTGCGGTCTTCCTAGCTCTGGCGCTCGGTGTCGTCGTCGGTACGACTGCCCTCAACGGCCCGATCACGACCGATCTACGCAACAAGGTCGATTCGCTGAACAAGCAGCGCGCGGCTGACGTCACCGAGCAACAACAGCTGCAGGATCAGGTGAATATCGGCAACCAGTTCGCGGGGACGTACGCGGGCAGTGTCGTCGACGGAACGCTGACCGGAGCGCAGGTCATCATGATCTCGATGCCGAACGCGACGGGCGCTGTCGCTGACGGGCTGGCGAAACAGATTGCCGCCGCCGGTGGGACCGTGAGCGGTCGTTTGCAATTGACCAGCGCGTACACGGATCCGAAAAGAGCCAGTGACCTCTTGTCGCTGGCCAAACAGGTTCAGCCAATCGGCCTGCAATACCCGGCGACCCAGGACGCGGGCACGCTCGGCGGAAAGTTGCTGTCGTATGTGTTGTCCGGCCAAGGTCAGCAGAGCGACATCAGCCAGACCCTCGCGGCGCTGAGCGCGGCCCAGATGCTTAAGGTCGTCGGCAGTGACAGCGTGCGGCCGACGAAGATGATCGTCGTCGTAGGGACTGGATCGCTGGCGGTGAATGACCCGAGCGGCTTGACCGAGCTGCAACTGGTGACCCAGTTGCAGCTCGCCGGCTGCCACACGTTGGTAGCGGGTGACAACGTCAGCTCGAGGAGCAGCGGGCTGGTGTATCTGGTGCGCAATAGCGACGCCGACAAGGCAACGGTGTCGACGGTTGACGACGCCGACACCACGATCGGCCAGGTCACGGCGGTGCTGGCCCTGGCTGATCTCGAGACCGGCAAGAGCGCGGCCTACGGAACCGGCGCCGGCGTCCAGTCGATCTTCCCGTCCGCGTCCAAATAGGCCACCTCGGGTGAGTGCCGGGCGCACGATCGCGACTTTCGTGGTGACGGGCGGGGTCGCCATCGCGATCCGGCGGCTGCCCGCGCCGCCGTTGACGGGTTGGCAGCGAACCAACTACCGAGGGCGCTCGGTCAGCCTTGGTGGTGGACTGGCGACCGCGGCCGGTGCCTTGGCGGGTGCCGCCGGTGCCCCTGGACCCGGTGCACTGCGGGCAGCCGCCCTGGTCGCCGGTGGTTCCGCCCTGCTGGCCGGCGGCTATGACGACCTACTGGCGCCCAAGAGCGAGCTGAGCTCGGACAAGGGGCTGGCCGGGCATCTGCGGGCGATAAGGTCCGGCCGGGTGAGCGGCGGCGTCGTCAAAGTGGTCCTGATCGGCAGCGGCAGCCTGATCGCGTCCCGGCTGTTGCCGGCGGCAGCGAACAGGACGTGGCGTCGCGACCTCGCCAGCGCCGTCCTGATCGCCGGCAGCGCGAACCTGCTCAACCTCTTCGACCTGCGTCCCGGCCGGGCGGCGAAGGTTGCCGCGGCCGTCTCGACCCTGAGCGCAGTTACCGGTGATCCGGGCCCGGCGATCGCGGTGGCCGCGGCGTCCCTGTCCGCGCTCCCCGACGATCTGGGTGAACGAACGATGCTCGGCGACCTCGGAGCGAACACGCTCGGCGCGCTGATCGGCGTGCAACTGGCGGCCGGTTCACCCCGGCACCGAGGTGTCGCCCTCGTCGTCGTCGGCGCCTTGACACTGGCCAGCGAAGCGGGTGAGCTTCACCCGGGTGATCGAGGCGGTTCCGGTGCTGCGGTGGCTCGATGAACTCGGCCGAGCAGCGGCCGTCGAACCACCGTGACCAGCACCCCCGACGCGACGTCGGACGCACCGCTCGATGCTGCGATCACGGATGCGCCGCCCGGGCTGCGTCGCACCCTGGTGCGCGCGGCCGCCCTGATCGCGGTCATCACGGCGGTGGCTCGCGTGGCCGGGTTCCTGCGGACGTTCGTCTTCGCCCGGACCGTCGGCAGCAGCTGCGTGGGCGTCGTCTATCAGACCGCCAACACCGTGCCGAACATAGTGTTCGACATCGTCGCCGGCGGAACGCTGACCGCGCTTGTCGTTCCGCTGCTCGCCCCGGCGATGCTGGCCGGTGATCGCCCGACGGCCGGCCAGACCCTGTCCGCGTTGCTGACCTGGGCCGGTCTCGGGCTGTTCGCGATCGCCGCACTGGTCGTCGTGTTCGCCGGCCCGATCACCCGGCTGCTGCTCGGCGACCAGCCGTGTGCCGGTGCCTTCGATCTCGGCCGGCGGATGCTGTACGCGTTCGCACCGCAGATCGTGCTGTACGGCGTCGCGGTCATTCTCGCCGGCACGCTGCAGGCCGCCGAACGATTCAGTTGGCCCGCGGTGGCGCCGCTGGCTTCGAGCGTCGTGGTGGTCAGCGCGTACCTGGCCTTCGCGGCCGGCCCGACCGGCAACGGCTTAGCTGCGGCCCTGCCGAGATCGGCCGAGTTGGTGCTCACCGTCGGTACCACTGTCGGCGTGCTGGTGCTCGCCCTGGTGGTCTTGCCGGCGACGGTGTCGCTGCGGCTGACCGTGCGTCCGACTCTGCGGTTCCCGACCGGAATCGCGGTATTGGTGCGACGCGCGGCGGTGGCCGGCGGTCTCACGCTCGTTGCGCAGCAACTCGCTACTGCCGTGATGCTTCGGCTGGCGAACGGGGGTACTTCCGGGACGCTGGTCATACTCACCATCGCCCAGACCGTGTACCTGGTTCCGTGGGCCGTGCTGTCGGTGCCCGTGGCCACGACGCTGTTCCCGAGGATGTCGTCGGCCTGGGAGCGCAACGATCGGGTCCGGACCGCCGACATCGCCGCGTCCGGCCTGCGGGTCGTGGCCGCGGTGGCCGCGGTTGGCACGGCCGCGCTCGTCGCCGCGGCCACGCCGATCGCGAACGTACTGCTCGACACCCATAAGGCCGGTCACTCGGTGTTCGGACCGGCCATTGCCGCGTTTGCGGTCGGACTGCTCGGTTGGTCGCTGGTCGCGCTGTTGTCGCGGCTGCTCTACGCCGCCCGACGCCCGCGGCTGGCGGCGGTGGGACAAGCCATCGGCTGGCTGGTCACGATCGGGTTCGACCTGATCATCGTCGGGTCGACCAGCCGGCACCATCGGGCGGTCGTGCTGGCCCTCGGCAACGCCGTCGGGGTCACGGCCGCGGCGGCCGTCCTGCTAGTCATCGCGCGCCGGTCGGGGGCGCTGGGACGGTTGGCGGAGTTGGCCCGCAGCGGTGGTGCGGCTGTCTTGGCGGCCGGCGCCGGCGCGACGGCCGGTTGGGCGGTCAGCCGGTCTGCGTCGAGTACGGGGGTGCTCGTATCGGCCGCCATCGGTGTGGTGGCGACGGTGGTGGCAGTGGCGGTCGCGGCCGCGGTCATCGCGCTGCTCGATCGACCGGCCCTGCAGCTGGTGCGTCAGCTGGTCCGCCATGCCTAGTCCGACGGTGTCGCTGGTGCTCGCGACGAGCACGGGCGGCGTCGGCGCTCACGTGCGATCGCTGGCGGCCGGCCTGACCGACGCCGGCTGGCGGGTTCGGGTATGCGGTCCGCAGTCGACCGATGACGTGTTCGGATTCTCGGCTGTCGCGGCCCAATTCCGCCCGGTCGAGATCACCGCTGCGCCGACACCAGGGGCGGTCGCAGCCCTTCGACGGGCCAGCGCCGGCAGCGCGATCGTCCACGCGCACGGGCTGCGGGCGGCCACGGTCGCCGTGTCGGCTCGATCGCGGCCGCTGGTGGTGACCTGGCATAACGCGATCATCGAAGAATCGATGCCGCGGCGGCTGCTGTCGGAGTTGGCCGCGCGGCTCGTGGCCCGGCGCGCCGACCTCAACCTGACCGCGTCCGCGGACCTGGCCGTGCTGGTCCGACATTACGGTGGCCGTGATGTCCGCGACGCGTCCGGTCGCGATCGCGACGGCCGCGCCGGCCCGCTCGCGCGACGACATACGGGCCGAACTCGGGCTGGCCCCCGACCAGCAGCTGGTTCTGAGCGTCGGGCGGCTGCATCCGCAGAAGGGCATAGACGTCCTGATCAGCGCCGCGGCGCGGTGGCCGAGCGACCGGGTACTGCTGGCGGTCGCCGGCGACGGGCCGCTGCGGGGTGAGTTGTCCGCCCAGATCGCCGCCCTCGACGCGCCCGTCCGGTTGCTCGGGCGGCGCAGCGATGTCGCCGATCTGCTCGCCGCCGCCGATCTGGTCGTGCTCAGCTCGCGCTGGGAGGCCCGATCGCTGGCGCTGCAGGAGGCGATGCGCGCGGGACGGCCGGTCGTGGCCACTGCGGTCGGGGGGACTCCCGGGCTGGTCGGTGACGGTGCCGTGCTCGTGCCACCCGACGATGCCCAGGCGTTGGGCCAGTCCGTCATGGCGCTGCTCGACGACCCGGCGAGCCGGGCCGAACTGGCGGCGCGGGGGTACGCCCAGTCGCTGACCTGGCCGGGCGAGGCCGACACCGTCGCCCAGGTCCAGGATGCCTACCACGAGTTGCTGGGCCGCTCGTGACCGGAGCTGTCCGGCGTGGCGCCGGGCGCGGCGCGGCCGGTCAACGTCAGGTGAGGTACCGTGAACTTCCGTGGATCGCAGGGACCGAATCATCGAGGGCGGACACGACTTCCGTGCTCGGGGATTTGCCGCGAGCCGCTTGACGCACCGCTAGGCGAGCCACGGGAGATTCGTTGGTCAACACAGGTCGGATCACCAAGCACGTATTTGTCACCGGCGGAGTCGCCTCGTCGTTGGGCAAGGGCCTTACCGCAAGCAGCCTCGGCAGCTTGCTCAAGGCGCGCGGACTGCAGGTGACGATGCAGAAGCTCGACCCTTACCTCAACGTTGACCCCGGAACCATGAACCCGTTCCAGCACGGCGAGGTGTTCGTCACCGAGGACGGCGCCGAAACCGACCTCGACGTCGGCCATTACGAGCGATTCCTCGACACCGATCTGGTCGGGTCGGCGAACGTGACGACGGGCCAGATCTATTCGTCGGTCATCGCCAAGGAACGGCGCGGCGAATACCTCGGCGACACCGTTCAGGTCATCCCGCACATCACGAATGAGATCAAGAGCCGCATCCGGGCGATGTCGGCGCCGGTCGCGGTCGCTCCCGGACGACGAGCCGACGGCGCCGCACGTCGTCATCACCGAGATCGGGGGGACGGTCGGCGATATCGAGTCGTTGCCGTTCCTCGAGGCCGCTCGCCAGATCCGCCATGACGTCGGGCGCGAGAACTGTCTGTTCATCCACGTCTCGTTGGTGCCGTACCTCGCACCGTCGGGTGAGCTGAAGACTAAGCCGACCCAGCATTCGGTGGCGGCGCTGCGCAGCATCGGCATTGCTCCGGACGCGATCGTCTGCCGCAGCGACCGCGAGCTGCCGGTCGGCGTCAAGCGCAAGATCTCGCTGATGTGTGACGTCGATGCCGAGGCCGTCGTGTCGGCGACCGATGCCCCCAGCATTTATGAGATTCCGCGAGTGCTGCACGCCGAGGGCCTCGATGCCTACGTCGTCCGCCGCCTCGACCTACCGTTCCGGGACGTCGATTGGACGGTCTGGGGTGACCTGCTCGACCGGGTCCACAAGCCGCGGCACGAGGTCACGGTCGGCTTGGTCGGCAAATACGTCGATCTGCCCGACGCCTACCTTTCGGTGACCGAAGCATTGCGGGCCGGCGGCTTCGCCCGCCGGGCCCGGGTCCGCATCGTCTGGGTCCCGTCGGATTCTTGTGAAACACCGGATGGTGCTGCGATGGCGCTGGCCGGTCTTGACGGCATCGTCATCCCCGGTGGTTTCGGCGTCCGCGGCATCGAGGGCAAGATCGGTGCGGTTCGTTACGCGCGCGAGCACCTGATCCCCACGCTCGGGCTGTGCCTCGGATTGCAGTGCATGGTGATCGAAACCGCCCGTCATCTGGCCGGCATAGTCGCTGCGAACTCGGCCGAGTTCGACCCTGAGACTCCTGATCCGGTGATCGCTACGATGGCCGATCAGGTCGATATTGTCGCGGGTAACGCCGACCTCGGCGGAACGATGCGACTGGGCGCGTACCCGGCGGTCCTTAAGTCAGGCACGATCGTCGCTGCCGCCTATGGAACGACCGACGTGTCGGAGCGTCATCGGCACCGCTACGAGGTGAGCAACAGCTACCGGGAGCGACTCGAGCAGGCGGGACTGGTCATCTCGGGTACCTCGCCGGACGGACGGCTGGTGGAGTTCGTCGAGTTGGATCGCGACGTCCACCCATTCTTCGTCGGCACCCAGGCCCACCCGGAACTGAAGTCGCGCCCGACCCGCGCTCATCCCCTGTTCGATCAATTCATCGGCGCGTCGCTGGATTACAACGCGGCCGAGCGGCTTCCGGTGGATATCCCGGATGTCGCCGAGCTTCCGCCGTCACTAGCTCCGGCGTGACCGCCGACCAATACCAGGTCGTCGCGTCTCATCGGCGCTTCGAGGGACACGTCATCTCGCTGCGAACCGATGACGTCCGGATGAGCGACGGAACCGTCTCGACCCGAGAGATCGTGGAGCATCCGGGTGCAGTGGCGATCGTCGCGATCGACGACGACAACCAGGTAGTACTCGTCAGTCAGTACCGGCATCCGGTCGGTGGGTACCTGATCGAGTTGCCGGCCGGCTTATTGGATGTGCCCGGCGAGCCCGCCCTGGCTGCCGCCCAGCGGGAGCTGTTCGAAGAGGCGGCACTGACCGCAACCCAGTGGAGTCTGTTAGTCGACTTATATCCATCGCCCGGGATGAGCACCGAGGCCATCCGCGTCTTCCTGGCCCGCGACCTCCACGATGTGGCGGCCGATTCGCGCTACGTTGCCGAGCATGAGGAGCTCACGATGACGGTGTCGCGTCTTGCCCTGGACGATGCGGTTGCCTTGGCGCTAAGGGGTGATCTGACCAACGGCGCAGCTGTCGCCGGAGTGCTCGCCGCCAAGGTCGCCCAGACGAGTGGCTGGGAACACCTCCGACCGAACACTGCACCCTGGTCCGCGCGACCAACGCATTAGAGAGAGCGCCGTGTCCGTCAATACCGAACCGGACGCGATGGCGGCCGCTGCTGCTGTCGATCGCCAAGCGGTCTCTTCCGGTACACCACCCGGTGCGGGTGGTCGATTCTTTTCTGGACCACTTGGCGGTCGAGCGGGGTTCGGCCGTTAATACGCTGCTGTCGTACCGACGCGATTTGAATCGGTACCTGGGCTATCTCGATGGGATCGGCGTCACCTCCATCGACGGCGTGAGCGCGCTTACCGTCAGTGGATTCCTGGCCTACCTGCGTGAGGGTGATAGCGACCACGTCCCGCTCTCAGCGACGTCGGCCGCTCGCGGCGTTATAGCAGTGCGCGGTCTGCATCGCTTCGCATTGCGTGAACGACTCGTTGACATCGACGTTGCGCATAATGTGCATCCACCCGCACCAGCTCGTCGGCTGCCGAAGGCAATAACAATCGACCACGTCGAGCAGTTGATCAACGCGGCCGGAATCGACCAGACGCCCCTCGCCGTCCGAGACCGCGCCCTGATCGAGATGCTTTACGGAACCGGCGCCCGCATCTCCGAAGCGGTCGGACTGGCTGTCGACGACGTCGACCTGGATGCTCTGATCGTGCAGCTCAGCGGAAAGGGCGGTAAACAGCGGCGAGTCCCGCTGGGTACATACGCCGCTCGTGCCATCGAGGCGTATTTGGTACGCGTCCGTCCCGGACTTGCCGTCCGCTGGACGTGGCACCCCGAAACTCTTCTTGAATGCGCGGGGCGGACCGCTGTCGCGTCAGTCGGCCTGGACGGTGATGCGGACGGTGGCTGACAAGGCTGGTTTGTCAGTCGACATCTCGCCGCACACACTGCGACATTCCTTTGCCACGCACCTGCTCGAGGGTGGCGCCGACGTGCGGGTCGTTCAGGAGCTGTTAGGCCACTCGTCGGTGACGACGACCCAGATCTACACGCTGGTCACGGTCGATCAGCTGCGTCAGGTCTACGCCGAAGCGCACCCCCGCGCTCGCGGGTAACACCCCCGTTTGCCTTGCCTACACGCTCCGTCATAGGTACGCACGCGTTGGGTTTCGGTGAGTCTGACGGTGTACTGGGGTCACCACCATGGAGTAGCCTCGGCGCCATCAAGCCCCCGGTGATCAACAGCTAGGAAGGTTCAGCAATACATGGCTATGTCGACAAAGAAACAGGCCGAGGCCGGCCTGTTCAACGTCGAGGCAGTCAAGTCTTCGGATCCGGTCGTGGCGCGGCGCAAGCGCGCGGTTCCGGAGCCGATCCCCCTCGACAAACACGGCCCGGCGCGAATCATCGCCTTGTGCAATCAGAAGGGCGGGGTCGGCAAGACCACCTCGACCATCAACCTCGGCGCTGCACTCGCCGAAGTTGGCCGGCGAGTGCTGCTCGTCGACTTCGATCCGCAGGGCGCGCTGTCGGTCGGGCTCGGAGTCGCGCCGCATCAGCTCGACCGAACGGCTTACAACCTGCTGATGGATTCCAAGGTCGGGGTCGAGGATGTCGTCCTCAAAACCAATGTGCCCGGCATGGATCTGCTGCCCAGCAATATCGATCTCTCGGCCGCCGAAGTGCAACTTGTGAATGAGGTCGCTCGCGAGCAGACCCTCAAACGAGTGCTCGCACCAGCCGCCGAGGACTACGACTTCATTCTCATCGATTGTCAGCCATCGCTCGGACTGCTCACTGTGAACGCGCTGACGGCAGCGCACGGCGTGATGATTCCGCTCGAGTGTGAGTTCTTCAGTCTGCGCGGCGTCGCCCTGCTGATCGACACGATCGACAAGGTCCGCGAGCGGCTCAATCCCGTCCCTGCGGCTAGAGGGAATCCTCGCGACGATGTATGACGGTCGAACGCTGCACGGTCGCGAGGTGTTCGCCCGCGTCGTCGAGGCGTTCGGCGATAAAGTGTACGATACCGTTATAACGCGAACTATCCGGTTTCCGGAGACGACGGTGGCAGGGGAGCCGATCACGACCTGGGCGCCCACCTCGGTCGGTGCGCTGGCGTATCGAAGCCTCGCCCGGGAAGTATTGGCCAGGTGAGGACAGTATTCGATTTCGTGGATCGTCGATCGCTGAAATCGCGTAAACTCCAAACAGAAAGCCGGATCGGGGATTTTTCGGCGATCGTCGACGTGTTCCGGGGGAAGGTATGAGCCGCAGAGCCAGTTTGCCTGGCGCCGCAGAACTGTTCCGCGCCACATCGAGTGCGCAGCCGGAAACCGACGCAATCGGTCACCGCGCCACTTCCGGCCGAGGCCAAGCGGCCGAGGCGCTCGACACGGTGTACGGCGAGGTCGAAGGCAAGTCGGACGCGACGACGTTTCGCCACATCGCACCCGCGGCTCCATTGGCGAGTCCGCCGACGAACGGCCGTAATGGTGCCGTCCGTACCACTCGCCGGATTCGCGCGGTTGCGGACCGTTCGCCGTCTGGTCGTGAATTGCACGAAGAGAAGATCACCGTCTACTGCTCGCCCGAAGAGCTGCTTGATCTCGAACGGGCAAGGCTGCACCTGCGGGCTGAGCATGGCCTCGCCGTGGACCGGGGCCGAATCGTTCGCGAAGCGGTCGCGGTCGTGCTGGCCGATCTGGAGGCCAAGGGCGAGTCGTCGATTCTGGTCCGGCGCCTTCGCGAGGCGTGACCTCCTCGGATCGGGAGCTCGCGTCACTCGAAGACGTCGTTGACGGCCCCGGCTCGGTCGGCGGATTCCACATCCGACTCGACAACTTCGAGGGTCCGTTCGATCTGCTGCTGAGTCTGATCAGTCGGCACAAGCTGGATGTCACCGAGGTCGCGCTCTCGCAGGTGACCGACGAGTTCCTGTCCTATCTTGCCGCGGCCGCTCGCTGGGATCTCGGACAAGCCACCGAGTTCTTGGTGGTCGCGGCGACTCTTCTGGACCTCAAGACCGCTCGTCTGCTGCCGTCCGCGGTCGTGGAGGACGACGAAGACATAGCCCTACTCGAGGCGCGCGACCTGCTGTTCGCGCGACTTGTTGCAGTACCGGGCGTTCAAGCTGGCGGCCGCGTATCTGGCCGAGCTCGCGGCGGGGGAGGCGCGCCGGCACGGCCGGGCGGTCGAGCTCGAGTCGTCGTTCACCGAGTTACTGCCGGAGGTGATCATCGGCGTCAGTCCGAGCCGCTTGGCGGCGTTGGCGGCGGCGGCGCTCACTCCGAAACAGGCCCCGGTTGTCGCCACTGAACACATCCATGTTGCGCAAGTCAGTGTCCGCGAGCACATGGCGATCATGCGGGACCGACTTCGGCACGCCGGGTCGGCGACATTTCGGACGCTCGTGTCGGACTGCGCATCGACGCTCGAGGTCGTCGCCCGCTTCCTCGGTCTGCTCGAACTTTACAAAGCAGGCTCGGTCGGGTTCGACCAGGTCGCGGCTTTGGGCGAATTGCGCGTGCGGTGGATCGCCGACCAAGGTGAGCAGGCCGAGGCAGATGGTGGCGCCGCCTCGGCCGAGGAGCTCCCTGCGCAGCGATGGCGATATCTACCCGGCCGGCGGCGCGGACGACATCGACGAAGAGATCGAGAGGGAATACCTATGAGTGCCGAAACCGGCGGCGTGTCGCCGAGCGAGCCAACGAGACTCCCCAATGGCCTTTATGTCGATGAATTGATTCATCAAGAAAGTGAAAGTGATAGCGAATCTATCGCTGACCGGTCGCCTGAGACGATCGCGACGGGACGCGACCCCGAGCTCATGACGGCATCGGCTGGTGAGTCGGCTGGCGACGACGATCTTCGGCGAGCGGCTACGGCGTTCACCGAACCGATCGGCGGCACTCTCGGTGACGCCGATGATCCGACCGCCGATGATCCGTTCGCCGCCCTGGCTGAAGCCGATCCGACGGAGAGCGAGATCTGACCGAGGTGGATCTGACCGAAGCCGGGCCCGATCAGTTGGAGGTTCAGCTCGATCTGAGCGACCCGGACCGGCTGACGGCAGCGATCGAAGCTGTTCTCTTCGTCGTTGAATCTCCCGTATCGATTGCCGCGCTGGCCGCAGTGGTCCAGCGCCAGATTTCCGACGTCGAGGCAGCACTCGAGCGAATTGCCACCGGCTACGATCAGCCGGGTCGGGGAGTCGAGTTACGTCGGGTGGCCGGCGGCGTCCGGATCTATACCCGACCCGCCCTGAGCGACGTCGTCGAGGCGTTCTTGCTCGATGGGCAGCGAACCAAGTTGTCGCAGGCAGCGCTTGAAACGCTTGCGGTGATCGCCTACCGGCAGCCGGTGACGCGAGGTCGCATCTCGGCGATCCGCGGCGTAAACGTAGACGGCGTCGTTCGAACCCTGACCGGCCGCGGATTGATCGTCGAGGACGGCGCTGACGCCGACTCGGGAGCCGGGCTATATCGCACGACCGCGCTCTTCTTGGAGAAGATGGGCATGCGGTCCCTGGATGAGCTTCCGTCTTTGGCTCCACTGCTACCTGAGATAGATAGTCTTGAAACCGATGAACTATAAACCTGACAGTGAGACTAACGATCGTTCAGGCGACCGATTAGCGGAAACCGCGCCGTCGGCCCAGTGCGGACCGACCCAGTCGACGTTGCGGCTTAACTCGTCCGAGCATCGAGTTTCCACACCGTTGCCCGGCCCGGGGCCTGGTTCGAATGACGTCGTTACGGACGACGATCCCGGGGCTGAGGTGGCCTGGTCGCCGTCGGGCGACCGCGACGGTCGGCTAGACGACCCGGTGCCGCTCGTGCGTCTCCAGAAGGTGCTCGCGGCCGCTGGTGTGGGTTCGAGGCGGACATCGGAGCAGTTGATCGCCAGCGGCCGGGTGGTGGTGGACGGACGGGTCGTCGATCAGCTCGGCGCGCGGGTCAATCCCGACACCGCGGTGGTTATGGTCGATGGACGGCGGGTTTCGGTTCGCCCAGGGGTCGTGCACCTCGCGCTGAACAAGCCGCGCGGCATGCTGAGCGCCATGTCCGACGATCGGGGCCGACCGACCGTCGGCGATCTCGTCCGCGACCGCCCTGAGCGACTCTTCCATGTCGGGCGCCTGGATGCCGACAGCGAGGGGCTGCTGCTCTTGACGAACGACGGTGAGTTCGCCCATCAGTTGATGCATCCGTCGTACGGTGTCCGCAAGACCTACCTGGTCGAGGTCGACGGAACGGTCCCGCGGGCGTCGATCCGACAGCTTCTGGCCGGCGTCGACCTCGAGGACGGGCCGGCTCGCGCTGATGCCGCCCGGGTCATCCAGAGCCAAGGAAGCCGAACGCTGATCGAGATCGAGCTGCACGAGGGCCGGAAGCGAATCGTGCGCCGCATGTTCGCTGCCGTGGGGTACCCCGTTCAGCGCTTGGTACGGACCGCGATCGGAGGGTTGCAGCTGGGGGGCCAGCGAGCCGGCACGCTTCGGACGTTGACGCCCGAGGAAGTGACCTCGCTCTATACATCGATGGATCTAGCGACAAATCATTAAAACGTTAGACAACTAGAGCATGATGCAGGCCAGTGGCTAATCAACAAGTCGATAAACCGTCCGGATCAGAACCGACTTCCTGGCCTTACCGTTAAGTCGATAATTCAGGGTCTCTCCACCTTCGATCACGGCCACGGAGCTTGAGGCGACCAGGGCGGCAGGAGAGATAACAATAAGTCGACTTTACTGGTGCGGCCGACTCAATCGTAAACATTTAGATGGATGTGCCACCTGATCGTCTGATTGGTTAAGGCGTAAAGCTGGTTACCATTAAAGCTATATATCGATAAAAAACCTTGCTCGGACTCGAGCTGCGTTCGTGAAGCAGCCGGCGGACGCACTCCCGTCGACCGCGTGATCGGCCCTTGGTGTTGAAGCAGTACCGGCTGCTTGGGTACGGTTCGGGTTCGGTCGAACCGGGGCGAAGAGGCGTTAGCCGGGTGACGCGCCTGGCGCCGCTTCCGATTGACGGCGTGGGCGGGCCGACGGAGTCGGTTGAGGCGCCCGCCGTCTCAGCGACACCAAATAGTGCATGGGGATCGTTCGCTGCTGCGCGAGATCGACTCGCGGGTCCGCGCGGCCGATGAGCAGAGCTCTACGGTTCGCCGTCGGCTCACCCGTGCTTTCAGGACCGACCACTCGTCGTCAGGAATCGCTCCAGACCGATCAGGCACCACACGCACGGGGCGTGAGCGACAGGGCGAGTAGACGTCCCGGCCGGCGCTGCCTGGCGCCCGGCCGGCGCTGGCTGGCTCGGCGACAATTGCAACGGTCGTCCATGAGATTTGTGTCAAACGCCACCGATTCGGTCATCACCCAATCGGTCGTAGCGGCCCACTCGGGTGAATGCCAGAAGGCCCTCAACCGCGGATCGGCTACTACGTCAATCGGCTGTAATCGACCTAATCGCCGCAACACCTGCCGCTAGCGAGGGGCGGAGCGCCAGAATCCGTCAACATCGCGTGGTCGACGGCGCCGCTCGATGGTCGCTCGCCAGCTAAAAACGGAGTCTCGCTCGGGCAAAACATCGGACAACGACGCGAGCCTCCTTCTGAAGGCTGATGGGATTCAGCACTGGCCGAACACCTACGAATCGCCGACAGCGTTTCCTGCGCTCGCAGCACGGGTCGGGCTAGGGCACTCCGGCGTTGATCGAGCCCACGTAGTCGCGTGGCCCGGCGTATCAACCCAACTGGCTATAGATCACTGCGAGCGATTGCCGCTCACCCGGCTGATTAGTCTTTCCCTCCGCGTGACGGTTAGTCCTTTCGCGCCGACACCGCGAACAGCGACTCACACGTGTTCTGGTTCGCTACGCGGGCAGTACGGTTGCCTAGCGCTGGCGGTGCCGTCAGCGGCGTGAAGGAGCACGATCGTGAATTCGCAGGCATCGGCGATGTCGTCCGATTTGGCGTTCGTCGGCGTCGTAGCCCTGGATGGCCCGTCCGGTACGGGCAAGTCGACGGTTGCCCGTCGCCTGGCCACCAGATTGTCGGCCCGTTACCTCGACACGGGGGCGATGTATCGAGCGGCCACGCTGGCGGTACTGCGGGCCGAAGTGGGCCTCGATGACGTGGAACTGATGAATGCGGTCGTCGAGCGTGCTCAGATCGTGGTGAGCACAGACCCGCTGCAGGTCGAGACCCGACTCGACGGGGAGCGGGTCGATGAGCAGATCCGACAGGACGTGGTTACCACCGCGGTCAGTGCCGTGAGTGCGATCGCCGCGGTCCGGGCGAAGCTGGTCGCCGACCAGCGGACCCTCATCGGCGCCGGCGGCATCGTGGTCGAGGGGCGCGACATCGGCACCGTCGTATGGCCCGCAGCAAAGCCGAAGGTGTATCTCGTTGCCGACGTCGACGTCCGGGCCAGGCGCCGAGCGAGCGAGTTAGGACGGACCGACGCCGACCAAGTGACCGAGGTTGCGGCGGCGATTGCTCGACGCGATGGCTATGACAGTGCTCGCGCGGCCAGTCCGCTAGCGCAGGCGCCCGACGCGGTCGTACTCGATACGACGTACTTGACGATCGATGAAGTAGTACAGCGACTTGTCGACATGACGATGTCCGTGTCGGCCGAATCCTGAGCGGGACGTTCGCGGTACTCGCAGACCGGCCCGGCCTGCCAGACTGGTTGGGTGACTGACACCGACAACTCGCCGCGCGACCGAGACCCGATTGTCGCGGTCGTCGGACGCCCGAACGTCGGCAAGTCGACGCTGGTGAATCGCATCCTCGGCCGGCGTGAAGCCGTTGTGCAGGATGTGCCCGGCGTAACCCGCGACCGCATCGCTTACGACGCCTTCTGGGGCGGCCACCAATTCACCCTGGTCGACACCGGCGGCTGGGAGCCGGACTCCCGTGGCCTGCAGGCCCGCATCTCGGCTCAGGCCGAGCGCGCCGTCGAGACGGCGGACGCTGTTCTGTTCGTGGTCGACGGTCAGGTCGGCGCGACCGCGACCGACCTGGCGGTCGCCCGCACCCTGCGCCGATCGAAGCGTCCCGTCGTGCTGGCGGTGACCAAGGTCGATGACGCCCGCAACGAGTTGGATGCGGCCGAGCTGTGGTCACTCGGCCTGGGCGAGCCGCACCCGGTCAGTGGTCTGCATGGCCGGGGCAGCGGCGACCTGCTCGATGCCATCGTGGCGGTATTGCCGGATTCGCCCGAACAGCACGACGAAGATGAGAACGGACCCCGTCGGGTCGCACTGGTTGGTCGACCAAACGTTGGTAAGTCGAGTTTGCTGAACCGGTTGACCGGCGAAGAGCGATCCGTCGTCGATTCCGTCGCCGGAACCACGATCGATCCGGTCGACAGCCTGGTGACTCTCGATGATGAGGTGTGGCGATTCATCGACACTGCCGGTCTGCGAAAGCGGGTGAGCCACGCCGCGGGCATGGAGTACTACGCCAGTCTTCGCACAGCCAGCGCGATCGCCTCGGCTGAGGTGGCGATCATCTTGCTGGACGCGTCCGAGCCGCTCTCGGAGCAGGACCAACGGATCATCACCTCGGTCGTAGAGGCGGGCCGCGCGTTGGTGATCGCGTTCAACAAGTGGGACCTTGTCGATGAGGACCGGCACGAGGTGCTCGAACGCGAGATCTCGCGCGATCTGGCCCGGACCAAGTGGGCGCCGCGGGTGAACGTCTCGGCCAAGACCGGCCGCGCCGTCGAGCGGTTGGCCGGAGCGCTCCGGGTCAGCCTCGCTTCATGGGATCGTCGCATCCCGACCGGTCAACTGAACGCCTGGCTGACCGACATCGTTGCGGCCACCCCGCCACCGCCGCGCGGGGGCAAGGCGCCGCGAGTGCTGTTCGCGACTCAGGCCGACACCCGTCCTCCTCGCTTCGTACTTTTCTCCACCGGCTTTCTCGAGGCCGGGTACCGCCGGTTCATCGAACGCAAACTGCGCGAAGACTTCGGTTTCGCGGGAACGCCGATCGAGATATCGGTCCGGGTGCGGGAAAAGCGCGGCCGCTGACGCGTGCGCTAGGTTTGAGCGCGGTCGTTCAGCACGACCGGGACGTGGCGCAGCTTGGTAGCGCACCTGACTGGGGGTCAGGGGGTCGCAGGTTCAAATCCTGTCGTCCCGACCAGAAGCATGGGGGAGAGACAGCCCTCAGGTGGTCGGCTGTAGTTGATAGGCGGCAACGCTGACGGCTCGGCATCCGGCGTTGCGTGCTCGCCGGATGCGAACTCGGTAGTACAGGGAGGTGTCGTGTCGGCGGAGTCGAATCAGACGCCGAGGCCGCGCGACATTATCTGGACCGTGCCGAACGCGCTCTCGGTGCTCCGACTGCTCGGCGTTCCGGTCTTCCTCTGGTTGCTGCTCGGTCCGCACGCGGATCTGGCCGCCCTTCTCGTGCTCGCTGTCGCCGGCTTCACTGATTGGCTCGATGGGGTACTGGCCCGCGCACTGAATCAGACCAGTGCTCTCGGTGCCCTCCTCGATCCGGCGGCGGACCGCCTTTACATCCTGAGCACGCTGATCGGCCTGGTGCTCCGGCACGTAATCCCGTGGTGGTTGGTCGTGATCCTGGTCGGCCGCGACCTGCTCCTACTGCTGACGGTTCCGGGTCTTCGCCGCGTCGGACTCAGCGCACTGCCGGTCAACTACCTGGGTAAGGCGGCGACCTTCGCCCTGCTGTACGCGTTCCCGCTGCTGCTGATCGGCACCTATCACAACACCCTGGCCGACATCGCCAAGCCGATCGCCTGGGCCTTCACGCTATGGGGGACGGGCATGTATCTGTGGGCCGGCGTCCTATATGTGCAGCAGTACCGACTCGTGATGCAGGCGGCGAATGACCACACCTGATCGGTCGACCGGACCGGATCGCGCGGACGGTGGGTCATCGGTTGCACTACTTGTCGACTTAGTGACCAACGTACTCGATCCCGGGTACGCCGCAGCTGCTGCACTGCGCGGCACCCGCAGCCCTCGGCGCCGGCGGACCGATCGTATTGTCGTGGCAGTCGGATGTGTGCTCACCGGCTTTACCCTGGCGATCGCCTACGTCAGCACTCATCGGGCCGCGCCCGCCGAAGCACATGTCCATACCGAGCTGGTCAGCAAGGTGCGGGCCGCCCAGAAGGCCGCCGACGGACTCGATCAGAGCGCGCAGAGTCTCAACTCGAAGATCGACTCCTTGCGCAACCAGGCACTGGGCGGATCGACCGGCCTGCGCCAGCGGCTTCAGACCGATCAGTTGCTGGCCGGCGCGTCGGCGGTGACCGGTCCGGGCATTTACGTGACATTGGCCGACCCCACGACCGCGGCGACCGCCTCGCCGACGGGACGGCCCGGGTCGACACCGCTCGCCGCCACCCAGCTATTGACCGACCGAGATATCAGCAGTGTGGTCAACGAGCTCTGGTCGGCCGGCGCAGAAGCGATCGCCGTGAACGACGTGCGGCTGACCCCGACCTCGGCGATCAGATTCGCGGGCGAGGCGGTGTTGGTCGACTTCGAGCCGATCAACGAGCCCTACGTGATTCGGGCGATCGGCAACGCTGACCGGCTGGACACGGGGTTCGCCGCCAGCGATGTAGCGAGTCGCTACCTTACGCTGGCCAGTGTCCGAGGCATCACGTTCAGCTTCGACGAACGCAGCAGCGTCGACCTGCCCGCCAGCACCGTGAACAATCTGATCTACGCCCGCGCGGCTAGCGCCGGCCCCACCGACAGCACAGCCACGAGCAGCACCGTCCCCAGCTCCCGCCCGTCCACCCCCGTCAGCACAGGAGCCTCTAAATGATCGCGGCCCTCGCCCTCATCGCAGGCATTGTTGCCGGGCTGATCCTGCGTCCGACCGTGCCCAACGCGCTCGAGCCGTATCTGCCCATTGCGGTAGTCGCGGCGCTGGATGCGGTGTTCGGCGGAGCCCGGGCTTGGCTCGCCAGCATCTTCGATGCGAAGGTGTTCGTCGTTTCGTTCATCTCCAACGTCGTCGTCGCGGCACTGATCGTCTTTCTCGGCGACAAGCTCGGGGTTGGGGGCCAGCTCTCGACCGCGGTCGTCGTCGTGCTGGGCATTCGGATCTTCGGCAACGCGGCCGCCATCCGACGCCACATCTTCCGGGCGTGAGCGAGCGCTCCGGGAGCGGCGGCGCCGCCGATGACGGCGAGCCGACTGAACTCCAAGACGGAACCGATGAGCCGGCCGACCGAGCCGGCGGAGAAGCAAACAACGGCCGATGTACCGGTCGAGACAGTCTTCCGCCATCACCGACGGGCCGCGGGCGCGCTGATCGGGGTTCTGCTGGCGCTACTCGGATTCGGCATCGCGGTCCAAGTCCGTTCGAACTCCTCGTCGGACAGTCTCTCCGCGGCTCGCGATGACGACTTGATCCGGATCCTCGACGACCAGAACTCGCGCGCTGATCGACTGCGCCAGCAGATAGCTGCCCTGCAGACGACCGAGCAGCAACTGCAGGCGAGCGGGGATCGCGACAGCGTCGCCCTCGCACAGGCCCAGCAACAGGAACAAGCACTTCGGATACTGCTCGGCACCCTGGCCGCCACCGGGTCCGGGGGTGACGATCACGATCACCGATCCGCAGCGCAAGCTCAAGGCCGAAGACCTGCTCGACGTGGTGGAGGAGCTGCGCGGCGCGGGCGCTGAGGCGATCCAGTTCGGCGCGGTCCGCGTCAGCTCGCAGACCGCCTTCATCGATACGTCCAACGGCATCGAGGCCGACGGCACCCGGATCACCGCGCCGTACGTCGTGCTCGCCATCGGTGATCCGCAGACGCTCGACACCGCCATGCAGATCCCGGGTGGTGTGCGGGCGACCGCCCGCGCGGCCGGTGGCGACGCGGTCGTGAGCGAACAGCAGACCGTCACCATCGACGCGCTGCGGACGCTGCCGACTCCGAGCTACGCCAAGACCACCGGCCGGTAGGGTTCGCCTCAGCGCGATGGCTCGACCCAAGCCGTGTTCCTGAAAGGCTCTTCGCTGTGGCTGAGATTCCGGACGACCTTAAGTACACGGCCGAGCACGAATGGGTCCGGGTCATCGAAAGCGCCGGCGCTGGCGCAACTGCGAGCGTGCGCATCGGTATCACCGACTTCGCCCAGCTCTCGCTCGGCCAGGTGGTCTTCGTCTCGTTGCCAGAGGTCGGCGCCGGTCTGCGGGCCGGTGAAGCGTTCGGCGAGATCGAGTCGAGCAAGAGCGTGTCGGATCTCTACGCTCCGGTCAGCGGAATAGTCACTGGTCGCAACGACTCGCTGGTCAACGACGCGCCGCTCATCAACGCCGATCCATACGGCGCGGGTTGGGTGATCGAGGTCGAGTTGAGCGAGCCCGGGCAGGTTGACGATCTGCTTGACGCCGCTGGATACGGCCTGCTGTCGGGCTAGTCGCGCCAATGCGCAGGGCGGGCCTGACGGATGGCGGCGTGACCGGACTCGACCGTCGATTGACCCCTGACCGACCGGCAAACTAGGCTCGCCGCCAAGTGGTTTTCGAGCCGGGTTTGCCCGTCTCGGCGCGAGCATGGTGCGGGTAAGGTACGCACGATCACGCGACGAACGCGAGGCGAGTTTCGTCATCGCAGGTCGTCACCGCATCGACTAACACGGAAGGGGTCGGAGTGTTCTGCACCGCCTGCGGTACCGACAACCCGACTTCGAACCGTTACTGCTCGCACTGCGGCACGCCCCTTCCCGAGACCGGCTCCGGTGGTGTCGGTAGCGACAGCACGACGATCATTCCGGCCGGGCAGACGCCTGACCTCGAGGGCGAATTCTCGACCGAGGCGCACCAGGGTGCACTCGACGCGCTCGCGCCGGGATCGGCCCTGCTGGTGGTCAAGCGAGGACCGAACGCTGGCAGTCGCTTCCTGCTCGATCAGGACGTCACCACCGCGGGCCGTCATCCCGACAGCGATATTTTTCTCGACGATGTGACCGTCTCGCGTCGCCATGCCGAGTTCCGCCGGGAAGGCAGTGGTTACAACGTGCACGACGTCGGTTCGCTCAACGGAACCTATGTGAATCGCGAACGGATCGAGGTGGTCGCGCTCGCTGGCGGCGACGAGGTTCAGATCGGCAAATTCCGTCTCGTTTATCTCACTGCGGCCGTAACGGCCGGACTGGAGGCGCCGCGTTCATGACGGCAGTTCGAGCTCGTGAGTCCCACGCCCGCGGTGGCGCAACGATCGGTGAGGTTCTGACGCAGTTGCGCGCGGAGTTCACCGACATCACCATCAGCAAGATCCGTTTCCTTGAGAGCGAAGGTCTGGTTACCCCCGAGCGGACTCCGTCGGGGTACCGGAAGTTCACCCCGGCCGACATCGCCCGGCTGCGGTACGTGCTGACCCAGCAGCGCGACAACTATCTGCCGCTTCGGGTCATCAAGGATCAACTCGACGCCATCGACCGCGGTCTGGTGCCGCCCGGTGCGACCGGCCTTCCTCGGACGCCGCACCTGACGGCGACCGAGACGACTCCCGGACCGGACAACTTCCACCCGGTCGCGGCGACGTTGCGGCTCTCGCGCGAGGAGTTACTCCACGCGAGCGGCCTGCGCTCCGAGCAGCTCACCGAACTCGAGCAATTCGGTCTGATCGCGCCCCGCACGGGCGGTCACTACGACGACGATGCGTTGGCAATCGGCAAGGTCGTCGCCGACATGGCGCGCTTCGGTATCGAGGGCCGGCACCTGCGGGCGTTTCGCACGGCCGCCGATCGCGAGGTCGGACTGTTCACCCAGGTGGTCGGCCCGATGATGCGCGCGCGCGGACCCGAAGCCAAGTCCCGGGCCCAGGAGACGGTGCGCGAATTGGCCGCGCTGTCCGTCCGCCTACACGCCGCGTTGGTCCAGATCGGGTTGCGCGAAGTCACCGGCCCCTAGGGCGCCATCATCACCGTAGACTCGATGGCGGTGGCTGAATCGCGCTGGTGCGGTTGGCAATCAGATAGCGTCCAGGTTTCTGACCAGGCGAGTGGCTGGAGGTCCGTCGTGCATCCGTTACGCGTTGTCGGGGTGCGGGTCGAGCTACCGGCGAACCACCCGGTGCTGCTGCTCCGCGAAGAGGACGGCGTTCGTTATCTGCCGATCTGGATCGGGGCCGTCGAGGCGTCCGCGATCGCGTTTCATCAGCAGGGCGTGAAAACTGTCCGGCCGTTGACTCACGACCTGATGCGCGACGTCGTCAAGGCACTCGGGGTTCGGCTCGAGGCCGTCCACATCACCGAGGTTCGCGAAGAGGTCTTCTACGCCGAACTCAGGTTCACCGGCGGGGTCAGCGTCAGCGCCCGTCCTTCCGACGCGATCGCGCTGGCCTTGCGCTGCGATGTGGCCATCCTGGGCACTGACGCGGTGCTGGACTCAGCTGGCATCGAGATACCGGATGAGCAGGAGGACGAGGTCGAGAAGTTCCGGGAGTTTCTCGACAACGTTTCGCCCGAAGACTTCGCCGCTGACGGATGAGCCCCAAGTAACTAAAGTTCAGGTTGACCGTTGAGGTCACCACGGCGCGTCGAATTGACCCGACGTCAGCAGCTGAATAACGTCGGCCGGGTTGGTCAGCGTTGGCCAGTGTTGGATGCAAGCCCGTCATTCAGGGCGCGAAGCAGAGTTGAATAGAGCTGGGAGAGCAGATGGTGGAGTCGAGTCGCACACCCGAGCAGGGTGCGCTGTTCGAGGACCCAATGCCGGCGCCGGACGAACACCTTGGTTACCGCGGACCGACGGCCTGCGCCGCCGCCGGGATCACCTACCGCCAGCTCGACTATTGGGCGCGGACCGAGCTTGTCGTCCCAACGGTTCGCTCGGCCACCGGCTCGGGTACACAACGGCTCTACTCTTTCAAAGACATCCTGGTGCTCAAGGTGGTCAAGCGGCTGCTCGACACCGGCGTCTCACTGCACAACATCCGGCGCGCGGTCGATGCGCTGCGCGCCCGCGGGGTTGACGACCTCGCCCGCATCACTTTGCTCTCCGACGGCACCACGGTCTACGAATGCACGTCGGCGGAAGAGATCGTTGATCTGCTCCGTGGTGGCCAGGGTGTCTTCGGCATCGCGGTGAGTGGTGCGCTGCGCGAACTCATCGGCGACTTGGTCGATCTGCCCAGCGAACGAGCTGATGGCGATGAGACAGCCATTAGTGCTGATGCCGGGGACGGCAACGGTCTACGCGTGGACTCGGTCAACGCAGCGGACGAGCTGGCCCGCCGTCGCGAACGGCGAAGTGCGACCGCCTGAACGGTAAGTTGCTGGTTCAGGCCCGCTTCGGGTCGTCTGATCCGGCCGGCGGACGCGCGATCAGCGCGCCCCGATCAGCCGCGGTGCGATGCGCAGGCGAGCAGGTCGCTGCGCCGCGCGGCGACGCTCTGTCCGTCTGGCAGCAGTTCGCCCGTGTCTTCGAATAGCACGACACCGTTGCAAAGCAGGCTCCACCCCTGTTCGGGGTGTGCCGCGATGACGTGCGCTGCCTCGCGGTCGACCTGAGCGGCCGTCGGGCAGCTGGGGGTGTGGGTACATACGTGAGTCGAGTTGAACGACTCGGCAAGAGTAATCATCAGTTCTTTCCCGGTAGCGTTTACAGCCGTTGTCACTCTAATCCATGGCTGTTAGTTGCGCCACGAATTGTTGCGCTGACCTGAACTTTTTGCCAACCCGAACCTCAATTACGGCGGGTTCGTACCATTCTGTGCGAATCGCCCTTCGCCACCTAGGGACGTAAGGCTCGTACCGAGCTACGAACGTCCCTGTTGTTCCTGGGCGTCGCGCAGCGTCGATCCCCGGACCACCCAGTCCGCCAGTACCGCCGGGTAGCCCGAAGCCAACGCCGCCTTGACCACTTCGTCGTCATCATCGACGAAGGCGGCGATGTGCCGCGGCGCGAGCTCGCGCAGCACCGCCAGCTTGTAGACCCGAGCCGGGCGATAGTCGCGGTCGGGCCGCATGTGAAGTTCGTTTTCCGGCAGGTCCTGGGACCGGAGCCACTCAGAAGTAACCCCGCGCAGCCACGCCGGTCGACCGGTGAGCCAGACGATCTCGTGTTCTCGGGATAGTTGCGAGACGAGTTCGATGCCCGTCGTCAGTGCCGGATCATCGCCCGCGGCGGCGAAGAAGCGGTCCCAGTTCTTGGATCGGCCCTCGAGGTGATGCAGCCGATGACGGACGTCGGCTACGACGCCATCGATGTCGAAGACCGCAAGGCCTCGCTCGTCCACGAGTGCAAGTTTACGGTCGCCGCGCGGGTCAACCGTCTAGACTCACGTCCTCGTGCGCTTCCTCAACTCGCCGCCCGCCTTCGAACTCACTTATGACGATGTCTTCATGGTGCCGAATCGATCCGCGGTCACCTCGCGCTTCGATGTCGATCTGACGACCGGCGACGCCAGCGGGGCGACCATACCGATCATCGTGGCGAACATGACCGCTGTCGCCGGCCGTCGGATGGCCGAGACCGTCGCGCGCCGCGGCGGGCTGGTCGTGCTGCCCCAGGACATTCCGGCTGACGTCGTCGCCGAGGTGATCGGCTGGGTCAAGGCCCGGCATCTTGTCTATGAGACCGCGCTCACCCTCTCGCCCGGCAGTACCGCCGGTGACGCGCTGGCGTTACTGCCCAAGCGGGCTCATGATGCGGTTGTTGTCGTCTCTGACGACCGTCGGCCGGTCGGTGTCGTTTCCGAGGCCGACTGTACGAATGCGGATCGGTTCGCCCAGCTGCATCAGGTCATGTCGAACAAGGTCTTCACCCTCAACGACTCGGCTGATCCGAAGACCGCCTTCGAGCAACTGGTGGCTGCTCGTCGCCGTGTCGCTCCGGTCGTCGGTGCTGACGGCCGACTCGTCGGTATCCTGACCCGTAAGGCGGCGCTGCGGGCCACGCTCTACGTTCCGGCCCTCGATTCTTCGCGCCGACTGCGAGTTGCCGCGGCGATCGGCATCAACGGAGATATCACGACGAAGGCCGAGCACCTGCTCGCGGCTGGAGTCGACGTGCTGGTCCTCGATACCGCGCACGGCCACCAACAACGGATGATCGATGCGCTGCGGGCGGTGCGCGCCCTCGACCCGTCCGTACCGGTGGTTGCCGGCAACATCGTGTCGGCCGAGGGCGTGCGCGACCTGGTGGCCGCCGGCGCCGACATCATCAAGGTCGGGGTCGGTCCTGGGGCGATGTGCACCACCCGGATGGCGACCGGCGTCGGCCGCCCACAGTTCTCGGCCGTCGTCGAATGCGCCGCGATGGCCCGCGACCTCGGCAAGCACGTGTGGGCCGACGGGGGAGTGCGACACCCTCGCGACGTGGCCCTCGCCCTGGCCGCGGGTGCGTCGGCCGTCATGATCGGATCCTGGTTCGCCGGAACCTACGAGTCGCCGGGCGATCTTCGCCATGATCCGGACGGGCGGCCCTACAAGGACAGCTTCGGGATGGCGTCGGCCCGGGCCGTGGCCCATCGCACCAGCGGTGAGGACGCGTTCGATCAGGCTCGCAAGGCACTGTTCGAGGAGGGCATCTCGACCGGCCGGATGCACCTCGACCCGGTTCGACCGGGCGTCGAGGATCTGATCGATTCGATCGTGGCCGGCGTTCGTTCGGCCTGCACCTACGCAGGTGCCGCTTCGCTGGCTGAATTCGCCGAGCGGGCCGTAGTCGGCGTGCAGAGTGCATCGGGGTACGCCGAGGGACGGCCGGTCTACACCAACGCCTGGTAGCGAAAGCTGTTAATGTGAACGTATGAGCAAGCCGTCATACGTTGGGGCCGAGCGGCCAGAGGCTCCGCCCATATCCGGACCGGCGACGGAACTGTCGCTGGTCGACGCGGCCGACATCTTCGGTCTCCTGGCCGACCCCGGTCGGCTACGCATGCTGGCTGCGCTCTTGGACGCTGAGTCCAGCGTCGGACGGTTGGCCGAGCGGGCCGGGCTGAGCGAGTCGGCGGCCTCGCACGCGCTTCGGCTGCTGCGGGCCCACCGCATCGTGCAATCCCGTCGGGACGGCCGAATGGTTCGCTACCGGCTCGCCGACGATCACGTCCGGCAGCTGCTCGAGATCGCGCTGCAGCACGCGGAACACAGCATGCTCATGCACCCGGAGCAGGACCGATGAGCCACAACCACGAGCGGCTAGCACGGAGTGATGGCGCGGCCGCGGATCGCCGCTGGTTGCTGGCCGCTCTCGGCGTCCTCGTCGTATTCATGGTGGGCGAGATCACGGCTGGACTGTTGGCCCATTCGCTCGCACTGATCAGCGACGCCGGACATCTATTGACTGATGTGGCCGCGTTGGTCGTTGCCCTGGTGGCCGCCCGGATTGCGGCCCGACCGGCCCGAGGTTCATATACCTACGGGTTCGCCCGCGTCGATGCACTGGCCGGACAAGCGAATGGGATCACCCTGCTGATCCTGGCCGTGCTGTTCGCGGTGGGCGCGGTTCGCCGGCTCATCGACCCCAGCGGAGTCACCGGTTCGGTGCTGACGATCGTCGCCCTGATCGGTGTGGCGATGAATGTGCTGGCCACCTATTTCGCGCGTAAGGCCGACCGTAGCCGGCTCAGCGTGCGTGGCGCAGTCAGTCATCTGATCAATGACGCCTGGGCCTTCCTCGCGACCGCTGTTGCGGGCGTGGTCATCACGTTCACACACTGGCCGCGAGCCGACGCGATCGCATCCCTGGTGATCGCCGCGCTGATGACCTACACCGGGCTCGGGCTGGTCCGCGCCTCGGGGCGGGTGTTTCTCGAGGCGGCCCCGGACGGTCTCGACCCGGACCGGCTCGGGGCCGAGCTGGCGCAGCTTGATGGAGTGGCTCAGGTACACGACCTGCACGTCTGGCAGCTCGGTCCGGGCGAGGATGCGCTCTCGGCGCACGTGTTCGTCCGGCCGGGGCGCGACTGCCATGAGGTGGCCGAGTCGCTGCGCCTGGTGCTGGCCGAACGTCACGATCTGCGGCACGCGACCTTGCAGGTCGACCATGTCGGCGAGGGCCAGGCCGAGGACGGACTGCTGGATCACTGCGACCTACCGCACGGGCTGGTCCATCGACCGACGCCGGTAGCGTCGGGGCGGCCGATCTGGCCCAACCGCAGCGGTAGAGGAGCGCGACGTGCAGAGCAAGCAGCTACTGATCGATGCCTTCGAACGAATTCAGGGCACCGTCGCGAACGTTGCCGACGGGCTTGACGAGACTCAGCTGGCCGAGCGGGTCGACCCGGGTGCCAACTCGATCGGCTGGCTGCTCTGGCATCTGTCCCGGATCCAGGACGATCACATCGCCGGAGTTGCGGGCACCGAGCAGGTGTACTCGAGAGATGGCTGGTGGGACCGCTTCGGCCGTCCGTTCACGATCGACGATCACGGCTACGGTCATAACAGCCGCCAGGTCGCCGAGCTGCGGTGCGAGTCCGCTCAACTGCTCATCGACTACCACGCGGCGGTGCATCAGCGCACGATCGAGTACCTCGACGGATTGACCGACGAGGATCTAGATCGAGTTGTCGACACCAACTGGAACCCGCCGGTCACTCTCGGCGTCCGACTCGTCAGTGTGATTTCCGACAACCTGCAGCACGCAGGCCAGGCCGCGTTCGTACGGGGAGTGCTCGAGCGTCGCTAGCTCGCCGCCACTCTGGATGTTCTCCGATCAGCTGGCCGGCGTCCCGTCCGCGAGCCGACGTTCGGCCGTGTACGAGCTGGGGGAGTCGCCGGTGTTGACGGTCGAGCTCGGTTCCACCATCAGAGCCTCGGTGCCCGGACCGGCGATCGGCTGATGAGCGACGCCTTTAGGTACCACGAATACTTGTCCCGGTGCTAGTTCTACATCGTGATCATCGAGGCGGATGACAAGCGAACCCGCTAGCAGAAGGAAGAGCTCGTCGGTCTCAGGATGGGTGTGTCGCGGGAACTCGCCGGACATCTTCGCGACCCGCATGTCGTAATCATTGAAGACCGCCACCGTACGTGGCTGCCAGGGTGCTTCGATTGTCGTCAAGACCGCGTTCAGGTCGATGGGGTCGCGTGGTCCATTAGATGTTGGCTGGTTCATTTTATGCCTGGTTCATTCCTAGGATCGGAACAATGCGCTGTAGGCGTTGAGAGCGGGCTGTCCGCCGAGGTGTGCGTACAGCACATTTGACGACGGCTCGATGTCGCCGCGTTCGATCAGGTCGATCAGCCCGGCCATCGACTTTCCCTCATAGACCGGGTCGATGATCATGCCCTCCAGCCTACCGGTGAGACGGATCGCGGCGAGCGTCGAATCGACCGGGATACCGTAATAATCGCCGGCCCAGCCCTCGAGCAACGTAATCTCGTCATCGCGCAGGTCCCGCCCCAGTTCGATCAGCTCGGCGGTGTTGCGGGCGATCTTGGCGACCTGCGCACGGGTCTCGGCCGGCTTGGCGGACGCATCGATTCCGATTACCCGCCGGGTGCGCGAGTGACCGGCAAAGCCTGCGACCATGCCACCGTGCGTCGAGCCGGTGACGCTGCAGACAATGATCGTGTCGAAGAAGATGCCCAGCTCCTGCTCCTGCTGAGCGACCTCGTCGGCCCAGTTCGCGAAGCCCAGGCCACCGAGTCGGTGATCGGACGCGCCCGCCGGAATCGGGTAGGGCACCCCGCCGTCGGCCCGCACTTCGTCGAGGGCCTGCTCCCAGCTCGACTTGACCCCGATGCCGAAACCGGCCTCGACCAGCTCGACGTCGGCACCCATGATCCGCGACAGCATGATGTTGCCGACCCGATCGTTGACCGAGTCGGGCCAGTTGACCCAGCTCTCTTGGATCAGCCGGGCCTTCAGACCGATCTTGGCCGCCACCGCCGCGACCTGACGGGTGTGATTGGACTGCACGCCGCCGATCGAGACCAGATGCGTCGCTCCCAGCGCCAATGCGTCCGGAACCAGGTACTCGAGTTTGCGGGTCTTGTTGCCGCCGTAGGCCAGGCCGCTGTTGCAATCCTCGCGCTTGGCCCAGATGGACGCGCCGCCCAGGTGGGCGCTGAGCCGATCGAGGCGATGGACCGGGCTCGGTCCGAACAGCAATGGGTACCGCGGGAAGTCGCTCAGCGCCATCGGAGAATCGTCGCATCCCGCCGAATCGCGCGAGGCGTGGGTTTGTCGTGCGCCGGTCGGCGCCGTCGTGTTGGATGAAGCCATGACCTTCCACAAGTTCGAGAAGCCAGTCGTCGAATTCCCCGGCGGCGAGGCGCCGACCGATCTCACGATCGAGGACATCGTCGTCGGTGAGGGGGCCGAGGCGCACCCCGGCGATACCGTCGAGGTGCATTACGTCGGCGTCCAATTCCACAACGGTGAGGAGTTCGACGCGTCCTGGAACCGGGGCGAGTCGATCGAGTTCCCGCTTCGCGGCCTGATCCAGGGCTGGCAGGAGGGGATCCCCGGCATGAAGGTCGGCGGACGTCGGCAGCTGACCATTCCGCCGGAGAAGGCGTACGGCCCCGAGGGCGGCGGCCACCGGCTGTCGGGTAAGACGCTCGTCTTCGTCATCGACCTGCTGGGCGTCCGCAGCGCCTAGCCTGGCCGCGTCCGCCTGAATCGCATCGATCTGAGGGGTATCCAGTGACCTGGCCGAGCGGCCTCGACCATCTCGTCCTGGCTGTGCCAGACCTGCCCGCCGCGGTCGACTGGTTCGCCGAACACACCGGCGTCCGGCCGGCCGCGGGCGGACGGCATCCGGGGTGGGGCACGGCGAACTACCTGGTCGGTCTCGGTGGCTCCGCTTATCTCGAGATCATCGGTCCGGATCCGGACGTGGCCGATCTGCCGGCCGCACTGCCGCTGCATGCGGGAACCGTGACTGCGCCGACTCTTGTCACCTGGGCGCTGCGGATCTTCGGCATGGACGACGTGGTTGATCGCCTCCGTGCGGGGGGCTACGACCCGGGGGAGCCGGCCGGCATGTCACGGCGCACGGCCGACGGCGTTCTGCTCGCCTGGTCACTCACCCCTGACACCATTCTGACCACCGGCGGTTTGGTTCCCTTCTTGATCGACTGGGGCACGAGCCCGCATCCGGCGAAGGCACCCGGACTGCCGCAGGTCGACCTGCTCGCGTTCACAGCTCATAGTCCGCAGCCGGTCGAGGTCAACCGGCAGCTCGCGGCACTGGATGTGCACTGGCCGGTGCAGTCGGGCCCGGAACCGACCTTGAGCGCGCTGTTGCGCACCCCGCGCGGCGACGTGCGCCTCGGCGCCGGTTCATCGCTCAGCGAGCCGTAGCCGCGATCGATTCGAGGAACGCGTGCACGTCGCCCACCGCAAGGACGACCTCGCGAGGTGCGTCGAACGGCTGGTTATGGCCGCTCGCGATGAGCCGGTGGTCGATCAGATGCGGGAAGTGGGTCAGATGCTGCTCGCGGGTGCTGGGCGAGAGCAAGGTGTCCTGTGTGGGATCGAGCACGATTGCGGGGGAGCGGATCGCGGGTAGACCGGCCAGCTTGCGCTCGTCGTCTTCGTATTCGGCCGCACCCGCGACCAGGCCGTAACGATGGCGGTAGGAGTGGATCGAGACCTCGACGAAGTCAGGGTTGTCGAAGGCGGGAGCGGTTCGGTCGAACTCGGCGTCGACGATGGGACGCTCGGGTGACCATTCGCGCCACAGCTGCGCGGCTATTTCGCGCCGGTAGTGGGTGAGCCCAGCCCGTCCCCGTTCGCTGTGAAAGTAATACTGATACCAATACCGGCTCTCGGCGAGCGGGGGTGCCGGTTCGATCGAGTGGGCGATGTCCTGGATGGAATAGGCCCCCAGCGAGACGATGCCGCCGACCAGTTCGGGGTGCAGCGCCGAGGCAACGCAGGCCGCCCGGCCGCCCCAGTCGTAGCCCACCAGGATCGGCGCCTCGAGTTCGAGCGTGCGGATGAGATCGACCACGTCCCGTCCGATGGCGGCCTGTTGTCCCGAGCGGGCCGTGTCGTCCGAGGTGAACCGGGTCGGGCCGAAGCCGCGCAGATAGGGGACCAGGACGCGCGCTCCGGCGCCGGCGAGTTCCGTCGCGACCGACTCGAAGGAATGCGGGTCGTAGGGAAATCCGTGCAGGGCCAGGACGGGCCAACCGTCGTTGGGTCCGGCCGTCTCGATCGCTACGTCGAGGACACCACTGCGGACGATCAGCTGCGTGAAGGTCATGGCTCGACGTTACTTATCGGCCGCGGTAGTCGAGCCCGCTCCGAGGTCGAGACGGGTTGACTGACTGCGCGCGGTAGGCAATAGTTAGGTATATGCCTAAGTATTACGACGAGGTCGACGCGGTGCTGCGTGCGCTGGCGGATCCGACCCGTCGGGCGCTCGTGGAGCGGTTGGCGAAGTCGCCGGCCGTCGTCTCCGAACTCGCGGCCCCATTCGCGATGGCGCTGCCGTCGCTCATGCAGCACCTGCGGGTCCTCGAGGAGGCGGGACTGGTCACCTCGCGCAAGGACGGGCGCGTGCGCACCGTGAGCCTGCGCCCGGGCGCCTTGGACGTCCTGCACTTATGGCTGGGGGAACAGCGAACACCGGCCGAGCGTCAGGCCGACCGCCTCGGCATCCATCTCGTCCGTACACCTTCTGAGGGAGACCTGCCATGACCCGCGTTCGTCTTGACCTGTTCGTATCGCTGGACGGCTACGTAGCGACGACGGGCGGCACGGCCGAGAATCCGATGGGGGAGGACTGGGGACGCATCACGGCCGCCTACGCCGCGACCCGCACGTTCCGCGCACGCGTCTTCGGCGACACCAGCGGCGCCGGCACGACCGGGGTCGACGAGGCGTACGCCGTCGCGTTCTCCGAAGGCGTCGGGGCCGAGATCATGGGCGCGTCGATGTTCGGTCTGCACGCTTTTCCGGACGACCCGGGCTGGAGGGGGTGGTGGGGCGACGAGCCGCCGTTCGGGACGCCGGTGTACGTCCTGACCCACACCGCGCCGCGACCGCCGATCCCGATGAACGGCGGCACGACGTTCCACTTTCGCAGGGGTGCGATCGAGGACGTCCTCGATGAGGCCACCGCAGCGGCCGGCGGACAGGACGTTCGCATCGGAGGTGGCTATGGGACCGCGATCGAATTTCTGCGGGCCGGGCTCGTCGACGACGTGCACCTCATGGTTGCTCCGGTGATCCTTGGCCGCGGCAGTCGACTCTGGGATGACCTGCGAGGAATCGAGCTGACCCACAAGGTGGCGACGGACGTGGCCGAGAGCGGCACGACCCACGTCACGTTCACGCGATAGGACTACCGATGACGATCGAACGCCGACTGGCCCGGGCCGACTTCACCCTGACCCGCGACTATCCCGCTTCGGCCGAACGCGTCTGGGGAGCCTTCGCCGAGGAGAAGCAGAAGCTGGCCTGGTGGGGAGGTGGCGACGCCATCGAGCCCGGGGAGTGGTTGTTCGACTTCCGCGCCGGCGGGCGCGATGTTGCCGAGGGAAAATTCCATGACGGTCCGGTGACCCGGTACGAGGCCACGTACACCGACATCGTCGAGCTCGTCCGCATCGTCACGACGTATGACATGTGGCTCGACGGTGTCCACATGTCGACGTCGGTTGCTTCGTTGGAGTTCGCGCCGATCGAGGACGGCACTCGGTTCACCCATACCGAGCACGGCGTCTTCTTCGATCAGTTCTGGGCCGACGCTCCGAACCGCGAGATCGGCACCCGCGGCCTGATCGATGCCTTGGGCCGTTACCTCGGATAGGGCGTCTCGCTGAGCCGGATTGACATAATGTCGATTATCGGCGAAACGAAAAGAAGCCGAGCAGTCCGCGACACCCGACGAACGGCTGCGGCTCTTCGGGTTCGGGTTCGGGTTCGGCCCAGAGTGGTCCGGATTCGAGGCCTCGAGCTGACTCATGACTCTGACCTGATCTGGTCTGGTGTGGTCTGAGCTTGATGGTGCTGAGCCGATCCGAACTTGTGTGGGCCGTCGGACACGAACACTGCCGCTCCCGATCTACCCGTCCCAGCGCCATCGGGTTGACATAATGTGCGTCGCACATCGTCGAAGACCGGCTGACCGCCGAAGTACAGGTAGGCAAGTGGGTCGCTTGATGACACGCTTAGCGCGTTGGTAAAAGCGGCAGTCAAATAGCGGGCCGGCTGACCGCCGGATTCTGCGTATCGATTCAGGAGACCAATGTGAGCGATAACGGTCCAGGTGGCGCACCGTGGGGTCAGCCGCCGGTTCCGCCTGGCGAGCCGGCGCCGGGATACACGCCGCCGCCGAGCTTCGTGCCGCCGCCCGAGTACCAACCGCCGACCTATCCGGCGCCGGAATACCAGCAACCCGGTTTCCCGCCGCCCGGTTTTCAGCAACCGGCGTACGAGCAGCCCGGGCCGCAGCAACCGCCCTATGCTCCGCCGGGCTCGCAGCAACCGCTCTACGCCCCGCCGGGCTCGCAGCCGCCGGTGTACGCCCCACCGGGTTATCAGCAGCCCGGGTACCCGCCGCCGTACCCACCGGGGATGGTCGGCGCTCCCCCGCCCGGCGGCCCCAAGAGCCGCCGTGGATTCTTCATCGGCTCCGGCGTCGTCGTCGTGGCGGTGATCGCGCTGGTTGCGGTGCTGCTCGCTACGCAGGGCGGCAGCTCGAAGAACAAGACTGCGAGCGGACTGTCGACGAGTCTGCCGAAGAACTTCCCGACCAGTCTGCCGTCCGGGCTGTTGTCGAGCCTCGCCGCGCAGGTCCCCGGCGGCAGTCTGCCGACCGACTTGCCTAGTGACCTGCTGTCGGGTCTGCCCACCTCGATCGGCAACCTTTGCGCGGGTGAGACGAGTCCGCTGGTGGTCGCCGTGGCGTACGTCGGTCTGGCTGAATCGGGTGATGCCAATGATGCGCAGCAGTGCGTCTACAAGGACGCCGTGCCGATCGCGACGACGCAGAAGCTGGCCAACCAGACGCTCATTCCGACCGACCTCGGCAACAGCGATGGATCTATGACCTTCTCCGGCAGCAGCGGTGCCAACGTGGTCGTCAAGACGACGAAGGAGTCCGACGGCAACTACTACGTCACGGGAGTGACTATCGGCTGACGTCACGGGAGTGACTATCGGCTGACCGTCACGGGAGTGACTATCGGCTGACCGTCGTGCCGGTCCCCGGGCGGCAGTGCAATAGCCTCAGCCGTCATGAGTGCTAGCGAGCATCCGGGGGCTCTCACCGCGATCCCGTCGACCCGGGCCCAGCGGCGGCCGATGCCGGCCCGGCTGCGGTTCTACTTCGGTCCGATGGATTGTGGTAAGTCGACCCTCGCGCTTCAGATCCATCACAACCATGCCCGTCAGGGACGCGCAGGGCTGCTGCTGACCCGCTACGACCGTTCGCAGCGGCCGATGATCACGACCCGGGTCGGCTTGAGCCAGGAGGCAGTCGAGGTGGGCGACGACACCGACCTGCGCGCGCTCGTGCGGGCCCACCTGGTGGACGGCCGGGAGCTTGACTACCTGATCGTCGACGAGGCCGGTTTCCTGGACGAGGAGCACGTGGATCAGTTGGCCGAGCTGGTCGATGAATGGCGGCTCGACGTCTATTGCTTCGGATTGTCGACCGATTTTCGCAGTCGGCTGCTGCCGGGAGCGAAGCGATTGTTCGAGCTGGCCGATGAGCTGCTGAAGGTCCAGGTCGAGGTGTTGTGCTGGTGCGGTCAACCCGGATTGCTGAACGCGCGGGTCGTCGATGACGTGATGGTTCGCGAGGGCGCCACCGTGGTGGTCGCCGATACCGACGCCCAAGCAGTGGTTCGCTATCAGGTGCTCTGTCGCCAGCACTACGTTGCCGGCCGGCTCAACGCCGATGATGCCGGCGCGGGTCAGCTACTGCTCGAGGTGTGACGACGGTCGGCGCGCAACTGTCGCGATCGCCACCCCGCCGGCCGCCAACGCGCCCGCGATGATGATCACGGCGGGCAGCGCCGAGACCTGCTGCCGCTTGAGGGCGTTCGCGATGGCAGCGGCATCGGCGACGTCGCACGCGCCACCGGCCAGCAGCCAGCCGTTACTCCCCCGGCCGCTGAGCGCGCCCGCCACCGTGCCGACTCCCAGCGCGATGTCGCGAGCGGCGGCCATCCGAGCCAGCCAGCTGAGCCGGTTGGCGGTGGCCGAGTCCACCCCCAGCATCCGTACCGAGAGGACCGGATTTACTGCGAAGACGACACCGACGCCGATCCGTCCCGCCCCGATCGCAATCGACGGCAGACGTGACCCGTACCCGTGCCGGCCGGGTCGGGTCGAGGGTCGGCTCAGCGTGGCGTGCCGGGCGCAGTCGCATTCGAACTCCAGGTGGATAAAGTGACCGTGATGCCCGATATGACGCTAAGCTGGCATTCCGACCGGGTCGTTGAGAGTCAGGGAATCCTGACCCGCTCTCGATCGTTGGACTGCACAGAGAGTACGACAAGAGGTCAGGAGGTGCCCGCATGGCAGATCGCTCGCTTCGCGGCAGCCGGATGGGTGCTATCAGTTACGAAACCGAATACGGGGCCGAACCGGCTCCCCGCATCGTCGCCGCCTATCGGTGCGAGCAGGGGCACGAGTTCAGCGTTCCGTTCTCCGGTGAGGCCGATGTGCCCCTCACCTGGGATTGCCGGATCGACGGTGGCGAGGCTCGACTGGTCAACGGCGCCGAACCGGAACTGAAGAAGGTCAAGCCGGTCCGAACGCACTGGGACATGCTCCTCGAGCGCCGCTCGGTCGCGGATCTGGAAGAAGTGCTGGCTGAGCGTCTTGACGTCCTGCGCGCCCGCCGCGGCACCAAGAGCGCGTAAGCGGTCAGCTCTCAAGCGACCCAAAGCGGCTTCGACGCCGCGCTCAACCGCGGTTGGCGCGCCACTTCTTGGCAACGTTAGTAACTTCGGCGATCCGATAGTCGATCCCCCAGCGGGTCACGCGTAATAGGGCTTCACGAACGATCGAACCGCTCATCTTGCTCTCGCCGACCTGGCGTTCGGCGAAGGTGATCGGAACCTCGATCACCCGATAGCCCGAGCGCAGCGCGCGCCAGGCCAGATCGATCTGGAAGCAGTACCCCTGAGAGTCGACCGACGCATAGTCGATCTGCTCCAGGACTTCACGCTTGTAGGCGCGGTAGCCACCGGTGATGTCGTGCAGCTTCGCACCCAGCGCGATCCGGACGTAGAGGTTTCCGCCGCGCGAGATCGCCCAGCGCGAGCGCGGCCAGTCGACCACCTCGCCACCGGCGACGTAGCGCGATCCCAGGACCACATCGGCACCATCGAGACCGTCCAGCAGGCGGCTGAGCTGTTCCGGGCGGTGCGATCCGTCGGCGTCCATTTCGACCAGAATGTCGTACCCAGCGTCGAGCCCCCAACCGAATCCGGCGATGTACGCCGACCCCAGACCGGCTTTCCCGGACCGGTGCATGACGTGCAATCGGGGCTGCGTTCTCGCGATCTCGTCGGCGATGTCGCCCGTGCCGTCCGGGCTCGAATCGTCGACGATCAACACTTCGGCGCTCGGCACCGCCGCGAACACTCGGTCGGTGATCGAGTTGATGTTGCCGCGCTCGTTGTACGTCGGAATGACGACCAAGACCCGCTGCACCGTCGCGCCCTCGGTCATGTAGTTGCGGTCTCCTTGGTCTGGGCCAAACCGGTATCCGACAGCGCGGTCGTCTGACTAGCCGACGATTGTGGCACTTGGGCCGATTGCCGCACAAGCCGACGAGATCTGATTATGGTGAGGATCGCCCATGCCAGCGCAGCCAGTGCTAAGCCACTCAGAATGTACTCAGGCCACGCACCGAGTCGGGTGGCCAAAGTGAGCCCGGTCCGCAGCGGGATGGTGGCAACGATGATGTCCGGGGTGTAGAGACGGCCGGACTCGGCCGCGATGGTGCCGTCCGGACGGATGACCGCCGACTTGCCCGTGGTCGCCACCTGCAGCACGGTGCGTCCGTTTTCGACGGCCCGTAACTGGCTCATGGCCAGCTGCTGATAAGTCTCGGCCGTGTGGCCAAAGGTTGCATTATTCGTCTGCACAACGAGCAGCTGGGCGCCGGCGCTGACCGACGAGCGCACCAGCCCGTCGT
Source organism: uncultured Actinomycetes bacterium (assembly GCA_963730855.1). Classification (GTDB taxonomy): domain Bacteria; phylum Actinomycetota; class Actinomycetes; order Mycobacteriales; family Jatrophihabitantaceae; genus CAVSTK01. The sequence continues at coordinate 45,329 of CAVSTK010000013.1, forward strand.
AAGCGACCTCGAAGCAAATCACGTCCCCGATCGGGAACGGGCCGCTGGTCATCAGCCCATTGCCCGAGCCCGCCACCATGTCCTGCGTGACCAGGTTGACGTCCGGGCTGACCAGCCGGGCGATACTGCGGAGCGGGATGTATTCCCCGAAAGGCACCGGATGCCGCTTCACGTACTGGCTGCCGGGACCGGTGGTCGGTGACCAGAGGATGCCGACGTTGCGCCGGTGGGTGGGACCAGGTCCGTTCAGGATCGCGCCGACGAGGATGGGGATTCCAACCGCCCGCACCGTGTTGTCGATCTCGGTATAGGCGTCGGCATCGGTGAGCGGGTCGACGTCCGAGGCATCTTCGGGCCACACGATCAGGGTGGGCGTCGCGACGCTACCGGCCTTGATCTCGGCCGCCAGCTTCATTGTCTGGGCGACGTGGTTGTCGAGCACTTGGCGCGGCCGGTCTTCGAAGTCCAGGCCGATATCGGGGACGTTGCCCTGGATGAGGGCGACCGTGGTGGTGCGCTCGTCGCGGATCGGCGGCGGGGCCAACGGCACCGCCAGCACGGCGCCGACCGCGATCACGGCGGCCCCCGGGACGAGGCCTAACAGCAGCGGTCGGACCGGCCAACCCGAGGTCCGGCGCGCACCAATCGCGATCGCAGCGCCGCCGAGGGCTACCGCGAAAGTGACCAGGGGGGCACCGCCCAACGCGGCAAACCAGCGGACGGGCGAGTTGGCCTGGCTGAACGCCAGCCGCGCCCACGGGAACCCGCCGAAGGGGAACCGGTCCCGGGCCGCCTCCTGCAAGACCCAGGCGGCGGCGGCCCAGGCGCAGGCACCGCGGTAGCGCTGCACCAACGCCAGGACCGCGCCCAGGGCGGCCATGAACGCCGCTTCGCCCACTGCGAGAAGTACCCACGGGAACGGGCCGACATAGACGCCGGTCCACGAGATCACCGGGATGAAGAAGGCCAGGCCGTACAGCAGCCCGAGCCACGCTCCGGTCCGAGCCCGGCGGGCATCGACCGCCAGACTGAGCGCCGCAACGCTGAGGAACGCGAGCGGCCAGATGTCGTAACGAGGGAACGCGCCCACGCCGGCAATGCCACCCAGCAGCGCGATGACGGCGGCCGGGCGACGCCCGAAACGCGGCGTCCGCTCCCCCGGCGATGTCATCGGATCAGTATCCCTGTCCGTGCTGTGACATCCAGCTGCGCTCCTCGCTCGCTCCGCGTCGCTGCGAGGCTCCGCCCAGGCGGTGACATCCAGCTGCGCTCCTCGCTCGCTCCGCGTCGCTGCGAGGCTCCGCCCAGGCGGTGACATCCAGCTGCGCTCCTCGCTCGCTCCGCGTCGCTGCGAGGCTCCGCCCAGGCGGTGACATCCAGCTGCGCTCCTCGCTCGCTCGACCCATCAGCATCGAATCGCTGGTGGGCTAATCTCTATCGAGGCGATTGGTGGGTCATGACGGCAAGCATCGAGGATGTGGCCCGGCTGGCGGGCGTATCGATCGCGACCGTCTCCCGCTCGCTGCGCGGGCTCCCCGACGTCGCGCCCAGCACCCGAACCCGGGTTCTGGCTGCTGCCCGTGAGCTCGATTACGTCGCATCGCCGTTCGCGGCCCGACTGGCCAGCGGCCGAACCGCCACTGTCGGGGTCGTGGTCCCGTTCGTCAACCGGTGGTACTTCGCCGAGGTCCTCGGCGCGATCGAGGCGGTGCTGCATGATGCCGGCTTCGATCTGTTGCTCTACAACCTGGGCGACCCGGCCGGGCGCGACCGGTTCTTCTCGACCATGCCGGCGCGCAAACGAGTCGATGCGCTGGTTGTCGCCAGTCTGGTTCTCTCCGAGGCCGAGACCGAGACGCTGCGCGCGCTCGGCGTTCCTATCGGTGTGCTCGGCGTCGAGTGCGAGGAGTTCTACTGCACGCGCATCGACGATCGGCAGGGTGCGTCGCTGGCAGTCAACCACCTACTCGAGCTCGGCCATCGGCGCATCGGTCTGATCGCCGGCGAGATGGTCGACCCGATGCGTTTCACGCCGCCACATCAACGCCGGCGCGGCTACATCGACACCTTGGCGGCGGCCGGCATCGAGTACGACCGAAGCCTCGAGGCGCTCGGTTACTTCACCGTGGCCGGCGGTGAAGCGGCGACCGCCGAACTCATCTCGCGCCCAGACCGTCCGACGGCTCTGTTCGCCGAGGCCGATGAGATGGCCTACGGCGCGCTGTCCGCGCTTCGCCGCGCCGGACTTTCAGTACCGCACGACATCGCCGTCATCGGCTTCGACGATCATGTCACGGCCGAGCTCTTCGACCTTTCGACCATTCGGCAGCCGGTCATCGAGCAGGCCGGCGAACTGATGAGTCGACTGCTGGCCGTGATGTCGGCGGTCGAGGCATCGCCCGAGGATCACGTTCTGCCGACCGAACTCATCGTCCGCGGAACGACCGATGCCAGTCGAAGCGTCTATTGATGATGCGCGGGCGGAATAGACCACTCGGACGAACGCGATGACGGTCATGCTGATCGACGCCGCCGGTCTGTACTTTCGCGCGTTCTACGGGGTGCCTGAATCGATCACCGCTCCGGACGGTATGCCCGTCAATGCGATCCGCGGCTACCTCGACATGAGCGCGACCTTGATCACCCGACGCCGTCCCACCCGTTACGTGGCCTGTCTGGACCTGGATTGGCGCCCCGCATTTCGCACCGCGCTGGTTCCCTCCTACAAGACGCACCGCGTTGCCCCGGCCGGCGATGAGGCCATTCCGGACACGCTGGCGCCCCAGGTGCCCGTTCTGCTGGAGGTACTGGCCGCGATCGGCCTGGCGACGGCGGGTGCCCCGGGCTATGAGGCCGACGACGTGATCGCCACCCTCGCCGCGCGGGACCCGGAACCGGTCGAGATCGTCACCGGTGACCGAGACCTGATGGCGCTGGCGACCCCCACTGTCCGGGTGCTTTATATCGGCCGCGGTCTGGCCAAGCTCGAAGATCTCGGACCCGATGAGGTGCGCGCGAAGTACGGCGTGAATCCCGAGCACTATCCCGACTTCGCCGCGCTGCGCGGCGACCCGAGCGATGGGCTGCCGGGCGTGGCCGGCATCGGTGACAAGACCGCGGCGGCGATCGTCTCTCGCTTCGGTCCGATCGAGGCCATCATGGCCGCGGCCGAGAGCGGCGCCGCCGGGTTTCCGGCCGGGGCGGCGGCAAAGGTTCTAGCGGCCCGGGACTACCTCGGCGCGGTGACCGGCGTCGTGCGCGGCCAGACCGAACTGGCCATCCCGGCGGTCGCCGACCAGCTCCCCGCGCAGCCGGCCGACCCCGAGCGGCTGGTCGAACTAGCCGATCGCTACGGCCTGGATTCGCCGATCAATCGGATGCTGGCCGCCTTGGCGAAGGTGGCCGGTTAGGCCGTCAGCTGGCGAGTGACCATTGATAGTTGGCCTTGCTGTCCTTGATCGTCACGGTGATCCGCTTGTTGTTGGCGGCCGTGCACTGGAACGTGGTGCCGGCCTTGACCTTCTCATTCGCCGGGCAGCTGACGCTCGTCAGTGCGTTGCCGGAGGCCTGGGACTGCTGCTCGATCGTCTGCTCGACGGCGGTGTGATCAAGCACCTTCTTGAACAGGAACGACGGCTTGACGATGAACGTCACCGCGGCGACCGCAATGATCACGATGGCGACGACGAGCAGCGTCCACAGCCCGACATGCGACTTCTTGCCAGGATCGTTGGCCGCGTGCGAGGCGGGCGCGTTGTACTGCGGTTGAGCCTCGTAGGCCGCGGGCGGGTATGCGACCGCTTGGTAACCGGCCGGTTGATACCCGCCGGGCTGGTCATATTGGGTGGCCTGCTGGCCGTACTGGTCGTACTGCGGTTGCTGGCCGTACTGATTGGGCTGTTCGTACTGCGGCTGCTGGCCGTACTGGTTGGGCTGTTCGTACTGCGGCTGCTGGCCGTACTGGTCGTACTGCGGTTGCTGGCCGTACTGGTCGTACTGCGGTTGCTGACCGTACTGGTTGGGCTGTTCGTACTGCGGCGGCTGGCCGTACTGGTCGTACTGCGGTTGCTGGCCGTATCCACCCGGCCCACCGACCGGCGGATAGGTCGTCGTGGGCTGCTCGGGCCCGGGCTGGCCGGGCGGCGGGTAATTGGGTGGGTAGTTCGGTGCTTGGTAGTTCGGGGGCGCCTGGTCGCTGATGGCCGGCATCATCTGCGTCCGGTCACCCGTGTCCTGCGCAGCGACGGGCGGCGGGTACTGCTGGCCCGATTGCGGCGGCGGGTAGGGCGGATACGGTGGGTAATTGGGCGGCGGCGTCGAGTTCGGACCGGCCGGATGCCCGGGTTCGCGGTTGTCGTCGTCCACTGTCGCCTCTTCTCCTGGGACCGAGCTTGAGGCACACCATACTGCGCCGCGGGCCGGCGCAGAATCAGCCGATCATGCTCGCCGCGACGACGCCGTGGCGAATGTCGGCCACCGCGGCGCGGGCGGCCTTGGCCACGCTCTGCGACGACCCGCTACCGGCTTCGATCGGAGCGCTCGCGATCTGACCGAGCAGATCGAGAAGTTGCTTGCACCAGCGGACGAAATCGCCGGCCGACAAGCCGGGGCCGGACTCCGACGTCGCCGCCAGAGCTCGATCGAGGCTCTCGTGTTTGGTCCATCGGTAGGCGGCCCACACAAATCCTGGCTGCGGCTCGGGGCTGCGAGTCAGACCGCGATCGGACTCATCATCAGCCAGGTCACCCCAGATGCGGATCGTCGAGTCGATCGCCTCGCGCACACTCTCGTTCGGCATCCGTTCGACCAGCCGCTCATCGCGGCGGGGCTCGTAGACGAGCGTCGACACGACCGCGGCCAACTCGGCCGGCGCCAGACCTTCCCAGACGCCGCTGCGCAGGCACTCGGCCACGAGCAGGTCGGAATCCGACCAGATGCGTGACAGCACGCGTCCGGCCGCGGTGCTGTCGTCACCGAGCAGGTAACCGCGCTCGACGAGCAGGGCCGTAATGCGGTCGAACGCCCGGCCGAGGGAGTCGGTGCGGCCGTCCATGCGTGACTGGAGCGCATCACGCTCCCTGGCCAGCCGGTGGTGACGTTCGGCCCACCGCGCGTGCTCCTCGCGGTCGGGACAACCGTGGCAGGGATGCGCCCGCAGCGCGGCCCGCAGGCGGATCACCTGATCATCGTCCGCGTTCGAGCCGGCCTTGCGCTGCGTGCGAGGGGTATCGGCGCCGGTCAGCCGGTCGAGCTTGCCGGCCAACTGCCGGCGGTCCGAGACCGAACGATGATTGAAGTTGCCCGGCACCCGGATGTGGCCGAGGACGTCGATCGGGGCCGAGAAGTCGCTCACCGCGAGTCGGCCGGCCCACCGGGCCTGGGTCAGCACCAGCGGGTGCGGATCGTCGTACGCCCGCACGCCCGGATCCAGGACGACCGCCAGACCGGCCCGGCGGCCCCGGCTCAGGCGCACGACGTCGCCGGGATTGAGGCGTTCGATCGCCGCGATGACCGCACCGTGACGGCTGCGTGCATTGGCCTTGCTCAGCGTTGTCTCGCGATCGCGAAGTTCGCGCCGCAGCCGCGCGTATTCGGCGAAGTCACCGCGGTCGCAGGTCATCCGCTGCTCGAACTCGGCCAGTGACGTGTTCATGGTCAGGATCTGTCGGGCCGTCCCGACGACCGAACGATCGGCCTGGAACTGGGCGAAGGAGGATTCGAGGAGCTGGCGCGACGCCGGCCGGCCCATCTGTCCGACGAGATTCACCGCCATGTTGTAGGACGGCCGAAATGACGAGCGCAACGGATAGGTTCGGGTGGACGCCAGCCCGGCCAGCCGGCCCGGATCGACCTCGGGCGCCCACAGCACCACCGCGTGGCCCTCGACGTCGATACCGCGCCGCCCGGCCCGTCCGGTCAGCTGGGTGTACTCCCCCGGCGTCAGGTCGGCGTGGCCCTCGCCGTTGAACTTCGACAGCTTCTCGAGGACGACGGTGCGGGCCGGCATGTTGATGCCCAGCGCCAGGGTCTCGGTGGCGAAGACGGCCTTGACCAGGCCACGAACGAACAATGCCTCGACGGTCTCTTTGAACGCGGGCACCATGCCGGCGTGGTGGGCGGCAACCCCGCGCCGCAGCCCGTCGAGCCAGTCCCAGTAGCCGAGGATGTCGAGATCCTCGGCGGCCAGCCCGGCGGTGTGTTCCTCGACGATGGCCGCAATCTCGGTGCGCTCCTCGTCGCTCGTGAGCCATAGCCCGGCGTTGAGGCATTGCCGAACCGCTGCATCGCAACCGGCGCGGCTGAAGATGAACGTGATCGCCGGTAAGAGGCCGGTCTGCTCGAGCCGAGTGATGACCTCGGCCCGGTCGGGTGGACGCCAGCCGCGGGTGGACGGCCGGTCACGACTACCTCGGCCACCGTGACCGTTGCCCCGGTAGCCGTACGAGTTCGCATCGAAGTGCCGCATCCGCTCGGAGATGTAGCGCTTGAGCTGCTCGTTCACCTTGCTGGGATCAGCGCGGTTCACATCCGACGGGTCGACCAGGTCGGCCGGCCCGGTGTCGAACAGATCGAAGAGCCGCGAACCGACCAGCAGGTGTTGCCACAGTGGGACGGGACGCTGTTCGTGCACCACGACCTTGGTGTCACCGCGCACCGAGATCAGCCAGTCGCCGAACTCCTCGGCGTTGCTGACGGTCGCCGACAGTGAGACGAGCGCGACCGATTCCGGCAGGTGGATGATCGCTTCTTCCCAGACGGCCCCGCGGAAGCGATCGCCCAGGTAATGCACCTCATCGAGCACCACGTAGGCCAGGCCGGTCAGGGCCGAGCTGCCGACGTAGAGCATGTTGCGCAGCACTTCGGTGGTCATGACGATCACCGGGGCGTCGGCGTTGACCGAGTTGTCGCCGGTCAGCAGGCCGATCGACTCGGGCCCGTAGCGCTCGACGAGATCGGCGTACTTCTGGTTCGACAGGGCCTTGATCGGGGTTGTGTAGAAACACTTCTGCCCGGCGTTCAGGGCCAGGTAGACCGCGAACTCGCCCACGACCGTCTTGCCGGCGCCGGTCGGCGCACAGACGAGCACGCCGTAGCCGTCCTCGAGCGCCGAGCAGGCCTCGACCTGGAACGGGTCGAGCTCGAACGGGTAACCGGCCCGGAAGTCGTTGACGCCGGGATTGAGATTGCGCCGGCGGGCCCGGGCGTAGCGCTGCGCCGGTGAATCCTCCCCCGCCGACATGGTGTCAGCTTACTTCGGCCGGCCCACTGGCCGTCCGACGTCGGCTAGACGGCTTGGCCGTAGAAACGCTCGACCGGCAGCCGAACCACCAACCGGCGATCCGCGACCATGGCGGCGCGGTATTCGTCCCAGTCGGGGTGCTCGCCGGCGATGGCTCGGTACAGCTCGACCAGTTCTCCGACCGCGGCATCATCGGGCCTGGTCGCGACCTCACTCAGCGATGCGGTCGCCTCGGCCACCGCCCACGCCCTGAAGTCTGCGCTGGTGACGTGGTAGCTCGCCCGCGGATCACGGCGCAGGTTGCGGGTCTTGGCCCGCGACTCGGTGATCGAGATGCGGACCGTGCGAGCCGACGCGTCGTAGTGATGGCTGACGTTGGAGAGTTGCGGTCGTCCATCGGCCTTGAGCGTGACGAGCACCCCATGACCGATCGTCGTGAACAGCGCCTCGAATGGGTCGTCGCTCATGTGACCTCTCCCCAGCTCGGGCCGCCGACGGCGGGCGGCAAGTCGTCATCGATCGTCGCCGCCACCTTGCGCGCGGCCTTGCGGCGGTCGTGGACGGTGGCAAAGAGCACCGCGCCCTCGAAGAGAAGGCACATCGGTATCGCCATCGCACACATCGTGAACGGATCGGTGCTCGGCGTCGCTACGGCCGCGAACAGGAAGATCAGGAAGATCGAGATGCGCTGCGACTTGCGGAGCACCTTCGAGGGCAGCACACCGACGAGGTTCGCCATGATGACCAGCAGCGGCAGCTCGAACGCCAACCCGAAGACCGTTAGCAGCAGGGTGACGAAGGACAGGTAACCGTTCGCGGTGAGGGTGGCGAGCGTGCCGGGGCCGGAGCTGCGAAGCAGAACGTTCAGGCCCTTGCTGAGCACCAAGTAGGCCAGGGTCATACCGGCGAGGAACAACAGGGTCGACGCGGCGATGAAGTAGACCGTGTACTTGCGCTCGTTCTTCTTCAGGCCCGGGGTGACGAAGGCCCAGACCTGGTACAGCCAAAGTGGAGCGGTAAAGACCGCACCCGATATCACCGACACCTTGAGGCGGGTCGTGAAGCCGTCGAGGACCCCCGTGTAGATCAGGTCGCAGTGCTTGGGGTCAGGGTCGTTGCCCGGGAATCTGAACGTGTACGGAACCTTGCAGTACGGCCGTTTCAGGAATTCGAGGGTATGCGGGTAGAGGTACCAACCCAGCACGGCGCCGGCGACGATCAGGACGGCGGCAATGATCACCCGCCGACGCAGCTCGCGGAGATGATCAAGGACGGACATCCGCCCTTCGGGATCGGGCCGACCGCGCCGAAGTCGCAGTCTCATCCGCGGCGCGATGCAGGTGACGTCGACAACGCGCTCGCTCGGGCCGAAGCCGCCTGCAGCTTGGCCTGCAGATCGGCCAGCGCGGCCACGGTCGAATCGAGCGCGGCGACGTCGGCCCGCAGTCGGGCGACCTTCCACTGCACCTCGTAGGCGCAGAACCCCGCCACCACGACCGCCACGAGGATGGCGACCCCCCAGACGACAGCGACGATCACGGCTCCGAGTCTACGGTTTCCCGTAGCCGGCCAGCGCTGTGCGGGCCTCGTCGCGGATCGACTCGGCCAGCCAGTCCGGAGCGAGCACCTCGACCTGGCCCCCGGACCCGAGCACCAGCGCCCGTACCCACGCCGGGTCCGCCACCCGCAGACTGATCTGACGCCGCCCGGCCGGATCACCGGCCTCGATCGTCTCCTCGCTCGGGTAGTAGTCGGCGACCCAGGCGTAGGCGGCGTTGACCCGCAGCACGGCGAGCAAATGCTCGGGAGCGGGCGTGTAGACGCCTTCGGACAGGTCGCGCAGCTCGATGTCTCGGGGTGGACGGGCGGGCTCGTCGAGCAGGTCGGCCCGCTCGATCCGGTCGACCCGGAACAACCGCATCCCCTCGGCCCGGCGGCACCAGGCCTCGAGGTAGTCGTGGCCATCGAGGGTGAAGATCCGGAGTGGGTCGACGATCCGCTCGGTCGTCTCGTCCCTGGTCGCGGTGTAGTACCGCAGCGACAGGGCGTGCGAGGTATCGACGGCTCGCTGCAGCACGGGCAGATAGCGGGCCGACGAGTCCAGCGCGACCGCGACCGTCTCGGCGGCCACCGATCCCCCAGCCACCGCCTCGATCTTGGCCAGCGCCCGATTGACCGCGTCGGTATCGGTGATGCCGGGCACCTCGGCCAACGTGCGCAGGCCGATCACCATGGCCAGTGCTTCCTCGGACGTGAGACGTAGCGGACGCGAGATGCCGGCGTCGAAGATGACCGACACCGAGTCCCCGTCGAAGGACAGATCGATCAGGTCACCCGGGCCGTGGCCGGGCAGGCCACACATCCACAGCAGCTGCAGGTCGCGGCGCAGTTGCTCCTCGGAGATGTCGAAGTCGGCCGCGGCCTGGGCCGCGCTGATCCCCGGCCGGGCCTGCAGGTACGGAACCAGGGCCAGCAGCCTCGGCAGCCGGTCGCGCTCGCCGGCCATCAGGCCACGGTCTCGGGCTCGCGGTCACCGATGACCGCCGTGAGCCGGTTGATGACGGCGGCCACCAGTTCGGGTGGATCGAGCGCCACCGCGGACGGCCCGGCGCTGGCGACGATGCGGGCCAAGATCCCGACGTCGAAGTACGGGATCGACAGGATGCCGTCGGTCGCTGATTCGCTGAGCTGACGCAGTCGCCCCGCGCCCGTGCCATTGACTCGCACGTGCGCGATGTGGGTCTCATCGATGTCGCGACCGGTTACGTGATGTAGCAGATCGACCTTTTCCGGCCGCTTGAAGCTGCCGGCCTCGCCAAATATGCGGACCGGCCCGTCGATCCGCGAGAGCCGGAAGCTGCGCTCGGCGTCGCGGTCGCGGTCATGGCCGACGACGTACCACCGTCGCTGCCACGACAGCACGCCCCAGGGCTCGAGGGTGCGCTTCTCAGCGATCCCGGCACCGGACTTGAAGTAGGAGAAGGTCACCGGCCGGGCGTTTCGGGCGGCCTCGAGCAGAACCGGCAGGCTCGGTTCGCCGGCATCGATCGGTGCCATGGCACCCGGCGTACCGCTGGCGTCGACGTCGGTGCCACCCGCGCGGAGCTTGATCAGGGCGCTGCGGGCCTGGGCCCCCAAGGTGGCCGACTGCCAGAGGCGGGCGGCGATGCCGACCGCGGCCGCCTCGCCCGCGTCGAACTCGATCGGCGGCAGTTCGTATTCACGGCGGGTGATGCGGTAGCCGTCGTCATTATCGAACGCGCTATTTCGACCGGTCTCGAGGGGAATACCTAGATCGCGGAGTTCGGCCTTGTCGCGCTCGAACATCCGTTTGAAGGCCTCATCGGCCCGTTCGCTGCCGTCGGCGACCTCGTAACCCGGGACGGCCTGGCGAATTCGTTCGGCGCTGAGGTACTGGCGGGTCGACAGCAGACAGATGACCAGGTTCACCAGTCGTTCCGCCCGCCGCGCCGCCATGTCAGCAAAGCTAATCCCCGCTCGCGACCGCCCGGCGGCGGCGCGCGCAGGCGCCCGATTGCTCACCCTGTCACCCTAAACCGCGCCCGGCCCCGGTTCAGGTGATTAGAGTTCGCGGCTGTGATCCGTTGGCGAGCCGGCATCGTGACCGGGGTGCTCGACGAATGGCCGGGTGTGCGCGAGGTGTCGGTTGCGGTCGACGGCGCGGTCGACGGTGAGATCGTGCGCGCGCTGGCCTATCCCCTGCTGGTCGGTACCCCGGAGCTGGGCGAGCGAGTAATCCTCAATACGACGGCGCTGGCGCTGAACCTCGGTACCGGTGGACATGCCCTGGTCGTCGCCCTACCCGACCGGCTGCCGGCCGATCCCCTGGGGCCCGGCCATATCGTCAAGGCCCGCTACACGCCGGTCCAGGCGACCGTGCTCGGGGTGGATGAGCAGCACTCCCCGCACCATGCGGTGATCGCGGGCGCGACATCGATCGAGGCGATGCCGGTGGTGATCGCTGATCTGCACTCGGCGCTGCCGGCGATCCTGGCCGGCATCCGGGCCGACCGCCCGTCCGCCCGGGTGGCCTATGTGCTCACGGACGGCGGCGCGCTGCCGCTGTGGTACTCACGGACGGTCGCCACCCTGCGTCCGCTGCTGTGCGGCACCGTGAGCACCGGGCAGGCGTTCGGCGGCGACCTGGAGTCGGTGACCGTGCACACCGGTCTGCTGGCGGCCCGGCATGTGTTGGCGGCCGACATCGCGATCGTCACCCAGGGTCCGGGCAACCTGGGTACCGGTACGCCATGGGGGTTCTCGGGCGTCGTCGCCGGCGAGGTGGTGAACGCGGTCGCCGTGCTGGGTGGCCGCCCCGTCGGTGCGTTGCGATTGTCCGAGGCGGATCCGCGCGAACGTCACCGCGGTGTGTCGCACCACTCGCTCACCGCGTTCGGGCGGGTCGCGCTGGCCGCCGGTGACCTGGTGGTGCCGACCGGGCTGTCGGCCGAGCTGGCCACGGCCGTACTGGCCGACGTCGAGCCGCTGCGGCATCGGCACCGGATCGTCACCGTCGATTCGGACGGCCTGGATGCTGCGCTGCGGTCCTCGCCCGTGCGGCTGTCGACGATGGGACGCGGCCTGGACGAGGACTACGCCTACTTCCTGGCCGCCGCGGCCGCGGGGCGTCATGCCGCCAGCTTGATCAGCGAACCGGCTTAAGCCCGAACTACATCGAGGCGATCAGCTTCTCGACCCGTTCGTCGACACTGCGGTAGGGGTCCTTGCACAGGACGGTCCGCTGGGCCTGGTCGTTGAGCTTGAGATGCACCCAGTCGACCGTGAAGTCTCGGCGACGCTCCTGCGCGCGGCGGATGAAGTCGCCGCGCAGCTTCGCGCGGGTCGTCTGGGGCGGCAGGCTCTTGGCCTCGAAGACCTGCAGGTCGGTGCTGATGCGCTCGACCGCACCCTTGGCCTCGAGCAGGTAGTAGAGCCCGCGGCCGCGTTGGATGTCGTGATAGGCGAGATCGAGCTGTGCTACCCGGGGCGAGGACAACGGCAGCTGGTGCTTGGTGCGGTACCGCTCGATCAGGGTCAGCTTGGTCGCCCAGTCGATCTCGCGATCGATGAGGGAGAGGTCATTCTTCTCGATCGCGTCGAGCGTGCGTCCCCAGAGTTCGATGACCTTGTCGGTCGCCGGGTCGCTGCCCTCGGAATCGGTGAACTCGACGGCCTTGCTGTAGTACTCACGCTGGATCTCGAGCGCCGACGCCGCCCGCCCCGCCGCCAATCGGACCATCCGGGTTCCCGTGAGGTCGTGCGAGATCTCGCGAATGGCGCGGATCGGGTTTTCGAGGGTGAGGTCGCGGAACACGACGCCATGCTCGATCATCCGCAGCACCAGATCGGCTGAGCCGACCTTCAGCATCGTGGTCAGTTCGTTCATGTTCGAATCGCCGACGATGACGTGCAGGCGGCGGTAGCGCTCGGCGTCCGCGTGCGGCTCGTCGCGAGTGTTGATGATCGGGCGCGACCGGGTGGTGGCCGAGGAGACGCCCTCCCAGATGTGCTCAGCTCGCTGGCTCAAGCAGTAAACCGCTCCCCTGGGTGTCTGCAGCACCTTGCCGGCACCACAGATCAGCTGGCGGGTAACCAGGAACGGGATGAGCACGTCGGCCAGGCGGCTGAACTCACCGTGGCGGCCGACGAGGAAGTTCTCGTGGCAGCCGTAGGAGTTACCGGCCGAGTCGGTGTTGTTCTTGAACAGGTAGATGTCCCCGGCGATGCCCTCTTCGTGCAGTCGCTTCTCAGCGTCCGCCACCAGGCCCTCGAGGATCCGTTCACCGGCCTTGTCGTGGATCACCAGGCTGGCGAGCGAGTCACATTCCGGGGTCGCGTACTCGGGATGGCTGCCGACGTCGAGGTAGAGCCGGGCACCGTTGCGCAGGAAGACGTTCGAGGATCGTCCCCACGACACGACCCGGCGGAACAGGTAGCGGGCAACCTCATCCGGCGAGAGGCGTCGCTGCCCGTGGAAGGTGCAGGTGACGCCGTACTCGTTCTCTATGCCGAATATCCGCCGGTGCACTCGTCCACCCTATGACGCCGGGCAATGGGCCGTCCGATCAGTAGTCGACCTTGAGCAGCGGCGTGCCGTTCGCGGTGTCCACCGAGATCGATGCGATGTCGGACTTGTGCAGTGCGGTACCCGCCGGGAAGGTGGTCACCTGGTCGGGGACGAGGGCCCAGCTGCCGAGGTTCTGGGCCTGGCCGTCGCGGGTGTGGACGACGAGCGAGTAATCCAGGCCCGGCGGATAGCTGGCCGCCTCGGCGTAGGTGCAGGTCAACTTGATGCTGGTGCCCCAGGCGACGTCCTTCACCGCGACCGTGGCGTGGATCGGTGCGGTGGTGAGCTCGGTCATCGTGACCTGTGGCCCGGCCGCCACGGTGACCGGCTTGGTCGGCGTCGCCGCGTTGTCGGTCAGCACCGCGGTCGCGGCGATGATCACGGCCGCGGCTGCGGTCGCCGCAGCGGTGGTTATCCAGCGCCGCCGGGTCCGCCGGGCCCGAACGGTCGCGAGCAGTACCACGACCGGATCCTCTTCAGTCGCGGCGCGCTCGTAGGCACCTTCGGGGACCAGCGCGAGCAGATCCGGTAGATCGGCCAGTTCGGCGACCCGGGCCTGGCAGTCGGCACAGTCGATCAGGTGGGCCTCGAAGGCGTCGCGCTCATCGGCGGACAGGGCGCCGAGGACATAGGCGCCGTCGTACTCGATGAATCGATCGCTCTGATCCTCGCTCACGCCAGCCCTCCCATCTCCTGTAACGCGGCCCTAAGGGCGCGTAGTGCGTAGTGCGTTCGGGACTTGACGGTCCCGGGCGGTACTCCCAGTGTCTGTGACGCCTCGGCAACCGAGGCGCCCCGGTGATAGCACTCGAACAGAACCGCCCGATGATCATCGCTGAGCCGGCTCAACGCCTCGTTGACCAGCAGGCTGTCGACGGTCCGGTCGGACTGATCCGCCGACGCTGCGTTCGGGCGGTTCGGCGGTGATCACCTCGGCCCGGCGCCCCCGGGCCCGCCAGTCGTCGATGACGATCCGGCGCGCTACCGTCAGCAGCCACGCCCGCGCCGAGCCCTGGGACTGATCGAGCACCTGGGGGTGCCGCCAGGCCCGCAGCAGGGTTTCCTGGACCACGTCGTCGGCCCGGGCACTGTCGCCGTTGGTGAGGCGCACGACGTAGGCCCAGACCGCGCGCGCGTGCTGGTCATGCAGGGTGCGAAGCAGGTCACCGTCGCTGGTGTCGATCGCCACCCCGCCTCCAGCTGCGTGCCGTCGAAGGACCGTTGCCGGCATGTCGTCCCCAAGGTCGTGCGAGTAGTTGACTCAAGACACGACCCCGCGGCCCGATCGGTTCACTCAGGTGTCGCTGCCCCCGCGGTTGTCGGCGGCATCATCGTCGTGGACGCTCTCGCCGTCGTGGGGCGGGGTGTCGGCGGGCGCCGGCTCAGCGGTGTTCTCGATGGCGTTGGCGTCATCCGGGACAGGCAGCAGGTTTGCCAGCGCCGAACCGGTGAGTCGCTTGAACTTGCGGTTGGGCCGCGTCCGGTCGAGCACCGCGACCTCGAGCTGACTGGCCGGCAGGGTGCGGGGCGTTCCATTGGCGCCACCCGAACCGAGGACCCGGACCGCCAGCGCCAGCGCGTCCGCAAGGGCGAGGCCCGGCTGGTAGTTGTCCCGCAGGTCGTTCATCAGTGACTCGGCCTGACCGCCCATGATCAGGAATCCGGGCTCGTCGACGATCGTGCCGTCGTAGGACAACCGGTAGATCTGGTCATCGTCGGCCAGCGCGCCGACCTCGGCGACGCAGAGTTCGACCTCGTACGGCTTCTGTTGCTCGGTGAAGATGCTGCCCAGGGTCTGTGCGTAGGCGTTGGCCAGGGCTCGGGCAGTGACATCGCGGCGGTCGTAGGAGTAGCCGCGCAGGTCGGCGAGCCGGATGCCGGCAACCCGCAGGTTCTCGAACTCGTTGTACTTCCCGACCGCCGCGAAGCCGATCCGGTCATAGATCTCGCTGACCTTGTGCAGGGCGGTACTGGCGTTCTCGGCGACGAACAGCACGCCGTCGGCGTAAGTGAGGACCACCACGCTGCGACCCCGGGCGATGCCCTTGCGGGCAAACTCCGAGCGGTCGCGCATGATCTGCTCGGCCGAGGCGTAGAACGGCATAGACATTGAGATCGACTCCGAGTCTCGCGGCGGCGGGATGGGGTTGGGCGGGTTCGGCCGTACTACGAGCCGGGACGGCTGCTGCGGTCAGCCAGGATGGCGGTGAAGGTAGCTTCGAGGTCGGCGTCGGTCACCCTGGAAGTGCCTTCGGCCGTGGCCACCATGACAACCGGATAGATCCGCCGGGTCAGGTCAGGGCCGCCCGTCGCCGAGTCATCGTCCGCGGCGTCATAGATCGCCTCGACCACGACCCGCACAGCACTCTCGGCGTCGAGTCCGGGACGCCAGAGCTTCTTCAGCGCCGACTTCGCGAACAGCGAACCTGACCCGATCGAGTCGTAGTACTGCTCGGCATAGCGCCCGCCGGTGACGTCGAAGCTGTAGATCTTGCCGCCGTGCTGGGGATCAGCCGTGTCGATGTCGTAGCCCGCGAACAGTGGCACGACGGCCAGGCCCTGCATCGCCTGGCCCAGGTTGCCGCGGATCATCGTGGCCAGCCGATTGGCCTTGCCGTCGAGGGT
The DNA here is from genome assembly GCA_963730855.1 of uncultured Actinomycetes bacterium. Classification (GTDB taxonomy): domain Bacteria; phylum Actinomycetota; class Actinomycetes; order Mycobacteriales; family Jatrophihabitantaceae; genus CAVSTK01. The sequence continues at coordinate 61,282 of CAVSTK010000013.1, forward strand.
CAGTTGGATGCCCTCGATCTTCTCGTAGTGCTCGAGTTCGACCTGGTACAGCCGGACGATCTCAATCGCCAGACCGGCGGTGCCGGCGATGCCGACGAGGCTGAATTCGTCGGCCGCGAACACCTTCTCGATGTCGCGTTGCGCGATGAGGTTGCCCATCGTCGCGCGCCGGTCGCCGGCCATGACGACCCCGCCGTCGAAGAGAGCAGCGGCGATCGTCGTGGCGTGCGGGGCCAGGTCGGACAGCGGCGAGGAGCGCGGCAGCAGATCAGGGGCAGCTGAGTGCACGAATTCGGCGAAGGACGGTGACCCGGGCGACTGGGCGTGTTGCAACAAGCCAGGCCGCTCGATCACTGGATCTCCTTCCCGCCCCGGGGGGCGGGTCGCCGAGGCTGGCTCACTGGCCACCTTTCTGCACGAATGAACGGACGAACTCTTCCGCGTTGGTTTCGAGGACATCATCGATCTCGTCGAGAATCGCGTCGACGTCCTCGGTCAGCTTTTCGTGCCGTTCGGCAACATCGGACGCCGAGTCCGTGGCAATTTCGGTCTCTTCGGTCTCGCTGGTCTGCCGCTGAGCGCGGGACTGACCGCTGTCGTGGGTGGGCATGGCAACCTCCGTTTATCTCGCAGCGAACTTCACCCTAGCCGGAACCGGTCCGGCACCGAGCGGGCCGTCAGCGCGGCCCGATCAGCGCCGCCACTAGGGACGCCGCGTCCGAGCACCGATCGAGCAGTTCGCCGACGTGCGCCTTCGTGCCGCGAAGTGGTTCGGCCATCGGAACCCGCACCATGGACTCGCGACCGACGTCGAAGATCACCGAGTCCCAAGATGCCGCCACGACTGATGTTCCGTACCGGCGCAGGCACTCGCCGCGGAAGTATGCCCGAGTGTCGGTCGGCGGTTCGTAGGCGGCGTTGGCCGCCTGGCCGGGTGCCAGCAGGGTCTTCATCGCACCCCGGGCGACCAGCCGGTGATACAGGCCCTTGTCCGGACGGATGTCGGCGTATTGGAGGTCGACCAGTTCCAGCCGCGATGAATCCCAGCTCAGCCCGTCCCGGTCGCGATAACCCTCGAGCAGCCGGAGTTTGGCGACCCAGTCGAGTTCGTCGGCCAACGACATCGGGTCGGAGGACAACCGGGTGAGCACGGACTCCCACCGACTCAGGACGTCGCGGGTCTGCGGGTCGGCGTCGTCCCCGAATCGGTCGTCGACGAACTTGCGCGCGCGGTCGAGGTACTCCAGCTGCAATTGCAGCGCGGTCAGGCGCCGTCCGTCCGACATCTGTATCTCGTGCTCCAGATGCCAGTCGTGGGAGATGTCGTGCAGTTCGTGAACCGGGTTGACGATCGAGAGGTCGTCGACCAGGTAGTTGGCCTCGATCATCGCCAGCACCAGCGAGGTGGTGCCGACCTTGAGGTAGGTCGAGATCTCGGACAGATTCGCGTCGCCGATGATGACGTGCAGCCGGCGGTAGCGCTCGGCGTCGGCGTGCGGCTCGTCGCGGGTGTTGATGATCGGACGCTTGAGTGTGGTCTCGAGGCCCACCTCGACCTCGAAGAAGTCGGCCCGCTGCGAGATCTGGAATCCGCTGTCGCGTCCGTCCTGTCCGATGCCGACCCGACCGGCACCGCAGACGATCTGCCGCGACACGAAGAACGGCACCAGGTGCCGGATTATCGACGCGAACGGCGTCGACCGGTTCATCAGATAGTTCTCGTGCGCACCATAGGAGGCGCCCTTGTTGTCGGTGTTGTTCTTATACAGATTGATGTGCGCGTTGAGGCCCGGCATGGCCGCGGCCTGGCGGGCGGCCTCGGCCATGATCAGCTCGCCGGCCTTGTCCCACCGCACGATGTCGAGCGGGGTCGTCACTTCGGGGGTCGAGTACTCGGGGTGGGCGTGGTCGACGTAGAGCCGGGCGCCGTTGGTCAGGATGACGTTGGCCATCCCGGCGTCCTCCTCGGCGTCGATGAACTCCTGCGCGACCGGAGCACTACGCCCACCGAGTTCGAAGCCGCGGGCATCGCGCAGCGGCGACTCCTCCTCGAAGTCCCAGCTCGCCCGCCGCGCCCGTCCGGCCGGAGTGAGGGTGCTCGCGTAGGCGTTGACGATCTGGGCCGACAGCAGCATCGCGTTGGCCGACGGCTGCCCGGGCACGCTGATGCCGTACTCGACCTCGGTACCCATCACGCGTTGGACCGTCATATCGCTCGAATACCCCACTCGCTCATGCCTTAAGGCTACGTGGACGGTGTGAGATCGGCGCCAAGAGGCGGGTCAGACGAGCAACTTGATGATGGCCACGATGCCGACGACGACGATGATTCCCCGCAGAATCCGGGGCGGCAGTCGGCGGCCGAATCGCGACCCGACGTAGCCGCCGATGAACGCGCCCGCGGCGATCAAACCGGCGGCGGTGTAATCGATATGGGCGGTGACCATGAAGACGATCGCCGCGACCAGGTTGGTCAGGCCGGCGAGCACGTTCTTGAGCGCGTTCAGCCGCTGCAGGGCATCGTCGGTGAGGACGCCGAAGATGCCGATCAGCATGACGCCCTGAGCGGCGCCGAAATACCCGCCATAGATGCCGGTGGCCATGGTGGCCAACCACAGCAGCGGGGTCACCGTCGTCGAGGCCCGGCGCGGCGTGTCGGCCAATCGCTTGGACACATACGGCCCGATGATCACGAGAACCACCGCGATGGCCACCAGCACCGGGACGATCGATTTGAACGCAGACGCGGGCAGCACGAGCAGTAGCGTGGCGCCGATCAGCGCCCCGATCGTCGAGGCGCTGCTCAGCCGAATTATTCGACTGCGCTGCCCGGCCAACTCGTCGCGATACCCATAGGCGCCGACGATCGACCCCGGCACCAGGCCGAGGGTGTTACTGACGTTCGCGGTTACGGGTGACAGGCCGACGCCGAGCAGCACCGGAAACGTGATCAGGGTGCCCGATCCGACGACCGAGTTGATCGTGCCCGCCGCGATGCCGGCCACGAACACCAGCAGCATCTGCGGACCGGTCAATTCACTGAGCTCCGCTCCTCGCTCGCTTCGCATCGCTGCGAGGCTCCGCACGAGCCGGCGCCGACTTTAGCCATGACCGCGGGCTCGACGAAGGGCGCTCTGCGGCAAGACACGCCGCACGATGACCCGCAGAACGTCCTTTGTCGCGCGGTCGCGGCGCCGCGCCCTGATTACGAGCGCGGCGCGCAGCCGGACTTACAGGTATTGGCCGGTGTTGCCGATCGTGTCGATGGCCCGTCCGGTCTCGGTGCCCTTGCCCGAGATCAGCGTGCGGATGTAGACGATCCGCTCGCCCTTCTTGCCCGAGATCCGGGCCCAGTCGTCCGGGTTGGTCGTGTTGGGCAGGTCCTCGTTCTCGCGGAACTCATCGACGCAGGCGGCGAGCAGATGCTGCATCCGCAGGCCCCGCTGACCGGTGGTCAGCAGATCCTTGATCGCCATCTTCTTGCCGCGTCCGACGATGTTCTGAATCATCGCGCCCGAGTTGAAGTCCTTGAAGTACAGGGTCTCCTTGTCACCGTTGGCGTAGGTGACCTCGAGGAACCGGTTCTCGTCCGCCTCGGAGTACATCCGCTCGACGGTGTGCTGAATCATCGCCGCGACCGTCGACTCGACGTCGCCGCCGTACTCGGCCAGATCGTCGACGTGGATCGGCAGCGTCGTCGTGAGGTACTTCGAGAAGATGTCGCGGGCGCCCTCGGCATCGGGTCGCTCGATCTTGATCTTCACGTCCAGGCGGCCGGGTCGCAGGATGGCCGGGTCGATCATGTCCTCGCGGTTGGACGCACCGATCACGATGACGTTCTCGAGTCCCTCGACGCCGTCGATCTCGGACAGCATCTGCGGCACGATCGTGTTCTCGACGTCGGAGGAGACACCCGATCCGCGCGTTCGGAAGATCGAGTCCATCTCGTCGAAGAAGATGATGACCGGCGTGCCCTCGCTCGCCTTCTCACGGGCGCGCTGGAAGACCAGCCGAATGTGCCGCTCGGTCTCGCCGACGTACTTGTTCAGCAGCTCGGGACCCTTGATGTTGAGGAAGTAGGACCGCGCGTGCTCGTCGCCGCGGACCTTCGCGATCTGCTTGGCGAGGGAGTTGGCGACCGCCTTCGCGATCAGCGTCTTGCCGCATCCGGGCGGACCGTAGAGCAGGATCCCCTTCGGTGGCTTGAGCTCGTGTTCGCGGAACAGGTCGGCGTGCAGGAACGGCAGTTCGACGGCGTCGCGGATCGCCTCGATCTGGCGGCTCAGACCGCCGATGTCCTCGTAGTCGATGTCGGGGACCTCTTCGAGGACGAGCTCCTCGACCTCGCTCTTCGGGACCTTCTCGTAGGCGTAGGACGAACGGGTCTCGACCAGCAGCGAATCGCCGGCGCGCAGCGTCTGCTCGCGCAGGACGTCGGCGAGGTGGACGACCCGCTCCTCGTCGGTGTGGCCGATGACGAGGCCGCGGTCACCGCCTTCGAGGATCTCCTTGAGCATGACGACTTCGCCGGCCCGCTCGTGGCCGCGGGCGGCGACGACGTTCATCGCCTCGTTGAGCATGACTTCCTGGCCGCGCAGCAGAGCGACCGAGTCGACGTCGGGTGACACCGCGACCCGCAGCTTGCGGCCGGCGGTGAAGACGTCGACGGTGCCGTCCTCGAACCGCTCGAGGAAGACGCCGTAGCCACTCGGCGGCTGGGCCAACCGGTCGATCTCCTGCTTGAGCGCAACCATCTGGTCGCGGGCGTCGCGCAGCGTCTCGGCCAGCCGCTCGTTGCGCTCGGACGGAGCTCGGCGAGCGCGCGCCTGCGATTCGGCCAACCGGTCCTCGAGCAGCCGGATGTGGCGCGGGGATTCGGCCGCCTTGGCGCGGAGCAGGTCGATCTCTTGCTCGAGGTAGTTGGTGCGCTGACGCAGATCGCGCACGTCGTCACCCGGGGCGCGCTCGGCTCCGTGACTACCTTGCTCGCCGGATTCGTGGACCATGCGGTCACCTCCGTGTCAGTGGTGAGTGCGCGAAAAGCCACCCTACACAGCGCGAGCCGACTATGACCGGCGGCCGCGCTGTCGTCGTTGTGGCGCGGGTCGCACTATGTGTCGTCGGCGTGTCAACACCGGGGTTTCCGTTTGTCACGGCGTCCTCCGACCTGAGCGGAGCGCAAGAGGAGCTCGCCGGGCGCCGGCTCGCCCGATTTGGCCGGTCGGCGTTGCCGCGACGGGGCCACGACACCCGGGCGCCAGGCGCCGGGCCGTGACCAGGAAGGCCGTGTGACCGATCATCCGATGCTCGGGCCGTACGGCGAGTCCGACGACGTGCCAGCCGCGGACCATGCTCTCCCAGGCGCTCGGTTCGGTGAACCCGCCGAACTCGCGAATGCCCTCGACCACCCGCGACAGCTGGGTCGTCGTGGCGACGTAGGCCGACCAGTACTCCTCCGGGCCGCAACGCCGCCGCCGCGGCCGGCAGGACGAGCCACGGAGCGAGCAGGTCGAGCACGATCCGGTCGATCGGCTCGTCGGCCGGCAGCTCGGCCACGTCGCCGTGCCGCAGCTCCCAGTTCTCGGGCCGTCCACCGAAGAAGTTGTCGACGTTGCGCTCGGCGACCACGGCGTGTTCGTCGCGGTTCTCGTAGGAGATCACCCGACCGGACGGCCCGACGGCCCGCAGCAGCGAACAGGTCAGCGCCCCTGAGCCGGCGCCGGCCTCGACCACGGTCGCGCCGGGGTACATGTCGCCCAGCATCACGATCTGGGCCGCGTCCTTGGGGTAGACGACGGCGGCACCCCGCGGCATCGACAGGACGAAGTCGGCGAGCAGCGGACGCAGCGCCAGGTAACCCGTCCCCGCGGTGGAGGTGACGACGACACCTTCCGGGCCGCCGATCAGGTCGTCGTGCTGGATCGCTCCGCGATGGGTGTGGAACTGCTGGCCGGCGGTCAGGGTCACCGTGTGCAGGCGCCCCTTGGGATCGGTGAGCTGAACGCGCTCGCCCACCTCGCAGCGGGCCCGTCATCGCGAGCCCAGGGCCGCGGCGAGATCGCTGGCCGCCAGGATGCCGGCGGGGCTGCCGTCGGCGTGCAGCACCAGGTATTCCGATGCCGGCGTGGCCCGGACGGCCGCCAGCAGCTGCCCTCCGTCCAGGGAATCGGACAGGATCAGCCCCGGCTCGAGCGCCCGCGCGACCTCGCCGATCCGCGTCCAGGGCTGGCGCTCGGCCGGTATCTCGCGCACCCGGGCCTCGGCGACGATCGCCTGTGGCCGATCGGCACCATCGGTGACCACGATGCCGCCGGCCGCATGATCACGGGTGCGCCGGACGGCCTCGGCGAGCGAGACGTCGGCCGGCACCAGGACACCGGGTCGCATCAGATCGGCCAGACGCAACGTGGCCAGCCGGCTGGTGACCGACGAAGTTCGCATCGCGGCCGTGGCGCCGTTCCAGATGAAGGCCCCCATCAGGAAGCCGTAGATCCAGTCGAACTGTCCCCAGCCGGTCGAGGGTGGCCCAGACCCCGCCGATCGCGATCAGGAGCCCGACCACGCGACCGCCCCAGCTGGCGACCGCGGTACCGGTCTGAGCGGATCGGCTCAGGCCCCAGGTTGCCGCGCGCAGCACCCGGCCGCCGTCGAGCGGTAGTCCGGGCAGCAGGTTGAAGACGGCCACGACGACGTTGCTCCACGTGAGCAGGGCGAGCAGCGCCCAGGCCACTGATCCGTGGCGGGCGAACGCGAAAGCGCCGGCGGCAAGGCCCGCCAGCAGACCGGAGACGACCGGGCCGGCCAGCGCGATGAGCAGCTCGTCGCGCGCCCGATCGATCTCGCCCTCGATCTCGGAGACGCCACCGAGAAAGAAGATGACGACCCGTTTCACCGGGCGTCCGAGGGCCAGGCTGACGGCGGTGTGGCCGAGTTCGTGGGCCAGTACGCACAGCGCCAGCGCGACCGCGAAGCCGAATGCCGCCAGATAGGCGGCCTGGGTGCTGATGTCGGTGACGAGCCGCCGAACGAGCGAGCCGTACAGCGCGGTGGTGATGACTGCGATCAGCAACCACGAGGCGGAGAAGTACAGCGGCACGCCGAAAAACCGGCCCACGCGCAGCAGCGCCGGGTCGGTGCGCACCGTTCGGCCGGCTATCGGGCTGCACGGGGGTGATCGTACGGGTCCGCCGCGTCCGGTACCGAGCGTCGCCGTGCGACCGCCTCGCCCGGCCGCTACCGTTGCAGCGAAATGTCACGGCGCCTTGCGGGGAGCGCCGGTTCGGTGCACCGCACCGCGTTGGACTCGACTGCAGGGTGAGTGCTGGGTGAGTCAGTGAGCAACAGTGAGGACGTGCGCACCCGCCTAGAGGCGCGGGTCGCTGCCCGGCGCTCGGAGCTGGCCACCCACGGACGGGCCGGCGTCCGCTCGCGAAGCTCGCCGTCGCCGCCGCATCCCGCCCGTGGTCGGGTTCATCGCTGCGACTCGTGCTCGTTCTCGTCGCGGCCGGCGCGCTGGCCGTCGGTCTGCGGGTCGTGGGTCGTGCAGCCGTTCTGGATCCCGTCGGCCTCGATGGAACCGACGCTGCACGGCTGCCCGGGCTGCGAGGCCGATCGATTGCTGGTCGACAAGTTGTCCTATCACCTGCACTCGATCGAGCGCGGGCGACGTCGTCGTGTTCAAGCGCCCGGCCAACGTGCCGACGACCGACACCGACCTGGTCAAGCGGGTCGTCGGGCTGCCGGGCGAGTCGGTACGGGCGTCCGGGGGCGTCGTGTACGTCGACAATCACGCGCTGACCGAGCCCTACGTCGACCAAGGACTGCCACGGCACCACCGACTTCGGGCCGACCACCGTGCCGGCCGGGGATGTGTTCGTCATGGGCGACAACCGCTGCGATTCCCTCGACAGTCGGTCCTTCGGCCCGATCGTCGAATCCACCATCGTCGGACGGGCCTTCGTCATCGTCTGGCCGCTGCCGCGGATCCACTGGCTGTAAGAATTTGTCGGTGCGCGCGCTCTATGGTGAGCCGCATGACGCAGATCGAGGTGCCGCCCGACCGAGGCGGCCGATGGCCGTCCTCGGGTCGCTGTCACCCTCGCGGGCCTCGGACTTCAAGACCTGTCCCCTGCTCTACCGCTACCGCACGATCGACCGGATTCCCGAGGCGCCCGATCGGGCGGCCACGCGGGGCACCGTCGTGCATACCGTGCTGCAGCGGATCTTCGATCGCCCGGCCCCTGAGCGCACGCCGGCGTTCGCGCGCGGCCTGATCGAACCGTCCTGGGCCGAGCTGCTCGCCGAGGAGCCCGAGCTCGCGGCACTGTTCGCCGACGACGCCGACGGGCACGAGTTGAGCGCAGTGGCTCGACTCGGCCAAACAACTCGTCGACAACTACTTCACCCTCGAGGACCCGTCCCGCTTCGAGCCGGCCGCGCGCGAGCAGCTGGTCGAGGTCGTGGTCGACGGCCTGCGGCTGCGGGGCTACATCGACCGGCTCGATGTCACCGCGGCCGGCGACGTCCGCATCGTCGACTACAAGACCGGGTCGGTGCCCCGCGAAGCCTTCGAGGCCAAGGCGCTATTCCAGATGAAGTTCTATGCGCTGGTCCTGTGGCGTACTCGCGGGGTCGTTCCGCGCCAGCTCAAGCTCATCTATCTCGCCGACCGCGACACTCTCAGCTACACCCCTGATGCAGGACGAACTGGAACGCTTCGAGAGCACCTTGCGGGCGATCTGGGCGGCCATCGACCGGGCGACGCAGCTGGGCGAGTTCCGGCCCAGCCCGAGCCGACTGTGCGACTGGTGCGACCACCACGCCCGCTGCCCGGCCTTCGGCGGCACTCCTCCGCCGTTCCCGTTCGAGAAGCTGCGCGCGGCTCGAGAGCGACCGTCGCACCGACGTCGAGCGGGTCAGACGAGATCGCGCAGGAAGGCGACGTCGACCTCGCTCAGTGAGCCGAGAGGGTGCGGGTCGGCGCCGCCTCGATCGGTACCTCGCTCGGCACGCCGATCACGGCGCAGCCGGCCGCCTCGGCCGACGCGATCCCCATCGGCGAGTCCTCGATCGCGACGCATCGGGTGGGGCTCACGCCGAGCAGCTCGACTGGCCCGCAGGTAGGGGTCAGGCGGCGGGCTTGGGCCGAGTCACCTCGTCGCCGCACACCGTGGCCCCGAAGAAGTCGCGCCCGATGAAGTCGAGCGCGATCTCGGTGAGCTCGCGGTAGGTCGAGGTCACCAGAGCCAGGGGTACGCCCTGCGCCGTCAGCGCCTCGAGCAATTCCCGGGCGCCGGGCTTCCAGGTCAGATGGGTCCGGAACAGCGTGCGCGGTCCGGGCGGTCAGGAAGTCCGCGCTCGCGGCCGCGTCGGCGCTGACGCCGAGGTCGTCGTGGACGATCGCGACCGAGCGCCAGAGGCTCGAGCCGACCATGCTCTGGCGGGCCGGCACCGACAGTGAGCCGCCGAGGTGCCGGGCCAGGTCGTCGAGCGCGACGTCCCAGACCTTCTCGGAATCGAGCAGCGTCCCGTCCATGTCGAACAGCACCGCCGCGAGTTCGCCCGGCCGGCCTGACCTCGTCGGAGCGCCGGTGGTCACGACAGCAGGCTACCGAGGCGATGGACGCGCGACTTTGCCGGCGTCGGGTGCTTTGCGGGCGTTGCGGGGTCGCCTGGCATAGGGTGGGTTGGTGAGACGTCAGCCCCGTGAACAGTCACATCCGGCTCGATGTGAGGTGATCCGCTGATGGAACTCGACAGATTCCCGGAACTGGTCGATCCGGTGATCGTGGCCGCCTTCGAAGGCTGGAACGATGCCGGGGACGCCGCCACCGGCGCGGTCGAACACCTCGAGCTGGCCTGGGACGCGCAGCTCATCGGCGTGATCGACGCCGACGAGTACTACGACTATCAGGTCAACCGGCCGACGGTGTCGCTGGTCGACGGGGTCACCCGACGGATCACCTGGCCGACGACCCGCGTCTCGTGGTGCCGCCCGCCCGGCGCCGCGTTCGACCTGGTCCTCGTGCGCGGCATCGAACCGAACATGCGCTGGCGGGCGTTCTGCGACGAGATCCTCGACGTGGTCCGCACGGCTGGACGTGCGCATGGTGGTCACGCTCGGCGCCCTGCTGTCCGATACCCCGCACACCCGCCCGACCCAGGTCACCGGCACCTCCTACGACACCGCGTCGGCGGCTCGCTACGCATTGAGCCAGTCGCGCTACGAGGGGCCGACCGGAATCGTCGGCGTGCTGCAGGACGCCTGCGTGACGGTCGGCATCCCGGCGATCTCGTTCTGGGCCGGCGTGCCGCATTACGTGTCGCAGCCGCCGAACCCGAAGGCGACCGTCGCCCTGCTGCACAGCGTCGAAGAGGTGCTCGATCTGGCGGTGCCGCTCGGTGAACTGCCCGACCAGGCCGTCGAGTGGCAGAAGCTGGTCGACGAGATGGCGGCCGAGGACGAAGAGGTCACCGAGTACATCCGCAACCTCGAGGAGCGCGACAGCGAGGGCGAGCTGCGCGAGACCTCGGGCGAGGTCATCGCCGGTGAGTTCGAGCGCTATCTGCGCCGCCGTGACCGCGGCGGCGGCATCGGCGGCATGAGCAGCGGACCGGATACGCCGCGCCGCTGAGGCCGGACTGCAGCGCTCGAGCGTCGGCTGCGCAGGTCGACGCCGAGCAGCGCATCGACCAGATCGCGGACCTGGCCCGGCGCCTGCGGCGTCGTCGCCGGGCTGGGCCAGGGCCTGCTCGACCCAGCGATCGATGGCGGCGATCGCACCGGGTGAGTCCAGGTCGTCGGCGCAGTCGCTCACGCACCTCGGCCAGCACGGTCGACGCGCCGGCGGTCCGGTCGTCGGCCGAGGTGGCCGCCCGCCAGCGGGCCAGCCGCTCTTCGGCCGCCGGCAGCCGACCGCCCGTCCACTCGCGGTCGGCGCGGTAGTGGCCGTCGAGCAGCGCCAGCCGGATCGCCATCGGGTCGACCCCGGCGCCGCGCAGCTTGGAGACGAACACCAGGTTGCCCCGCGACTTGCTCATCTTCTCGCCGTCCAGCCCGATCATGCCGGTGTGCACGTAGGCGCGCGCGAACGGATGCTGGCCGGTCAGCGCCTCGGCGTGGGCGCTCGAGTGCTCGTGGTGCGGGAAGATCAGGTCAGAGCCACCGCCCTGGACGTCGAAGCCCATGCCGAGCCGGTTGAGCGCGATGACCGAGCATTCGATGTGCCAGCCGGGCCGGCCCCGTCCGAGCTCGGTGTCCCAGAACGGCTCGCCGTAGCGGAACCCGCGCCACAGCAGCGAGTCGAGCGGATCGCGCTTGCCGGCGTGGTCGGGGTCACCGCCCCGTTCGGCGAACAGGCCGCAGCATCGTGTCGCGGTCATAGTTCGATTCGTAGCCGAAGTGGCCGCTGGCGTCGATCGAGAAGTAGATGTCCTCGTCGACCCGGTAGGCGGCGCCGGATTGCAGCAGGGCCGAGATGGCGGTCGTGATCTCGCTGATCGCCTCGACCGCGCCGATGTAGTGGTCGGGGCCCAGCACCCGCAACGCCTGCATGTCCTCGCGGAACAGCTGGGTCTCGCGCTCGGCCAGCGCCATCCAGTTCTCACCGGTGCGCGTGGCCCGATCGAGCAGCGGGTCGTCGACGTCGGTCACGTTCTGTACGTAGAGCACCTCGTGGCCGAGGTCGCGCCAGACCCGATTGAGCAGGTCGAAGGCCAGGTAGGTGGCCGCGTGACCGAGGTGGGTGGCGTCGTAGGGCGTGATGCCGCAGACGTAGAGGCCGGCGTGGTTGCCGGTCGGAACCGCGTCGACGAGCCGGCCCGTCGCGGTGTCGTGCAGCAGCAGCGGAGCCGGCCGGCCGGCGGGTGCGGGCAGAATCGGCACGGACGGAGACGGCCAGGAGTCCATGGGGTCACGGTATCGGCCGGCCCGGGTCGGCGACCTTACATCGGTGGCCAGGGAATGGCCGGACGGTCGTTCGCGGGCTGCGGATAACAGCCCGATTTGAGCAGCAGCTCGATCCGCCGCCCGATGCGCCGGACCTCGCGGACGGTGAGCAGTTCGTGCAGCCGCTCCCCCAGCGCTCCGTCGAGGTCGCGGTACAGCTCGCGGACACATTCGAGGGCCTCGTCGGTGAGCGGGTCGCCGGCCCACTGCCACAGGATCGTGCGCAGCTTCGCCTCGGCATGGAAGGTCACGCCGTGGTCGACGCCGTACAGGTGGCCCCCGCGGGTCGGCAGGATGTGGCCGCCCTTTCGGTCGGCGTTGTTGATCACCGCGTCGAAGGCGGCCATTCGGCGAAGCTTCTCCGACGTCCGGCTACGCAGGATGCCGATCAGGTCGATCTGGTCGTCGGTGTCGATCCACAGCTGGACCATGCCGGGGCCGAGCGGCCCGTCGCGGTAGACGGTAGGCGGCACGATCAGCCAGCCGGTGGACGCCGATACCTCGTAGGCCGCGACCTCGCGCTCGGCCAGCGTGCCATCCGGAAAATCCCACAGGGGTCGCTCGCCCGAGACCGGTTTGTAGACGCAGGCCGCGGTGACGCCGTCGAAGGACGCCGAGCAATACAGCGTCGCGTTCGAGGCATCCACCAGGCGCCCCTCGATCGAGAGCTCGGCGTTGGCCAACAGCACCAGCGCATCGTCGACCGGCAGTTCGAGCGCCGGCGTCAGTTCCTCCGGTTCGACCGGCTCGCTCATCGGGCTCACGGGTCATCGGGCTCGCAGGTCATTCGGCTCGCCGGTCATCGCTGGGCAGCGGAGCCGCGGTGATAGCCGTTGTTGCGCGGGCAGACATGCCCGTTCGGATCCAGCGGCAGCCCGCAGAGGGGGCACGGCGGGCGGCCGGCCGACACGACCCGCCGGGCCCGCAGGATGAACGCGCGCGCATCGGCCGGCTCGATCCGCACGCGCAGTGCGTCCGGCCCGTCCTCGACGTCTTCGAGCAGGGTCTGCTCGGCGATCTCGGCATCCTCGACCGGGGCCTGGGCCTCGATGATGACCAGCCGGGCCTCGCTGTCCCACGCCAGACCCATCGCGCCGACCCGGAACTCCTCGTCGATCGGCTGCTCGAGGGCGTCGGTGTCGATCGTCTCAGGCCCCGGCAGGGAGGTTCCGGTGCGCGCGACGACCTCGTCGAGCAGCTGCTCGATCCGGTCGGCCAGGACCAGCACCTGGGCCTTCTCCAGCGCGACCGACACCAGCCGGACGCCGTCGGCGACCTGCAGGTAGAACGTCCGGTCGCCGGGCACGCCGACCGTGCCCGCGACGAATCGTCGGGGCCGTTCGAACTGATGAAACTGGCGCGCCATGGTTCGTCCAGCCTACCGGGCGGGGCCGATGGTCAACGGTTCAGACGGCGCCGGCGCCCGCTCCGCCGCCGACGGTCGCGTCCTGCGTCTTGCGGCCCCGGCGACGCTTCGGCGGTACGAACGCGGCGAGATCGCCGCCGACATCGTTCGAGCGCAATACATAGGGACGGGTGGCGGTGTAGCGCACGATCGAGACCGAGCACGGGTCGACCGCGATGCGCTGGAACTGGTCGAGATGCAGGCCCAGCGCGTCGGCCAGGATCGCCTTGATCACGTCACCGTGGCTGCAGGCGACCCAGATCGCGTCGTCACCGAGCTTGGCGTCCCATGACCGAATGGCGGCGACGGCGCGGGCCGAGACCTCCATCAGGCTCTCGCCGTTGGGGAAGCGCGCCGCCGAGGGCTGACCCTGGACGGTCTTCCACATCGGCTCCTTGGCCAGTTCCTTCAGCGGCTTGCCGGTCCAGTCCCCGTAGCGGCACTCGATGATCGCGTCGTCGACGTACCAGTCGGGCTCGCGTCCGGCCGCCTGCTGCGCGGTCCGGATCGCCTGCGCGGTCTCGAGGCACCGGTCGAGGCTGCTGGTGACGATCGTCGACACCGGCAGGGCCGCGATCCGGTCGGCGACGGCGGCCGCCTGCTTGATGCCGCGCTCGTCGAGGTGGACGTTCGGGGTGTGCCCGGCAAGCACCGGTCCGGTCATGGCGGTGAGGCCGTGGCGCACGAGCAGCAGGGTCGACATCAGATCAACTCGTCAGTTCGAGGACAGGTGGTGGGTCGACAGCAGCACGATCAGCAGCGCGCCGAGGGCGAGGCGGTAGCCGACGAAGACGAAGGTGCTGTGCTTGCTGATCCAGCGCATCAGCCAGGCGATCGAGGCCAGTCCGACGATGAAGGCGATGACGACCCCGACGCCGGTCAGACCGGCTCCGGGCGCACCCGGCGTATTGATCTTGCGGGCCTCGTACAGGGCCGAGAGCACGACGGCCGGGATCGAGAGCAGGAACGAGAACCGGGCGGCACTGGCGCGGTCCAGGCCGCGGAACAGACCGGCGGTGATCGTCGTGCCCGAGCGCGACGCTCCCGGGATCAGGGCCAGCGCCTGGGCGGTGCCGACGACGATCGCGTCGACCGCGTTGAGGTCTTCCTCCTCGCGGGTGCGGCGGCCGACCTTCTCAGCGACCGCGAGCAGCAGGCCCATGATGATCAGCGCGTACGCGATGACCCAGAGGTTGCGGGCGCCGGTCTCGATCTGCTTGCTGAAGACGAGCCCGAACACGCCCACCGGGATGGTCGCGACGATGAGGTACCAGCCGAAGCGGTACTCAAGTGAGCCCCGCACCGATTTGTCGACCAGGCCGCGCAGCCAGGCCAGCGCGATGTGGGCCAGCTCGCGCCAGAAGTAGAGGACGAGGGCCAGCGTGGTGCCGAGCTGGATGACCGCGGTGAAGGCGGTGAAGGCCGCATCCTTCTCGTGCGGATCGAGCCACGCCTGGACGATCCGCAGGTGACCGGTCGAGGAGACCGGCAGGAATTCGGTGAGTCCCTGGACGATCCCGTAGACGACGACGTGCCAGAGACTCATCGGGTGATCGACCCCGCGGCGGCCGGATGCGGATTCGAGCGCCGGGGACCGTGGTTCACGCCGATCACCCTAGCGACCCGGCGCCGGAGCGCGCGCTAAGTTGTCCCGCGTGCAGCTTCGCAGCGTCGGTCAGAGTGGTCTGAAGGTCTCCGAGTTAGGGCTGGGCACGCTGACCTGGGGGCGCGAAAGCGATTCCGACGAGGCCGCCGCCCAACTGATCGCCTTCCACGACGCCGGCGGCACCCTGGTCGACACCGCCGTCTCGTACTCCTCCGGCGTGTCGGAGGAGATCCTGGGCCAACTGCTGGCCGAGGTGGTGCCGCGCGACGAATTGGTGATCGCCACCAAGGCGGGACTGACCCGCACGGTCGACGGCGACATCGTGATCGACGCCTCGCGCCGGGCCCTGCTCAGTCGCCTGGACGGTTCGCTGACCCGTCTCGGGGTCGACCATGTCGACCTGTGGCAGCTGCAGGTACCCGATGACACGGTGCCGATCGAGGAGACGCTGTCCGCGATGGACTACGCGGTGAACTCCGGCAAGGCTCGCTACATCGGCGTGTCGAACTTCGCCGGCTGGCGGTTGGGCCAAGCGGTCGCGTGGCAGCGGGCGGTACCCGGGCGGGCCCCGGTGATCTCGAATCAGGTCCGCTACTCGCTGGTGGCTCGCGACATCGAGCGCGAGATCACCCCGGCTGCCCGCGCACTCGGCGTGGGTCTGCTTGCCTATTCCCCGCTGGGCGGGGGTGTGCTGACCGGCAAGTACCGGGCCGGTGTGCCGACGGATTCCCGGGCCGCCGCGGGCTACCGCAACCTGGCTGACTTCCGCAGCGCCGAAGAGGCCGGCATCGTCGAGGCCGTGGCGACGGCCGCCGAGGGTCTGGCCACTGCGCCGGTCGCTGTCGCGCTGGCGTGGATCCGGGACCAGCCGGCGGTCAGCTCGGTGATCCTCGGCGCCCGGACGTTGGGTCAGCTCACCGCGGGCCTGGCGGCCGACAGCCTGACGCTGCCGGTCGAGATCCGCCGGGCCCTCGACGATGTTTCGGCGCCCTACAGCGGGTACCCCGAGCAGGAGTTCTGACCACGGCACCACCTCCCGGCGTCGTCGGCGGCCCCGATCCGGTCTTCGCCGCCTTCTGCGAGGCCGGCCTCTGGCCTGGTCTCGGCCGCACCCTGGCCGGCGCCCTCGCTTCGGCCGGCATCGTCAAACCAGCCGACGTCAACGCCACCAGCCTGGCCGGGTTGCCGAAGGTCGGTTCGGTTCGCGCGGGTCGGCTCTTCTCGGCCTTCCTGGCGGTCGAGCCCACCTACGAGGTCGCCGAGCTGATCTTCGCGGCCGGTCTGGAGGTCAAGCTGGCCCGCCGCGTGACAGACGCCTTCGGTCCCCCGGCGCCCCGACTGGTGCGGGACGATCCGTGGACGCTGCTGGCGATCCCCGGATTCTCGATCGATGAGGTCGACCGGGTCGCCCGGGTCGCCATCCCCAACGTGCGCCGCGATGACCCTCGGCGCGGCCGGGGTCTGGTGGCCCACGTGCTGGCCCAAGAGGCCAATCAGGGTCACACGGTCATGGCGGCCGAGGCCGTCCTCGACGCGCTGGCCCACTTCGCGGTGCCCGACCCGGCCGCGGCGCTGGCGGCGGCGCTCGCGGCCGACACCGTCCTCGAACTCGACCCGGACGAGCATGTCATCGCGCTCGCCCGCTACGCCCACGCCGAGGACGCCATCGCGGTCGCCCTGGCCCGACTGCGTGCACACCGCCGAGCCGATCAAGGTCAAGCGCCAAGTCGCGTGGACGGTCGGAGGGTCCCGTGCTCGACGAGGCGCAGCGACGGGCAGTGGAGGCGGCCCTGAGCAGCGGGGTCAGCGTGCTGACGGGTGGCCCCGGCACGGGCAAGAGCCGCACGGTTGCCGCTGTCCTCGAACTGGCCACCAAGGCCGGCAAGTCCGTCGCGCTCGCGGCCCCGACCGGGCGGGCGGCGAAACGCCTCGAAGAGCTGTGTGGCGTACCGGCGTCGACGCTGCATCGATTGCTCGGCGCGCAGGCCCGCATGGATGGCGATGACATCTCGTTCAACGGTGGATTCGCCCGCGGCGCCGACTGGCCGATCGATGAGGACGTCGTCGTGGTCGACGAGGTGTCGATGCTCGACGTCGAGCTGGCCGACGCGCTGCTCGAGGCCTGCGCCGACGGGACACATCTGCTGCTGGTCGGGGACGCCGCGCAGCTGCCCTCGATCGGACCGGGACGCGTCCTGGGTGACCTGATCGATGCCGGTGTCGTACCGACCACGGAATTGACCACCCTGTACCGGCAGGCCGAGGGTGGCGCGATCGCCCGCCTGGCCACCGCGGTGCGCGGCGGCGACCTGCCGCCGTCACCCGACGACCCGAACCGCGAGGTGGTGATCGTGGCCGCACGCGACGGAGCCGACGCGGCGCGCCGGGTGGTGCAGCTGGTCACCGACTCGATCCCGCGGGCGCTGGGCATCGACATCGCCTCGATCCAGGTGGTGACCCCGGTGCACCGCGGGCCGGCCGGAACGATGGCGCTCAACGCCGTCCTCAAGGCCCAGCTGAATCCGGGACGGGGCGGGGCCGGATCGTTCCGGTTCGACATCGGCGACCGGGTCGTCGCAACAGCGAACCATCTGGACGCCGAACCGTTCGGTTACGCCAATGGCGAGGTCGGCGTCGTCAGCGCCACCGGGAGCGGGTCGGTAACGGTCGAGTTCGCTTCCGGGCCGGCCGAGATCCGCGGCCGGGCGCTGGCCGACCTGGTCCACGGCTGGGCGATCACCGTTCACCGGGCACAGGGCTCGGAGTTCCCGGCCGTCGTGGTCGTGCTGCCGGCCGAGGCGGGCGGGATGCTGTCGCGCCCGCTCGTCTACACCGCTCTGACCCGCGCCCAGCGCCACCTGTCGGTCGTGCACGCCGCCGGACCGCGGCTGGCCTATGCGGTGCGTCAGGTCGGCTCAAAACCCCGCCGCACCTGGTTGGGACGGGCCCTCGCCGAGAATCTGGGCCCGGATGCCTCATCGGCCGAAGGCGTTCTGGCCGGCAGATCTGGAGATCGCGGCGATTCCACGGTTGAATGAGGGACTGTGACTGCCGAACCCGCCGTCGAACCCGACTACGAATACGCGCCGTTGCGCATCGGCCCGAACGTGTCGCGGCTGGACGCGGCCGCCCAATTGTCGGTCCGGGCCGAGTTCGGCGGCTGGGAGCTTGCCCGGGTGCAGCGCTTCGAGGACGGCACCCGTCGCGTCGAGCTGCGCCGCCGGCGTCGCCACGGCGCGCACGACGACGGTGTGCTGCCGCTGCCGATACTGCCGCGCTAGCTCGCGGCCGCGAGCGGCGCGATCTCGGCAGCGGGCTCCGGGTGCACTTTTCGCGCGCGGTGGTCCAGGCGTCCCGAGACGACCGCGATCGCGAGCCCGACCGCACTGAGGCCGACCGCAACGACATTGGGCGCGTCGTAGCCGAAGCCGGCGGCGATCACGATGCCACCGAGCCAGGCGCCGAGTGAGTTGGCGAGGTTGAAGGCACCCTGGATCGACGCGGACGCGAGGTTGGGCGCTCCCCCAGCGAGCCCGATGATGCGGGTCTGCAGGGCCGGCAGCGCCGACAGGCAGACGGCCGGGAACAGGAAGATCGTGATGGCGGCGCCGATCTTGCTGTGCGAGGTGAGCAGGAACAGCGCGGCGACGGCGATCTCGGCGGCGAACGCCCCATAGATCGTCGGCATCAGGCCGCGGTCGGCCAACCGGGCGCCGACGAGGTTGCCGACGGTCATGCCGAGCCCGAATAGGACCAGCAACCAGGTGACGCTCGACTGCGCGTAGCCGGCCAAGTGGGTGAGCATCGGGTTGATGTAGCTGAAGGTGGCGAATAGACCACCGCCACCGATCATCACGACGCCCAGGGTTAGCCAGACCTGCGGATTGCGGAACGCGCCGAGTTCGTGGCGAAGCATGTCGCCGGTGCTGCGCTGCAGCGACTCGGCCCGAGCACGAGCCGATTCACCCGGCACGAAGATCGCGATCCCGGCCACGCCCAGCGCGGCGATCGCCGCGACGAGTCCGAACACCAGTCGCCAGCTCGTCTGCTGGCCGAGCAGTGTCGTCAGCGGTACGCCGACGATGTTGGCGACCGTCAGCCCGGTGAACATGACGGCCATCGCGGCACTGCGCCGGCTGGCTCGCGCACCATGTTGGCGGCCGCGACCGAACCGACGCCGAAGAAGGCGCCGTGGGGTAGGCCGGTGACGAAGCGAGCAGCGAGTTCCCAGTCGAAGGTCGGCGCCAGGGCCGACGCGAGATTGCCCAACGCCATTGCCCCGAGCAGTCCGATCAGCGCGACCTTGCGCGGCAGCCGGACACACGCGACCGTCAACAGCGGGGCCCCGACGACGACGCCGAGAGCGTAGGCCGAAACGAGATGGCCGGCCTGTGGGATGGTGGCCCGAAGGTCGCTCGCGACGTTGGGCAGCAGGCCCAGGACCACGAACTCGCCGGTGCCGATTGCGAAGCCGCCGACCGCCAGGGCCAGCAGCGCGCGCCGAACCGGCCCGAACGAGATCACTCGCGCGCTAACGGTCTAGGGCGGTGCGAGGATTCCGGCGCAGCCGTCGATGTGAGAATGCCCGCAGTCAAGTCACGACCGTTCAGCCGCCCGGCCCGAAGGCCCGCACGGCATCGATGGTGTCGGCCTCGGCCGCGGACTTGTCGTCGCGGTAACGCAGGACGCGGGCGAAACGCAGCGCCACTCCCCCGGGGTACCGCGACGAACGCTGCACCCCGTCGAAAGCGATCTCGACCACCTGCTCGGGACGGACGCGGACGACCCAGCCGTCCGTCGGCCCGTCCGCCAACTCGAGGAAGCGCGCGGTCTGCCACGCCAACATCTCATCCGTCATGCCTTTGAAGGTCTTTCCGAGCATCACGAAGCCGTCGCCATCCGCGGCCCCCAGATGGATGTTCGACAGCTTCCCCGTGCGCCGCCCCGATCCCCATTCGACCGCCAGCACGACCAGGTCGAGCGTGTGCACCGGCTTGATCTTGAGCCAGCCGGCGCCACGTCGTCCGGCCTCGTACGGCGCGTCCAGTGACTTGGCGACCACCCCTTCGTGGCCGGCCGCGAGAGCCTCGTCGATGAATGTCTGCGCCGCCTGGGGATCGTCGGTGATCAGCTGGCCGATCCGATCGGCCGGGGCGACGAAGATCGTCGAGCGCCTGAACCCGTTCACTGGTCGGCCGCTCGAGCAGGTCGACGCCGTCGAGATGCAGCAGGTCGAACAGGAAGAGCGTCAATGCCGAGCGGCGGACCTCGCCGTCGGCGGCTCGGGTGCCGATGCGCGACGCGGTCTCTTGGAACGGCTGCGGTCGTCCGTCCGAGCCGTGCGTCAGCACCTCACCGTCGGCGACCAGGTCGCGCGCCGGTAGCGCCCGGATCGCCGCGACGACCTCGGGCATCCGCGCGGTGACGTCATCGAGGCTGCGGGTGAACAGCCGCACCGCGTCACCGGACTTGTGGACCTGGATCCGGGCACCGTCCAACTTGTACTGCCACAGGATCGGCGGCCTGAGCTTGGCGAAGACCTCCTCGACGTCGGCGGCGGTCTGCGCCAGCATCGGCCCGATCGGCCGGCCGACCTGCAGTTGGACGGCCGCCAACCCGGCTGATCCCGACTCGAAGGCAATGGCCGCGGTGGTCGCGAGGTCGCCGGTCAGCATGGCCGCCCGCCGCACCTCCTCGATCGGGACGCCGGCCGCGCGGGCGATGGCATCGGCCATCACTCCGGCGAGGGCTCCTTGGCGCAATCCGCCGGACAGCAGCCGCCGAAGGAAGTTCTGTTCCGGTTCGGTTGCGCTACCCAGCAGGGCCGCCAGCAACTGTTGGCGTTTCAGCTGCGACCCGGCACCCATCGTCGCCTTGATCTCGCTGAAGGTTGCGTCGACCGTCTCGATCGTCAGGGTCGGTTCGCCGGCGGGCGCGGGAACTGATGCGCAGCGCCGCCCATCCGACGCCGATCTGGCGTTGCGGCAGCGCGCCGGAAAGCCAGTCGACGACGATGCGTGCTTGAGCCGGGCTCAGCCGAGCCAGCAATTGCGCCAACTGCTCAGGTCTTGGACAGTCGCCGCGATGTTGCCGCCAGCGCGTCGGAGGTGGCAGCGACGTCGGCGAGCAGCATCGTGGACCCGCTCAGCTGCCTGCTCAGCAGCCAGCCAAGAAACGATCGAGCACCCGCACGCCGAAGGTCAGTCCGTCGACGGGAACGCGCTCGTCGATGCCGTGGAACAGCGCGGTGAAGTCGAGATCGGCCGGCAGCAGGAGCGGCGCGAAGCCGAAGTTGCGGATGCCCAGAGTCGAGAAGGACTTGGCGTCGGTGCCGCCGCTCATCATGTAGGGCAGCGCGTGGGCGCCTGGGTCCTCGGCTCGCAGTGCGGCCGCCATCGCATCGACCACCGCTCCGTCGAAGGACGTCTCGACGGCGATGTCGAGGTTGATGAATTCGCGCGTAATGCCCTCGCCGATCAGCTCATCGATCGCCGCCAGCATGGTGTCCTGCTGGCCGGGCAGGAACCGGGTATCGATCGTCGCCTCGGCCCGCGACGGAATCACGTTGACCTTATAACCCGCCTCGAGCATCGTCGGGTTGGCGGTATTGCGCAGCGTCGCACCGATCATCCGGGCCACCGAACCGAGTTTGGGCAGGGCGGGCTCGGGGTCGTCCGGATCGATGTCGAGCCCAGTGATCTCGGCGATGCTTTCGAGGAAGCGTCGGACGGTATCGGTGACCACCAGCGGGAACTCGTGATTGCCGATGCGCGATACCGCCGCCGCCAATCGCGTTACGGCGTTGTCGTCGTGAACCATCGAGCCGTGACCGGGGCGTCCCTCGGCGATCAGCCGCATCCAGCCGATGCCCTTCTCGGCGGTCTGGATCGGGTACAGCCGCAGATCGTTGCCCATGGTGACGCTGAAGCCGCCGACCTCGCTGATCGCCTCGGAGCAGTCCGCGAACAAGTCGGGGTGGTTGTCGACGAGCCAGTGGGCGCCTTTGCGGCCGCCGGCCTCTTCGTCGGCCACGAACGCCAGCACGATGTCGCGCGGTGGTTTGCGTCCGGTGCGAGCCCAGTCGCGGACGACCGCCAGCACCATCGCGTCCATGTCCTTCATATCGACGGCGCCGCGACCCCAGACGTAGCCGTCGCGGACCTCGCCACCGAACGGGTCGACGCTCCACTCGGCCGCGCGTCGCCGGAACGACATCGAGGTGACCGTGGATGAGCAGCGGCGGGCGGCTGCTGTCGGCGCCGGCGATGCGAGCGATGGTGGAGGCGCGGCCCGGCTCGGACTCGTAGATCTCGGACGCGATGCCGACCTCGGCCAGCTTCTCAGCGACCCACTCGGCGGCCGGGCGCTCGGCATGGGTGGGGTTCGAGGTATTGAACGCGATCAGCTCGCTGAGCAGGCTGACGACCTCGGACTGGGCGGTGATCGGTTCAGCGCTGGTCATGTCACGTTCCTACCACTGCGGTGCCGGTCGCGCCGCGCGCTGCCCGATCGCGGCTAATGCTGGCGCCAACTCCCGCGCCGACCGCTCGCAGTCACCAGCCCGAGCACAGCAAGTGCGAACACGCCGACCAGGACGTCCAGCAGCAAGTTGTCGTTCAGACCGAGCGGCGTCGTGTTGGCGGTCACCTCGGCGAGTTGCATGTGGGCCGCGGATTGATTCGCCGTCGGCGCCGCGGGAGCCGACTCGGTGATGGTTCGCGTGGTCGGACCAGGTAAGGACGTGACGGGACTGCCCGGGTTCGGCAGGGCTAACACCTCGGACGGGGTCGCGGTCACCAGCGTCGGGGTGAGCGTTGGACCACCCGCGGCGGCGGCCGCACTGATGACCGTGCCGGTCGCCGGTGCCAATCGGGTGACCGTCGCTGATGGCGTGCCGGTCGTTGTCGGCCTTGCCCGTAAAGTAGGGAGCTTGACGGGTAATGCTGTGACTCGGAGATGTTTGGTGATTATTCGGCGAAGTATTCGACACATTGTTTGATCGCGTCGTTGAGGCCTTGACCTTCGTCGGACTCACCGGCTCGGTCGTACTCAATTGCGGTGCAATTGCGACGACGGGGCAATTATCGCCAACATTGACCTGCACATTTACGCCCGCACCTGCGCGGACATTGACGGATACCGAAGCGCACGATGATCGCGCCTGCGCCTTCGTCACGATCTCAGGCGCCCCGGAGGTGGCGAGGTCGGCCCCGGCAACCGCCGTCTGCGCTGAATCGTCAGCGATGGCGGGCCTAGGAGCGCTCGCCTGCGCGTCAGCGGCCGTCCCCGGATTCGGCTTGGTCGCTGAGAGTGACGGCGACGGAAGAATGCTCATAGCTTGGTGACTATATGTAATCGAACGTTCGCCGGAATGGCGATTAGAATCGCTAGCTCCGGTGGCCGACACGGGCGCGGTCGACAAAGTAATAGCGGCAGCGATAGCTATTACCACGGTTACCGGAAGAGCGAGAACTCTTCTGGTAACCCGTGCCATTATCGCTGGTCCTCCGACCGAATTGCCGAGCCCTATCAACGTCGTACCGAATTGGCCCAGGCCGGACTTGTCCGACTAGTGGCCGGGTGAGCGGTGTGAGAACCCCGCCTGCGGACCGTACGCGAAGTACCTACGTCTGCGGTCCCGGCCAAGCGTAGCCGTAACACCGGGCGCCGACCAGCACCGCCACTCCCGGGCTGGCGTGCCGGATGTCGGTGGCTAGTCGGTTAGACTCGCGCCGGTGTTCGTCCGAGTGGCGGAATGGCAGACGCGCTAGCTTGAGGTGCTAGTACCCTTTACGGGGTGTGGGGGTTCAAGTCCCCCCTCGGACACCGACGTTCGCAGACTCCGCGTCCCAAGATCTGGGGATCGTGGACGCGCAGCGACCGTTTACCCACCAAGTTCGCCGCGCTTGCGGGCGAGGTAGGCGCGCTCGGCCGAGTTCTGGGTGGCGTCGATCGCGGCGTCGTAGGCGTCCTTCGCTTCGGCGCTTCGACCGAGCCGGCGCAGCAGATCGGCACGGACGGCATGCCACGCGTGGTACCCGTTCAGGGGCAGCCGGTCGACGATGGCGAGGGCAACTTCGGGCCCGTCCAATTCGGCGACGGCGACGGCCCGGTTGAGCGCGACGATCGGCGACGGGTCGATGCTGGTCAGCTGGTCATACAGAGCGACGACTTGCGACCAATCGGTGTCGGACGGGCTGGGGGCGTCGGTGTGCACCGCGTTGATCGCGGCGAGTATCTGGTAGCGGCCGGGCCGGTTGATCGCGAGGCATTCGCGCACGAGATCGTGGCCCTCGGCGATCAGCGCGGCGTCCCAGCCGGCGCGGTCCTGTTCGTTCAGCGGCACCAGTTGGCCGTTGCGCACGCGGGCGTCGCGGCGCGCCTCGATGAGGATCAGCAGTGCAAGCAGGCCGGTCACCTCCGGCTCGTCCGGCAGTAGTTGGCGCAGGATGCGCGTCAGCCGAATTGCTTCCGCGGTTAGCTCGGCCCGTATCGGCGAGCCGTCGCCGCTGGCCAGGTAGCCCTCGTTGAAGACGAGGAACAGTACGGTCAGCAGACCACTGAGCCGTGCGGGCAGGTCGGCGGCCTCGGGCACCCGGTAGGGCACATTGGCCGCCGAGATCTTCTTCTTCGCGCGGGTGATCCGCTGCCCGATCGTCGCCTCGGGCACGAGGAACGCCTGGGCGATCTCGGGCACGGTCAGCCCGCCGAGTAGGCGCAGCGTCAGCGCGATGCGCGCCTCGCTGGCCAGCGCCGGGTGACAACAGGTGAACATCAGCCGTAGCCGGTCGTCCTCGACCGCGCCGGTGGGATCCGGCGCGGAGTCGTCGTAGATCATGAGGGCCGCCTGGTGCTTGGTGTCGCGTACCTTCTCGCGGCGAATCCGGTCGATCGCGCGGTTGCCCGCCGTGGTGGTGAGCCAGCCGCCGGGATTCGGTGGCACGCCGTCGCTCGGCCACCTCTCGAGCGCGACCACGAGCGCCTCGCCCGCCGCCTCTTCGGCGATGTCGATATCACCGAATCGGCGGACGAGCGAGGCGATCAGCCGGCCGTACTCTTCGCGGAAGACCCGCTCGACGGCGGCCGTGTCATTGCGCATCTTGCGGGTCGCTCAGGCGAGACCCTCGAAGGGCCGGACCTCGACCTTGCCGCCACACGCCTTCGACCCCTCGGCCGCGAGCTTGAGCGCCACGTCGAGATCGGGCGCATCGATCACCCAGAACCCGCCGATGACCTCTTTGGTCTCGAGATACGGTCCGTCGGTCATCACCGGCGTCTCGCCCGTGCCGTCGACGACGGTCGCGGTCGAGGCCCGGCTCAGTCCGCCGGCGAAAACCCAGTAGCCGTCGGTCTTCAGCTGCTGGTTGAAGACGTCGGTCGCGGCGAATGCCGCCTCCATCGCTTCCTTCGAGCCGTAGTTGCCGAACTCGCCCATCTCCGCCGGGCCGTGCACGCTCAGTAGGTAGTGCGTCATGTCGTAACTCCTCAGTATCGGACGGCCTCGATGACCGCCTTCACCCTCACCACGAACGGGCTTGCCCCGATACGACACCGCGCCAGGAACTAATTTTGTTCAAGTTCTTCACGCCGTCGACCGTCGGTTCGGTGCGCGACCGCTCGTGGACAGGGTACGAGTGAGACGAGGGCCGTCACGATGGCAGCGGAGGCGGCCGCCTACGCAGACGTTGCGGCGAGCGAACCCAGCAGCGCGAGCGATCGCGCACTCTCGGAGCCGGGTTCCGCGTGGTAGATCGCCAGCACCTGGCCGCCCGAATCACCGATCGGCAACTTCTCGCGCCACAGCTCCATCGGACCGACGTCAGGGTGGTTGAGTCGCACCGCGCCGCCCGCGAGCGCCCGCACATCGTGGCGGGCCCAGAGGCGGCGGAACGTGTCGCTCGACAATGACAGTTCGCCGATGAGTTGAGCGATGCGCGGGTCTTCGATGTCGGTGCCGATCGAGATCCGCAGGGCGGCGATCATGCCCTCGGTGGCCTGGTCCCAGTCGGCATAGAGATCACGCTCGGACTCGTCGAGGAACATCGAGCGGACCCGGTTTCGACCGACCCGGATGTTCGGCGACAGCGCGGTCGCGAGCGGATTCGCGGCGAGCACGTCGAAGAGCCGCCCCTCGACGAACGCCGGCAGGTCGAGGGAGGCCAGCAGCAGCCGAATACCTTCGGGTACGACTTCACGCCCCGGTCGTCGCGCGCGGGTCCGGGGCGGGCGCGAGCCGGCGGCGGTGCCGAGGCTGAGCAGGTACTGCGTCGCGGTCGCATCGAGGCGCAGCACGCGGGCCAGCGACTCGAGGATCTGCGCCGACGGATTGCGGTCACGGCCCTGTTCCAGGCGAAGGTAGTAGTCGGCGCTGATACCGGCGAGGGTGGCTACCTCTTCGCGCCGCAATCCCGGGGTGCGGCGCACGCCGAAGGTCTGCAGCCCCACCTCGGCCGGATCAACCAGCTCGCGACGGGCCCGCAGATATTCGCCCAGCGCGTTGATCGCGGTCATCCATCCACTGTAAGCACGGTCCGTCCGGCCAGCCTGGTCCTGGCGTCCCCAGGATGACCGCGGCCCTGCCTAACCACCAGGGGTCGGCGCAGGGTTGAGCCAACGCGGGTACGACTCCGGACAGACCCGCAATCGGAAAGGCAGACGATGACCCTCCCCACCTTCGCCGGCGGCACCTACCGCGTCGGCGACCTTGACCTGACCCGCATCGGCTACGGCGCGATGCAGCTGGCCGGCCCGCATGTCTTCGGCCCCCCGAAGGACCGCGATGCCGCGATCGCGGTGCTGCGGAACGGCCGTCGAGCTCGGTATCAACCACATCGACACAGCCGACTTCTATGGCCCGCACGTCACCAACGAGATCATCCGCACCGCGCTGAGTCCCTACCCGACCGATCTGCACATCGTCACCAAGGTCGGCGCCCGCCGCGACGAGCAGGGTGGTTGGCCGCCCGCGCGCACGCCGGCCGAGTTGCGCGACCAGGTGCACGACAACCTGCGCAATCTCGGCCTCGACGTCCTGGACGTGGTGAACCTGCGCGTCGGCGGCCTCGACTCCCCCGAGCCCGGTTCACTCGCCGAGCAGTTCGAGGCGCTGGCCGAACTGCAGCAGCAGGGACTGATCCGCCATCTCGGCGTCAGCACGGTCACCGCCGAGCAGGTCGCCGAGGCCCAGTCGATCGCTCCCGTCGTCTGCGTGCAGAACTTCTACAACATCGCGCGGCGCGAGGACGACGCGCTTGGTCGAGCTGACCGCCCGGCAGGGCATCGCGTTCGTCCCCTACTTCCCGCTCGGTGGGTTCTCACCGCTGCAGTCGGATGAGCTGAACGCGGTGGCCGACCGGCTCGACGCCACGCCGATGGCGGTCGCGCTTTCCTGGCTGTTGCAGCGCTCACCGAATCTGCTGCTCATCCCGGGCACGTCGTCGCTTGATCATCTGCGCCAGAACATCGCCGGCGCGTCCCTCGAGCTGCCCGCGGACGCGATCGCCGAGCTCGACGCGATCGCCGGCTGAGCTGGGTCGCGGGCGATCAAGCCGCCGGTTAGTGGTTAGCTTGCCGACGGGTCGCCTCTTCTCATCGCAAAGAATTGGTGATCAAGGTCCGGCTGGGCGTACTAGCGCCTGGTCGGACCGCTTCCGTCACTGCGATTGGTGCCAGGTGAGAGCCGCGCGGCTGCACGAATTAGGCGCCGAGTCCGTCCTCGAAGAGGTACCCACGCCTCAACCCGGCCCGGGCGAGGTACTGATCCACGTTCCCTGAGCGGGCGACCGGTGCACGAGGCGCCCCAACGCCGGGTCAACGGTGTCAGCCGGTAATCTGTCGTAGTCCTGTGACCGCGCTGAGCGCGATCCGACGATGAAGGTGTCGGCAGGACGCCCTGCGCAAACCAGGAATGACGTGTTAGGCCAGATGAGCATCCACAAGACGTAGTCACGCGAGAACCCGGGAGCCTGAGCCATGGACAAGGTCCGCACAGTAGATGAAGCGTTCGCCGGTATGACCGATGGCGTGACCATCGCGGTCGGTGGCTTCGGCCTCGGCCATCGGCTGCCCTCGACGCTGATCGACGCGGTCAGCCGCAGCGGGGTCAAAGAGATCTGCCTGGTCGCCAACGGCATCGGCTTCGGCCCGGCCACCGCTGAGCAGTGGGTCATCAATGGCCAGGTGAATCGGCTGAAGGTGTCGTTCTCGGCTCGGGCGGGCAAGCGCACCATCCCCGAGGACAAGGTCGCGGCCGGTGAGATCGAGCTCGAGGTCGTCCCCCAGGGCATGCTGGTCGACCGCATGCGGGCCGCCGCCGCCGGCATCCCGGCCTTCTACTCCCCCACCGGCGTCGACACCCCGATGGCGGACGGCAAGGAGGAGCGGGTCTTCAATGGACGGCGCTTCATCCTCGAAACGGCCCTGCCGGTCGACTACTCACTGCTGCGAGCGCACCGCGCCGACCGGGCCGGCAACGTCGAGTTCAGAGGAGCCAGCCGCAACTTCAACCCGGCCTTCGCCAAAGCGGCCACGAACGCGATCGTCGAGGCCGACGAGATCGTCGAGATCGGCGAGATCGATCCCGAGAACATCGGCATCCCCGGCATCTTCATCAGCGCGGTGGTGCAGTCGACCATCGTCATCCCGCCCGACCTGAACCAGTACGGTCGCCGGGGCGCCGAGACGCACCGCGAGTACAACGGCAAGCCGGCGCTGAGCCGTTCGCAGATGGCGGCGCGCGCCGCCGAGCTGATCGAAGAGGGCAGCTATGTCAACCTCGGGGCCGGTTTGCCGAACCTGATGGCCAGCCACCTCGCCCACCGCGATATCTGGCTGCACGGTGAGAACGGCATCCTCGGCTACGGCGAGCGGATCAACGGCGACGAGATCGACCCCGACGTGTTCGACGCCGGCGGCGGGTTCGTGCGCGGCAAGGGTGGCATGTCCTTCTTCGACAGTGTCACCTCGTTCGAGATCGCCCGCGGCGGCCGGCTCACTCATGTCGTGCTCGGTGGCTATCAAGTCGACTCGCACGCATCGCTGGCCAACTGGAGCAACCCGGCGCAGGTCGGTGGCGGCGTCGGCGGCGCCATGGATCTGGTCGCCGCCCAGACCAACCTGATCATCGTGCTCGAGCATTGCGACAGCTCGGGCGGACCGAAGCTCGTCGCTGAGTGCACCTACCCGCTCACCGGAGCCAACTGCGTGAATACGGTCGTCACCGACCTGGCGCTGCTCAACTTCCGCGACGGCCGGTTCGTGATCGACGAGGTGGCGCCGGGCTTCACCGCCGAGGAGGTGCTCGCCCTCACGACTATCGACGCGGTGATCGCCGACGACGTTCGCGAGATGACCGTCAGCTGAACTGCTAGCCGACCAGTGCAGCGCCGATGGCCCAGCCCGCCGCGGCCAGGCTGAGACCGGTGAGCACGCTGGCCGCGACATAGCTCAGCGCCCGCACCGTGCGACCGTCCTGATACAGCCGCAGCGTCTCGAAACTGAATGTCGAGTACGTACTGAGCGCACCGCAGAAGCCGGTGCCGAGGAGGGTCACGATCCATGGGTCGAGGTGGTGACCGGCGCCGAGCAGAAACGCCGAGAAGAAGCGACGCGCTGAGGTTGACCGTCAGTGTGCCCCACGGCCAGCCGCTGCCGAACCGGCGCTGCAGCTGTCGGTCGGACACATACCGTGCGGGCGCGCCGACGAAGGCGCCCAGCGCGATCAGCAGAAACGTCATCCCGATCCGTTCGCCGCGGTCGACCGGGCCCGAAGACGGCCGATGATTGATAGGCCGGCTCTGTTCGCCACCGCCACCGCGACCGCGCAGCTGATGATCGTCGCCGCCAGGTAGACCAGCGCCAGCACCGGACGATCGTGATCGGTCAGTGCGACGGCGTCGGTCGCGAAGGTTGAGAAGGTGGTGTAACCGCCAAGGATCCCGACCCCGAGGAACGGACGGGCCAGCCGTGGCGGCGCGGAGGCGCTGAGCAGCACGCTCATCAGCAGGCCGATCGCGAGGCAGCCGGATGCGTTGATCAACAACGTCGCCCACGGGAACTGGGTCGCGGTGCGCGGCAGGCCGCGACCCACGCCGTACCGGGCCAGCGCACCGAGGGCGCCGCCGATGGCGATCGCGAGCAGGATGTCCCACTCACGGGGGTGGATCTCATCTCGCTGGGCCGGGTCGCCCAGGTCGACGTCGGAATCGAGGATCGGCCCGAGCGCATCCGGATCGCTCGGGCCGATCCTCGGATTGTGCGGCTATCCCTGCTCGCGCATCGCGCGGATGCTCTCCTTGAGCGAACCCAGGGTGGCGAGCACCGCGGTCGGCTCGTAGCCACAATGCGCCATGCAGTTGTTGCAGCGCTCGTCCTTGCCGCGGCCGTACTTCTCCCACTCGGTGGTCTCGATCAGTTCCTTGTAGGTCTCGGTATACCCGTCGGCCATCAGATAGCACGGCTTCTGCCAGCCGAGCAGCGAGTAGGACGGGATGCCCCACGCCGTGCAGGCGTAGTCGACCTTGCCCTCGAGGAAGTCCAGGAACAGCGGCGAATGGTTCAGGCGCCAGCGCTTGCGGTTGCCGTTGGCGAAGGCCTTCGAGAACAGCTCGCGGGTCTCGGTCACGCCGAGGAAGTGATCCTGATCGGGCGCCTTCTCATACGCGTAGGCCGGCGAGATCATCATCTCGTCCACCTCGACCTCGTCGTTGAGGAAGTTCAGCACGTCGATGACGGTCTGCGGGGTGTCGGTGTTGAAGAAGGTCGAGTTGGTGGTTACCCGGAAGCCCTTCTCCTTCAGGAACTTGATCGCCTCGACCGCTTCGACGAAGACGCCTTCCTTGGCGACCGACTCGTCGTGACGCTCCTGGAGGCCGTCGATGTGGATGGCGAAGGAGAAGTAGTGCGAGGGCTTGAAGTTGAACTTGTCGAACCGCGACCGGACCAGCTCGGCATTGGTGCACAGGTAGACGTACTTCTTGCGCTTGACCAGCTCATCGACGATGACGTCGATCTGCGGGTGCATGAGGGGCTCGCCGCCGGCGAGTGACACCATCGGCGCACCGGACTCGAGGACTGCGTTGACGGCCCGATCGACCGGCATCCGCTGACGGAGCAGGTTGGCCGGCTGCTGGATCTTGCCGCAGCCGTTGCATTTGAGGTTGCAGGCGAAGAGGGGCTCGAGCTCGACGATCAGCGGGAACTTCTCACGCTTCTGGATCTTGTTCTTCATCAGGTAAGCGCCGATACGCAACCCTTGCCGCATTGGAACACCCATTTACTCCGAAACCTCCTTCGGCAGGGTGAACCGGATGGATTCCCGGGTCACTTCCCGCTCTATTACATCAACTGGGCCTAAGGCACGCAGAGTGCCTATCACTTCATCAACCAAATGCGGTGGCGCCGATGCTCCCGCGGTGATCCCGACCGTCTTGGCGTTGAGTAGCCATTCCGGCAAGATTTCGGTCGCGTCGTCGACCAGGTGGGCTCGCGCTCCGCTGCGTTCGGCGACCTCGACGAGGCGCAGCGAGTTGGACGAGTTCGTCGATCCGAGCACGACGACGACGTCGGACTCCTCGGCGATCGCGCGTACGGCGTGTTGGCGGTTCGTCGTCGCGTAGCAGATGTCGTCCGTGGCCGGCGATGCGATGGTGGGAAAGCGCCGCCGAAGAACGTCCACGACCTCGGCCGCATCTTCGACCGCGAGCGTCGTCTGGGTCACGAACGCGATCCTGCCCGGGTTGTCAGCCACGATCTGCTCGGCATCCGCGGCGGTCTGGACCAAGGTGATCTGGCCCGGCGCCTCGCCGAGCAACCCCTCGGTCTCGTCATGGCCGTCGTGGCCGACGAAGAGCACCGTGTCTCCACGAGCGATGTAGCGCCGAGCCTCGACGTGCACCTTGGCCACCAGCGGGCAGGTGGCGTCGACGACCGTCAGACCGCGCCGGGCCGCCTCGGCCCGGACGGACGGGGCGACACCGTGCGCCGAGAAGACGACCGCAGCCCCGTCGGGGACCTCGTCGAGTTCGTCAACGAACACCGCGCCCTGGCGCTGTAGGTCAGCCACCACGTGCGCGTTGTGCACGATCTGGCGACGGACGTACACCGGGCGCGGATAACGACGCAGCGCGAGGTCAACGATGTCGATCGCGCGCTCGACGCCCGCACAGAAGGATCGGGGGGCGGCCAGCAGGACGGTTCGGGAGCCGGCCAGGTCAGCCCACTTGCGCAGGGCCGGCCCGGTCTGACGCAGGACGCTCAACGCGCGGGCACCCGCCGGAATGGTCGCCAGCCGTCGCAGCGGCGAGTGCATCGTGTCGACGATCACCCTTACAACGGCGATCGGGCGACCTTGATCATGGACCGCGCGCACGATCGCGGCGGATTCCATATCGACCGCCAACGCGCCGGTTTCGGCGAGCCGCTCACGCTCGGCGCCGTGGACGATGTGGTCGGCGCTCGCGATCGGCCCGGTGTGCACCCGCAGGCCGAGGCGTCGCAGTTCGGCCGCCAGTGGGGCCGCCGCGCGGAGCAGGATGCGACCGTGCTCATCGCGGACCTCGCTGGCGACGAGCACATCGCCGGGGCGCATCGACGGGTCGAGGCCGCCGGCGACGCCGGCGACGACGATGACGTCGGGCCGCAACTGCTGGAGGCGAGGCAGCCATTCGCGGACCCGGTCCGGGCCCATGCCACAGCGCTCGAGGATCGCTTCGGGGACCTGCCGGGCCAGCGCTGCGTACTCGCTGCGCAGCGCCGTGATGACGAGGAGACCGCCCGTACTTGTCATGTCTGTCCAGCTTGGCACAATTGTTGGTAGCGACCCAATGCACTGAGCGGAAACACCAGCCGGTACAGCCCGTAGTTGATGTAGAAGTCACCGGGGAAGCCGGTGCCGGTGTACAGGTCCTCGTCCCAGCTGCCGTCTTCACGCTGGGTAGCGGTCAGCCAACGGACGCCGTTGGCCACCGCCTCGGATCCGGGCACCGCGGCGAGCAGAGCCAACAGCGCCCAGGCGGTCTGCGATGCGGTCGACTGGCCGCGTCCGGCCCAGGCCGGGTCGGTGTAGGAGCGAAGGTCCTCACCCCAGCCGCCGTCTTCGTTCTGGTGAGCTTCGAGCCAGCGGACGGCCCGCCGGATCGACGGCGAAGCCTCCGGCACGCCGGCCGCGATCAGCGCCGGTACCGCCGCGCCCGTTCCGTAGATGTAGTTGGCGCCCCAGCGTCCGAACCATGACCCGTCGGCCTCTTGCGCGGCCAGCAGCCATTGCCGGCCGCGGCGGGCCGACTCGGAGTCGGACAGGCCGCGCTCGGCCAGCATCTCGAGGACGTGCGCGGTGACGTCGGCCGACGGTGGGTCGATGACGGCACCGAAGTCGCAGAACGGCAACTTCTCGACCAGGCGGCGGGTGTTGTCGGCGTCGAAGGCGCCCCAGCCGCCGTCGCGGGACTGCATGCCGATGTTCCAGGCGACCCCTCGGTCGGCCGCGGCGGTGGCGCCGGCGACGACGGTGTCGGGAATGCGGCGCAGCGCCAGCACGACCTCGGCGGTGTCGTCGATGTCGGGGTAGATGTCGTTGGCGAACTCGAAGGCCCAGCCGGCCGGCTCGAGGTCGGGTCGTTTCACGGCCCAGTCACCGGTTACCCGGATCTCTTCCTGGAGCAGCCAGCGCACACCGGACACAACCGCCGGATGATCGGCCGGGATTCCCGAATCCAGTAATCCGATCACCGCCAGGCAGGCATCCCACACCGGCGACTGACAGGCCTCGAGGCGGCGGACCGGTCCGTCCGGGCCGTCCTCGCGGACCAGGAAGCCCTCGAGGCCCCTGATAGCCGCGACGACCACCGGATGATCGAGGCCATAGCCGAGCAGGTGCAGGGCAAGGATCGAGTAGACCCACGGCGGTTGAATGCCGCCCCAGCCGCCGTCGGATTCCTGCCGGGCGATGATCCATTCGGCGCCGCGGCGCATCGCCATTTTGCGAGCGGGATGGATGGGTGAGCGCTGATAGACCTTGAGCACCCGGTCGAGGACGCCGAACGCGCGCGCGATGCGATCGCGGGTTCGGGGCGGCGGGATGACTCCGGTGCGCAGCTCGTTGAGCGTGAACGGCAGTGGGCGGACCGGGCGGAGCGTGGCGACGATCGTGATCGGGACGACGGTCTGGCGGGCCCAGCAGGCCCAGTCGTAGATGTTGAGCGGGAACCACTTGGGCAGCAGGATGAGCTCGGGTGGCATCTCGGGCAGCTCGTCCCAGGACCATTCCCCGAACAGGGCCAACCAGATACGGGTGAACACGCGGCTGGCCTCGATGCCGCCGGCGTCCAGGATGTATTCGCGGGCCTGGACGAGCCGAGGATCCTGCGCTGCGTCGCCGGCCAGGCGCAGCGCAGCGTAGGCCTCGATCGTCGTCGAAAGATCGGCCGGTCCACCGAAGAAGTTGGCCCAGGTGCCGTCCTCGCGCTGCTGGGACCGGATCCAGCGGGCCGCGTGCTCGAGGTCGATCGGGTCGAGGATGCCGAGGAACTGCCGAAGCAGCAGGTCTTCGGCGTCCATCGTCACATTCGTGGCCAGCTCGCCCTTCCACCATCCGGCGGCGTCCTGGGCTGCGATCAAGTTCTGTTGAGCGCGACGGATCGAGTCGGCGACCTCGACGACATCGCCCCGCTGGGCCGTATCGGTTCCCGCGCTCATTACCGATCACGTTCCACTATGTAGCGCGCAAGAGCAGTCAACTCGACGGCGGGTCGCGCCGGCAACTGCAGGTGGTCCAGCCGGGTCAGGGCCCGGTCGATCAGCCGCTGCGCCTCGTTCGAGGCCCATTCGATCCCGCCGGCCTCTTCGATCAACCGACTCGCCAACGCGACGTCGGCCTCGTCCACCGGCGGCCCGTCGGCCATCAGTGCGGCCAGCCGATCCGAAGCCGGCCCGCCGGCGCGAAGGGCCGCGACGATCGGCGCGCTGCGCTTGCCGGCGCGAACGTCGGATGACGACGACTTGCCGGTGACGGCGGGGTCACCGACCACTCCGAGGACGTCGTCGACCAGCTGGAAGCTCATGCCCAGGTCGTGGCCGAACGCGGCCAGCCCCTCGACGAGTTCGGGGGCGGCCCCGACCGCCAGGGCGCCGAGCGCGGCCGAACAGGACAGCAGCGACGCGGTCTTGCCGGCCTCCATCAGCAGCACGTCATCGACCGTCGCGTCGTCGCGATCCTCCAGCGCGAGGTCGCGCGACTGGCCGCTGATCAGCAGCTGCGTCGATGACAACAGCAACGGCAGTGCGCGTCGGCCGGCGGCGCCGTCGGACTCGAGAACCTCGATCGCCGCGGTGAGCATCGCCGTGCCGGCCAGGATCGTCTGCCCCTCACCGAACACCACCCACCCGGTCGGGCGATGCCGTCGTTCACGGTCGCCATCCATGATGTCGTCGTGCAGCAGCGAGAAGTTGTGTACGAGTTCGACCGCGACCGCGGCCGCCAGACCCTCGGCCGCGGTGCCACCGCCGGCCTCGGCCGAGAGGATGGCGAGCGTCGGGCGGATCGCCTTGCCGCCGCCGGCCTCGATCGGGTTGCCGTCGGCATCGCACCAGCCCAGCTGGTAGGACGCGATCCGGCGCATTTGCAGGTTGTCGA
Source organism: uncultured Actinomycetes bacterium (assembly GCA_963730855.1). GTDB lineage: Bacteria > Actinomycetota > Actinomycetes > Mycobacteriales > Jatrophihabitantaceae > CAVSTK01. Next base: position 96,869 of record CAVSTK010000013.1, read on the forward strand.
GGCGCTCGACCGCGGCCCGCAGCGCCGGCTCGAAGAGCTCGCGGTTGCGCGCGATTACGGCCGGCGCGACCACGTCAACGTCACTTACACCGCTCACGCCGCGACCCTATCTACTGGTGCGGGTCGTCCGGCCAGCGCCTCGCGGGCCGCCGTCAGCCCGCTTCGGACGGCGCCCTCCATCGTGTCGGGCCATCCGGTGGCCGTCCACGCGCCGGCGAGCCACACGCCGTCCACGCCGCTGCGAGCCGACGGTCGCAACCGGCTGCTGCCCGCCGACTGCCGAAAGGTGGCGCGCCGTTCGCGGCTGACGAACGCGTCGGTGACCTCGGCCCGGGCGGCCGCGGGCAGCAGCCGGCCGAGCTCGGCGACGTAGCGGGCCGTCAACGAGTTCGCCGGCTCGTCGATCACCGCGTCGGCGGCCGAAACGGTGATCGCGAGATATTGACCCCGCGGTTGGGTGCGATGCAGGCCCGAGGTGTCGGTGCGGTCGAACAGCCATTGGACGGGCGAATCGACCGCGGCCGCGAACGGCAGGTCGGTCACCTTCCGGTCGTAGATCACGTGCACGTTGAGGATCGGCGTCGCGCCCAATCCGGCGGCGGGGGCGACGGCGGTGTGGGCCAGTGCCGGCAGGGCGGCGAACGCCTCGCGGTGCGGCAGCGCGACGACCACGGCATCGGTCGTCCAGCTGCGCTCGGTGCCGGCGCGCACGCGGGCCTGCACCAGACCGGTCTCGACGTGGGTGGCCTTGTACCCGAGCAGCACCTCGACGCCGGCGGCCTCGAGTGCCGTCTTCGTGGCGAGCGAATGCAGGTCACCCAGCGGGGTCGCGGCGTAGCCGACGTCGGCCGCCGTGGCGTGATCGAGCATGCCGGTGCGAAAGACCTTGGCCGCCAGGGCGAGCGAGGCCTCATCGGGGTCGATGTTCAAGGTGGCCGTGGCGACGATGCCCCACAGCGCCGAGATGATCGCGTCGTTCTGGCCGTGCTGGCGCAGGAAGTCACCGAGCGTGCGAGCGTCGAGGGCCGGATTTTCGGGGTTGAGCAGCCGCAGCGCTGCGGCTCCACGGCCGACTCGCGCCCGATCGCCCAGGCTCAGCAGGCCGAAGCCGGCGAGCGAGGCGCTCAGATGCAGCGGCGCCGGGATACCCGGAATTCGCCGCAACCGGGCCTGGCGGCCGTCCGCGCGCAGGATCGGAATGTCGAGGTGGCGCTGGATCGGCGCGCGATCGGTCACGCCGATCCGCTCGAGCAGACCCCGGTAGGCCGCGCAGCAACGAAGGAAGACGTGCTGGCCGTTGTCGATCGACAGCTCACCGCGGCGGAACGAGAACGCCGCTCCGCCGAGCCAGCCGCGGCTCTCGAGCAGGGTCACCGACCGACCGGCGTCGGCGAGCCGCAGCGCCGCGGTGATGCCGGCCAGACCACCGCCCACCACCACCGCGTCGCGGTCAGCCATGACGGCCGGCCAGCGCCTTGGCAGCGATCTTGAGCTTGTCGCGGGTCGCAAGCGAGGTGCGACCCTTCATGGCCAGCGCCGGGTCGGCCGCGATCCGGGCGAGCAGTTCGTGGTAGAGCCCGGCCAGCGCGGCGCAGCACGCGGCACTGCGGCGATCGAGCATCGGCAGCAATTGCAGGCCGCGGTCGTAATACCCCCAGGCGCGCGCGGCCTCGAACCGGATCAGCTCGGCGAGCGCGCCATCGCATGGGTCGAGGGTGCCGTCGGGCAGGGTCCTCAAAGTGACGCCGAAGAGTTCGAGATCCTTGCGCGGCAGGTAGACCCGTCCGTTGCCGAGGTCCTCGCGGATGTCGCGCAGGATGTTGGTGAGCTGCAGCGCGATGCCGAGCGTGTCGGCCAACTCGTCGGCCCTGACGGCGTTCTTGGTGGGTACGGCGGCGTCGCGCGGGTTGAACACGCCGAGGGACAGCCGGCCGATCGAACCGGCGACGTTGCGGCAGTAGACCGCGAGGTCATCGAGGCTGTCGTAGCCCTCGCCCCGCACGTCCATCTCGCAGCCGTCGATCAGTTCGCCGAACGCGTCGAGCGGTATCGGGAGCCGCTTGGCGGCATCGGCGAGCGCGACCAGGACAAGGTCGTCGGGATGGTCGCCGGGTGCCTTCAACGACTCGCGGGCGAGCGCGAGTTGGTGCAGCTTCTCATCGTCGGGCAGATCACCATCGCCGATGTCATCGACGCGGCGGGCGAAGGCATAGACGGCCGACAGGGCGCGGCGCTTGGGCGTGGTGAGCAGCCGGATGCCCCAGGCGAAGTTGCGGGCCTGCTCACCGGTGATCCGCTCGCATTCGCGGTAGGCCGCCAGGGCGGTGGCCGACGGCTCCCCCACTGTCCGCGCCCGCGATGCCCGCGCCATCAGCGGCCGACCGCAAGCGTCAGCGCGTGCCGGACAGTGCGTCCCTTGCTCGGACGGACGGTCCGCGCCAGGACGTCATAGTCGGCCTGACTCAGCGCATCGGCCGTCGCGAGACCGCCGCCGACGTACCCGGCGACGGCCAGCCGGGCCCAACCCGAGAGCCGGCGGACGAGTGGCCGGCCGGCGTCCAGCAGCTCGACGGATCGCTGCGCCTGGACGCTGATCACACTCCGCAGCCGTCCGCCGGTCACGGCCCCGAGCAGGGCGTCCTCGGTGATGCCCGCGGCGTCGAGTTCCTCGGCCGGCAGGTAGATCCGGCCCGCGGCCGCGTCCTCGCCGACGTCCTGGCAGTGCTCGAGGACCTGAAGCGCAGCGCAAACGACATCGGACTCGGCGAAGTTGGCGTCCGTGGCTGCGCCGGCGACATAGAGCACCAGTCGCCCGACCGGGGCCGCCGAGAGCCGGCAGTAACCCATCAGGTCGGTAAAGGTCGGGTAGCGGCTGACCCGCTGATCCACCCGGTTGGCCTCGATCAGGTCGAGGAACGGGTCCAGGGGCGGATGGCACTCTTCGATGAGCGGCCCGAGGGCCCGGATCGGGCTCAACCGGGCCCGACCGGTGGCCAGCGCGCGGACGTCGGCCTCGACCTCGTCGAGTAGTTCGAGGCGTTCGGTGGGTGAGGTGTCGCCGGTGTCGCCGACGTCGTCGACGAAGCGCGCGAAGCCGTACACCCGGGCGAGATGCGCTCGCGGTCGACCGGGCAGGATGCGCAGCGCGACCGGGAAGTTCTCGGCGCTCATCTGCGCGGCGGACCGGGCCGCGATCGCCTCGAGGGCCGGATCGACTGCGCCGAGCGGGCCGGCCGGAGCGACCGGGGTGGTGGGGTCCGACCGGAACGCGCTGACCGAGGCGGTCCCCTCCGCGCCGTCCACGCCGCGTGCCTCCTTGAGCTTTTCGCCCGGATCACTGCTGAACCGGCGTGCCCTCAATTCCGACGAGCACTTGGATAACATTAGTCCCGAGGTCCCATCCGATCAGCAAATCCCACCGTTGGGGGCGAGGACACGCCCGTGAGCATCAACCCAACCTCGGCACCGTTCGACCTGGCCGACGTGCTGGCCCGGCGAGGTGACGAACGCTACGAGCTGCACGCGCGCCACCTGAACCCGCAGCTCCCTCGAATGCTGCACACCATTGGTTTCGACAAGATGTACGTGCGCGGCGAAGGGGCCTATCTCTACGACGCCGATGGCACTGATTATCTCGACATGCTGGCCGGTTTCGGCGTCTTCGCGCTGGGCCGGCACAACCCGGTGGTTCGGCAGGCGATCAAGGACGCAATGGATCTGGACCTGGCCGAGCTGACCCAGTTCGACGCTCCGCCGCTCGCCGGCCCGCTGGCCGAGGTCTTGCTGGCCAAGGTCCCGCATCTTGACCGGGTCTACTTCAGCAACAGCGGCACCGAGGCGGTCGAGGCCGCCCTCAAGTTCGCCCGCTACGCGACCGGTCGGCGCCGGATCATCTACTGCGATCACGCGTTTCACGGTCTGACGGCCGGTTCGTTATCGGTGAACGGGGCCCGCGAGTTCAGGCGCGGCTTCGGACCGCTGCTGCCCGACACCGCCATCGACTACGGCGACCTCGAGGCGCTCGAGAAGCAGCTGCGCCGCGGCGACGTGGCCGGGCTGCTGATCGAGCCGATCCAGGGCAAGGGGGTAGCGGTATCGCCGCCCGGGTTCCTGGCCGCTGCGCAGGAGTTGCTGCATGAGCACCGCGCCCTGCTGATCGCTGACGAGGTGCAGTGCGGCATCGGGCGTACCGGTGACTTCTTCGCCTTCCAGCACGAGCCGGGCGTGCAGCCCGACATCATCGCCGCCGCCAAGGCACTCTCGGGTGGCTACATCCCGATCGGCGCGACTCTCGCCCGGGACTGGATCTTCAAGAAGGTCTACTCGTCGATCGACCGGGTCCTCGTCCACGACTCGACCTTCGGCTCGAACTCGCAGGCGATGGCGGCCGGTCTGGCGACTCTTCATGTCATGGATGCCGACGGAGTCGTCGACAACGCGCGCAAGGTCGGCGACCTGCTGCAGTCGCGGTTGGCCGAACTGGTCGACCGCTACGAGCTGCTGCGCGAGGTGCGCGGGCGCGGGCTGATGATCGGCATCGAGTTCGGCCGTCCGACGTCATGGAAGTTGCGGGCGCCCTGGATGGCGTTGCAGGCGGCCCGCAAAGGCCTCTTCGCCCAGACCGTGGTGCACGCGCTCTTTCATCGCCACCACATCCTGACGCAGGTCTCGGGTGACCACGTCGAGGTCATCAAGCTGATCCCGCCGCTCATCATCGGCGAGGCCGAGGTCGACCGATTCGTGGCCGCGTTCATCGACGTGATGGACGAGGCCCACCGGGGCAACGGCCTGATCTGGGAATTCGGCAAGTCGCTGGTCAAGCAGGCCAGGACGAAGTGAGCCGCCGGCCGGCCTCAGTGCGTGCGGCCGGCGCGGTCGCCTCGGTGCAGCGGGCCGCCGATCGGTTCCGCACCCAGGTCGACGGCCGCGACTCCTGGCACTCGTTCGCGTTCGGCGCCCATTACGACCCCGCCAACGCGCACCACGGCCTGCTGATCGCGCACAACGAAGAGCACCTCGCCCCGGGCGCCGGGTTCGCCGCCCATTCGCACCGCGAGACTCGAGATCGTGACCTGGGTGCTTTCGGGCACGCTTACCCACGAGGACTCGGCTGGGCGCCGCGGCACCATCCACCCCGGCGTGGCGCAGCGGATGAGCGCCGGCCACGGCATCGTGCACTCCGAGTTCAACGCCAGCAGGCATCGCCCGTCCACTTCGTGCAGATGTGGGTACCGGCCGATCGGCCCGGCCGCGATCCCGCCTACGCGCAGGCCGAGATCGACCCGGCCGGGTTCGGCCGCGGGCTGCAGCCGATCGCGTCCGGCCTGGCCAAATACCGCGATCAGGCCCTGATCACTCTTGACAACGCGGGGGCCGCGATGCTCGCGACCTCAATGCCGACCGGCGCCGAGGTCGAGCTGCCTGATGCGCCCTACGTGCACCTGTTTGTTGCGAGCGGCGAAGTGGTGGTGGAGGGGTTGGACCGTCTAGGTCCCGGTGACACCGCCCGGTTCAGCGGCGGTGGCGGAAATCGGATCGTTATGTGCGAACCGGCACAACTGCTCGTATGGGAGATGATTCGGCCGGCTTTTGGGTAGGAAGGCCGCGTGAACATGAAACCGGGAACCGATTGCGCTACGAATATGTCATTGTGACCAGCGCTGCGGCCGAGATGACCGACATCGGTGATCGGCTGTCGTCCGGCGAGCCCACGGCTCTCGAGGACTGTTACCGCACCCTGGGCCCGCTGGTCACGAACTACCTCGGCCGCTACGTACCCAGAGATGACATACCGGATGTACTGCAGCGGGTGTTCTACGAGGTCTGGCGGGCCCGAGAACGTTTTGACCCGAAGCAGAGCCTGCGGGCCTGGGTGTTGGCGATCGCCCGCAAACGAGCCATTGATCATCTGCGCAAGCGCCGCGACACCGTGGTCTCAATGGACTCGTTTCGTGAGATCGTCGGCGAAGACGGCCGCGAGGTCGCCGACCGCTTCGACTGGGCCGACGAAGTTCGGGCCGCGCTCGCGCTCTTGCCGGATGCGCAACGTGAAGTGATCGCCATGGCCTACTACGGCGGATACTCGCAGTCCGAGATCGCCAGCCGGCTCGATCTCGCGCTCGGCACGGTCAAGACCAGGACATCACGTGGACTGCAGCGCTTGGCCGCACTGCTCGAAGGTGGGGGGACGCCACAATGAACGCATCGAATGAGCATGTCGTCGATGAATTGCCTCGATTGCTGACCGGCGAGGCTGATCGAGCTACGGTCGCCGCCGTCTCTACCCATCTGCGCAGCTGCGAGGACTGCCGCGATCAGTTGGTCGAGGTGATCGTCGGACACGCCGCGCTCGCGTCCGCCGCCACCTATGCGCCCCGGTTGGTCGATCCGGAATTGACCGGCGCGCCCCGGCTGACCGACAGCGCCCCCGAATTCCCCATCGATCTGTCCGCTGTATTCGCGCAGATCCGGTCCGAAGTCGAGGTCGAGGAGCCGGCCGCCGCACCGGCGGATGACCTCACCGCGCGGCGGCGGTCGAACAACGCGCGCCGGAACTGGCTGATTGCGGCCGCTGCCGTCGTCGTGCTCGGCGGTGGTGCTGGTACGTATCTGGCAACCAGCGGTGGTTCGTCGCACCCGGTTACCCGTGACGTCGCGTTGGCCGCCTTCGACCAGGGCACAACCACTGCCTCGGCTCAGATGATCGGCGGGGACGAGCTGAGCCTGGATGCGTCCTCGCTGCCGCAGCTGCCCGTCGGCCACTATTACGAGGTTTGGTTGACCAACCCCGCCCGTACGTCGATGGCGCCGATCGGGCTGCTCGACGCTGACCGTAAGGCCGACTTCACGGTGCCTGCATCAGAGATGTCGGCCTACGCAGCCGTCGAGGTCAGCGTGCAGGATACGGCCGGCCAGGGTGCGTTCTCGGGCGAGAGCGTGCTGCGCGGTAGCTACGCGTAACCCGGTCAGCCCTTCGATCGGCGCGGCGGCAATGGAAAGAACGGGCTGGTGCGCTCGGCGTATTCAGTCCAGCCCGGCCGGCCGGACATGTGCTTGTCGAGGATCCGGACGCCCGATCCCTTGGTGAGCAGGAACGTCATCAGGATCGGCGCCGGGAAGGTCAACCACCCGGGCCAGTGCTGAGCAGCAACCAGGTAGATCCCCCACCAGACACACGCGTCCCCGAAGTAGTTGGGATGCCGCGAGAAGTGCCATAGCCCGGTGTCCATGATCTTGCCCTTGTTGGCCGGATTGCCCCGGAAGACCTCGAGCTGGTGGTCCGACGTGGCCTCGAAGCCCACACCGACGATCCACAGAGCGACCCCGAGATAACCGATCACGCCCATGCCGTCATGTTCGAACAGGCCGACCTGGACGGGTGCCGAGATCAGGTACGCGAGCGCTCCCTGAAGCAGATAAATGCTCCGAAACGCGTAGAGCTCGGGGTTGCCCTTGGCCTTGGCCAAGAGGGCGGCGTAGCGCGGGTCCTCCGGGCGGCCGATCGTTCGGCGCCCGATATGTTGCGCCAACCGCACGCCCCAGAGGACGGTCAGGCCGGCCAGGATCACCCGGTGAACGGTGTCGCCATGCCCGTCCGAGGTGATGAATCCGCTGATTGCGATCACCGCGAACAGCAGTCCCCAGGCCGTGTCGATCACGCTGTGCTTGCCGGCGATCTTCGACGCGACCAGGGTGACACTCAGAACGACCAGGACGGCTACGGCGGACCAGATCAGCGACTGGGCGAAGGGCCCAGTCGCGAACGGGGTCACGGCCGGGTGGCGAGAATCTGATCCACGCCCATGCGTCCTTCCTCAAAACTCAACGCGCCGCCGGCCAGGTACAGCCGCCACACCCGCGCCACCTCGTCGCCCACGAGTGCGACTACCGCAGCGTAGTTGGATTCGAGGTTCGCCAGCCAGACGCGCGCCGTGGCGACGTAGTCCAAGCGCAGGTTCTGGACCGCTAGCACCTCGAAACCGGCGTGCTCGATGAATGCCGTGGTCTCCGACAGGGGCAGCATCGACATGTCACCGGCGATGTAGGCCTCGATGAACGCGCCGCCGCCGGGCGCGGTTCCGGCTCGGCGCGACATCTGTTGAATCAGGACTCGCCCGCCCGGCCGCACGGCGCCGAACAAGGCCGAGACGTAGGTCGGATAGTTCTGCTGGCCGACGTGCTCGCCCATCTCGATCGAAGCGACGGCGTCGTAGGTCTGGCCCCGGTCCAGGTCGCGGTAGTCGCGGTGTTCGACCGATACCTGGTCGGTCAGGCCACGGTCGGCGATCTGTTTGGCGATGTATTCGCGCTGCTGTGCCGACAGCGTGATCCCGCTGGCGGTGACGCCGTAATGCTCGGCCGCGTGCAGGATCAGCGAGCCCCAGCCGCAGCCGACATCGAGCAAGCGCTGGCCGGGCTCGAGCTGCAGCTTCTGGCAGATCAGATCGAGTTTGGCCCGCTGCGCATCCGCCAACGGTTGATCGGTATCGCCGAAGTAGGCCGATGAATACGCCATCGTCTCGTCCAGTACCAGACCATAGAACTCGTTCGACAGGTCGTAGTGGTGGGCGATGACCGCGCGATCGCGGGCGCGAGAGTGCAACACACCGGCCGGTCGGGCCTCGACCGATGGTGGCTTCGGTGGCCAGCCGACCGCACCGAGCCGGACCGCCGATGCCACGGCGCGAAGCCGATCCCGACGCGATAGCTTCAGCGAACCGGATCGGCGACCTGAGCGAGCAGCGGCCCACACCTGCCGAAAGCCGTCGGTGACGTCGCCCTCGACGTCCAGATCGCCGCTCACGTAGGCGCGAGCCAGTCCGAGCTCGCCCGGACTGGCCACGATCCGGCGTAGCGCGCGCCGCGATCGCAGGACCACCGTCGGGCCGTCGATCGGCCCGGCCGTACTGCCGTCCCAGGCCCGTAGCCCGATCGGCAGGTCATCGCCGGTGAATTCTCGGTACAGCCGGGCAATGGTGTTGGCCGGGGTTTTGGACGTTGTCGGAGCGGTGTCAAAAGTGTCAGAATTCGAACGGGGCATGACCGGTAGTCCCTTCAGATACAGGCGAATTCCATGCCAAACAATGCCGACGCGTACTAGGTACGTGCTCAGCGGATATCGAACTGCAAACCTCAGCAGGACCGAGGTGCGAAATGGCCGGGCCAGGCCACGGACGCTCGCGACGAACGGCTTGCCCTGCGGACGATGCAGCGTGACGTTTATCGCCAGTTGTTCACCGGGTTCGGGGACGCTCATGCGGTAGAAGCCGTCCACTGGGTAGAACGGCGAGACGTAGAGCGCCTTGGCCGTCTCGGCTCCCCCACGTTCATCCGGCTGTACGAGATAGGCGTGCCGGCCACCATAGGTGTTGTGCACCTCGGCGACGACACAGACGACTTCGCCGCTCGGGTCGTGGCACCAGAACAGCGTCAGCGGATTGAAGACGTAACCGAGGTTGCGCGGCTGGGCGAGCATCGTGATCCGGCCACCGTGCAGGTCGATGCCGGACTCGGCCAGGAACGCGTCGACGTTCTCGCGGATCGTTCGGTCGGCGTCTCCGAGGTGATCGGCTGCGTTGAAGGCGGCCAGTAGCGGCACGCGGGGCAACCGGTCGAGATCGACGTAGGCCAGATAAGCTGCGCTGTCGAACTTCGTGTATCACCGGTGTCTGGCGACGATGGAACACCTCGACCTCGTAAAGCCGCTCGAGGCGCTGGGACGACCTGCCGTCTCGTCTCACCAGTCGACTCCCAGGCTCGCCGCCGCATCGACTCCGGCCCGGCAGCCGTCCTCGTGGAAGCCCCACCCGTGATACGCGCCGGCGAAGGCGATCTTCTCGCCATTCAGCTCGCCGAGGCGACGACGTGCCGCCACCGAGTCGGCGGTGTAGATCGGGTGCCGATAGTTCATCCGGGCGATCACCTTCGAGGGGTCGATCGCATCCTCGCCGTTGAGCGTCACGATGTAGGGAACCGACGTCTGCAGGCGCTGCAGCCGGTTGAGGTTGTAGCTGACGTTGACCCGGGTCGCGTTGGCATCGCACGACGGCAGGTAGTAGTTCCACGACGCCTGTGCTCTGGCTCGTCGGGGCAGCACCGCGGTGTCGCTGTGCAGCAGGGTCGGGTTGCTCGTGTAGCCGATGGCCCCCAGGATCTGACGCTCGGCCGCGGTGGGCTCGGTCAGTACCGACAGTGCCTGGTCGGGATGCGTAGCGATGACCACGCCGTCGTAGCGGTGCACGGAGTCGGCGTCGTCGCGGATCTCAACCCCGCCGAAGGTTCGGCTGATCGCCCGGATCGGCGTCGAGGACTCGATCGCGCTCAGGCCCTTGGCCACCCGTTCGACGTAGCGGGCCGAGCCCCCCACGACCGTCCGCCAGCTCGGCGATCCACTGACCGACAGTGCGCCGTGGTTGGACAGGAAGGTGAACAGGTAACGCGCGGGATACTCGCCGGCCTGATTCGGCGCGCACGACCAGACGGCTGATACCAGTGGGGTGACGAAGTGAGAGACGAAGTAGCCGGAGAACCCGCCGCGTCGAAGAAACGCGGTCAGCGTCTCGGTGTCGTCGTCAATGCTGAGTGTTTCTTTGGCCTGGCGGTGGAATCGCTTGACCTCGCCGAGCATCCTCAGATACCGCGGGTTCATCACCGCGCTGAAGGACGGGATCAGACCCGAGATGCCGCGACCACCGGCGTACTCCAGCCCGCACTCCCCGCAGCTGATCGACATGCTCATCTCGGACTGTTGGGTCTGCACGCCGAGCTCGCCGAACAACCGCAGAAGGGTCGGATAGGTCTTCTCGTTGTGAACGATGAATCCGGTGTCGATGGCGAGCGCCTTCCCGCCATCCGCGGCCACTTCTTGGGTGTGCGCGTGGCCACCCAACCGGTCATCGGCCTCGTAAAGGGTGACGTCGGCCTCGCGCTGCAGGATGTATGCGGCGGTTAGCCCGGCCACACCGGCGCCGACTACAGCTATTTTGCGTCGGGTCATGGCATCTCAGCTCCGAAACGAACTTGGGCGGCGGGTCTTGAATCGAGCGGGATCGCGGCGTTGCGACCCCACTCACTGACTAGATTCGTTCCCGGCCCGTAATCGGTTCCCTGGGTCTGATGTGACCTGGATCGACTCCTGATCTGGATCGGACACCGATTGTGCCCGCAATCTGGGCTGATTGGCGCGAAGCGACGCGCAGCAGAAGAGTGTACGAAGAGGCGGCGGCACGGGAGGGATGTGCCGCCGCCTCTTCGGCGCCGAGTCTAGGACACCGGATACCGGGCTCACGCAATAGCGCCAAGTGTCGTTCGGACTCAGCAATGCGATGATTGTCGGCATATTGGCGCCGACAGCTCGGATGGGTCGACAATGGCGCGCACGGCCGTCGATAGATCGGAAGGAGCGGGTGACCGCTCCGGAACGGGCTGTTGCCATCGGGTCGACCGAGTCCTACTCTGAACATAGTTTAGCATTCAACTATTTGGGAGCGAGTACATGTCCACCGCCACAATTCCCGGCTACGTCGCCGGCACCTGGAACATCGACACCACCCATTCCGAGGTCGGCTTCTCGGTCCGGCACATGATGGTCAGCAAGGTCCGCGGCAAGTTCAACACCTTCTCGGCCACCATCGTCACCGGCGCTGATCCGAGCGAATCGTCGGTCACCGCCGAGATCGATCTGGACTCGATCGACACCGGCAACGAGCAGCGCGACGGCCACCTGAAGTCGGCCGACTTCTTCGAGGTCGACAAGCACGCGAAGATGACCTACCAGTCGACCAGCGTGACGGCCGATGGCAGCGATTGGCTCGTCAATGGCGACCTGACCCTGCACGGTGTCACCAAGTCGGTGCCCCTCAAGCTCGAGCTCAACGGCATCACCCAGGACCCGTACGGCAACACCCGCGCCGGTTTCACGGCAACCGGCGAAATCAGCCGCGGCGACTTCGGCATCGAGTTCAACATGCCGATGGACGGCGGCGGCGTGGTCGTCGGCGACAAGATTCAGATCAACATCGAGGTCGAAGCGATCCTCGCTAAGTAGTTCACGAGTTTGTCTATCGACTAGCTCGCAATTGCGAACTCGTGGCCCGTACGCTGAATTCGTGGCCAGAGCTCTTCAGCTTTCCGAATCCGGTGAACGAGGTTGCGGCCCGCAGTGTCGCTGCCGGTGTCGTGTTGATGGCGAGCCTCACGCTCGTCCTCAGCACGGCACTTGGCAGCGACTGGCTGTGGCTCACCGCCGTCCTTTCGTACGGCTTCCTGGCTCGAGTGGCGGCCGGGCCGACCCTGAGTCCGCTCGGCCAACTCGCCACCCGCGTCGTCGCCCCGCGGATCGGGCGGGCGAAGCTCGTGGCCGGGCCGCCGAAGCGATTCGCGCAGGGCATGGGCGCCGTCTTCTCGACGAGCGCCGCCATCGTGCACTTCGGCTTCGGCTGGGACGGTGCCGCACAGGTCCTGCTCGGCCTCATCGTCGTGGCCGCGATCCTCGAGTCGGTGTTTGCGATCTGCATCGGTTGCACGATCTTCGGCCTGCTCATGCGGGCCGGCCTGATCCCGGCCGAGACCTGTGAAGCATGTGCGAACGTGTCGCTGAGGTACTCCGCGGCCACCTGAGCCGACGCCGGTGAGGCACACTGGCTCGGTGCCCGACCTCGCACAGCCCCAGCCCGGGCCGACCGCGGCTGTCGCCCCCGCCGCGCCAGCTGCCGCGACTGCACCGCGTGAGCGGTACGGGCTCGAGGTCATCGCCGTGCTCGCGGTGTCTTACGGAATGTCCGGGCTGTACGCGCTGCTGACCTTCATCCGCAACGAGGTGACAACCCAGGGGCACCTGGCCAACGCGGCACCCGCGATCGCGGTCGCCGGGCCGCACACGAGCTACCCCTGGCTCGATATCGCCGATGACCTGGCCGACGTGCTCAGCGGCGTCGCGCCGGCCTTCCTCGCCATAGTGCTGCTGCTGCGTAGCCCCGGCGGCCGCGGGCTGGGAATCGGGCTGGACCGGTTACGCTCGCTCGACGTCTTCCAGGGTCTCGGCTTCACGGCGCTGATCGGCATCCCCGGGCTAGGTCTGGTCTGGGCCGCCCACGCCTTCGGTCTGAACGCGCAACTGGCCATCGTCGACTTCCCCGATGTCTGGTACCGGATCCCGGTACTGCTGCTCAACGCCGCGCAGGACGGGATCGCGGAAGAGATCGTGGTCGGCGCGTTCGTGCTGACCCGACTGCGTCAGCTCGGCTGGTCCGACAGCCGGTCCTTGGGCACCAGCGCCGTGGTGCGCGGCAGTTACCACCTGTACCAGGGCATCGGCGGGTTCTTCGGCAACCTGGTGATGGGGCTGATCTTCGGTTGGTGGTTCCAGCGCACCCGCCGGGTGGTGCCGCTGATAATCGCGCATTTCGCCATCGACGCGATCAGCTTCATCGGCGTCGTGTACCTACGAAGCCATATCTCCTGGATCTAGCCGCGCCCGAATCTCGCTGCGGCCGACCGACATTCCTGGCAGGGTGATGGATTGTGATCGGCGACCTTGAGGTAGTGCATCCGTTGCCGGCCAGCGAGCTCGAGCCGTGGCTGGCGAGCATGCTCACCAACTTCCTCGGCAATTCCGAGAACGCGGCCGTCGAGGCGCCGATCCGGGCCAAGTCCTGGGATCCGAGCCGCAGCTATGGCATCCGGGACCGGGGCCGCTGGGTGGCCACGCTGCGCACGCTGGACCGCCGGATCACCCTGCCGCTGACCGATGACGACATCACGGTCGATGCATTGACGAGCGTCACCGTATCCGCCACCCACCGCCGCCGCGGCCTGCTACGCACGATGCTGAACCAGTCGTTGGAGGAGGCCAAGGAGCGGGGCGACGCTATCGCTGCGCTGATCGCAGCCGAGTGGCCCATCTACGGTCGGTTCGGTTATGCGCCCAGTTCGGACGTCGCCAACTACACAGTGCATACGCGGGAGCCGGGCGCTCACCTTCTGCGCCCCGCGTCCGGCGAGGTCTACCAGGTCGACGTAGACCAATTCGCGGTGATCGCGCCGCAGGTGTTCGCTGCCGTCCAGCCCCAACGCGCCGGCAATATCGACCGACCCGGCTATTGGTGGGCGCGTGCGCTCGGACTCGACGGCGCGCCGCGGGAGGAGAAGAACGCGCCGGTCTTTCTGGTCCACGAGGGTGCCGACGGCATCGACGGTTATGTGACGTGGACGTCGACCGGGCATTGGTCGATGACCGGACCGCTCGGGCAGATCACCGTCAACGACCTGATGGCGACCACCGACGAGGCGTATACCGGGCTCTGGCAGTACCTGCTGGGCATGGACGTGATCGACGCGATCCACCTCACCGATCGTCCGGTCGACGAACCGTTGCCCTCGCTGCTGGCCGACGGCCGGGCGATCCTCCAGACGTCGCGCATCGATCGATTGTGGCTGCGGCTGCTCGACGTCCCGGCGGCAATGGCGGCCCGTCGCTACAGCGTTGACGGTGCCCTGGTGGTCGAGGTCGACGACCCGGACGGTCGGGGCTACGCGCGCGGGCGATATCAGCTCGACGGTGGACCCGACGGTGCGGCGTGCGCGCCGACCACGCGTCCGGCTGACCTTCGACTGCATCAGCGAGCGCTCGCGTCGAGCTATCTCGGTGGGGTCAGCCTGCGGTCCCAGCAGATCAGCGGCCTGGTCGACGAGCTGACGCCGGGCGCGCTGCTGCGGGCCGACGCGATGCTGGCCAGCCCGCTGGCGCCGTGGTGCGCGACCAGCTTCTAGCCGGTCAGGAGTCGCTCACCGGCGGTGGGTCGTCAAGCACCGGCACCGGCGGTGGCGGCAACGTCGATGCGCCCGTCGGTGGTTCGACCTCACGCAGCGCGGCTGCGGCGGCCGCTGCCTCGGCGACGACCTGGGAACCGGGCGTGATGTCGAACCAGCCGGTCATGTCGATCGGCGGCGCGGCCGGACGCGGGGGCGCCGGTGGGGCAGCTGGCACCGGCGCAGTGCCATCGACGGGAGTCGCCGGCGCACCGTCGCCGGGTATGCCGGGCACCAGGGTGCCCAGCCGCGAGATGCCGTCCAGCGCCTTGCTGAACTCACTCGGCAGGATCCAGAGCTTGTTCGAGTCGCCGGCCGCGATCTGCGGCAGCGTCTGCAGATACTGGTACGCCAGCAAAGCCTGATCGGGCGCTCCCTCGTGGATGGCGTTGAACGTCGTCTCGATCGCTTTAGCCTCACCCTGGGCCCGCAGGTACTGAGCGGCCCGCTGCCCCTCGGCCCGCAGGATCGACGACTGCCGGTCGGCCTCGGCGGCCAGGATGACGGCCGCCTTCTCGCCCTCGGCGTTGAGGATCAGCGCGGCCCGGTTGCCCTCGGCCGTGCGGATCGCTGATTCACGCGCGCCTTCGGCGGTCAGGATCGCCGCCCGCTTGGCCCGGTCCGCGCGCAACTGCTGCTCCATCGCGTCGCGGATCGACGGCGGCGGCTCGATCGCCTTGATCTCAACGCGGGCAACCCGGATGCCCCACGGTCCGGTCGCCTCGTCGAGTACGACGCGGAGCTGGCTGTTGATGCCGTCTCGGCTGGTCAGCGCTTGTTCGAGGTTCAGCGCGCCGACGACGTTACGCAGCGTCGTGATCGTCAGCTGCTCGACGGCCAGGATGTAGTTCTGGATCTCGTAGGTCGCCGCCCGCGGATCGGTGACCTGGAAGTAGATGACCGAGTCGATGGCGACGGTCAGGTTGTCGGAGGTGATGACCGGTTGCGGCGGGAAGCTCACGACCTGCTCGCGGAGGTCGATCAGCGGGCGCATCCGGTCGACGAACGGAACCAGCACGGCCAGACCCGGACCGAGGGTGCGGGCGTAGCGACCGAGACGCTCGACCACGGCCGCTCGCGATTGCGGGACGATGCGGACGCTGCGGGCGAGCACGATGACCGCAACGACCGCGACCACGATGATCGCGATTAGCGCTGGGCTCATTTAGTTCCTCACTTCGGAGATCAGGAGTCTTCGAAGACGACCGCGGTCGCCCCCGAGATCTCGAGGACGCGAACGGTCGTACCGGCCGGGTACACATGGCCGTCGCCGATCGAGCGGGCCGACCAGTCGGCCCCGTTGAGCCGGACCAGCCCTGAATGCGGGCCGACCTCGGTCGAGGTGACCGCGCTCTTGCCGACCAGCCCAGCCGTGCCGCTGCGGTGGGTGGGCCCGCTCAGAAAATGACGCCGGGCAACGGGACGAACGAGCATGAGCAGGATCGCGGCCACGACCAGAGACACCGCGACCTGTAGCACGGGTGGACCACCGACGGCCGCCGTCACGCCTCCGGCGGCTGCGCCGCCGGCACACATGACCAGCACGAAGTCGAGTGACACCGATTCGGCGGCCGCGAGGGCACCGGCGGCAATGACCCAGATGAGCCAGTCAGGCATAACTCCATGGTTACACCAAATCGTGCGATGGGCGGTGCGGTCGTGCGTTATCGCTCAGGCTCGCCCGTGACGAAGTCGATCAGTTCCTCGACCGCTCGCAGCAGCGGCACTTCGACGTCGGTGTAGCCATCGACGCTGGCCAGAACCCGCCGCCACATCTCCCAGGGATCGCTGACGCCGAGAGCCGCGCAGATACCGTCCTTCCAGTTGGTGCCCTTGGGGATCTGCGGCCACGCCGCGATACCCAATGCCGCTGGTTTGACCGCTTGCCAGATATCGATGTACGGGTGGCCGTTGATCAGGACGAACTCGCTGTGCACGCTGGCGGCGATCCGCGACTCCTTGCTGCCCGGCACCAGGTGATCGACAAGAACGCCGACCCGACGCTGACTGGACGGGCCGAAGTCACGCACGAGGCCGGCTAGATCGTCGATGCCGTTCATCGGCTCGACGACGATCCCCGCGACCCGCAGGTCATCGCCCCAGATGCGTTCGACCAGAGCGGCGTCATGAACGCCTTCGACCCAGATTCGGCTCGCCCGAGCGACCCGGGCCGGAGCCGACGGGACCGCGAACGAACCTGACGCCGTGCGCTTTCGGGCGGCCGGGACGGGTGCTGGCGCCGCGGCCGCCACCAGGGTCACCGCGACCCCGTCGAGCAGGAACGCGGCCGGGAGCATCGCAAAGACGCGCTGCTTGCCATGGCGGTCTTCGAGCGTGACCGTGCTGCGTCGTTCGCCGGCCTCGACCGCCTTGCCGGTGCTGATCACCGCGCCGCAGAAGCGGCCGTCCGCGGTCTCGACGACCAATCCCGGCTCGGCGGATACTTCGGCGACCTTTCGCCGACGGTCATGGCTGGGGAATGCGGCAAACCGATCAACGGACACAGACGGCGACTTTAGGCGGGGGTGGCCTTCGGGTTGGGATGCCTCGCGGGTTGCGCTCGCAGGTCTTACCGGCGCGCGGAGTCGGTTCTCGTAGGCTGGTCGGTGTGAGTCGACTGCGCTGTGGACCCCTCGCGGCGTGGGCCCGCGCCTGGCTGGCGGGTACCGCCGCGTTCGATGACGTACTCAGCGCCGTCACCATCGCCGCCGACGCGCCGGCTCTGGCGATGGCCCTGCCGGCGGGCAGCCCCGGTCCCGGCGGTTCGGGCGTGGGCGGAGTCCGGGACGCCGGCCAGATCTCAGCCCTCGGCCAGGTGCTGATCGCCTGGCGCCAAGCCCACGCCGACGTTCGGCTGGTGCTCCCGGTGCCGGGTGACACCCGCGGCGTCCCCGGTCCGGCCGCGTTCCGGTTGGCCGCTCTCGACGCCGGCCAGGCCGTCGTCGGGTCGGGCGCGGTCGGCGTGGTTCCGGTAGTCGTCGATCACTCCCCCAGCAGCGCCCCGCCGACGCTCACCTGGCGTCGTTTCGAGATCGAGCAGCCGGTCATGGACGACATCGATCTGGCCGACGCACAGTACGAACTCACCGAGGCCATTCGCGAATGCGCAAGTGCGCTGGCCCGGTTGACCCGCGATCCGGCCGAGGGTGGTACGGCACTGAATAGCGAACTGATCGCCGCCCGGCGAGCCGGCGAGCGAATCAACCTTCCCCCTAGCTTCGCGCCGAAGGCGGTCGCTCTGGTCGCGCAGGCCGAGCGAATGGCGGCCGTGCTGGCGCTGGCCGGAGTCGGCAGCTCGCCGGAACCGGATGGACGCACAGATGCGCTCGCGCCCCTCGTTCTTGCCGTACGCAGGGCCCGCCTGGCGGGTTACAACTACATTTAGCTGCGATCCTCGCTCGCGTTCGGCATCGCCGCGAGGCCCCGCACGAGCTAAGTGTCTCGGCGCATTCCGGACCTTCAGCTTCGCCGCGGCGGGCTAAGTGCGACGACACTCAGGTTCGCCGCGGTGGGTCGTGGAGAGTGTTGCGACGCGGTAGTCGGTCGGGGTCGATCCAGGCGGGTGGTCGCCAGTGTGGGCGGCCGTTGATGATGAGGCTCTGCCAGCCGCGTTGAGCGAAGTTGCGGTGGTGATACCCGCAGACGAGTCCGCAGTTGTCGATCGCGGTCGGTCCTTGTTCGGTGGCGAATTCGCGGAAGTGGTGTGCTTGGGCCCAGGCGGGCGGGCGATCGCAGCCGGGGAAGGTGCAGCCCTGGTCGCGGGCGGTGATGGCCAGTCGCATCGCCAGTCGCATCGCCGGGGGCACCAGCCGCCGGGTCTGGCCGTAGCTCATGACCCCGCCGTGCGGGTCGAACAGCACACTCATCGTCTGCCCGTCGCCGACCAACTCCAGTGCCATCGGGATGCTGATCGGGTCACCGTGCGCAGTTCGCGCGAAGCCAAGGCGGGTCTCGTACTGGTCGGCGGTCATGGTCAGCAGCAACGTCCCACCGCTGGGCGCCGTGGGCGCCGCGCAACCCAGCAGGTGGGTCAGCCCGTCCTGGAGGGCGTCGTGGTTGCGTTGGCCGGCATGACGCGGATCCCGCTCCCCGTCCTCCGCCGGGCGAGGTCCCGCGTTCGCATCGAGGAGCGCGTCGATCAACGCAACCAACGCCGGACTGAAACGTCCCGCCGGTGCCGCTGAACCGTCCCGATGCTTGACCAGCAGAAACTCCCGCCGCCGCTCATGATCGACATCATCGGCCAGCGTGCCGTCCGGGTCGAGGGTGTCCAACAACCGGGTGGCCAGCCGCTGCAACGCCACCGGATCCCACTCCCGGGCCGCCTCGACCAACTCGGCCTCAACGACCCGCTCGAACTCCGCTTGCAGCTCACCCGGCAACTGGTCGACCGCCCGAACGATCACCCGAGCATGCTCAGGTGAGATCACACCCGCCGCCTGCGCGGCCGCCACCCGCGCGAACAACGGCTCGAGCAGTTCGCCGGGCAGCGACCGCCGCGGACCCAGATCCGCCGCCGCCCGAACCCGCGCCGACGCCTCCCCCGCACTGATCCGCAACAACTGACGCAACAACGCCGCCGTCGACGTCACACACAACTCGGCCGCCACCCGCTGATCCTCCAGCTCAGCGATCAGCTGATGATCAACCACCGCCATCCGCCGCCGAATTACCTCAAACCCACGAAGAGCACCCACCAACTCCTCACGACCAACCCCGACCTTCTCCTCCGCCACCAGCGCATCAAGCGCCAACTGAACGTCAGCGACCCGATCGGTAAGCATGAATCGAACATACGGCTAGGTACCGACAGAAACCGGGCTAGCCGAGTATCCGAAGTAGGGGGGTGCGCCACGATGGCTTGATGCCAAACATAAAACGCTTCGACCACGTCGGTATCACCGTCGCCGACCTCGACCTTGTCACGGCCTTCTTTGTCGGGACTGGGCTTCAAGGTCGAGGGCCCCGAATGTTCATCGAGGGCGAGTTCCTGGACGCGGTGATCGGCATCCCGGGTCGCGCACGAGATCGTCATGCTCCGGCCGCCGACGGCGGGACGCGGCTGGAGCTGTCGAGGTTCGTCCGGCCCGACCACCGACCTGGGCCCCCGAGGCGATGGCGAACGAACTGGGGCTACGCAATGTGGCCTTCGAGGTCGACGATCTCAGCGCTGCCCTCGACCAACTCGCCGAAGATGGCTACGGGTTGGTCGGGGGCATCGGGCAGTACGAGGGAATGTGGCGAATGGCCTACGTCCGCGGACCGGAAGGGATCATCGTCTCCCTCGCCCAACGGATCGACTGAACGGCCCGGGACAGCGACTCAGGCGCGGGCGGCGCACCGGCGCCGGGCAGCACCCGGGACGCAGTCGATCCCGCACAGACCGAGCTCGACCGAGGCTGCGCGGGGCCACGCCCTGCAGTCGCTCCAGCACCAGTTCGGCGATCATCGCGACGAAGGCCGGATGGGTGCCGGCCGTCGCCGCGCGGGCGAACGCGAGACCGAGCCGTTCGGCCGTCTCAGCCGCCTCGACGTCGAGGTCCCACAGCACCTCGAGGTGGTCGGAGACGAAGCCGGTCGGGCTGACCACGACCGCCCGAGCACCGCCGGCGGCCAGCGCCTCCAGCGTGTCGCTGATATCGGGTTCGAGCCACGGAACCGAGGGCGGGCCGGATCGCGACTGCCACGACAGTTCGAACGCCGCGCCCGAACCACGGACCGCCTCGGCGACCAGTCGGGCCGTCTCACGCTGCTGGGCCAGGTACAGGCCGCCGGACGGGCCGGACGTCGCGTTCATGCTGTCCGGGATCGAGTGCGCGGTGAAGACGAGCACTGCGTCATCGCGAAGATCTGCCGGTAGCTTCGCGAGCGCGGCCCGCACACCGTCGGCATTCGCCTCGATGAAGCCGGGATGGTCGAAGTAGTGCCGCAGCTTGATCAATTCGGGCGCACCGGCACCGACCGCAGCCTGCGCATCGGCGAGGTTCTCGCGGTACTGCCGGCAGGCCGAGTAAGAACCGGTGGCGCTAGTGGCGAAGACCAAGGCTCGCTGGACGCCGTCGCGGGTCATCGCGGCGACGGCATCGGGCAGCAGTGGGTCCCAGTTGCGGTTGCCCCAGTACATCGGCAGATCAATCCCGCGCCGGATGAACTCCGGGCCGAGGGCCGACAGCAGGGCGCGATTCTGCGCATTGATCGGCGACACACCGTCGAAGTGGTAGTAGTGCTCGGCGACGGCGGCCAGTCGCTCGTCCGGAATGCCCCGTCCGCGCGTCACCGTCCGCAGGAACGGCATGACGTCGTCGGGGCCCTCGGGGCCGCCAAACGACAGCAGCAGGAACGCGTCGATAATCAGGCGCCCATCGCGTGGTAGCCGCCGTCGACGTGCACTATCTCGCCGGTGGTGGCCGGGAACCAGTCCGACATCAGCGCCAGGGCGCTGCGGGCGACCCCGGTGGCATCGGAGTTGTCCCAGCCGAGTGGCGCGCGGTCAGCCCACGCGTCCTCGAACTTGGCGAAGCCGGGGATGCTGGTGGCCGCGATCGTCCGCACCGGTCCGGCTGCGACCAGGTTGACCCTGATCTTGTCGGGACCGAGTTCGCGCGCCAGGTACCGCGACGTCGACTCGAGCCCCGCCTTGGCCACGCCCATCCAGTCATAGGCCGGCCACGCGACCGTGGCGTCGAAGGTCAGCCCGACGATGGACCCACCGGACGGTCCGAACAGTGGACGGGTCGCGACGGCCAGTGACTTGAACGAGAACGCCGAGACCTGCACAGCGGTCGACACGTCCTCCCACGGCGCGTCCAGGAACCCGCCGCCCAGGCAGGACGCCGGCGCGAAGGCGATCGAGTGCAGTACGCCGTCTAGGCCGTCGGTGTGTTCGCGGACGTGGTCGGGCAGCGCGGCCAGGTGTTCGGGGTTGGTGACGTCGAGTTCGATGACGGGTGCGGGCTGCGGCAGTTTGCCGGCCACCCGGTTGACCAGGGACAGCCGCCCGAAACCGGTCAGGATCACCTGGGCGCCTTCGAGTTGTGCCTGCTTTGCGACCGCGAAGGCGATCGAGGCGTCGGTGATCACACCGGTGATCAGCAACCGCTTGCCGTCCAGGAGCCCCATCAGATCGTCCCCATTCCTAGATACCCATACCCAGGCCGCCGTCGACCGGGAGCACGACGCCGCTGATGTAGGCCGCCGCATCCGATGCCAGGAAGACGGCGGTGCCCGCCACCTCGTCGGCTGCGCCATAGCGGCCGAGCGACACATTGGCCAGGATCTGATCGCGGCGGGCGTCGGGCAGGCCGGCGGTCATGTCGGTGTCGATGAACCCCGGCGCAATGACGTTGGCGGTGATGTTGCGGCTGCCGAGTTCGCGGGCGATCGATCGCGCCAACCCGACCAGACCAGCCTTGCTGGCGGCGTAGTTGGCCTGCCCGGGTGAGCCGATGAACGCGACGACGGACGAGATGAAGATCATCCGCCCGGCCCGCGCCTTCAGCATGCCGGGCGTGGCTCGCTTCGCCACTCGATACGCGCCGGTCAGGTTGGCATCGATGACGCCGGTGAACGACTCCTCGCTCATCCGCATCAACAGGGTGTCATCGGTGATCCCGGCGTTCGAGACCAGGACCTCAACCGGCCCGTGTTCGGCCTCGACGGCGGTGAACGCGGCATCGACCGCAGCCGCGTCGGTCACATCGCAGGTCACCCCGAACAGGCCATCGGGCGGCGCGCTCGCGCGATAGGTGACGGCGACCCGGTCACCGTTGGCGGCGAACGCCCGCGCGATCGCCAGTCCGATGCCCCGGTTGCCACCCGTCACCAGGACGGACTTACTCAACGCACACCTGTTCTTCCCACTTGCCGCACGCTAGCCGAACCCGACCGGACTAGGTCAACCGGCCCGCCCAGAGCAGGGACGACCCGGCCGCGGCGAGCGCCAACATCAGCCCGATCGCGAGGAACCGCCAGCTGATATCTCGGTGCGTCGTCGTGTAACCGATCTGCGAACCGATGTTGGCGTAGACCTGCGTCAGTTCCTGCTGGGTGGTCGCGGTGTGGAACGAGCCGCCGGTCTGCTGAGCCAGATCGCTCAGCGTCGACTTGTCGGCTGGCACCGGAATCTGCTCGCCCTGGATGTCGACGGTGCCGTTGTCGGTGCCGAAGGCGATGGTCGAGACGGGCACCCCGGCCGTCCGCGCGGCCGTCTCGGCGCTGGCGACCGAGCGTCCCTTGTTGTTGGCGCCGTCGCTGAGCAGCACGATCCGCGCCGGTGGTGGCTTGGTGCCGGGAGCAGTGTTGTTGGTGACGAAGTCGGTGATCGCGTCCAGACATGAGAAGACGGCCTCACCGATCGCGGTCGAGTCGAGCAGCTGCAAGTTGTCGAGCGCATTAGTGATCGAATCCCGGTTGGTGGTCGGTGGGACCACGACACTCGCCGTGCCACCGAACTTGACCAGTCCCAGGTTGATCCGCGGCGGCAGGATCTGCGCGAACTCCACGGCAGCGGCCTGCGCGGCCTTGATCCGATCGGGCAGCACATCGGTCGCCTGCATCGACTCGGACACATCGATCGCCATCATGATCGTCGCCTCGTCCCGGGGGACCCGCACGGCCGCGGTCGGCTGGGCGACTCCGAAGCAGAGCACGGTCAGTGCGCCCAGCAGCAGGGCGAAGGTCAGGTGGCGGCGCCAACCGGGTCGGCGTGGAGCGACACTGGCCAGCAGCGACACGTTGCTGAACCGAGCCACGAAACGCTTGCGCCGCATCTGCACCACGACGTAGGCGATCAGCAGCGCGGCAACGCCGATCAGGCTCAGCAACCACCACGGGGAGATGAAGTGCACCTAGCTCACCCGGCCTGCATCGCGGCCGGGCGGTTCGCCGGGGCCGGGCCGGCCATCGAGCCCTTACGACGGGCCACGGTGAACCGGACAACATCGGCGAGCCAGTCGCGATCGGTTCGCAGCTGCAGATGAGCGGCGCCGGCGTGCCGCAGCGACGCCGCGATCTGGGCCCGCTGAGCGGCGGCGGCGGCGGCATAGCGACCGCGCAGCTCGCTACTCGAGGTCTGTACCTCCAGCTGGTCACCCGACTCGGGATCGGTGAACGTGATCAGGCCGGCGTCGGGCAGTTGCAACTCCTGCGGGTCGACGATCTCGATGGCGAGCAGTTGGTGACGGCCCGACAACGCCCGCAGCGGACGTTCCCAGTCCAGCGGGCCGAGGAAGTCTGAAATCACCACGATCAGGCCGCGACGCCGGGGTGGTCGCCGGAGTTGTTCCAGTGCGACGCTGAGGTCTCCGCGGGGCGGACCGATCGGCGGCGTGGTGGTATCGCTGGCCGCTCGCGGCGTCTGGGCGACCCGCGCGATCAGGTGCCGGCCGTGGGCGGTGCCGGCCCGAGCCGGAATGCGGTACGTGTCGCGACCGCTGGTCACCACGGCACCGACCCGGTTACCGCCGCGACCGGTCAGGTGCACGATGGCCGTGATCGCGGCCAGCACCAGTTCTCGTTTCTCACCCAGGGCCGTCCCGTAGTCCAGACTGGCCGACAGATCGATCGCCAGCCACGTCTCGAGCTCACGGTCGACGATGGTCTGCCGTACGTGCGGCGTGGTCGTGCGGGCCGTCACCGGCCAATCCATCCGGCGCACGTCGTCCCCGGCGACGTACGTGCGTGACTCGCCCGCCTCGGTGCCGGGCCCGGGTACCAGTCCCAGATAATTTCCCTGCAGCAGACCGTCGAGGCGATGACGGACCGACAGTTCGAGGCGGCGCAGCAGGGGGCCGGTGGTAGCCGGGTCGACGAGGCTCGTGGCCGGCGCGCGGTCGCTCGAGTTGCCGGCGTTGCCCGCCTGGGCCGATCGGCCGATCACCGAGCCTGCTCCCAGGAGGGTTGCTGACCGGCCGGCGCCGGGTAGCCCGGCTGCGGCTGGAACTGCGGTGGCTGCGGTGGCTGCATCGGCTGCTGGGGTGCCGCCTGCGGGTAGGTCGGCTGCTCGCGCTGGCGGGGAGCCACCTGCGGAAGCGGGATGGTCTGTAGCACCCGGCGCACCGCGGTCTCGGCGGCGATGCCGTCAGCGATCGCGTCGTAGGAAAGCACCATCCGGTGGCTCAGGACGTCTATGGCGATGTCGAGCACGTCCTGGGGCAATACGTAGTCACGACCGCGCAGCAGGGCCATCGCCCGGCCGGCCGCGATCAGGCCGAGGCTGGCTCGCGGGCTGGCGCCGTAGGCGATCCACTGCTCGACGTCGGACAAGCCGTGCTGAGCCGGGTGGCGGGTCGCCACCACGAGGCGCACCACGTAGTCGACGATCGCGTGGTGCACGAAGACGCGGCTGGCCGAGGCCTGTAGGCGACTCAGCTCGTCGGTGGTGATGACGGCCGAGGCGACCGGCGGCTCAACGCCCATCCGGTAAACGATCTCGCGCTCTTCCGCGGCCGAGGGGTAGTCAACCGTGATCTTCATCAGGAATCGGTCCCGTTGCGCCTCGGGGAGCGGGTAGACGCCCTCGGATTCGATCGGGTTCTGGGTGGCCAGCACCAGGAACGGCAGCGGGACGCCGTAGCGCTTGCCGCCGATGGTCACCTGCCGCTCGGCCATCACTTCGAGCAGGGCTGACTGGACCTTGGCCGGCGCCCGGTTGATCTCGTCGGCGAGCACGAAGTTGGCCATGATGGGTCCGAGTTCGGTGTCGAACGTCTCTGAGCCGGGCCGGTAGATGCGGGTGCCGACGATGTCGGAAGGGACGAGGTCGGGGGTGAACTGCAGCCGTGAGAACGACCCGCTGACCGTCCGCGCGAGCGTCTCGACCGCCAGCGTCTTGGCCACGCCCGGTACGCCCTCGAGCAGGCAGTGGCCGCGGGCGAGCAGACCGATCAGCAGCCGCTCGACGACCCGTTCCTGACCGACGATGACCCGCTTGACCTCGAACAGGATCCGTTCGAGCGCGGCCGCGTCGGCCGCCGGGGTGCTGATCGGACCGGACGCGGTCGGGCTCGCGCCCGGGGGGACGGTGGCGGTCACGTGGGATCGATCTCCTCGGTCGGGGAATGGCGCCGCGGACGGCCCCGGAAGGGCAAAGGGCCACGGTACGGGACGTAGCTGTACGGTGCCTGGCGAGATGGATGCGCGTGACGCGATTTCGCCGCCCGAGACGAGCCCGGAGCCGGCTCGTTGCTCGGCGCGGGGTTGCCGTGAGCCAGCGGTGATCGAGCTGCGCTGGCGCAATCCGAAGCTGCACGACGTGGCGCGGGTCAAGGTCTGGCACGCCTGCGGCGACCACTCCGACTCGCTGGCCGACTTTCTCAGCCGGCGTGGCTTCCTGCTGGAACGCGTCCCGTACGAGCCCTGACCGGGTCCGTCCTGGGTCAGCCGCCGATCGCAGACATTGGACGGACGGGCTGGACGAAGCCGGCCAGATCGATCCCATGACCGGCCTGTTTGCCGGCGACCGCCGTCCGAATCAGAGCAGCCAGCTCGAGGTCGCTGGCCCCCGCTCGCAGCGGGCCGGACAGGTCGGTCTCGTCGTCGCCGAACAGGCACGTCCGTAGCTGGCCGTCAGCCGTGAGGCGCAACCGATCGCAGTCGCGGCAGAAGGGCCGGGTCACGGACGCGATGATGCCGACCCGGCCCGGATGTGAACGCCAGCTTGCCGCGCCGGGTCCGTCGATCACGTCGAACTCCTCGGCCGGTGCCTGTCCCTTAGTACCGCCGTGCCCACGCCCGACCAGGGTGTAGTCGCGACCGAGCAGTTCGAGGATCTCTTCGGCCGTGACCATGTCGGCCCGGGTCCAGGTGTGGCCACCGTCTAGCGGCATATGTTCGATGAACCGCAACCGGTAGTCGTGCTCCAGGGCCCACTGCAGCATGCCCGGCGCATCGGCCAGATTGACGTCGCGCGCCAGCACCGCGTTGATCTTGACCGGGGCAAGGCCCGCCGCCGCGGCCGCAGCGATGCCCGCCAACACGTCATCGAGACGGTCACGGCGAGTCAGCTCACGAAAGCGTTCGCGGTCGAGGGTGTCGAGTGAGATGTTGACGCGGTCCAGGCCCGCCTCGACCAGCGCGACCGCGATGCCGTCGAGTGTGACCGCGTTCGTGGTCAGAGACAGCTCGGGTCGCGGGGTGAGCGTGGCGAGCGCACGGACGAGCTCGACCAGATGCGGGTGCAGCGTCGGTTCACCACCCGTGAGCCGAATCGTGTTGACCCCCAGCGAGACGAAGATCCGTCCCAGGGTGATGAACTCGGCGTCGGTGAGCAGATCGGCGCGACGCAGCCACTGTGGGCCTTCCTCGGGCATGCAGTACGAGCACCGCAGCTGGCAACGGTCGGTCAGCGAAATCCGCAGATCGCCGGCGACCCGGCCGAATCGGTCGATCAGCGGACCGCCGGCGCCAAGCTCTGTCAGTCCGTCCATGCCACCAACGGTAGCCGCTATCAGGTGAGCGGGCGGGTGGCGCCGTAGTAACCGGACTCGACGTCGCTCAGCGGGGTGATTTCGATGTAGGCCCCGCTGTACGGCGCCTGGATCACGTTGCCGTTGCCGATATAGATCGCGACGTGACCGATGCCGGCGATGCTGCCGTCATCACTCCAGAAGACGAGGTCACCCGGCAACAGGCTGGCGATGTTCGGATGGACGTGCCCGGCCTCGGTGTACTGGGTGGCCGCGTAGTGCGCCATGTGGATGTAGGGCGCCCAGGCGTAGAGCGCCAGACCCGAGCAGTCGAAGCCGAAGACGTGGGCGTCATTGCGGGAGTCGTAGTCGACGGCGACGCCGTAGGTCGGGCCGCTGAAGTTACCGGCTGCGAACGAGTACGGCCAGTTGATGTAGCTCATCGCCCGATTGACGGCCGTCTGGCCGGCCGCGGCCGTCCAGTTGCCGATGGAACCGGCGCCGACGGGAACTCCCCCACCGTTGCCGCTGCCGGCGCCGCTGCTCGGGTGGTTCCGGGCCGCTGCCGCCGCCGCGGCTGCGGCCTGAGCGGCCGCCGCCGCCGCCGCGGCCGCTATGAGGGCCTGCTCCTTCTGGTAGGCGTCGTAAGCGGCGCGCTCGCCGTTAAGGGTCGCGAGATTGGCCTGAGCCGTCTGTAACTGGGTCTGGGCCGAACTCAGGCTGGCCTGAACCTGCTGGGTCTGGGCGGCGGCGGCCTGGACGGCGGCATCGGCGTCGGTCTTGGCCGCCTCGGCCGCGGTCTCGGCCGACTGCTCGTTCAGCACAGCGCCCTTGGCGGTGGCGTCGGCGTTGGACTTCTCCACACTGGCCTTGTCGAGGTCACCGATGGCGCTGATCTGGTGCGCGGCCGTGAACTGCACGTAATCGTTGTGCTGGAGCAGCGACTGCGGGTCGTTGGCGGTGAGCAGGTCACCGGTGGTCCCCACATTCGGCCCCTGCATATAACTGGCCCGCACGAACTGGGTGTACTTCAACTGAGCTGCGTCGATCGCGTCCTGGGCCGTCTTCACCGCCGTCTGCGCCGCTGCCGCCGCGTCCTGGGCGGTCTGCAGCTGTTGAACCGTTAGCGCGACCTTCTGCTCGGCCAGTTCGGCGCTCGCGTGCAGGTGCGAGAGCTGGGCCTGCAGGTCGGCAACCTGACTGGCGAGCTGGCCGGCCTGCGTGCTCAGGGCGTCCTTGGCCGACTGCGCGGCGGTGATCTGCTGGTCGCTGGGATTCGGCGGCGGCGTGGCCTGGCTTGAGCTCGGCCCGACGAAGACCGCGACCATGACGCCGGCGACGGCCAGCGCGGTCACCGCCGCGGTCGCGCGGCGCCGCAGGAGGGGCCGTCGGGGGTCGAGTTGGCGGCGGCTCACATGCACAGCGCAGATCTCCCTGTTGGTGGCCCCCGCCCCGGCGAATCAGTCCAAAGCAGACTGTCACTAATGCCCCACAAGCGCCACCTGTCACAGCAGACTCATGAGCACCAAGAGCGAGGTTAACGGTCAACCGACTCAATCGGCCGTTTCGACACCCACTGAAGGCTCGCCGGTCGCCTTTCGGCGCCAGTCGTAGCTGAACCGATGCTTACGCTCCCACCGCCGTAGAGCCGCATGGACAATCAGCGCATAAACCACGCCGGCGACCACGTCGACGACGTAGTGCTCGCCCAGATAGACGAGCGAGATCCCCATCAGGACCGGATAGAGCGCCAACAACCAGCGCCACCGACTGCGGATCCGATCGGCCACGAAGAGCGCGATGATCGTTGCGAAGGCCGTGTGCAGCGAAGGCATCGCGGCAACCGGGTTCGACGCCACCTGGCCCTCGCTGAGCAGATTCCCGGCGTGGTTCACCCGCAACCAGATCCAGCCCCGCGCCGACGCCCGGATCACCGGTCCGATGACGCCGTCGCGCGCCGCGTACCACGGCGGTGCGGCCGGAAAGAGGACATATGTGACGAGGCCGGCCACCGACAGCACGATCACCCGACTGACGAACGCGAGCCAGCGCTGCCGATCCCGCAGCCACAGGACCGCGGCCACGATCGGGGTGGCCAGGAAGTGCGAGGTGTAGACCAGCGTGGCCACCGCGTCGTACCACTGCGGCGAGCCGGGATGAAGGAAGTGGTGCTGCAGCCACACCGTCGGAACGGTCCCGCCGAACATGGCGCGATCGGCCGCCGCAACGTCACCCTCCTGCAGCGGCATTCCGACCCAGGTCGCGAGCCCCCGCGAGACGTCATAAACGACCAGCACAAGGGTGAACGGCAGCCAGTCGAGCAGCACCCGACCGAACGCACCCCAGGTTCGGCCCAGGCAGGTGACGCCCAACCCGGCCAGGATGATCAACAGGAGACTGCCGCGGTCGGTCGGGACGCCGACCAGGATCACGATCAGGGCGAGGACGACCGCGTAGGCGATGCCGGCCCAGCGCCGGATGCGCGACCAGCGGTCGGCGTGCGCTGATTCCACCGGGCTAGCGTACGAACCGCTCCCATGTGGGCTCGACTGGACACTCGCCGTCGGGTCAGTGGGTCCAGAATGATTCGAGCAGGCCGGTGGTATCTTGACGTCAAGATATCTCAGCGATATGTCCAGTCAGGTTGAGGAGAGATCTCGTGGCATCAGACAGCGTGAACAGCTTCGGGGCGCGGTCCCGCTTGGACGTCGGATCGGCCGGTTATGACATCTTCCGGATCGACGCGTTCGACAGTGCCCAGCGCCTGCCGTTCAGTCTCAAGGTGCTGCTCGAGAACCTGCTGCGCACCGAGGACGGCGCGAACGTCACCGCGGCTCAGATCGAGTCATTGGCCGCCTGGAATCCGGCGTCCGAGCCTGACACCGAGATCCAATTCAGCCCGGCCCGGGTGATCATGCAGGACTTCACCGGTGTGCCGGCGGTGGTCGACCTCGCCACCATGCGCGAGGCCGTCGTCGCCCTGGGCGGTGATCCGAGCCGGATCAATCCGTTGGCCCCGGCCGAACTCGTAATCGACCACTCGGTGATCGCGGACCTCTCGGGCACCACCGACGCGTTCGCCCGCAACGTCGAGCTCGAGTACGAGCGCAACCGTGAGCGTTACCAGTTCCTGCGCTGGGGTCAGACGGCGTTCGACGAATTCAAGGTGGTGCCACCGGGCACCGGAATCGTCCACCAGGTCAACATCGAGTACCTGGCGCGCGTCGTCTTCGCCCGCGGTGGACTGGCCTACCCGGACACCGTCGTCGGCACCGACTCGCACACCACCATGGTCAACGGTCTGGGCGTGCTCGGCTGGGGTGTCGGCGGTATCGAGGCCGAGGCGGCGATGCTCGGTCAGCCCGTCAGCATGCTGATCCCGCGCGTCGTCGGCTTCAAGCTGACCGGTGAACTGCCGCAGGGTTCGACCGCGACCGACCTCGTCCTGGTGATCACGGAGATGCTGCGAAAGCACGGCGTGGTCAGCAAGTTCGTCGAGTTCTACGGGCCCGGCGTGGCGAGTGTGCCGCTGGCCAACCGGGCCACCATCGGCAATATGAGCCCCGAGTACGGCTCGACGGCCGCGATCTTCCCGATTGACGACGAGACGCTGCGCTACCTGCGCTTCACCGGCCGCTCGAGTGACGACGTCGCCCTGGTCGAGGCGTACGCCAAGACCAACAACCTCTGGCACGATCCGTCCGTCGAGCCACTGTTCTCCGAGAGCCTCGAACTCGATCTGAGTTCGGTCGAACCCTCGATCGCCGGCCCGAAGCGTCCACAGGACCGCGTCCTGCTGGCCGAGGCCAAGCAGCGCTTCCGCACCGCCCTCACCGACTACGTCGATGCCTCCGTGCAGAACATGACCGACGAGTCGGTCGCCGAGACCTTCCCGGCCTCGGACCCGGCCGCGCCACCGATCGACGGCGACGATGTGCCCCGCAGCGAGGAGCTGGTCGTCAGCCACGGACGGGCCTCGAAGCCGGTCTCGATCACCTTCGCCGACGGCACGGAGTCGGTCATCGACCACGGCGCGGTCGCGATCGCCGCCATCACGTCGTGCACCAACACGTCCAATCCATCGGTGATGATGGCCGCGGCGCTGCTGGCGAAGAATGCGGTCGAGAAGGGCCTGCGCAGCAAGCCGTGGGTCAAGACGACCCTGGCGCCGGGATCGAAGGTGGTCACCGACTACTACGAACGGGCCGGCCTGATCCCCTACCTCGACAAGCTCGGGTTCAACCTGGTCGGTTACGGCTGCACGACCTGCATCGGCAACTCGGGCCCGCTGTTCGAACCGGTGTCGGCCGCCGTCAACGAGGCCGACCTGGCCGTCGTCAGCGTGCTCTCGGGCAATCGGAACTTCGAGGGCCGGATCAGCCCCGACGTGAAGATGAACTACCTCATGTCACCACCGCTCGTAGTCGCCTACGCCCTGGTCGGCTCGATGGACATCGACATCACCACCGAGCCGTTGGGGACGGACGAGAGTGGCGCGCCGGTCTACCTGCGAGACATCTGGCCGGCGCCGGCCGACGTTCAGCGGGCGATCGATGAATCGCTCGTCAGCGACATGTACACCAGCCGCTACGCCGACGTCTTCACCGGCGACCAGGCCTGGCGTGATCTGCCCACGCCCGACGGTGGGGTGTTCGAATGGGATGCGGAGTCGACCTACGTCCGCAAGCCACCGTACTTCGACGGTATGCAGCGCGACCCGTCACCCGTCACCGACATCGCCGGCGCCCGGGTACTGGCGGTCCTGGGTGACTCGGTGACGACCGACCACATCAGCCCGGCCAGCTCGATCAAGGCCGACTCCCCCGCCGGCCGCTACCTCTCCGAGCACGGCGTCGACCGAAACGACTTCAACTCCTACGGCTCACGTCGCGGCAACCACGAGGTCATGATCCGCGGCACCTTCGCCAACATCCGGCTACGCAACCAACTGGCGGCCGGGATCGAGGGCGGCGTCACCCGCGACTTCACCCAGGCGGACGGCCCGGTGACCTCGATCTATGAGGCCTCGATGAACTACCAGGCCGCCGGTACTCCCTTGGTCATTCTGGCCGGCAAGGAATACGGCTCGGGCTCGTCGCGGGACTGGGCGGCCAAGGGCACCGCGCTGCTGGGCGTACGGGCGGTGATCGCCGAATCCTTCGAGCGGATCCACCGGTCGAACCTGATCGGCATGGGCGTGCTGCCGCTGCAGTACAGCCCCGGCGAATCAGCGGCATCGCTGGGCCTGACCGGCGAGGAGACGTTCGAGATCAGTGGCGTCGAGGCGCTCAACGACGGCACGGTACCCCGCACGCTGAGCGTCCGGGCCGGCGACAAGACGTTCACCGTGGTCGTCCGGATCGACACCCCCGGTGAGGCCGACTACTACCGCCACGGCGGAATCATGCAATACGTGCTGCGGTCGCTTCTGTAGCCAACTGTGAGCGGAACGGAGTTCCATTGCCCGATCTCAGCTACTCGACGGTTATGTCCGGTTGGTTGACGAGCACGTAACAAGTTGATTTCAGTGTGGCCCCGCTCACCCGAAGTTGGGATATGTTCGGGCGCACAACATTTCCCGTTGTGGCACCGGGTAGCGACGTGAGCAACGGCTCGATACGTCAATATTCGCAAGGCCATCTAAGAAACCTGCGAAAGGCGGTATAGCCAATGCGCAAAAGCGTCATCGGCCTAGTCGTCGCGGGGACTGCGGCAGTGCTCGCGCTCAGCGCGTGCTCGTCCAGCAAGTCCAGCGGCACCAGTTCCTCCAGTGCGGCCGGCGGCGCTTCGTCGTCCGCTTCGAGCTCGTCATCGAGCTCAGCCATCGACGGCAAGGGGACCAAGGTCGGCATCATCCTGCCCGACACGAAGTCATCCGCCCGTTGGCAGGGTGCTGACCTGCCGGCCCTGACGGCCGACTGCAAGAAGGACAACCTCAGCTGCGACATCCAGAACGCGCAGGGCAGTGCCGACACGATGAAGACCATCGCTGAAAGCATGGAGACCGAGGGCGTCAAGGTCCTGATGATCGTCAACCTGGACAACGCGTCCGGTGCCGCGATCGAGAAGGAAGCCTCGGGCAAGGGCATCACGACGGTTGACTACGACCGTTACACCGAGGGTGGCACCGCCGCGCTGTACGTCTCATTCGACGGCGTTGCCGTCGGAGTGGCGCAGGGCACCGCACTGACCAAGTGCTCGCAGGTTGCCGGCAAGACCGCGGTCAACTACGTCGATGTCAACGGCTCGCCGACTGACAGCAACGCGGCCGCGTTCAAGAAGGGTTACGACAGCGTTCTGTCGGTTACCGCCGGCTGGACCAAGCTCGATGACCAGTCGATCGCCAACTGGGACAACCCGACCGCAGGCACCACGTTCGCGGGCATGCTCCAGGCCCACCCGAACATCAACGCGGTCATGGTCGCCAACGACGGTATGGCTAACACCATCATCGCCGACCTGACCAACCAGCACCTCAACGGCCAGGTCGCCGTGTCCGGTCAGGACGCCACGACCACCGGCCTGCAGCACATCATGGACGGCGACCAGTGCTTCACGATCTACAAGCCGTCGACCGAAGAGGCCTCGCCGGCCGTCGACGCGATCGCCCAGTTGGCGACCGGCTCGATCCCGACCACGAGCGCTTCAGTGACCGACACCAACCCGGCTGCTTCGGGTACCAACGGTGGCAAGACGGTTCCGGCCATCCTGGCCAAGCCGGTCGCGATCACGCTGGCGAACGTTGCCACGCCGATCAACGACGGCTACACCCCGAAGGCTGACACCTGCACCGGCGCGTACGTCGCCAAGTGCACGGCCAACGGCGTCAAGTAGTTCAAGCGATGGAGCGGTCGCGGCGACGAGTCAGTCGTCGCGACCGCTCTATTCTTGTGTCACATTCTGTCCGGCGTCGATCTAGGAGCATGGCGTAGTGACCGACACTCCAATCCTCGAGTTACGTGGCCTGAACAAGAGCTTCGGCCCCGTCCATGTGCTGCACGACATCGACTTCGCGATTTATCCCGGTCAGGTCACCGCGCTGATCGGTGACAACGGTGCCGGCAAGTCAACGCTGGTCAAGTGCATCGGTGGCACCTACAGCATCGACAGCGGCGAGTACCTCTACGAGGGAAAGCCAATCCATCTGACCAGTCCGCGCGACTCGGCCGCGCTGGGGATCGAGATCGTCTACCAGGACCTCGCGCTCTGCGACAACCTCGACATCGTCCAGAACATGTTCCTGGGCCGCGAGCGGCTCAGCGGCATCACGCTGGACGAGATCGCGATGGAGAAGCAGGCGGCCGAGACGCTCGCCGGCCTGCGGGTACGAACTGTGAAGTCCGTTCGCCAGCGGGTATCGAGCCTGTCCGGTGGCCAGCGCCAGACGGTGGCGATCGCCAAGGCGGTTCTCTGGAACTCCAAGGTCGTGCTGCTCGACGAGCCGACCGCCGCGCTGGGTGTCGCCCAGACCGCGCAGGTCCTCGAACTGGTCCGGACGCTGGCCGACAACGGTCTGGCCGTCGTGCTGATCTCGCACAACATGCTCGACGTCCTCAAGGTCTCGGACCGGATCGCCGCCCTCTACCTCGGCCAGATGGCCGGCGTCGTCGAACGCAAGGACGTCAACCAGCAACAGCTGGTCGAACTGATCACCACCGGTAGCTCCGGTGATATGGGCCTGCAACCCGAGCGGGCCGCGTCGGCAAGGAGTGCATCCTGATGAGCGATTCGACCAACGTCGCCGTCGATGAATCAGTGCCCGACGACCCGTCCCTCGGAGCGGTCGCCGCGACCGCCGCGGCCGCCACGGCGCCGCCCGAAGGCGGCCTGAGCGCCTACTTCCAGAACTACCTCCAGCGGTTGCGGGGCGGCGAGACGGGTTCGCTGCCCGCCGTCGGTGGCCTCATCGTGCTGTCGGCCCTCTTCTGGGCCCTGCACCCCTCGTTCGGATCGTTGGGCAACCTGGCCAACCTGCTGAGCCAGGCCGGTCCGACGATCTTCATCGCCATGGGTCTGGTCTTCGTGCTGCTGCTCGGCGAGATCGACCTGGCCGCCGGCACCGCCGCCGGCGTGTGCGCGGCGATCATGACCCGACTGGCCGTGGGTTACGGGGTGCCGACCGTCGTCTCGGTCGGCGCCGCGATCCTGACCGGCGTAATCATCGGAACCGGTACCGGCTGGCTCTGCGCCAAGATCCGCATCCCGTCCTTCGTCGTCACGCTGGCCCTGTTCCTGGCCTTCCAGGGCGTGGTCCTCTACGTCGTCAACAACGGCAAGGGCACCAAGGGCAACCTGACCGTCAAGGACAGTTTCATCATCGCGCTCGAGAACGGCCAGATGGCGACCTGGGCCGGCTGGCTGATGGTCGCGATCCTGGTCCTCGGCTACGCCGGCGTTAAGCTGCAGACCGCAATGCGGCGGGCCAAGGCCGGCCTCAACGCCGAGCCGATCAGCCTGGTGTTCATCAAGGTCGCCGCACTCGCCGTCGGCTCGATCATCGTGGTCTACCTACTGAACAAGAACCGGGCCCTCAACGCGGGCCAGGGTCGAGTCGTCAACCAGGGCGGCAAGCTGGTCCGAATCAGCGTGCCCGCCCTGGCCGGCGTGCCGTGGGTCGTGCCGCTGACCCTCGGGTTCTTCGTGGTGCTTACCTTCATCCTCACGCGCACCCGTTACGGTCGGCACGTCTACGCCGTCGGCGGTAACACCGAGGCGGCGCGTCGGGCCGGCATTCCGGTCGACCGCATCCGGATCTCGGTCTTCGTCATCAACTCGACGATGGCCTCGGTCGCCGGCATGTTGTTGGCCTCATTCACCAACTCCGTCGATCAGGGTGAGGGTGGCGGCAACGTGCTGCTGCTCGCCGTTGGCGCCGCGGTCATCGGCGGCACCAGCCTCTTCGGCGGCAAGGGCCGGCCGCTCGACGCAATCATCGGTGGCCTCGTCGTCGCGGTCATCGCCAACGGCATGTCCGACCTGGTGCACGGTCTCAATGGCCCGCCCGTCCAGTACATCGTGACCGGCGCGGTACTGCTCCTCGCGGCCACAGTGGACGCGCTCGCGCGTCGGCGCTCCGGCGCGAGCGGACTCGGCTAGCGCGTATGCCGCGAGCTGCATTGATTGCATCGATCGCATGACCCGGTCGGGTCCGGCTCGTCCGGATGAGATCCGTCAGCACAACCTCGGACGGGTCCTCGAGCAGGTTCACCTCAACGGTGAGCAGTCCCGGGCCGAGCTGACCCAGGTCCTCGGGCTGAACCGGTCGACGATCCGGGCCCTCGTGGCTGAGCTCGCGCAGCTGCGCCTCGTCCGCGAGGCGGTCCCGGTGGCCAGCAATCGCACCGGGCGGCCGTCGTTTCTGGTTGCGCCGCGTTCGGATGGCCCCTACGTCGTGGCCGCCGAGGTCGATGTGGATTACCTGACTACCGCGGCCGTCGGCCTGGGCGGCACCGTGTTGGCCCGCAATCAGCACGAGCTCACCCAGGGCGCTACGACGCCCCAGATCGCCGCCGAGCTGATCAGCGCGGACGTTGCCGCCCTGGGTGAGCTGGTTCCCGAGGGGGCCTGGCTGGTCGGGGCCGGCGTCAGTATCCCGGGGACCGTCCGTCCGGACGGGTGGGTCGATCAGGCCCCCAACCTGCACTGGCGCGATGCGCCGTTCGGTTCCGAGTTGATGGCGGTGCTGCCCGACTCGGTACCGCTGCGATTCGGCAACGACGCCAATCTCGGCGCGCTCGCCGAACACCTGCGCGGTGCCGCGCGCGGACGCTCCCACTGCGTGTATCTCAACGGCAAGGTGGGCGTCGGCGGCGGGATCATCGCCGATTCGGTTCAGCTGACCGGCGCGGGCGGGTTCGCGGGCGAGATCGGGCACATGGTGCTCGACCCGGCCGGCCCGCTCTGCAGCTGCGGCAGCAACGGCTGCGTCGAGACCTTCGTCGGTGAAGAGGCCCTGCTGCGACTGGCCGGGCACGCCGGACCGGTCAGTCGGGAAGCCGTCGCCGAGGTATTCGTTGCGGCTGGTCACGGTGACGTGGTGGCCCGGACCGCGGTTCGGACGGTCGCCCGCTCGCTCGGGCTCGCGGTGTCGAACCTGATCAATCTGTTCAATCCCGAGGTCGTCATCATCGGCGGTTCGCTCGGCGATGTTTTCGCGCTGGCGCGCGACGTCGTCGACGGTGAGGTCACCCGGCACAGCATGGGCTCGGCCCTGCGCATGTCGGTGTTGCGTACACCCGAACTTAAGGGTGACTCGTCGCTGCTGGGCGCGGCCGAGCTTGCGTTCCGGCCGATGCTGACCGAACCGCTGAGCTTCGCCCCGGACTACCCGCAGGCCGACGCGATTACGGTTGCGCTCGAGTCCGCAGTCGCCGCGGCGACTTCGGCATCGGCGCCGGGTTCGCTGACGGCCTCCGCTGACTCCGCCTGACCCGTTCGAGAACGGAGCGCGATGCCGAGGCCGTCCGGAGTCCGACCACGGTCGACTAGTTGGGTGCGGCGACCGCGGTGGACTTGTTCCGGCCGGCCGCGTTGGCCCGCGAACTCGCCGACCCGCCGCGACCACGTAGCGCAGCCCCGGATTCCGACAGCACCCGGTGGACGAATCCGTACGATCGGCCGTTCGACTCGGCGAGCTCTCGGATGCTGCGGCCCTTGTCATACTCCCGACGCAGGTCGGTACCCACTTGCGTTCGCGCCGCCCCGGTGACTCGGGCTCCCTTTTTGAACATGAAGATCTCCTCCAATGACCAGCGATCTCACCTAAAAGCGTGAAGTGAGCGATTATTACGATATGTAGATATCACGTAAAGCTCAGGTGAGGCAAGGACGAAGTGTCGAGTTGTGTGACACCCGACTGGCCGCCGACGAACGAAAGATCTGAGGCGTCCAAGCGCTGTGGCTGGGTCAGCCGACTCGATGCGACTAAGCGAGCGAGATGAGGTCTGCGAGCTCTTCGCTCCAGTTGTCCTCGATGCCATCGGGCAACATGATGACCTTCTCAGGCGACAGCGCAGTCACCGCGCCCTCATCGTGGGTCACCAGCACGATCGCGCCCTCGTAGGTGTGCAGGGCTTCGAGCACCTGCTCCCGGCTGACCGGGTCGAGGTTGTTCGTCGGCTCGTCGAGCAGCAAGACATTGGCCGAGCTGGTGACCAGCGTCGCCAGGGCGAGCCGGGTCTTCTCGCCACCCGACAGCACGCCGGCGGGTTTGTCGACATCGTCGCCGGTGAACAGGAACGCACCGAGGACCTTGCGCAGATCAGTGTCGTTGAGATCCGAGCGGCCACTCGCGCTCGCGGCCGAGCGCATGTTCTCGAGCACGCTCCGGTCGTGGTCGAGGGTCTCGTGCTCCTGGGCGTAGTAACCGAGCCGCAGCCCGTGACCCGGTGCGACCGAGCCGGTGTCGGGCCGCTCGATTCCGCCGAGGATCCGCAGCAAGGTCGTCTTGCCCGCACCGTTCAGCCCGAGCACGACGACCCGGGCGCCCCGATCGACCGCGAGGTCGACATCGGTAAAGACCTCGAGCGAGCCGTAGGACTTCGATAGCCCCTCGGCGGTGAGCGGTGTCTTGCCGCACGCCGCCGGCGCCGGGAATCGCAGCCGGGCGACCCGATCGTTCACCCGCACGTCCTCCAGGCCCGCGGCCAGGGCGGCCGCGCGACGGTCCATCTGGTGCGCAGCCCGCGCCTTCGTCGCCTTCGCCCGCATCTTGTCCGCCTGTACCTTCAGCGACTCGATCTTGCGTTCGGCGTTGGCCCGCTCGCGATGCCGACGCCGTTCGTCGGTCTCGCGCTGTTGCAGGTAGGTCTTCCAGCCGACGTTGTAGACATCGACAGCGCTGCGGTTCGCGTCGAGGTACCAGACCCGATTCACAACCGCTTCGAGCAGCGAGACATCGTGGCTGATCAGGACCAGGCCGCCTTCGTGGCGGCGCAGGAAGTCGCGCAGCCAGCCGATCGAGTCGGCGTCGAGATGGTTCGTGGGCTCGTCGAGCAGCAGGGTTGTCGGCTCGCCGCCACTGTCGGCGAACAGAATGCGGGCGAGTTCGACCCGCCGTCGTTGGCCGCCGGACAACGTGCCCAGGGTCTGTGCGAGGACCCGGTCGGGCAGCCCCAGGTTCGCGCAGATCCGCGCCGCGTCACTCTCGGCGGCATAACCGCCCAGCGCCGAAAAGCGGTCTTCGAGGTTGCCGTAGCGGCGGATCAGCGCTTCGTCGTCGGGCGTTTCGGCCAGTTGGATCTGCACCTTGGCGATGTTGCGGACCAACTCGTCAAGACCGCGAGCCGATAACACCCGATCCCGAGCCAGCACGTCGAGGTCGCCGTCTCGGGGATCCTGGGGTAGATAGCCGACCGGTCCCTTGCGTTCGATCTCGCCGCCGTGGGCGATCGTCTCGCCGGCGAGAACACGCAGGCTGGTCGTCTTACCGGCGCCATTTCGCCCGACCAGACCGATCCGGTCACCCGGGGCGACTCTGAGACTGGTCGGCTCGAGCAGGATGCGAGCCCCGGCGCGAAGCTCGAGGCCGGAGGCGGTAATCACGACGTGCTCCAGTTTAGCGGCTGTGTAGCGGTTCGTGGGCCGACGCAGGCCCGGATGGCACGATGAGCCGGTGGACTACGACAAGGACGCCCGACTCGACACCTCGCAGGTCAGCGACACGCGGGGTTCGGGCGGCGGTGGGTTCGGCGGAATCGGCGGCAAGCACGTCGCGATCGGCGGCGGGGGTCTCGGACTGGTCGGCGTGATCATCGTTGTCGTGCTGCAGCTGATCGGGGGCGGCTCGTCGTCCACGACTGCGCTCTCGGACGTCCTGGGTTCGCTTGGCCAGAGCGGCCAGCCGGCAACCGCCGACAACGCCCAGCTGAGCCAGGAGTGTCAGACGGGTGCCGATGCGAACAACAACCTCGACTGCGCGGTCGTGGCCGACATCAATTCGATCCAGGCTTACTGGGCGACCGAGTTGCCCAAGCTGGGAGCGACCTACACCACCATCCCAACCGTCTGGTTCAGCGGCCAGACCACCACCGGCTGCGGCGCCGCATCGAGCGCGGCCGGACCGTTCTACTGCCCGGCCGACAAGCTCGTCTATATCGATCTGACGTTCTACAAGGACCTACAGACCCAGTTCGGCGCCACCAGCGGCCCGTTTGTCGACGCATACGTGCTCGCTCATGAATACGGCCATCATGTCCAAGACCTGCTCGGCATCGAGGCCAAGGTCAAGGCGGGAGATACCGGACCGACGTCGTCATCGGTGCGGCTCGAACTGCAGGCGGACTGCTTCGCCGGCGTGTGGGCCCAGAACGCGTCGACCGTACCGACGACGAGCGGCGCGCCGTTGATCAGCAACATCACCCAGACCGACATCGCGAACGCGCTCGACACCGCGGGCAAGATCGGTGACGACTACATCCAGACCCAGATCGAGCACCAGACCTTCAATGCCGCGTCCGAGACCCATGGCACGTCAGCGCAACGACAGAAATGGTTCACCGCGGGCTTCCAATCCGGCCGCCCGGCCAACTGCGACACGTTCAGCGCCACGACGCTCTGACGCCTCCGGTGTAAGAGGTCTGAGGTCAGACGTTGAAGCCCAGCGCGCGCAACTGCTCGCGTCCCTCGTCGGTGATCTTGTCGGGGCCCCACGGCGGCAGCCAGACCCAGTTGATCTTGATCTCGCTGGCCAGTGCGGACGGGCCGCCGGTCAGCGCGGTGTTGGCCTGATCCTCGATCACATCGGTGAGCGGACAGGCGGCCGACGTCAGCGTCATGTCGATGATGATCACCGGCTTGGCGTCGGCGACGTCGGCCGGTTCGACCCGCAGGTCATAGACCAGGCCGAGGTCGACGACGTTGATGCCCAGCTCGGGGTCGACGACGTCGCGCATCGCCTCTTCGATCTCGTCGCGGCTC
Source organism: uncultured Actinomycetes bacterium (assembly GCA_963730855.1). GTDB lineage: Bacteria > Actinomycetota > Actinomycetes > Mycobacteriales > Jatrophihabitantaceae > CAVSTK01. The sequence goes on from CAVSTK010000013.1 coordinate 137,998, forward strand.
GGTGCGGTGGTGACGTCGGTCATCGGGACTCCCCTGCATCGTTGATCGCGCTCGCCTCAGCCAGCGCGCCTTTCATCGCCATCCAGCCCAGCAGCGCGCACTTCACGCGCGCCGGGTACTTCGATACGCCCGCGAACGCGATGGCGTCGTCGAGCGACTCGGCCACCTCGTCGGTGATGTTCTCATCGCCTCGAGCCTGCATCAGTTCCAGGAACTGAGCCGACAACGCCAGCGCGTCATCAATCGGCTCCCCCACCACGAGGCCGCTCATGACCGAGGTCGAGGCCTGGCTGATCGAACAGCCCTCACCGACCCAGCTCAGGTCGGCGACCCGGCCGTCCTCGAGGCGCAGCCGCAAGGTGATCTCATCGCCGCAGGTGGGGTTGACGTGATGCACCTCGGCGTCGAACGGGTCGTGCAGGCCGCGATGCTGGGGGTGCTTGTAATGATCAAGGATGATCTGCTGGTACATGGAATCCATCGACACGGTCACTGGAACACCTCACGAACCTCGCGTAGTCCCGCCACCAGCGCATCGATCTCGGCCGTCGTCGTGTAGATGCCGAACGACGCGCGAGTGGTCGCCGAGATCCCGTACCGCACGCAGACCGGACGGGCGCAGTGGTGACCGGCCCGCACCGCGATGCCCTTCTCGTCCAGCAACTGCGCGACGTCGTGCGGGTGGATGCCGGCGAGCGTGAAGGCGATGGTCGCGCCGCGATCTTGCGCGGTGTTGGGGCCGATCACGGTGAGCCCCTCGACCGTGTTCAGGCCGGCGAGCGCGTACTCGACGAGTTCGTGCTCGTAGGCCGCGACATTGTCCAGGCCCAGATCAGTCAGGTAGTCGATCGCCGCGCCGAGGGCAACCGCCTGCGCGATCATCGGGGTGCCGGCCTCGAAGCGGTGCGGCGGGGCGGCGAAGGTCGTGCCCGTCATGTCGACGGTTTCGATCATCTCGCCGCCACCGAGGAACGGGGGCAGCGCGGCCAAGAGGTCATAGCGGCCCCAGAGCACGCCGATCCCGGTCGGCCCGTAGACCTTGTGACCGGTGAAGGCCAAGAAGTCGGCGCCGAGCTCTTGCACGTCCAGGGCCAGGTGCGGTGCGGCCTGAGCGGCATCGACGATCGATATCGCCCCGACCGCCTTCGCCCGGGCGACGATCCGCTTCACCGGGTTGATCGTGCCGAGCGCGTTGGACTGGTAGACGAAGGAGACCACCTTGGTGCGTTCGTTGATCACCTCATCGATCGCCGATTCGACCAGGCGCCCCTCATCGTCGATCGGCAACCAACGGAACGTTGCCCCGGTGCGCTGCGCAAGCAGCTGCCACGGCACCAGGTTCGAGTGGTGCTCCATCTCGGTGACGACGATCTCGTCGCCCGGCCCGAGCCGGAAGCGTTCAGCCCCCGGCGCGGTCGACGCGTTCGAGAACGAATAGGCCAGCAGGTTGAGCGCTTCGGAGATGTTCTTGGTGAAGATTATCTCTTCGCGGCGCGGTGCGTTGAGGAACGCGGCGACCTTGTCCCGCGCGCCCTCGTACGCGGTCGTCGCTTCGGAGCCCAGGGTGTGGACGGCCCGCGCCACATTGGCGTAGTGGTTCGCGTAAAGATCGGACTCGGCGTCGATGACCACCTGCGGCTTCTGCGCGCTGTTCGCGCTGTCCAGATAGATCAGCGGGACGCCGTGAACCTCCCGCGACAGGATGGGGAAGTCCTTACGGACCAACTCGACGTCGAAGGACATCGGACTAGGCCACCACCGGCTCGTCGATGCCGAAGCGGGCGTAGCCCTCGGACTCGAGCTGATCGGCGAGCTCGGGCCCACCCGATTCGACGATTCGGCCGTCGAAGAAGACGTGCACGAAGTCGGGCTTGATGTAGCGCAGGATCCGCGTGTAATGCGTGATCAGCAGGACGCCGATGTCGGTGGCCCGAGCCCGGTTGACCCCTTCGCTGACGATGCGCAGTGCATCGACGTCGAGGCCGGAGTCGGTCTCGTCCAGAACCGCGATCTTCGGCTTGAGCAGCTCCATCTGCAGGATCTCGTGGCGCTTCTTCTCACCACCGGAGAAGCCCTCGTTCAGACTGCGCTCTGAGAACGCCTGGTCTATTTCCAGGGCCGTCATGGCCTCGTTGACCTCGCGCACCCAGGTGCGCAGCTTCGGGGCCTCGCCGCGAACCGCGGTCGCGGCGGTGCGCAGGAAGTTCGCGACCGACACGCCGGGGACCTCGACCGGGTATTGCATAGCCAGGAACAGACCAGCCCGGGCCCGCTGATCGACGGTCATCTTCAGCACGTCCTCACCGTCCAGGGTGATCTCGCCCTGGGTGACGACGTACTTCGGGTGCCCGGCGATCGAATAGGCCAGCGTCGACTTGCCCGAACCGTTCGGACCCATGATCGCGTGCGTCTCACCGGAGGAGATGGTGAGATCGACGCCCTTCAGGATCGGGGTGTCGGGCTGGTCGGCGCCACCGACCACGCTGACGTGCAGGTCACGAATAACGAGCGTGCTCATGAGCTTTCGGACTCCATATCGATGTACACATCGCCGTCGACGACGGTGACGGGATAAGTGCGGACAGGCTGAGTGGCCGGCGGGCTCAACGACTTGCCGGTGCGCAGGTCGAACCGCGAGCCATGGAACGCGCATTCGATGGTGTTGGCATCGACGTCACCGTCGGTCAGCGGGTACTCGGCGTGCGAACAGACATCGTCGAGCGCGAAGACCTCATCGCCCAGCCGAACCATGGCAAGGTCGACATCGGGCAGTTCGATCCGGGTTGCCTCACCCGACACCAGCGCGCTGAGCGGACAGACCTTGGTGCTCATTCGGCACCGCCGAGGCGTGCCTCGATCGTCGCCATCAATCGCTGCTGCAGATCAGCCACGCCGATGCGGTTGATCACGTCGGCGAAGAAACCGCGCACGACGAGCCGCCGGGCCTCGGACTCGGGAATGCCGCGAGACTGCAAGTAGAACAGCTGCAGATCGTCGAACCGGCCGGTGGCACTCGCGTGCCCGGCCCCCGCGATCTCGCCGGTCTCGATTTCGAGGTTCGGCACCGAGTCGGCCCGCGCACCATCGGAGAGCACCAGGTTACGGTTCATCTCGAAGGTCCGGGTGTTGTTGGCCTCGGCCCGAATGCGAACGTCGCCGATCCAGACGGTGCGGGCGCCGGTGCCGTCCAGCGCGTTCTTGTACAGGACGTCGGACGTGCAGTCGGGCTGGTTGTGATCGACGTAGAGCCGCACTTCGAGGTGTTGATCGGGGCCGGCGAAGCAGACGCCGCTGAGGTTCGCGCTACCACCCGGGCCTGCGAACGAGACCGACGGCGAGAGCCGCACCAGCGACCCGCCGAGGCTGATCACGGTGTGCCGAAAGGTGGCGTCGCGGCCGACGAGGGCGGCGTGGGCGGTGACCTCGATCGCGTCCGGGTTCCAGTCGGCCACGAAGATCGTCGACAGTGAGCCACCATCACCGATCTTGAGTTCGACGTTGCCGGCCAGGGTTACCGAGCCGGTGCTGTCGAAGACCACCGTGGCCGAGGCATTGGGGCCGATGTCGACGATGACGTGCCGGGTCGTGGGCGAGCCACCCTGATCCCCATGGGTACTGACGACGATCGGTTCGGCAATCGACTCCCCCGCCGGAACGCGGATCAGGATGGCCTGAGCCACCTGTGCGAAGGCCAGCGCGCTGAGCCGGTCGGCCGGGACCATGACGCTGCCGAAGATCGGATCGTCGTGGCCGACGGCGGTGACGATGACGCCGTCCGGCGCCTCGACCTCGACGGGCGCCATGATCGCGCCGTCCAGCGACCGGAGCATCGAGCGCAGCGGGCGGCTCGGGGTGAACCGCCACTGCTCCTCGCGCCCGGTCGGGACCTCGAAGGCGGCCGGGTCGGTGGAGGTGAATCGTTCGGCCGGGGTGCCGGTGCGCCCATCGGTGTGCTCACCGACGAGAACCGGACCGCCGGACCGTCCGCCGGCGCCTGTTTGTGCTGCCGTCATCTAGCCGACCGACCCTTCCATCTGAAGCTCGATCAGCCGGTTGAGCTCGAGCGCATATTCCATCGGCAGCTCACGGGCGATCGGCTCGACGAAACCGCGCACGATCATGGCCATGGCCTCGTCCTCGGACAGACCGCGGCTCATCAGGTAGAACAGCTGGTTCTCGCTGACCTTCGAGACCGTGGCTTCGTGGCCCATCGACACGTCGTCCTCGCGGACGTCGACATAGGGGTAGGTGTCGGACCGGCTGATCGTGTCGACCAGGAGCGCGTCGCACTTGACGGTGGATGCGCTGTGGTGTGCGCCCGGGTCGACCTGGACCAGACCGCGGTACGAGGTCCGGCCGCCACCACGGGCGACCGACTTCGAGACGATGGTCGAGGACGTGTAGGGCGCGGCGTGCACCATCTTGGCGCCGGCGTCCTGGTGCTGGCCGGGGCCGGCGAAGGCGATCGAGAGCACCTCACCCTTCGCGTGCTCACCGACCATCCAGACCGACGGGTACTTCATGGTGACCTTCGACCCGATGTTGCCGTCGATCCACTCCATCGTGGCGCCGGCCTCGGCCCGTGCCCGCTTGGTGACCAGGTTGTAGACGTTGTTCGACCAGTTCTGGATCGTGGTGTAGCGGCAGCGTGCGCCCTTCTTGACCACGATCTCGACGACGGCCGAGTGCAGCGAGTCCGAGCTGTAGATCGGCGCCGTGCAACCCTCGACGTAGTGCACGTAGGCACCCTCGTCGACGATGATCAGCGTGCGCTCGAACTGGCCCATGTTCTCGGTGTTGATCCGGAAGTACGCCTGCAGCGGGATGTCGACCTTGACGCCCTTGGGCACGTAGATGAACGAACCACCCGACCAGACCGCCGTGTTCAGCGCGGCGAACTTGTTGTCGCCGACCGGGATGATCGAGCCGAAGTACTCCTTGAAGACGTCTTCGTGCTCGCGCAGGCCGGTGTCGGTATCGAGGAACAGAACGCCCTGCTCCTCGAGGTCCTCACGAATCTTGTGATAGACCACCTCGGACTCGTACTGGGCCGCGACGCCGGAGACCAGCCGCTGCTTCTCGGCCTCGGGGATGCCCAGGCGGTCGTAGGTGTTCTTGATCTCGGACGGCAGTTCTTCCCAGGACGTCGCCTGCTTCTCGGTCGAGCGGACGAAGTATTTGATGTTCTCGAAGTCGATGCCGGACAGGTCCGAGCCCCAATTGGGCATGGGCTTCTGCCGGAACAGCTCGAGACCCTTCAGGCGCAGGTCGAGCATCCACTGCGGCTCGTTCTTCTTGGCCGAGATGTCGCGGACGACATCCTCGTTGAGACCGCGTCGGGCGTTGGTACCGGCTGAGTCGGAGTCCGACCAGCCGTAGCCGTAGCGAGACAGCGCATCGATCTGGTCGTCCTGCGACATGGGCGCGGACACGACTCGTTCGGGTGCAGTTGTCATTTCCTGCTTCCTGTTTGTGCGGGTGGACTGAGGTGCAAGAGCGGGCGGGCGGCTGGTACGTGTGGCGTCGGGATATGAGTGGTGCAGATACCGTCGCCGTGGGCGATCGTGGCCAGCCGCTGGACGTTGGTGCCGATCAATCGCTCGAACGCGCGGGTCTCGGCCTCGCACAGCTGCGGGAACTCGTGGGCGACGTCGGCGATCGGGCAGTGGTGCTGGCAGATCTGGACGCCGTCGACGCCCGGTGCGGTCGTGTGCTCGATCCCGGCCGCGTAGCCGTGCGCATTCAGCGCGGCGGCCAGCGAGCGGGCGCGCTCGTCGCTGGTGGCGCTGGGGGCCGTCGCGGCCAGGGCCGGCGCCAGCTCGGCCTCGAGGACGCTGGCCCGGTGTTCGGCGAATGCCTGGAGCCCGGCGTCTCCCCCGACGCTCTGCAAGTAACGCAGTGCGGTGCTGGCCAGCTGGTCATAGGAATGCGGGAAGGCGGCCCGACCGGCAGCGGTGATCGCGTAGGTGCGGGCGGGACGGCCGCGCCCCCGGCTGCTGGCCTTCGATCCCAAGGTCCGGATCGACTTGGCCTCGGACTCGACCAGCAGTCCGTCAGCGACGAGCTCGTCGAGGTGGCGCCGGACCGCAGCCGCCGACAGACCCAGCCGCTCGGCCAGCGCGCGAGCGGTCTGTGGACCACCCTCGAGCACCAGCCGGGCGACCGCGTCGCGGGTGCGGTCGATTTTCACTACACCAGTATGACGTATTTCCCGCTCGGGTTGGGTGAGGGGTACCCCACGTCGCTCGGTCGGTCTTGCCACTGCCGTGAACAACAGTTGGCCGGTAGGTTTCCGGCGTGCTGTATCGCGCCCTGGAGCTGACTGTGTCGCCGGCGCTCAGGGTGATCTATCAGCCTGAGGTCGTCGGCTTCGAGCATGTGCCCCGCACCGGGCCGGTGATCATCGCCGGGAACCACGTGTCATTCGCCGACGAGATCTTCACCCCGGTGGCCGCCCGGCGGCAGATCTTCTACTTCGCGAAGGCCGAGTACTTCAACACGCCCGGGATCAAGGGCCGCAGCATGTCGGCACTTTTCACCGCAATGCGGCAATTGCCGGTCGAGCGGGGCGACACCCGTTCGGCGGCCGGCTCGATCGACATCGGTCTCGAGGTGCTCGAGGACGGGCAGGTGCTGGGCATCTATCCCGAAGGCACCCGCTCCCCCGACGGCCGGCTGTACAAGTTCCGCACCGGCGTGGCCCGGCTGGCGCTGCGCTCGGGTGCTCCGGTGGTACCGGTCGGTCTGATCGGCACCCACGACGTCAAGCCGCCGACCGGGTGGGCCTGGCACCGCCGCCCGTTGAGCGTTCGGTTCGGTGCCGCCGCTGGACTTCTCGGGCCGCTCGGCCGAAGAGCGCAGCGCCCGGTCGCTGCGGGCGGTCACCGAGCAGATCCGGACGGCCGTCCAGGCGTTGTCCGGCCAGGTCTACGTCGATAAGTACGCCCCCACCACGAAGTCGGCCGAGGACGGCCCACCGGCCGCGTCCTGAGCCGTGCCGTCACCCTTGGCGTCACAGAGCCCGGACGGCGCGCGGCCAAGACGGTTGCGGGTTCCTAGACTCGACCCGTGAGTCGCCGTCGCCGTCGAGGTCGCCGTCGAGATCGAGGCCCTGGTCAAGCGCTATGGCGCTCGGACCGCGGTCGACGGCATCTCGCTGCGGGTCGAACGAGGTGAGATCTTCGCCCTGCTCGGCCCCAACGGCGCCGGCAAGACCACGACGATCGAGATCTGCGAGGGCCTGCGCCGGGCCGACGCCGGCGTGGTGCGCATCTTCGGGCTCGACCCGGTGGCCGACGGCCCGGCGCTGCGCCCGCGGGTCGGCGTCATGCTGCAGGACGGAGTCGGCGGTTACACCGGGGCCCGTGCCGGCGAGTTGCTGCGACTGTTCGCGTCGTATGCCGCGCATCCGCTGAACCCGGCCGCGCTGCTGGACCGGCTCGGGCTGACCGAGATCGAACCGGTTCAGGTGCGCCGCCTGTCCGGCGGGCAGAAGCAGCGTCTGTCGCTGGCGCTCGCCCTGATCGCCCGTCCCGAGCTGGTGTTCCTGGACGAGCCGACGGCGGGGATGGATCCGCAGGCCCGCCGCTCGACCTGGGAGCTGATCACGAGCCTGCGCAGCGAAGGGGTCACCGTCGTGCTCACCACCCACTTCCTCGACGAGGCCGAGCAGCTGGCCGACACGGTCGTGGTGATCGACGCCGGGACGGTGGTCGCCTCGGGCAGTCCGGCCGAGCTGACCCGCGCCGGCGCCGAGGGCCAGGTCAGCTTTCGCAGCCCGGTCAACTTCGCGCTGGACGGTCTTCGGGCGGCGCTGCCGCTCGGCAGCGACATCGTCGAACAGCAGCCCGGGCGGTACTTGGTCACGGGCGACGTCAACGCCCAACTGCTGGCCTCGCTCACCGGGTGGTGCGCCGAGCACGGGGTCTTCACGGAGGACCTGACCGTGCAGCGGCGCACGCTCGAGGACGTCTTCCTGACGCTGACCGGTCAGGAGCCACGGGCATGAGCGCCGAACTCACGTTCAGTCCGGCCGCCGGCGCGGCGCCGCCCAGCGCGATGCTCCGCGCCCAGACCGGCATGGAGTTGCGGCTGCTGTTGCGCAACGGTGAGCAGGTCGCGCTCACCATGATCGTGCCGTTGCTGCTGGAGTTCTTCTTCAACCTGCCGCTGCTCTACACCGTCGGCCCGCGCCGGATCGACTTCGTCGTGCCGAGCATCCTGGCGCTCTCGGTGATGAGCGCCGCGTTCACCGGGCTGGCGATCGGTACCGGTTTCGAACGCAAGTACGGTGTCCTCAAACGGCTCGGCACCACCGCCTTGCCGCGTTGGACCCTGATCGTGGCCAAGACGCTGGCCGTCCTCGGCCTCGAGGTGATTCAGGCCGTTCTGGTCTGCGGGTTCGGCGCGGCGCTCGGCTGGCACCCGCACGGCGACCCGATCGTGGTGGTGCTCCTGCTGCTACTCGGCACAATCGCATTCGGCGGTCTGGGCCTGCTGCTGGCGGGCACCCTGCGGGCCGAGGTCACCCTGGCCGGCGCCAACCTGGGCTGGCTCATCCTGCTCTTCGGCGGCGGCATCGCGATCCCGCTGTCGAAGTTCCCGTCCGGCGTTGCCGAAGTGCTGCAATACCTCCCGTCGGCCGCGCTGTCGAACGGCCTGCACCGAGTGCTGCAGCAGGGCGCCGAGTTCCCGGTCGCGCCCGTGCTCACCCTGCTCGGGTGGGCGGCGGTCGCGATCCCGGCGGCGGCCCGGTGGTTCCGATGGGAGTGAGCGCCCGGCTGCCCGAGTGGACGGCCGCTCCGAAGCTGCTGCGCGGGTTCGCGATCGCGTCGGTCGTGGCCAACGTGGTGATCGTGGTGACCGGCGGCGCCGTGCGCTTGTCGGACTCCGGGCTCGGCTGCCCGACCTGGCCGAGGTGTCAGGGCGACTCGTTGATCCCGAACGGCCCGTCGTCCTATCACAAGCTCATCGAGTTCTCGAACCGTCAGTTGACCGGCGTCCTGGTCGCCGTCGCCGTCATCACAGTGCTGCTGGCCTGGCGGCAGCGCCGTGAGGTACGCCTGGCGCTGCTGGCGCTCGCGATCGTCCCGTTGCAGGCGTTGGTCGGCGGGATCAGCGTGCTGACCGACCTCAACCCGTGGGTGGTGGCGCTGCACCTGCTCATCTCGATGGCCAACATCGCGGTTACCGTCATCCTGCTGTGGCGGCTGTGGCCGAGCGCCCGACCGGCGACCGTGTCGGCGCCGGTCCAGCTGCTGGCCCGGTTGACCCTGCTCGCGACCGCGCTGGTGCTGGCCGCGGGCACGGTGGTCACCGGCGCCGGACCGCACTCGGGCGCCAAGCACAAGAGCCAGCGGATCGCGATCAAGGCCTCGAGCGTGACCCAACTGCACGCCGATCTGGTGATGGTGCTGGTCGGCCTGACCGTCGGCCTGGTGGTGCTGCTGTACGCCGTCCACGCCGCCCCTCGGCTGGTCGCACGCGGCGCTCGTGGTTGTTCGGGGCCGAGCTTGCTGCAGGGGGCCATCGGCTACACCCAGTACTTCACCGGCCTGCCCGCCTGGCTGGTCGACATCCACATGCTCGGGGCCTGCCTGGTCTGGATCGCCGCGGTGTACGTCGCGCTGCTGGTGCGCGCTGATCGACGGGAGTCGAACCAGCCGCGCTCAGAGCAGCTGGGAGACGGCGTAGATCAACACGCCGACCACCGCGCCCACGACGGTGCCGTTGAGCCGGATGAACTGAAGGTCCCGTCCGACCTGAAGCTCTAGCCGGCGGCCGGTGTCGGCGGCGTCCCAGCGAGCGACCGTGGCCGAGATCAGGCCCAGCACCTCGGGTTCGTAGCGGGTCAGCGCGAAATGCACGGCCTGGACGAGCCAGCCATCGACCTTGGCCCGCAATTGCTCATCGGTGGCCAGCGTGCGTCCGAACTGAGCGATCAGGGCGGCGACCCCCTGCTGCAACTGGCCGCCGATCGAGCGACTCGGCCACCAGCGCCGCCTTGGCCTGGGCCCAGAGGGTGCTGAACCAGTCGTGGACGTCGGGACGGTCGAGCAGCTCGTTCTTGACCTGCTCGGCCCGGGCCGCGGCCGCCGGGTCGGTGCGCAACTCCTCGGCGTAGTCACGCAGCCGGGTGTCGAATCCACGCCGCAGGGCATGGTCGGGCTGGGCGACGACGTCGGCCAGGAAGGCCTGCAGGCCGGCGAAGGCCCGGTTGAAGACCCGCTCGTCGACCCAGGACGGCACCCAGTCGGGCGACTCGTCGCCCCAGCCGGTCGCGCAGGACCACCCGGTTCTCGTCCAGGAAGCGCATGACGCCCCGCAGGGCCGCGGTGAGCGCCACCTGGTGCTGCCCGGACTCGCGCAGCGTGTCGATCGCTTTGGCCAGCGGTTCGGCGATCGACAGCCCATGCAGCCGACGGTCGACGTAGCCCAGGATCGCGCTGCGCAACTCGTCATCCCGCAGGACCGACGCCGCCCCGGCCAGCCCCGACCCGAGGTCGGCGGCGACGCCGGCGGCGTGCCGCGGATCGCTGAGCCACTCGCCGGCCCGCAACGGGATCTGGGCCGCGGTGAGGCGTTCGGCCACCACCGGGCCGTTCAGGAAGTTCTGCTGGACGAAGCCGGCCAGCGCCCGTCCGATCTGGTCCTTCTTGCGCGGGATGATCGCGGTGTGCGGAATCGGCAGCCCGAGCGGATGCCGGAACAACGCGGTGACCGCGAACCAGTCCGCGATCCCGCCGACCATCGCCGCCTCGGCGGCCGCCTGCCCGTAGCCCCAGCCGCCATGGCCGTCCCCCACCGTCACGCACACGACGAATACCGCCGCGGCGAAGGCGAGCAGTCCACCCGCGATCAGCTTCATCCGGCGCAGGTCACGCCGTTTGGCCCGGTCGCCGGCCCCGCCCGCGGCCGATCCGGCTGGGGCGACGGTCGTGCGACGTCATACCCGGTGCAGTTCGTCGGCGACGGCAGCGGCCATTCGGTCGGCCGCGCCCGGATCGTTGGCGTCGAAGGAGAGGAACAGCGAGGGTTCGATCACCTCGACCTCGATGACGGTCGGCCCGGACGGGCTGGGCAGCAGGTCGATGCGGGCGTAGAGCAGCGGCGCGAACCGGCCTTCGAGGTAGGCCAGGACCGAGTCGGCGACGCGCCGCTCGGCCATCGAGGCCACCCGGTCCGACATCGTCTCGGTGACGAACCGGTCGCCCGGTCCGGCCGGGTCCAGGCTGAAGACCGCGCCCGGGGCCAGCAGGGCCTGCTTGGTCACCGCGTGACTGAACCGGCCACCCAGATAGATCAGGGCGGCCTCGCCGGCGCGGTCGACCTCGCCGAGATAGGGCTGGACCATGACGGTCCGACCGCTCGCGTGCAGGTCGGCCAGGTGGGCCGCGGCCGCCGCGGCGCCGTCGGCCCGGTCGGGGTCGAAGCGGCCGGCGCCCTTCGACCCGGCGCCGATCGTCGGCTTGAGCACGAACTCGGTCGCCGGGAGGACGAAGGTGTCCCCCGGCTCGATCCACTCGGTCGCGACGGTCGGCAACCCGGCGTTCGCCAGCTCACGCAGATAGGTCTTGTCGCTGTTCCACGTCAGGACCTCGGCCGGGTTGTGCAGCCGCGGGACCGACCGCGACCAGTCCAGGAAGCCCTCGCGGTCGCTCGTGTAGTCCCAGGTCGAACGGATCAGGGTCAGGTCGTAGTCGATCCCACTCGGCCGCCGGGTCGTCCCAGCTCAGCCAGGTCGCCGTCGATGCCATGGCCGGCCAGGGCGGTCTCGAGCAACTGCGCGTCCTCGTCGCCTCGCGGCCATTCGCGGGCGGTCGCCAGTGCGACTCGGGCGGTGGCCGGCTGCGGGTTCACCAGGTGATCGTAGTTAGTCCGGTCCGGTGGCACCCCGCGCGAGCGCCGGTCGCCACGGCGCGGCGGCGGTCCGGGCGCAGGGGTGAGAATGAACGTTTTTGACCCCGCGTCTTGCGTCGGCTCCGACACCCCGTGATCCTTAGTCGACAGCTGTGTAATTCCATCGGTAGCAGGAGCGACGATGCCCGGCCCTGGGTGGTACCCCGACCCGCAGAACTCCGCGACCGTGCGCTGGTTCGACGGCGAACAGTGGACGGAGCACGTCGCCGCGGCCGACCCCGAGCCGGCGCCGTCCGTTTCCGAACCGGCTGAGACGCTCGTCACGGCCGGGGCCAGCGGCAATGGCGGGCTGCCCGGTTACGGCGAGGACCCGTACGACCCGTATTCGGCCGTTCGCGCGGCCGAGCCGGTGCCGGACGCGGAGCAGACCCAGCAACTGGCCCCGATCAGGTCGACCGAGGCGGCGCCCCTCACTGCGGCCGCACCGACGGCCTTCGACGCCGCCTTCAATGGGCCGCCGACGCCCGCCGCCACGGTCGCGCCCGGGCGCGGCAGCCACGCCGGACGGGGACGAGCCAAGCTCGACCGTCGACTTCTCACCATCGTCGTCGCGATCGTGGCCGTCGTCGCCGCGTTGGCCGCCGCCGGCCTGTACTTCTTCGGCGGCAGCTCGAGCCGGTCCTTCACGTATCAGGGCAAGTCGATCTCCAAGGCGGCCGGCACCCTGCAGGCGACCGAGTCCGAACTCGGCGCGATCGTAAGCGCGCGTCACGGCATCACCAGCAGCTCCTCGACTCGCTGCTACTACGCGGTGCCGACCAACCCCGCCGGGGCGAAGACGACCGACATCGACCAGTACATCCGCTGCGGACCAGTCCTGTTCGTGGACGGTAATGCGAGCAAGCCCTATCTGAGTTTCGCCTTCACCACGGCTGCGGCCGGGAGCGCCGTCACCATCACGCCGAAGTCGGCGCCGGTGAGCGATGACCCCGCAGCGGCCCCGAGCGGTTTCAACCTGCAACGGCCGGACGGCAAGAAGCCGCCGGCCGGCAGCGATGGGCTGACCCCGCCCGCACCTCCCGCGGCGACGGCCAATGTCCTCGGCGTCGGCGTCGTGGCCGTCCCCAGCGGCAGCAAAACGACGACGGCGATCGTGGGCTCATTGACCGGCGGTATCACCATCACCGACATCGGGAAAGTCAGCCGGTTCGGGTCGGGCGACGCGGCCCGCTCGGCGCCGGACGGCCAGCAGCTGTATGCGTTCAAGGTCGCGGCGGCGGCGGGCAACAGCGGGACCGTGACCGATCTCAGCTCGTCCACCACCATCTCGGTCGATGGTGGCGCCGGACGGCCGTTGCCGACCGAGCCGGCCGGTCAGGCGATCGTCATCGCGGTGCCCGACGCCACGAAGACGCTGGATCTCGTGCTCACCGACGGTGGCATCAAGCAGACGTTCTCGCTGATCGACGCCAAGCCGGGCGCGACCAATCTGCAGGTGCTGGCCCGCGCCAACCGCAGCATCACGGTCGGGCAGACGCAGACTGCGACGTACAACTATTCGACCAAGGTCGTCTTCACCGACAAGAGCGCCGGGCAGACCCAGACGGCGGCGATCGCCCTCGCCGGCGCCACGCTGGTATATCGCGACGACGTCAACGCGGTGTCGGCGAGCGGCGTCGACAAGGCGTTCCTCATCCCCGACATCGTCTACACCGGCAGCCACGACGGTGGCCCGTACGGTCTCGACACCTCGTTGCTGACCTTCACCCCGACGAACGGCGCCGCGATCACGGCGAAGAACATCTCGACCGACCCGTCCAAGATCCGCAACGTGTTCGAGGTGCCGGCAAACGTCACCACTGGCACCATCACGGTGGGCGGCAGCGCTACCGAGACCTTCAGCGGCGGCCCGGGTACTTACACGTTGACCGTCGCCGCGCCGATCAGCTTCCCGATTACGTTCCCCGCGGGGTGACCTACCGCGGACGGGTCACCCGTCCGCGGTAACCGATCCGGGTAACGCCGGAGGGATCAGTAGCGAAGGAACGTGTCCAGCGCGATGGCCACGAACAGGAACGCCAGGTAGCTGTTCGAGAGGTGGAACAGCGACATCGCCTTGGCGTCCTGGCCGGCGTTGACCCGGTGGTAGAGCCGATGGGCGGCGACGAGCAGAACGGCACCGGCCGCCGCGGCGAGGACGCCGTACACCCAACCGGCGCCCAGCGGCCAGACCGCGAGAGATGCGGCGACCGTCAGCCAGGCATAGATGACCATGTCGCGGGCGACCCGTATCGGCGTGGCGACGACGGGCAGCATCGGGATTCCGGCCCGCGCGTAATCGTCCTTGTAGCGGATCGCCAATGCCCAGAAGTGCGGCGGCGTCCAGAAGAAGACGACCAGGAACAGGGCCACCGGGGTCCAGCTCACGCCGCCGGTCACGGCGGCCCAGCCGATCAACACCGGCATGCATCCCGCCGCGCCGCCCCAGACGATGTTCTGCGCGGTCCGCCGCTTGAGCAGCATCGTGTAAACGATGACGTAGAACGCGATCGCAACCGCGGTGAACAACCCGGCGAGCCAGGTCGTGACGATCCAGATGGACGCCACCGAGATGATTCCGAGCGCAAGGCCGAAGATCAGGGCCGCGCGCGGCGTCACCTCGGCCTGGGCCAGCGGACGGTGATCGGTACGGTGCATGATCGCGTCGATGTCGCGGTCGATGTAGCAGTTGAGCGCGTTCGCGCTGCCGGCCGCGAGCGATCCGCCGACCATCGTCACCACGGCCGTCGACCAGTGCGGCAGCCCGTGGGCAGCCAGGATCATCGAGGGCAGCGTGGTCACCAGCAGCAACTCGATGACCCGCGGCTTGGTGAGGGCGACGTAGGCCCCGATCCGATGCCGCAGATCGAGCGCCGGAGCCCCGATCGCGGGCGCTAGCGGCGTCTGGGTCACCCGATTAGGGTAGCCGTCAGGCCGGGCCGTCCAGCACGCCCCCGCGACAGCGGCGACCCAGGACAAGGGGTCATCCGCTGTTCACAGTGCAGATCCGCTCTCCCGTCCCTTTTAGCACTAGGGTTGACAGTGATGTGAGCGCCCTGCGCGCCCATCGACGGAGTCCAGAATGCTCCGACACTTTCAGGGAAGGGATCCGTTTCCGAGTGGCCGACACGCCCGCTGCGCAGCTACCAGAAATTATCAGCACCGAGCCGAAGTGGTGGACCGAACAGGACACCGCGGCCGTCAACAGCGCCCGGCTACTCGCCGCTGATGCGGTGCAGAAGGTCGGTAACGGCCATCCGGGCACAGCGATGGCGCTGGCGCCGCTGGCCTACCTGCTCTATCAGCGGGTGATGCGCCACGACCCCACCGATCCGCACTGGATCGCCCGCGACCGGTTCATCCTCTCGAACGGGCATGCGTCGCTGACGCAGTACACCCAGCTGTTCCTGTCCGGGTACGGCCTCGAGCTCGGTGACCTCGAGGCGTTGCGTACCTGGGGTTCGCTCACCCCCGGCCATCCCGAGCACGGCCACACGATCGGCATCGAGGTCACCACCGGTCCGCTGGGCCAGGGCATCGCCAATGGCGTCGGCATGGCCATGGCGGCCCGCCGCGAACGGGGGCTGTTCGACCCCGACACCGCCCCGGGCGAATCGCTGTTCGACCATTTCATCTACGTCATCGCGGGCGATGGCTGCATGGAAGAGGGCGTCGCCAGCGAGGCGTCCTCGATCGCCGGCCATCAGCAGCTCGGCAACCTGATCGTCTTCTACGACGACAACCACATCTCGATCGAGGACAACACCGCCGTCGCGTTCAGCGAGGATGTCGTCGCCCGCTACGCCGCTTACGGCTGGCACACCCAGCGGGTCGACTCGGGCGAGGATGTGGTCGCCCTCGAGGCGGCCATCGCCGCGGCCAAGGCCGAGACCAACCGCCCGTCCTTCATCGCAGTGCGCACCATCATCGGCTGGCCGGCGCCGACCAAGCAGAACACGGGAGCAGCGCATGGCGCGGCGCTCGGCGAGGACGAGATCCGCAAGACCAAAGAGATTCTGGGCTTCGATCCCGAGCTGCACTTCTTCGTCGATCCCGAGGTGCTGGCGCACGCGCGTGAGGTCGTCGCCCGGGGCCGCGAGGCCCACGCCGAATGGCAGACCGCGTTCGACGCCTGGGTCGAGGCCAACGCGGATCGGGCCGCACTGCTCGATCGGATGAGCGAGCGTCGGCTGCCCGAGGGGTGGACGCACTCGCTGCCGACATTCCCGCTGGAGAAGGACGGGAAGGCGAACTCGGTGTCGACGCGCGCCGCGTCCGGTCAGGTGCTCGGTGCCCTAGCCGACGCGCTGCCCGAACTGTGGGGCGGCTCGGCCGACCTGGCCGAGAGCAACCTGACGACGATGGGCGGCCAGCCGAGCTTCATCCCGGCCGAACACCAGACCAAGATGTGGCCGGGGGGTCCCTACGGGCGCACGCTGCACTTCGGTATCCGCGAGCACGCCATGGGCTCGATCATGAACGGGATCGTGCTGCACGGCGGAACCCGCGTCTACGGCGGCACCTTCCTGGTCTTCAGCGACTACATGCGCCCGCCCGTCCGGCTGGCCTCGTTGATGAAGCTGCCGACGATCTACGTCTGGACGCATGACTCCATCGGCCTCGGCGGCGACGGCCCGACCCACCAGCCGATCGAGCATCTGGCCGCTCTGCGGGCGATCCCGAACCTCGACGTGGTCCGGCCGGCCGACGCCAACGAGACCGCCGTCTGCTGGCGGATGGCTCTGGAACACACCGACCGACCCACTGCCCTGGCGCTGTCGCGGCAGAACCTGCCGGTACTCGACCCCGCGCTCACCGAGGGCGCGGCCAAGGGCGGCTACACGTTGGCCGATGCATCCGACGGCCAGCCCCTGGTCGTCCTGATCGCCACCGGCTCCGAGGTCAAGCTGGCCCTCGCGGCCCGCGAACTGCTCGAGGCCGAGGGCACGCCCACCCGAGTCGTGTCGTTGCCGTGCGTCGAGTGGTTCAACGAGCAGGAGTTGTCCTACCGCTGCCAGGTGATCCCGCCCGAGGTAAAGGCCCGGGTCAGCGTCGAGGCCGCGGTCGCCCAGGGTTGGCGCGAGATCGTCGGCGATGCCGGCGAGGTCATCAGCATCGACCACTTCGGTGCCAGCGCCGAGGGCGACATCCTGTTCGAGCAGTTCGGCTTCACCCCCGACCGCGTCGTTACGGCGGCGCACACCAGCCTGGCTCGCACCAAGTAAGCCTGAAGGGAATTCGCAATGTCCGACATACTTGCCGACCTGTCCGCCGCCGGCGTCTCGATCTGGCTCGATGACATCAGCCGCGATCGCCTGCGCACCGGCAACCTCAAGGAACTGGTGGACGACGATCACGTCGTCGGCGTCACCAGCAACCCCACCATCTTCCAGAAGGCGATGGAAAAGGGCACCGCCTACGACGACCAGATTCGCGAGCTCGCGACCATGGGAGTGGAGCTCGAAGAAGCCGTCCGGCAGCTCACCACGTTCGACATCCGCTGGGGCTGCGACGTGCTCCGCGCGGTTTATGACGCCACCAACGGGGTCGACGGGCGGGTCTCGATCGAGGTCGACCCTCGCATCGCCCACGATCAGGCTCAGACGACCGCGCAGGCCAAGATGCTGCACTGGATGGTCGATCGGCCGAACGTGCTGATCAAGATCCCGGCCACCGCCGAAGGCCTGGGCTCGATCACGGCCGCAACCGCAGCCGGCATCAGCGTGAACGTCACGCTTATCTTCGCCCTTGACCGCTACGACGAGGTCATGCAGGCCTACCTGGCCGGCCTCGAGCAGGCCCACGCAGCCGGTATCGACCTGTCGACCATCCAGTCGGTCGCGTCGTTCTTCGTATCCCGCGTCGACACCGAGATCGACAAGCGCCTGGACAAGATCGGGACGGACGAGGCTCAGGCACTTCGCGGCCAGGCCGGCATCGCCAACGCCCGGCTCGCCTACGAGCACTACGAGAAGACGTTCAGCAGCGATCGTTGGGCGGCGCTCAAGGCGGCCGGCGCCAACGAGCAGCGCCCGCTCTGGGCCTCGACCGGGGTCAAGGACCCGACGTATGACGACACGATGTACGTCGTCGAACTGGTCGCGGCCAACATCGTCAACACGATGCCCGAGGCGACGCTGCATGCGGTGGCCGATCACGGCGTTGTTCGGGGCGACACCATCAGCGGGACCTACGCCGAGGCCCAGCAGGTGCTCGACCGGCTGGCTGCCCTCGACATCGACTACGACGACGTGGTCGAGGTGCTCGAGGTCGAGGGTGTGCAGAAGTTCGAAGACGCCTGGGCCCAGCTGCTCGAAGGCGTGCAGCGCCAACTCGACGCGGCCAAGGCCTGAGCTCCCCGCCGTTGCGGGGATGAACCTGAGATATAAGGAGATTTGGTGAGCGATCCGACCGCGGTCGAGACACCTGCCTTTCCATCCGGCGACTCGCCGGTGGTGCAGAGCGCCGCCCGGCTGATCAATCCGCTGCGCGATCCGACCGACCGCCGGTTGCCGCGTGTTCCCGAGCCGTGTGCGTTGGTCGTCTTCGGCGTCACCGGCGACCTGTCGCGCAAGAAGCTGCTACCCGCGATCTATGACCTCGCCAATCGCGGTCTGCTGCCGACCGACTTCGTGCTGCTCGGCTTCGCCCGGCGCGACTGGGGCGACGGCGACTTCGAGCAACTGGCGAAATCGTCGGCGAAGGAGCACGCGCGTACGCCGTGGAGCGACGAGGTCTGGAAGCGCCTCAACGGCAACATCAAGTTCGTGCCGGGCTCCTTCGACGATGATGACGCATTCGACGAGCTCGACACCACGTTGCGCGATCTGTGCGCGACCCACGGCATCGGTGGCAACGCCGCGTTCTACCTGTCCATCGCCCCGGCGATGTTCAAAGTCGTGCTCGGGCAGATGGAGCGCACCGGCATGGCCGACAACATCCGTAACAACGGCTGGCGGCGGGTCGTCGTCGAGAAGCCGTTCGGCCATGACCTGGCGAGCGCGCTCGAGTTCAACAGCCTGGTCGATTCCGTCTTCACCGCGCAGGACGTCTTCCGGATCGACCACTACCTCGGCAAAGAGACGGTCCAGAACATCATGGCGTTGCGCTTCGCGAACCAGATGTTCGAGCCGATCTGGAACAGCAACTTCGTCGACTCGGTCCAGATCACGATGGCCGAAGACGTGGGCATCGGTGGCCGGGCCGCGTTCTACGACGCCACCGGGGCCGCGCGCGACGTGTTGCAGAATCATCTGCTGCAGCTGCTCGCGCTGACCGCGATGGAGGAACCGGTCGAGTTCTCGGCCGAGGCGATCCGGACCGAGAAGCTGAAGGCATTGCGGGCCATCTCGCTGCCGCCGGATCTGGGTCAGTACGCGATCCGAGGGCAGTACGACCAGGGCTGGTTGGCCGGTGAACGAGCGGTCGCCTACCGCGAAGAGAAGGACATCCCGCCGGACTCGAACACCGAGACCTACGCCGCCGTGCGACTCGGCGTCGAAACGCGACGCTGGGCCGGCGTGCCGTTCTACCTGCGCACCGCCAAACGGCTGCCGCGCCGGGTGACCGAGATCAGCATCATCTTCAAGAAGGCTCCGCACCTGCCGTTCAGCCGGACCGATACCCAGGAGCTCGGCCACAACCAGCTCGTGCTTCGGGTGCAGCCGGACGAGGGCATCACGATGAAGTTCGGCTCGAAGGTGCCGGGCAGCGCGATGGAGGTGCGCGATGTCTCGATGGACTTCCTCTACGGCGAGGCCTTCACCGAGGCGTCGCCCGAGGCCTACGAACGGCTGATCCTGGACGTCTTGCTGGGTGATGCGACGCTGTTCCCGCGGGCGGATGAGGTCGAGGCGTCGTGGCGCGTCATTGATCCACTCGAGGACTTCTGGAAGGGCCAGGCGCCGTACCTGTACCGCGCCGGCGAGTGGGGCCCGAAGGAATCCGACGAGATGCTGGCCCGCGATGGACGCAGCTGGAGGCGACCGTGACGACGCTCTGGGACACCACCGGTACCGCGGTCGTCAAAGCGCTCGCCGCTGAGCGTCGCACCGGTGGCGCGGTGACCAGCGGGTTGGCGCTGACCCTGGTCGTGGTGGCCGACGAGAAGGATGTTTCGGACGCCGAACAAGCGGCCACGGTCGCGGCCAGCAAGCACCCGATGCGCCTGCTGATGGTCGTCCGTCGCCAGGTCGATGCACCCGTCCCCCGTCTCGACGCCGAGGTGCTGCTAGGCGGACGACTCGGTCCGGGTGAGGCCGTGCTGATGCGTATGTACGGCCGGCTGGCGCTGCACGCCGAGTCGGTGACCCTGCCACTGCTGGCCCCAGATGCGCCGGTCGTGACCTGGTGGGACGGTGTTGCGCCCGAAAAGATCGCTTACGACCCGCTCGGCGTCTTCGCCGATCGCCGAATCACCGATTCCGGTCGCGCCCCGGATGGCATCGCGGCCCTGCGCGCCCGGGCCGAGGATTACGCACCGGGTGACACCGATCTGTCGTGGACACGGATCACCAACTGGCGCACCGCCATTGCCGGCGCACTCGACGGTGCGACCGAGCGGCCCACCGATGCCGTCGTCGAAGGCGATCCGACCGATCCGTCCGCGATGCTGCTGGCGGGTTGGCTGTCGGCCAAGTTCGGCTTCATGGTGCCGGTCAGCCCGAGCGCGTCCCATGACCTGGACCGAGTGACGGTGAACTTCCCCAGTGGCCACGTCATGCAGGCCACCAACGATGCCGGCCGACTGGTCCTGAAACGCTCCGGACAGCCCGACTCGGTCTCGCCCTTCCCGGAGCGACCGACCGGCGAACTGCTCGCTGAGGAGCTTCGCCGACTCGACACCGACCCGACGTACGCCGAAGCTCTCGGCACCGTCACCGGCATCTACGGGCTCAACGAGCGGCCGAGCAAGCGCGTCCACATCTGGAAGGATCCCGCGCTCGCCGAAGGGTCGGCCAGCTAGTGCCGAGCGAGCCCGAACTCGTCATCGCCGCATCGGCGGAGCAGCTCAGCGACGACTGTCGCCGGTCGCCTGGTCGCGACCTTGGTCGCAGCGCAGGTCGTGCGTCCGCTCGCATTCCTGGCCGTCACCGCCGGCAGCATCATCGAGCAGATGTTCACCGCGCTGGCCGAGCGGCCGGATCGGGACACGGTCGACTGGTCGCGGGTCAGCCTCTGGTGGGCCGACGAACGGTTCGTTCCGGCCGATTCCGACTGACCGCAACGACCGGCCGGCCTTCGCCGTGCTCTTCGACCGCGTCGCCCTCGATCCGGTCAACGTGCATCGGATGCCGTCAACCGATGGCCCTTACGGCGACGACGTCAGTGCGGCGGCGGCCGGCTACGCCGCCGACCTGGCTGCGGCCGTCCCGTCGACCCAGAGCGACGGCGACGACATTCCGTACTTCGACGTGATCCTGCTCGGCGTCGGTCCGGACGGACATTGCGCCTCACTGTTCCCCAACCACCCGGCGACCCTCGAGGTCGTCGCTTCGGTGGTCGACGTGCACGACTCCCCCAAGCCACCACCGACCCGGTTGTCGTTCAGCTTCCGCGCGCTCGACTCGGCCTACCAGGTGTGGTTCATCGCGGCCGGAACCGGCAAGGCCGACGCAGTGGCACTCGCTCATTCCGGCGCGCCCCGCGAGCAGGTCCCGTCGGCGGGTCCGCGCGGAATGCAACGCACGCTGTGGTTGGTCGATCAGGATGCGGCCAGCCAGCTGCCGACCACGAGCTAGCGAATCAGCCGACGGCGACCGGCCGCCGCAACTCAGGTCACCGACTCGCGAAACGCCGGCTCAGACCTCGCCGCGGCGAGCCCGCAGCTTGAACAGCGCCTCTTCCAGGATTGCGGCACCGTCCTCGTCGCTGCGGCGCTCTTTCACATACGCGAGGTGGGTCTTGTAGGGCTCGTTGCGGGGCGCGTTGGGCGGAGTCGTCGACTCGCGACCGGCCGGGAACCCGCACCGAGGGCAGTCCCAGGTGTCCGGCACGACCGCGTCGAGAGCGAACGCCGGCCGAACCTCATGGCCGTTGGCGCAGAAGAAACCGATTCGCTGACGGGGCGCGGACTCGCCGCGCTCCTTCTCGCCCATCGGTCCGGCTCCGACCCGGCTACCCCGAATCGCGCTGCCACCTGCCACTTTTGCTCCCTTGATGAGGACTGAATTGATGACGCCCGGCGCGGCGGCGAACCGCCGGTACTGCGGATGGCGACTAGCCGCCGTTGTTCTTGTAGAGCAGGCCTAGTCCGACGATGCAGATGGCCCAGACGACGCCAGCGATGATGGTGATGCGGTCGAGGTTTCGCTCGACGACCGACGATCCGGACAGGTTCGAGTAGAACGATCCGCCGAGCATGGACGACAAGCCGCCGCCCTTGCCGCGATGCAGGAGGACGAGGACGACGAGCAGCAGGCTCACGAGGATGAGCACGATCGACAAGGCCATGATCATTGCTGCGGTACCTTACCTTCGGTCCCAGTCGGAGCGCTCGCGGGCGAGCTGTGGACGTTCGAATTCATTTTACCTGCTCAACTCCCCATCGGCGGCCAAACCCGGGCCCCCGGGCCGCTATTTCGGCTCCGCCGGGTCCCGCGGCGGGCCCGGTCGTTGCCGGTGGGGCGGTGACGACGCCGAGTTGCGCGATGCAGATCTTGGCGAACTCGGTCGCATCCAGGCTGGCGCCGCCGACCAGGGCGCCGTCGACATCGACCTGCGCCAGCAGTTCGGCGGCATTGCCGCCTTTGACCGAACCGCCGTATAGGATCCGTACGCCGGCGGCGAGGTCGCGGCTGTAGAGCCGGCCGAGCTGGCATGCGGATCGCGGCGCACACCTCCTGCGCGTCGCTCGGCGTCGCCACCTCACCGGTGCCGATCGCCCAGATCGGTTCGTAGGCGATCACGATGGTGGCCGCCTGCTCAGCCGGGATGCCGTCCAATGCACCGGTGACCTGACCGCTGCAGTGCTCGACCTGGCCGCCGGCCTGCCGGATCTCGAGCGGCTCGCCCACGCACAGGATCGGGATCAGCCCGTTGCGGAACGCGGCCTTGAGCTTCGCGTTGACGTCCTTGTCGGTTTCGCCGTGGTACTGGCGGCGCTCGGAATGACCGACCAGTACGAAGCCGCAGCCGAGTTTGCTCAGCATCGGGCCGCTGATGTCGCCGGTGTAGGCGCCCGAGTCGAACGGTGACAGGTCCTGGCCGCCGTACCCCAGCAGCAATCGATCGCCGTCGATCAGGGTCTGCACGCTGCGCAGGTCGATGAACGGCGGCAGCACGACGACATCGACGCCGGCGTAGACCGCGTCGGCCAGACTGAACGCGATCTTCTGCGTCAACGCGATGGCCTCGAGATGGTTCAGGTTCATCTTCCAGTTGCCCGCGATGAGCGGCTTGCGGGTCTTCTTGGCCACGAACTCAGATCCGATCGAGGACGTCGACGCCCGGCAAGGACTTGCCTTCGAGGAACTCCAGCGACGCGCCGCCGCCGGTCGAGATGTGGCCGAAGGACTGCTCGGACAGGCCGAGCGCACGAACCGCGGCGGCCGAGTCGCCGCCACCGACGACGCTCAGACCGTCCGTGGCCGCGACCGCCTCGGCGACCCCCCGGGTGCCGGCCGCGAACGGCTTCACCTCGAAGACGCCCATCGGGCCGTTCCAGAAGACCGTGCGCGCGCCGGACAGCGCGTCGGCGAAGCGGGTGACGGTGGCCGGGCCGATGTCGAGCCCCTTGGCGTCGGCCGGGATCTCGTAGGCCGAGACGACCTGTGTCTTGGCGTCATCGCTGATCTCATCAGCCACGACGATGTCGATCGGAAGCACGATCTTGTGACCGTTGTCGGCCAGCAGCCGGGCGCAGGTGTCGATCTGGTCCTTCTCCAGCAGCGAGCCGCCGACCTCGTTGCCCATGGCGGCCAGGAAGGTGAAGCACATCCCGCCGCCCACCAGTAGCTGGTCGACCTTGGGGAGCAACGACTCGATGACGGCGAGCTTGTCGCTGACCTTACTGCCGCCGAGCACCACGACATAGGGACGGTCGGGCTCGCCGGTGAGTGCCTTCAGAACCGCCAGCTCGTCGGCGACCAGGGTGCCGCAGTAACTGGGCAGCAGGGTGGCGATGTCATAGACCGAGGCGTGTTTGCGGTGTACGGCGCCGAACGCGTCCTCGACGAACGCGCCGCCCGCCTCTTCACCACCGGTCAACTGGGCCAGATCAGCCGCGAAGACGGCCCGCGCGGCGTCGTTCTTACTGGTCTCACCGACGTTGAAGCGGACGTTCTCGAGCAGCAGCACCTGCCCGTCCTCGAGGTCTTGAGCCAGGATCCGCGCGCTCTCGCCGACCGTGTCGAGCGCGAACTCGACCGGGCGACCGAGCAGTTCGGCCAACCGGTCGGCGACCGGTCGCAGCGAGTAGCGCGGGTCCGGTTCGCCGGCCGGGCGGCCCAGATGGGCGGCGACGATCACTCGAGCGCCGTGGTCGAGCAGCGTGGTGATCACCGGGAGGGACGCGCGGATGCGGCCGTCGTCGGTGACCTTCGGGTTCTCGTCCTTCGCGTCTTTTGACAGCGGCACATTCAGGTCGGACCGGACGAGGATCCGGCGGCCCCGGACACCATTGACACCTGACGTGCGCGAGCAGGTCGGCCAGCGTCTGCATCGGCCGGTTAGAGGCTGGCGCCGACGAAGACGGCGATGTCGGCCAGCCGATTGGAGTAGCCCCACTCGTTGTCGTACCAGCCGACGACCTTGACCTGGTTGCCCATCACGCGGGTCAATCCGGCGTCGAAGATGCACGACGCCGGGTCGGTGACGATGTCGGTCGAGACGATCTCGTCCTCGGTGTAGACCAGGTAGCCCTTCAGCTCACCCTCGGCCGCGGCCTTGTAGGCGGCCTTGATCTCGGCCGCGGATGCCTCGGACTTCAGCGTCACGGTGAGGTCGGTCGCCGATCCGGTCGGCACCGGCACCCGCAGCGCGAACCCGTCCAGCTTGCCCTTGAGCTGCGGCAGGACGAGACCGATCGCCTTCGCGGCGCCGGTCGAGGTCGGGACGATGTTCAGTGCGGCGGCCCGCGCGCGACGCAGGTCCTTGTGCGGGGCGTCCTGCAGGTTCTGGTCCTGGGTGTAGGCGTGGATGGTCGTCATCAGGCCGTGTTCGATGCCCCAGCTGTCGTCGAGGACCTTGGCCAGCGGCGCGAGGCAGTTGGTCGTGCACGATGCGTTGGAGATGATGTTGTGGGTGGCCGGGTCGTACTTGTCCTGGTTGACGCCCATGACGATGGTGATGTCTTCATCGGTCGCCGGCGCCGAGATGATGACCTTCTTGGCCCCGCCGCTGAGATGTTTGCCGGCGTCGGAGGCCTTGGTGAAGAAGCCGGTCGACTCGATCACGATGTCGACCCCGAGGTCGCCCCACGGCAGGCTGGCCGGGTCGCGCTCGGCAAAGATCTTGATCAACTGGTCGCCGACCTGAATGCCCTCGCCGGTGACGGTGACCGGGCGGCCGAGGCGGCCCAGGATGCTGTCGTACTTGAGCAGGTGAGCCATGGTGGCGACATCGCCCAGGTCATTGGCGGCGACGATCTCGATGTCGGCGCCCGAGGCCTCGACGGCCCGGAAGAAGTTTCGGCCAATCCGGCCGAAGCCGTTGATTCCAACACGGACGGTCACAGGTGCTCCTTGGTTATTGCTCGACGTGGCTCCCCTGACCCTATCTCGACTGTCAGCCGAGCATGTCTGGAGTCACCGCGGACTCGGTGTCGGGGATACCGAGCTCGCTGGCCCGCTTGTCGGCCATCGCGAGCAGCCGCCGGATCCGGCCAGCCACCGCGTCCTTGGTCATCGGAGGGTCGGACAGCGCGCCCAGTTCCTCGAGCGACGCCTGCTTGTGTTCCAGGCGCAGCGAGCCGGCCTGCAGCAGGTGATCGGGCGCTTCGGGGCCGAGGATCGCCAGGGCCCGCTCGACGCGGGCACCCGCGGCCACCGCAGCCCGAGCCGATCGGCGCAGGTTCGCGTCATCGAAGTTGGCCAGCCGGTTCGCGGTGGCCCGGACCTCGCGGCGCATCCGGCGCTCCTCCCACGCCAGCACACTCTCGTGGGCGCCGATGCGGGTCAACAGCGCGCCGATCGTATCGCCGTCGCGAACCACCACCCGGTCGGAGCCCCGCACCTCACGAGCCTTCGACGCGACCCCGAGCCGGCGGCCGACGCCGACGAGGCCCAGTGCCGCCTCGGCCGACGGGCAGGTGATCTCGAGTGAACAGGCCCGGCCGGGTTCGGTCAGCGATCCGTGGGCGAGGAACGCGCCTCGCCAGGCCGCCTCGGCATCCGCGATGCCGCCGGCGACGACGTGCTGCGGTAGGCCGCGCACCGGCCGGCCGCGCAGATCGACCAACCCGGACTGGCGGGCCAGCCCCTCGCCGTCCTTCGTCACCCGGACCAGGTACCGGCTGCCTTTGCGCAGGCCACCGCCGGCCAGGATCTGCACCTCGGAGCCGTGGCCGAACATGTCGCTGATCTCTTTACGCAGCCGCCGCGCCGCGGCACCCGTGTCCAGCTCGGCCTCGATCACGATGTGACCGCCGACCAGATGCAGCGCGCCGGCGAAACGGAGCACCGTCGCTATCTCGGCCCGACGCGCGGACGGCTTGTTCACCGTGACCCGCGAAAGCTCGTCCTTCACAGCGGCGGTCATCGCCATGCTGCATTCCCCTTAATCGACAACGTGTTCGGTCAACTTACGGCCCGGTCAACTGTTCGTGCGACCGGCCGGGTCCGTCCACCCGAATGCATCCGTGAACGCGCGTCCCAGCCGGACCGGATCGTGACGATCCGAACCGGCTTCACCGGTGAGCTCGGACAATACGAGGCGCGCGGACAGACCCTTCACGTACCGGGCCAAACCCGCGGTGTCGCCGACCGCGGCTGGATCGGCGACCACGGCGTCGACGTCCAAACCCGAGCCCATGATCGAGCAACACCCGCAAGAGGTCGACCGGCGAGAAGTCCGACGTCTCACCGGCCTGCGGGACGAGATTGAGCACCACGACGACCTGGGCCGAGGTGGTGGTGAGTGCATTGCTGAGCTCATGCAGCAACAGGTGCGGGATCACGCTGGTGAACCACGAGCCCGGGCCGAGAACAACCACATCGGCCGACCGCACCGCGTCGACCGCCGCCGCGCAGGCCGGTGCACCAGTCGGCAGGATCCGGACGGTCCGGACGCGGCCCGGCGTGCTGGCGATCGAGGACTGCCCGCGTACCGCGATGACCCGGTGCGGCTCGTCCGGATCGATTCGATCGACCTCGGCCACGAGATCCAGCGGCACCGGACTCATCGGCAATACGCGGCCGACCGCACCGATCAGCCGCGCGGTCACGTCGAGGGCCTCGACCGGATCGGTGCCCGTCTCGAGCAGGCCGGCCAGCAGCAGGTTGCCGACCGAATGGCCGGCCAGTGCTCCCGATCCGCCGAAGCGGTGCTGCAGAACCTGCGCCCAGCGCTCGTCCTCGAGGGTGCCGCCAGCCAGCGCGCTCAGGGCCATCCGCAGGTCGCCCGGTGGCAGCAACCCGAGTTCGCGCCGGATCCGGCCGGATGAACCACCGTCGTCGGCGACGGTCACCACGGCGGTCAGGTCGCTGGTCAGCCCGCGCAGGGCCGATAACGTCACGTGCAGGCCGTGGCCACCTCCGAGGGCGACGACGCGCTGGCCGTCGCCTGGTCTATTCGCGGCCAAGATCGCGGTTCACCACGTTCGTCCGGATGCCGAGGGCCCCCAAGCCGCTCGGCGAACTGGGCGGCCATGACCACCGATCGGTGCTTGCCGCCGGTACAGCCGACGGCGAGGGTGAGGTATTGCTTGCCCTCGCGGGTGTAGCCGGCGCCGATGATCTCGAGCAGATCGGTATAGCGGTCGAGGAACTCCTCGGCGTTCTCCTGCTCCAGCACGTACTCGCGCACGAGCTCGTCCAGGCCGGTTAGCTCGCGCAACTCGGGTATCCAGAACGGATTCGGCAGGAATCGCACATCGACGACCAAGTCAGCGTCCAGCGGCAACCCGTACTTGTAGCCGAACGCGACCACGGTGGCCCGCAGCACCGGTGCACCGCCCAACTCGTGACCAGCGGTGAAGGCCTCCTCGATCGCCCGCCGCAGTTCATGCACCGATCGGCTGCTGGTGTCGAGGATCAGGTCGGCCTCGTCGCGCAACCCCGACAGCAGCGCGCGCTCGGCCGCAATACCGTCGACCAACCGACCCTCGCCCTGCAGCGGGTGGGCCCGCCGCACACTCTCGTAACGGCGAACCAGCACCTCGTCACTGGCCTCGAGAAAAAGCACCCGCGGTCGCAATCCCCGCTGGTCCAAGTCGACGATGACGCTGCGCAGATCGGTGGAGAAGGCCCGGCTGCGGACGTCCATGACGACCGCGATCCGGGTCACCGCGCCCTGCGTGCGGCTGCCCAGATTCGACCATCGTGGCGATCAGCTCGGGCGGCAGATTGTCGACGACGAAATAGCCCAGGTCTTCGAGGCACTTTGCCGCCGCACTGCGACCGGCGCCGGACAGCCCGGTCACCACCACCGTGTCGAGCGCGCCCCGTTCCGGAGCCGTGGTCACAACTGTTCCTCCGATGCTGGGGCGACGGCGTCGGCCGCGGCGGCGGCGACGGCCGTGGCGATGGCGTCGTCGAGAACCTCGCCGGTCGTGACGTTAACGGCTGCGACGACCTGGCGCTCATCGGCGGACAACGCCGTGACGATCGACTCCGCGGTCGCCCGCCCGATTCCCGGGACCGCCATGAGGTCCTCGACCGACGCGGCCCGCAGTCGCCGCAGGGATCCGAAGTGGACGAGCAGCGCCTTCTTGCGGGTCGCCCCGAGTCCGGCGATGTCATCGAGCAGCGACGTGGTCATGGCCTTCGATCGCTTCTGCCGGTGGAAGGTGATCGCGAAGCGGTGGGCCTCGTCGCGCACCCGCTGCAGCAGGTAGAGCCCCTCGGAC
The DNA here is from genome assembly GCA_963730855.1 of uncultured Actinomycetes bacterium. GTDB lineage: Bacteria > Actinomycetota > Actinomycetes > Mycobacteriales > Jatrophihabitantaceae > CAVSTK01. The sequence continues at coordinate 166,901 of CAVSTK010000013.1, forward strand.
GTCCGCGGCAGGATCACCGGATGCGACTGGCCCGGCAGCCAGACCTCTTCCAGCCGTTTGGCCAGACCGACGAGCGCGACGTCATCGATGCCGAGTTCGTCCAAGGCCGCGCGGGCGGCCGCGACCTGGGGCGCGCCGCCGTCGACGACCAGCAGATTCGGTGGGTAGGAGAACTTGCGCGGACGACCCGTGGCCGGGTTGATCCGCGACGGCGCCGCGGCGATCTCGGGCAGATCGGCCAGGCCGCTGGGCGGCACGCTGTCAGCATCGTTCGCGAGCCCGGCGTCGGCGCCGTCGGCGACCTGTTCGTCGAGATAGCGGGCGAACCGTCGGCTGACCGACTCAGCGATCCAGTCGGTGTCGCCACCGCCCGTGCGCATCGCGAATCGCCGGTACTCGCTGCGGCGGGGCAGGCCGTCCTCGAAGACCACCATGCTCGCGACCACGTTGGTGCCCTGCACGTGGCTGACGTCGAAACATTCGATCCGTAGCGGTGGCTCGGCCAGGCCCAGCGCGTCCTGCAGCTCGGACAGTGCTCGTGACCGCGCGGTGAGATCCGAGGCCCGCTTGAGCTTGTGCTGGGTGAAGGCCTGGCCGGCGTTTCGGGCGACCGTTTCCAGCAGCGAGCGCTTGTCGCCGCGCACCGGGACCCGGATGCTGACCCGGCTCCCCCGGCGCTCGGAGAGCCATTCGCCGATCGCCTCGACGTTGTCGGGCAGTTCGGGCACCAGGATCTCGCGCGGGATGTCGCCGAGTGCGTCGGCGTCATCCTCGGTTCCGTAGAACTGGGCCAGGTAGTTCTCGACCAGCCCGGGCGTCTCGACCGGTTCGACCTTGTCGATCACCCAGCCGCGCTGGCCGCGGACCCGCCCGTCGCGGACGTGGAACACCTGCACGGCCGCCTCGAGATCGTCCTGGGCGAAGGCGATCACGTCGGCGTCGGTGCCGTCGCCCAATACGACCGCCTGCTTCTCCATCGCCCGCCGTAATGCCTCGAGGTCATCGCGCAGCCGGGCGGCCCGCTCGAATTCGAGGTCGGCGCTGGCGAGGCGCATCGACCGGTCGAGGCGCTTCATCAGTTGGTCGGTCTTGCCGGCCATGAAGTCGCAGAAGTCGTTGACGATCGCACGGTGCTCATCGGCGCGTGACCGTGCCGACGCAGGGTGCGCTGCACTTGCCGATGTAGCCGAGCAGGCAGGGACGGCCGACCTGACCGGCGCGTTTGAACACTCCGGAGGAACAGGTGCGGGCCGGAAAGACCCGCAGCAACAGATCGAGCGTTTCGCGAATGGCCCAGGCGTGCGCGTACGGTCCGAAGTAACGCACCCCTTTTCGCTTCGCGCCGCGCATGACCTGCAGTCGCGGGTACTCCTCGTACAGCGTCACCGCCAGCCAGGGATAGGTCTTGTCGTCGCGGTACCGGACGTTGAACCGCGGATCGAACTCCTTGATCCAGTTGTATTCCAGTTGCAGCGCCTCGACCTCGGTGGTGACGGTCGTCCACTCGACGCTGGCCGCGGTGGTGACCATCTGCCGGGTGCGCGGGTGCAGCGCACTGAGATCGGCGAAGTAGGAGTTGAGGCGCTGCCGAAGGCTCTTGGCCTTGCCGACGTAGATGACCGTGCCGCGCGGGTCGCGGAATTTGTAGACCCCGGGATCGACCGGGATCGTGCCCGTGGCCGGGCGATAGGTCGACGGATCAGGCACGGAGTCAAGGGTAGTCAATGCCGCCGACGCTTCTGGCCAATTGCCGACCAGCTGGGCGTCGGCCGGCCGACCGCCGGCTATCGATGCCATCGACCGTCGGCGCTTAGCCCGCGGCGACCTTGCGACGCTGACGCAGTGGTGCCGAAGCTGACTTCGTCGTCTTCACCGGCCGCTTGGACGCCGGCTTGACGCTCGGCGCCGTCACCGATCCCCAGGATCGGACGGAGGAAGTAGCCGGTGTGCGAGGCGGCGACGGCGGCGACCTGCTCCGGCGTTCCTTCGGCCACGACGGTGCCGCCGCCCGAGCCGCCCTCAGGTCCCATATCGATCAACCAGTCGGCGGTCTTGATCACGTCCAGGTTGTGTTCGATGACCAGCACGCTGTTGCCCTTGTCGACGAGGGACTGCAGGACGACGAGCAGCTTGTTGACGTCCTCGAAGTGCAGTCCGGTGGTCGGTTCGTCGAGGACGTAGACCGTGTTGCCGGTCGATCGCTTCTGCAGTTCGGATGCGAGCTTGACCCGCTGCGCCTCACCGCCGGACAGCGTCGGGGCCGGCTGGCCCAACCGGACGTAGCCCAGCCCGACATCGACCAGGGTGTCGAGATGGCGCGAGATCCGGGTGATCGGCGCGAAGAACTCGGCCGCCTCCTCGATCGGCATCTCGAGCACTTCCGAGATCGTCTTGCCCTTGTAATGCACCTCGAGCGTCTCGCGGTTGTAGCGCGCGCCCTTGCAGACCTCGCACGGGACGTAGATGTCGGGCAGGAAGTTCATCTCGATCTTGATCGTGCCGTCGCCGGCGCAGTTCTCGCAGCGACCGCCCTTGACGTTGAAGGAGAACCGGCCCTGCTGATAGCCGCGAACCTTGGCCTCGGTCGTCTCGGCGTAGAGCTTGCGGATGTGGTCGAACACGCCGGTGTAGGTGGCCGGGTTGGATCGGGGCGTGCGCCCGATCGGCGACTGGTCGACGCCGACCACCTTGTCGACCTGCTCGATGCCGCGGATTCGCTTGTGCCGGCCCGGCTGCAGCCGGGCGCCATTGATCCGGTTCGCCAGCGAGGCGTAGAGGATGTCGTTGACCAGGGTCGACTTGCCCGAACCACTGACGCCGGTGACCGCGACGAAGCAGCCGAGTGGGAAAGAAACGTCGACGTTGCGCAGGTTGTGTTCGCGAGCGCCCTCGACGACCAGCGCGTGACCCTTCTGCGGGGGTCGACGGACCAGCGGAATCTCGATCTGGCGACGGCCGGACAGGTAGGCCCCGGTGATGGAATCCGGCGCGGTCAGCAGGTCGTCGACGGTGCCCGAAACGACCACGTTGCCGCCGTGCTCGCCGGCCAGCGGACCGATGTCGACCACCCAGTCGGCCGCCCGGATGGTGTCCTCGTCGTGCTCGACCACGATCAGCGTGTTGCCCAGCGCTTTGAGCCGGGCCAGCGTCTCGATCAGGCGCCGGTTGTCGCGCTGGTGCAGACCGATCGAGGGCTCGTCGAGCACGTAGAGGACGCCGACCAGGCCTGAACCGATCTGGGTGGCCAGCCGGATCCGCTGCGCCTCGCCGCCGGCCAGAGTGGCCGCGGCCCGGTCGAGCGAGAGGTAATCGAGACCGACGTCGACCAGGAAGCCGAGCCGGGCGTTGACCTCTTTGAGCACTCGTTCGGCGATGAAGCTGTCGCGGGTGTCGAGCTTCAGCGACCCGAGCCAGTTGAGCGCCGACCCGATCGACAGCGCCGACAGATCGGCGATCGAGCGTCCGTCCACCGTCACGGCGAGGATCTCGGGCTTGAGGCGGGTGCCGAGGCAGGTCGGGCACGGGACCTCGCGCATGAAGCCCTCGTACTTCTCGCGCGAGTAGTCGCTCTCGGTCTCGGCGTAGCGCCGTTCGATCCAGGGCAGCACACCTTCGTAGGCCGCGTAGTAGGAGCGGTCGCGTCCGTAGCGGTTGCGATAGTGGACGTGCACCTGCTCGTTAGCGCCGTGCAGGACAGCCTTCTGCGCCGGTGCGCTGAGCTTCTCCCACGGCGTGTCGACGCTGAACCCGAGCTGGTCACCCAGTCCGTCGAGCAGCCGTAGGAAGTACTCGCTGGTCTGGCCGCCGGCCCAGGGCGCGATGGCGCCCTCGGCCAGGCTCAGTTCGGGGTCGGGAACGACGAGCTCGGGGTCGACCTCGCGGCGGGTGCCGAGGCCACTGCACACCGGGCAGGCACCGAACGGCGAGTTGAACGAGAACGATCGGGGCTCGAGCTCGTCGATCGCCAGCGGGTGGTCGTTCGGGCAGGCCAGCCGCTCGGAGTAGCGCCGCTCGCGCTGCGGATCGGTCTCGGCCAGATCGACGAAGTCGAGGATGACGACGCCGCCGGCCAGGCCGAGCGCGGTCTCGACCGAATCGGTGATGCGCTGCTTGCTGCTCGCCCGGGCGGCCAGCCGGTCGACGACCGCCTCGATGGTGTGCTTCTCCTGCTTCTTGAGCTTCGGCACCTCGGCGAGCGCATAGACGACGCCGTCGACCCGGACCCGGGCATAGCCCTTGATCGACAAGTCGGCGAAGAGATCGGTGTATTCGCCCTTGCGCTCGCGGATCACCGGCGCCAGCACCTGGAACCGGGTGCCTTCGGGCAGCTCGAGGATGTGATCGACGATCTGCTGCGGGGTCTGGCGGGCGATCGGCTCGCCGCAGATCGGGCAATGCGGACGGCCGATGCGGGCGTACAGCAGCCGCAGGTAGTCATAGACCTCGGTGATCGTGCCGACGGTCGAGCGCGGATTGCGGTTGGTCGACTTCTGGTCGATCGACACCGCCGGCGACAATCCCTCGATGAAGTCGACGTCGGGCTTGTCCATCTGGCCCAGGAATTGCCGGGCATAGGCCGACAACGACTCGACGTAGCGGCGCTGCCCCTCGGCGAAGATGGTGTCGAAGGCCAGGCTCGACTTGCCCGAACCGGACAACCCGGTGAAGACGATCAGGGCGTCGCGGGGTAGGTCGAGGGACACATTCTTGAGGTTGTGCTCGCGCGCACCTCGAATGACAAGCCGGTCTGCCACTTAGCTCTTCAGCGCTCTTTCGGGTCGAGATGGCGGGGGTTCGGTCCTACTCGTCTCAGGGTAGTGACCCGCTACGACAACGCCGATCACGGCAGGAACATGCCCCGCCGGCGAGCGTCGTGTCAGCATCCGGCGGCACTACGTCACCCCGGGGCCGCTTCGGGGTGAATCAACGGCTGGTGGCCTTCTTGTAACGCGAGACCGACAGCGGCACGAAGATCACCAGGATCAGCGCGATCCAGAACAGCGTGTACAGCTCGGGATGCTGCAGTGACCAGTAGTTGCCGGGCTTGGTGCCGCTGCCGTTGCCGAACAGGTTGCGGCAGGCCTGGGTCAGCGACGACACCGGATTCCAGTTGGCGATCGCTTTCAGCGGACCCGGGAAGTTGTTGGTCGGGACGAACGTGTTGGCGATGAAGGTCAGCGGGAAGATGACGATGAAGGAGGCGTTGTTGACGACCTCGACACTCGGCACGATCAGGCCGACCGTCGCCATGATCCACGAGAACGCATAGGCGAACAGCAGCAGCAACAGGAATCCGGCAATCGCGTCGGGCACACCGGCGCGGATCCGCCACCCGACCGCGAGACCGGTCAGCGACATGATCACGATGACCAACACGTTGTTGACGACATCGCTGCCCGTCCGTCCGATCAGTACGGCCGCCCGTGACATCGGCAATGACCGGAATCGGTCGATGATGCCTTTCTGCATGTCGTCGGCGAGCCCGGCCCCGGTCGTCGTCGACACGAAGATGACGGTCTGGGCGAAGATGCCGGGGATCAGGAACTCGCGGTAGCTGGTGCCGGGCACGTTGATCGCGCTGCCGAAGACGTACGCGAACAGCAGGATGAACATGATCGGCGAGATGGTCGAGAAGACCAGCAGGTCGGGCACCCGCTTGATCTTGATCAGGTTGCGCTTGGTGACGATCAACCCGTCGGTTATCGCCTTGGTCGCGCTCACTTGGCCGCCTTCCCCGACGTGCCGTCGGATGGATCGTCGGACGCGTGCCCGGTGAGCGAGAGGAAGACGTCGTCCAGGGTGGGGCGCCGCAAGGCGACGTCGGACAGTTTGACGTGCTCGGCATCGAATCGACGCAGGGCCTCCATCAGCATGGCCGCACCGTCCGAGACGGGCGCGGTGAGCCGCCGGGACTGGTCGTCGGCCTCGACACCGTCGCCGATGAGTTCGGTGAGCACCCGTCGGGCGGTGGGCAGGTCAGCGGCTGAGGCGACCACGATCTCGATCCGCTCGCCGCCGACCTGCGCCTTGAGTTCGTCGGCGGTGCCCTCGGCGATCGCCTTGCCGTGGTCGATCACGACGATGTTGTCGGCCAGTTGGTCGGCTTCTTCCAGGTATTGAGTCGTCAGCAGCAGGGTGGTGCCGCCCTTGACCAGTTCGGTGATCGTGTCCCACACCTCGTTGCGGCTACGCGGATCGAGGCCGGTCGTGGGCTCGTCCAGGAACAGGACGGGCACGTCGGCGACCAGGGCACCGGCCAGGTCGAGCCGACGGCGCATACCGCCGGAGTAGGTCTTGACCGGCCGGTCCCCCGCGTCGGCCAGGCTGAACTTCTCGAGCAGCTCGCGGGCCCGTTCCTTGGCGACAGTGCGGCCGAGCCCGTACAGCCGCCCGACCATGTCGAGGTTCTCGTAGCCCGTGAGGTACTCATCGACCGCGGCGAACTGACCCGACAGGCCAAGCTTCGCGCGGACGTCATTCGGGTGCTTCACCACGTCGATGCCCGCGACCATGGCCGTGCCGCCGTCCGGCTGGATCAGGGTGGTGAGGATCCGCACGGCGGTGGTCTTGCCGGCGCCGTTGGGACCGAGCAAGCCCGAGGATGGTGCCCTCAGGGACGGCCAGATCGAGTCCGTCCAAGGCTCGGACCTTGCCGTAGATCTTGACTAGCCCGGTTGCCTCGATGACGTTGGTCACTTGGCTCATTATGCTTCGCCCCGTCGCTGGGGATAAATCGTTTTTCGATTTTCGAGCATGGTGATGAATGTCCGGATCTTCGCGGCCCGGGTCGTCTCACGCTTCACGCTGTTGAGCCGGAACAGGATCGCGAACCGGTTCTGCGACGTGAGCTCGGCGAAGAACGCCGCCGCGGACGGACTGGCATCCAGGGCGGCTTGCAGGTCGGGCGGGACGGGCGCGTCCTTCTGCCGGTACGCGGCATCCCACCGGCCGTCGGCCTGGGCCCGCTCGACCTCGGCGATCCCGGCCGGGCGCATCCGGCCGGCTCGGCTCAGCCGGTCGACGTGGTCGCGGTTGCGTTGCGACCACATGCTGCGGGTCCGCCGCGGCGTGAAGACGCGCAACGAGTAGTCGCCGTCGAACGCGGCCGACTGCCCGTCGATCCAGCCGAAGCAGAGCGCGCTGTCGAGGGCTTCGTCATAGGTGATCCCGGGTTGGGTCGGAGGACTTCTTACGCAGTCGCAGACGGACACCGTGGGCGCCGCTCTCGGTGCCGGCATTCGCGTCGAGCCAGCTCTTCCCACTGTCGACCGAGTCGACGACGAGGACGGGCTTATCGGATACCGCGGCCATGCCCGCCACCATAACCGCGACGGCGGACACAAACGGCCCGGTCGGTTTCGACCGACCCGGACCGCCCACCCTGCTGGTTCAGCGGTGCCGATTTATGGCTGCGTCGGACTCAGTTCGTCGACGAGCGCGCGGATCCGTCGCTCGATTTCGTCACGAACCTGACGGACTACTTCCATCGGCTGACCAGCCGGGTCGGTGAGCTCCCAGTCCTCGTAACGCTTGCCCGGGAAGTACGGGCAGGCGTCGCCGCAACCCATCGTGACCACCACGTCCGCCTGCGCGACTGCGTCGATCGTCAGAATCTTCGGCTGTTCCGCCGCGATGTCGATGCCGACCTCGCCCATGGCTTGCACGGCGAGCGGGTTGATCCGATCACCCGGTTCCGAGCCGGCTGATCGGACCTCGATCCGGTCGGCCGCAATCGACCTGAGCCAGCCCGCTGCCATTTGCGAGCGACCGGCGTTGTGGACACATACGAAAAGCACCATCGGCCGGTCAGGCATCTCTGACCTCCTGCTGAGCAAGGCTGGCCGCGTCGTGGCGCGCGGAGGGATAGAGCACGCGGATGAGCGCGAGCGCCGCGACTCCACCGATCATTTGCATCGCGATGAAAGCCGGCGCTGAACCGGGGGCGATCCCGGCGAAGGAATTCGAAAACATGCGGGCGATCGTGACGGCTGGGTTGGCGAAGCTGGTCGAGCTGGTGAACCAGTAGGCGCCCAGGATGTAGCCGCCGACGATGAACCCCACGCGGTCGGACCGGCCACTGCGCACGCTCCCGAAGATGACCAGCAGTAGCCCCAGCGTCGCCACGACCTCGGCCAACAACACACCGCTTCCGGAGCGGTGCTGGGTTGACAGCGTTACGGCGGGCAGCCCGAACATCAGGTTGGCAACGATCGTGCCCACTACTCCGCCCACGACCTGGGCCGCGATCAGCACCACCGTTTCGAGGGTGCTGATCACGCCGAATGTCCGTTCGATCAGGGTGACGATCGGGTTGAACGCCGCTGACACCGGCTGCAGCGTCACGATCAGAGCCACGAGCACCGCGGCGGTGACCACGCTGTTCTCGAGGAGCTGCAGTCCGCCGTCGGTGGGTGACCGCCTCGCGGCGGCGATCCCAGAGCCGACGATCGCCATGACCAGGAACGCCGTTCCGACGGCCTCTGCTGCGGACTTGCGAGCCAGCTCCGGGTTCACCGGCAGCCGCAGGTTGCGGCGCTGTGACCGGCTTCGGCTCCGCAGCACGAAGCTTTGGCCGAAGGTTCGCAGCAGCTCGCCCGCTGGCCGGGAGCACAACAGCCACTCGGCTTGGTCGCGTTCACGATCGCGCCATGCAGGCCGACGGCCACCTCGTGGGTATAAGTAACGGTCGCGTCGATGAACCCCGCCGCAGTCAGACCACCCAGGTACTCACTCTTCGACAAGGCCCCGGCGATGCAGCCGACGAAGGAGCCGCGCTCGGCTCGCAGCTGGGGTGCGACGTCGTCCTCGGCCACGACATCGGACACGCCGATGCGGCCGCCGGGAGCCAGAACTCGAAACATCTCGGCCAGAACGCGGGACTTATCGGTCGAGAGATTGATGACGCAGTTCGAGATGACCACGTTCACCGCCTCGTCGGGCAGCGGGAGGGCCTCGATGGCGCCTTTGAGAAAGGCGACGTTCGTCTGACCGGACCTGGCCTTGTTGGTTTCGGCGAGGGCCAGCATCTCGTCGGTCATGTCGACGCCATAGACGAATCCGGACGACCCGACGCGACGGGCCGACAGCAGGACGTCGATACCCCCACCCGAACCGAGGTCGAGTACCTTCTCGCCCGGCTGCAGATCGGCAACCGCGACCGGGTTTCCGCAGCCGAGGCTGGCCGCGACCGCCGCCGCCGGCAGCTCCCCCTGTTCGTCGGCGCTGTAGAGCCCGGACCCGAACGCGGCCTCGACCTCGGCCGTCCCGCAACTCGCCGGGGAGCAACACGGCTCGTCGAGAACGGTCGGCGCTTTCGGCCGATTCTCGGTAGCCGCTATTGCCGCCCGCGCATACTTCACTCGCACCTGCTCCCGGACATCGTTGTCAACCACGTCAGCTCCTATTGAAGAACGTCGATGCATTCAGGATCATCAATGCATCGACGTTTGTCAATGGGAGTGCCATACTTGTTCCATGACGACGACGTTGCCGGTGCTGGCCAACGAGCTGAGCCCGTGCTGTACACCAGTCATCGGCAACGCCCTGGACCTCGCGGACGCCACTCGGCTGGCCTCTATGTTCAAGGCGCTCGGCGACCCGACGCGAGTCCGCTTGTTGTCACTCATCGCTGCCCACGAAGGCGGCGAGGCATGTATCTGTGACCTCACCGAGCCGGTCGGCCTCAGCCAAGGGACCGTTTCGCACCACATGAAGCTGCTCGGCGAGGCCGGGCTGGTCAGCCGCGAACAACGTGGCAAGTGGGCGTACTACCGCGTGGAACATTCCACGCTGGCCGCCCTGAGCGCCGCGCTGAGGTCCTAGTCGGCTACGCCTGGGTCATCGAAGGACGGACCCGGCAGGCGCACGGTGAACGTCGTCGCGCCGGGCTCACTGACGACGTCCACGGTTCCACCGTGAGCAGCAACGATTGCGGCCACGATGGCGAGGCCGAGACCGGTACCGTCGGGGCGGGCCCGAGTCAATTCGGCCCGTACGAACCGGCTGAAGATCCGTGGCCGGATGTCGTCCGGAATGCCCGGGCCGTCGTCGTGGACGGCGATGACGACCTCACCCGACTCGGTCTGGCTGAGCGTTGTGGTGACGGTGGTCTGTGGCGGCGTGTGGGTTCGCGCGTTGGCCAGCATGTTGGCGATGACCTGCTGCAGCGCATGCGTGTCGCCATCGACGGAGAGTTCGTGATCCGGTAGGTCCAACTGCCATATGTGATCGGCGCTGATCATCCGAGCGTCGCTCACGGCTTCGAGCACGAGCCTGGTCAAATCCACGTGGCCGTGTTCCAGGGGCCGTCCGGCATCGAGACGGGACAGCAACAGAAGGTCATCGACCAGATGGCCCATCCGGTCGGCCTCGGTGGTGATGCGGGTCAGCGCCTCCGTAACTTGAGGCGGCAGCTCACCGCCGATTCGCTGGGCGTACTCGGCATGACTGCGCACCACCGCCACCGGAGTGCGCAGTTCGTGACTGGCGTCGGCGACGAAGTGGCGAAGGTTGTCTTCGCTGACGTTGCGATCGCGCAGGGCCGATTCAACGTGTTCGAGCATATGGTTGAACGCATCGGCGACTTGGCCGGCTTCGGTCTGCGGAGTGTCCACGGCGACTCGCTCCGGCAGCGTGACGGTCCCGGTCGACAGAGGCAGGTTCGAGACTTCGAGTGCGGTCGAGGCCACCCGATGGAGTGGGCGTAGTGACCAGCGGACGCTGAGCGATGTTGCCACGCCGGTGATCATGAGGGCGACCGCGAACACGGCGAGCTCGATGAGGAGCAGGCGGGTAATGGTTTCGTCCACCGGACGTTCAGGCAGGCCGGTGACGAGGACGTCGCCGTCGGTGCCGGCGCTGACAAGAACGCGATATTCGCCCAGGTTGGGGAAGTCGATCGTCCGGGCGCCGTTGGCCGGTCGCAACGAGGCAACAACCTGTCGGTCACGGGCGCTCGGTGCCTGATTGTCGTCGTCATGCGCGATCACCGCGATCGCGGTTACGTTTCCGTTGAGAATGCGAGCGCCGAGCGTCCCGGCTGCTTGGCCCTGGGTGGCGCTGAGTTCGTCGGTGTTGTCGGCGTCGTGGTCGTCGGGATGTTCGAGGCTCACCGAGAATCGGGTTCCGGCGGCGGCGAGCTGCTGGTCCAATCGCTGGACCAGGAAAGTACGCAGCGCAATCGCAGTGGTCAGCGCGACGATGGCAAAGCTCGCCGTGAGCAGAACCACGAGTACGGCGACGATCTGGAAGCGAAGGCTTCGGCCGCGGAACAGGATCCGGCGGCGGCGGCGTTCCGTGCCAGCGCTCGTCACGCTGACCAGCTCTCAGCGCTCACAGTGGCTTGAGGACGTAGCCGACGCCGCGCACGGTGTGGATCATCGGCTCGCGGCCGGAATCGATCTTCTTGCGCAGATAGCTGATGTAGAGCTCGACGACGTGGGCGTTGCCACCGAAGTCGTAGTCCCAGACCTGGGTGAGTATCTGCGTCTTCGACAACACCCGGCGGGGATTGCGCATGAGGAAGCGCAGCAGCTCGAATTCTGTCGCCGTCAGCTCGATCGCCTCCTCGCCGCGCCATACCTCGCGGGCATCCTCGATCATCACCAGGTCGCCTACGGTGATCGCACCCTCGGTATTTTTCTTCGTCAAACCGGCTCGCCGAACCAGTCCGCGCAGGCGCGCGGCGACCTCCTCCATGCTGAAGGGCTTCGTCACGTAGTCGTCGCCGCCGGCGCGGATCCCGGCGACGCGATCTTCGACTGCGTCGCGGGCGGTCAGGAAGAGCACGCATACCGCGGGATCGAGTCCCCGAAGCCGTCGCAACACTTCGAAGCCGCTGATATCGGGGAGCCCGATATCGAGCACGACGACATGAGGTTTGAAGTCGGCCGCGGTATGCACGGCATCGAGTCCGCTCAAGCTCGCGCGGGTTTCCCACCCCTCCAGCGCGAGCAGCCGCGACAGCACCTCGGCCAGGCGCGGTTCGTCATCCACGATCAAGACTCGCAGCTCCTCGCCCAGCGTCTCAACCGCGCGAGGAACTGACATGCCGGCAGTCTGACACCAATATCTCTGCGAATCCTCTGAAAGCCGTCTGGGGTCAGTTTTTCCGCTATTTTCGGCAGCAGCGCGTTATCGCGGCTGGTTGGAGCGGCACCGACCGACGGTCGACACTATGAGGTCGATTTGAGCGACAAAGCCCCCGTCCGAACGGCCCGATCTGGCTCGAGCACGATGCGAACGAGACGCATGCCGCTACGTCGGCCGGCCGCCTGAACTGGCTGCGCGCCGGCGTCCTGGGCGCCAATGACGGAATCGTCTCGGTCGCCGGGATCGTCGTCGGCGTGGCTGGTGCCACGCCGTCACGTGGGCCGATCTTCACCGCCGGTCTCGCCGGCCTCGTCGCGGGCGCCGTGTCGATGGCGCTCGGCGAATACATATCGGTGAGCAGTCAGCGCGACAGCGAGCGCGCGCAACTCGCCCTTGAGAAGCGCGAGCTCGAAGACACTCCCGATGCCGAGTTCGAGGAACTTATCGGGCTGTATGAGGCGAAGGGTTTGACCCGCTCGACGGCGATCTGTGGTCGCCCGCGAACTTACCGAGCACGACGCGCTTCGGGCGCACCTCGACATCGAGCTTCGCCTCGACCCCGACGATCTCGCCAATCCGGTTCAGGCCGCCGCTGCCTCGGCGTTGTCGTTCACTCTGGGCGCGGTGCTGCCGCTACTCGCCGATCCTGCTCCCTCCCCCGGCCTGGCGTATTCCGACGACGTTCGTCAGCGTGCTCGTCGCATTGGGTATCGCTGGCACGATCAGTGCCCGCATCGGCGGTAGCAGCGTGCGGGTCGCCGTCCTGCGGGTGGTCATCGGAGGGGCGATCGGCCTCGGATTCACGTACGGCGTCGGGCACCTGTTCGGCGCCGCCATCGGCTGACCATCGTTGAGAGCTGATCCGCGCGGCGACACTGCAGCAGATCAACCTCGTCAGACCTACTGTGGGTGCGCGTGCGAGAAAGCATGGTGACGCTGCGTCGTCCACGAACTCGCGCTCGGGTACAACGAAAGCGCCAGACCCACACCGACAAGCACCGACGCGACGACCACTCCGAGACGGATGCTCCGCCGGCGCGAGTTACGGCGCAGCTCATGCCATCCCTCGACGAATGCGCCGCGCAGATGACCCAGGACATGAATCGTCATCACTGAGACCCAAACGATGAAGCTCGCTTTATGGGCCGTCAGCAAGGCGCCACCTGACCGATCCCAGATCAGCCCGATTCCTGTTCCCAGCACAGCCAGGCTCGAGATCGTAACGAGTGGACCGAGGACTCGCAGAATGATGTGCGGCGGGCCCTTGCGCACGTATTCGGCCGAGCCGAGGTAGTAGCGCGCAAAACGGTACGTCGTGCTTGCGATCTTGAGCAGCACCGGGCCGACGAGCAGGATCCCCAGGAAGATGTGCAGCGTAATCAGGCCGCGGACGTCAAGAATCGTGTAACCCTCGACGGCCAACAGGACGAGTAGGACGAGACCGACCGCCGAGGTCAGGCGAGCATTACCTTCGGCGCCGATATCCGTGTCGGCCGGCACCGCATCTTCGACTGTTGTCACTGCGCAGATTCTGCTCGTGCTCATGCCCGATCGGGCGCACAACTCGTCCTTTCAGAGGAAGCGCAGAAGGTTCTTGCGCCGAGCTATCAGCCTTCCCGTGATTCACTGACGTTCGTCTCAGGGCGCGCTTCGTCCACCGACTGATCCGATCGGACGGGGCTGCTGCAGATCGACAACGGCAATGATCGGACGAAGGAGACGGCGTGGAAATGCGCCTTCGGCGCGTCCCGGTGCGGTCGTGCTGGTCGCGGTGCTCGCCTTGAGCGCGTGCAGCCACCCGAGCCGAACCGACCGTCGGACCGACGACACCTTCCGTCGCCACCGGCAGCCGATCCGCCGGTACGCCGGACCCATCGAGCGACGACACCGGGTCCATCAACGACGGGACCCGCTTCCCATCCGGCGCCGCGCTTCGCCCATATCGTGGTGGTGGTTATGGAGAACCATGGGTACGCGGACATAATCGGCAATCGGCAGGCGCCGTACTTGAACTCATTAGCGCAGCAGGGCATCACGTTTACCCGGTCATATGGGGTCGCTCATCCGAGCGAGCCCAACTATCTGGCCCTTTTCTCCGGCTCGACCCAAGGCGTGACCACCGACGCTTGTCTGCCACCGATCGCGCGACCGAATCTGGCCAGCGAGCTGTTGGCGGCGGGCGATACGTTCGCGGCTACTCCGAGGGTCTGCCTTCGGTCGGCTACGACCGGCTGCAGCTCGGGCAGCTACGCCCGCAAACACAACCCGTGGGCGTCCTTCGCCAACCTGCCGCCGTCCGTCAATCAGCCGTTCACGGCGTTTCCCGAGCGACTACGGTCAATTGCCGACCGTGAGTTTTGTGATCCCCAACCTCGATCACGACATGCACAACGGCACGATCGAGCAAGGCGATCGATGGGTGCAGGACAACCTGGGCGGCTATGCCGCTTGGGCCTACGCGCACAACAGCCTGCTGATCATCACCTGGGATGAGGACGATGGATCGACGGTCAACCAGATTCCGACGATCATCATCGGCGCCGCCCTCATGAGCGGGACGGATGGCACTCGGATAACGCACTACACGGTGCTTCGGACGATCGAGGACTCATACGGCTTGCCGCTCCTGGGAGCCAGCTCGGCCGCGCTGCCCCTGCGCGGTGACTGGCAATAGCTTGATCTGCCGGATCCTGAAGTCCCCGCTGCCGCCACTGAGCTGGGCGCCGTCCTCTCTGTGCGATCCGACGTCCGGCGTGTCGATCGGATCGACGCCGGCCGGATAAGCCTCCGTCTTGGCGGGCCGGCGGCCGCGCCACAGCCCGCCGATGATCACGAAGGCGATCAGGATGAACAGGAAGATCGATGGCTCCGACGGTACTCCGTACATGGTTGCTTGATTCCACGTCGGACGATTGTTACTCGCTCATAGGATGCGCGATCGCGGAAGAACGGTCCTTTAAGGATCGGTGGGCAGGCTTAGCTCAGCAATCAGGGCGGAGTGATCACTGATCGAGAAACGTTCCGTTCTTACGGAAACGATGCGCAATCCGCTGACGGCAATATGGTCGACCTGCCGATCACTGCCGGGCGCCTGATACTCGGCCGGGGTCTGTGCCAGCTCCATCGCGAATGGTGTCAGCCAGTCTTCATATCGGCCTGCTCGGTATTGAAGTCGCCGAGCAGGATTCTGGGTTCGCGGTACGCCGACAGCGCGGTGAGCGTGGCATCGAGCTGCTGTTGACGACCCGGTCCGCCGAGGTGGGTGGCGGCAACAGAGAAATTGCGGTGACCGACCTGACGCTGGCGACGATGGCGTTACGCGGCTCGCGCACGAGATCTCGGGTTCGCCCGCGGATATTCATCCGAAGATAGTCGTGTTGAAGCCGTACTCGAACTGCGTTCGCGCGTCGAGCCCCGGACGAGCAGCGCGTTGCCATATCGACCGCCTGGATTGATACCGGCCGTCACCTTCGATTGCATGGTCGGGAGCAAAGTATCGTCCGGTGTAAGTATCTCCGGCGGCCCGGGCGAAAAGGTCAGCGAACCTCGAGCGCCAGACGTGCCGGTCGACCTCTTGCAGGGCGAGGATGTCGGCATCCAGCTCGGCGCAAGCCGTCGCGACTGAATGGGGGCGGCCGAGGTAACCCACCGCCGGTGCGCCATGCTTGAGATTGAACGTTGCTACTCGCAGCGTTCCCAGCCCGTCGTCCACCTCGTCAGCGTCTCACGCAGCCTCGTGGATCGACCTGAGGCGAGGCAGTTGTCGCTCGACCGGCTATTGACGCCGCGGTGGGCAGTCACAGCAGATTCAGAACTGACGCAGAATCCGAATTTGCGGCAAGTATTGTGAGCGTTATTCTCGCTCATGCGGCATATTTTGCGCGATTGATAGGTTATCGGCTTTGGGCACAACGCCCCGACGGTCGCATTTTGTAGAAGGAACGCAGAAGATCGTCCCTTTAACTCGACGACCATGACAGCGACGACGCAGCGAAGGCCGACTGCGACCTCCCACGCCGCGCCGGCGTCCGTCATAATTCCGCCCTTGGGTCGCGCTGGCCGGCATTGTCGTTGGAGCCGGCGCCGTGATCCTGCTGTGGTTCCAGGACACCGCGTACGTCAACGGCCTGGCGGATTGGCTGACCAATGCCGGTCGGATCACCGGCCTGCTGGCCGGCTACGCGGTCGTGGTGCTGCTGGCTTTGATGGCCCGCATCCCCGCCCTGGAACGCGGGCTCGGTTCGGACCGGCTGGCGCGCTGGCACGCGATGGGCGGCCGCTACACCGTGAGTCTGGCCGTGGCCCACACCCTGCTCATCATCTGGGGCTACGCGGTCGCGGCGAACACGAATGTCTTCCACGAGACGTCAACGCTCGTCCTCGACTACACCGACGTGCTCATGGCGACCGTGGCCGTGCTGTTGCTGGTTGCGGTCGGCATCACGTCAGCCCGCGCGGCGCGACGCAAACTGCGTTACGAGACCTGGCACTTCATCCATCTCTATACCTACCTGGCCATCGCACTGGCGTTCAGCCACCAGTTCGCTACCGGCGCGGACTTCATCAACAACACCAAGGCCCGATGGCTCTGGTCGGCCCTATACATCGTCGTCGGCGCCCTGCTGCTGTGGTACCGGCTGCTGACACCGATCATCGCGGCCTACCGGCATCAATTTCGCGTCGTCGAGGTACGGCGTGAGAACGCTGACGTCGTCAGCGTGATCGTGGCCGGACACCGGCTCGATGAACTTCGCGCCGAGGCCGGTCAGTTCTTTCGCTGGCGATTCCTCACCCGTGATCTGTGGTGGGCGGCCAATCCTTATTCGTTGTCCGCCGCCCCGCGCCCGGATCTGCTGCGAATCACGGTCAAGATCGGCGGCGACCACAGCTCGGCCCTGCTGAATCTCAAACCCGGCGTGCGGGTGCTCGCCGAGGGGCCGTACGGCGCGTTCACCGCGATCCGACGGACCCAGCGCCGGGTTCTACTGTTGGCCGGCGGGGTGGGCATCACGCCGATCCGATCGCTGCTCGAAACGCTCCAAGGACGACCCGGCGACATCGACCTCATCTACCGCGCCAACACCGTAGCCGACCTCGTGCTCCGCTCCGAGATCGACTGGATCGCGCAGCGTCGCGGCATCACCGTCCACTATCTGTTGGGTCCACCGCGGCAAGGTCCCGCCGATCACCTTTCGGCAGCGAAGCTGCGCCTGCTCATTCCCGACATCAGTGAGCGCGACGTCTTCCTCTGCGGCCCCGAGCCGATGATGGCGGCGGCGCAGATCGGGCTGCGCCAGGCCGGCGTCCCCCGTCGCCACATTCACCACGAGTCGTTCACGTTCTGAGATGGAGACGAAGTGAAACGCGTTATTTTCAGCCTGGTCGGGACCGTGGCCGGGCTGGTCGCCCTCCTCAGCTATAAGAGCGCGGGCCCGGTCGCCACGACCGCGGGAGGACTGCCGTCGGCTGCCTTGTCGGGGTCGACGGCCACTTCGGCGCAGCCCGCGGCGACCGACACCCCGACCGCGTCCACGTCGACCCCCGCCCCAGCGTCCTCGTCGGCGGCACCCCAATCGGCGGCAGCGCCATCGGCGGCCACGTCGTCGGCCGCCACGAAGTCGGGCACCTATACCGGGACGGCGGTCCAGACCCGCTACGGCATCGTCCAAGTCAAGGTAGTGGTGTCCGGGTCGAAGATCACCAACGTCAGTTTCGCTCAGCTCACCGCATTCGACGGCCGCTCGCAGCAGATCAACGCCAGTGCGGCACCAGTCCTGCTGCAAGAGACGCTCAGCGCGCAGAGCGCGAAGATCGACACCGTTTCGGGGGCGACCTACACCAGCGACGGCTATGTGCAGTCGTTGCAGAGCGCGCTCGACCAGGCCGGCATCTGATGGACGGCCCCTCGACCATACGGTTGCCCCGAAGGCACATCGAGCACTGCATGGGCACCGTGTTCTCGATCGATGTCCGCAGTCCGGGCGTCGAGATGGCGTCGATCGATGACGTCGTGCACTGGCTGCATTGGGTCGACGCCACCTTCTCGACCTACCGCCCGGACAGCCAGATCAGTCGTCTGGCCCGGCATGAGGTGGAACTCGTCGACTGTGCGCCCGAGGTACGCGAAGTGCTCGACCGCTGCCAAGCCCTGTCTGAGGAGACGGACGGCTACTTCTCGGCGTGGGCAGCCGGTTCGCTCGATCCGTCCGGCTACGTCAAGGGCTGGGCAATCGAGCGCGCCAGCGCGATGCTTTCGGCCGCCGGCTCGACCAATCACTGCATCAATGGCGGTGGCGACGTGCAGTGCTTCGGACGCGCGGCGCCGCAGCGATCGTGGCAGGTCGGCATCGCCGACCCGCTTCGATCGGGCGAACTGGCCGGCGTGTTCTGCGGCGACGCGATCGCGGTCGCGACGTCGGGTACCGCCGAGCGGGGCGAGCACATCGTCGACCCTCATGCCGGATCGGCCCCGAACCCACTGATCAGCGTGTCGCTGGCCGGCCTGCGCCTATCGGTCCTCGACGCTTGGGCGACCGCCGCGTTCGCCATGGGTGCGCGTGCGCCCGGATGGATCGACTCGTTGCCCGGGTGTCACGGCCTGATTGTTTATCGAGATGGAACGACCTGGTACGTCGAACGGTGAGCAACGCGAGGCGCTGTGCATCGGCTGAGCCGCCTTAGTTACTACGACCTCGATCGTGGATAGGTATGCACAATGATCCAGGCGCGCGGACTCACGAAACGGTACGGCGAGAAGCTGGCGGTCGATGACCTGTCGTTCACGGTGCAGCCCGGACTGGTCACCGGCTTCTTGGGTCCGAACGGCGCCGGCAAGAGCACAACGATGCGGATGATGCTCGGTCTCGATGCCCCGTCGTCCGGCTCGGTCACCGTTAACGGCAAGCGTTACGTCGAGCACGCGCGTCCGCTGCACGAGGTCGGAGCACTGCTCGAAGCCCGAGCGGTCCACACCGGGCGTTCGGCTCGCAATCACCTACTGGCGATGGCCGCCACGGCGAGGATCTCTGGTCGCCGCGTCGACGCCGTGATCGAGATGGCCGGGCTGGTCGACGTCGCCGACAATCGCGTCGGCGCCTTCTCCCTCGGCATGGGCCAGCGGCTGGGAATCGCGGCCGCACTGCTGGCGGATCCACAGACGCTGATCCTCGACGAACCGGTCAACGGCCTTGATCCCGACGGCATCCGATGGATCCGGAACCTACTGAAGGGCCTGGCCGACCAGGGACGCACAGTCTTCCTCTCATCCCATTTGATGAGCGAGATGGCGCTGACCGCCGACCACGTGATCGTGGTCGGCCAGGGTCGCCTGCTCCGCGACCAGCCGATGGCCGAGTTCATCGCTGACGCCTCGAACGATGTTGTGCGAGTGCGTTCGCCGCATCTTCCGCAGCTGCTTGAGTTGTTGACGGCCGACGGCGCGCGGATCCGCGGTGTCTCGTCCGGGGCGCTGGAGGTCGAAGGCATGACGAGTGACCAGATCGGCACGATCGCGGCTCAGGCTCGTCTGACGTTGTTCGAATTGACCACCCTCGCTGCATCGTTGGAAGAGGCCTACATGGCGCTGACCGAAGAGTCGCTGGACTTCCGATCCTCGGCCGGCCGGGCCGCATGAGCGCCACTCTCGACGCCGGCACCCGGCGCCACGACTCAGGGCGAGTCGTGAGCGAACCGTTCACCCTGGCCACGGCCGTCACTTCCGAGTGGATCAAATTCCGCACTCTGCGTTCGACCCTCGCCGTCCTCGGCGGAGCCGTCGTGGGAATGTTCGCCATCGCACTGATCGTCGCGTACAACACCCGGCACATCACCGCGAACATCCAGGCCGACGATCACGTGGCGTCATCGACGATGCAGGGTTACTACTTGGGCCAGTTGCTGATCGGCGCGCTTGGTGTGCTGTTCGTGACCGGTGAGTACAGCACCGGCATGATCCGCTCGACGCTCGCCGCAATACCGACCCGGGTACCGGTGTTGTGGGCAAAGCTGATCGTGTTCGTTGCCGTAACCACTGTCTCGATGGTTGCGGTGTGCCTGGTCGCATTCGTCGCGGCTCAGGCGCTCATCTCGAATTATCGGGTGGGCTATTCGCTCGGCGATCCAGGCGTGCTCCGGGTGGTCATCGGGACCGGTGTCTACCTCACCCTCATCGGCGTCATCGGCGTCATCGGCGCGATGCTCGGCTGGATCATGCGCAGCACCCCGGGATCCCTTGTCGCCTACATCGCCGTCATCCTTGTGCTGCCGATCCTTTTCGGCACCGTCCTCGGCACCTGGGGTAAGAACATTGCCCAATTCATGCCCACCGAGGCCGGTGGCAGCTTCGTGCGAACCATCCGCGAACCCAACACCCTGGCCCCCTGGACCGGCCTAGGCGTGCTGGCCGCCTGGGCGGTGCTTGGCACGATTGTCGCCATCGTCGCGCTGCGGCGACGCGACGCCTGACCCCTCTTTCTGCACATCGAGGCGGGTCAGCGCCAGAACGGTCACCGCCGCCGCGATCAGCCCGGCGAGCAGCAGGCTCACCCGGCCGTCACCCCAACCGAGCCCACGATCGCCGCGCGGCTTACCGACCCAGTCAGCGAACGATGCGCCGAGCGGACGGGTGACCACGTAGGCGAACCAGAACGAAAGGACCGGGCTCCATCGCAGCCGCCAGCAGCCCACGGTCGGTACCGCGATCAGTCCGATGAAGACGAGCATCGAGTAGGCGTAGCCGAGGTGGAAGGTGACCGCGGTCAAGTCACCGATCGCGGTGCCCATGGCGAACGTGGCGACGACGGCGGCCCAATAGAACGCTTCGCGTCGGACGGTGTCGATCGTATGGATCGAGAGGGTCGCCTCGGTTCGCTGCCATACGATGAATACCGCGGCCAGTGCGATGGCGTACAACACGGATGAGACGGCGTACGGGACGCCGAAGCCGACGTGCAGAACATCCGCCGCCATGGTGCCGAATACACCGACCATGACGACCGCGAACCAGTAGGTCCAGGCCACGTAGCGGCCGATCGACAGCTGGAGCGTCAACGCCGCGACGAATCCGATGAATCCGAGCGCAACCGCAGCCACCGGGCTGATCGCGTGGACCAAGTAATCGGACGTCGATTCACCCAGTGCCGTCGACATCGCCTTGATCGCCCAGAAGTAGACGGTGATCTCCGGAACCCGCAGCGCGCCGTGGGCCGTCCACGCGATTGGTCGTTTGCTAGCTCGAGTCATGGCGCCGTTCCCTCAAGGACGAATTGACCACAGAATCTCGAGAGTCGATCAAGGGGCCGGCCCACTATTCGGCTCCAACACTGACAGGTAAAGGTCACCCGATCGGACCACCCGGACGATGCGATACCGGGTGAGTACGCCCAGCTGGGCAACGTCGGTCGAATCGTGTAGCTGACGGGTGGCTTGTGGAACGCTGTCGCCGAGAACGAAGATCACCGGTGACTGATCGAAGCGCTGCGCCAAGGTTGCCGATGGTTGGTCGGCCCCGCCGATTCGGTCGACCCGGTTTACTTCTCCGGCGACTGCAGCGTCGTCGACCCGGCTCAAATCGGGCTCGAGCCGACGATAGGGCTCGAAGCCCGTGCGAGTGCTGATCGGTAGGAACATCACCGTCGATCCCGGCACCGCGAGATCACCCATCGTGTCGCTGGCCTGGCGGTAGTTTTCGTACTTGAAAGGTTGGGCCTGCTGAACTGCGGTGGTGATCGCCGCGACCGCGATCACGACGATGGCCAGGATGGGTCCGCGCCGACGGGGCGCCCGGTCGGCCGCCAAGGCGATAAGCGCCGCCGCGGCGGGAACGCAGATCAATGCGTATCGCGCCACCAGGTCGGGTGATATGAAGTCGAGGCCAACGAGTATGGCAACCGGTGCGACGGCCACCAGCACCAAGAACATGACCCGGGCATCACGCAGCGCGTCGCGGACTTGTCCTGCGTTTAGTGCGGCCGCGCCCAGCACCAGCGCCGCCAGCACCAGCGCAGCGCCGCCGAAGATATTGGTAATGACACTGAACAAGATCCGCGGGGTCGGGTGCGGGATCCAACCGACTTCGCCGTGTTCGGTGCGGGCAAGCAGCACGAGGGGCAGGACGGCCGCCGCGATCGCCGCCCCGACGACCAGCCACCGCAGTCGATCGCCGCGACGAGCGAACCGGTAGATCAGGAAAGCATGGCCGATGAACCCGAAGATCGCGAACAGGTGCAGATACAGGGTCAGCGTGACGAGCAGGCCGTAGCTAACCAGGCGAGGTCTCGAGGGATGTTGCCTGCACGCGAGGAGCATCGCGGTCGAAGCAACGAAGGCCAGCCCGACCAGAGCGTACGGCCGCGCGTCCTGGGCGTAGAACGTCATCATCGGGTGCACGGCGAGGACCGTCCCGGCCACCAACGCGACCCGGCGACTGAAGAACCGGCTCAGCAGCACGACGACGACCGCCACGGTGCCGAGGTCGGCCAGCGCGCTCGGTAGCCGCAGCCAGTAAGCATTCGCCCGGATCCCGACCAGCTGTAGCCCGTCCAGCCAGCCGTGAATAATGAAGTAATACAGTCCGAGCGGAGCGTCGGTCCGGTGTAGCAGTGCCCACAGGTCGGCCGGGCTGCGTTGAGCAGCACTGAGCGTCACCGCCTCGTTCCACGAGAGAGGTTGCGAACCGAGCCTGGGCAACGTGGCCGCAGCGGCGAGCAGAACGCACCACCCGACCGGGTTTCGGGCGAGGCGACGACAGGCGGCGAAGGTGGACTGCATGCCTGGTCAGATCGCCGAGGGTAGCCGGTTGGCCAGATAGGCGGTGAGCACCACGGCAAACCCCAGCGACACCCACCACACCATCGTCGGTCCGTCACCGGGACGGTTCCGTGCGCGCCGCGCCGCGGGCAGTCGCCCGAACCAGATCGCAATGATCATTACGGCGCCGATCGCGGCAATGAGCCAGGTCTTCAGCCAGTCCATCAGCACCCATCTCCCCCGGCGCCGACCCGCGCCGCGTCGAAGTGGCTCGAAAGTTTGACGGTCTTGGCGTTCGGAAGAACGATGTTCGCCCAGCCTCCGGCGTCGATGACGCACGACGATGGCACCGGCGCATCGTTGCCGGTGCCGGGCGAGGTGATCGTGAGGTACGGCGACCACCGAATGCGAGTCGTGACCGTGCCGGCGACCGCCGCTGCGAGCACCACTCCCCCGCCATCCACGGAACGAACCTCAGCCCCGTGTACCAGTGGCTGCGAGTCAAGTACCCGGTAGAGCCGCCAATGCGGGGTCGACCAGGTCAGTTGCAGATATCCGAGGCCGCCACGGATCAGTTGGCCTTCGGCCACGGACGCGTAGTCCAGCGGCGCCACCGGAAGTGCAACCCAGCCCACGGCCAGCGAATCGAGCCATCGTCGGTAGCTCTCTGCGGTCAATGCGCCGGTGCTGTAAAAGATCGGGTTATAGGCGTTGTCGGCCTGCCGGTCCCAGCCCCGAGCCAACGACATCGTCGATAGGTACGCCGAGCCCCAGTGATTGGCCGTATCGACGACCTCGACCCGCTGGCCGAGCGCGGCGGCTCCGGCCGAGCGCTGATCGCTTTGCAGTTGGACTCGAAGCGGCTGGTAGAACGCCGCCTGGGCCGAGGAGGTGCTGGATGAGCGAAGCTGTCCGACGAGATCACCGACCGGCCAGACCGCGAGGGCAGCCACCGCAACGACCAGCAGCCGCCGAGGTAGCGGTGCGCACGCGACGACCATTGGGATTGCGCCCACCCAAGCGAGACGGGTGATATTCGCTCCCACCGCTCCCGGCACGATCAGAAAGGCCGGGATAGCGATCAGAACTATCGTCGCCGACAGCCGAACGACTCGATCTGAACAGAAGATCGCTACGGCCGCGCAGCCCAGGGCGGCCGGAATGGCATCGGGCCAGCGAAATGGCATGGTCCCGGTTCCGGGGAAGAAGATCGCCATCCCGCCCCCGAGTAACAGCAGGCTGAACGCGGCCGCGGCTGCGCAACGGCGTCGCGTGCGATCGGTCAGAGCGACCGCGACCAGGATCACTCCGAGGAACAAGCCGGCCAGCGGACTGGCCAGATAAGAGCCGACCGCAAGGACGAGCGCCAGCGGGGTCCGGTGCGTGCGAACCCCGACGAGGGCCCACGCGGCGATCGCGACCCCCGCTACGAACGTCACCCGTCCGTCGAGTAGATCCGCGATCCCGGAGACCGCGAATGCGATCGCTCCGGCGCGGGGACGGAGGGCGTCTCGAGTCAGGATCGTCGTCGCCACCATCCCCGTTGCGGCCGCGATGAGCCCGGTCACGCGTACTCCCAACACCGCCATGCTGGACGGAACGAGCACGCTGTAGTTGGGCAGCGAGAGTCCACCGAACCACCCGGTCCACCACGAGGTGATCCCGCCGTCGCGGATGACCTTCGCGCGGGCCACCTGGGCCGCCAGATCGGGAACCTGGGGCGCCCACCGCAAGTAACAAACGCCGAACGCGACGATCAGAACGGCGGCGAGCGGTACCGACCGCGCTGGCGAGAAGCGAGTCGAGTTCATGGGCGGCGCATCACCAACCTTCGCCGCTCGGGCCGAATAAGGGCTCCACCGATCACCGGACAGCGAACAGAACGACACTGGCCGCGCCGGCGATGAGGCAATAGAGGCCGAATGGGCGCAGCGACCGGTTGGCCAGGTACCGGGTGAGGAAACGAACCGAGAGGTAGGCACCGACACCCGACAGCAGCGACCCGAACAGCACTTGACCGCGGATGCCGTCACCGAGCGGTCCGGTCAGGTCACCCAGCTTCAGGGCGCCCGCCGCGAGGATGACCGGCGTCGCCAGCAGGAAGGAGAACCGCGCCGCATCCTCGCGCGTCAGGCCGCGCAACAGGCCACCGACCATGGTCACCCCGGACCGGGATATGCCGGGAGCCAGGGCGAGAATTTGGGCTGACCCGATCAGAACGGCGTGGACCACGGGAAGCTTTGCAATCCGCTGATCTGAGATCGGGCCCGTGAGCCGTTCGTCCTCGTAGTGGGAATTGGCGGAACCCGTGTGCCGCCGCAACTGCTCGGCGCCGAGCAGGATCAGGCCGTTCGCCATAAGAAAGATTGCGGTGGGAGTGGGCTTGGCGAGCGTCGTCCGGAACCAATGTTCGGCCAACAGTCCCACCAGTCCCACCGGGATCGTCGCGAGGAGCAATAGCCAGGCCAGTCGCTGGTCGGAATTGACCACCTCGCGGCGAACGATGCTGGTGGCGAGCCCGCGAAGGATACGGACCCAGTCACGCCAGAAGTAGATGATCAGGGCGATCGCGGTGGCGACGTGGAGGCCCACGATGAAGGCGAGGTACGGCGACTCGGGCGCCGAGACGTTCAGGTCGCGCGCCCAAGATCCCCCCACCCAAGCTGGGATGAGAACACTGTGACCGAGGCTAGACACCGGGAAGAGTTCAGCCACACCCTGCATACCGCCCACCACACCGGCTTCGAGCCAGCTCAGATGGCTGCTCACCGGAGGCTGTCGGCGCGGCCGCGCCGGAGATCTGGCAGCGTCGGGTGTCCTTCGACCATTCTCATCCGTCCTTTATCCGGCCGGGCCCGATTTGTGGGAAAATGGAGCTACCTCGGCATGTACTACCCGCCGGATAGTATTCGGCTGAACCTGAGAGGACGGCTATGGCCCGCACGGGGGCGAGGGCGCGCGGCAGCCTCGAGCGCGAGGTGCTGATGTGTCTGGCTGCGGCGAACGGGCCGCTGACCGCCGCCGACGTACAGGTCGAGATCGGTGGCCTGGCTTACACGACAGTCATGACGACACTCTCGCGGCTGCATGCCAAGGCCGCGATCGAGCGCACCCTGCGAGGCCGCGCCTACGAATACACGCTGGTCGGCGGAACGCAGGCGGCCCGCACGAACATGACGGCTCACCAGATGGTCAAGTTGCTCGATGAGGAGGCCGATCGGGCCAGTGTCCTCACCCGGTTCGTCGCCGGACTCAAGCCTGAGGATGAGCAACTGCTCACCGACCTGCTCGAACGGGCCTCGACCGCGGACCGCCGAAACTCCGAGAAGTCCGTCCGGCGGCCGAGGAGGTCGACCCCGAAGTCATGATCTGGGTCGCCGCGGTTCCGTTCGTGATCGCCGGACTGCTCGGGCCTTGCGCCGACCGCGTCGTGCGACGAATGCGGCCGAGCACCGCCGTACGGATCCTGACCGGCTTGGCGCTGTCGGTCTCGTTGTGCACCGGGTTGGTTCTGTCCGCGGCCGCGGTTCTGGTGTGCGCCCAGTGGGGACCGCTGCCCCGAATCGGCGGCTGGTCGGCATCGACATTGCGCGCCGGCCTGGGCCTTCCCATCGACGCCGGCCTGGCCGCGCTCATCGTCGTCGTGTTCCTCCTCACGGCGGCGGTCGTCAAATGCGCTCAGGCCGTCCGCGCCTTATTGGCTGCGGCCCGATCGGCGAATCAGTTCGAGCCGACGGTGGGCGATCTCGTCGTCGTCGATGATGCGGTGCCGACCGCTTACTCGATCGGTGGAATCCGAGGTCGCATCGTGGTCTCGACCTCGATGTTGGCCGTCCTATCCGCACCCGAGCGTCGGGCGCTGCTCGCGCACGAAGAGTCGCACCTGCGCCACCGGCACTGGCTCTACCTGCACCTCGTGCAGATCGCAGTCGCCGCCAACCCGCTTCTTCGTCGCGTCACGCCGGCAATCCGGTACGGCGTCGAACGGTGGGCCGATGAAGACGCCGCGGTGTCGGTCAACGACCGCCGACTGGTCGCCCATGCTCTGGCGCGGGCCGCATTGGCCACGGTCGGAGGGCCGGCTCGGCGGCCAAGCCTCGCGATCGCCGACGATCGGGTCGCCGAACGAGTGACCAGCTTGCTTGCTCCATCGTCGCGCCGCGCGGTCGTCCTGGTCGGAGTCGCCGCCGCCGCAGCCCTGGCGTCCTGGACGGCTGCCGTGGTCGTTTCGAATTGGGCCGACAACGTGGTGCAACTGGCCGAGGGTGTCTATTCGCGACGCTGACCGCGGCCGTGCCGTAAGCGCTCAGGATCTCGGCGCGCGTTCGTGACCGCAGCTCAGTGGGTATTGCCGTGCGACTTGGCGGGCTTCGTCTTGTCCGTCGCCGGCGGTGGACCGCCAGGTGTCGGTTTCTTGGCGATCACCGTCGTCGGTTGTACTGCCGCGGCGCCGCGGACGGCCCGGCCGACGGAGCGACCGATGGTGCCACGGCCGGAACCGCCACCGAGTTGCTCGTCGGAGGACTCGATGCGGGCGGTGCTGCGGCCGAGGATTGTGTCGCCGATGTCGCCGAATGTCGTTGTGGTGCCGGCCAGCGGGGCCGTCGTGGGCGCGACCCCCGAGCGTTCGTTCGCCACCGTGAGCGCCACCGCCGCGCCGGCGACGAGGCCGATCGCAGCGAGCGGGATCCCCACCCGCCACCGCCTGGCGGCCCCGGCACGGATCGGCAACGGCCGGGTGGTCTCCGCCAGCGCGTCCATGGCGAAGATTTCACTGGCGAGGCTGGCTCCGCGAAGACGATCGAACTCGGCTGCGGCCGCCGTCGCACTCGGCCGATTAGCAGGCACCCGATCAGTCATTCGGGTCAAGAGCCGGGCCAGACGAGGATCAAGATGTTTTGGGGGCACCGGATCGGCGTGCAGACGAGCGACGGCAGCCTCGAGCCCACTCCCCCGGAAGACCGGGGTGCCGAGGACGGCTTCGATGAGCAGCAGCCCGAGCGAGTAGATGTCGCTGGCCGGCGTCAGTACCTGCCCCTGGACCTGTTCCGGGCTCAGATAGGTGGGGGTGCCGGCCAGGAAGCCGGTAGCGGTCATGCGGGTGCTGTCGACCATCAAGGCGATACCGAAGTCGGCCAGCTTGGGATGGTTCAGGCCGTCCACCCCGCCCGGCAGGAGCACGTTGGCCGGCTTGATATCACGATGGATGATGCCGGCCGCGTGAATCGCGGCGAGCGCGCTGCACAGCGCGGCCGCCAGTCCGACCATGTCACGCTCCGCGAGTGGGCCTGATCGCAGCCGCTCGCTCAGTGATGGCCCGTCAACGAGTTCGGTCACCAGAAACGCGCACCCGGTGCCTTGCACAGGGTCGTCGAGCTGGGCATCCAAGACGGCTAGCACTCCCGGATGGTGAACGGCCGCTGCGAGTTGAGCCTCGCGCTGGCGTCGTCCCGGGGAGCCGGCGAGTTCGATCCCTGGACGGAAGATCTTGACCGCGACGCGGGCCGAAGTCCGCAGATCCATGGCCGCGTACACGGTCGACATTCCGCCTTGGCCGAGAATCTCCCGAAGGACGTAGCGACCGCCGAGGGCGGTCGACCCATGCGGTTCGCGCGCAACCGACGAGTGGGCGCTGGGGAATGTCATCAGGTTCCTTCTGGATTGCAGTCGCGTCGAACGGCCCATTTACTGGCGAGAGCCGTCCCGACTCACCCCCCGTGAGTCGGGACGGCTCCTCCTGGCTGGCTATCCGCTTATACGCGCGGGTCC
The DNA here is from genome assembly GCA_963730855.1 of uncultured Actinomycetes bacterium. Taxonomy (GTDB): domain Bacteria; phylum Actinomycetota; class Actinomycetes; order Mycobacteriales; family Jatrophihabitantaceae; genus CAVSTK01. The sequence goes on from CAVSTK010000013.1 coordinate 195,506, forward strand.
ATTGGCGGTGGCTCGACGTAGGTCGCTGACGCATACCGCGGGTCCGGCGGGTTCGTCGCGACGTAGCCGGCCGGCAACCCCGCCTGGGGAATCGCCGGCTCGGTCCGGTAGGTGACATCGGTGCGCCGACGGGTCGTCATGAAGGCGAGTCCGATCAACCCGCCGATGGCTCCTACGATCATTAGGACAACGCCGATCGTTGCCCAGTTGACGCCGTGGCTGTAATGCGGCGTGATCGCGAAACGCAAGATTGCGCCGGCGGCTATCAGCAGCAGGCTCGCACCAATCCTCATGTCACGTGCTCCTCATCGTTTGAATGGTCCAATGCATCGTTCGGTCCGGCAGCCGCCGCATCGTCGTGCTGAGCGGCAATGTCACGTACGCGCTGCATTCCGTGCTTGACCCGGCCCAAGAGGCTGGTCTCAAGCAGATGCTTGGGAGTGTGGTCAGATAGTTGCTCTTCTTCATTCACCGCAGAACCCCCGACCATTCCCGGCCTCAGTACCAGTGCCGACGCCCGCCGATCTCACGACCGGCCGCGCCTACCAGTGCAAGAATCGCGCCGATAACGATGGCGAGAATGCCGAGCGTCCAGATGATGGGAACGTGGAACAGGAATCCGATAATCAGAAGGACGACGCCGAGGACTATCACGATGGTGGCTCCTAATACGGGGTAGCGCCCTGGTGTCGCTACTGAGCCAGGGGTTACCCAGCCCAGCCCCTCCGTCGTCGTCCAGAAGAGATTCTGTGAACCATTCCCCAGGTGCATAACATCTTGACTTCATCAAACGCTGACCAGAAGAGTCGGCCGAGATCAGACCCGAATGCCAGGGTGTCTGGCGGACAGAAACTGGAGCAATGCGTGCGTCGTCCGGCGGTTGCAGGTGACCGGTGACGACGTGAATCGTCCGCCCGTTCATTCACCGGACGGCGATAGCTGGGACGACGCAGTCTCGGCTGCCCGCAAGGGAGACGCAGCTGCGTTCACCTGGTTGTACCTCGAGACGCAGCCGCGGCTGATTCGTTACGCGGTCGCCCTTGTCGGTCAAGATGCCGAAGACGTCACCGCTGAAGCCTGGGCCCAGATAGTTCGCGACCTGCCCAACTTCAAGGGCGACCTCGACAAGTTCCGCGGTTGGGCCTCGACCATCGTCCGCAATCGGGCCATCGACGCCGCGCGAGCCCGCAGCCGCCGCCCGCTCCAGGCCGACGATCTCACCGAACTGCTCGACCTGCCCCAAGAGGTCGACAGTGAAACCGTCGCCGTCGAGAACATGTCAACCGCGGCCGCCATCGCCATGATCGCGAGCCTGCCCCGGGATCAGGCCGAGGCGATCATGCTGCGAGCTATCGTCGGATTGGACGCGAAGGCCGCTGGGAAGGTCCTCGGCAAGCGGGCCGGAGCCGTCCGTGGAGCTGCTCATCGCGGTTTGAGGACGCTGCAGCGCAGAATCGAAGCCCGCGACGCGGATGAGGCGAATGTCACGGATGAGTAACATTCCACCCAACCCGGACGCTGAACCGGGTGAGATGCGATCACACCCGGACAACCCTGATCGGCGCGACCTCGAGCGGCTCCTCGACGGCCATCCGATCGGCTCGGCCGCACTCGACGGGCTGCTCGCCGCGGCCCGAAGCACGGGCGGACCGGCCGATCACGCCGGGCTCGGCGACGCGCTCGCGAGCTTCACCGAACTTCGCACCACTCGATCGATGGCCATTCCGGCGTCCGAGCGTTCACCGTTCAAGCGTGCCGCACGAAGGATCGCCTCAGCCCGAATGATCATCGTTGCCGCAGTGGCGGTGCTCGCCACCGGAGGCATCGCCGTCGCCGCCACCACCGGCAGCATTCCTAACCCGCTTCCGAATTCACCACACACCAGCGTCGTGACTCCGGAAACGACCAGCGGTGAAGCGTCGTCAAGGAGGACGAGCGTCCCCTCGACGACCCCCGATCAAACCGCGACGAGCAGCCAGGGAGCTACCTCCACATCTACTGCGACCGATGCCTCGTCGGGCGCGAAGACGTCGGCCTCGGCGTCGTCGGCGTTCTTGGGCCTGTGCCGATCGTGGCTGGCTCGCCCGCATGACAACGGCAACGCCGATGACAGCACCGCGTTCGACGGATTGATCGCGGCCGCCGGCGGCGTCGACTCGGTGGACAGTTTCTGCGCACAGGTTCTGGCGAGTCCGTCGACCAGTACTACCGCCTCCGCGCCGGCGAGTACGACGACACCTGCGAACTCCCCGACACCTACGACACCGACGGCATCTTCTGCTAAGAACGCCAAGCCGACGCAGGCCAACAGCCATTCCAGCAAGTGATGGTGCGCTACGGGGTCCGCTGCGCGCCGGCTGAGACTGATGACCGAGGCGCCACCTGAGCCTGATCCTGAGCGCGGGTCACGGCCAGCCCGAGCGGGACGAGCGTCAAGCTCCACAGGGTGAGGGCGACCATAGAGGCGACGAGGTTGTCCGAGATGCTGGCCGGGGTGACGAGGACGAGGATCAGAATTCCGGACCACAACACCATTGACCAACCGATGCTGCGCAATCCGAGTCGGCGGACGATGACGACTCCGGCGACGATAGAACCGATCGCTATCAGCAATGAGGTCAGGCCGTAAGCGCCCCCGAGCGCATTCGCATCCGTTGAGTCGTTGCGTTGTGAGCCGATGGCACCGCTGAACACCTCGCACGCGGTTAGCCCGACGTAGCCCACGACAGCGACCCAGAGGCCGATGGTCGCCGCACGGGACGGACCGAAGGGACGGGCGACCAGCACACCCAGGAAGCCGGCGAGAGTAAGCAAATGGGTCACCGCGAGCACAAGTCCGACGATCCATTGTGTGTTCGCGTCGAAGGGATAACTCCACCGATTGCTCGGGACGGCGGCGGGATAGCTGAGGGTCAGGATGCAGACTGCGACGCCGACAATTCCTGATGCTGCGCAGGCCAGACCGAACGGGCGCAGCGAGTTTGACACGCTGGGAACCGGTCGTTGGGTCGTGATGGTGTATTCGGTGGGCATGATGGCGCTCCAAGCGCTCGGGAATGGATGGTGCCCTAAACCTGCCGGCCATCGCCGCCGTCACGCACCGGGACGAGCACCCGATCCGGGGCAAGTGTTAGCACGGTTGTCGGCGGCTGCGGCCGCTGCGACCATTACCTGATGCGTATCGCCGGTCTACGGCCGCTACCCGCGGCGCTGCTGGCGCTCGCAGTCGTTTTCGCGGTGGCGTCGTTCCCTCTGTCGGCCGGCCTCGAAGGGATTTGGGACACGATCCTGTATCCGGTCAACGCGGTTGTGCTTGCCATAGCCGGCGCATTGATCGTTTCGCGCGAGCGGGCGCATCCGATCGGTTGGATCCTGCTCGGTATGGGCGTCGAGGCGGCCTTCGTCGAGCTGACCGAGGGGTACGGCTATCACGCCGATTACTTCGGTGCGGGCGTGTCGGAATGGCTTTCGAGTTGGGGTTCGATCTTGGGCGCCAGCATGACCGCGGTCGTACTCGGGCTCTTCCCCACCGGCCGCCCGGCGAGCCCGAGGTGGCGCCCGATCGTATGGGCCGCGATAGCCGGCACCGTCCTCACCGTCATCGGCACGGCGTTCGGACATTCGGCCGATGACGGCTTCCGGTCGGGGTCGAACCCATACGCCGTCGAAGGAGCGGGTATCAGGGGCGTCTACTTCGCTGGGCAGCTCCTATTCGGGATCGCGCTAGTGGGCGCAATCGCATCCCTCATCGTCCGGTTCCGCCGCTCGATCGGCATCGAGCGCCAGCAGCTCAAATGGGTCGCCTACGTCGTCGGTGTCCTTGCGGTCGTCGGCCCGTTGGCGATCTTTTTCTACTTCGACAGCGTCGCCGTGCAGATCGCCATCGCGGTCGTCGTGCCGGCCCTACCGGTCGCGATCTGTTTCGCGATATTGAAGTACCGGCTCTACGACATCGACGTCATCATCAACCGCACGCTGGTCTACGGTGCTCTGACGGTGCTGGTCGCCGCCGCTTACGTGCTCACCGCGCTGGCGTTGGGCGCGATCGTCGGTACCCGCCATTCGGCCTGGGTCACCGCCGGTGCCACGCTCGCCGCCGTCACCATCTTTCGGCCGCTGCGCCGACGCATCCAGGACGTCGTCGACCGGCAGTTCCGCAAGGCGCGCTACGACGCGCTGGGCCGGGTGACGCATTTTCTGGAGGAACTGCGCGCGGGTCGGGTAACGCCTGACGGCCTTGCGCCACTGCTGCGCGACGTGCTGTCGTTGCCCGACCTCGCCCTCTACTACGCGTGGTTCGATGACGCCGACGGGCATATCGACGACCAAGGTATTTTCGTCTCGATCGATCAAGCGGACGGACGGTCGTACTCCACAATCGAACGCAGCGGCGTCCCGCTCGCCGTGGTCGCTTACAGCCCACCGGCTCACGGGTCGCCGTCCGATGCCGGCCACCCGGCCCAGATGGTCGACGAGGTGCTCGACCGAGCGGGGCTGGCGATCGAGATCGCGCGGTTGCAGGCCGAGGTCCGCCGCCAGTTGGCCGAGGTCCAAGCGTCGCGGGCCCGCATCGTCGCGGCCGGTTATGCCGAACGTCGCCGCCTCGAGCGTGATCTGCACGATGGGGCGCAGCAGCGGCTGGTCAGTATCGGGCTGGCGCTACGTCACGCTCAGCACGAACTCGGCCCGTCCGATGTCAATCGGAGCATCGAGGACGCAGTCACTCAGATCGGCGCTGCGATCGAGGATCTGCGCGAGTTGGCGAACGGAGTGCGACCGGCGAACCTCGACCACGGGCTCGGCTTCGCGCTGCACGAACTGGCCCGCCGGACGCCCGTCCCCATGAAGGTCCGCGCAGGCGATGAAAGGTTCCCGAGCGACATCGAGGCGACGGCCTACTTCGTGGCCTGCGAGGCGGTGACCAACGCGGTGAAGCACGCCGTCGCCCGCCGACTGCTCGTGCAGACCGAGAGTGTCGACGCGCACCTGGTGGTGACGATTCAGGACGACGGGGTCGGCGGCGCCAAGCCAGTGAACGGATCAGGCCTGCGGGGCCTGTCGGACCGGGTGGCCGCAGTGGGCGGACGAATAGTGCTGAACAGCCCAACCGGATGCGGCACCACCTTGATCGCGAGACTGCCGTGCGTGTCCTGATCACCGAGGACCAAGCCCTACTGCGCGAAGGACTGGCCCGGCTCTTTCGCGATGGCGGCCACGACGTCGTCGCGACCTTGCCCGACGCCGGCGGACTGATGGCGGCTGTGATCGACCACCGTCCTGATCTCGTGATCCTCGACGTGCGGATGCCACCCACCTTTACCGACGAAGGCACCCGCGCCGCGCGCGCACTCAAGGACGCGCGCCCCGAGATCGGTGTGCTGGTCCTTTCGCAGCACGTCGAGACGACGCACGCGGTCGACCTGGTGACCCGAGGTGGGTTCGGTTACCTGCTCAAGGACCGCGTTCTGGACGTCGACGAGTTCCTCGCCACGGCCCAACGGGTCGCCGGCGGCGGCTCGGCGCTCGATCCCCATGTCGTCGCCCGGCTGTTGACACCGGCCAGCGGCACCGACCCGCTGCGGGTGCTGTCCGAGCGCGAGCGACAGGTACTCGCACTGATGGCCGAAGGGCTGACCAACACCGGAATTGCCCGACGTCTGGTCGTCAGTGAGCGAACCGTCGAGGGCCACGTCCGCGGCGTACTGGTCAAGCTCGATCTCGCCGAGGATGTCGACAGTCACCGACGCGTACTCGCGGTACTGGCCCACCTGCGCGCCGGTAATTGAGAACGTCAGGCCAGCGACCAGTCGAGCGGCTCGGCGCCCTGTTCGACGAGCAGCGCGTTGGCCCGGCTGAAGGGCCGCGACCCGAAGAAGCCGCGGTCAGCCGACAGCGGGCTGGGATGCACCGACTCGATCGCCGGCACGGCACCCAGCGACGGACGCAGGCTCTGCGCATCCCGTCCCCACAAGATTGCGACCAGCGGTGTGCCGCGACCGACCAGGGCCCGGATGGCCTGATCGGTGACCGCCTCCCAGCCCTTGCGCCGATGCGACGCGGGGGCGCCCGGCGTCACCGTGAGCACTCGGTTGAGCAACAGCACGCCGTGCGCGGCCCAGGGCGAGAGGTCACCGTTGGTCGGGGTGGGCAGACCGAGGTCGGTCTGCAGTTCCCGGTAGATGTTCTGCAGGCTGCGCGGGATCGGCCGTACGTCGGGCGCGACCGAGAACGACAACCCGATCGGATGGCCCGGCGTCGGGTACGGGTCCTGGCCGACGATCAGCACGCGCACGTCAGTGAAGGGTTGGGTGAACGCCCGCAGCACGTTCGACCCGGCCGGCAGATAGCCGCGACCGGCCGCAACCTCGGCCCGCAGGAAGTCACCCATCGCGGCCACGTTGGTGGCGACCGGCTCGAGCGCCTGCGCCCAGCCGGCCTCGACGATCTCGGACAAGGGACGGGCGGCGCTCACCGAAGGACCCGACTCACGCGTCGAGCAGGGCGCGCACCGCCGCCACAACGTCAGCGAGGGCAATCTCGTCGCGCGTCCCGGCGAAGCGGTCGCGAACCTCGACCACTCCCGTGGCCAGTCCGCGCCCGACCACGACCACCGTCGGCACACCGAGCAGCTCGGAGTCGGCGAACTTTACCCCGGGCGAGATGCCGCGACGATCGTCATAGAGCACCCGAACACCGGCGGCCTCGAACTCACCAGCCAGCCGTTCGGCCGCCTCGAACAGTGCGTCGTCCTTACCGCTCGCCGCGACCAGGTGAACGTCAGCGGGCGCGACTGCGCGAGGCCACCGCAGGCCCGACTCGTCATGATGCTGCTCGGCCAGCGCGGCCACCGCACGAGTGACGCCGATGCCATAGGAACCCATCGTGATGGTGACCGGCTTGCCGTCCGGTCCGAGCGCGGTCAGCCCGAAGGCGTCGGCGTACTTGCGGCCCAGTTGGAAGACGTGTCCCATCTCGATGCCTCTGGAGATGATCAACGGTGAGCCGCACCGCGAACACCGGTCACCGTCGCGGATCTCGACCGCGCCGATCTCACCGTCCGGGGTGAAGTCGCGGCCGCGGACCACGAACGCGGCATGCTTGCCCGGTTCGTTGGCGCCGGTCACCCAGGCCGAACCGGTGACCACGAGTGGGTCGACCAGATAGCGGATCTTCCAATCAGCCAGCTGCTGCGGACCGATGTAGCCCTTGACCAACTCGGCGTGCGCGGCCAGATCGGCCGCGTCGGCGGCCTCGACCTCGGTCGGTTCCAGCTGGCCGGCGAGACGCTTCATGTCGACCTCGCGATCGCCGGGCACGCCGACGATCAGCAGCTCCCAGTCGGTCGAGCCCGGTGCCCGGGTCTTGACGACCAGATTCTTCAGCGTGTCGGCGCCGGTGAACGTCCGTCCGAGCGACAGGTCGTTCAAGCGGGCGACGAGCGAGTCGATCGTCGGGGTGTCCGGGGTGTCGAGGACCTCGGACGGTGGCTGGCCGGCGGGGTCGACCGCGGGGGGCGCCGCGATCTCGACCGCCTCGGTGTTGGCGGCGTAGTCACAGTTCGTGCACTGGACGAAGGTGTCCTCGCCCGCGAGCGGCAGGCACCAGGAACTCCTCCGAGGCCGATCCGCCCATGGCACCGGACACCGCGAACACGATGCGATAGTCGAAGCCGAGCCGGGTGAAGATCCGCTCGTAGGCGTCGCGGTGGGCCCGGTACGCGACCTGGAGCCCCTCGTCGGTGAGGTCGAAGGAGTACGAGTCCTTCATCACGAACTCGCGCCCGCGCAGGATGCCGGCCCGCGGACGCGCCTCGTCGCGGTACTTGGTCTGGATCTGGAACAGCACCAGCGGGTAGTCCTTATAGGACGAGTACTCACCCTTGACCAACAGCGTGAACAGTTCCTCATGGGTCGGGCCGAGCAGGTAGTCGGCGCCCTTGCGATCCTGCAGCCGGAACAGAGTGTCGCCGTAGTCGGCCCAGCGCCCACTGATCTCGTACGGCTCGCGCGGGATGATCGCCGGGAAGTGCACCTCCTGGCCACCGATCGAGTGCATCTCTTCGCGCACGATCGCCTCGATCCGGGCCAGCACGGCCATGCCCAGCGGCAGCCACGAGTAGATACCGGGACCGACCCGACGAACGTAACCGGCCCGCACCAACAGCCGGTGGCTCGGCACCTCGGCATCCGCCGGGTCATCACGCAGGGTTCGCAGGAACAGGGTCGACATTCTCAGCACACGGCCAGGCTACGCAGTAATCGCGACCGATTCGCGCACGGTTACCGTGTTGGCATGCCCGAAGCGTTGCACTTCGACCTGGTCATCGTCGGCTCCGGATCCGGTAATTCGGTGGTGACACCCGACTTCGACGGCCAGCGGATCGCGATCATCGAGGCCGGCACGTTCGGCGGCACCTGCCTCAACGTCGGCTGCATCCCGACCAAGATGTGGGTGTATGCGGCCGACGTCGCCACATCGATCCGCGATTCGGCCCGGTTCGGCATCGACGCGACCGTCGACCGGGTGCGGTGGAGCGACATCCGCGACCGCATCTTCGGCCGCATCGACCCGATCTCGGCGGGCGGTCGCGAGTACCGCGCCCACGGCTCCAACACCACCCTGTTCGAGGCCGAGGCCCGGTTCGTCGGTCCCCGCACTCTGAGCCTGTCGACCGGCGAGACGATCACCGCCGACCGCATCGTGCTCGCCGCCGGCAGCCGCGCGGTGATCCCGCCGTTGGTCAGCGAGAGCGGCGTGGCCTTCCACACCTCCGACACGATCATGCGGATCGACGATGTACCGGCCCGGCTGGCGATCATGGGCGGGGGTTACATCGCCGCCGAATTTGCGCACGTCTTCGCCGCGCTCGGCAGCCAGGTCACCATCCTGTGCCGCGCCGACCGGCTGCTGCGAGAGCTCGACGATGAACTCAGCCGGCGCTACACCACGCAGGCCCAACAGCAGTGGGACGTGCGGCTGAACGTCAACCTGGGCGGTATAGAGACGTTGCCGAGCGGCGAGATCCGGCTCACCGGATCTGACGGCAGCATCCTCGACACCGACTTGCTGCTGGTGGCGACGGGCCGCACATCGAATAGCGATCGGCTCGATCCGACTAAAGGTGGGGTTGAGGTCGAGGACGATGGCCGCATCAGGGTCGATGAGTATCAGCGCACGACTGCGGACGGCGTCTGGGCGCTGGGCGATGTCAGCTCGCCGTATCAGCTCAAACACGTCGCCAATCACGAGGAGCGGGTCGTCGCGCACAACCTGGCCCACCCCGACGACTTGCGCCGCACCGACCACCGCTTCGTCCCGGCTGCAGTCTTCACCCACCCGCAGCTGGCCTCGGTCGGCGCGACCGAGCAGGAGCTGCGGGCTGCGGGCACCCGCTACGTGAGCTATGACCAGGCGTACGGCGCGACGGCCTACGGGTGGGCCCTGGAGGACACCACCGGATTCTGCAAAGTGCTGGCCGACCCGGTCTCGGGTCAGCTGCTCGGCGCGCACCTGATGGGTCCGGACGCCTCGTCGTTGATCCAGATCCTGATCCAGGCGATGGCCCTTGGACGCAGTGTCCGAGGGTTGGCCCGCAGCCAGTACTGGATCCATCCGGCGCTGGCCGAGGTGATCGAGAACGCCCTGCTCGGCCTCGAATCACAACTCGACTAAAAGCGCCTAGGGTGCGTGCGTGGGCACTTTCTCCCTCACCACGCTCGGCGCTCCGACCCAGCTGCTCGATCTGCCGTTCGGCGTGCCCCTGGCCGAGTGGAACGACCCGCGGCTCGTATCCGTCCCCCGGGGCATCTCGCGGCACGTCGTGCGCTTTCTGCAGCTCGGAACCGAGGCCACCGACATCGTTGCCGTCAAAGAGGCGACCGATCGGTTCGTCGCCCGCGAACACGTACTGCTGCGCGCGTTGGCCGATGACTCGGTCCCCGTGGTCGAGGCCTTCGGCACCGTGCTCGGACGGACCGCGGACGCCGACGACGCTCCCCTGCCCGGCCTGCTGATCACCCGGCACCTGACATACTCGCTGCCCTACCGCAGCCTGTTCACCGGACGTACGTTGCCCGATCTGCGGGCTCGGCTGCTGGACGCACTGGCCGAGTTGTTCGTCCGCCTGCACCTGGCCGGCTTCTATTGGGGTGACTGCTCGCTGTCGAACACGCTGTTCCGCCGCGATGCCGGATCGCTGGCCGCCTACCTGGTCGACGCCGAAACCGGCGAGCGGCACAAGACGCTGTCGGACGGGCAGCGGACCAATGACCTCACGATCGCGGGCGAGAACATCGCGGGTGAGCTGTTCGATCTTCAGGCGGCCGGTTACCTCGATTCCGACATCGACCCGGTCGACGCCGCGCTGGCGTTGGCCCCGACGTATGAGCAGCTCTGGAGTGAGCTGACCCGCGACGAGGTGATCGGACGGGACGAGAGCTTCCGGATCGAGCGCCGCGTCCGTCGGCTCAACGCGCTCGGCTTCGACGTGGCCGAGCTGGCGATCACCACCGAGGGCGACGGCCGGCGACTTCGCATCGGCACCCACGTCGTCGATCCGGGTCACCACCAGCGGCGTCTGTTCGCGCTGACCGGACTGCGTGTGCAGGAGAACCAGGCCCGTCGGCTGCTGGCCGATCTGGCCCGGTTCCGCGCGAAGTGGATCGAAGGGGTCGGCAAGGACGTGCCCGAGGACCTGGCCGCGCGGCACTGGCTCGATGAGAAGTTCTACGGCACCCTGGCGCTCGTCCCGCAGGAGCAGCGGGCCAAGATGCCCGACGCGGAGCTGTTCCACGAGATCAGCGAGCACCGGTGGTTCCTGTCCGAGGCCCAGGGCCACGACGTCGGACGGGCCGGCGCGGTGCAGTCCTACGTAGAGAGCGTGCTGCAGTACCTGCCCGAAGCCGTCGTCGAGCTGGACGGACCACCGACCGAGGAGTTCGACACCATCGTCGATTGAGGTGACCCGGTCGGCCCTATCGGCCGCCTCGCCCCGGTCGGCTAGCTTGTCCTCATGAGCGAAGACACCTACACCGGGGCCGTCGCCGTCGGCGGCCCGATCGACGTGCGCCACCTGCCGGCCCTCACCATCGCCAAGGTCCAGGTCGGCGAGATGTCGAACAACGCCTACCTGCTTCGGTGCCGCTCGACCGGCGAGGGCCTGCTGATCGACGCCGCGGCCGAGCCCGACCGACTGCGTGACTTCGTCCGGCTCGAGGGTCCACCGGTCTCGGCGATCCTGACCACGCACCAGCACGCCGACCACTGGCAGGCGCTGGAGGTCACCGCCGAGGATGCCGGAGCCGCGGTCTTCGCGGGTGACGAGGATGCCGACGCGCTGCCGGTCGCCGTCGACCAGCGACTGCACCACGGCGACACGCTGACCGTCGGCGATGTGTCCCTCGAGATCATCGGACTGCGGGGGCACACACCGGGCTCCGTGGCCGTCCTCTACCGCGACCCGGGCGGTTTCGGGCACCTGTTCACCGGCGACTCGCTGTTCCCCGGTGGCGTGGGCGGCACCAAATCACCCGAGAACTTCACCTCGCTGCTCAACGACGTCGAGGAACGCATCTTCGGTCAACTCGACGACTCGACCTGGTTCTACCCGGGCCACGGGGACGACAGCACGCTCGGTGCCGAACGGCCGCACCTCGCCGAATGGCGCGCGCGGGGCTGGTAGTTGCGGTCACACCGTTCGCCTTAGCGGTGTGCCTGGCCGATTCCGGCGTCGCGCGCCCGGGCCACGGCGGCTGCGCGGTCGGCGACGCGCAGTTTGGTGAAGATGTTCGAGACGTTGTTCCGGACGGTCTTCTCGCTCAGGTCGAGTTGGTGGGCGATGGCCGCGTTGCCGGCGCCGGTGGCCATCAATTCGAGGATCTGCCGCTCGCGCGCGGTGAGGTCGCCGAACGGGGTGAGCGCGGGTGCGGCGGCGGTGGCGGTGAAGTAGCGGTTGATGCGCCGGGCGATCGCGGTGCCGAAGATCGCTTGCCCGTCGGCCACGGCGGCGATCGCCCGCAGGATCTCGGCCGGGTCAGCCCCTTTGAGCACGTAGCCCTGGGCGCCGGCTCGCATCGCCGCGAATACCGATTCGTCGTCGTCCATCATGGTCAGCATCAGGATCGCGATGCCGGGGCTGGTGTTGGCGATCCGCCGCACGGCTTCGACGCCGCCGATGCCGGGCATGTGCACGTCCATCACGACGACGTCGACCGAGCCCGCCTCGCAGAGTGCGACCGCATCCTCGCCGCTGGCACCCTGGCCGACGAGGGTCATGTCGGCGCAGTCGGTGATCAGCGCGCTGATGCCCTGCCGGAACAGCGGGTGGTCGTCGAAGACGGCGACCGCGGACTGACCCGGTCCGTGTTCATGCGAGCTCGGTCGGTCACGACGGCGCCGCTTCGAGGGGTAGGCGGGCGCGGACGATGGTGCCGTGCGGGTCGCGTCCGATCAGCGTGCATTCGCCGCCGAGCTCGGCCGCCCGGTCGCGCATCGAGGTCAGGCCGATTCCGGCCCGGAACCCGCTGCCGCAGTCCGGCGCCGGCGTCGGCGATCTCGAGTTCGAGGCTGCCGTTGACGGTGACGCTGAGCTGGATCGGCGATCCGGGTGCGTGCCGGCTGGCGTTGGTGAGCGCCTCGACGGCGATGTGATACGCGGCGACCTCGACGGCGGCCGGCAGGGTCGGCATCTCGCTCGGGCAGCTGAAGCCAGGTGCCGCCGAAGCGGGTGACCTGTTCGCCGAGGGCGCCGATCAGTCCCATCTCGTCGAGGATCGGCGGACGCAGGTTGTAGGCGATCCGGCGGATGTCGGTCGACCGCGTTCTCGGCCTCCTTGCGCAGGCTGGTCAGCAGGTCGGTTGTCGTCGGCCGGCGCATCGTCCGGGCAGCGACCGGCGCACCGTGTCGATGCCGAGCGCGATCCCGGCCAACGTCGGACCGAGCCCGTCATGCAGGTCGCGGCGAAGCCGGCGGCGTTCTTCCTCGCGGGAGGTGACCAGGCGTTCCCGCGAACCCTTGCAGCGCGTGGGTCAACGCGACGGCGCGGGCGGCGACGCTGACCTGGCTGGCCAGACTCTCGAGCAGCTCGCGGTCGGGCCGGGCGAACGGCTGATCGGGGTCGCGGCCCTGGACGCTGAGCCGGCCGATCGACTCACCGGCGAACGGCAGGTCGAACTCGAGCTGGGGCCCGGCGACGGCGGTGCCCCACCGGGCCACCTCCTGGCCGTCGACCTCGATCTGGACGTAGCGCAACCGCAGTGCCTCAGCGATCGTCGTCACGACCGCGGGCAGGACCTCGTCCGGGGCGGCGGCCGCGTCCAACCGAACCGCGAGCAGGCCGAACGCGGCCGCCGGTTCGTCCCGCAGCCCGAACACCAAGCGGTTGACGCGCCGCTGCACGACGTCGCGCACCGGCAACGCGACCAGCGCACCCAGCGCCGCGGCGACCACGGCCGGAATGGCGCCGTCGAACGCAAGTCCCAGCAGCGCGTCGACGCCGAGGTAGATCACGACGACCAGAGCGGTCAGCGCGGCGTAGACGACCGTGCGGCTGAGCACCGTGCGTCGGTCGAACAGCCCGTAGCGAATGATGCCGACCCAAGACGCGACGCCGATGGCGACCGGGGCGAGGTTCTCGATCACCGATATCTGGACGGTGTTGCCGCCGCTGAGGCCGACGATCAGGCAGACGAAGAACGCGCCCGGAACGAGGAACGACACGCGCGCGGCCAGACCAAGCGCGCGTCGTTGGTCGGCGGTGGCGGCGCGCCGGGCGCGCCCGACCAGATGCGCGCAGATGAACAGGCCGACCGGACCCAGCAGCAGTACGGCGGCGAGCAGACCCGCGGCGGGACCGAAGCCGATCGGGCTGTGCACGTTCTCGGCCGACGTGCCGTCCAACGTGGGCGCGAACAAGACGTAGCCGATGAGCGCGACCCCCATCACCACGCAGGTCCACGCCAGCACGCGGGTCCGCCGCCGAATCGGCGTGCCGGGGTCAGCGAGGCGACCATCGGGAAACAGCAGCAGGCCGAACAACAGGATCAGCGTTACTCCGAACACCGAGATGAAGCCACCGACCAAGGCAAAGACGGCGGGAGCCGGAACGCGGCGGTGCTGAACGTAGGCCGCATCCGCGATTAGCTGCAACAGCACGGACAGCGGCTGCGCTGCACCGGCGACCAGGAAGATCCAGCCGACGACGTTGCGGGCGTTCGTCCGAATAATGGCCGACCCGACCAGCACGGTCGGCACGAAGATCACCGACGGTGACCGTCAGCAGAACATCCAGACCGCTGATCGGGCCGCGCAGAGCGATGCCGACCGCGCCGACGGCGGCGAGCACCGCAATGCCCACCGCCACCGGGCTGGCCCAACGCACGAACGCCTTCATGAGCGTTGATTATGAGGGCGCGACGGCGGTCACGACAGATCGCGCGATTCGACCCGTCGGCCCCGGCCGGCAGATCCCACTCGTCGTCGGCCATGCCGAAGCAGCGCAACGGCGCAGGCGGCCGTCCCGACGAACACGAGGGCCCACGCGGCGGCCCCGAGCGCGCGCGGGCCACTGTCGACAGCGAACTGGACGATCGGCCCGAGTCCGACCAGCGCCGCCGCCCACAGCGCGACCGCCTTCGAGCGCCACAACGCGATGCCGAGCAGCAGCATCCCCACCACATGTCCGATGAGGAAGACCGCCAGTGGTGCGATGAAGCCCGGATCGTTGAACACGGCCTTGACCAGCGCCACGGCCGACGCCCGATCAGGTTGACGGGCGGCCTGATAGACCAGAACATCCGAACCACCAAGACTGATCAGACCGGCCAGCCAGCCGGCGAATGCGATTGCGCCGCCCAGATGGCCAGTCGCGGCGAGCCGCCACGGGCCAATCGCATCAAATACAACGTCGCCGGCAGGATCAACGTCGCCACCATGTCGCTGATCAGCAACGCGCGTTGTTCGGACAGATGAGCCGCAACCTTGCTGAGACTGGTCGCTACCGAATCGTTGTCACCGTACGGCTGGAACAACGATCCCACTGCTACCGCCAGCGGACCGGCCACCAGCGCGACGGCACCGAACCGCCGAGACACCCCACGAACATCCATCTCAAGCCCCCTTCAAAGGCCAGGTAAGAGCCTTGAGAATCGCGAGCGGGATGTCCCGGGCAACAGAGCCCCGAGTCCTGCCGGCCCGGGAATTCGGTCGATCCGGGTAGCCTCCGTCGATGCGTCAGTACCTCGATGCGGCGCGATGAGGCAGGATCACGGGCAGGGCGCCGCTGGCGCCAATTCAGTTGAGGAGTGCCGACGAAGCGTGGTTGGTGATTCGCGCGCGTCGATGCCGTCCCGGCCGGGCGTCGCCCCGGCCCGTCCGGCCGCGGCCGTCCTACGAGCGCCGCTGCACCGCGTCAGCCCCCGGGCCCGGTGGTACTGGGCCACCGGCGCCGGCCTGCGCTGGCTGGTCGTGCTCGGTGCCCAACTCGCGATCTGGCTGACCCGGGACCGTCCGTCCGATCTGCACGCGATCCTGTTCTTGACCACCGTCGCGGTCGCCCTCGCGCATCTGATCGTGATGCCGCACTGGCGCTTCCTGGTGCACCGCTGGGAGTACACCGATACCGCGTTGTACACCCAGAGCGGATGGATCAGCCAGGAGCGGCGCATCGCTCCCCTGGCGCGCATCCAGACGGTCGACACCCATCGCGGTCCGCTCGAGCAGCTCTTCGGGCTGGCCAACGTGACCGTGACGACGGCGTCGGCCGCCGGCCCGTTGAAGATCCGCGGACTGCGCAACGACCGGGCCGATCAACTGGTGGCCGATCTGACCGAACGGACCCGATCGGCCGACGACGATGCGACCTGACCTCGATTCGAGGCCGGTGGCCGATCAGCCCTGGCTGCGGCTCGACACCCGCATGCTGCTCGTGCACCCGATCATCGAACTCCGACGGGCGATCCCGGCGCTCGTCGCGGTGCTCTTCGCCGGGCGAACGTCGGGACACGGCGAGTATTGGGGCCTCGGCGCCACCGGCCTGGTCATCCTCGCGGCCCTGCTGCGCTGGGTGACGACGAGATACCGGATCACTCCGGACCGCCTCCAGCTGCGCAAGGGGATGATCCGACGTACGACGATCGATGTGCGGCGCGACCGCATTCGGACGGTTGACGTCACCGCGCACGCCCTACACCGAATGCTCGGGCTGTCGAAGGTCGTCATCGGAACCGGCACCTCCGATCGCCGCGGCCGCGGCGGCCTCGAACTCGACGGTCTCGACACCCGCTACGCCGAGACGCTGCGCGGTGTCCTGCTGCACCGCACGATCGCAGCGGACGGCGCTGGTACGGCCCCGGTGGGTGGAACCTCATCGCAGGGCGCCGAGCCGGTGGCCGATCACGAGGTCGAACTGGCGCACTTCTCCCCCAGCTGGATTTGGTTCGCGCCGTTCACGCTGTCCGGCCTGATCACGACGGCGGCGCTTTTGGGTTTCGGTCTGCGACTCGTCCAACAGGCCCAGATCAATCTGAAGAAAGTTCGGACCGCTGCGATTGGCTGACCGACGAGGTTCGCGCGACCGCCGTCTGGCTCGATATCGCCGCGATCATCGTCGTGGTGGTCGTTTTCGCGACGGTCGCGTCGGTCATCGGCTACGTGCTCAACTACTGGGGCTTTCGGGTCACCCGTCATTCCGGGGCAGCCTGCACGTGAGCCGCGGCTTGATCACGACCCGACGCACCAGCATCGAGGGGGCGCGACTGGTCGGCGTCGAGGTGACCGACACCTTGCTGCTGCGTGCGGTCGGCGGCGCCCGCTGCCTCACCATCGCCACCGGACTGCGAATCGGCCGCGGTACTGACCGCGGCGGCACGGTGTTGCTGCCCGCCGCGCCGCGGCCGAAGGCGCTGTGGGTAGCAGCGGCCGTCCTCGAGACGACCGCCCCGCTGACCGCGGCCTTGGTCGCGCACGGACCGCGGGCCCGGGATCGCCGCTACACCCGGGCCGTCACCGGTGCGTTCGGGCTGACGGCGCTCACGGCGGCGCTCGGATTGGTCTTCGGTGACCGCGGGTGGCTACTCGCGGGACCGACCATCGGCGTATTCGCAGTGACGATCGTGGCTGGCCGGGCGCTGGCCCGCGATCGCTACCGCGCGCTCGGCCATACCTGGGCCGGCGGTTATCTGGTCTCGCGCTACGGCAGCGTCGTCCGTCGGCACCACAATCTCTCGGCCACCGCGATCATCGGCTGGAACCTTCGGGCGACCATCTGGCAGCGTCGGCTCGGACTGGTCACACTGGCCGCGACCACGGCGGCCGGGCGGCAGCGCTACCCGGTGCCCGATGTCGCCGTCGAGGAGGCCGTCCGGTTCGCCCGGGTCGGGCCACCCGGCCTGATCGAACAGTTCCTCGCGTGACCGACGTCGCGTCGGACGCGGTGCCGGTGCTCGAGGTGGGTGGCACGCACGTCAGCTCCGCCGTTGTCGACACAGCGACCTGGCAACTTGTCGAACCATCGATCAGGTTGTCGCTCGATGCCGCCGGCTCGGCCGCGGCGATCGTGGCTCGTCTGGTCGCGGCCGCCGATGCCGCCCCGGCCCGTCCCCGCACGGTCTGGGGCGTCGCCATGCCGGACCCGTTCGACTACCCGGCCGGGATCGCACTCTTCGATGGCGTCGGCAAGTTCGAGGCGCTCTACGGCGTGAACGTCGGCGCGGCGCTCGGCGCGGCAATGGCGTCGAAGCCGGCCGCGTTCGCGTTCATCAACGACGCCGACGCGTTCGCGCTGGGCGAATGGATCAACGGGGCCAGCGCCGGATTCGCCCGTTCGGCCGGCATCACCCTCGGCACCGGCGTCGGCTCCGGCTGGGTCGCCGACGGCCGCATCGTCGACACCGGCCCCGACGTCCCACCCGGCGGCCGCGCGCATCGCCTGACCGTCGACGGCGCGCCGCTGGAGGACGTGATGTCGCGCCGGGCGATCCGGTCGGCCTATGCGACGGCTACCGGTGATGCCGCGGCGGACGTCCGCGAGATCTGCGCTCGCGCCCGCGACGGCGAGACCGCGGCCAGCGCTGTGCTCAGACACGCCTTGCGAACGCTGGGCGCGGTGCTGGCGGTCCCGGTATCGCGTTTCGGCGCCGACATCGTGGTCATCGGCGGCTCGATGGCCGGCTCATGGGACCTGCTCGAGCCGTACTTCATCGAGGGCTTCGTCACCGTCGCCCCTACGCCGCGGTTGGCGGTCGCGTTCGATTCGGATCGATCGCCGATGCTCGGCGCGGCCCACCGAGCGCTCGAAGTCAGCTGACCCCGATCAGGATCCGCGGACTGTCGGCCGGATTCAGCCACTGCATGATCGACACCAGGTTGGCCTGCGCAATCGCGACGCAGCCGGCCGTCGGTGCCCCGTTGGCGACGTGCAGGAAGAACGCCGAACCCGCGCCTTGGACGATCGGCGCCGTGGTGTTGTAGTCGATGACGACGGCGTACCGGTACTCGGGTGTGATGGCCGCGAGGTGTTCGTTCGGGTCGCCGAGGGTGAAGCTGCAGCCCGACGAGCAGGTCTGCATCGTGTTGTACAGCGGCCCGGGCTGCGAGATCCACCAGTCGGCCGACGTCGTCTGGTGGTACGGAATGGCGGTGCCCGGGTTGGCCAGCGAGCCGAACGCCTGCGTCAGCCCGAAGCTGCCGATCGGGGTCGCCGAGACCGACTCGCTCGGGTGAGTGGTCAGACCGGCCGAGCCGACGTAGGCCGAGATCGCGGCACCGTGCGTTACCCAGCCGGCGGCCGTCTTGTCCCAGGCCTGCACGGTGGCGGTCGTCGACGACGTGGATGCAGCAACGACGGTGATCACTTCGGACGCGGCCCCGGTCGAGTAGCTCAGCGGCAACGTCGCCCCGGCCGCCGGCGCGGAGGAGGTGACCGGCGCGGCGGCCGAGGTGCTGGCGTTGCGGACGGCCGGAGGCATCGCCGCGGCACTGACCGGCGTCGCCGCATTGGCCGCGGCCGACGCCGACGCGCTGGACCCGATGGTGCTAGCCGCGGTGCTTTCGGCCGTCGCTGCGCTCGAACCGGCGACGCTGGCCGGCGGGGACGAAGATGTGCTGCCACAGGCCGTCAGCAGCGCCATGACGAACGCGACGGGGATGACCAGACGAACCGGTCGGGACGGGCGCAACACCCCTCCAGCCTCTCACGGAACCCCTGCTCAGCCGATTCCGATGAGAATGCGCGGGCTGGCCGCGGGGTTGAGCCATTGCATGATCGACACGAGGTTGGCCTGGGGAATCGAGACGCAGCCAGCGGTTGCCGAGCCATCGGTGACGTGCAGGAAGAACGCCGATCCGGCACCGGCCGCGATCGGCGCCGCGGTGTTGTATTCGATGACCACGGCGTAGTTGTATTCCGGCGTGATCGCGGCCAGGTGCTCGTTCGGATCGCCCTGCGTGAAGCCGCAACCCGACGAGCAGGTCTGCATCGTGTTGTAGAGCGGCCCGGCCTGCGAGATCCACCAGTCCGCCGACGTCGTCCGGTGATACGTCAGCGCGGTTCCCGGGTTGGCCAGTGCACCGAACGCCCGCGACAGCGCGAAGCTCCCGATCGGGGTCGCCGACAGCGACTCGCTCGGGTGCGTCGTCAGGCCGGCCGAGCCGACATGGGCGCCCACACCGCCGCCCACCTTGAGCCAGCCGCCGCCCGGAGCCTTGTTCCACGCCTGGACGACCGCGGTGGTCGACGAGGTCGATGCAGCGACGACCGTGATCACCTGGGTCGCTGATCCGGTCGAGTAGGCCAAGGGCAGCGCGCCCCCGGTGACGGGTGCCGCCGGCGCCACGGGAGCCGCCGGCTTCGTCTTGGTCGAGGCGGTGGTCGAGACGGTGGTCGGGGCCGGGTCTGCCGGCGCCGCGGCGTGGACGACCGGCGCCGGAGCCGTGGCGGTCGGGGCGTTCGTCGATGGATCGAGGGGGGCGGTGACCGAGGACGGGGAGTCCGTCGGGCTGGCCGACCCGGACGCGTCCGTCGCCGGATCAGACGGGTCGCTGGCCGAGCGCTGGCTGACACCGGCGCTGAACTCGAGATCAGCCCGGACGGGTTGCCGACGACCCGAGGTTTGATCGAATCCGACACGCCGATGACCGCGACCGCGCAGATGCCGACGGCCAGCACCGTCGCCGACATCGACAGCAGGACGCGAGCTCGCATGTGACCAGTGTGGCAGATGAGGTGGTTGTGACTTCGTAGCTCGAGCC
The DNA here is from genome assembly GCA_963730855.1 of uncultured Actinomycetes bacterium. GTDB lineage: Bacteria > Actinomycetota > Actinomycetes > Mycobacteriales > Jatrophihabitantaceae > CAVSTK01. Next base: position 215,751 of record CAVSTK010000013.1, read on the forward strand.
CGTTTCGCCCGCTCTGCCACCGATCTGGGAAGCTGTCCGGATGACCGCCGCGACGATCCGGATCGATCCCGAGGTGGCCGCGGCCCTCGCCGCCGGCACCCGGTCGTAGCCCTCGAGAGCACCATCATCAGCCACGGCCTACCCCGACCGGACAACCAACGGGTCGCCCGCGAGATCGAGCAGGCCGTGCGTGCGGCCGGCGCCATGCCGGCCACGATCGCCATCGTCGCCGGCGTCGCCCGGATCGGCCTCGACGATGCCGCGTTGAGCCGGATCGCCGAGTCCCCCGACGTGGCCAAGGCGAGCGTCCGCGACCTCGCGGTGGTCGCGGCCGCCGGTCGGCGACGGGGCGACGACGGTCGCCGCGACCGCCCACCTGGCCGCGCAGGCCGGCATCGAGGTCTTCGCCACCGGCGGCCTGGGCGGCGTGCACCGACTGGCCCGCGACACGTGGGACGAGTCGGCCGACCTGACCACCCTGGGGCGGACCCGGATCGTGGTCGTCTGCGCCGGCGTGAAGTCGATCCTGGACGTGCCCGGCGACCCTCGAACGTCTCGAGACGCTCAACATCGCCGTGCTCGGCTACCGCACCGACAGCTTCCCCGGCTTCTACCTGGCCGACTCCGGTTACCCGGTCCCCTGGCGGGTCGAGTCGGCCGCCGAGATCGCCGCGATCCTGCGCGCCCGCGACCGCCGTGGGCACGGACGACTTCGGCCTGCTGCTCGCCAATCCCGATCGACGCGTGCCGACCAGCTCGACCCGGCGCTGCACGACCGCACCCTGGCCGACGGTCTGGCCGCCGCGGCCGCGCCGAGATCAGCGGCAAGGACGTCACGCCGTTCCTGCTCGGATACTTCAACGCGCACACCGACGGCGCCGCGCTGGCGGCCAACGTCGCCCTGGTGCTGAGCAACGCCCGGCTCGCCGGCCGAGATCGCGGTCGAGTACGCCGCAGACGGCCGGCTAGCTGGCCGCGTTCGATCGTCTGCCTCGGCGACATCATGGTCGACATCGTCGCGACGCTGCCGGGTCCGCTGGCCCTCGGTTCGGACACCCACGCCCCGATCACGCTACGTCGGCGGCGGGTCGGCGGCGAACACCGCCTGCTGGCTCGGCTCGCTCGGCGTGCCGGTCGCCTTGGTCGGGCGGGTCGGCGACGATGCCGCCGGCGCCGCATGCGCGCGCGAAGCTGGCGGCGGCCGGCGTCATCGACCGGATCCAGATCGATCCTGATCGGCCGACCGGGACCTGCATCGTGCTGGTCGACCCGGACGGCGAGCGGACGATGATCCCCGACCCGGGCGCGAACGCGGCGTCTGGCGGCCACCGAGGTCGACCCGGCGTGGCTTCGCGCCCGAACGAGCACCTGCACGTGTCGGGCTACGCGCTGCTCGGCGGCTCGCGCGACGCCGCCCTCGTGGCCCTGACGCTGGCCCGGGTCGCCGGATCGACAGATCTCGGTCGACGCGGCGTCGGCCGCTCCGCTGGCCGCCGCCGGGGCCGACGAGTTCATCCGAGTGGATCGGCGCCGACGTGCTGCTGTTCGCCAATGCCGCCGAAGCGACGGTGCTGACCGGCGAGTCGCGATCCGGCCGACGCGGCGCGGCTGCTCGGTGGTCAGCTCGGCCAGGCCGTCGTCAAGGCGGGCGCTGACGGCGCGTTCTGGTCGGACGGCGACCGGCTGCTGCACAGCCCGGCCGTACCCATCACGGTCATCGACACCACCGGCGCCGGCGACGCGTTCGCGGCCGCCTACCTGGCGGCGACCCGAGACGGCGATCCGGCGGCCAACCCGATCGCCGCGCTGGACGCCGCCAACCGGCAAGCGGCGAAAGCCTGCGGGCAAGTCGGCGGCCGCCCCTAGCCACCGACCGAACGTCAACGACCTAAGCACCAAGGCGAAGAGCGCGCCGAGAGCAACCACGCCACTCATGCGGCGATGGACCAGCGAGCGCGAAGTAGCCGAGCAGGGATTCGGCCGGAGGCGCGCACGCAGGGATCAAGCCTGACCGCCGCGAGTGCGTACCTCCGGGCCCAATCGCTTACAGCAACGACTCAGCGCGCCGCGTCCATCCCCCGCAGCTCCTTCTTCAGCTCGGTGATCTCGTCGCGCAGCCGAGCCGCAACTTCGAACTGCAGCTCGCGGGCGGCGGCGAGCATCTGCTCGTTGAGCTGCAGGATCAGGTCGGCCAGCTGGGCCCGGGGCATCTCGGCCACGTCGAGGCCGCCACCGGCGTGCGCACCGACGCCGACGACTCCGGGCGAGGATCCCGCGGCCGCCGCCGTTCTTGCCGCGGCCGGCGCGACCGGGCACGGCCGACTTGCCGCGCGACTGCGCGCGTCCCGACCGCCCACAGCGACCGCGACGCCCGTACCGGCCAGCAACTCCTCGGTGTCGGCGGCTTCGCGGACGAGTCTGGTCGGTGATGTCGGCGATCCGCTTGCGCAGCGGCTGCGGGTCGACGCCCCGTTCGAGGTTGTAGGCGACCTGCTTCTCGCGCCGGCGGTTGGTCTCTTCGATCGCCTTCTGCATCGACGGGGTGATCGAGTCGGCGTACATGTGCACCTGACCCGAGACGTTTCGCGCGGCCCGTCCGATCGTCTGGATCAGCGACGTGCCCGAGCGCAGGAAGCCTTCCTTGTCGGCGTCGAGGATCGACACCAGCGACACCTCGGGCAGGTCGAGGCCCTCACGCAGCAGGTTGATGCCGACCAGCACGTCGTACTCGCCCGCGCCGCAGCTCCGACAGCAACTCGATGCGGCGCAGCGTGTCGACCTCGGAGTGCAGGTAACGCACCCGGATGCCGAGCTCGAGCAGGTAGTCGGTGAGGTCCTCGGACATCTTCTTGGTCAGCGTGGTGACCAGCACCCGCTCGTCGCGCTCGGCCCGCGCCCTGATCTCGTGGACCAGGTCGTCGATCTGGCCCTTGGTCGGCTTGACGATCACCTCGGGGTCGATCAGCCCGGTCGGCCGGATCACCTGCTCGACGACGTCGTTGCCGACCTTGGCCAGCTCGTAGTTGCCCGGCGTCGCCGACAGGTAGACCGTCTGGCCGATCCGCTCGACGAACTCCTCGAACTTCAGCGGCCGGTTGTCCATCGCCGACGGCAACCGGAAGCCGTGCTCGACCAGAGTGCGCTTGCGCGACATGTCCCCCTCGTACATGCCACCGGTCTGCGGCACGGTGACGTGCGACTCGTCGATGACGAGCAGGAAGTCCTCGGGGAAGTAGTCGAGCAGGCAGTTCGGCGCGCTGCCCGCGCTCACGACCGTCGATGTGCAGCGAGTAGTTCTCGATGCCGGAGCAGAAGCCGACCTGGCGCATCATCTCGATGTCGTAGGTGGTGCGCATGCGCAGCCGCTGCGCCTCGAGCAGCTTGTGCTGACCCTCGAGCTCGGCCAGCCGGGCCTCGAGCTCGGCCTCGATGCCCCGGATCGCCCGCTCCATCGCGCTCGGGTCCGGCGGCGTAGTGGGTGGCCGGGAAGACGAAGACCTCCTCGACCTCGCGCACGACCTCACCGGTCAAGCGGGTGCAGGAAGTAGAGCCGCTCGATCTCGTCGCCGAACATCTCGGCCCGGATCGCCAGCTCCTCATAGGCCGGGAAGATCTCGATCGTGTCGCCGCGGGCCCGGAACGTGCCGCGGGTGAAGGACAGGTCGTTGCGGACGTACTGCACGTCGACCAGCCGGCGCAGGATCGTGTCGCGCTCGATCGTCTGCCCGACCCGCAGCCGGACCGAGCGATCGACGTACTCCTGCGGCGTGCCCAGGCCGTAGATGCACGACACCGTCGCCACCACGACGACGTCGCGACGGGTCAGCAGCGACATGGTCGCCGAATGCCGCAGCCGCTCGACCTCGTCGTTGACCGAGGAGTCCTTCTCGATGTAGGTGTCGGTCTGCGGGACGTAGGCCTCGGGCTGGTAGTAGTCGTAGTAGCTGACGAAGTACTCGACCGCGTTGTTGGGCAGCATCTCGCGCAGCTCGTTGGCCAGCTGGGCCGCGAGCGTCTTGTTCGGGCGCCATGATCAGGGTCGGGCGCTGCAGCCGCTCGATCAGCCAGGCCGTGGTGGCCGACTTGCCCGTACCGGTGGCCCCGAGCAGCACGGTGTCGCGGGCGCCGGCCCGGATCCGCTTCTCGAGCTCCTCGATCGCCGCCGGCTGGTCACCGGCCGGGCTCGAAGTCGCTGATCGACCTCGAACTTGCCGGTTGATGGGCGTGATGTCACTCGCGACGCGCATATGTACACGGTACGAGTCGGGTACGACACGCGAGATGAATTCTGATGTGGCAGGCTCGAGGCAATCTCCCTAACCGGGAAGACATATAGCACATTTGCCCCCTGGCGAAAGGTATCTGGATGCAGGTCTGGCCCGGCACTGCCTATCCGTTGGGAGCGAACTACGACGGCTCAGGCACCAACTTCGCCTTGTTCAGCGAGGTCGCCGAGAAGGTCGAGCTGTGCCTGTTCGACGCCGACGGCATCGAGACCCGGGTCGTGCTGCCCGAAATGGACGGCCTGATCTGGCACGGCTTCCTGCCCGGCGTCGAGCCCGGCCAGCGCTACGGCTACCGGGTCTACGGGCCCTACGATCCGGCGAACGGTCAGCGCTGCAACCCGAACAAACTGCTGCGTCGATCCCTACTCCAAGGCGATCGACGGCAACTTCGTCTGGGAGCAGTCGCTGTTCAGCTACAACTTCGGTGAACCCGACAGCCGCAACGACCTCGACTCGGCCGCCCAGATGCCGAAGTCAGTCGTGATCAACCCGTACTTCGACTGGGGCAACCGACCGGCCGCCGAAGCGCCAGTACGCCGAGTCGGTGATCTACGAGGCGCACGTCAAAGGGCTGACCCAGCTGCATCCCGACATCCCGGATGAGATCCGCGGGACGTACGCGGCGATCGCGCACCCGGTGATCACCGAGCACCTGCTGGCGCTGGGCGTGACCGCGATCGAGCTGATGCCGGTCCATCACTTCGCGAACGACGCGACCCTGCTCGAGAAGGGTCTGACGAACTACTGGGGCTACAACACGATCGGCTTCTTCGCCCCCGACGCCAAGTACTCGTCATCCACCACGGCCGGTGGCCAGGTGCAGGAGTTCAAGGCGATGGTCCGCGACCTGCACAGCGCGGGCATCGAGGTGATCCTCGACGTGGTCTACAACCACACAGCCGAGGGCAATCACATGGGCCCGACACTGAGCTTTCGCGGCATCGACAACGCCGCCTACTACCGGCTGGTCGATGACAACAAGCAGTACTACATGGATTACACCGGCACCGGTAACACCCTCAATGTCCGGCATCCGCACTCGCTGCAGCTGCTGATGGATTCGCTGCGGTACTGGGTGACCGACATGCACGTCGATGGTTTCCGGTTCGACCTCGCCGCGGCGCTGGCCCGTGAGTTCTACGACGTCGACCGGCTCTCGAGCTTCTTCGAACTCGTCCAGCAAGATCCCACCGTCAGCCAGGTCAAGCTGATCGCCGAGCCGTGGGACGTCGGCCCGGGTGGTTATCAGGTCGGCAACTTCCCACCGCAGTGGACGGAATGGAACGGCAAGTACCGCGACACCGTTCGCGACTTCTGGCGGGGTGAGCCGGCCACACTCGGCGAGTTCGCGTCCCGTATCACCGGATCGGCCGACCTCTACGAGCACACCGCTCGGCGGCCGGTCGCGTCGATCAACTTCGTCACCGCCCATGACGGATTCACGCTGCGCGACCTCGTGTCGTACAACGAGAAGCACAACGAGGCCAACGGCGAGGGCAACAACGACGGCGAGAGCCACAACCGGTCGTGGAACTGCGGCGCCGAGGGACCCGACTCGCAGCCGGACGATCCGGGCGCTGCGGGCGCAGCAGTCCCGCAACTTCCTGGCGACCCTGCTGCTGTCGCAGGGCGTGCCGATGATCAGCCACGGCGACGAGCTGGGACGCACCCAGCGCGGCAACAACAACGGTTACTGCCAGGACAGCGAGCTGACCTGGATCGACTGGTCCTCGGTCGACGTCGATCTGCTCGCCTTCACCCGCCGGGTCGCCGAACTGCGCGAACGGCACCCGATCTTCCGCCGCCGCCGATTCTTCGACGGCTTGCTGGTCGGCCGGCGCGGCCCGTCCCGGCTGCCCGACATCGCCTGGTTCCGGCCCGACGGCAGTGAGATGACCGAGGAGGACTGGTCCTCGGGCTTCGGCCGCTCGGTCGGCGTCTTCCTCAACGGTGACGGCATGACCGACACCGACAGCCGCGGGCAGCGGGTCGTCGATGACTCCTTCCTGCTGTATTTCAACGCACATGACCAACCCATCGACTTTCGGTTACTGAAGTCCGATTACGGGCACGCATGGCAGGTGATCCTCGATACCGCGCAGCCCGACATCTCGGCCACCACAGTGGTCGAAGCGGAAGCCTCCCTGACCATCGCGCCCCGCGCCTTCGTCGTTCTCCAGGGACTGGAGTAGTGACCGGGGCACCTTCGTCCACGTATCGCATCCAGCTGACGGCCGAGTTCGATCTCGGACAAGCCGCGGCGCTGTGCGACTACCTGGCGGCCCTTGGGGCCGGGGCGATCTATTGCTCGCCCGTCCTGCAGGCCGCCGCGGGTTCGACCCACGGCTATGACGTCGTCGACCATGACCGGATCGACAAGGACCGGGGGGGCGAGTCCGGCTGGAGCGCCCTGCTGGCGGCCGCGAAGGATGCAGGGCTTGACGTGGTGGTCGATATCGTTCCAAACCACATGGGCGTCGAGGACGCCTCGGCCAACGCGGCCTGGTGGGACGTTCTGCGTCTGGGCCAGGATTCGCCGTACGCGAGCTGGTTCGACATCGAATGGGCGACCGCGCCGATCCGGCTGCCGGTCCTCGGCGACGACGCCGACCCGGCCACCGATCTGACGATCGAGGACGGCGAGCTGCGCTACTTCGAGCACCGCTTCCCGATCGCGCCGGGCACCGAGACCGCGGGGTCACCGGCCGAGGTGCACGCCCGCCAGAACTACGAGCTGGTCAATTTTCGGCGCGCCGATTATGAGCAGAACTATCGGCGTTTCTTCGCGGTGACCACGCTAGCGGGGCTGCGGATCGAGGATGAGTCGGTCGCCGCAGCCACCCATCGCACGATCCTGCAGCTGGGTCGCCGACGGCACCGTTAGCGGACTACGCGTCGATCATCCCGATGGCCTGGTCGACCCGGGCGCTTACCTGGACTGGCTGCGGGCCAACGCGCCACAGGCGTGGATCACGGTCGAGAAGATCCTCGAGGTGGGCGAGGTGCTGCCAACCGCCTGGCCGGTTGCCGGTACGACCGGCTACGACGCACTGGCCGAGGTCAACTCGGTGTTCGTCGCGCCCGAGTCCGAACCAACCTTCACCAATCTCTATTACGAGCTGACCGGTGACGCGGCCACGAACGCCGACCATGTGCTGATCGGAAAACGGTTCATCGCCTCCACGATTCTTCGGGCCGAGGTCAATCGACTGACCCGTCTCGTGCCCGGGCTGGCCGACGCCGACGTCGCGCTGACCGAATTGCTGGCGGGATTCCCGACCTACCGCAGCTATCAGCCGCTCGGCCGCGAGCAACTCGAGGCAACGATCACAGCCGTGCGCAGCCGCAAGCCGGAGCTCAGCCCGGTTCTGGCGACATTGGCTCCGCGGCTTGCCGACCCCGACGATGAGCTGTGTCGGCGGTTCCAACAGACGTCGGGCGCGGTTATGGCCAAGGGCGTCGAGGACACCGCCTACTACCGCTACACAAGGTTCATCGCACTCAACGAGGTCGGCGGCGAGCCCGGCCACTTCGGCTCGACCCTGACTCAATTCCATACGGCTCAACTGGACCGCCAGCGCCGCACTCCGGACGGCATGACCACCCTGTCCACCCACGACACGAAGCGCGGCGAGGATGTGCGGGCTCGCCTGGCCGTTCTCGCCGAGCTGCCGTACGAGTGGGCGCAGACAGTCCGTCAGCTGATGGCCGCGGCCCCGCTGCCCAACCCGCGCTTCGCCTACCTGCTCTGGCAGACGTTCGCCGGAGCCGGCTTCATCGCCCGCGAGCGGATGCACGGCTACGCCGAGAAGGCGATGCGCGAAGCCCGGGAACAGACCGGCTGGATCGATCCGGATCCGAGCTTTGAAGACGCCGTCCAGCTGGTGGTCGACCGCGCCTACGACGATCCGCAGGTGCACGGCCCGCTCGAGACGCTCTACGAACTGATGACGCCACCGGCCCGGTCTAATTCGTTGTCACAGAAGCTGGTCCAGCTGACGATGCCGGGCGCGCCGGACGTCTACCAGGGCACCGAGTTCTGGGAGGACAGCCTGGTCGACCCCGACAACCGCCGACCGGTCGACTTCGCGCGACGACGGGCTGCGCTGGCTGAACTCGACCACGACCCGACGCCGCCCCCGATCGATGACCTCGGGCGGGCGAAGCTCTGGTTGGTGGCGCGCACCCTACGTCTGCGCCGCGATCGCCCGGATCTGTTCACCGGCTATGAACCCGTTACCGGCGACGGGCCCCGGCGTCGACCACCTGCTCGCCTTTGACCGCGGTGGCGCGATCACCATCGCCACTCGCTTGCCGGTCGGCCTCGCCAACCGGGGCGGTTTCGAGACGACGACGGTCGATCTCGATGGCGATTACACCGACCAGTTCTCTGGCAACCAGTTCTCGGGACGCGTGGCGGTGGCCGACATCCTCAGCCTTTATCCCGCCGCCTTACTGACCCAAGACTGAATCGACGTTACGGCCCAGCTGGTCATGATCAAGCTGTGAAAACTGGGCAGCGCGGCCATAACGTCGATATGAGCGGAACGCGACCGGCCCGCGGCTCGTAGCAAGGGCGGAGCCTCGCAGCGATACGAAGCGAGCGAGGAGCGGAACTGAATGAATCAGTGCGGTGGCTGGAGCCGAGCTCTTAAGGCATCCAGATCGAGGACGGGCTGCGGGTACTGCGGATTCATCTCGGCCAGTGTGTCCGACAATATCTGCCCAATGGCCCAGTTGCGGTAAGCCTTGTCGTCGCTCGGAATCACGTACCACGGCGCGACCTCGGTCGAGCATTCCTGCAGCATCGCGGTGAACGCGACCTGGTAGTCGCCCCAGAACGCGCGCTCGTCCAGGTCGGACTCGTGGAACTTCCAGCGCTTCGTCGGGTCGTCGAGGCGGCTCAGCAAGCGTTGCCGCTGGGTGGCGTATGAGATGTGCAGGAAGCACTTGACCACCGTGGTGCCGGCGTCGGTCAGCTGGGTCTCGAACTCGTTGATCTCGGCGTAACGCCCGCGCCAGATCGTCTCAGGCACCGTGTTGTGGACGCGGGCGGCCAAGACGTCCTCGTAGTGCGAGCGGTCGAATACGCCCACCATCCCAGGCGTCGGCAAGCGCCGGCGGATGCGCCAGAGGAAGTGGTGTGCGGCTTCCTCGGGAGTCGGCTGTTTGAAGGCGGTGATCATGGTGCCCTCGGGTCCGAGCAGGCCAACCACGTGGTTGACCACGCCTCCCTTGCCGGCCGTGTCAATGCCCTGCAGCACCAGTAGGACACTGCGCGTGCCCTCGGCGTAGAGGCGCTCCTGCAGCCCCGCCAGCTCGCTGCCCTCCCGAGCGGGCAGGGCCGACTTGCTGGCCGACTTTCCCTTCTGCTTACCCTTACTGCCCTTCTTACCGCTCCGACGGGTGCGCAGAGTGTCGTAGCCGTGCAGATTCACGACACCCGGACGGACTCGCAGGTCGTCGCGGATCGACGTGTCGTCATCAGCCATTTGCGCAGCGTACCCAGCCGCGCGCGGCGTGGTCATCGCCACACGCAAGACTGCGTGGCCGAAGCGATACCTGGAGATGATGACTGGCGTGATGCAGGTAAGGGTGTGGGCGCCGCGCGCCGATCGCGTTCGCCTTTGGGTCGACGGCGAGACCGAGCCGATGCGGGCCGAGACGGACGGGTGGTGGGTCCTCGATTCGGACGCCGCCCGACCGGGAGCGTCCTATGGGTTCCTGCTCGATGACGACGAGCAGGTGCTGCCGGACCCCGCGTCACGCTGGCAGCCCGACGGAGTGCACAGTCCGAGCCGGTTCTATGACCAGAGCGCCTTCGAATGGACGGACAAGGGCTGGGCCGGTCGAGTATTGCCCGGCGGCATCATCTACGAACTGCACATCGGTACCTTCACCCAGGCCGGTACGTTCGATGCGGCCATCGAGCGCCTTGACCACCTGGTCGGTCTCGGTGTCTCCCATGTCGAGATCCTGCCGGTGAACTCGTTCAACGGTCCGTGGAACTGGGGTTACGACGGCGTCGGCTGGTACGCGGTGCACGACCCGTACGGCGGCCCGGACGCGCTCAAGCGATTCGTCGACGCGTGCCACCGGGTCGGCCTGGCCGTCGTCCTCGACGTCGTCTACAACCATCTCGGGCCGAGCGGGAACTACCTTCCGCAATTCGGGCCGTACCTCAAGGACGGCCGCAACGAGTGGGGCTCGCTCATTAACCTCGACGGGCAGGGGTCGGGGCCGGTGCGCCGGTTCATCCTCGACAACGCACTGATGTGGCTGACCGACTACCACGTCGACGGGCTGCGTCTGGACGCCGTGCATGCACTCGCGGATTCCAGTGACTCGCACCTGCTGGCCGAACTGTCTCGCGAGGTCGACGCCGCCGCGACCCGGCAAGATCGTCCGCTGACGTTGATCGCCGAGACGGATCAGAATGACGCGACGTGGACGGACCCGGTCCAGGCCGGCGGCCGGGGCATGGACGCGCAATGGGACGACGATGTCCACCACGCCTTGCACGCCCTGCTGACCGGCGAACGGGGCCGGTACTACGTCGACTTCGGCTCGCTCGAGACACTGGCGAAGGTATTGACGTCGGCGTTCCTGCACGACGGAACCTTCTCGACGTTCCGGGGCCGCGTCCACGGAAAGCCGGTCGACCGGTCCACGATCACCGGGCACCGATTCGTCGTGTCTCTACAGAATCACGACCAGGTCGGCAATCGCGAGGCCGGCGATCGGATCACGGATCTGACCAGTATCGAGCGGGCGCAGGTCGGCGCCGTGCTCATGTTGACGTCGCCCTACACACCGATGCTCTGGATGGGCGAGGAGTGGGCCGCGTCGACGCCGTGGCCATACTTCACCTCACACCCCCAGCCCGAGCTGGCCGCCCGAGCGGACCAGCGCCGGATCGATGAGTTCGCTACGTGGGGATGGAACGCCGACCGGATGGTCTCACCACAGGACCCGGCCGCCTTTGATGACGCGAAGCTCAAGTGGTCTGAGATCGACCAGCCGGGTCATGTCGAGACTCTGGACCTGTACCGATCGCTGATTGCGCTGCGACGGGCCGAACCGGATCTCGCCGATCCCCGTCTGGATGAGGTCGTGGTCGAGTACGACGAGGTGGCGGGCTGGCTGATCGTCACGCGCGGCGCGCTACGCGTCCTCGCCAACCTCTCCCCTGATTCACTGCGCGTGCCGGTCGTCGCGAGTGAGGTGCTGTTATCTACCGGCTCGGCCGAGTTCGATGGCGAGCGGCTGCTGATAGGGCCGAACACGGCAGCCATCGTTCGGGGCGCCCGACCACCGAGCGTGGCTGAGGCCGTGTCCAGCTCACCAGGCGGGGCGTTGCCCGGCGAGCTGAACACGGAGACCTAGGACTTCGGCACCGTCAGGCCGGGTGGCGGCCCGATGAAGGATTGGTGGCGTCGGTGCTGTGAGCGTGCTGAATACCTTCGGGTTCCTTAAAGGCCGAGCGCGGCTTTGGACCAACCGTCGGCTTGCCAATCCCACGTGAGGCCATGGTGAGCCGCGGCGCCATTGGTGTCGCGCCAGAGTTGCTGCAGGATCGACGATTCGAGCAGGCCCGATCCGCCGCATTCTTCCCACAACACATTTGCGGCGCGACGTGCGTGCTGGGCCGTAAAGGCAGAATTGCGCCGAAGCCGAGCCCGCTCCTCCGGCGAGACGTCCTTGGCCGGCGCGGTAGCGAAGCGCTGTGCGTCGATCAGCGACATCGAGTGCATGGCTTCGACCGTCGCCGCCGAGTCGGCCAAGCGAGCGAGCGTCGTCGTCAGGCCATCGCCGATGTAGGGGTTGTTGGTCTCGCCGACGACCGACCTCGCCTTGGCCTGATGCCGCTCGAGAACCGATTCGACGAAGCCCCGCGCGGCGCCGATCGCCGGCGCCGACATCGCCGCGGTGAAGTTCGCGCTCGAGACTGCTCCATACATCGGGTGCGTGTTGACCTCACGCCCCGGCGCTGTGCCGGTCTCGACGGCCTGGAAGTCAACGACGCGGTGGGCCGGAATGAAGGCGTCTTCTATGACGATGGTCTTGCTGCCGGTGCCGCGTAGGCCGACAGTGTTCCAGTCATCGACGATCTCGAAGTCCTCCCGCGGCAGAAGCACCCACGTCAGGCCGTCGACTCGCTCACCGTTGCGCTTGATCGGCACCAACGCCGTCAGCCAGTTGCAGTGATCGACGCCCGACGAGAACAGTCCTTTACCCGTCCATCGGTAGCCACCGTCAACTTCGTCGACGTCCCCGGTCGTCGTCACGACCGAGGACGCGAGCATGTTCGGGTTCTCGAACATCTCATCCATCGCTCGCACCGGCCACTGCGCCTGCATCCACATATGGGCCGTCCACAGCATGTAGACCCAGCCGGTCGACGGGTCGGCCGACGCCAGCTCGATGGTGACATCGATCATCGTCTCGGAGCCGAGTTCCGATCCCCCGTATCGCTTGGGCTTCATCACGCCGAAGAGACCCGATTCCAGCATGTCGGCGACGTTCTCGTCCGGCAGCCGACGCAACTCCTGCCCTCGGGCCAACCGCTCCCGCAGCCGAGGCTTCAGCGCGCGGGCTCGTTCCAAGGCGTCCTCGCGGCTCTCAGGGACCGCCGGCGTGGACGTTAACGTGTACACAGGTCGGGTCTCGGTATGAGCTGTCACGGGCCACATCCTCGGGAGATGGTGTGATCATCGCCACTGTGACTCATACCATAGGCAGCTCGGTCGCCTGAATCAATGAGCAAAGTAAAAGACTAGAGGTTTGGCTTCTTTATCAATCGCCGAGCACGTCGAAATCGGTAAATACCGATGAATTTAGCATTCTCTGGTCGTAATCGATGATCCAATGATTGTGTCCGTCATCCGACGCGCATTCTTGATCACCGCGACGACGCCGACGAAAGCCATTGTTTGGGTCAGGCGTCGACGACCCGATTCACAAACCGGTCCGGTGGCCGTCCGAACGCCCGCCGAACGGACTTGATCGCGGCCCGCGCGAGGGCGAGGTTGCCGGCGGCGCCGATCCCGACACCGATCCCCAGCGGCAGGGCTCGGCCCAGGAAGAGCGCCCCTTGGCGCACGCCGAAGCGGGCGCCGAGATGGCGCATCAACGTGTTGTTCAGCCGGCCGATCAGTTCGCGATTGACGCCGTGCGTCAGCACCGGACCCCAATGCGCGGCGGCGACTCCCTCGGCCTCGAGAGCGGCCATGCCCGTCTCGCCCAGCAACACCGCCAGAACCAGTGCCCGGCGCACTTCGGGGTCGTCCGTCCTGATGCCGTGGACCTCGGCGGTCGCGAGCGCATAAAGCGCCGTCGCTTCGACGAACCCGGCCACCTCGGCCAGGCCCGACGCCAGCGCCGCAGCCGTTCCGACACCTGGCACCGCGGCAACGCCACCGGACGCGGCACCGATGGCTGACGCCGCGGCGAGGTAGCGATGCTCAAGTTTCCGCGCGACCGAGGCCGGGGTCGCATGCGGCTGAGTCCGATACCGATCGACGTAGGCGGTGATGACCGGACCTTGCACGGCCAGCGCCCGATCGAGCAGCGCGTCGAGTCCCCGTTCGACCCCGGACGGCAGGGCGCGCCGGCGTGCTCTCATTGAGCTCATGCAGATTCTCTTTCCACCGACTGATACCAGTTCAAACGTAGACGTCATCGAATTCTTCGGACACAACTGGCTCGATACCGGCGGACTGCGGGTCAACTTCATCGCCAGTGTCGACGGCGCGATCTCGGTCGATGGCAAGTCCAAGGGGCTGCAGACGCCCGGTGACAATCGCGTCTTCGCCGCGCTGCGTGAGCTCGCCGACGTCGTTCTGGTCGGCGCCGGCACCGCTCGCAGCGAGGGTTACACCGCGCTCGAGCCGAGCGAACAGCGGGTGACGAGGCGTCGCGCGAACGGCCTCGCGCCGACGTTGCCACTGGCTCTGGTCAGCCGCAGCCTCGAGCTCGATCCGAGCAGCGAGCTGTTCACGACTGCCCATCGGGGACGCTCGGACAATGGTTTTCACCTGCGCAGCGAGTAAGCCCGGTCAACATCCCGAGTTGGGCGCCGTCGCCGAGATCATCGTTTGCGGAACGGACGAGGTCGATCTGTCCGAGGCGCGCCGCATACTCACCGAACGGGGCCTGAGCCGCGTTCTCTGTGAGGGCGGGCCGTCGCTGCTCGCCGATCTCGCCCGGACCGGCAACGTCACCGAGTTGTGTTTGTCCATCGCACCGCAGTTCGTCGGTCCCGGCGCACCGCGGTTGGCCGGTGGTCCCGCCTGGGCCGGAGTCGACCCGCGGCCGTTGCAACTCGAGGGACTGCTCGAAGAGGACGGCGCGCTGTTCGCCCGCTACCGCTTCGCCGGGTGATGGTCCGCTCGAGCTAGCTGACCTTCCACTTGGTCCAGGTGGCCAGGTTCGCCGCATAGTTCGCGTCCCAATACGTGTTGTTCTGCTGCAGCACCCTGCCCCGGCCCGTCTGGAACGCGTTGTTGGCCCGCTGGATCGCGGTGTACGGGATGGTCGAGGGATCGATGTTGTTGGGTGCTACGCCAAGACCGCCCTTGGGGGCGTACCCGATCTGGGTCGACGGCTCGGTGATGAACGCCAGGAACTTCTGAGCCTCGGCCTCGTGCGGCGCGTTGTGCAGGATGCCGAACGTGGCGGTGTCCCAGCTCGTGAAGTCCCACACCGGAGTCAGCGGCGTGGTCAGATTCACCACGTTGGTCGTCGTCGTCACGAGCAACGTCATCGCGGCCGGATTCGACTGCATGTCGTTCTGCATCGCCGCGAAGGTCGGCGAGATGACCAGGCTCGACTTGATCGTGTCGAGCTTCTTCAGTCCCCGGGTGACGTCGAGCGGATAGAGGTCGGCCGGCGCGACACCATCGGCGACGAGAGCGGCTTCGACAATGCCGCTGAACGGCGAGTCATAGATCTCGCGCTTGCCCGGGAAATCCTTCTTCGTGTCGTAGCGGCTCTGATCGATCGGGTCGAACAACGCGCGGCAGTTGCTCTCTCCTTGTGACCACCCGATGCTGGCAATGTCCCACTGAACCTTGCCCGAAGCTTCCTGCGCGCTGATCCGAGTGATGTCGGGTGGGCTGATCTGGGTGAACGTGTCGCCGGTCAGCGCCGTGAACGGCTTCTGCAGCGCATCGATCATGTACTGCTGGGCCGAGCCGCCGTTGGCGGCGAACACCAGATTGGCCGGGTTCGGGTTCTTCGGATACTTCTCGGCCAGTGAGGTCCCGGTAGGGACGTCCTCGATGTGTCAATAGCGATCGCCATCAGCCGCTGGCGTCAGCCGCCGCCGACGATCGATGAAGCTAGCGCCCGAGCCCGGGCACGATCGCGTCGAGCGCATAGGTGAGCGGCTGCTCCAGCTGCTCATAGGTACACGACTCGGGCGTGCGGTCTTCGCGCCAGCGGACGAAGTGGGCCAGATGCCGGAAACGGGTGCCCTCCATGTGCTCGTACTTCACCTCGAGCACCCGCTCGGCCCGCAGCGGCACGAAAGACAGATCCTTGGTCGCATTCCAGCGGCTTACGTTCCCGGGGAGTCGCTGGCCCTGGTGCGCGTCGGCGCTGGACCACTCCTGCCAGGGGTGCTCCTCCCCTTCCTCGAGCAGCAGCGGTTCGAGCTCGTCGACCAGCTCGGCCCGGCGCGCGGCGGTGAACGCGCCGACGACGCCCACATGCTGCAACTTGCCCTCGTCGTTGAACAGGCCCAGCAGCAGCGATCCGACCAACGGTTGGGCCTCGGTGGACGTCTTGTGCCAACGGAATCCGGCGAGGACGCAGTCAGCGGTGCGGACGTGCTTGATCTTGAACATGACGCGCTTGTCGGGCTGATAGGGACCATCCAGCGGCTTGGCGATGACGCCGTCCAGGTGCGCGCCCTCCAGCTCGACGAACCAGCGGTTGGCGACATCCAGGTCGGTGGTCGTCGGGGTGAGATGGATCGGCGCCTTCGCTGGGCCGAGAGCGCGTTCGAGCGCCGACCGTCGCGCGGCGAACGGACGCCCGGTGTAATCCTCATCGCCCAGGGCCAGCAGGTCGAAGGCGATGAACGAGGCCGGCGTCGCCTCCGACAGCATCGCCACTCGGGACACAGCCGGATGGATCCGCTGCTGCAGCGCCTCGAAGTCCAGGCCGCCGTGCGTGGCGATGACGATCTCACCGTCGATGACACACCGTTCGGGCAGCTCCGCCTTCACCGCTTCGACCAGCTCCGGAAAATAGCGAGTCATCGGCTTCTCATTACGGCTGCCGAATTCGACCTCGTCGCCGTCGCGGAATATGAGCGCGCGGAAACCATCCCATTTGGGTTCATACGATGCGCCGGCAGGGATGGTGGGAACCGACTTGGCCAGCATCGGCGCGACGGGCGGCATCACGGGCAGCTTCATCGCCTCAGTGTTGCATCGGTCCCTCGCCCAGCTGAGATGAATCTCAGGTCGCCGAACCATCGTCGAGTTGGCCGGTGCGGATGCAATGGGTAGCCTGGCCGGATGCGGATGCGGGTTCTGATCCTGATCATGGTCGGGGTCAGCGCCTTGATCGCCGGTTGCACCACCTCGCTCACCGGGCGGGGCACCGCCACGAGGGTGTCGGCGTCGGCCAGTCCGTCCGCCAGCTCGACGGCGCCGGCCACGATCAGCCTCACCGACTGCTCGCACCAGTTCAACATCTCGAGCGCCCAGATTCCGAGCTCCTTGCTGCGGCATTTGACCTTCAAATGCGGCAAGGTGGCGGTCCCGCTCAGCTACGACGATCCCAAGGGCCCGACGATCCAGATCGAGGTTCTGCGGATGCACGACGACTTGGCGCCGTCGAACGTCAGCTCGCTGCTGATCAACCCGGGTGGGCCCGGCGCATCCGGACTCGCGCTACCCATCGATCTCGCGGCGGCGGTCTCGGACGACGTGCTGCTGCACTACGACCTGGTCGGTTTCGATCCACGCGGCATCGGCCTGTCGAGCCCGTTGCAGTGCACCACCGCCGCCCAACAGGACAAACTCGATGCGCTGGACCCGGATATTCGGACGACCGCGGGTCTCACGGTCGCCAAGCAGGCGGCCGACGAGGTCGTGACCGGGTGCAACTCGCACTATGGCGCCGCCATCGCCGACTACAACACCGTGTTCACCGCGATGGACATGGACAACATCCGCGCGGCGATGGGCGACACCAAGCTTAATTATCTCGGCTTCTCCTACGGCACCGAGCTCGGCACGGTCTACGCCCACCTCTACCCGACGAAGGTAGGCTCGATGGTGCTCGACGGTGCGGTCGACCCCACCACCGACTACCTCACCTCAGCCTCCCTGCAGACCCAGGGGTTCGAGAACGCCTTCGACCAGTTCGCGGCGAACTGCAAGACCTTGGCCGCGTGCAAATCGCTCGGCGACCCCAGGGCCGATGTCATCGCACTGGCGGCGCAGGCGAACACCACGCCGCTCAAGAGCAGTAAGGCCGGCGAGACGCGAACCGCCAACGGCGGCGTCGTGCTGACCGGCGTGATCTCGGCCCTGTATGACCAGTCGGAATGGCCGATCCTGGCGAGCGCGCTGCAACTGGCCGAGCAAGGTGATGCCAAGGGCCTGTTCGCGCTGGCCGATGAGTACAACAGCGAGTTCAATCACGACGCATATTCCGCCATCTCGTGCAACGACATCCCCACCGGGATCACCGACGCGCAGATCCAGGCGACCGCGGCGCAATGGGCCACGGCCTACCCGATGTTCGGCCTTTGGAATGCGGCGTCGCTGTTCTCGTGCGAGGACTGGCAGACCGTCCGCCACGTCCTGCCGTCGCCATCCGCGGCCGGGTCGCCGCCGATCCTGGTCGTGGGGACGACCCACGACCCAGCAACGCCGTATTCGGGCGCACAGCACCTGGCCGCGGCGCTGACCACCGGGGTGCTGCTCACCTGGCAGGGCCAGGGTCACACGGCCTACCTCAAGAGCGACTGCATCGACACCGCCGTCGATGCCTTCCTGGTCAGTCAGAAGGTCCCCGCCGCCGGCACCACCTGTCCTGCGTGAGCGCGCCGGTAACGCCACATCTGCGGGTCTACCCGGGCCGCGGCGAGGTCAGGGGCGTCGCGCTGGTCCTGCACGGTGGCATGTCGCGCAGCACCCGAACGGTGCCGCCGTGGTCGCTCGCCTATCTGCGGATGCGCCCCTTCGTCACCGCGCTGCGTCGGGCCGGCGGCAGCCACGGCCTGGCGGTCGCGTCGCTGCGCTACCGGGTCCGCGGGTGGAACGGCGACCTGCGCTCCCCCGTCCCTGACACGCGGTGGGCGCTCGAACAGTTGCAGCAGCGCTTCGGCGACGTTCCGGTGGCGCTCGTCGGTCACTCCATGGGGGGACGGACAGCGCTGGCGACCGCCGACCAAGCGACTGTGTCGACCGTGGTGGCGCTGGCGCCGTGGATCGAGGGCGGCGACCCGGTGGCCCCCATCGGCGGACGGAATCTGCTGATCATGCACGGCACCCGGGACCGAACCACCTCCCCGGCGGCATCGGCTCAGTTCGCCCAGCGGGCTCGGCCCCTGGCCCGGCAAGCCACCTACGTGACGGTTGAGGGCGACGGACACCCGATGCTGCGACGGCCCCACGTCTGGCACCGACTTGCGGCCGGATACACGGTGCAAATGATGATGGATCCCTCACCGCAGGGATCCGATGAGCCGGCGATTGCGAATGTGCTGTTAGCTGCAACATCCGGCGCGCCGACGGTCACGATCTAGCTGACCGGCCTCGCGCCGAATGACCCGCAGGCCGCACAATTGCTGCGGACGAATGACCTGGCTGGAGGAGATCCGATGACCGCAATCAGCAATGTCGACGCCGGCCGACCCGTCGCCGACGAGGACCGCACCGATCCGCTGCTGTGGCCCGACGTCGCGTCCGCACCGTCTTCCCCGATCCGCGCCGCGGTCGCCCGACGGCTGTTCCGGCATGCGGCCGCCCGATTGCCGATCCGGGTGATCGAGGGGAACCGGCCCCCCTACGGCGGCGGCGACGCCGACACCCCGGTCATGCGGATCACGGCCCCCGACGCATTCTTCCGCCGGGTCGGCGGCACCGGCACGATCGGGTTCGGCGAGGCCTATATGGCCGGGGACTGGACCGCCGAGGATCTCGCCGGTGTCCTCACCGCGTTCGCCGAGAACATGGCCGAATTGATTCCCCCGGTTCTGCAGCGCCTTCGTCACGCGGTGCTTCGCCGCCAGCCCGAGTCCGACGACAACACGCTCACCGGCGCCCGCAACAACATTTCCCGTCATTACGACCTGTCGAACGACCTGTTCAAGCTCTTCCTCGACGAGTCGCTGACCTATTCCAGTGCCCTCTTCACCGGCGATCCGCGGGACTCCTCCGGCCAGTCACTCAACGACGCCCAGCACAGCAAGATCGAACGGCTGCTGGATGTCGCCGGTGTCCGCGACGGCAGCCGCCTGCTCGAGATCGGTTCGGGCTGGGGCGAGCTCGCGATCCGGGCGGCCAAGCGGGGCGCGAACGTCACCACGATCACGTTGTCCGAGGAGCAGGCCAGCCTGGCCCAACAGCGCATCGCGTCCGAAGGACTCAGCGATCGGGCCAAGGTCGAATTGTGTGACTACCGCCAGGTCGAAGGAAAGTTCGACTCGGTCGTCTCGGTCGAGATGATCGAAGCGGTCGGCTACAACCATTGGGCCGACTACTTCGCCGCCGTCGACCGCGCGCTGGTACCCGGTGGTCGATTCGGGCTGCAGGCGATCACCCAGAATGACCGCGCCGTCCAGGTCAGCCGTGACACGTACACGTGGACCCGCAAATACATCTTCCCCGGTGGTCAATTGCCCTCGGTCGAGAGCATCGCTCGGACCGTTCGCGAACACACGTCACTTCGAGTCGCCGATCGCTATATGTTCGGTGGCCATTACGCCGAGACGCTTCGTCGCTGGCGCGAGCGGTTCGATGCTTGCGGCCAGCAGGTCCGGGCCCTCGGCTTCGACGACACGTTCCGGCGAATGTGGTCGCTCTACCTGGCCTATTCCGAGGCGGGCTTCCGCTCCGGTTACCTCGACGTCGGTCAGTTCACGATCACCAAGCCGGCCTGAACCGGGCAGGTCAGTTCGGCCGGGCGGTGATCAGCCGTAACGATCCGATGAATTCGGACTGGTTGCGCAGGTGGCCGTACCGCTCGTCCCACCGGCCGTCGGCCAGGTCGCGTCCCAGTTGGTCCATCGCGCGCTCCGTCACCGACGGATCGACAAAGCCCCACGCCGATTGAGACTGACGCACGACCGGATCCAGGAAGCGCTCGGGACGGGCGTAGTAGGCCTCGGTGAATCCGTCGGCGCAGTCGATCGCGATCGGCACCGGCCTCACGATCACGTGACCCCCCAGCACGTCGCCGATGTGCTCGACCGCCGGGTAACGCCGCCGTTCGGCCTCGATGAGCTCGGGCACATAATCAGCCAGCCAGAATTGGTCGAGCGCATCGCCATCGAAGGTGAGGACGACCACCGGGCCGCGGCTCACGCGGCGCATCTCCCGCAGGCCCCGATCAGCGTCGGACCATTGGTGGACGGTGATCGTGGCCATCGCGGCATCGAACGAATCGTCACCGAACGGCAATTGCTCGGCCACGGCATCGATCGCGGTCGCAAGATGGGACGGCCGCTGCGAGCGCATCGAGGCCGACGGCTCGACGGCGGTAACCGAGCGATCCGGCGGCTCATAGGACCCGGCACCGGCGCCGACGTTCAGGACGGTCCGGGCGTCAGCGAGGCCAGCGTGCACCAGCGCGGCGATCCGCGGGTCGGTGCGGCGTTGGAGCGCATACCCGCCGCCGCCGGCCTCGTAGTCGAAATCACCAGCCATCCCGGCCATTATTCACTGCCCCGATGGCACCGCCGCGGTGTTGTCGCGCAGGTAGTCGAACTTCAGACCCGATGCCCCTAATCCGCGGCCCGGGCCGCTTCGATTGGCCAGCCAGACAACGGTGCTGCCGTCGGGGCGACGGGTACGCCGCAGATAGCGCTGCGCGCTGACGCCGATCGGCGTGACCACGCGGTCGGTGAGGTAGAAGGGCTGACCCGGCTCGAGTAGTTCGGCCACCGCAGCCAGTTGCAGCACCGTGCCAGCGGGCCCGGGGAGGTCCATCGTGCCGCGCCGAAAGATCGACGCCGCCCCGATCGCCGGCAGCACCGGGACGAGCGGGATCCAGTTGTCGGGTGGTGGGTGTTCGAGGGTGTAGGCGATGGCCGGCAGGTCGGGTGCCGGCTCCGGTGGTGGGCTCTGGCCGTCCTGGCGCAGCCGGGCGAGATAGCCCTCGAAGCCGTCCACACCCACATCGGCGGCGCCGTGCACCGTGTTCTCGACCGCCCAGGCCAGAGCGGCCATGGGGTCGCGGGTGATCAGAATGTCTTCGAGCGGATCGGCGTCGTCGGTCAGCCCGAGGGTCGGCGCCAGCAACATCGCACGGCCGACGGCGCCTGAAGCGTCGGCGACCTTGAACATCGACCACGGGCGCGGACTGTCTTGGACGGGGTACTGCTCGACCGGTCGGACCAGCGTGCGTTCGCCGAAGGTATCGGTGACGACGAGCGTCGTGACCGTCTGCAGCGAGCCGATCGTGCTCGGCACCGGAATGTAGAACCAGTCGTTGCCGTAGACCAACGCGAACTCCATGACGAGCAGCTTCGCCAGGTCGACATGGTCCGCGTCGAGCTGCCCGAAGTCGGTCTTGGCGTCCTCGAACCCCCACCACCGGTCGGCCGGCATGCCGTGAAATGTGACATGGCCGGGCAGCATCGTGATCGTGGTGTAACCCGGATCGAGTGGCGTCGAACTGGTCGCGGCCGACCCGCCGGTGAACGAGTACCAGTCGAGATGGCCGCCGGTGAAGGAATCCGCCTCGAGTACGAGCGAAGTGCCATCGGTCGCGGCGGCCTCTACGGCAAATGCGTAGTCCAGATCGCTCGAGCGCCACGCCGTCCCGTCGTCTTCGGTAAACGCGCTGGCGCGCAACTCGACGAATGTCGACCAGCACCGATGCCACCGCTGGGTCACCCGCCTCAACCGGTAAGCGGCGGTTCACCGCTGTCTCCGGCCGTGACCGCGGCCGCCGATCGGAACAGCGCTTCACCGTCGAGCATCCGGCCGGCGGCCAGCGACCGCAGCGCCAGACCGTCCGCGCCGGCCAGATTCGGCGCCGGGTCGATCGCGGCGATCGGGAAGGCGGTCCGGAACGCGTCGATCGTGGTGGCCGGAAGACCCGCGTCTTCGGCCAGGTCGAGGAAGAGCAGTCCCAGTTGAACCGCGCCGCGGACCTTCAGATGCAGTGGACGCCGTTCGACCTGGGTCTCGATCGCCGACGCCTCGTCGATGCCGACCACCGCGCCACCCGGCGGGCCGGGCCGATAGCCGGTCAGGGCGTGCGTCGTCAGCCCCAGTGTGGCCTGGACCGGCGAGCCGGCGTCGTCGCCGGCGAACTCGCCGACCTGCCACTGCCGGGCCAGGAACCACAACGGGTCGCGGACTTGGGCCTGCAGCGAACGGGCCAGGGTGGCATCGCGCGGCTGCGGCTCCAGCCGGGTCCAGGTGGTGAGCGAGGGAATCAGCCGCTCAGCCGAGGCGCGTAACGGTGTGCTCATCGAGCAGGACCTCCTTCGCGAACGTCGTCGCCGGGGTCGCGGCCTGCAGGTTGAACGGGAAGTAGAGCGCCGGCAGCACCTGGCCGACCTCGGTGATGCTGGCCAGATCGACGCCCCGGATACGGGCCAGGTCGTAGGTCTCATCCAGAATCGTCGCGATCAGGTCGCGATCCCAGGTCGCCCGGCCGTCGGGACAGACGGCCAGCAGCCACGCCTGGGGAGCCCGCGCGTTCGGCTCGTCGAAGTGGAACGCGACGCCGGCGGTGGTGGTGTCGCCCGGGATTCGCTCGAGCCACTCGTCGACCAGCAGCCCGGCGTACGTCGGCGCGGTCGTCGGGATCGCCGACCGTCATAGCCTCGATGGCCACGCGACCACCCGCGGGCGACTGACCGGGCGGAAAGGGCAGCCCGAGCCAGCGGTCATCCGGTATCAGCGGCAATTGGGCGATCTCGATCGCCGGACGGTCAGCGCCGAGCAGACGGGTCGTGGCAATCGCAAGATCGAGCCGCTGCGCGCCGGTACGGATGTGGCTCAGCTGCAGCAGCCACCGTCGCACCGCCTGCGGATCGACGGACCGCATCGCCGCGGACTGACCGAACGCCTGCTGCAGATTCGCGTCGTCCGGCGGCGTCAGGTGCGGCAGCAGGTAGGCCGACGCGCCCAGCAGGGCCTGCGCGTCGGCCGCGACGTCAGCCAGTGCGCCCGACCCGCCGGTGACGGCCGACCGGCGCTGCTGCACCTGCGCGATGATCCGTGCGCCGAGTTCGAGCAGCGCCGCGGCCGAGGCTCCCGGCGTCGGCAACGCGCCCGGCAGACCGTAGGAACTGATCACGATCAGAGCACCCACGGCAGCGGTCGTCGCAGCGGCGCTACCGGGCGCGCCGGCGAGCGCGGTCAGCGTCGATTGGAGCGAAGCGAGGTCGGCGTCCAGCGTCGAGGCAACATCCGCCACGCGCCCGGCCGCCTCGGCCAGGTCGACGCTGCCGCTCGTCGGTGCCTTGTCGGGCAACGCGAACGCGGCCAGATCCAGCGGCCGGGCCGAGCCGAGGAGCGCTCGCAGCGCGCGGACAGCGGTCAGCAACTCGGGGAAGGTGACCGAACCGGGTGGCAGGTGGGCCGCGTCGTAGGTGAGCGTAATCGTGTCCGCGCCGGCCGCGGCGCCGGCGGCCAGCAACAGACGACTCTCGAGCTCGGCGCGGGCCGGTGAATCGGCGGCGTCAGCCAGCGCCAGGACATCGAGCGGGCCGATGTCGAGATCGCGCAGCGAGACGTACGCGGTGTCGGTCTGGGCCCCGTCCGTCCAGGTGACCAGTGCCCGAACGGTTGCCGGGTCCGGCAGGCGACCGGCCACCCAGGCCGACAGCCACGGCTCGGTCCGCTGGCGGGGGCGCATCGTGATGCCCGTCCACGCAGCCGGGACGGGCGGCGGGCCGGCCAGCAGGACCATCAGCCGATGGGTGACGTCCAGGCCGGGACGTGGGGTGGTGACCACGTCGGGGTCGGGCGGATGGTCGCCGCGCGATACGGCGTCGAGGATGCCGCCGACCCGTCCGTAGTTGCCGCGCATGATCTGAAAGACGCTCTCGGCGATCGACACATCCGACAACGCACTCATCGTGTCGTCGATCTCGGCAAGCATCGCGACGATCGTGGTCTGGGCCGGATCACCCGCCGGCGGCAAGCCGGTCCCCCACGCCTGACCCGGCGTCAGCGCGCCGGCCTGCTCGGCGGTGCGCAGCTTGACCCCGTCGACCACCTGACTCGGCGGGATGACGGCGCCGCTCGCCGTCGTCCCGGTCAGCTCGTCGCCGATGATCGGGTACGCGTCGCGGAAGGGCTGCACGTACTGATCGAGGTTGGCCTCGTGCAGTCGCTGTTCGAACTGGAATCCGGTGAGCGCGCCCAGACTCAGTCCCTGCCGCACACCGGCCAGGACCCAGAGGGCGGCTCGGACCCGGGTCGAGGACAGATCGATCGCGAGCGCCGGTTCATCCGGTGTGCCGCGATGGCTGAGGTAACCACTTCGCAGCACCGCGCCCGCGGCCGCCTGGGTCATCGACGGAGCGTGCACGTAACCGCCGCTGTCCTCGTGCGGAACCCGGACCGGCGCCAGCGTGGCCGCGGCCTGGTTGGGCTGGGCTCGCGCTCGGTCGAGGCGGGTCACCGCCTGCGCGTCGGCCCCGGCTACGAGATCGCGTGGCGCCGCCGGGGTCACGCCCTCGACCCAGCCGTACGCGCCGAGGTGCAGCGTGGCGGACGTGTCCGTCGGTGGTTGCCGCGCGCTGATCGGCCAGCAGCGAAGTGCTGATCGCGGTGATCCACACGTCCAGCCGGTGGCTGGCGGCGTCGAGGGTCTCGCCGAGCAGGCGGTCGAGCTCCGCGCTCGGCCGGGTCGCCAGCCGATCCAGGCTCGCCCGCAGGTCGGCCAGGCGGGCCAGCGGCGACTCGGGCGGCGCGGTGACAATGGTGTCGAGGTAGCGGGCCCAGGTGAGCGGCGAGCCCGGGGTCACCGGTCGCTGGACGATGTCGTGCGCGGTGATGGTCGGCGTCGCGGCCGCGATATGGACCAGCTCGACCTCACGCAGCGCGCTCGCGGCAAGTACCCCGGATCCGACCTGGGCCTGGCCGGCCTGGGTGACGTACTCGCGCAGCATCGACTGCCGTAGCACCCGGTACAGGATCGACGTGGGTTTGACGCCGGGATAGTTCTCGGCCCAGACGTCGTCCATCGCCGCGTGGGCCAGCCATGGTATGTAGTTGACGCTGCGAGCCATCCAGCGTGGCGTCGGCCGCTAACGGGTCGGCCTCGGACAGCGGCGCGGTCTGCACGCTCGGATAGGGCACCGGGTAGCTGTCCCGTCCCATGGAAGTGTGAATGACTCGCGGATCCCAGGTGGTGAGCTGAAGATCATCGAGCAGCGCGCGACCGCGAGCGAGGTGCTCGGCCCACCACTCCTGCGAAGGTGGCCCATTGCCGTTCACGAAAACCATCTGGTTCCACAGCACGTCATCGCCGACGACCCGACGGCCGCGGTACGCCAGCGAGCTGGCGTCCAGGCCGAGGACCTGCGCGAGGTCCGCGTCCGGGTCGGCGCTCGCACCGATGTGCGGCACATCGTCGATACCGCCCTCCCAGGCCGACAGCAGTTGCCGGGTGAACCGAGCCAAAGCCGAGCGGGCGCGGAGGTTGACGTCACCGAGCCGGTCGCGCGTCGGTCTGACCGCTGCCGCGACGGCCAGCGAGGTGGTCGGCAGCACGCCGTACGGCGTGGATCCCACTCGGATGCGCCGGGACGGGTCCGCGCGGGCGTACATAGGACCGGGCGAATATGCGCATGGCCTCTTGCTGGGCGGCGCTGAAGACCGGGCTCATCATCTGTTCGAGGAAGTAGCCGACGGTGCTGGGCCAGAGCGCGGTCACCATGTCGGCCGAGTTCGCGGTGCCGTGCCCGTCGGCGTAGCGCAGATGGCTGACGGTAGCGAGCGGCAGCCCCAGGGCGTCGGCGAGCACCGCGCCATCGACGCTCGGCTCGGCCGCGAGGTCGGCGCCGACCTCGACCGCATAACTGATCGTCTGGTCGGGGTCGGCCGTGCTGAAGGCCGACGAGGCGTCGCTGGTGTTGTTGGTCGGGGATCCCTGGGGCACGATCGCAACGCCGTCGGTGTAGTGGTGGGCGTTGATCAGATCAGCGAGCTGAACGTCACCCGGGCCGTCCTGGGCCGAGTCACGCACGCCGAACACCTGGATCCGATCGAAGCCGGTCTCTTCGCCCGCCGCAAGCGGGATGCGAATGCCCATTCCGACCCGTTCGGCCTCGGCGAAGTCGACCAGCCAGCGCATTCCCGACATCGACCGGCAACCCATCGGGCAGCTGCCCGTCGTGCGGCGTGAATCCGACGGCCAGGCCGGGCGTGATCGCACTCCCCTCGACCGTGCGGCTGGTCGTGCCGCGTCGCAGGACGACGGTCCAACGATCGGGCAACGCCTGCGCGGTCGGCGCCTTCTCGTACGAACTGGCTCGGAGTGGCCGGGCGACGGAAAGTTCGGCGCCGAACTCGTGGTCGCCGAGGTTCGTCGGCGTCATCGCCGCGGCGATCCACGCTGCCCGGGGTGCGCCGAACCGGTTGGCCAGCGTCGTCCATGGGCCGGGACCGGTGTCTGCGTCGGTCCCCCACCGAGCCTGCCAGTAGTCCTGCCCGGCGGCGATCTCGTCAGTGGTCAATTCCGGTTCGAATGACGAGGTGTTGATCGTGTCGGGGTAGACGCGCAGCAGCAGCTGCGGTCGGGCCGACCGATAGAGCGACGCCGAGTCCGACCCCCCGTCCTCGGCGCCGACGAACCGGGTCTCGAGCCGCACCGGCAACAACAGCAGGGGCACCTGGGCCGGCAGCGAGGTTTCGTTCGGGTCGTCCTCGCCGAGGACCCGGCGCCCGGCCGACGCTAGCGAACGGGCCGCTGCTTCGAGGGCGTGCGTCATGACGGATCCTTCGGCTGAGGTTGCGCGGGGATCATCTGATCGGCATGGATGCCGACCCGGAACGGCAGGCGAGCCGTGATGTACGCGGTCTGGGCGGCGTCGGCCCCCCACTGATAACCGGCGTCGGCTCCGGTGATGGCGACGCGACCGGGATGTTGGCCGGCCGACAGGAACGCCGGGATCGGATGCTGGGCCAGAACGTTGCGCATGGTCGAGGACGCGAGCAGCAGTTCGGTGAAGGGGGCCAGCAATCGGCGCCGCAGCGGGGTGCGGCGGCGGGCGCAGGGGCTGACCCGAAGTTCGTCCAGGCGAGATCGGCCCATTGGGTTACGGGGTCGGTCGCGGACGGTTCCAGACCGAACCTCGGTCCGGACGGGTGCTGCTGGAAGACGAAGAAATAGCCCTGCGGAACCGCCGCGTCGCCCTTGGCGTCGTCGACCGTGAGGTTGAAGCCGAAGAAGTTCATGTCGGGCGTCAGCGTTGCCCTGGAAGATCGGGTGCAGCTCGGGTCGGCGAGTCATCGATCGTGCGGCCGTTGCCGTCGAGCTTCGCCGGCGCGCGTAGATGATCGCGTCGGGATACCGGCGCAACAGCTCCCCGCGGACGATCAGGACGAGCGGGCGGGTGACACCGGCGTGGTTCGGGTGCTGACCGAGCGGGCTCGAGAGTGACCAGGTCACGATCGGCGGGATGTCCTTGAGCTGCTCGGCCAGCTGCGCCGGATCGGTCGGGTCACCGGGCTGCGGCACATAGCCCTTGACATCCCAGAACTGACGGAAGTAGGTGCCCATGCAGTCGGTCGGGTAGCCGGCGAACAGCAGCTGGCGGGCCAGCTCGTGCGAGAGCCCGACCATGTAGGCCTCGATGAAGGCCGGGTTGGTCAGCATCAGGCCGACCGACTCGGACGGGATCAGGTCGGCGCCGGGCAGGATGTACTGCACCGACAGATCGCGCAGCGGCGCGTACATCGGCTGCGGGAACGACGGCGCGGCCATGACCTCGCGGATCGGGTCGGCCGGGTGCCAGCCGAGTCGCGGCCGCCGGCGTGATCAACGCTGCGAAGCGGGCGGCGACGGTCTGCGCCGGTTCGAGGCGGCTGCGCCAACGTCGAGCTGATCGCCGCCACGTCGAGGGCATCGGCAAGCGGCGGGTCGGTGTCGACCTGGGCCCAGGCCGCGGCCACCGATTCCAGCGCGGCCCGGAAGTTGGCGGCGTCGGCCGAGTCCGGACGCCGCCGCCCGGCCGATCGGCGACCTTGGCGCCCGGAGCGGTGACGACGAAGTCGGCTCGAGTCGGGATCGCGGCCACGTCGGCCGAGCTGATGGTCACCGGATTCACCGGATTGACCGCGCGCGGTGCGTTGACGTCGATCGTGACCGTGAAGTCACCGGCCGGCGTGCCGACGTCGAGCGTCAGCGGGAACCAGCGCGGCCACCCGGCGCGGCGTCGCCGGCTTGAGAACCGGGCTCGACGTCCTCGATAGGGACCAGGCCACCGGGCGGCGCGACCGGTGGCACCACCCCGATTCGGCCCGAGTTCACTGCAGCTGACCAGATGATCCGGGCCCGGAGCGGACGCCGGTGATGGCGACCTGGCGACGGCGGATCAGGCTGGCCGGATGGGTGAGCCGGCGCGCGGTCGGTGACATCAGGCGCACCGGCAGTCGGCTGGCGTCGATCTTGGCCCGGACGGTGACCGGGCTGGCCAGC
Source organism: uncultured Actinomycetes bacterium (assembly GCA_963730855.1). Taxonomy (GTDB): domain Bacteria; phylum Actinomycetota; class Actinomycetes; order Mycobacteriales; family Jatrophihabitantaceae; genus CAVSTK01. The sequence goes on from CAVSTK010000013.1 coordinate 244,892, forward strand.
AGTTTCGCGTGCAGCGGCGCCGTGAGCGTCAGGATCGTCAGCGGGTGGGCGGCGACCATGCGGCTGTGCAGCATCGTCATCGTCGCGCGGGCCAACTGGGCCTGCCGCAGCGCGGCGTTGGCCGCCTCGATACCGGCCACCTGCTGCCAGGCCGACGCCATCAGCGAAGTCTGGTTGCCCTGGACGACCTGGGTGCCCATGCCGGCGGCCGTGCGGTTGCGCGGGTCAAGGCCCAGCTGGTCGATCCAGCGCGGGCCGTCGACGGTCAGCGCGTCGACCCCGGCCGGCCAACGTCCATACATCGGCGGCACGACTTGCGGGTCGGGCCCGGTCGGGTCGTCGACGACCGGCGAGACCCGATTGACCAGATTCGCGACCGCGGTCTGGAACGCGCCGCGTTGCGGGTCGGGCCAGGGCGACGTCGTCGCGACGATGCTCTGCAGTGCCCCCGGCAGCTCCAACGGGTCGCCCGCGCGCCGGGATGCCGGGCATCGGGTCGTCGACGGCCATCGGGCGCTCGCCGACGTTGGCGCCGATCGGCTGCGGCACCAGCCGGCGAACGAGCGACTCGAAGTCGCCCAGATCGGCGGTATGAAAGCTCCACCGATAGAACACCGGCAGCCGCAGCGGGGCGCCGGTGACCGCTGTCCAGGCCGGGTCCGAGGTGTGCAGCGTCGAGACGTCGAGCCCGAGGCCGGCCTGGCGGCCGATCTCGAAGGCCGGTACGACGAAGGCGGTGTACGTGGTCTCGGGATCCAGGCGCCGTGGGCACAGCAGCCGCGAGATGACGCTCGACGAGTCGGACGCGGCCAGGCCGGCGTCACCCGAGACCTGGGTGTGGGCCCAGTTCCAGGCATCGCTCGAGCGGCTGCAGTCCCCCGACCGCCGAGACATCGATCGCCGGCAACGGGGTGACGACGCCCGGTACCGGTGCGAACTCGCCGTCCTTGAGCACGATGAGCGCGATCCAGGGCCGCAGCCGGTCGCCGGCCGGCGCCGCCGGAGTGAACAGCCAGGGAAAGTCCGGGGTGTCGAACTCGATGCCGGCCAGGTAGTTCGGCTCGAAGTTGGTGGTCGAATCCTTCGGGCTCGGTGCGCACCACCTGACGCGGGTCGATGCCCGAGCACGTCGCCGGGGCCGAACGTGTGCACCGTGACGGTCGGGACCGCGGTCGACGCTGCCCGGGTTCTGCGCGGTCACGTCGAGGTCGACGGTGACCGTCGGGCGGTCGGGCAGCGAGTCGCCGTAGTCCGGGTTGTCCAGCGTCGTCGCGATGCCTTGCCGCGACCAGGCCAGGAAGTGGTGACGGCCGAACTCGTCGTCGGTCGGCTCGCTCATGCCGGCACCGCCTCGTGGGCGGCCAGCAACTGGATGTCGTCGCGTTCGTCGGGGTGCTCGAGCAGGTAGCCCGCCAAGGCCGTCTTGGCCTCGTAGTAGGTCGTGGCGGTCGGCAGCACGTCGGTGCGGGCACTCAGGTCGTAGGTGCTGGCCAGGACGTACGCGGGCCGCTGCACCGCGATCGAGTCGGTCGACGGCGGGCGCGAAGCCGCGCAGTCCGGTGCTGCGCGGTCGCGGCGGCGACCCGCGTTCCGGCCAGGGCCGCGTGTACCGCCGCCGGCATCCGGTAGGTCGCGGCCGGGCGCGACACCTGGTGGTAGTCATCGATGATCCGCGTGACGTATTCGATCGTGCGGGGCGCGTCCTTGCCGTTGCGCAGCGGCGCGTCGCCGATCCGGACCCCGGCGTCGTACAGGTCGTAGGAATGGGCGCTCACCTTGTCGGCGTCGCTGAGGTCGGTGAACTGCGCGATCGCGAAGTCCTCCTTCTTCGGCGACGCGGCTGACCGGTTGCTCGTTGAGCCGACGTTGGTGACCGAGAACTGCGTCCCGTCCGTCGGCTTGGCGTTGTCGAACTTGGTGATCGGCAGATCCAGCGGGACGACGATCTCGCGAACCTCGAGCACGCCGGTGGGCTGCGACGACGATGACGCTCGGGTCGGCGCGCGATCGCGCGCAGCGACACAGCCGGGTGCGCCGGCGGGCAGGCCGACCGACCAGTTGCGCGGGTCGCCGAGCGCGCCGGTCAGCGCGGGCAGCACCGCCGCGGGCGGCAGGGTGGCCTGGTTCGCGTCGCCCCAGGTCAGGTCGATCGACGCGCTGACCGAGAAGAACAGGAACGTGAGGGACGCGTCGCCGTGCAGGTGCCACGGGGTCGGACCCGGACAGCGACGCGTCGAGCGTGATCGCCGGCGAGGGTGTCGCCGTCGTAAGCTGATGTCGAAGCCGGCCGAGAAGTCGAACTCGAACGAGAACGGGCTGAAGATGAACAGCGCGTCGAAGCCGATGTAGCCGTGCACGGCGAAGCCGCCGGCGGCGGCGTAGGCATCGACGTTCGCGCCGAACTGCAGCGAGTTCGAGGTGACCGCCAGGTAGGCCGACGCCGCCAGCCGCGGGTTGTCGCCGCTGCCCAGGCTGATGCTGAGCCGCTTGAGGGCGGGCACGTCCGGCGGCGGGGTGAAGTGCGGATTGAAGCCGCCCAGCGAGAACAGGAAGTTCGGGCTGTCGCCCCAGTTCAGCCGCAGCGCCATGTCGCCGCCGAGCTGGAAGGCCAGCAGGTACGAGTCGTACATGGTGCCGTCGATGGCCAGCTTCTGCAGGCCGAAGTCGATCGTGCCCAGCACCTGGATCTTCAGCGAGATGATCGGGAAGTCCGGCGTCGGGATGCTGGCCTTGATCTCGCCGAGGATGGCCAGCCGGATCGGGTCGGGCACTTCGAGGATGACGCCGACCTCGAGATCGAGCAGCGTCGGCGTGCCCCAGCCGATCGACAGCATCGGCCCGAACAGGTAGCGCCCCTTCTGCGGCGGGAAGAACGACTCGATCTCGCTGATGATCTTGGTGGCGTTGGCGACCGGGTCGGGCGGGAAGAGGATGTCGTCGAGCGTGTGGGCCCGCAGCCCGGCCTGCAGCGCGTCGATGACCATCGTCCGGTTGACGCCGCCGAGGCCGCCGACGCCGTTGAGGGTGAAGCCGAGCCCGAGCTGGATCGGCGGGAACTCGAACGTGATGATCATGAGGAACGAGAAGCCGTTCGACCCGTCCGGCAGCTTCGTGTCGAGTACGGCGATGACCTTCACCGCGATGAGGTCGACGATCGTCACGTCGAGCACGCCCGCGTAGCGGCCCTGGTCGGGGTCGAAGGAGATGAATCCGCCGCCGGCGGCGAGCCCGGCGTCGATCTGGATGCCCAGTCCGGTCGGCGGCTTGAAGCCGAGCTGCAGATCGACCGGCCCGAGGTTGCCGCGTTGGAACTTCAGGTCGGCGGTGATGCCCGAGCCGCTGCACGGCGACCTCCAGCGGGCCGAGTGTTGCGCTGACCCGTCGAAGCTGATCTCCAGCGGCAGGTCGGGTTGGCCGAGGGTCAGCGCGAGATGCAGCACGTCGAGGTGGAACGGGCCGATGTCGGTGTTCAGGCCGATGTCGAAGTGCGGGCTGGCGTTGCCCTCGATGAACAGCCCGTGCGCCGAGGACCAGCCGACGGTGAGGTCGAAGTCGACGGTCACGTCGAGCGGGATGAGCGTGGCCAGGAACGAGTCCAGGTGCTTGGTGCTCAGGCTCAGCACGCCCTTGGTCAGCGCGGCCGAGACCAGCGCGCTGAGCTGGCCGCTGTTGACGTCGACTCCGCCGCTCACGCCGACCGAGCCGACCGTGATGCCCAGCCCGTCGGCGACGGTCAGCAGGTTCATCGGGCGTGGCGTCGGCAGTTGGCGATCGTCAGGGTGGCCAGGATGTGCCCGCGACGGAGTCGGCCACCCCGCCGCCGCTCAGGTCGGTGCGCATCGACCGGCGCGGCACCGGCCCGGAACACCAGCGCGATGCCGGTGTCGACGTCCAGCGAGGCGTCGATGCCGAAGGTGATCCGCTCGCTGATCGGCACGCTCGGCCGGCGCCGCCGCCCAGGCGTACGGGCGCGAAGGCGATGCCGGCGTCGGTGCCGCCGGCCGTGGTCGGGCGCAGGCCGGTCAGGCTGACGCCCGACGTCGAGCCCGGACAGGTCGAGCGCCTTGGTGATGCTCAGCAGCAGCTGCAGCATCGGGTCGGTGTCGGCCTCGGGCACGTCGTGGCCGGCCAGCGCGGCCTCGGCCCGGCGCGGCAGCGCGCGCGACTGGCGACGGTGGCGGCCAGGCCGCTGACGATCGTGCCCAGCGCGCCGACGACGATCGGCCGGGTCGGCGGCCGGCGTGGCCCCACTGGTACACCTCGCTCAGCAGGCCCTTCACGTCGCCGAACACCTGCGGCACCCGATCCCAGCGCACGATGTGGCGGACGTGGCTGACCTGGTAGATCGACGGGTCGGCGTCGAAGGGCTGCAGCTCGACGACGCCGAGGAACATCAGCAGCCCGAGCGGCAACACGAGGCCGTGTCTGCAAGGCCGAGACGATGCAGTAGTCCAGCAGCCGGGGCACGAACTGCGGCGACGAGCTCGGTCTTGGTCAGGTAGTCGCCGGTCGCCGAGAAGCCGGTGACGACCGCATCGATGCCCTGCAGGAAGCTGGCCAGCGCGACGCCGACCTGCACGATAGGCGGCGTCGAGCGCGGCGCCCGGTGGTGCCGGCGGTCGATGGTCGATTCGAGGTTCTCGACCGCGCTGACCAGATCACTGAGGTCCAGGGCGGCCAGCCCGATGTCGTCGACGCCCGGCGGCAGGTCCCAGCCGAGCAGGGCGAGCAGGTCGGCCGGGCCGTCGGGGCGCTCCAGGAGTGCGGCCGACATCGACCGAGCGACGGCGCCGAGCTGCGCGGATGGCGAGGTCGACCGAGGATGGCATCACGTCATCGGCCCACTCGCCGGTGCAGAAGTTGAACGCCGTGGTGTGCTCGACGAGGTCGATCTTGGTCAGATCGACGCCCGCGGTCTGCAGGAAGTTGCGGATACGGGTGCTGGCACGGCAACAGCAGGACGGCGCCGGACTTGGCCGTGGCCGGGTAGGCCAGCACCCGCCCGTTGGTCGTGTCGACCGTCGGTCGGGTCGCTGATCAGCGCCTGCCAGCTTGGCCGCGGCCTGGTCCGTCCACAGCTGTCAGCCAGCCGTGACCGGCTCGGACAGCGTCGCGGCGATTGCAGCCGGTCGGATCGTCGGCTGGCATGCCCAGGTGCTCGCTCCACAGCGCGAGTCGCGGAGCGAGTCGACGAAATCGGTCTGCCGGGCAGGCGTCGATTCCGTTGAAGACGACGCAGTTGAGCTCGTCATTGCGGTTCACCGCCGATCAGCGGGCGCAGGATCTGGAACTCGTCCAGCGAGGCGCCGTCGAGGTTGGCCGAGCCGATGGTGGCCCATTTGCCGTCGATCGACCGCCGTCTTGGTGTGCAGGTAGTTGGGCATGAGGACCGGCTTGGTGTGTTTGTGCACGTTCGGCGGTACCGCGTGCGACCAGGCCGTGAAGACGCCGAACCGGTCGACCGCGGCCGGCGCGTACGGCGGATCCGGGCGAACAGGTTCGTCTGCCAGTCGGATAGAACGGCATGTCGGGGATGACATTCACCATCAGGATGAGTTGCAGGTCGGGTCGCGTCGCGTCATTGAGCGCCGCGACCAATGCCTGTCCGATCCGCTCATCGGTGAAGTACTGGTTCTCGAAGTAGATGTAGTCGGTGGCGTTCTCGATCGCGCGCAGGTAGGCCTCGAGGACGCCCAGCTCACCGTCGTCGAGCCCGGGCAGGGTGTGCACGTTGACGGTCCGCACCAGCTGCGCGCTGGCCAGGAACTCGCTTCTCGGTCGGCGGCCGTGGCGATCGCGGCCGGCGCGGGATCGAGGGGCGCCACCTGACTCCGTTGCGTCGGCGACCTGTTCCAGTGTTGCCGGACCTGCTCCTGCAGGTCGGCCACCAGCGGTCCGCGGACGGCGATGCTCACATCGTGCACCGGGACCGGCTCGCCCGTGCACGACCGCGGCGGGCCTCGAACACCTCGATGGCCGTTGGTGTCCCAATAGCTCTGCTCGAACGGCGAGCCGAGGAGCATCGCTTCGGACCGGTCGCAACCGCTCGTCGACAGCATCGACCAGAACGACCTTGGCGTGCACCACGCTGCTGCCCTGCGTCGGGAACGTCAAAGCCTCGGCCGTGCTGGCCGCCTCGGTGAGATAATCCTCGACCGCGGTCGCCCGTCCCCTTGGGATTGTCGTGGAACGTCGGCGGCGATCGAAGCCAGCGAGTTGATCAGCCGGTTGCCTAGGCTCGAGATCAGCACCTTGGTCTCGAGGCCGGCCTGGGCGGCGTAGAGCATCAGCCGCTCGGGGCGCGGACACGTGAGCGGGTCGATGGCTTTCTGTGGCGGCGGGTCGACGGTGAAACCAGCGGGGAAGGCCAGCACGGTCTCGGGATGCTCGGCGGTGGCGACCGAGTTGTAGAAGGCCGGCATGTCGAGGGTCAGTTGCATCACCGAGATCGACTTCGTGGCGTCCTTCATCGCGGCGGCGACATGCCCCCAGGCCAACTCGTCATCGACGAGGGCCCGCACCGCGTTGCCGGCCCGCACGGGCAACGCATTCGTCGTGCCGGGCAGCGACACGGCCCAGCCCTGCACGTCGCGCTGGTTCAGTGGGATCGAGCCGACGTCAGTCGTCGGTCCGTGCTGTCGGGGTAGACGCTGCGTGAAGACGGCCCGGCGCACGGTGCCGGTCTGCACCGAGACCTCGAGCTGGCGAGCGCCGGGCACATCGGTCAACGCATCCGGTGGGATCGGGACCGCGAAGGCGCCGTCGACGGCCACCGCGGCCGAGCCCAGTACTGGCGCAAAGAGGGCCGATGTGTCACGAACGACGACCAGCAGCCCGGGATCCCCACACCGTTCTCATCGACAACCGACCCGCCGACCGATGTGCTCACGTCGCCTCCTAGGCGCGCAGGCTGATACCGAGGGTGTGGAGTTTGTTAGTAAGGAGCGATCGTCGATCAACAGCGGCGCAGACGCGTCGGGGTCCCGACTCGACACGTCACATTCTGGCGCACCGATAGCGGCTTCAGATAGTGATGCGGCTGGAGATCGAGAAGTTTCGGTCGAGTGTCGGGGCCTGCCCAATCGGTGCGCCCGTCGGCCAAGATAGGCCGATGCTCGGTTTGCAGATGGTCGTCTTGCTGGGCGTCGCGCTGGTCGTCTGCGGCGTGCTCGCCCGGCGGTACCCGGTGGCGCCGGCGATCCTGCTGGTGCTGGTAGGCGTGCTGGTCGGCTTCGCGCCCGCACTGCGCCAGGCTCAGATGCCACCCGACGTCGTGCTGCTGCTCTTCCTGCCGGCGCTGCTCTACTGGGAGAGTCTGACCACGTCACTGCGCGAGATCCGCAGCAACCTGCGGGTCATCGTGCTGGCCAGCACGGTCCTGGTGGCGGCCACCGCGGCCGCGGTGGCCACGGCGCGCACGCACTGGGCATGGCGTGGGGACCGGGCTGGGTCCTGGGCGCCGCGGTCGCCCCGACTGACGCCACGGCCGTCGGGGTGCTGGCGCGAGCCCTGCCTCGGCGCGTCGTCACCGTGCTGCGCGCCGAGAGCCTGGTCAACGACGGCACCGCGCTGGTGATCTACGGTCTGGCCGTCGGCGTGACGGTCGGCAACCAGAATCTGGGCTCGCCCACGTGAGCTGACTGCTGGTGCTCTCCTACGGCGGCGGGGTGCTGCCGGCGCGCTGGTGGCGTTCGTGAACTGGCAGGTGCGGCGTCGGATGGACGACCCGATGCTCGAGAACATCACGGTTCTGGTCGTTCCGTTCGCGGCGTTCCTGCTGGCCGACTCGATCCACGCGTCCGGCGTGCTCGCGGTGGTGACCTGCGGGCTGCGATGAGCCGGCTCGCGCCGCGCATCACCAGCGCAGCCGCGCGGCAGCAGCTGACCGCCTTCTGGTCGCTCGCCACGACCGTCCTCAGCAGCGTGCTGTTCGTGCTGGTCGGCCTGCAGGCCCAGTCGGCCGTGCGCAATCTGACCAGCGTCTCGGCCGGCCCGCGCCATCGGCTACATCTTCGCCGTCACCGCCGTCGTCATCGGCGTGCGGTGGGCCTGGATGTACACGACGCCCTACTGCATCCGAGTGGTCGATCGCCGACCCGCGCAGCGCCTGCGTCGGATCGGTGCCCGCCAGCGCACCGTCAGCGCGACCGACTGGGTTCCGGGGCGCGGTGTCGCTGGCGGCGGCGCTCGCGGTCCCAAGTCGTCTCGATTCCGGCGCGCCGTTTCCCGATCGGGATCTCATCATGGTCATCACGTGCGGCGTCATCGTGCTGACGCTGCTGCAGGCACTGCTGCTGCCCATGGTGGTGCGTTTCGCCCAGCTGCCGGTCGACACCTCGGTCGACGAGGAACGGCACTAGGCCGAGGTGACCATCGCCGAGGCTGCCTTCGAGGCGCTGGCGCGGCGGCCGCCGAACTCGGCACCGGCCGCACGTGGTCGAGCGGGTGCAACACGAGCTCGACAAGGAACGCAAGCTGCTGGCCGCCGACCATGCGCGCCGACGATCCGCTCGTGCAGCACAACGACCAGTACACCGCGCTGCGGCTCGCACTCATCGCCCGCCAGCGCGACGTCCTGCTCGAACTGCGCGACGAGCAACGCATCGACGACATCGTGCTGCGCCAGGTCCAGGCCGGCCTGGACAACGAGGAGGTCCGACTGTCGCGCTCGTCACCAGGCGAATAGGCGCTACGTCAGCGCTCGGCCGCCGAGGCCGCCGGGCTCGCCGCCTCGAAAGCCGAACGTTTCGAGGATCGCCGGGACACCCGCGTTCGGGGCACCGGCGACGACGATCTGCACGGCGCTCGGCGAACTCAGCGCGTGCGCCGGCTTCCGTTCGCCGGTGGTCGCAATCGCGTCTGGGTGCTCGATCGGCAGTCGCCAGCGCGTCTGCCGCGCAAACGCGCCCTTGCCGACGCGGATCCAAATCCTGCGGACTGCGTACGGCCTTGTCGTAGACGAACTGCCTGACGTCGGCCTTGGACCAGCCGGCATCGGCGATCAGGTGGGCATGCTCCGGGCCGAGGACGAGGCAGACGCTACCGGTCTCGACCACCATCGAGCCGGTCCGGGCGACGCTGTCGACGATGTCGTAGAGCAGCTGCTCGGGAACCGACGTGTGTCGGCCCTCGATGTGCAGCGAGGACCGGATGACCATCGCGGTGACCGTGCTCTCGGCCGGATCGTGGCCGTGCTCCACGGCGAAGCTCGGCCACGGGCTGTCCTCCTCGTTCTCCGCGATACAGCAGGCGTACTTGGCGGGCGTGCCCTGGGTGGCCTGGTCCAGCACGCCGGGCCGCAACCCGAACGCGTTGATCGCGGTGAGCCGGATCGTGCGGCCGATCGTCGCGTTGGCACGGAACCCCGAGCCAAAGATGTTGCCCTTGCTGTTGACCTCGATGCGCTCGCGCACCGGACCGTTCACCAGCAGGAACGGGGCGGAACCGGTCGTGCTCTGCCACAAGGCGCTGGTCCCGATGCCCTGGGCGCGGAACGCGTCCCGCGCGGCCAGCACGGTCGGGAAGTACTCCGGTCGGCAACCCGCCATCACCGCGTTGATGGCGGCCCGGCGGAGCGTGCAGATGCGGTTCAGGTGCGGCATCGCCAGCAGCACCTCACCAGGGTCCCGGTCGGTCTGCGCCAGGAACGGGGCGAGCAGTTCCTCGGTGCACGGCACGACGGGCAATCCGTCGGTCCAGCCCTTCTCGTAACAGCGTTCGATAGCGTCCTGAACGGCGTAGCCGGGGAATAACAATGTCGTCCGTGTTCGGTAGCTCATCCGTCACTGGCCCACCCCGAGGATCTCCAGAGGAGTCTTGGCATCAGCCGGACAACCCTTTCCTGGATCTGGGCACGCGTCAGGCTCGCGACCGGGTGTGGCGTGAGCGCGTACTGAAAGCCCGGAAAGCCATATCCCCCGGCCATCGCGTCCGCGGTGATGCGGAAGGACTCGGTACAGATCGACACCGTCGGGACGCCGGCGCGCTCGAGCAGGATTCCGTCGGCCAAACTGGCCGCGCTGCACGAGCCTCAATCGCCGATGGCGGTGACGGCGAAGTTGCAGGTCGCGAGGATCCGCTGGATCAGTGTCGGCTCGACCGGAGTGCCGAAGTACGCCTTCGTATATGGGAGAACTTCGCGCACGCCGTGTTCACGCCGCAGATAGGCGCCGATCTCGGCCAGCAGCACCTCACCATTCGGCTTGCCGTTGTCGAGCAGGCCCACCGTGGTGCCCTCGAGAGTCGACAACCGCGGCGCAAGCGTGGTGACGGAGGCCAGTTCGGACTCTCCGGTGGGGTCGAGCAAACGTTGCCCGGACCCGGTTGAGTTAGTTGTCATCGCGCACGACCTCCTCGTCTACCTGTACGGGCGCAGCCTACTTCGCGACGGACGGGCAATGGAATGGCGGACCGTTTAGTGTCGATACCCTGGCGAATCCGAGGGGAAGGTTGATCTGCCTCGGTGGGCGGAAACCCCGGGAGGGCGACAATGCAGAGCTGGATCGTCGACCGCCCGGCCCCGATCGACGAGGGCCCGCTGCGGCGGGTCGAGCGGCGAGAGCCGGAGCCCGGGCCCGGCCAGATCCGTGTCCGCGTCAGCTGCTGCGGGGTGTGCCGCACCGATCTGCACCTGGCCGAGGGCGATCTGGCGCCGAAGCGCGCCGGCGTGACCCGGGCCACGAGGTCGTCGGCCGGGTCGAGGCCGTCGGCGCCGGCGTCGACTCGGTTCGCGATCGGTGATCGGGTCGGGGTGCCGTGGCTGGCTGGCACCGACGGGACCTGCCGGTTCTGCCGCCGCGGCCAGGAGAACCTCTGCGTCGCGCCACGTTCACCGGCTGGGATCGTCGACGGCGGTTACGCCGACTATTGCGTGGCCGACGAGGGCTACGCCTACCGGCTGCCCGACGCCCTGGACGACGAGCACGCCGCGCCGCTGCTGTGCGCCGGCATCATCGGCTACCGCGCGCTGCGCTGCGCGGACGTCCCGCCCGGCGGCCGGCTGGGCATTTACGGCTTCGGCGGCAGCGCGCACCTCACCGCACAGATCGCGCTGCACCAGGGCCTGCGGGTGCACGTGCTGACGCGAGGCGAGCACAACCAGCGCTGGCCCGCGAGCTCGGCGTCGACTCCGTCGGCGGGGCGGCCGACGCGCCGCCCGAACCACTGGACGGCGCGATCCTGTTCGCTCCCGCCGGCGAGCTGGTGCCCGTCGCGCTGCGCGCGCTGGACCGCGGGGGCACGCTGGCGGTCGCCGGGATCTGGCTGTCCGACATACCGGCGCTGCAACTACGCCGCGGAACTGTTCCAGGAGCGCCGACTGCGCAGCGTCACCGCGAATACCCGCAGCGACGGCGAGGAGTTCCTCAGTCTCGCCGGCCGGTTCGCCATCCGGGCCACCACCGTCGCCTACCCGATGGCGCAGGCCGCGGCGGCGCTCGCCGATCTCGCCCACGGCCGATTCGGCGGCGCGGCCGTGCTGCACAACTGAGGGAGTCTGTGGCCCTATCCGATCCAGAACGCTGACGTCAGTCGAGCCGCTGCGGCTCGACGCCATCTAGGGGATCGGGCGCCGCATCGGCCGCGTCCGTCCAGTTCGCCTTGTTCATCCGCGACGGCTGGACCCGCGGCGGCTCGCCCTCCTGCTTGGGGAAGTTCGGCGGGTAGGGCGCGTCGCCGAGGCCGCGATCGACGCTCGTCGCGTTCGGCCCACTCGCAGCAGCGGCTCGATCGAGAACACCGCGTCGTCCATGCCGGCGTGCAGATCACCGAGCTCGGCGAACCGAGCCGGCATCGTCTCGATGGTGAAGTCGGCCATCTCGACGTCGGGCAGCTCGGCCCAGGTGACCGGCGCCGACACCAGGCCCAGCGGCGAGGCCCGCACCGAATAGGCCGACGCGATCGTGCGGTCGCGCGCGTTCTGGTTGTAGTCGAGGAAGATCTGCTCGCCGCGCTCTTCCTTCCACCAGGCGGTCGTGACCAGGTCGGGCGCCCGCCGCTCGACCTCGCGGGCAAAGGCGAGCGCGGCCCGGCGCACCTCGCGGAAGCCGAACGCCGGCTCGATCCGCACGTAGATGTGGATGCCCTTCGAGCCCGACGTCTTCGGCCAGCCGACCGCGCCGAGCTCGTCGAGCACCTCGTGCACGATCTCGGCGACGGCCTTCGCCTCGGCGAACCCGGTGCCCGGCTGCGGGTCAAGATCGATGCGCAGCTCGTCGGGCCGCTCGGTGTCGGCGCGGCGCGAGTGCCACGGGTGGAACTCGACCGTCGACATCTGCACCGCCCAGATCACGCTGGCGAGCTCGGTGACGCAGAGCTCGTCGGCCGTCCGTCCGGACGGGAACCGCACCTCGACCGTCTCGACCCAGTCCGGGGCGCCCTTGGGCAGCCGCTTCTGGTAGATCCGCTCCCCCGCCGTGCCGTCCGGGAAGCGGTGCAGCATGCAGGGCCGCTCGCGCAGCGCCCGCACGATTCCCGGGCCCGACCGACAGGTAGTAGTTGGCCAGGTCGAGCTTGGTCTGGCCGCCGAGCGGGAAGTAGACCCGGTCCGGGCTGCTGATCCGAACCGTCCGTCCACCGACCTCAAGTTCGAGGTGAGGCTTTTCCGCCATAGATGGACGGTAGCGCGGGCCGCGCCGATCAGGTGGACGCTGGCAGGGTGCATCCGGACACTGCGACGACCCCGGCGAGCGGTGACGAGCCGCCGACGACCCGGCCGACGTCGAGGCCGACCGCCGGGTGCTGGGCTGGGGCGGCGCGGCCAACCCGAACACCGCCGACGGCGAGATCCAGGGCATCAGCGCCTTCGCCGACGCCGCGGTCAACGCGACCGGCTGGCGGCGAACGGTCGCGCAAGGCTGTTCGCCTGGGGCGCGCTGGTGTTCATCGTCGTCTACGTGCTGGTCGTCTTCGGGCTGGCGACCAAGCTGGTCTGAACGGCCCGGCTAGGGCAGCGCGTTGATCAGCTCGGCCAGGTCGCGGCGGGTGCCGGTGTAGAACGGCACCTCTTCGCGGACGTGCCGACGGGTCTCGGACGAGCGCAGGTGGCGCATCAGGTCGACGATGCGGTGCAGCTCGTCGGCCTCGAAGGCGAGCATCCACTCGTAGTCGCCGAGCGCGAACGAGGCGACGGTGTTGGCGCGCACGTCCGGGATACTCGCGGGCCAGCTTGCCGTGCTCGGCCAGCAGCGCGCGGCGCTCGGCGTCGGGCAGCAGGTACCACTCGTAGGAGCGCACGAACGGGTACACGCAGACGTAGCTTGCGGGCCTGCTCGTCGGCCAGGAACGCCGGGATGTGGCTCTTGTTGAACTCGGCCGGGCGGTGCAGCGCCATCGACGACCAGACCGGCGCGAGCCGCCGACCCAGCCGGTGCGCCGGAACCGGCCGTAGGCGTCCTGCAGCGCCTCGGCGGTCGACGCGTGCCACCAGATCATCAGGTCGGCGTCGGCCCGCAGCGCGCTCACGTCGTAGGTGCCGCGCACGACGACGTCCTTGGCCGCGAGCTGCTCGAACAGCGCCTCGACCTCGGCGATCGATCGGCGGCCGGGCTCGTAGTCGCCGATCGGATCGAGCGACCCGGAACACCGACCAGGCGGTGTAGCGGATCGTGTCGTTCAGTTCGCGTGCGGCTTTTCCGTCGACCATGAGTCCATTATCGCCCGGCGATGCGAGCGCCGGCGGCACGACCGGTCGACGGCCGGGCCGACGCGATGCAGGCCGGGATGCCGAGGCCGGCGTAGGAGGCGCCGCACACCGCCAGCCCCGGGACGGCCGCGAGCGCCGCCTCGATCCGCGCGACCCGCTCGACGTGGCCGACGGCGTACTGCGGCAGGCCGCCGCCCCAGCGGGTGACCAGCGCGTCGATCGGCGCGCGCGGTGATCCCGATCAGGCCGGCCAGATCGCGGCGAACGAGCGCGATCAGATCGTCGTCGTCGCGCTGCAGGTCGTGCACCTCGCCGGCGCGGCCGATCGATGCGCGCAGCAGCGTGCAGGCCCGGCCGGCGTGCCCGGCCACTTCTGCGACGACAGCGTGACCGCCTTCACCGCGAACCGCTCCGGCGCTGCCGACGAGCAGCCCGCTGCCCGGCGGCGGCGCGACGTCGCGGAAGGCCAGCGTGACGATCGCCATGCTGGCCGTCTCGATCGCGGCCAGCTCGGTCGCCGCCGCCGGGGCCAGCCCGCGCAGCAGCGCCGCCGCCTTGGCCGCCGGCGTCGCCACGATGACCGCGTCGGCGAGCAGTTCGGCTCGGCCTCGGGCACCGGGCCGCAGTCGAGCGCGAAGCCCGACCGCGGTCCGCCGGATCGCCCGGACCGTGACGCCGGTGCGCACGTCGAAGCCGCCGCTGCGCGGCGAGCGCGCTCGGGCAGCCGGGCCAGGCCGCCGGCGCAGCGACACGAACACCGGGCCGGCGGCGACCGGCGACCGGCGCGGGTCGACCGACGCCGCGGCCGCGCCGCGACGAGCGAGCCGCCCGCGCGCGCAGCGCCGCGGCCAGCGCCGGCATGGTCGCCGCGCAGCGACAGCGCGTCGGCCCGTCCGGCGTAGACGCCGCCGAGCAGCGGCTCGACCAGCCGATCGACGACCTCGTCGCCGAGCCGGTCGCGCACGAGCGCGCCGACCGGCGACGTCGCCGTCGAGCGGCTGGCAGCGGCGCCTCGCTCGGCTCGGCCGCGACCCGGGCGAGCGCCGCCGTCGACGAGCACGCCCGATGCCCGCAGCGCGTCGAGATCGCCCGGGATGCCCATCATCGTGCGCGCCGGCAGCGGGTCGGTTCGCGCCGCCGGCCCGCACCTGCGCCGACAGGGTCAGCGGCGTGATCAGTCGTCGCCGAGGCCCGAGCGCCGCGATCAGCTCGAGCCCCTCGGGCCGGCGGGCCAGCAGCGCCTCGGCGCCGACGTCGACGCTGCACGCCGGCGACCTCGGCCCGGCGCAGCTTGCCGCCGACGTGCGGCGGCCGCCTCGAGCACGATGACCTCGGCGGCGGGCTCGCGTCGGCCAGCTGCCAGGCCGCGGCCAGGCCGGCGATGCCGCCGCCGATGACGACGACCCGACGCGGCGGACCGGGCCGGCCGCAGTCAGTCATCGAGGGAATGCACCAGCTCGACGACCCGGGTCAGCACATCGGGGTCGGTGTCGGGCAGCACGCCGTGGCCGAGGTTGAAGATGTGCCCGGCCGCCGCCCGGCCCTGCGGCGACGACCCGGCGCACCTCGGGCTCGATCACCGACCACGGCGCGAGCAGCAGCGCCGGGTCGAGGTTGCCCTGCACGACCGCGCCCGGGCCCAGCCGGCGGGCCGCCTCGTCGAGCGGCATCCGCCAGTCGACGCCGACGACGTCGGCCCCGGCGGCCCGCATCGCGGCAGCAGCTCGCCCGGTCCCGACGCCGAAGTGGATCCGCGGCACGCCGGCGTCGGCCAGCGACTCGAGCACGGCGCGGCTGTGCGGCAGCGACGAACTGCTCGTAGTCGGCGAGCGACAGCGCACCCGGCCCACGAGTCGAACAGCTGGATCGGCGCGGCGCCGGCCTCGATCTGAACCCGCAGGAAGGCGGCGGCGATGACGGCCAGCCGGCCGAGCAGCGCGTGCCACAGCTGCGGGCTCGGCGTGCATCAGCGCCTTGGTCTTGGCGTGCTCGCGCGACGGGCCGCCCTCGATCAGGTAGCTCGCCAGCGTGAACGGCGCGCCGGCGAAGCCGATCAGCGGCGTCGCGCCGAGCTCGGCGACGAGCTGCGCGGACCGCGGTGGCTGACGTAGTCGACGTCGCCCGGCTCGAGCGGGCGCAGCCGGTCGAGGTCGGACATCGTCCGGATCGGCTTGGCGACGACCGGCCCGACGCCGGCCACGATGTCGATGTCGACGCCCGAGCGCGACGAGCGGCACCATGATGTCGGAGAACAGGATCGCCGCGTCGACGCCGTGGCGGCGCACCGGCTGCAGGGTGATCTCGGTGATCAGGTCCGGCGTTCGGCAGGCCTCGAGCATGTCGCGGTCGGCCCGCAGCGCCCGGTATTCCGGCAGCGACCGGCCGGCCTGGCGCATGAACCACACCGGCGGATGCGCGGCCCGGCTGGCCGCTGGCGGCGCGGAGCAGCAGCGAGTCCGAGCAGGCGGCGCGTCGATCGGACGTACCTGGCAGGAGTGGTCATCGCCGCCGATCTTACGGACCGCGCCGGCACGGGCCGCGCGGCCGACCGCCGCCGATGTCGATCGGCGTCGTCCACGCGCGCCTGGGCCAAACTGTCGGCTCCTCGCGCGCGCGTACCGTGGACTCGAGGGAACTGCTCGACTCACGATGCCCGTCTGTGGTTGCGGGCAGTTCATTGTCGTGGCGACCGATGACGACAGCGTCGGCCGGTGACCGACCGCGCCGACGGGCCTGCGTGCACGGAGCGACGTGTCATCGACCCGGTGCTGATCTGGCCGCGCGCAGTCGCCGCGCGCGACGTCGCGTGAAGCCCGAACGCGGCGAGCCGCCACCCGAGCACCGTCCGTCCGCTCGGCGACGCCCACCGCGCTGAGCGCGCCGACCCGGCAACCCGAGCCGTTCGCGAGGCGGTCGCCAGCCTGCTCGCCACCCCGACCCGCCCCGAGATCCGGATCGAGACGATCCGGCCGCCGCAGCGGCTCGCGCCGTGGAGCTACGCGCTCTCGGCCGACATCCTCGCCACCGACGGCGAAGAGCTGGCCACCGGCCGGCTGGTGCTGCTCTACGACCCCGACGGCGCCGAGGCCTGGGACGGGAGCTGCGCCTGGTCGCCTTCGCCTCGGCCGAGCTCGAAGCCGACATCGCCAACGACCCGTCGCTGCCCGAGGTGTGCTGGAGCTGGCTGACCGGTGCCCTGGCCGAGCGCCAGGCCGATCACTCGCCGCCGGGGGCACCGTCACCCAGACGACCTCGACCCGGTTCGGCGACGTGCACGGACCCGAAGACGGCCGTCTCGATCGAGCTGCGCGGGTCGTGGACCGCGCGCACGACCGACCTCGCGCCGCACCTGCTCGGCTTCCTCGATCTGCTCTGCACCGCCGCCGGGCTGCCGCCCGAGGGCGTCTCGGTCCTGCCGACGAGCTGACATGACTGACGCCGAACTGCCGATCGTCGACGACGGCGCTGACGAGCCGACCTGGCTGGCCGCCGACCCGAGCCGACTCGAGCCGACCGAACCGACCGAGCCGCGCCGCCGCCGTCCCGGTGCTGCGCGAACCGGCCGACGGCGTCCCCGAACCGGTCACCACCGCGAGCAGCTGCAGCGTGGCGATCGCGGTCTGGCGGCGGCGCACGGTCCGCTGGCGGTCGACGCCGAGCGGGCGTCGGGTTACCGCTACAGCCAGCGCGCCTACCTCGTCCAGCTGCGCCGCGAGGGCTACGGCACCGTACTGATCGACCCGATCGCGCGTGCCCGACCTCCGCGAGCTCAACGCCGCGCTCGACGGCGTCGAGTGGATCCTGCACGCCGCCCACCAGGACCTGGCCTGCCTGGCCGAGGTCGGACTGCGCCCGTCCCGGCTGTTCGACACCGAACTCGCCGGCCGGCTGCTCGGCGAGGAGCGGGTCGCGCTCGGCACGATGGTCGAGCACTACCTCGGCGTGGGCCTCGAGAAGGGCCACTCGGCCGACGACTGGAGCACCCGGCCGCTGCCGCACGACTGGCTGGTCTACGCCGCGCTCGACGTCGAGCTGCTGATCCCGCTGCGCGACCGCGCTGGTCGACGTGCTCGCCGACGCCGGCAAGACGGAGTGGGCCGAGCAGGAGTTCGAGGCCGCCCGCACCGCGCCCCCGCCGCCCCGCGCGTCGACCCGTGGCGGCGCACCTCGGGCATCCACTCGGTCCGCAACCGCCGTCAGCTGGCCGCGATCCGGGCGCTGTGGCAGTCGCGCGACGAACTCGCCGCCCAGCGCGACATCGCGCCGGGACGGGTGCTGCCCGACTCGGCGATCGTCGACGCCGCGCGCAAGAACCCGAAGACGCGTCGAGGAGCTCGACCGCGTTGCCGATCTTCGGCGGCTCCCGCCAGCGCCGCACGCGGCGCGCTGGTTCGCCGCCGCTGCAGGCCGCGCAGCGGCTGCCCGACGACGAACTGCCGCCGGTGACCGGGCTGTCGCCGGACGCGCTGCCGCCCAGCGGACGCTGGCGCGAACGCGCACCCGAGGCGGCGGCCCGGCTGGCCGCGTGCCGCGACGTCGTCGCCGCGATCGCCGAGCGCGCACCGGTGCTGGCGCAGAACCTGCTCGCGTCCGACACCGTCCGGCGGCTGGCCTGGGCGCCGCCCGGCGCCGATCGGACGAAGCCGAGCGGCGCCGCCCGATCGCGGCGCTCGGCGCCCGTCCGTGGCAGATCGAGCTCACGGCGGCGCCGCTCGCGGCCGCGTTGCACGCGCTCGGCGATCCCGGCCGGTGCCGGCGATACCGGTCGACGACCGCGACGCCGGCCGAAGCACCGCCGCGTCGGGTCCGATCAGGCCGTTGCTCCGGAGTGCCCCGCTCGACCGCCGAATCGCGCCGATCTCGATCGCTGGGCGTCACCGAACGGATCGATGACCGCGCCTGCGGGCCGCCGGCGTCTCGCCCGAGCCGCCCGGCGGACGCGCTCTGCGGGGCCCGGGGCAGCTCGATCCGCAGCGCCAACCCGCCGAACGGCGGCGCCGCCGCCTGCAGCCGGCCGTGATGGGCTTCGACGATCAGCCGCACGATCGCCAGGCCCAGGCCGGAACCGCGGGTCGCGGTGCGCACCCGGCCGCCGCGGCGGAACGGCTCGAAGAGCTGATCGACGTCGGTCGGCGCGATGACCTGGCCGCCGTTGGCGACATGCAGCCAGACCCGGTCGGTCGCCTCGCCGCAGGTGATCCGCAGCCAGCCGCCGACGACGTTGTGCCGGATCGCGTTCTCGACCAGGTTGCCGATCAGCCGCTCGAGCAGCCGCGGGTCGCCGACCGTGAGCGCGCTGCGACGTGTCGTGCTCGATCGTGATCTGGCGTTCCTTCGCCTCGTTGGCGACCGCGTCGAGCACGGGCGGGACGAGCGCGGCCAGATCGACCGGCTCGGTGATCTCGAGTTCGACCTGCGACCCGGCCTGCAGCCGGGCCAGGATCAGCAGCGAACTGACCAGGCCCTGGGCCCGGTCGGTCGCGACCAGCACCGACTCGCCCATCCGGCGCCACTCGTCGAGATCGGCGCTCGGATCCGACATCGTCACGTCGACCTCGGTGCGGATCACCGACAGCGGTGTTCGCAGCTCATGGCTGGCGTTGGCGACGAACAGTCGTTGGCTGTCGAAGGCGGCATCGAGGCGGCCGAGCATCTCGTCGAAGGTGTCGGCCAGTTCGCGCAGCTCGTCGTCGGGGCCGCCGAGGTTGATCCGCTGATCGAGCGTCTCGGTCGAGAGCTGCTGCGCCGTGCGGGTGACCCGCGCGATCGGGCGCAGCGCCTGCTTGGCGAGCAGGTAGCCGCCGGAGGCGCCGATGATCACGATGATGCCGAAGTAGATCAGGCCGGTGTGCAGCAGGTAGTCGCGCGAGCGGTCGCGCGCCTGCTGACCGAGCTCGGACGGGATCGAGCTGCAGCGGCTGGCCGCCGTCGGCCGGGTCGCCGTGACGTAGCCGGGGAACTTGAAGAACTGGACACCCGAGATCGCCCGGTCGAGCAGGACGAGCGAGGTGAACAGCAGCGAAACCCCGACGAGCAAGACAAGTCCGCCGTACAGCAGCGCCATCCGAACGCGCAGCGTCGAGCGGAACAGCTTCACTCGGGCGAGGACCCTCCTGCACCGGCGCCTCGTCCGCGGTCAAGCGCGGCCGGATCGATGCGATAGCCCGAGCCGACCACGGTGTCGATGATCGCCGGCTCGCCGAGCTTGCGGCGCAGCGTCATCATGGTCACCCGGACCGTCGTGGTGAACGGATCGGCGTTCTCGTCCCACACCCGGTCGAGCAGCTCCTCGCTGCTGACCACGCTGCCCTGCGCCATCAGCAGCGTCTCGAGAACGCCGAACTCCTTGCGGGTCAGGTCGATCAGCTCGCCGTCGCGGGTGACCGTGCGGCGGGCCGAGTCGAGCTCGATGTCGCCGGCGGTGAGGACCGGGCGGCGCGGCCGGGGTCGTGCGGCGGCCGAGCGCGCGCACCCGGGCGACCAGCTCGACGAACGCGAACGGCTTGGCCAGGTAGTCATCGGCGCCCAGGGCCAGGCCCGACACCTTGTCCTCGACGGTGCCGCTCGCGGTCAGCATGATGACGCGGGTCAGCACGCCTTCGTCGGAGAGCTTGCGGCAGATCTCGTCGCCGGACATGCCGGGCAGGTCGCGGTCGAGCACGACGACGTCGTAGCGCGTCAGCGACGCCTTGCGGTAACCGTCGTCGCCGTCGAACGCGACGTCGACGGCCATTCCCTCGCGGCGCAGGCCGCGCGCGACCGCCTCGGCCAGCTGGGCTTCGTCTTCGACTACCAGTACCCGCATGCTCAGTCTCCCCGTTGACGTGACTCGTCTGGCGCCCGCACGTCACTGCGATCGAGTTCGCCGCCGTGCGCCTGTCGTGACCATCGTCCGACGCTCGCCCGTGCCGCTGTCGTCGATCCCGGCAATGCGGCGCCGACCATTCCACAATCCGGCGGCCGATGTCGAGCACCGTGAGCCCGACACTCGCTTGGACGTCTTTGACCTTGCCGTGGGCGAGGAACCGTGCCGGCACACCCGATCTCGCGGGTGGCGACGTCGATGCCGGCGGCGCGCAGGGCCTGGGCGATCCGCGAGCCGACGCCGCCGTCGACGACGCCGTCCTCGACGGTGACCACCAGTGCGGCCTGTCGGGCCAGTTCGAGCAGGGCCGGATCGACCGGGGTGACCCAGCGCGGGTCGACGACCCGCACGGTGAAACCGGCCCGGCGCACCGCGTCGGCCGCCTCGAGCACGTCGGCCGCCGTCGCGCCGACCGCGACGACCAGCACGTCGACCGCGGCGTCGGCGTCCGGCTCGGCCAGCACGTCGACGCCGCCGACCGGCGCAGCGGCCGGGATGTCGTCGCCGAGCGGCGTCTTCGGGTAGCGCACGACGGTCGGGCCGTCGGCGTGCGTCGACCGCCTCGCGCAGCTCGGCGCGCAGCGTCGGCTCGTCGCGCGGCGCGGCGATCCGGATGCCCGGGCACGATCCCGAGCAGCGCGAGGTCCCACATGCCGTTGTGGCTCGGCGCCGTCCTCGCCGGTGAGCCCGGCCCGGTCGAGCACGACCGTGACCGGCAGCCGGTGCAGGGCGACGTCCATCAGCAACTGGTCGAAGGCCCGGTTGAGGAACGTCGCGTAGAGCGCGACCACCGGGTGCAGCCCGCCCGAGGCCAGGCCGGCGGCCGAGGTCAGCGCGTGCTGCTCGGCGATGCCGACGTCGTAGAACCGGTCCGGGAAGCGGTCGGCGAAGGCGCTCGAGCCCGGTCGGCTCGCACATCGCCGCGGTGATCGCGACGACGTCGTCGCGCTGCTCGCCGATCGCGACCAGCTCGTCGGCGAACACGCCGGTCCAGCGCCGCCCGCCGCTCGACAGCGGCTGGCCGGTCTTCGGGTCGAAGGCGCCCGGGACCGTGCATCTGGTCGGCCTCGTCGTCCTCGGCCGGGCGGTAGCCGTAGCCCTTGCGGGTGACGCAGTGCACCACGACCGGGCCGTCGAACTGGCGGGCCTGGCGCAGGGCGGTCTCGAGGGCGGCGAGGTCGTGGCCGTCGACCGGGCCGACGTACTTCAGGCCGAGGTCCTCGAACATCCCCTGCGGGGCGAGCAGGTCCTTCATGCCGCGCTTCATGCCGTGCAGCGTCTCGTACAGCGGCGGGCCGACGACCGGCACCCGCGGCAGGTTCGTCTTGACGCTGCCGAGCACCCGCTCGTAGCCGGGCCGCAGCCGCAGGCCGGCGAGGCGCTCGGCCAAGCCGACCGCTGGTCGGGGCGTAGGAGCGGCCGTTGTCGTTGACCACGATGACCACCGGGCGGTCGGCGCCGGCGATGTTGTTCAGCGCCTCCCAGCACATGCCGCCGGTCAGCGCGCCGTCGCCGACGACGGCGACGACCGGGCGGCGCTCGCCGCGCACCTCGAACGCCTTGGCCATGCCGTCGGCGTAGGACAGCGCGGTCGAGGCGTGCGAGTTCTCGATCCAGTCGTGCGGGCTCTCGGCGCGGCTCGGGTAGCCCGACAGGCCGCCGGTCTGGCGCAGCGGGTCGAACCGTCCTGCGCGGCCGGTGAGGATCTTGTGGACGTAGGCCTGGTGGCCGGTGTCGAACAGGATCGGTTCGGACGGCGAGTCGAAGACCCGGTGCAGCGCGATGGTCAGCTCGACCGCGCCGAGGTTGGGACCGAGGTGGCCGCCGGTCCGCGCGACCTTCTGGACCAGGAAGTCGCGGATCTCGGCGCAGAGCTGGGTCAGTTCGGCCGGAGTCAGCCCGCGAAGATCGGCCGGGCTGTTGGACCCGGCGCAGGACCTCACTCACGGCGGCACAGCCTACGACCTGACGCGCCGATGCGCAGCAAGGCGCGCCGACGACGCGCGCCGGGGTACGAATACGGCGTCAATTCGGCGTAAGAATTGCGATGCATTCCACGTGGTGGGTCATCGGAAACGCGTCAAATGCGCACAGGCCGCGCAGCCGCCAGCCCTGGTCGACGCCGTGCGGACGTCGCGGGCCAGTGACGCAGGGTCACAGGCCACATACGCGATCGCTCGCGGGCCCAGAGCGAGCAACGGCCGCGATCACCGCGGCGCCCGGCGCCGGCCCGCGGCGGATCCAGCACGACGAGATCGGGCGCGCGACGTCGAGCGACTCGAGCAGCGCGGCGTTGACCCGGCCCGCCGCACCTCGGCCCACGCAGGTCGGCGAGGTTCGCCGCGGCGTCCGCGACCGCCTGCGCGGTCGGCCTCGATGCCGACGACCCGGCCGGTCGGGCCGACCGCGCGCGCGAGCACCGCGGTGAACAGGTCCGGCGCCCGCGTAGAGGTCGAGCACCGCCTCGCCCGGCGCGGGGCGCGAGCTCGCGCAGCACCGCGCGCGACGAAGGTCTGCGCGGCGGCCGGGTGCACCTGCCAGAAGCCGTCGGCGCCACCTCGAAGTCGACCGGCGCCGCCGTCGCGGCGATCAGCGTGCCGGTGCCGCGTCGACGCCGTCGACGACCGAGTCGGCGGGCCGCGCGGCGGCCGCCGGCGCCGCGTGCGCGCGGCCGCGTCGGCGACCGGCCGTTCGGCCAGCACGCTGACCGGGCCGTCGTCGTCGCGCGACGACCTCGACCCGGTCGCCCGGCCAGCGGCGCGTCGAGACCGGCGCCATCGCCGACGCCGGGCACGCCGAGCGGGCAGGCGTCGATCGGCTCGACCTCGTGCGAGCGGTGCCGCAGCAGCCCGGGCCGGCCGGCGGGTCGACCGAGTAGCCGATGCGGGTGCGCCAGTGCAGCGGGCCGCCGGGCAGCTCCGCGACCACGACGTCGACGTCGAGCCCGGCCAGCCGCGCGAACTGCTCGCGCACGACGGCCGCCTTGAGCTCGCGCTGCGCCTCGGGTCGGACGTGCTGCCAGTCGCAGCCGCCGCATCGGCCCGGACCCGCGTGCGGGCAGGGCGGCGGCGACCCGGTCGGGCGGCGGCCCGCAGGACCTCGATCGCGTCGGCGCGCACGAACGAGCCGCCGGCGTCTTCGGTGATCAGCGCCCGGACCCGCTCGCCCGGCATCGCGTGCCGGACGAAGACGACCCGGCCGCCGCGGCTCGTCGCCGACCCGGGCGACGCAATGGCCGCCGTGGGCCACCGGCGCCGACCTCGACCTCGAGCTCGCGCCCGAGCAGCGGTCGCCGGAGGCTCGGTCACGCCGGGTCGGCCCGCTGCTCAGTCGCGGTCGGCGAGCGGCGCCGATCGGCTCGGCCGGCGCGTCGACCGGGTCGGCGGCCGCCGGCGGCGGCCGGTCGGATCGCTGCGCGCCGGTCGGCCGAACATCGGGCGCGCGCGCCGCCTCGGCCACGCTCTCGGCCCGCAGCCGCGACGAATCCATCTGCCACGGGCACGCTCGTGACCATCACGCCCGGCTGGAACAGCAGCCGGCCCTTGAGCCGCAGCGCGGACTGGTTGTGCAGCAACTGCTCCCACCAATGCCCGACGACGTACTCGGGGATGAACACGTTGACGACGTCGTTCGGACGGTCGCGGCGC
Source organism: uncultured Actinomycetes bacterium (assembly GCA_963730855.1). Lineage (GTDB taxonomy): Bacteria > Actinomycetota > Actinomycetes > Mycobacteriales > Jatrophihabitantaceae > CAVSTK01. The sequence continues at coordinate 269,046 of CAVSTK010000013.1, forward strand.
AGCTGGCGCACGTAGTTGATGATCGGGTTGGTCACCTCGCGGTACGGCGAGTCGAGCACCGTCAGCTGGATCGGCAGGTCGTGGCGTTCCCACTCGGCCAGCAGGGCCCGCGTCTCGTCGTCGTCGATGTTCACGGTCAGGGCGGTCAGCGTGTCCGGTCGGGTCGCCCGCGCGAACGCCAGCGCTCGCATCGTCGGCCGATGCAGCTTCGACACCAGCACGACGACGTGGTTGCGGCTGGGCAGCATCAGCCCCTGCGTCTCGGTTTCGAGTTCGGTCGCGACCCGCGAGTAGTGCCGGTTGATCGCGCGCATCAGCGCGTAGAGGATCGGCATCGCGATCAGCACCAGGTAGGCGCCCTTGGTGAACTTGGTGACGATGACGATCACCAGCACGACCGCGCACAGGCTGGCGCCGAACGCGTTGATCACCCGCGACCGATAGATCCGCGACCGTTCGACCGGATCGCGTTCGCGCCGCAGCGTGCGGTTCCAGTGCCGGACCATGCCGCGTCTGGCCGAGCGTGAACGAGGTGAACACGCCGATGACGTAGAGCTGGATCAGCCGGCTGACGTTCGGCGTGGAAGATGAAGATCACCAGGCCGGCCACGATCGCCAGCGCCAGGATGCCGTTGCTGTAGGCCAGCCGATCGCCGCGATTGTGCAGCTGCCGCGGCAGGTTCTTGTCCCGCGCCAGGATCGCGCCGAGCAGCGGGAAGCCGTTGAACGCGGTGTTGGCGGCCAGCACGAGGATCAACGCGGTCGTGGCCTGGACGAAGAAGAACCCGACCGAGTGCGGCGCCGCCGAAGACCGACGAGGCCACCTGGGCGATGACCGTCCGCTGGGCGTCGTGCGTGCAGTCGGTGCCGGCCGGCAGCCGGTCAGGTCGCAGGCGTTGTCGACGTAATGGACCTTGGCGATCAGCGCCAGCGCGGTCAGCCCGGCGAACATCGAGGTCGCGATCACGCCCATCATCACCAGCGTCTTCTGCGCGTTCTTCGCCTTCGGCGGCTGGAACGCGGGCACCCCGTTCGCGATCGCCTCGACGCCGGTCAGCGCGGTGCAGCCGGAGGAGAAGGCCCGCAGGCACAGGAAACCCAGCACGAGCACGCCGGGCGAGCCGTAGCCGGGCTGGACATGGATGCCGTAATGCGCGCTCTCGGCCACCGGCCGCGATGCCGACGACCAGCCGGACCAGGCCGGTGACGATCATCAAGAAGACGCCGGTCATGAACAGGTAGGTCGGCGCGGCGAAGGCCGAGCCCGGCCTCGCGGATGCCGCGCAGGTTCACCGCGGCGAGCACCGCGACGAACACCGACCGCCATCAGCACCCGGTCGGAGTTCAGGCTCGGGAACGCCGAGATGATGTTGTCGACGCCGGAGGAGACCGACACCGCGACGGTCATGACGTAGTCGACGAGCAGCGCGCTGGCGACGACGACGCCGGCCGAGCGGCCGATGTTCTTGCTGGCGACCTCGTAGTCGCCGCCGCCGGTCGGGTAGGCCCGCACCAGCTGCCGGTAGGACGCGACGACGGCGCCCATCAGGATGATGACCGCGCCGGCGACCCAGGGCGTGAGGTGCAGGAACACCGTGCCGCCGATGGTCAGCACCAGCAGGATCTCTTGGGTGGCGTAGGCGACGCTCGACAGCGCGTCACTGGCGAAGATCGGCAGCGCCAGGCGCTTGGGCAGCAGCGTGTGCCCGGCCCGGGCCGTGCTCACCGGGCTGCCGATGATCGAGCCGCTTGAGCACCCGGGTCAGCACGCTCACCGCGCGCACCGAGTACGGCGCACCGGCACGCCGACTACGGCCGCGCCGATCGGGCCGGAGCGCTCGGAATCACTGCGACGGGCGGGTCGACTTTCGCCGCGGCACCTGGAGTTGGGTACCGTCGCGGCAGGCGGACGTCCGATCGGCTGGCCAGCGGAGAGGAGATGTGCCGCACCGTGCACATCGTCGTCATGGGGTGCGGCCGGGTCGGCTCCTCGCTCGCCCACAAGCTCGAGCGGCTCGACCACAGCGTCGTCGGTCATCGACCAGGATCCGGACGCGTTCCGCCGCCTGGGCGAGGACTTCCGCGGCGACCGGGTCACCGGCATCGGTTTCGACCAGCGAGACCCTGATCGCGGCCGGCATCGAGCAGGCCAGCGCCTTCGCCGCCGTCAGCAGCGGCGACAACTCCAACATCATCGCCGCCCGGGTGGCCCGCGAGACGTTCGGCGTCCAGAAGGTCGTCGCCCGGATCTACGACTCGCAAGCGGGCCGAGGTGTACGAGCGGCTCGGCATCCCCACCGTGGCCAGCGTGCCGTGGACGACCAGCCGGCTGCTCAAGACCGTCCTCGGCGAGACCACCGCCGAGGCCTGGCGCGACCCGTCCGGCGCGGTCGCGCTGCTGCACCGTCACGCCGGCCGAGGGCTGGGTCGGCCACCGGCTGACCGAGTTCGAGGCGGCCAGCGGCGCCCGGGTCGCGCTGGTCACCCGGTTCGGCACCGGCGAGCTGCCGCTGCCGTCGACGCTGATCCAGTCCGGCGACACCCTGCACGTGCTGACCACCGACGACCAGCTCGACCTGCTGCAAGCAGGCCACCGAGCAGCCACCGAACGGACACTCCGGATGAAGGTCGCGATCGCCGGCGCCGGCGCGGTCGGGCGATCGATCGCCCGCGAGCTGCTCGCCAACGGCCACGACGTGCTGCTGATCGACAAGGACCCGCGCAAGATCGTCGAGCAGCGCGTCCCCGGCGCCGACCTGGCTGCTGGGCGACGCCTGCGAGGTCGACAACCTCGAGCAGGCCGGCCTGGCCGACTACGAGGTCGTCATCGGCGCGACCGGCGACGACAAGGTCAACCTGGTCATCTCGCTGCTGGCCAAGACCGAGTTCTCGGTCCGCCGGGTCGTGGCCCGGATCAACCACCCGGCCAACGAGTGGCTGTTCACCGAGGCCTGGGGCGTGGACGTCGCCGTGTCGACGCCGCGGGTGCTCGCCGCCCTGGTCGAGGAGGCGGTCACGGTCGGCGACCTGGTGCGGCTGTTCACGCCTGCGCGAGGGTCAGGCCAACCTGATCGAGATCACCCTGCCCGACGAGCGCGCCGTGCGCGGGCACGCCGGTCCGCGACCTGCACCTGCCGCCGGACGCCGCGCTGGTCGCGATCGTGCGCGGGCACCGGGTGATCGTGCCGACGCCGGAGGAGCCGATCGAGGCCGGCGACGAGCTGCTGTTCATCGCGCTGCCCGAGTCCGAGCCGGCGATCCGCGAGGCGGTCTGCGCGAACTGAGCGGTGCACCGGCTCGGCAGCTGAGCTCGGCGACCGCGTCCGGCCTCGCACGGCCTCGGTCGGCGACGCGCGCCGGGCCCGGCTGACCGCCCAGAAGCCGAAGCCGACGGCGGCGATGGTCAGCGGGTAGCCCATCGCGATCCGGGCGACCGCCAGCCAGCCGGTGTCGTTGCGGTGGTACAGCGCCAGCTGGACGACGCCGCGGGCCAGGAAGATCAGCGCGGCCAGCGCGGTGGCCAGGTCGTAGGCCCGCAGCAGCGCGCGGCGGCGGTACCACGGCGACCGGTCGGTCACCGGCACGTCGGCCGCGGCGCCGCGGTCGGCGGGCTCGGGTCGAGGAACTCCCAGATCAGCCCGACGAGCGGGCGGCGGATCACCAGGGTGACGAGGAACGCGGCGGCGTAGCCGAAGCTGGTCAGGATGCCGACAGGAAGTAGCCGCGGGCCTGCCCGGTGCGGTAGGCGATGAACGCGGCGATCGCGACGCCGAACAGCCCGCTCAGCGCCTGCTGCACCGACTGGCGCCGACCAGCCGGTAGCCGGCCAGCAGCACCGCGCTGCCGACCGCCGCGAAGATCGCCGGGCGCAGCCCGGCAGATCGCGTTGACGATGACGAACACGACGGTCGGCATCGCGGCGATGACCGTCCCGACCAGCCGCCGAGCCCGTCGAGCAGCTGCTGGCGGTACTGCTCGCGCAGCCGGTCGGACCGGTCATCCGGCGTCGGTCGCGACGTCGGCTCGATCGGCTCGGCCGTGCGGACGGCCGTCGGCCGGTCATCGGTCATCCAGGCTCGCGCAGGGTGTACCGCGGGTTGTAGATCGCCAGGTTGCCGTCGTGAACGCCGACCCGGCCCTCGACGAGCACCCGCCGGCCGGGCTCGACGCCCGGCGATGCGGCGCCGGCCGAGCCAGACCAGCTCGATCGCCGCGCTGCCGTCGAAGAGCTCGGCCGCAAGGGTCGGCACGGTCTCGCGCGGGCGTGTAGGTGACCGATCGCAGCCGGCCGGTGACCGCGCACCTCGGAGCCCCGGTGCAGGTCGTTCAGCGGGCAGCACGACATCTTGGCGGCGTCGTCCTGCAGCTCGTCGGCATCGAGCTCGTGGGTGCTCGCGCCGATCCGCTGCAGCAATCGCCAGTGGGCCCTTCATGCCCGCTCCTGGCCTCGAGCGTCGACTCGGCGTCGCGTCGATCGCGTCGGCATCGTCGTCGCGCCTCCAGGGTGAGCGCTTCGGCCGGCAAGCTGCAGCGGCACCTGCTCGCGGACCGGCAGCGGCTCGCTGCCGCGCACGACGACGACGTTGCGCAGCGCCGTCCTCGAGCGGGCGGGCCTTGGCCGCGTCGTTGGCCACGGCGCCGACCAGCATCGCCCGCAGGAACCAGCGCGGCCCGTCGACCCCGATGAACCGCACCGGGCGTCGAGCGCCCGTCCACCTTGCAGGGTGCCGACCAGCTCGGTGCCGAACGGCCCGTCCTCGCGCTCCTTGACGGTGCCGCCCTGGGCGCGGACCGATCGGTGATCTCGGCGCGGACCTCGTCCCAGATGCCCTGGCTGCGCGGGGCGGCGAACACGCCGAGCTGCATGTGGCCGGACGAGTTCGCCAGCGTCACCGACATGCACCTGCTGGTTCTCGGCGACGTCGAGGCGCAGCTCGAAGCCGCGGCCGGCCGGCACCAGCAGGCCGCCGAGATCGACCCGGGCGATGTCGTCGTCGGGGCGGTCGCGGACGTCGTAGGGCCCGGTGGTCGGCTCCGGCTGCCGGCCGCTCGCGCATCGGCCACGGCGGCGTCGCGTCGAGCTTGGACTGCGGGCGTGCGCTTCTCGCGCCGGCCGGCATCCGGCCATCAGGCGACCCGGCTCCGGTGTCGAGAGGCGCCGCGCCGCCGGTCGAGCCGTGCCCGCCGTCGCCGCGCTCGGAGTCGGGCAGCTCGTCGACCTCGACGAAGCGGGCCTGCTCGACGCGCTGGAACACCAGCTGCGCGATCCGGTCGCCGCGCTGCAGCCGCAGCTCGTGCACCGGATCGTGATTGATCACGATCACCTTGATCTCACCCCGATATCCCGAATCGATCGTGCCCGGCGCATTGACCAATGACATCCCGGCCCGGGCGGCCAGCCCCGACCGCGGGTGGACGAACGCGGCGTAGCCCGTCCGGCAGCGCGATCGCGATTCCGGTCGGCACGACGGCCCGCTCGCCCGGGGCCAGCACGACGTCGACGGTGGTGACGATGTCGGCGCCGGCGTCACCGGCGAGCGCGTAGCTCGGCAGCGCGACGCCGGGTCGAGTCGGCGGACCAGGACCTCGCAGCGGCTCGGCTCGCGGTGCGGGTGTCACGGGCGGCAAGGCTACCCTCGCTAGTGTGAGAGGTGAGCCGACGGCAGCGGCGGGTCCGGCCGCGGGCGACCCGACGAGTTCGCTCGACCTACCGCGAGACGCTGCGCACGCCGTGGTGGTGGTACCCGGTCGCGCTCGGCGTCGCCGTCATCCTCGCGGCCGAGTTCCAGATCGCGGGCTACTCGCTGACCGACTGGATCCCGTTCTGATGCTGTTGCCGTTCTCGGTGGCGATCGTCTGGTGGCTCGGGCGCTCGCGGCTCACGATCTCAGCGCGCGAGCTGACGATCCGCGGCGCCCACCTGCCGCTGCGTTATGTCAGCGACGCGGTCGCGCTCGATGCCCGGACGCTGCGCCGGGTCATCGGCCGCGAAGGCGATCCGCGCGCATTCGTGTCGATCCGTCCGTGGATCGGGCCCGGGCGTCCAGCTGCAGCTCGACGACCCGGACGATCCGACCCCGTACTGGGTCATCAGCACCCGGCATCCGGACCGGGTCACCGCGCTGCTGCGCGCCGAGACCTGACTAGCGCTCGTGCCGCACAGGCCGCGCTCGGGCAGCGCGCCCGCGACTGGCGCTGCCTACGATCAGGCGCAGTCGCGGCAGATGTACTGGCCGTTCTTCTCCCGAGCCAGCCGGCTGCGGTGGTGCACCAGGAAACAGCTCGAGCAGGTGAACTCGTCGTCCTGCTTGGGCAGCACCCGTACGGTCAGCTCCTCGCCGGACAGGCTGGACAGGTCCGCGCCGGGCAGTTCCAGTGACTCGTTGAGCTCGGTCTCGTCGACGTCGATCGAGCCCGACTGCGCCTCGGCGCGGCGGGCCTTCAGCTCTTCGAGCGAGTCCTCGCTCAACTCATCAACGTCGCCCCGACGGGGGGCGTCGTAATCGGTGGCCATCGGTGGTCAACTCCTTGTTCGTGCTTCGCCGGTCGAGCTGGCGGTCGGCGCTGCTCCGACCGGGTTCGTTCTGGTGCGGTGCGGCTGGTGGTCGCGGTGACGTGTATCAGGTCGGTACCGACGCGCCAGTCGCTCAGCGCGGGTGCAACGTACAGCTACTCGCGTTTGTGCCCAAGGCGCAGGCGATGTGCTGTGAGCCACCACTCGCGCCGTCGTGAGCGGCCACGGTGTGATTCGCCGGTCCCACCGTGACCTGGCGGCGGAACGTTACCGCGTCCGTCGAATTCTGCGAACACCCTGGGCACGTCGCCATTCCCGCCGCGTTGCGGGTTAGTCTCATCGTCACCACGACTCACGTGCCGACCCGCCCCGCAGCCCCCGAGAGGAGACCGCCACCATGGCCACGTCCGCGGCCCGCGGCCGTTGCCGGCGTTGGCGTTCCTGCTGGCGTTGTCGCTGCTGACGGCGCTGGTGTGGTGGCGGGTGCTGCACCGCTCCGACAGCGCCCACGGCCGCCGACGCCGTCCTGCTCGGCACGCCGACGCCGACCGTGACCGTCGTGCCGGCGCCGGCGGCGGTCACCGTCACCGTGCTGAACTCCACCGACGAAGACGGTCTGGCGGCCCAGGTGACCGGCTTCCTGGCCACCGACGGCTTCAAGACCGGCACGCCGAGCAACGACAGACCGCCCGGGCACCGGTCACCGGCGTCGCCGAGATCCGATACGGCCCGAGCGGCGCCGGCGGCGCCAAGCTGGTCGTCGCTTCTACGTCCCCGGCGCGTCGCTGGTGCCCGGACGCCCGCACCGACGCGTCCGTCGATCTCGCGCTCGGCGCGAAGTACACCGCGGTGCTCAGCGCCAGCCGACGTCGCCAAGGCGCTGGCGGCGGCCAAGCGTCAGCCAACTGCCGGCTCCGGCCGCGCCGCCACGCGCGGCCGCCACCGTCGCCAGCCCGCGCATCGACCACGCCGCCGACGGCGTCGAGCAGTCGCGGCCGTCGACGGCCAAGTCCTCGGCCGAGTCTCGGCGTCGACGAGCTGCGTCGCTCGACCTCGAGCTGCTCGGCTCGAGCCGATCAGCCGCAGTCACCCGAGTCGGCGTCGAGTTCGGTCGAGCACGCGCGAACAGGTCCGGCGCCAGGCCGGCGCCGGCGACGGCGCAGAACCGTCCCCGGCCGGCTGCGCCCGCGCAGGCCGGAGCTGACGCAGCCGGCCTCGGTCGCGATCAGCAGGCCGGCGGCGTAGTCCCACGTTGAGGCCCGGCCTCGAAGTGGCCGTCGAGCCAGCCGGCCGCGACCGCGCACAGGTCCAGGCTGGCCGAGCCGACCCGCCGAATGTCGCGCGATCCGAGGCAGCAGCGCGCGCCACGACCTCGCCCTGCCGGGCTCGCCGCGCCGCGTCGTAGCCGAAGCCGGTGCCGATGACGGCCCGGTCGAGCGCGATCTCGCGGGGCCCGGTCAGCCGCACGGCGGTGCCCGCGGCTCCTCGGCGCCCCCGGACCTGCGTGCCGGTAGGCCCCGCGACCGAGGACGGCCCGGAACACCTCGCCGGTCACCGGGTTCGACCACGCAGCCGGCGACGACCGCCCGTCGCACCTCAGCCGCGACCGACACCGCGTACTGCGGCAGCCCGAGCGCGAAGTTGACGGTGCCGTCGATCGGGTCGACCAGCCAACGCACGCCGACCGCGCGACCTGGCATCGGCCGCGCCCTCCTCCCCGACCACGCCGTCGTCGGGGCGGCGCGGCCGCAGCTGCGCTCGCGATCCAGCGCTCGACCCGTCCGTCGACCTCGGTGACCAGATCGGTCGGCGTCGACTTCGAGCCGACCGTGAACCCTCCGTCGCGCCAGTCGCGCGCCCGGCGCCCGGCCTCGACCGCCAGCTCGACCGCCAGCTCGCCGATCCGGTCAGCTCGCGCGGATCGATCGGGGCGGCGGTCGGGTCGATGGCCATGGCGTCATCGCAGCACACCATGCGGCCTCGGGCACGCGGGATAGTGTTTGACGACGCCCCACGACGTCGCCTATCTCGGTGAAGGAGCTGAACGTGATCGACCAGACAGCGTCTGCCGATACCGCCTTCGGCATCGACATCGGCGGCAGTGGAATCAAGGGCGCCGTCGTCCACACGTCGACCGGTGAGCTGGTGACGGCTCGGGTACGGACTGTCACGCCGCATCCGGCGACTCCGGACGCCGTCGCCGCCGTGGTCGCGCAGATGGTCGAGCAGGCCGGCTGGCACGGTCCGCTCGGGCGCTACTTTCCCCGCCGTGATCCAACACGGTGTCGCCCGCTCGGCGGCCAACGTCGACCCGAGCTGGATCGGCACCGACGCCGACGAGCTGTTCACCAAGGCGACCGGCACCCAGGTCACCGTGCTCAACGACGCCGACGCGGCCGGCATCGCCGAGGCCCGCTTCGGCGCCGCCCGTGGTGTGGCCGGGGTCGTCATCCTGCTGACCTTCGGCACCGGCATCGGTTCGGCCCTGCTGATCGACGGCAAGCTCGTTCCCAACACCGAACTGGGTCATCTCGAACTCGACGGCCATGACGCCGAGACGCGCGGCATCGGCCGCGGTGAAGGACCGCGACGAGATGTCGTACGCGAAGTGGGCCAAACGCGTCCAGCGCTACATGTCGCACCTCGAACGACTGTTCACACCCGACCTGTTCGTCGTCGGCGGCGGCGTGAGCAAGGACGGCGACAAGTGGATCCCGCTGCTAGATCTGCAGGCGCCGGTCCGACCGGCCCAGCTGCTCAACAACGCCGGGCATCGTCGGCGCGGCGATGGCGGCCGCCGAACGTCCCGCGGACTGACCGCAGCGATCGACCGGGCCGGCTACTCCGGCCGACGGCCGCAATTGGCTCGGCGGAGGCGGATAAAACACCCGGCGCGGGCGTGCCCGAGTGGCGGTCCGGGTGACTGTTTGTACAATGACAGTCGCGGTGCTCGCACGAACTGGACTCGACCTGAGTCAACCGACAGTCTGCGAAATCCAGCCGTCGACTCCTTGTCCGCGTCTGCGGTTTGGTTCTCGCGCTTGGACTTAGGCCCAAGCTGCGCAAGTAGGTCGAAAGGGCAATGTGGTTTCCAGCGATTTGACCCCAGCACGCAAAATTGTCGTCGCCGCGGCGAGCGACAGCAGCCAAGCGCGTGACCGCCGACGCGGTCGCCGAGGCACCAGCGAAGCCGGCGACGCGGGCCCGGTCCGCGGCCAAGACATCCGACGCGGCCAAGCCGCTCAAGGCCGTCGGACGCCGGGGCAAGACGGCCAGCGCCACCACCGACACCCCAGTCGCCGAGGGTGACGCGGTCGAGGTCGTGGATGTCGTCGACGTCGAGCTGATCGATGAAGAAGAGCTGCTGGCCGAGGTGCTTGTCACCGATGACGTAGTAGTCGTCGAGGCCGATGTCGAGGCCGACGTCGACGGCGAGGCCGCCACCCCGGCCGACGCAGCCGCGTCGACTGAGTTCGTCTGGGACGACGAGGAAGAGTCCGAGGCACTGCGCCAGGCGCGCAAGGATGCCGAGATGACGGCCTCGGCCGACTCGGTGCGGGCCTACCTCAAGCAGATCGGCAAAGTCGCGCTGCTCAACGCCGAGGAAGAGGTCGACCTGGCCAAGCGGATCGAGGCGGGTCTGTACTCGGCCGAACGTCTTCGCCAGGCCGACGACACCGCCGAGAAGCTCGTGGCCCAGATGCGCCGCGACCTGCGTTGGATCGTGCGTGATGGTGAGCGGGCGAAGAACCACCTGCTCGAGGCGAACCTTCGCCTGGTGGTCTCGCTGGCCAAGCGGTACACCGGACGCGGCATGGCCTTCCTCGACCTGATCCAAGAGGGCAACCTGGGCCTGATCCGGGCGGTCGAGAAGTTCGACTACACCAAGGGTTACAAGTTCTCGACCTACGCGACCTGGTGGATCCGCCAGGCGATCACCCGCGCGATGGCCGACCAGGCTCGCACCATCCGCATCCCCGTTCACATGGTCGAGGTCATCAACAAGCTGGGTCGTATCCAGCGTGAGCTGCTTCAGGATCTGGGCCGCGAGCCGACCCCGGAAGAGCTCGCGAAAGAAATGGACATCACCCCGGACAAGGTCCTCGAGATCCAGCAGTACGCCCGCGAGCCGATCAGCCTCGACCAGACCATCGGCGACGAGGGCGACAGCCAACTCGGTGACTTCATCGAGGACTCCGAGGCGGTCGTCGCCGTCGATGCCGTGTCCTTCACGCTGCTGCAGGATCAACTCCAGTCGGTGCTGCAGACGTTGTCCGAACGAGAGGCCGGCGTGGTCAAGCTTCGCTTCGGCCTGACCGATGGCCAGCCGCGCACCCTGGATGAGATCGGGCAGGTATACGGGGTCACTCGTGAGCGCATCCGGCAGATCGAGTCGAAGACGATGTCGAAGTTGCGGCACCCGTCCCGGTCACAGGTCCTGCGCGATTATCTGGACTGAATAGTCCGCCTTTCTACCTGTAGGCCCCGGTTTTCTGGGGCCTACAGTCATTTCTCGTTGGTTCATCGGGTCGCACCCGCCGACCGCCACTGGGTCAACCGTGCGCCGTCGACCACCTGGAGCGCTGCGACCTCATTCGACGACTGTCTGCGGGTTTGGCCCTGCTCTCTGGCCCGGATTGGTGACTAGACGTGACGACGCTGAGTGGCTGGTTACCGGAACCGTCTTGGCCGCGGACCTCGAACTAGATGTATGGAGCTCCTGTCACCCGGACATCTGGTCGTCCTCGTCATCATCGCCGGCGTGCTCTTCTTCGGCTGGAAGCAATTGCCCGACATGGCCCGCTCAGCCGGCCGGTCGCTGCGCGTCTTCCGCTCCGAGGTCAACGGCCTCACCGACAACGTCAAGGCGGCGCAGGAGGGGATCCGCGAGACCGGCCGCTCGATCAAAGATGATCCCGGAGCGGCCGACCCGGCGTCGTCACGTATGGACGAATGACACCAGGCTGCCGTAGACGACGATGTTGTCGAGGTAATTGCCGGTCGCTGCATCGAACCGGCCGCCGCACGTAACCAGTCGCAGCGTGGCTTGGGGCGTGCTGCCGTACACCAGCTGAGACGGGAACGACGTCTTCGGGTACTCGGCCACCGAGGTGACCGAGTATGTCGCAAGCATGTGGTCGGCGCGCAGGACCGTGACCACATTGCCCTGCCTCACGTCACCCAGTTTGAAGAAGACGCCGAGGCCGAACTTGGCCGAGTCGATGTGGCCGAGGATGACCGACGACCCGACCGCTCCGGGTGTGGACGAATATTTGTACCAACCGGCGGTGCGGACCTCGCTCAGCGGCGGCACCTGAACGGTCTTGTCGGGGTTGAGCCCCAGTTGCATGATGTTGGCGTCCACGCCGATCGCCGGCACGGTGATCCGGATCGGCACCGACCCGGTGGCCGAGATCGTCGGCTCGGGCGTCGGCGAGCTCGACGGGACGGGCGCGATCGACGTCGGCGTGACCGTCGGCGATGCCAACTGCGGGGTCGGCGTCTCGACCACCGCCTGGGCCGCCTGGGGCGCCGGTGCGGTGGGTGGATTCTTCTGAGCCAGGGAGCCCAGCACGAGCAACAGCACGCCGAGGCCCAGCGCGACCAGGCACGCTGCGTCGATCGCGAGCCGCCGGCCGCCGCGGCGAACGACGGCGGCCCGCAGGGCGATCAGGCGACCCGCAGAGTGTGCGGCCGCACGACGCCGGCCGGCCTCGACCGTTGCTGCGCTCCGAGCGTCGATCGACGCCGGGTCGAAGAACTCGTCCGGTAGCTCGGTGTTCTCGTCCATGCCCGTCAGCGCCAGTCGAGCTGCGCTACCTCACCGCCCACGATCTCGACCTTGTCGGCCGGCTGGCCGTCCAGGCCCCATACCGTGTACGCGCCGCTTCGCAAGCCGGGATAGATAGCGGCGTACTGAGTGCCGCTGGGCCCGCGCCGTTCGCGGACGGCGACGTGTGGCCGGTGATCAGCCGGATCGGCCTCGACGTGCGAGACCTCGATCTCGGCCAACAGCAGCGACGGCGGAGTAACGATGATCAGCGCTCCGATGTCGCCACCGATGTCGAGCATCACCGTCCCGTTCTCGCTCGGGCCCAGCTGAGCGTGCTCTGACTCCGCCGACATCAGCTCGCGCCTTCGCCAGCCTCATCGTGAACACTCGGGTCGGTCTGGTTGATGCTCGGCGCCCCGCTCGGTCCGGCCGCAACCGCCATCCGTTGCCGCGCGATGGCGCCGCCACCGATCGCCGCAGCCGCCAGGGCCGCACCGCCGACGATCAGGCCGGTGTTCGGCGACGAACTCCGGGCGCCGTTACCCGTGTTCGGGGCCCCGGCCGGGATGATGACCTCAAGCGCCTCGAGGTCGGAGGCTGGGTCATTGTTGGCCGGGTTGTGATATCCATCGTGCGGCGTACCCAGGTACGGGAACGTGGTCAGGTAGTGCACCGTGTTCTCCGCACTGACGTCGGAGTTGCTCGACGTCAACCCCGGCGTGATCGCGCCCGCGGCCGCGTCGGGAACGTAGCCGGGCTGAGTCAGCGGCAGGGTGGCACCGGCGATCGCCCGTAGCTCGATGGTGGTCACGTCGTCGAACACGCGGCGACCGTTCGGAAAGCCGGCAATGTCGTTGCCGATGATGCCCAGGTTGCTGGGCGTCGTGGCTGGTGGGATGCCCATGTTGAGCCGGAGCAGGTCAGCCTTGATCGCGTTGGCCGGATTGACCGGGCCGGTGTAATTGCCGGGGAAGCCGGTAATCACCCCAGCCGGAATGCCGGTGAGCAGGATCGCGTCGAGGTCGGCCCGAGGAGTGCCGGCGGCCACGTTTGCGGCAAGGTTCGGAAATACTCCGGGGTACAGGACATTGAGCAGGCCGGCCAGTTCCGGGTGATCGACGGCGGCCACCACGTACCCGCTCGTGTTGTCGGTCACCGGAAGCGTCGCGTTGAACTGGTCCTTCTTACCCAACGGGATCAGCACCTCGTTGACCAGCGGGTTGCCCAATCGCGACACCTGCTGATACGCGCCGGCGTCCTGCGGTGGCTGTCCGGTGGTAAAGGCGGGCGTCAACGTTCGTGTCGCCTGGCGGCTGGCCCGCGCGAACACTCCGATGATCGAGCTCTGCATGGTCGGATCGGTACCGGGAGCCCCGCCGAGGGTCAGATCGGTCTTCGGGACTTGGATCGCGATGCTGTTGACGTTCTTGGCCAGCAGCGAGTTGATGCCGGGCGCCGCCGGCATGTGGGTCAGGAAGGCCGCCTGGAACGGACGCAGGTCACCGAGGTCGAAGATCGCCCCAAGATCCACGTAGAAGCCCTCGGCCCGCTGACCGGCGAAGACCTTCACGCCGCCCGCCAGCGTGTGGATCGCCGGTGCTGCCAGCGCGGTGGCGTAATTCGGGGTTGAGTTGGGGCCGATGTTGCACGGCGGGCAGGCCAGCGCCGCGGACGCCGCACCGGCGACGCCGTTGACGACTTTCGTGACCGTGTAGGTCTGCGGTCGAACCCAGTTCGGGTCGGTCAGCGAGGTAATCGGACCGACGTTGTAGAGGAACGTGTTCGGCAGCGCCGCGTCGGTGAACCGGAACTGGTACACCACGTTCTCGGCGCCGTCGGCGTTGTTGTCGATGCAGATCTCGTACAGCACATCAGTGCCGAACTCGTAGAAGTTCGGGCCACCGGCCGGGTCCTCGAGGGGCACGAAGTTGGCGATCAGCGTGACCGTCGTCGGCGCGTCTGGGCTGACGAACGCGTAGACGTCGGTGTTGTCGGCGGCCGCGTCGTTCGAGATCGCGGGGGCTTCCTTATGCGATGACATTCAGTGTCTCCTGGTCAGCTGGCCGGGGTGTTGCTGCTCGGGTTGTAGTAACCCCCGTGCGGCGTGCCCAGGTAAGGAAAGATCGGCAGGTAATGAATCGTGTTCTCGGCCGTGACGTCGGTGTTGCTCGAGGTCAGTCCGGGCGTGATCGCCGTCGCCGGCGCGTCGGGCACGTAGGTGTGGTCGATGAGCGGGTAGATCGCGCCCGCGATCGCACGCAGCTCGATCGTGGTGACGTCATCGAACACCCGGCGGCCGTTCGGGAAGCCGGCCAGGTCGTTGCCGATCAGGCCGAGGTTGCTCGGGCTGGCGGTGGTCGGTGGGATCGCCAGGTTCAGACGCAGCATGTCGGCCTTGGTGGCGCCGGTGAAGTTCTGGAAGCCCGGGATCAATCCACCGGGGATGCCGGTGAGTAGCACCGCGTCCAGGTCGGCGCGGACCGTTCCGGCCGTGTTCAACGCGGCCAGGTGCGGGAACGCGCCCGGATACAGCACATTCAGCAGCCCGCCAAGTTCCGGATGATCAACGTAGGTCGCGAAGTTGTTGTCGTTGGCCGGTGGCTGCCGGTTGAAAGCATCCTTGTGACTGGCCGGGATGATGACCTCGTTGACGAGCGGGTTGCCCAGCCGCGAGACCTGCACGAACGGCCCGCTGTGCTGGAACGTGCCATCACCGACGATCACCCGAATGGTCTGACGGCTGGCCCGGGCGAACACCCCGATGGTTGACGAGGTGGTCGTGACGCTCGTGGGGTTCACTCCCCCAGCGGTGAGATCCGTCTTGGGAACCTGGATCGCGATCGAGTTGATGTTCTTCTGCTTGAGCGTGTTGATGCCGGGCGCGGCCGGCATATGGCTCAGGAACGCCGGCTGGAACGGCCGCAGGTCACCGAGGTCGAAGATGGCACCGAGGTCTACGTAGAAGCCCTCGGCCCGCTGGCCGGCGAACACCGTGTGATTGGTCGACAGGGTGTGGACGGCGGGATTCGCCAAGGCCGTGTGGTAGTTCGGGGTCGAGGCGGGCCCGATGTTGCACGGTGGGCAGGCCAGCCCTGTGGCCAGGCTGACCGGAGCTCCAGCGCCGACAACCTTGGACACGCTGTAGGTCTGGCGACGGTTCCAGTGCGGATCGGTGAGTGAGGTGATGGGACCGGTGTTGTAAAGGAACGTGTTCGGGTTCTGCAGCGAGGTGGTGAACCGGAACTGGTAGGTGATGTCTTCGACGCCATCGCCGTTGTTGTCGATGCAGATCTCGTAGAGAACGTCATCGCCGAACTCGAAGAAGTTCGGGCCACCGGCCGGGTCCTCCAGCGGTACGAAGTTCGCGATGAGCGTGACGGTGTCCGGGTTATCGGGACTCACGAACGCGTACACATCCGTGTTATCGGCGGCCGGATCGTTGGCGATCCCGGGCGCTTCCTTATGCGATGACATTGAAGATTCTCCTGGCTGGTCGGATGACATCCGGTGGCCCGACTCGGGGCAACGTCGAACTAGGAAGGTCGAACGTTAGGTGGCACTGCGCGGGCGCCGCGCACACGCCGAAAGGTATGGCGATCGTTACGGACGCGCGCCGCGGGCCGCGATCTCGGCCAGCTTGTTGGCCAGGTTCGCATCCTTGTGGACGATGGTCTGCTCGCCGACCATTACCGCGATCTCGCCCTTCTTCACGTCCTGCACCCAAGCGACAAATGGACCACCGTGCAGTGGCCCGAGCTTTGGCAGCTCCTCGGTCTTGGCGGACGGGAGGAGTTGGGGTGACACGACAACCGCCGCCGCAGCAGCAGCGGCACCGATGGAGCCGGTCTTGAGGAACGTGCGACGCGAATGCTCAGCCACAGGTGGGCCTCTCTGAGTATGTGAGTTGGTCAACGCGACGTAGCTTCGTGGTTACTTTCTGTGTCGCGACAGCTCCGTTCGCTACCGGATTCTTACTGGGCGCAAGACTGCGGTCGCTACCACCAAACGTCTTACATCTTAAATTTCCACACGTCGGACGCATGCCATAACGGATATTTATTGACGAACAGCGCCGTTTTCTGATTGAGCACGCTAAACATTTTTCTAACGATTAATCAGTCCGCATTAAATGCGCAGAGTGGCCTCGGACAGTGATCGACGCAGGTCGCGTCAAACGCGATCGCGGATGCCATCGACCGAGTGGTCACTTCGCCCGATTACTGGTGACAACCGTCCCCGGCCGACTCAGATCGATGCAGAGGTTGCCGTCGTCCAGGTAGGCCGGCCAGCGGAACGAGGCCTCGAGCGCGAGGTCGTAGTAGCGCATGAACGCGATCGCGCTGATCACAAATGGACCACCCTCCTTTCCGGTAGGCGATCTGACGAAGTGCACATCGCGTTCATTGACGTCGGCCTTACGCAGGCCGATGATCATGCTGTCGGCGTCGTAGAGCAGGTCAACGGCCCCCGGTCGATCGAGCAGCACATAGGCCGACTGATTGAGCGAAATTGCGCCACGCTTCTGTAAGGTCACCCACGGATCGCGTTTGAGTGGGACCAAATCCTTCGAATATCTCTCGAAGTTCGGCATCCAGTATTTACCTCCAACTCGCCTGCCTATCTATTCGTCGGAACCCGGCGGGGCGGTTCCGACAGCAGCCGAGAAGTCGATCCATCAGCGACCAGGAACGGGCTCGCAATGCACGCTCAGCTGGTCGATCGACAGGCCCGGCACCCGGGCCGCGCCTTCGCTCAACATCGCGACGGCAGCCAGGTTGAAGGTAGTGCGAATGTCGGATGAGATCGATCGACGAGAAAGTCGACGCGCCAGCGAAGCGAATGGCCGGCCACGATTGGCCGTCTTCGCGTCCTGCTCGATGAGGTCCCGCTGCGCCTCGGCGATGCGGGTGAGCGCCTCGTCGTCATCGATCCCCATATCGAACGACAATGTGATTCGGTAGCTACTCATCCGGTCACGTTATCCAGATCACCGAGCGGCCCGGATCCGGCCACCTTCAACGATTCAGCGATATGTACGTCGACCGGGCGCCGTTGCTACCGCAGGCGCAACGCAGCAGCGCCCCGCCACCGAACGGGTGACGAGGCGCTGTTGGACCGATTGGCCCCCCAATCGGGGCTTACAGGATTACGGGCAGGTCGCGTAGTAAGTCGTACCGAAGCCCGATCCGGTCTCGGTCTTGACCGAGCCGCCGGCCGCGTTCGAGTAGCAGTACCAAATCGTCTGACCGCTCTCCTGCGACACGATCGAGTACGCGGACCCGCTCAGCGTGTAGTCGAGGGCCACGCCGGACGACGTATTGACCGTAACGCCCGGGCACGCGGTCGACGAGTTGACGTTCGCGGCATCGGTGAAGGATGCCGGGTAACTGCCGTTGTTCGAGTAGCACTGCTCGATCGCCGAGATCGCGCCTCGCAGATCAGAGGAAGCGGACTTGTTCTTGGCGCCGTTCTCATAGTTCAGATAAAGCGGGATGGCGATCGCGATCAGGATGCCGATGATCACCACGACCACCAGCAGCTCGATCAGCGTAAAGCCGTCGTCGCCCTTCTCACTGCGTAGCTTGCTTAGTCGGTCGCGCAACACGACATTCCTCCTGTGACAGCCGGTCTGGTCAACGGCCGGGGTAATTACCCTGACCCAGCCCCTATCGGCCCACCGCCGGAGAAGTTGAGTAACGCAAAGTTGTGACTTACGTGGTCCAGGTCATTTGGAAGCCGGCCGTCAGGCTGCAACACTGGGACTTAACAAGTGACGAGTAGCTGCGCGAGTCGGGGGGCTTCTGTGCGCTTTTCAACGGGTTCATCAGCATATTCGGGCGCTGACGCTCGATCCGGGCACTGGGCGTCCACTGTGTTGATCGGCTGTATTTTCGCGGCCATCGCGCTGCGACTGCGCCCGATCGAGCCGACCAATCCGTTAGCACTTGCGCTGCCGGTGCTGCTCATCGCCGTGGTGATCGCCAGCTGGTTGCGCATGCGGACTCACGCCCGCAGCCTCTGCGAGCTGTGCATGAGCTCAGTGCCGCTCAACCCTTCAGCGGCAGCGGCCCACTATCGACGCCGGCTCGCGGTAGTGCATCTGGGCTCACGACGCTGGTTGGTCGGCGCTTACCTCACGGTGCTGGTCGGCTCGTTGTACCTGCCAGGAACCGTTGGCTTGGGCATTTGGGCAGTGTTTCAGTCGAGCATGGTGTACCTACTGGTGAGCACCGCGAGTCACCGGCTGCTCCAGCCATGGTGTCCGCAGTGCCGGGGCGACGGTGGCGGCGGCCGGCACGATGCCGAAGCGCCCGACCCGATTCCGCAGGGCTCGCACGGAGGCTAGAGGCCCAGATCGGCGTTTTCCCGCAACCGGGGTCAGGGAGAGAAGCCCGAGCGTCGACGTCACGGGCTTGAGCAGCGGCGGCACCGACGATGCCGCGGCCTGCTTCGGCGCACCGGCCTGCACCGACAGCGATATGGGCGGCAGCAACGACGGCACGGTGACGGGACCGACTAGGGGCAGTGCCACCTGACTCGGCAGCGAAGCCTGAACCGACGCCTGGAGTACAGGACTACCCGGCAGCGTCACCGCGACGGCCACGCCGCTCTTGGATGCCGACGCCGACGTGGGAGCGGCCGGGCTCGCTGATGCCGCCGATCCAGCCGTCCGGTCGATTGGCGTTGCGCCGGCTCCAGCGACCCCGGGAGCCGCCGAACCAGCCGACTGGGCCGGTGACGCGATCGGCGATGTGGACACTGAGACGGTCGGCGCGGAGCGAAGGGCCGCGACGTCCGCCGGCCTAGCCGCCGCAGCTTGCGGGGCGGGAGCCGACCCGCCCCCGAATATTGGTGGTGGCGACCACGGAAAAGGACGGGCCACGAGGCCGACCAGCGTCAGCAGCGCCATCGTCAGCGCCACCGCCGTCAGCAATAGCGGCGCAACACTGCGACTAAACCGAACCAGGCCGTGACGCCAGTCCCAGTCGCGCTCGACCTTGCCGTGGCGACCGCGTCGCTGCCCGAAGTGTTCGCTGTGCACGACCTCATGCCAGTCCATCGGTGTCTTGGCTGCGTGCCGCCCGCGATCCGGCTCGGCACCAGGAGCTACCTGTTCGGTCATCAGTGCTACTTCTCTGTCTTCGGGGGTTCATCCGGCTGGCTCGGCCGAATGTCGAGACGCCGGACGACCACAACCATCTGCGCCAATTTGCACCTGTCGGTCACTAGCTGTGTGTCGACCGTCGCTCTGCCAGCCTGCCCACTCGCCGAGGAACCGAAACCTCCGAGGTGACTGCGACCCCCAGCGCCGTCTTCAACTAGCACCGATTTTATGCAGCGATTACGGTCAGCTCATGTTGACCACCTCGCCGGAGTTCGACCTCGCCGATTGGGACGTCACCATCGAGCGGGCACAGCGGGCACCCCACGTCGCCGAGAAACTGACCGTCACGGCGACCCAACTGGCTGCGGCACAGCAACGCAGCCGGCTCGTCGGTCAGTCCGGACATGCAACTGAACTCGGAAAGCGGCTGCGCTACGTGCAGGACTTACTCGACCGGGCGTGATCCGGCCTGGCTACTGAGCCTCTACCCCTCGTTGGAGGGCTCGAGCACAGCGTCGAAGCCAGCCTCGGATTCCCACCGAATGTTGGCGTCGACCGCGCGCAGCCCGGCCTCGTACTCACGGCCGTGATGGGCGCAGAACAACAGCTCGGCTCCGGAGGCCATGGTTGCGCGAACGAGCGCTTGCGCGCCGCAACGGTCACAGCGATCGGCGGCGGTCAGTGGGTTAACGACCATTGAAGTCATATCGACACCCCCGGTTTCGTCATCGAGCTCTGCGGCTGGGCCGCCTGAGCTATCAATGGTCCTCTCTGGACACCAATACAACCAGCAGGCACCCCGTGACATGCCCGACAGGCCGAACTCGATGCCAAACCGACGCCGGAGCGTTTGCCGTCCGTCATCGATCCTCGGATGCCCGATTCCGGGTCGAAGCCCGCCAGCGCTGGGCCGGAGGCGCCTCGAACGGTTCGTCGGGCGGCGCACACACCGCGGAGGATCGCGCTCGATGTGACGACATTCACCTTATGGTGGACGGCCGCCCCAATCGGCTGGGTCCGTGCGCCCGCGGACGAGAATGCCGCACACTGCTGCAGTGCGCCGATCGCGGCGTCCGCAGGCGAGGAGGGGTGATGGCACCAGGCCGGCTCCGCGTCTACCTCGGCGCTGCGCCGGGCGTCGGAAAGACTTACGCCATGTTGGACGAGGGTCACCGGCGGGCTGAGCGAGGGACGGATGTCGTCGTCGCGTACGTCGAAACGCATGGCCGGCCGTACACCGCCGCCAAGCTGGACGGCCTCGCGGTGATCCCGCGGGCAACCGTGCAGTATCGGGGCGCAACGTTCACCGAACTCGACCTGACGTCGGTACTGGCCCGTCGGCCACAGGTGGCGCTGGTCGACGAGCTCGCCCACTCGAACGTCGGTGTGCACCGGGCCGGCGATCACGCCAAGCGATGGCAGGACGTTCAGTCGCTGCTGGACGCGGGCATCGACGTGATCAGCACTGTCAACGTTGCGCATCTGGAGTCGCTCAACGACATCGTCGAGGCGATCACCGGCGTGCCGCAAGCGCGAAACCGTTCCCGACGCGATCGTGCGGGCGGCCGAACAGATCGAGCTCGTGGACATGACGCCGGAGGCACTGCGGAGGCGAATGAGTCACGGCAACATCTACAGCGCCGACAAGATCGACGAGGCGTTGGGCAACTACTTCCGCCCGGGCAACCTGACGGCGCTGCGCGAGCTGGCGTTGTTATGGCTCGCCGACAGCGTCGAGGACGGCCTGCAGCGCTACCGCGAGCAGCACGGCATCACCGCGACCTGGGAGACCCGGGAACGAATCGTCGTCGCCCTGACCGGCGGCCCCGAGGGCGACACCCTGATCCGCCGCGCGGCCCGGATCGCGGCACGCACCGGCGCCGCCGACCTGCTCGCCGTACATGTCACCCGAAGCGACGGACTGGTCGGGGCCAGCTTCGTCGAGTTGGATCGACAGCGATTGCTCATCGAGTCGCTGGGCGGCAGTTTCCACTCAGTGGTCGGCGACGATGTGGCTCACGCGGTCATCGATTTCGCCCGGGGCGCCAACGCGACCCAGATCGTCATCGGCGCCAGCCGGCGACACCCGTTCGCGGCCGCCCTCACCGGCTCCGGGACCGGGACGACAATCACCCGGCTGTCGGGATCGATCGACGTCCACCTGGTCGCACACGACCACGTTGGCCAGACCCGGCTGTTGCCCGAGCGCCGAGGTGGCGCGATCACCGCGCGGCGCCAGCTGATCGGACTCGCCAGCGCGATCGGGCTCCTTACGATACTCACCTTCACGCTGACCGCGCTGCGGTCTGACCTGTCCTTCGAAAGCGATCTCTGCATCTATCTGCTGGCCGTCGTCATCACCAGCCTGATCGGCGGTTTCTACCCCGCGCTCGCGACCGCGGTCGCCGCGAGCCTGCTGTTGAACTATTACTTCGCCGCGCCGATCCACACGCTGACGATCACCGCCCGCGACAACATCGTTGCCTTGACGATCTTCGTGCTCGTGACCGTGCTGGTCTCACGCGTCGTCGACCTGGCTGCTCGCCGGTTGGTGCTGGCCGCCCGCGCCAGTGCCGAGGCCGAAACCCTGTCGACGCTGGCCGGCAGCCTGCTGCGTGGCGAGCAAGCCCTGCCGGCCCTGCTCGAACGCGTGCGGGAGACCTTCGGGATGCAGTCGGTCAGCTTGCTGCGACGCGACGGTGATCCGCAACGGCCGACCTGGGAGCAGCTGGCCAGCATCGGCGCCAACGCGCCAGCGGATCCTACTGCCGCGGACTGCGCCGCCGAGATCGACGATCGACAACAGCTGGCTGCCAACGGCCGGACGTTGCGGGCCGAGGATCAGCGAATGCTGGCGGCTTTCGCGGCTCAAGTGGCCGTTGCGTATCGACAGCGCGAACTCACCGACACCGCCCGGGCACTCGAGCCGTTGGCCGAATCCGAACGGGTCCGCACCGCCCTGCTCAATGCCGTCGGTCACGACCTGCGCACTCCGATCGCGTCGGCCAAGGCCGCCGTTTCAAGTCTGCGCGCGACCGACGTCAGCTGGACTGAGCTCGACCGCGACGAGCTACTGGCCACGGCCGACGGGGCCCTCGACCGACTGACCGACCTGGTGACAAATCTGCTCGATCTCTCCCGCCTGCAGGCCGGCGTACTGCCCGTGCATTCCTCGCGGGTCGCGCTCGAAGATGTCGTGGCCCGCGCCGTCGGCCCAATCGGTGCGCCGGTACAGATCGAGCTGCCCGGCGATCTTGCCGACGTCGATGCGGACGCGGGCCTGCTCGAACGGGTGATCGCCAACCTGGTCGAGAACGCCGTGCGGTACTCGCCGGTCGGACGGCCCGTGCAGATCGTGGCGACCGCGGGCGAGAAGATCGAGCTCCGAATAATCGACCACGGCCCCGGGATCGCGCCGGCAGCAGCCGATCGGGTATTCGCCCCCTTCCAGCGCAGCGACGACGCTCCCACCGCCGGCACGGGAGTGGGACTTGGGCTGGCGATCGCCCGCGGCTTCGCCACCGCCATGGGCGGCTCGGTGACCGTCGAGCCGACGCCCGGCGGTGGCGCTACCCTCGTCGTCACCCTGCGGCCCTATGCCGAACCGGTCGAACGGGCCGGCCTAGCCGCACCCAGCCGATTCGAGGAACCGTGACCCGGGCGCTGATCGTCGACGACGAACGGCCGCTGCTGCGGGCACTATCCATGAACCTGACCGCCCGGCAGTACGAGGTCACCGAGGCTGCGACCGGAACCGAGGCTCTCACCGCGCTCGCGCTGGGCGAGTTCGACGTGATTCTGCTCGACCTAGGTCTGCCTGACATCAGCGGTCTCGATGTGATCCGGGCCGTCCGCCAGCATTCGACCACGCCGATCATCGTGTTGTCGGCGCGCACCGGCAGCGACGACAAGGTGTCTGCACTGGACCTTGGCGCTGACGACTACGTCACCAAGCCGTTCAGCATCGACGAGCTGCTGGCCCGGCTGCGGGCGGCCACCCGGCGAGCCACCGTCGCCGGTCCGGTCGAGGTCGTACGGATCGGCGACGTCGAGGTCGACCTGGGCGCCAAGATCGCGCGCGACAGTGACGGTGGCCGCATTCATCTGACCCCGACCGAGTGGCAGTTGCTCGAGATCCTGCTGCGCAATCCCGAACAAGCTGATCACCGGACGGGCGTTGCTCACCGCGGTTCGTGGTGGCCCCGAACACACCGATCCCAGCTATCTGCGGATCTATCTCGCGCAGCTGCGTCGCAAGCTCGAGCCGGAGCCGAGTCGGCCGCGCTACCTGGTCACCGAGCCCGGCATGGGCTACCGCTTCCAACCGTGACATTCAACATTTAGCTGCGCTCCTCGCTCGCTCCGCATCGCTGCGAGGCTCCGCACGGGCTCAGACAATTAGCTGCGCTCCTCGCTCGCTTCGCATCGCTGCGAGGCTCCGCACGGGCTCAGACATTCAGCTGCGCTCCTCGCTCGCCTTCGGCACCGCTGCGAGGCTCCGCACGGGCTCAGACATTTAGCTGGCGCTTAGCTTCTTCCGGCGAGCATTTCATGCAGGCGGTCACGCCGTTGCGCCAGTACTTCGGCCGAGGCTGCCGCCGACGCCGGCCCGGGCACCAATCGGCGCAGCTGGGCATGGACTTGCGCGTGTGGCGTGCCGGTGCGTGCCGCCACCGCCGACACCATCCGGTTGAGCTCACGCCGCAATTCCGACGCCGCCCGCCACGCAGCCACCTGCGGCACCTCGTCGGCCGGCGTCTCGTTGCGGGTCGCCGAACTGGCGCGATGACGCAGGTCGGCGTCTCGTTCGGTCAACACCTGCGCGATCTGCTCGGGCGACAGCAGACCGGGCAGCCCCAGATAGTCGGCGTCGCCTTCCGAGATGGGCTCGGTACGCGGCGTCGAACTGGCAACCACGGCTCGTCCCCCATGGAGCAGGTGCGCGAACTCGGCATCCGCGTCCAGCGCTTCGAAGCCATCGGAGGTCGTCTCGTCACGTTCAGGGAGGTTCTCGGCATCGAAGTCCAACGCTTCCGAGGATGGCGCGGGGGGTGGGATGACGTGATTGCGCTCGTCCTCGAGGTTGGCGGCGAGCGCCAACAGGGGTCGTACCGCCGGCAGGAAGACGGTGGCCGACTCGTGCGGGCCACGCGAGCGCACGACGCGTCCTACGGCCTGCGCGAAGAACAACGGAGTTCGGTAGGACGTCATCCAGGCCAGGCACGCCGCTCGGGGCAGGTCGACCCCTTCGGACACCATCCGGACGCACACCGCGATGCGATCACCGCTGTCGGTGAAGCGGCTGATCTTCGCGCTCGCGTCCGGGTCGTCCGAGACGATGATGACGGGCGGCTGGCCGGTCACCCGCTCGACGATCTCGGCGTAGGCCTGGGCATCGGCCTGGTCGCTCGCCAGCACCAGGCCGGCCGCATCGGGCATCCCGGACGCCCGCAGTGCCGTGATCCGCTCATCCATCGCCGCGATCACGTGCGGAACCCACTGCCCCCGCGGGTTGAGCGCGGTGCGCCACGCCGCCGCCTCGTTCGCTCGGGTGCTGGCCTCGTTCAGCGATGCGGCGATCACCTCGCCGGCGCTGTTTCGCCAGCGCGATGTTCCGGTGTACGCGGCGAATACGACCGGGCGCACGACCCCGTCGGCCAACGCCTGCCGGTAGCTGTAGGTGTAGTCGGCGTGACTGGCCAGGCCACCATCGTCCGTACCGCGGTAGCGCACGAACGGAATCCGCTCGTCCGGGCGCGTTCGGAACGGCGTCCCGGTCAAGCACAACCGTCGCTCGGCCTGTTCGAAGGCCTCGGCCACCGCATCGCCCCACGACAGGCCGTCACCCGCGTGATGGACCTCGTCGAGGATTATCAACGAACGGACGACGGTGGCCCGGGCCGCGTGCAGCGCCGGCTTCATCGCTACCTGCGCATATGTTGTTACGTACCCGTCGAGTCCCGGGCGCAGCGGGCCGACCGCGTTGGACAACGTCGGGTCCAGGCCCAGCCCGACCCGTTCGGCCGCCTCGGCCCATTGAGTGCGTAGGTGATCGGTCGGGGCGACGACGATCACCCGGCCGACGACCCGGCGGGTCATCAGCTGCCGGGCGAGGGCCAGCGCGAACGTGGTCTTGCCGGCGCCCGGTGTAGCGGTGACCAGGAAGTCTCGGGTGGGATCCTGGTCGTACTGCGCGAGCGCCGCGGCCTGCCAGCTCCGAAGCCGGATGGCTGGGCTACCGGGCATCGGCACGGTCGACCGGTCCGCCGAGGGTCGCGGCGTTGCCATCTCGCGAACCCTCCAAGGCTGATCATCCGAGCGGGTGCCCGGCACGGTCAATGCCCGCGACCCAAGGGTCACAGGCATTGCCTTCGACCCTAACCGGCGCCGCTGCGGATCGCCTCCGACGACACGCGGATCACCATCGACACGCTCGAATCCGCGTCGAACGAAACGATCCTCCGGCCGAATGGGCAGACTGTCGGATTGTGACCATCGCCCGAGTACTGCGCGGAGTCGGGCGTACCCCCGGACTGCTGCGCCGGGCATTCGTCAACGCTTGGAACGATCGGGTCCTGGGGCTCTCGGCCGAGGCGGCCTTCTGGCAACTGCTGAGCCTGCCGTCGTTGCTGCTGGCCCTGATCGCGACCCTGGGCTACTTCAGTCGCGTGATCGGCAAGAACGACATCGACCGCACCCAGACCTCGATCGAGCGACTCTTCAGCAAGGCCTTCACGCCGCAGGTGGTCGATGAGTTGGTCACGCCCATCCTGCACGAGGTACTGACCGGTGGACGGGCCGACGTCATCAGCATCGGATTCCTGCTGGCGCTGTGGGCCGGGTCCTCGGCGACGGCGACATTCGTCAACACCGTCACGATCGCGTACGGGATGCGCGACCAACGGGGACCGATCCGAAGCCGCTTGCTCGCACTGGGGTTGTTTCTCGGTTCGGTTGTGGTCGGCGTGATCCTGCTGCCATTACTCGTACTAGGGCCCGATCTACTGACCGACATCCTGCCGAAGAGCCAGCAGGGTACGGCCGGACTGATCATCAACGGGTCTTACTACCCGGTGCTGGTCATCATCTTGCTGCTGGGCCTGACGACGTTCTACCGCCTTGCCCCGCCGCGCCGGCTGCCCTGGTTGCGTGGCCTACCCGGAGCCGTCCTGGCCATGCTGGTGTTCATCGGCGGCTCGGAGGGTCTGCAGGGCTACATCAACTTCATCCTGACCCGCAATCACGCCTACGGGACGCTCGCGGCGCCGGTAGCCACCTTGTTGTTCTTCTACGTCCTGGCGCTCGGGGTGTTACTCGGCGCGGAGTTCAACGCGGTGATCGAGGAGGATTGGCCGGCCATAGTAGCCGAACCGCGCATCCTTCGGCCGCACCTGTGGAGCACGCTTCCCGCACAAGCCGATGCCAACCAATCAGCGGGTATGCGACCGCCCACTGAACCGGGTGGCCAAGCCGTCTAGTCGCGCGGTGCCGTCTAGTCGCGCAGTGGTCTAGTCGCGCATCGATTCGAAGATCTCTTTGCACTGCGGGCATACCGGTGAGCCCGGTTTGGGCACCCGGGTGACCGGAAAGACCTCGCCGCACAGCGCTTGGACCATCGTGCCGGTGACCGCGCTCTCGGCAATTTTCGCCTTGGGCACGTAGTGGAACATCTCGTCGCCGGTTTCGGCGTCAGCGGTCTGGGGCGATTCCAGAGTCTGCGTGCTGGTCACGGTCACGATTGTGCCATCGATCAAATCAACCGTCGATCGTGCGGTCGCGGGCCGGCGGAAGCTGCCGCGTTCGTTGCGGGGCGACCCGCGGCAGTACGGCCCGGCGTCGGCGGGGCGGGCCGTCGTTAGCGATCAGGACCGCACACCAGGGCAACGCCGCTCCGCCCACAATGAAGAACAGGGCCAACCACAGCGATAGCGAGTACGTGAACACGGCCCCGATCAGGCAGACGACCCGCAGCGCCATCATCACCGTGTAGCGGCGGCGGCGATGCAAGAATTCATAATCCGGGCTGCGCGGAGCGCTGGTAATTACAATTGGCTCTGAACCTCGCGACCACCGCACAACCTCCATAGTGGCACCGATCGACGACAAGGCGGCTGGACCGGTCGGATGGCCCCGGAGCCCGCCAAATCTGGCTGTATGGGCCGCAGTCCGGGCGTCACCTGTGCCCGGACTGAGAAGTTGTGCGGATCCCCTGCTTTCGGGGAACACCCGAGACACCCAAACGTTGCATTCAATGAACCAAAAACGCGCCCAGGACGAATTAGTTATTGACCTGAGTCGCTCGACGACGGAGTCCACGGACTCAGCAAGGTGGCCACACCAGTGACAAGCACGCGAACGTCCCAAGCCCGACCTGCGACCCGGCGCCCCCTGCCGGCGCGCGCGGCCGAGCCGGTGACGACCGCCCCGACCCCCGCAAAAGCCGCCGCGGCACCCGCAGCGGGCACTCGTCCCGGTGCCCGCGCGACCGAACCGCGGATCGCCACCCGCAGCCATCGCAGTTCGCGCAGCACCGCAACCGCGACGCCGGCTGAAGCGACGGTGACCAAGAAGGCGACCCGGACCCGAGCAACCGCCAAGACGACGCTCGACCCGGCCACCGCCCCTGCTGCCGAACTGGACGCATTCGCAGCCGACGTGCAGCCGGCCGATGGTCGGTGCGAAGGCGTCGTCGTCGAAGGCGTCGTCGTCGAAGGCGTCGTCGTCGAAGGCTCGGCCGTCGACTCCCTCGCCGTCGATGCTCAGACCGGGGTCAGCGCGACGAATGAGGAGCCGGCCGAGGTCGAGTCGACCACGTTCACCAATGCGGCCGCAGACCTCGACGAGCTTGCTCCTTCGGCCGACCTTGTCCGGGTGTACCTCAACGAGATCGGCAAGGTCTCACTGCTGACGGCGGCCGACGAGGTCGAACTGGCCAAGCGGATCGAGGCCGGCCTGTACGCCGAGTATCTGCTCGGTATCAAGGCGTCGCGCTATGGCTTGACCAAGAAGCGCGAGTACCAGGCAATCCGGGCCGACGGCGAGCGGGCCAAGGACCATCTGCTGCGGGCGAACCTTCGACTCGTGGTCTCGCTGGCCAAGCGCTACACCGGGCACGGAATGCCGTTCCTGGATCTCATCCAAGAAGGCAACCTGGGCTTGATCCGGGCGGTGGAGAAGTTCGATTACACCAAGGGATTCAAGTTCTCGACCTACGCGACGTGGTGGATCCGCCAGGCGATCAGCCGGGCCATGGCCGACCAGTCCCGCACTATCCGGCTGCCCGTCCACTTGGTGGAGCAGGTCAACAAGCTGCAACGCATCCGACGTGAGCTCAACCAGTCCCTCGGGCGGGATGCAACGAACGCCGAGATCGCCAAGGAGCTCGACCTGACCGAGGAGCGGGTGCTCGAGCTGATCGACCTGTCTCGGGACCTCGTCAGCCTCGACCAGACGGTCGGAACCGATGACGACGCATCGCTCGGTGACTTCATTGCCGACGAGAAGGCCCCCGACGCCGAAGCCGCGGTCGAGGCCGGTCTCATGCGCGCGCAGCTGCACTCCGTGCTCGGCACTCTCGACGAGCGCGAGGCCGCGGTGATCCGGATGCGCTACGGCCTCGACGATGGTCAGCCGCACACTCTCGACGAGATCGGGCGGGCGTTCAAGCTTTCGCGTGAGCGGATTCGCCAAATCGAACGTGAGACGATGGCTAAGTTGCGGCACCCCTCGCGGGCCCGGGCGCTGCGCGACTACCTCGACGATTAGTCACGCGTACAGCCACAGGTTCGGCCCCGTCGCTGCGTAGCTCCCGTAGTAGCGCGTTTTCGAGGACAATGGTTGATGTGAGCCACCACAGTGAGCTGATCGATACCACCGAGATGTATCTGCGGACGATCTACGAGCTCGAAGAAGAGGGCGTCGTCGCGTTGCGCGCCCGAATCGCCGAGCGCCTTGGTCAGAGCGGTCCCACGGTGAGTCAGACGGTTGCCCGGATGGAACGCGACGGTCTGCTTCAGGTCGCCGACGACCGGCACCTACAGCTGTCCGAGGTCGGTCGGCGCGAGGCCATTGCGGTGATGCGCAAGCATCGCCTGGCCGAGCGGCTGCTGGCCGACATCATCGGCCTGAGCTGGGAGGACGTGCACGTCGAGGCGTGCCGGTGGGAGCACGTGATGAGCGAAGCGGTCGAACGGCGCATTGTCGCGCTGCTCGACAAGCCGCTGGTGTGCCCGCACGGCAACCCCATTCCAGGCTTGGAAGAACTTGGGCTGCCGTTCGAGAGTCTTGACGCCACCGTGGGGCTGCGAACCCTGTCGGTCGCTGCCCGTTCACCCGACGCCGTCGTAGTCATCGATCGGATCAGCGAACAGCTGCAGCCTGATTCGGCCCTGATGCGGCGCCTGTTGGACGCTGGCCTGCGACCCGGATCATCCGTTCACGCGCAGGCGACCGCTCGTGGCGAGGTCGAGGTCTGGGAGGACGGCGAGCGGGTGATGTTCAGCCAGATCGTGGCCGACCACGTCTTCGTCCGGGCCAACGAGCCGGCAACGCCCGCGATCGTCGCAGTAGCGTCCGCCAGCTGAGCGAATACGCGCTTTGGCGCCTCCATTAGACTGGTGCGGCGCGAGCCGGTGTCGCCTCGCTGACCCGAAGCGACTGCGAAGCGATGGTGGACTCACTTGGCACACGACCCGCAGGGCTTCCTGAAGCTCGCCCGTGTCGACACGCCGAAACGCCCGGCGACCGAACGGGTCCGCGACTGGCAGCCGATCTATCTGCGCGCGCCGGGCGAGCAGATCGCCGAACAGGCGAGTCGCTGCATGGATTGCGGCGTCGCTTTCTGCCACAGCGGCTGCCCACTCGGCAACCTGATCCCGGAATGGAACGAATACGTCGCGCGTGGCGACCTCGCCAGTGCCAGCGATCGGTTACACGCGACGAACAACTTTCCCGAGTTCACGGGCTGGATCTGTCCAGCGCCCTGTGAGGCGGCCTGCGTTCTCGCCCTCAACACCGACCCGGTCACGATCAAGCAGATCGAGGTATCGATCGTCGAGCAGGCCTTCGCCGAGGACCTGGTGACACCGCAGCTGCCACTCGGCCAGACCGGCCGACGGGTCGCCGTTGTCGGGTCCGGGCCAGCCGGCCTGGCCGCGGCCCAGCAACTGTCGCGCGCCGGGCATTCGGTGACGGTCTTCGACCGCGACGACCGCGCCGGTGGCCTGCTGCGCTACGGCATCCCCGACTTCAAGATGCCGAAGGACATCATCGATCGGCGACTGGAGCAGATGGTCGCTGAGGGCACCGTCTTTGAGCTCAACCACGAAATAACGCCGGCCGACGTGCCGGCATTGCGTGCGCAGTTCGACGCTGTCGTTTTGGCCGTAGGCGCCCTGCGCCCCCGCGAACTAGGTCATGCCGGTCGGGAGCTGAGCGGCATCCATCAGGCGATGGAGTACCTACCGCAGGGCAATCGCGTTCAGGCCGGCGATATCGCCCAACCGGCGATCGACGCGGCCGGAAAGCACGTCATCATCATCGGCGGCGGCGACACGGCGGCAGACTGCCTCGGAACGGCGAATCGTCAGGGCGCTTTGTCGGTCACCGTCCTTGACCACAACGAGCCGCCGGTGGCGCGGGCCGGCTTGGTCAACCCGGTCTGGCCATCCGCGCCGAGCACCCGAGGCAGCTCACCCGCCCATGACGAGGGCGTTCACGAGGCATGGTCGCGCGAGGTGGTCGAATTCGTCGCCGACGAAGACGGCCGGGTACGCGGTGTTATTACCGAGCAGGTCGAGATCGTGCGCGTTGCCGGCCAGCGCGAGTTTCATCCTGTCGACGGGTCGCGCACCGAACTGCCGGCCGAGCTTGTACTGATCGCTGCCGGGTTCGTCGGCACCGACGTTCCGGAGTTGCTCAGCGCGCTCGACGTCGCCGAACATCCGACCCGAGCCACGGTTGTCGTCGATCAGCAGTGGCAGACCAGTAGCCCCGGCGTCTACGCGTGCGGCGACGCGGCCCGTGGGGCGAGCCTGGTCGTGTGGGCGATCGCCGAAGGTCGCGCATGCGCGGCTGCCGTAGACATCGCGCTCAGTGGCGCTACCGAGCTGCCAGCTCCGGTCAGCCCGAACGCGCTCGCGCTCTAGCTCGTCCCGCGCGGGTCGCTCCGATCACGGCCGCCGCGGCGAATGAAGTTTCGGAGTCCGAAACGGGTCCAGCCCTTGCACGACGGCGCTGAGCAACAATTCGGCCGCCGAGTACCCGCGGCGCGTCTGCAGCGCCCGTTGCGCGGCCAACGACGCGAGCGTCCCGTTGCCATCGCGCCAGCTGGCCCAGCCGAACAAGAACAGCGGTGCCGCATCGGCCGGTGACGGAAGTCGCTGGAGCAACTGCAACCACAGGCCGCGGCCGTCGATCCGTTCCTGGTCGATCGCGAGCCACAACGCGTCGCGGATCGAGATCTGGCCGAGGCCGACCGCGAATCGGGCCAGGGTCGCCGGCGACAACTCGCCCCCCGCTTTGGGGAAGAGCACCTGGTCGGACTCTCGGGCCGCCGCGAACAGGGCCCGCTTCACCGATGTCAGGTACCGATCGCGTCGTCCCGCGTCGGTCGCAGCTAGGAGCTGTTGCTCGGCCACCTCGATCAGCGCCCGACGCTCGCGCCGAACCGCCGCCGGCTGCGGATCGAGGACGGATTCCAGCGCCTCCCGGCTCGGATAGGCCTGACGCCCCGCGTATACCGCCGACGCCGGGCCGGTGGCGGCATCGCCCGGTAATGGCGTGCCCTCGATGCATCCAGGCCGTTCCTCGGACCTACCCCGGTAGGACCACCAGCGGCCGGACTGGACGAACAACGTGTCGACCCATTGCAGTCCGCCGGCTCGGACCGCCGCCGCGGCTGACTGCGCGACAGCGTGATGCGGCAGGTCGCGATGGTGCGGCGTCGAGTGGACCGACCAGTCGCCGGGCGCGGCATACACGACGACAATCGCCATCCGGGCCCGGGCCCGAAGCAGGATCCGCACGCTGTCGGCGAGCAGCGCCGGATCATTTGCGTCGTCGAGGTCAATACGAGTCGTGACGACCAGCCGAGCCTCATCGAGCCCGACGAGCACCACGCTGTCGGTGGGGTGAAAGCCGAGCAGGTAGGGCAGCGTCTCGAGAAGTTCGCCGGGTCCGTCGAGATGCAGTGCGTGTTCGCGCGTTGTCATCCGTCGAGCCTGGCGACGTCGTAGTTGGTACGGCGGCCGTGATCGACATCTGTGGACGACTAGCTGGGCTGTGGGTGCGATACCTGGAATCTGTCGGTCCGATCCACTATGCCGGCCAGCCGTTCAGTGCAGCGTGCCGGCCCGCCACTGTTTGGCGGCGGCGGCCAGAGCGGCGGCGGCCTGATCGTTTCGGTCGGCGAGCCGCAGTTCCGGCTCGGCCAGTTCGCGCCGGCCGGCGGCTAGCACCCGGAACACCGCGGCGGCCCGCTCGAGGGCGACCGCGAAGTCACCGGTGAAGGCGCCGGCGAGGATCGTGTCGGCCAGCGCCGCCACCGCGTCGGTGTCGACCAGCCCGGCGACCCCTGCGACGACCGCGTCCGCGGCTGCGATCGGTTCCCCGAGCTTCCACAATCGCACGACCTCGGGTCCACCGCTCGTGCACCAGCTGCGCAGCAGATAGAGGGTCCACAACGAGTTGGCCAGGCTTACCGACGCGGCGCCCCGCCAGAGCGCCCGCAGGGTATCCAGACCGACGGTGTCGGCGAGCTGAACGAGCGAGTCGAGTTCCACCGGCCCGAGCCCATCGATCCGACCGGCATCCAGTACGGCCGCGGCCGTGGTTGCCGCAAGCTCACTGGGCACCGGCTGCGACATGCCGCCGGCGGCATCGATCATGGCGGTCAGATCGGCATACCGTCCGGGGCGGCGGGGCCGGTCGGGTGAGGACGAGGCGGTAACGAGAGGACTCCTTCGTCTCGGTAGCGGTCAGCGAACACGGTGATTGCCTCAACGATACGTAATCGCCTCGACCCGATCGGGATCCGGCGCGGCCGACTTATTCGCGCCCGG
This sequence comes from uncultured Actinomycetes bacterium, assembly GCA_963730855.1. Classification (GTDB taxonomy): domain Bacteria; phylum Actinomycetota; class Actinomycetes; order Mycobacteriales; family Jatrophihabitantaceae; genus CAVSTK01. The sequence continues at coordinate 302,498 of CAVSTK010000013.1, forward strand.
ACCGGTATTGTTGGACACGGCGCCGGCTCGATCCAGGCCCCCGGACCCAAATATGCCGCCATGAGCGGCCGCACGCCGAGAGGCGATCAGGCGGGCCGGTGCCACCACTCAACTTCACCCACGTCAACGAGCAGACGTCAGCGAATAACCTGCGGCAACGAGGCGGTGGACCACGCAGTGGGCGACGGCGACGGCTGGGTGCACTGCGCGAGCGGCCACCGGCATTGGGGTCGCTTCGGCGCCGCGGGCCTGCTTATCTCCGACGGCCACCGGGTGATCCTCCAGCATCGCGCACCCTGGACCCACGAAGGCGACACCTGGGCACTGCCGGGTGGCGCCCGCGACAGTCACGAGGATCCGACGAGCACCGCGCTACGTGAGGCCAACGAAGAGGCCGCCATCGAGGCACCGTCGGTCGAACCGATCGCGATGCGGGTCGACGATCACGGCGGCTGGTCGTACACGACCGTCCTCGCCCGTCCCATCGGCGTGATCGTTGCCCACGCGGCCAACGCCGAAAGCACCGAGGTGCGCTGGTGGGGGATGGCCGAGGTCGACGGACTCGCGCTGCACCACGGCTTTGCGGCCACCTGGCCGCACGTCCGTCGGCCGCCCCCGCGTCTGCTGGTCATCATCGACGTCCGGGCCGATCCGCGGCTGGCGACCCTGCTGCGTGACGACACCGCAGATCGACGCCGACTGCGGCACATCGCTCGTCACGGTATCCCCCGCAGCGACCTACCCCCACCACTGGATGCGGCCGGCGCCTCGGTACTGCTACCGCGGATCATCGTGGTCGGCGACCAGGCGCGGCCGTCGCCGGCTCCCGCGCCGGTGGCGGCGCTGGCCGACGCCGACTGGTGGTCGCGCGCCATCACCATCGCCGCATCGACGACGTCGTCGTCGATGCGGTGTTGGACGCCACCTCCGCCGACCCAACGGACCAGAACCTGGTCGTCACCGCCGATAACACGCTGAACGAGGCGGTCGCGTCGCGCGTCGGCGAATCCGCTACGGTGGGCCCCCGCTGGTTGACCGAGCTGCTGGACCGCCGCGCGGGCAGCTGACGCCTGATGTAGCAGCGGCGGCTAACCGTTGAGCCCGATTCAGGGCTTTCACACAGCTAATGCTCACAGCTCGCTCAGCCATCACCGCCAGGGTTCCACCGTCAGTCGCTGATCCTGCCTGTCTGGGCCGATCTCGGCCATCTACACCACGAGGGAACTGAATGACCCGGCGCACTCTGATCATCAATGGCGTGCTCGTCGTCGCGATCATCGTAATCGGGGTTGTCGCATACAGCTGGCTGCATACGTCGTCCAAAGCGACCGCGGCCCAACAGACGACCACCGTGACCCAAGGCAACATCACCTCGACGGTGTCAGCCAGCGGCAATGTCTCGAGCTCGGTCAACGTAGGCGTCTCGTTCAGCGGCTGCAGCGGCGTGCTGACCAGCATCGCGGTCAAGCCGGGCGACAACGTGACCGTGGGCGAGACCCTCGCGACCGTCGACAACAGCACCGCGACGACGGCGTTGAACACGGCCGAGACCGCGCTGGCCCAGGCCCAGGCGAATCTCTCGAACGCGATCACCGCGGCGAAGACATCAGTCACGAATGCGCAGAACAGCTACAACCTCGACGTCAGCCAGGCCGAAGCCGCGCTGGCCAGCGCCAACGCCTCCGTGACACCGACGAATCCGAACACGAACGCGATCACCCAGGCAACCAATTCGCTGGCCAGTACGAAGCTCAAGGACCAGCAGCAGATCACGAGCGCGCAGACCGCCTTGACCCAGGCGGAGGCTGGGACCAGCCAGCAGGCCGTCGCCGTCACCACCGCTCAGACCGCGGTGACAACCGCGCAGACGAACCTCAACAACTGCACGCTGACGTCGCCGATCGCGGCCACCGTGATCACCGTCAACGGCACAGTCGGGCGCCAATCCTGGCTCGGGCTCGGTCGCCTCGGGCAGCTCGTCGTCGAGCACGAGCGGCGCCTCCGCCTCAACCGGGACGGGTTCGTCGAGCGCGAGCACCGGTTCCAGTTCGACATCATCGGCAACGTCCAGCTCCACCACATCGTCCACAACCGCGACCGCCGGCGTGAGCACGAGCAGCGGCTTCATCACGATGGCCGATATGACCAAGCTGATCGTGCCGGGGTCGGTAACCGAATCCGACATCGCCAACGTCAAGGTCGGGGATGCGGTCGCTGTCGTCTTCGCGGCGCTGACCGACGCGAACGATCCCAACGGGACGACGGTTCAGGGCACCATCTCCGAAGTCGATCTGACCAGCACGGTGTCGAGCAGTGTCGTCTCCTACGGCGTCACCATCTCGCTGACGTCTCCCCCGGCCAATCTCCGGTTGGGCCAGTCGGCCACGGCGACGATCACCACGTCGAGCAAGCAGAACGTGCTGCGGGTGGCGAGTAATGCGATCACGACGGTTGGTCGGCTCAAGACCGCGACAGTGGTGAGCGGCAAGACGACCAAGGTCGTCACTGTCACCACCGGCGTCACCGGCAACGGCCAGACCGAGGTCGATTCCGGGCTCGCGGCGGGCGATGTGGTGGTCCTCCCGACGACAACCGGCACAACCAACACCTTCAACCTGCTCGGCGGCACGGGCTCGCTGCTCGGCGGCGGCCGATGAAACTACCCGGCGAAGCTTCGTCGAAGGTTCAATGGCCGCGTCGCTCGGCTGACGCGGCCGCACCGACACCGGCACCGGGTGGAGCCGCTACACGACGTCCACGCGGACCGCGTCCGGTAATCACCCTCGAGCACGTCAACAAGACCTACGGGTCGGGCGACACCGCCGTCCAGGCCGTTCGGTTGGTCGATCTCGTCGTCGAGCGGGGCGACTACTTGGCGATCATGGGCGCCTCGGGTTCGGGCAAGTCGACCATGATGAACATCATCGGCTGCCTCGACGATCCGACCCGAGGGCCGGTATCTGCTCGATGGCATCGACACCCGGCTGATGGACGAGCACCAGCTGTCGGTGATCCGCAACCGCAAGATCGGCTTCGTCTTCCAGAGCTTCAATCTGATCCCCCGGACTCGCGCGATCGACAACGTCATGTTGCCGTTGGCCTACGCGAAGGTGCCGGCGGCCGAACGACGCCAACGGGCTTTGGCCGCGCTCGACGCGGTCGGTCTGTCCGAACGCGCCCACCACTTGCCGACCGAATTGTCCGGCGGTCAGCAGCAACGCGTCGCGGTCGCCCGGGCCATCGTCACCGAGCCGATCCTGTTGCTCGCCGATGAACCAACCGGTGCCCTCGACTCGCACGCCTCGGCCGAGATCCTCGCCCTGTTCGACCAGCTCAACGCCGAGGGCCGCACGGTCGTCGTGATCACCCACGAGTCCGAGGTCGCGGATCACGCTAAGCGCGTGATCCGGATGCGCGACGGCGAGATCTATGAAGACGTCCGACAGGCTCGCCATCGAGGGACCGCCGCCCCGCCTGCAGCCGACGGGGTATTCGATGAGTCCGGCCACCTCATGAACGTGCTCGGTTCGTTGCGGTTCGCCTTTCGCGGCATCACCGCGAACAAGCTGCGATCGATGCTCACAACCCTCGGCATTCTGATCGGTGTCGCGGCGGTGATCGTGCTCCTGTCGGTCGGTACCGGGTCGAGTGCAGCGGTGAAGAAGAGCATCGCGCGTCTAGGTACCGAGACCCTGACCGTCAATCGCTCGGCCGGCGGCAACGGTCGGGCGGGCGCGGCGGCCGGCGGGGCGGGAGGATTCGGCGGCGCCGGTGGATTCGGCGCTGCTGCTCGTGGTGGCGCCGGCCGCACGGCCAGCAGTGGCGGAACGAGCAGCCAGTCAACGGCCCTCACCATCACCGACGCGGCGGCGCTACTCGCGCCAGGAGCGGCGCCCGATGTCGCCGATGTCGCGCCAGTGATCACGGTCAGCGCAGTGACCGGCGGCTACACCGGTGTGACCCACAGCGTGTCCACGTTCGTCGGGACCACTCCGAGCTATCTGCCGATCAACAACTGGACCATTCAGGCCGGCACGTCCTTCGCCGACGCCGATTACACGAGTCGCAGCGACGTCGCCGTAATCGGCGCGACCGACGCTGACGATCTGTTCGGGACACCGGCCGCGGCCGTGGGCAAAACGGCCCAGTTCAATGGCAAGAACTTCACCATCGTCGGCGTACTGACCGCCAAGGGCTCGACCGGACTACAGGACCAGGACGACATCGTCATCATCCCGTTGACCACGGCCCAGGATGAGTTCTCGGGCGTGACCGCGAGCCTGAGCAGCATCATCGTGCAGACCAAGTCCGCGAGCGTAGTGAACACGGCCCAGAATCAGATCTACACGGTGCTGGACGCTCGGCACAGCGTCACGTCGACGACTCGTGACTACACCGTGCAGAACCCGTCCTCGATCGTCGCAACCGCGACATCGTCGACCAAGACATTGACCGTGCTGCTGGGCGCGGTGGCCGCACTGAGCCTGCTGGTCGGTGGCATCGGCGTCATGAACATCATGCTGGTGACGGTGACCGAACGGACCCGTGAAATCGGCATCCGCAAGGCGATCGGCGCCGCCAAGAGCGACATCGTGGTGCAGTTCATCGCTGAGGCGGTCCTGCTGTCGGTCGTCGGTGCGCTCATCGGGGTCGTCGTCGGGCTGATCGGCAGTCGCTTCACCATCGTCGGCGTGCAACCGGTCGTCGCGCCCTGGTCGGTCTTCCTGGCCTTCGGGGTCGCGGTGGCAGTCGGGCTGTTCTTCGGGATCTATCCGGCCAACCGAGCGGCGTCGCTCAAGCCGATCGACGCACTGCGATACGAGTAAGGGACACCATGACTGCTTCAGGCCCGACGGGCCGTGAACCACGGTTCGGTGCGGATGAGCCGGCCGGAGCGGGTAACAGCTTCTTCGGCAATCCGACCGGTCCCGTCTTCGCCGAGCCGACCGACCCGACGGCCCCTACCGCGCCCGCTGGAGTGGTCGGTAACGAGCTCGACGGCGACTACGACGAACTCGACTCGGAATTCGCACCTCAGCCACGCAAGAAGTTGGGCGTGCTGACGATCGGCCTGGCCGCTCTGCTCGTCGCCGGTGCCGGTTTCCTCGGCGGGCTGCAGGTTCAGCAGCATGAGGGCTCAACCACTTCGAGCAATCCATTCACGGCAGCCGCCGCCCGCCGCGGGGCGACGACCGGCACCGGCGGTGGAGCCGCTGGCTTCGCTGGCGGTTTCGGCGGCCGCACCGGCACCGGCACCACCGGTTCGGGAACCGGCACGACCGGTTCGGGCGCAGGAGGTACCGGAACGGGCGCAGGCGGAGCGGGAACCGGCACCGGCAGCACCACCTCGATCCCGGCCGTCATCGGCCAGATCGTGAGCGTGTCCGGCGACACCGTGGTAGTGAAGAACCTCGGTGGCCAGATGATCACCGTCAAGTTGTCCGGAACGACGACGATCACCCAGACCGCCACCGCGTCCGATCTGAAGGCCGGTCAGAACGTCACCGTTTCGGGCACCACCGGTTCCGACGGCACCGTCACCGCGACCGCCGTCGGCGCCCGCTAGCCGTCAACCACTGTTCGAGCAGTCAATGTTTTCGGGAGGACGGGACATGCGCCCCTTCGTTCGGCCGGCCCTACTCGGCGGCCTCATCATCGCTACCACCGCCGGCGTCGTCGCGTGTGGCGGCGGGAGCAGCGGATCGTCGTCAACCACCGCCTCGGTGGCATCGTCAACCGCCTCGGCGACCACGTCCGGTTCTGACGCGGCCGGCCGCGGCCGGGCCGACCCATTCGCCAACCCGACCGTCCAGGCCTGCTTGTCGGCCGCCGGGATTGCGATTCCCACTGTGCGCGACCGAGCGGGTCCTTCACCCGCCCGTCCGGGTCGTTCACCCGCCCGTCCGGGTCGTTCACCCGGCCGTCGGGTGCGGGCAGCGGTGGGTTCGGGGGCGGGTTCGGCGGGACGGAATCGACCGAGATCCAGCAGGCGCTGACCGCCTGCGGAATCACCCTGCCGACCGGCGGCGGCCGTGGGACCGCGCAACCATCCGGCGCGCCGACCAGCTGAGTCGTCAGGCGTTCGGGCCGGCCAGCTGATCGCCGGCGCCGGCCCCACGGGGTCGCCCGGATCAGCCGCGTCGGCCACGGTCACCCGAGAAGCTGCCCCGGCGAGATGCCAGCACGCAGCCGAGCAGGATCAGCGGAAACCCGACCGCCATTCCGACCGTGAACCTCTCGTTGAGCCAGATGACGCCGAGCACGATGGCGACGGCCGGGTTGACGTAGGTGAACACAACCGCCCGAGCGGGTCCGACCTCGGCGATCAGGGCGAAGAAGACGACGAACGCAATCGCCGTGCAGAAGCTGCCCAGCACGAGGATCGAAGCCAATGGACGGGCCTCGATGTGGGTCGGCCGCTGGATGATCGCGACCGGTAGGTAGCCGATGGCGGTGATCAGCAGCGAGGCGGCGACGACCGAATAGCTCGGCAGGCCGGCCAGCCAGCGCGCCTGGATCATCGGGCCGAAGGCGTAGCCGATCACCACCACGAGCAACTCGATGAAGGCCCGGACGTCGAGCTGGCCCAGGTCCAGGCCGACCAGTGCGGCGACCCCGACGAACCCCATCAGCAGGCCGACCAGCCGGATCGGCTCGATCCGCCGATCGCCGCCGCTGTAGCGGGCGAGCACGATGCTGACCAACGGCACGGCGGCGACCAGCAGTCCCGACAACGAACTCGACAGATGGGTCTCGGCGTCGCTGAGGAACAACCAAGGGATCGCCAGCTCGACGACCACGAAGGCCAGCAATGGGCGCCAGTGCGGCAGCACGGGTCGGAATCCGCCCTTGGCGAGCGCCAGCGGCAGCAACAACAAGCCGCCCATGCCGGTGCGGGCGAAGACGAGGAACGCCGGGCTGACGTCGCGGACCGCGACCCGGATCAGCAGATAGGGGATCCCCCACAGCACGCACATCGCGGCGAACAGCAACCATCCCTTGCGGGACATGACTCCTCCTGCGTATTCGCGGGCAATCTGCGTCCCACGCACGGCACCGGGTCTCAACCTAGGCCCGCCCACCGACGACGACCAGCGAATTGACGGACGTAGCTTGCGCGCGCCTGGCCAGGCATAGTGAACGGGTGCCGGACCTCGCCCTCACCTGGCAACAGGGCGCCACCCTCGCCTGCGGGCTGGGCTTGTCCGCAGCGGCCGTCCGATACTGGCAATACCGTCAAGACGGCCGGTCGGCGCGCTGGCGCACGGTCAGCGCGGTGGCGGCCGAGTCGGCGATCATCGCCGCGCTGTACTCACTGTGGCAGTTGGCCGGAACGCTTGTCCGTCGTCGGCAGTCAGGGCGCCTACGCTCGGGCCCGCTGGATCCTGCGCTTCGAACACGACGTGCACCTGCCGAGCGAACGCGACGTTCAGGGCTGGGTGCTCCCCCACCGGTGGTTGGGCGAATTCTGCAACCTCTATTACGCCTCGGTCCACTTTGCCGCGCTCGGCATCCTGCTGGCGTGGGTGTTCATCCGGCACCGCGATGCCTACCCTCGATTGCGGTTGACCACGGTGTTGCTCACCGCGTCCTGCCTGCTGATCCAGTTGCTGCCGGTCGCGCCACCGCGGCTCCTCCCCCAGAACGGCTTCGTCGACCTGGCCGAGCGGTACGGCCAGTCGGTCTATGACGGGACGGGCGCGGACGCGCTGTCGGCGATGCCGTCGGTCCACGTCGGCTGGGCCGTCCTGGTCGCATTCACCGCGATCCGGGTGAGCCGGAGCCGATGGCGATGGCTCGTACTGGCCCACCCGGTGATCACGGTCTTCGTGGTGACCGCCACGGCTAACCACTTCTGGCTCGACGGCATCGTGGCCATCGCGCTGCTCGTCCTGCGCCGAAGTGATCACGGTCAGCGCGATCCATGCGCTCCGCGCCATCAGGGCCATCCGGTCGGGCCGGGTCGACGCCTCACTCGCGACGCCCGGCGCGCCGGAGCTCGTCAGCTTGTAAGCGCACACACGGTGCATATGCTCACTTGATGGATCGTTCGACCACGCCGCGCGTCCCGATCGGCGACTACGGGTTCCTCTCCGACGGAGAGGCCACCGCGCTCGTCTCACCCGGCGGCACGGTCGACTGGATGTGCCTGCCGCGCGTTGATTCGCCGAGCATCTTCGGCTCGCTGCTGGGGCCGCACGGCGGCAGCTTCCGGGTCGCTCCGTCCGACATCGCCGTGCCGGCCGCGCGTCGCTACCTGCCCGGCACGATGATCCTCGAGACCAGCTGGGGTACCGCGACCGGTTGGATCATCGTCCGCGACGTCATGTTGCTCGGGCCCGTGGCGCCACGAGAACGAGCTGTCGCACAGCCAGCGCCGCACCCCGACCGACTACGACGCCGAGCACATCATGCTGCGAACGATCCGGTGCGTGTCCGGCGAGGTTCAGCTGAGCGTCGAATGCGAACCGATCTTCGACTACGGGCGCCAGAGTGGGCGATGGAGCTACACCGACCGGGTCTATCACCAAGGCGCGTGCGAGGCGCCCGGAGTCAACATCCCGTTACGCCTGACCAGCGACATGCGGCTGGGTTTCGAAGGCGGTCGCGCGTCGGCGCGCACACTTCTCAAGGAGGGGGACACCCGCTTCGTCGCGTTGTCATGGGGACGGGTCGAGCCGCCATACGCCTACGACGACGCCTACCGACGACTCGTCTGGACGGCCCACCATTGGCAGCACTGGCTCGCCCGCGGCACCTTCCCCGACCATCCCTGGCGCAGCTACCTGCAACGCAGCGCGCTGACCCTCAAGGGGCTCACCTACGCACCGACCGGCGCCATCGCTGCCGCGGCCACGACGTCCCTCCCCGAGACGCTCGGCGGCGGACGGAACTACGACTATCGCTACAGCTGGATCCGCGACTCGACGTTCGCGCTGTGGGCGATGTACAGCCTCGGCTTCGACTGGGAGGCGGTCGACTTCTTCTCCTTCATCGCCGATGTCGCCAGCTCCGACGAAGACCTGCAGATCATGTACGGGGTCGGCGGCGAACGCGACCTGGTCGAGACCGAACTCGATCACCTGCCCGGCTACGCGAATTCGCGGCCGGTCCGGATCGGGAACGCCGCGCACAACCAGGCTCAGCACGACGTCTGGGGCGCACTGCTCGACTCGGTGTACCTGCACTCCAGGAGCCACGAACGGGTGGACGGACGCATCTGGCCGCTGCTGGGCAAGCAGGTCGCGGCGGCGCTGGCCCACTGGCGTCAACCCGATCAGGGCATCTGGGAGGTCCGGGGCGAGCCGCAGCACTTCACCTCGTCCAAGATCCAGTGCTGGGTCGCCGTCGACCGCGGTGCCCGGTTGGCGAGCCTGATCGGGCAGGACGATCAGGCCGACACCTGGGCCAAGGCGGCCGAGGAGATCCGGGCCGACATCCTGGCCAACGCGGTGGACGAGCGCGGCGTTCTCACCCAGGCCTACGGTTCGAAGAACCTCGACGCGTCGCTGCTGCTGGCCCCTCTGGTGCGTTTCCTGCCGGCCGACGATCCCCGCATCCGCGCGACCGTCCTGGCGATCGCCGACGAGCTGACCGAGGACGGCTTCGTACTGCGTTATCGCACCGATGAGACCGACGACGGCTTCGAGGGCAAGGAGGGCAGCTTCACGATCTGCTCGTTCTGGCTGGTTTCGGCGCTCTCAGAGATCGGTGAGCATTACCGGGCCCGCCAGCTCTGCGCCAAGCTGCTGTCTTTCGCCGGCCCGCTCGAGCTCTATGCCGAGGAGATCGACCCCGAGAGTGGCCAGCAACTGGGGAACTTCCCGCAGGCGTTCACGCACCTGGCCCTCATCAACGCTGTGCTGCACGTGATCGCAGCCGAGAACCAGGCCCAGTCGTCAGCGGACGAATCGGCCGACTGACCTACTCGCCGGTGCTCTAACCGGGCCAGTCGGCATAGGAGATTTCGCCGCCACGAATCGAGACCCACAGTTGCACGACCGGGTCGGAGTCGGTGCGCAGGTAGAGCTCGTAGTCGCCCTCGACCAGCTCAGGGAAGACCGCGGACGGAACCGGTCCGGCCGGGGTGGGGCGTCGGACCACGGCGACGTGTGGGTGGTGACCGTGCGCGTGCTGGATGTGCTCGTGGTCCGCCGGCGAATGACCGGCGTGCCCATGACCCGAGTCCGCGTCTGTTCCGGCCGGCCTGATCTCGATCTCGACACCGTCCATGCCGTCAGGCACGTCAACGATCAACGCCCCGACATCACCGCCGATATCGAGGACGACGGCGCCTTGCCCGGCGAACGCATTCGCGGCCTCAACCATCACGACCCCCAACTGGTGGCGGCATCCGAAGACACCGCCACCAGCCGACCGGGGAGGTCGGTCATGCCGCCGGAACCGGCGGCTTGGACGCGTACCCGCTCGCCGGCGCCCCGAGATACGGGAAGCTCGCGCGTAGGGCGGCGTTCGTGTTCGTCGTCCCGTCGGTCAACGCGCCGGCCGCCGTATCGGGTGTGAACGACGGATCGACCAGCGGAATCGTCGCCCCGGCAACCGCCCGCAGCTCGATGGCGACGACGTTGTCACCTAATCGCCGGCCGTTCGGGAACCCGGCCGCATCACCGGCGACCAGACCGATCGGATCAGGCTTGGCCGACGGAGGTACCGCGACGTTGAGTCGAAGCATGTCGGCCTGGACGGCACCGGTGAAGTTCTGGAAGCCCTTCACAACACCGGCCGGGATGCCGGTCAACAAGATCGCGGCCAGGTCGGCCCGCGGCTTCTTGTAAGCCGCCAGGTTCGGGAACACTCCCGGGTAGAGCGCCGGCAATAGTCCAGCGAGTTCCGGGGTGGTCACGTATTTGGCGAATTGACCGTCGGCACTGGGCGGCAGGCTGTTCCAGCGGTCCTTCTCGGCCATCGGCACGATGACCTCGTTGAACAGCGGATTACCCAGCCGCGACACCTGCATCCACGGTCCGTGGCAGATCGAGTGCCCGTTGCCATCGTGAATCCGGGACTGCTGGCGGCTGGCCGTGGCCCAGACCCCGATGACCGATCCGGCGTCCATCACGTCGGTCGGGCGGTTGCCGTTGCGGGTGATCGCGGTCTTGTCGACCTGGATCGCGATCGTGTGCACGTTCGTGCCCTGCACCCCGTTCACGCCGACGGCGTTCGCCGAAGGGATCAGGTGCGCCGCCTCGAACGGACGCAGCGTGCCGAGATCGAAGATGCTGCCGAGATCGACGAAGAATGCGTCGGACCGCTGGCCGGCGAACACCTTCGCTCCCCCGGGCAGCGTGTGGACGTTGGTATGCGTGAACGTGGCGTCGTAGTTGGGAGTGCTGCGCGGACCGATGTTCACCGGCGGCACGGTCAGACCGCTGGCCAGCAGACGCGGGTCCACGGGCGGTGACCTGGGTGACCGAGAATGTCTGCGGCCGATTCCACATCGGACTGGTGCTGCTGGCGATCTGTCCGGTGTTGTAGAGGAACGTGTTGTTGTTGCGGATGCTGGTGTCGAACCGGAACTGGTAGGTCACGTCAGCCTGGGCCGTACCGCTGTTCGACACATGGATCTCGTACAGCACCTCTTCGCCGAACTCGTAGAAGTTCGGTCCGCCATAGGGCAATTGCAGCGGGATGAAGTTGGCGATCAGCGTGACCGTGTTGGGATTGTCCGGGCTGACGAACGCGTACGTGTCGGTGTTGTCGGCGACCGGGTCCTTCGATATCTCCGGCGCTTCGCGATGAGAGGACATCAGCGACCCGCCTTCTTCGCCGCGGTGGCCAGTCGGGCCACCAGCTCGCGATCGCGAACGATCACTTCGTGCTCGCCGACCAGCACCGAGACCAAGCCGTTCTGCACGTCCTTGACGACCGCGACCAGCGAACCGGATGCATCGCTGGGCAGTGCTGTGACCCCACCCATGACCTCGCCGGTCGACGGTGCAGCCGTTGAACCGGAACCAGAGAACAGTCGCGGTGCGACGACGCTCGCCGCCGCGACACCCGCCGCACCCACGCCCGCAACCGCCAAGAACGTTCTGCGGCTCGGATCGTTGGCAACCTCTTGCGCCATACTCGTCCCTTTCGACGACGCGGCCCGCCCCCGGCTCGGGGGGTGCTCGCATCAGGTGTTCGTCGCCGAGCGGATCGGTGGATGCAGTAGGGCGAGAAAAAGTTGAACTCGGTCGATCAATTTGACGCGGCTTGGGAGCGGCACCCGAAATGTGCGGTCATCCGCGGTGGTCGGTTGGCCGCGTTCACGCATCTAACACGAGCAAAGCGGCGGAGAGTCGAACCGCCGAATTGGCCGGTTCGACTCCCCGCCGCCGGGGTGCACCGATCTAGCTGCAACCGCTGGTGCTGCCACATCCTTCGCAGACGAAGCAGCTGCCGGCGGCGCGCATCTTGGTGCCGCAGTTCATGCAGAGCGGCGCGTCGGCGGACGACCCGGTGATGAACTCGAGCAGTTCGGTCGAGCTGTGCACGTTTGCCAGCACTTCGCGGGGCGCCGCCTCATCAGCACTGACGGCACCGACCGCGCTCTCGGCGACTTCGACGACCTCGGCCGGAGCCGATGCCTTGGCCACCGGAACCGACTGGGCCAGCGACTCGAGGTCCTCGTTCTCATCGACCGGGCTGTAGCTACCGGTCTCGAGCTGGCGGGTGCGCTCCCCGGCGGTGTAGATGCCAAGACCGGCCCGCTCCTCGAAGGGCAGGTAGTCAAGGGCGAGGCGCCGGAAGATGTAGTCGAGAACCGACTGCGCCATCCGGATGTCGGGGTCATCGGTCAGACCGGCCGGCTCGAAGCGCATGTTGGTGAACTTCGAGACGTAGGTCTCGAGCGGAACGCCGTGCTGCAAGGCGATCGAGATCGCGATGGAGAAAGCGTCCATGACCCCGGCGAGCGTCGAACCCTGCTTACCGAGCTTGAGGAAGACCTCGCCCAGGCCGTCGTCCGGGTAGGACCCGGCCGTCATGTAGCCCTCGGCCCCGGCCACGCTGAACGACGTGGTGACCGACGGACGGGACTTCGGCAGCCGACGCCGAATCGGTCGCTGTTCGACCACGGCCGCAGCCGGCGCAGCGGCAGCCGCGCCGCTGTTCGTGCTGGCACTGCCGTTGTTGTCGCCCTTGCCGGCCGACAGCGGCTGCCCGACCTTGCAGTTGTCGCGGTAGACCGCGAGCGCCTTGATGCCGAGCTTCCAGCCCTGCAGGTAGACCTCGGCGATGTCTTCGACCGTGGCCGTCTCGGGCAGATTGACCGTCTTGCTGATCGCGCCGGAGATGAACGGCTGCGCCGCGGCCATCATCCGCACGTGGCCCATCGCCCGGATCGAGCGAGCGCCCATCGCACAGTCGAAGACCTCGTAGTGCTCGAGCTTGAGCCCGGGTGCATCGACGACGTTGCCGTGCTCGGCGATGTGCTCGACGATCGCTTCGACCTGCTCTTCCTGGTAGCCCAGCGCTCGCAGCGCCCGGGGCACCGTCTGGTTGACGATCTGCATCGAGCCGCCGCCGACCAGCTTCTTGAACTTCACCAGCGCCAGGTCGGGCTCGACTCCGGTCGTGTCGCAGTCCATCATCAGGCCGATGGTTCCGGTCGGAGCCAGGACGGACGCCTGGGCATTTCGCCAGCCGTTCTGCGCGCCGATCTGGTTGCCGAGCGTCCACTGCTCACCGGCGAGGCTGAACAGCATCCGGTCGTTGGAGTGCATCGCTCGCGCCGAATCGTTTGCGGCCGCGTGCTTGCGCATGACCCGCGCGTGTCCTTCGGCGTTGCGGGCGAACCCGTTGTACGGGCCCACGATGCCGGCCAGCTCGGCCGAGCGCCGGTAGGACGTCGCGGTCATCAGCGAGGTAACGGCACCGGCCAGCGCCCGTCCACCGTCGGAGTCGTAGGCCAGGCCCGACGCCATCAGCAGGGCGCCCAGGTTCGCGTAACCGATGCCGAGCTGGCGGTAGTCGCGGGTGTTGATGCCGATCATCTCGGTCGGGAAGTCGGCGAAACAGATCGAGATGTCCATCGCCGTGATGATCAGCTCGACGGCCTTGATGAACTTCGAGCCGTCGAAGACGTTGTCATCGCCCAGGAACTTCATCAGGTTCAGCGAGGCCAGGTTGCACGAGGTGTTGTCGAGACTCATGTACTCGGAGCACGGGTTCGACCCATTGATCCGGCCCGACTCGGGATTGGTGTGCCAGTCATTGATCGTGCCGTCGTACTGGATGCCGGGATCGGCGCATTCCCAGGCGGCCTTCGCGACCTTGTTGAAAAGCTCACGCGCATCGACGGTCTCGATGACCTCGTTGGTCTCGCGGGCCCGCAGGCCGAACTCGCGGCCGTCCTCGACCGCGCGCATGAACTCATCCGAGACCCGGACCGAGTTGTTCGCGTTCTGGTACTGGACCGAGACGATGTCCTCGCCGCCCAGATCCATGTCGAAGCCGGCATTGCGCAGCGCCCGGATCTTGTCCTCCTCGCGGGCCTTGGTCTCGACGAACTCGACGATGTCGGGGTGATCGATGTCGAGGATGACCATCTTCGCCGCGCGACGGGTCGCCCCACCCGACTTGATGGTGCCGGCGGAGGCATCGGCGCCACGCATGAAGCTGACCGGGCCGGAGGCGGTGCCGCCGGAGGACAGCAGCTCCTTCGATGACCGGATCCGCGACAGGTTCAGGCCCGCGCCCGAGCCGCCCTTGAAGATCAGACCCTCTTCGCGGTACCAGTTCAAGATCGAGTCCATCGTGTCCTCGACCGCCAGGATGAAGCAGGCGCTGACCTGTTGCGGCGAGGACGTGCCGACGTTGAACCAGACCGGTGAGTTGAAGCTGAACACCTGGTGCAGCAGCATCCAGGTCAGCTCGTGCGCGAAGATCTCGGCGTCATCGGCCGAGCGGAAGTAGCCGTTGAGCTCGCCGGCCTCGCGGTACTTGTTCACCACCCGATCGATGAGCTGACGCAACGACCATTCACGCACGTCACTGCCCACGGCGCCGCGGAAGTACTTCGTCGTGACGATGTTGGCCGCGTTCACCGACCAGGATTCGGGGAACTCGACACCGCGCTGCTCGAAGTTGACCGAACCGTCACGCCAGTTCGTCATGACCACATCACGACGCTGCCAGGTGACCTCGTCATAGGGATGGACACCTTCGGTGGTGTACACCCGCTCGACCGTCAACCCGTTCGGACGGTATTGCGGCGCAGCCTCGGTCCGATCGATCAGATCGTGCGCGTCGGACGCGGCCTTGCGCTTGCTACTGGTGCTGTCACTCATTGTGCGGTGTCCTCCTGGGGGACCGAGGGTCTGCTGGCGTGGGGTTCGTACTGGTCGAGCAGTGCGGCCGCCGGGGGGACGGCCGTTCGGGCGATGTTGCTTGAGACAGTGCTGCCAAAGACGGTGTTGCTTAGACGGCGTTGTTAGGAGGGGCTGCGCGATGCGGATTGCGTAACGCGTTGATCGCCTTGTCGAAGTCGTCGACCGAACTGAACGCCATGTAGACGCTGGCGAAGCGAAGGTAGGCGACCTCATCGAGCTCACGCAGCGGTCCGAGAATCGCGAGCCCGACCTCATCGCTGGCAACTTCGGCCACGCCGGTGGCCCGGATCGACTCCTCGACGGTCTGCGCCAACAGCGCCAACGCATCCTCATCGACCGGGCGGCCCTGGCAGGCGCGCCGCACACCGACAATCACCTTCTGCCGGCTGAACGGTTCAGTGACGCCACTGCGCTTGATCACGATGAGGCTCGCCTGCTCGATGGTGGTGAACCGGCGCCCGCACTCCGGGCAGGAGCGTCGACGGCGAATGACCTGGCCCTCTTCCTGCTCGCGAGAATCGACGACCCGCGAATCTGGATGACGGCAATACGGACAACGCACCGGACGGACACCTCCTGTCGCTGGCATTCGAGGTCGCTAACGGCTAGCTCGATTTGAGCGAATTGAACGGATCTAGCGAGTGGGCTGTGCGTAAAGCTGTCGACAACCTGGGGACAACATGTGCAGGACCACAAGTGAACTGTGGACCGCCGAACCCAATCTGTGGACGACTTACACGCGTGTAACCACTACATGTAGGAACGCTAGAGCTAGCGCAGATCTTCCGCAAGTGACGCGCCGAGCGAAAGCTAGTCTTACGTGCGCTAAGCGCCGTCAGCGGACCCGCAATTGCTGCCCCGGTGTCACCGAGTCACTGTCCAGGTGGTTGCGCTTGCGCAAGTCGTCGACGACGACGCGGGGGTCACGGTTCGGCGCGATGGTGCTGGCGATCGACCACAGCGAATCACCGGAGTGGACGGTGACGACCGCCGGCGCGGTCGAACCGGTTACCGAGTTCGCCCCGGCGCTCGACCCGCTCGACGAGGCGACCGACGAGAGCCAGGCGATCGCGACGACGCCGATCGCCAGCAGAACCGAGGCCACACTGAGCGCGACGGCGCCGCGATGGGTCAGCCGAAGCGGCGCACCGACCGCCCGGGCCGATGACGGTGCCGCCGACACCGACGCTCGCGACGGGCTGGCGAGAGCCTCGGGTCGAATGCGCAGGTCGACGGCGCTTCGCCGACGACCCCCGACCTGCGCACCGACGTAATGGGGCCGCCAACTATCAAGGTCGGTGACCTTGGCGCCGTTGGCGGCGACAGCTGGCGCAGCTGACGCGAACACATCTATGCGGTTCGGCAAGTAACCCAACGACGATTCGAGTGCATCGGCGCGACGGAACCGGGGATCGGAGACCATGCGCAGTGCCCGGGTACGGGCGCCGGCCGGGATGTACACGTCCGGGGGGAGTTCGCTGGCTACCGACATCGCTAGGTCCTTAACTTGTCGAACGGGCGTTCGATCGAACGTCTGTACGATGTTGTATCAGCCGACTCCGACAGTTTCCAGAGCCACCCGGCGTGTCGTTCGAACAAATGTTTGAATGAAAGCGACGTGCAGGTTACGGTCGGCAGAATCGACTCGAAGGAGAGCCAGATGGCATCGACCGCGACACCCCGAACGAAGTCGGGAACGAAGTCGGAAATGAAGACAGCAGCGAAGGCCGCCACCTCGACCGGGACCGGTCAGGTCCTCGCGTCGGATGGCACCGAACCGGGCAGCCCCGACAACGTGCGCTCGATTCGGCCCGAGCAGCCGGTCGAGACACTGACGGATCGGCAGCGCGCGATCCTTGATGTCATCCGGGACTCGGTCGAGCAGCGCGGCTATCCCCCGAGCATCCGCGAGATCTGCGAGGCCGCGGGCTTGGCCTCGACCTCGAGCGTGGCCCACCAGCTCACGGTCCTCGAACGCAAGGGCTATCTGCGACGCGACCCCAACCGCCCGCGGGCGGTGGACGTCCGCAGCGCCGACGCGGTTGATGCGGCGGCCGAGCGGCAGGCCCAGCGCGAGAGTGACGCCCTGGAACCGGCACCGGTGATGCCGAGCCCGGTCTACGTGCCGATGGTCGGTCGGATCGCGGCTGGCGGGCCGATCCTGGCTGAGCAACTGGTCGAAGAGGTCTTCCCGCTGCCGAAGGAGTTGGTCGGCGAGGGCACTCTGTTCATGTTGAAGGTGGTCGGCGACTCGATGATGGACGCCGCCATCTCCGACGGCGACTGGGTGGTGGTCCGTCAGCAGGCCAATGCCGAGAACGGTGAGATAGTCGCTGCGATGATCGACGGCGAGGCGACGGTTAAGACCTGGCGTCACCGCGACGGTCACGCCTGGTTGATTCCGCACAACCCGGCCTACTCACCGATCCCGGCGGACGAAGCCACCATTCTCGGCCGGGTGGTGACCGTCCTGCGCAAGGTCTGAGCGCAGATCGGGAAATCCGGTGGTCTCAGGCGCGCACGCGAGAGCGCTCCCACCGTCGGTCGATTGCGGCTGATGCGCGGCCAAAGGTAGGTAGTGTCGCGATGGCCAGCAGGATGATTCCGACACAGGCCGCGCCCACGAAGTCGCTCTGCCAGTGGTAGTCCAGCACGGTCATTCCGATGATCACGCAAACCGGGGCGATGAACCGCACCGCATTGAGCACGCGAGTCAGGTTCGAGCGCGGATCGATGCCTCGCGCCAGCCACCAGACCAACCACCAGGTGACAACTGCGTTCGCAAGATGTCCGGACGGGTAGGACGCGCCGCTGTCGGTGTGCAGCAGATCGACCGGCGGCGCGGTCCGCCCGAGCCCGAACTTTGCCGCGTAGACCACCACCGTCAGCGCCACCAGGGCGACGACGTACCGCAGCACCGGGTCAATCGAGCGGGCCCGCCAGGTCAGGTAAAGCACGGTCGGGCCGGTCAGAACCAGCACGGTGCCGCGCTGACCGAACAACGTGAGCACATAGATCGCCCTTTTGATCCAGCGATGATGACTCACATGCCAACTCACGACGTGCTGTGACACCTGATGATCGAACGCGGTCAGGGCGCCGCGGTTGAGCACATCCAGCGTCGTGGCGATGAGGATCAACCCGGACAGACCAACGAGCCAGATCGGGATCAGGCCCCAGCGGCGGCGCAACGCGTCACTCACCGCCGCGTCCGGTGCTCAAGCTCAGGCAGTCGGGTGGCCGCTCGAGTCGGGGACCTCGGCAGCGGTCTTGGCCTCGGCTGGCCGCGGCGGCTCAGGGGTCGCGACGTCGGCTGCGGTGGCCGCCGTCAGCGCGCTCTTAACCGCATGAGTCGCTTCCGGGTCGCCCAGGCCCTTGGTCTCCTCGGAGAGACCCTTGACCTCGGCGCGGAACACTCGCAGCGACTTGCCGGCCGACTTGGCCATGTCGGGCAGCTGCTTCCAACCGAAGAAGAGCAGGGCGGCAACGATGAGTAACGGGATCAGATGACCTGGGGTCAGTGCGTCCACGATGATTCTCCTTCGACAACTCCGCCGAGTCGGCCCGGGGCGTACCGCTAACCTTGCTCGCTGCCCAGCGTACGCCGCGATAGGTCCAGTGGCGTCGAGAAGGGCTCGAGGGCAGCGGCCAGCCCCCGGTTGACCCGGGCCACGAGCGCGGTGCCGGCTTCCAGGTGTCGGATCTCGAGCACCTCGCCGTAGGCGTGCACCCGGGCCAATAGGTCACCGCGCGTATAGGGCAGCAGCGCGCTGACTTCGATGTCGGGCCGGGGCAGTCGCTCGTCGATCAGCTCGTGCAGCGCCGCGATCCCGGCGCCGGTGCGAGCCGAGACGAACAACGCACCCGGATGATTGCGGCGAAGCTGGGCCAGGGTGACCGCGTCCACCGCGTCCACCTTGTTGAACACCAGCTGTTCCGGCACCGACAGGACGTCGATCTCCCCCAGGACGATCCGGACCGCCTCGATCTGGGCCAGCGGGTCGGGGTCGGCGGCGTCAACGACGTGCACGATCAGGTCGCTCGCCGCAACCTCCTCCAGGGTCGAACGGAACGCCTCGATCAACTGGTGCGGAAGGTGGCGGACGAAACCGACAGTGTCGGTGACGGTGTATTCGCGGCCGTCTCGGGTCTGGGTCCGGCGGACGGTCGGATCCAGGGTCGCGAACAAGGCGTTGTCGACGAGCACATCGGCCCCGGCCAAGCGATTGAGCAGCGAGGATTTGCCGGCGTTGGTGTAGCCGGCCAGCGCGACACTCGGGACGCGGTGCGCGGTTCGGGAGGCCCGCTTGACGTCACGCGCGGTCTTGATGTGCTTGAGCTCGCGCCGCAATTTGGAGGCGCGCGCGCCGATGCGACGACGGTCGATCTCGAGCTTGGTCTCACCGGGACCGCGACCACCGATTCCCAGGCCGCCCGCGGCCCGTCCACCGACCTGACGCGACAACGACTCACCCCAGCCACGAAGGCGCGGCAACAGGTATTGCAGTTGCGCGAGCTCGACCTGGGCCTTGCCCTCCTTCGAGCGCGCGTGGGAGGCGAAGATGTCGAGGATCAAGGCGGTGCGGTCGACGACCTTGACCTTGACGACCTCTTCCAGCTGGCGCAGTTGGCCCGGCGTCAGCTCGCCGTCGCAAATGACGGTGTCGGCGCCGAGCGAGCTGGCCAGATCGCGCAGCGTCTTCGCCTTCCCGGAGCCTATGTAGGTAGCCGGATCGGGACGGTCGCGGCGCTGGATCAGCGCATCGAGCACCAGCGAGCCCGCGGTCTCGGCGAGCCGGGCGAGCTCGGCGAGGGAGTTCTCGGCGTCGGCCTGGGTGCCGTCCATCCAGACGCCGACGAGCAGGACTCGCTCGAGTCGCAGCTGGCGGTACTCGACCTCGGTGATGTCTTCGAGTTCGGTCGAGAGGCCGGCGACCCGACGCAGGGCGGAGCGCTCCGCGCGTTCCATCTCGCCACCGTCGGCGACCGGATATCTGTCCGATTCGTCCACGCCGAGTTCGTCGAACACGGGCTCGTCGAACTCGGCTATCTCGATCGAGGGCTCGTCGAAGTCGGATTCATCGGCGGTGGTCCAGGTGCGTTCGGTCATCGTCGTTCCATGGTGTCACTCGCCGCCGACAACCAGGTGGGGTCGATGTCGATCTCGCCGACCAGCTGCGCGGGACCGGTCAGCACGAGCTCACCGTCGGGGCGCCAGCTGACCTGGCAACGGCCACCGGGGACGTCCACCTGCCACGGCCGTCCGTCGTTGCCCGAGGGACCGGCGGTGGCCACGACCGCCGCGCAGATGCCGGTGCCACACGAGCGGGTCTCGCCGACGCCGCGCTCGTTGACCCGCAGCGCGATGTGCCGAGGGCCGAGGGTGACCACGAGCTCGACGTTCTGGCCCTCGGGCAGCGGCGGTTCGACGATCGGCGCAGTACTGAGGTCGAACGCAGCCAATTCGTCGGCGTTGGCCACGGCAACCACGATGTGCGGGTTGGGCACGTAGATGCCGATGCCCACCATCGGCGCGCCGCCGGCGACATGGACCTTGCGAACGTCGTCGAGCACCCGCGCCTGACCCATTTCAACGGTGATCAGGCCGTCGGACTCGGTCCAGAGCCGGCGCACTCCCCCGCGGGTCGCCACCGTCGTGCTCGGTCCAGCCAGACCGGCGGATTGCAGGTAACGCAGGAACAGCCGGCTGCCATTTCCGCACATCTCGGCAACTGTTCCGTCGGCATTGCGGTAGTCCATGAAGAACTCGGCCTCGGCGGCCATCGCGGCGGCCGCCGGGTCGTTGGCGCAGCGAACCACGCGCAGGACTCCGTCGGCCCCGATGCCCGCGTGCCGGTCGCACAGCGCCTGGACCAGTGCCGGTGTGAGCTCGAGCAGACCGTCGCGATCATCGATCAGGACGAAGTCGTTCTCGGTCGCGTGGCCCTTGACCACTCGTAGCGTCACCGCGCAAGCGTAGAACGGACGGTGGCCAATGGCGCCCGTCAATAGATCGGGCGCCGCAGCGTCGAGCCAGTGCACCCGGGGATCGCGTCGGAACCAGGATCGCTGACGGCGGGCGAACCGTCGCGTCGCCCGCACCGTTATCGCCACCGCCTCGTCGAGGTCACCGACGACCGTCCCATTGTCGTCGATGCAGCTGAGCAGTTGCGCGTAACCCAGCGCCTTGCCGGCGGTTGGGCTCTGCCTCAGCCCGGCCGGCAGCAGCCCGCGCACCTCGTCCAGGAAGCCAGCGGCCATCATGGCAGTCACGCGGGCCTCGACCCGCTCATCGAGGTCGGCGCGGTCCAGGCCGAGCTGGACCTGATTCGGATGATGGCCGAACGGCGGCATGGTCGCCAGGAACGGACCACCGGTCAGTTCGATCACCTCGAGCGCCCGGACGATCCGGCGTCCATTACTGGGCAGGATCGAGGCCGCTGCGATCGGATCGAGCGCAGCCAGCCGGGCGTGCAGCGCAGCCGTGCCCGCCGACCGCCAGCTCTCCGGCCAATCGGGACCGGACGGCCGGCGACTCGCCCGGGAACTTCAATTCATCGAGCACGCCGCGGACATACAACCCGGATCCGCCGACCAGGATCGCTGGCCGTCCACGGCCGTGGATCCCGGCAATCACGTCGCGAGCCAGCGCCTGGTACTCGGCCACCGCAGCCGACTTCGCCAGCGGCCAGACGTCAAGCAGATGATGCACGACGCCGGCGCGCTCCTCGATCGACGCCTTGGCGGTGCCGATGTCCATGCCGACGTAGAGCTGCATCGAGTCGGCGTTGACGATCTCGCCGTCGATCGACCGGGCCAGCTCGACCGCGAGTGAGGACTTGCCGGTGGCCGTGGGCCCGACGACGGCGATGATCGCATCGCTGGTGTCGCCGCCCACTCGCCGCTCCCTATCGACTGCGTCGCAATTCGCCATGATCAAGGCTAATCCGCGCATCTGACCCGACGCCCGGATCACCTCGGATTGACCTTCGCAGGCTAACCGGCTCCCATCGACATAGCGCTCTCGTGTCTAATGCATTGTCATGAGCACCGGCAGCTCCCCCTGGGGACGCATCGACGCCGACGGCACGGCCTATGTCACCAGCGCCGCGGGCGACCGCGTGATCGGCTCTTGGCAGGCCGGGGACGCCGACGCGGGCATGGCCTACTACCGACGCCGATTCAAAGACCTCGAGACCGAGGTGACGCTGCTCGAGGTGCGGCTGGCCTCCGGGTGCGGGCGACCCCGGCTCGACCCGAACGCAGGCGCAGGCGCTGAAGGAGCAGATCCCGACCGCCGCCGCGATCGGCGACCTCGACTCCCTCGCGGTACCGGGTCGACGCACTGCTCGCAAACGCCCAGGCCAAGACCGATGAGGCCGCGGCCGCCCGCCAGGCCGCTCGAGCCGAAGCGGTTGCGCAGAAGGAGGCGTTGGCGGTCGAGGCCGAGCAGATCGCCGAGCGAGCATCGGCCTGGAAGGCCTCAGGCGATCGTCTACGGGTGATCGTCGAGGAGTGGAAGCTGATCAAGGGGGTCGACCGCAAGACCGACGAGGCCCTGTGGAAACGCTTTTCGGCCGCCCGCGACGAGTTCGGACGGCGCCGGGGCGCACACTTTGCCGCCTTGGACACCGAACGAGTCACCGCGAAGGCGACGAAGGAAAAGTTAGTCGAGCGGGCGACCGAACTGGCCGCGTCCTCGGACTGGAAAGAGACCGCCGCCGCGATGAAGGACCTGATGGCTGAGTGGAAGGCGGCCCCGCGCACCACCAAGGACGTCGAGGACGCGCTGTGGACTCGATTCCGCGCGGCCCAGGACAGCTTCTTCGAGCGTCGCTCGGGCACTTTCGCCGAACGTGACGCCGAGCAAGTCGCCAACCAGAAGCTCAAGGAAGCGATCATCGCCGAAGCGGCCGCGCTCGACTTGGGTGACGTCAAGTCCGCCCAGTCGACGCTACGTCACCTGCAGGATCGCTTCGACGCGGTGGGACATGTACCTCGCGACGCGATGCGCCGCCTCGATGACCAGATGCGGGCCGCTGAGCAGCGCATACGGGAGGCGACCGATGCCGGCTGGCGGCGCAGCAGCGCCGAGAGCAACCCATTCCTCGCCGCGCTGCGCGATCGGCTGGCCGAGGCCGAGCAGAAGCTCGAGCGGGCCCGCAAGTCCGGCGACCCGGCCCGCATCGCCAAGGCTGAAGCCGACGTCGAGCAGCGCCGCAGCCTGTTACCCAGTTAGAGGGCGCGCAGGACCGGCACGGCTATGGGCAGCGACCGGCGCCCGTCCGGGCGGGTCGTCGGTGAGTTTCGCTGGTGCTTCCGGTCCGGCACCACGCCAGCGGCGGTAGTCGATGATCGGGCCGTCGGCGACGAGGTGGTAGGGCGCTGCATAGGTGATCGTCGACGTGACCACGATCACCCGGCGCCACGTCGGGCCCGGCGCTCACGTGTACCAACCGGCCGTCGCGCGCGCGTCCCGACAGTCTCCCGGTCGCCTGCGCCTTGCGCCCGACACCGGCCACCAGCACCTCTACCGGATGGCCGACCAGCGCCCGATTCGCCGACCACGAGATCGCGTCCTGCGCAAGGATCAGGCGGTCATATCGTTCGCGCACGACCTCGCTCGGCACCTGCTCGGGCATCGTGGCCGCAGGCGTACCGGTCCGCTTGGAGTATTGGAAGGTGAACGCGCTCGCGAATTGAGCGCGCTCGACCACCTGCAGCGTCTGCTCGAAGTCGGCGTCTGTCTCGCCGGGGAAGCCGACGATGATGTCGGTGGTGATGGCGGCGGCCGGCATGGCCGCGCGAACGGCGTCGATGATCGCCAGGTACCGATCGCTGCGGTAACTGCGCCGCATCGCGCGCAGGACAGCGTCGGAGCCCGACTGAAGCGGCATATGCAGCTGCGGACAGACGTTCGGCCGTCTCGGCCATGGCCGCGATGACGTCGTCGGTGAAGTCCCGCGGGTGTGGGCTGGTGAAGCGCACCCGCTCCAGCCCGTCGATCTCACCGCACGCCCGCAGCAACTTGCCGAAGGCGAACCGGTCCCCGAACGAGCGTCCATAGGAGTTGACGTTCTGTCCGAGCAGCGTGATCTCGACAACGCCGGAGGCGACGAGCGCCTCGACCTCGGCCAGAACGTCACCGATCGGACGGTCGGTCTCGGTTCCACGCAGGCTCGGCACGATGCAGAACGTGCAAGTGTTGTCGCAGCCGACCGAGATGGACACCCAGGCCGAGAACGGTGACTCCCGGCGAGCTCGGCAGGTCGGACGGGAAGTTCTGCAGCGCCTCGACGATCTCGACCTCCGCCTGGTCGTTGTGCCTAGCCCGCTCGAGCAGGACCGGCAGGCTGGCCAGGTTGTGGGTGCCGAAGACCGCGTCGACCCAAGGCGCCCGATCAATGATCGTGCCGCGGTCCTTCTGGGCCAGGCAGCCGCCGACCGCGATCTGCATGCCCGGACGGCGCTGTTTGGCCGGCAACAACCGACCCAGGTTCCCGTAGAGCTTGTTGTCGGCGTTCTCGCGAACCGCGCACGTGTTGAAGACGACCAGATCGACCTCGTCGCCGGCGTCGGCGGCGGCCCGTTCCCAGCCGGCCCGCTCGAGCAGACCGGACAGGCGCTCCGAGTCATGCACATTCATCTGGCAGCCGTAGGTGCGGATGTCGTAGGTGCGGACCGGCCTTTGAGGCAGGTCGGTCACGTCGGTCATATGGGTCGGCTCAGCTAGGTCGGTGATGTCATGGCTGCTCATGTCGAGATGAGAATACGTCTGCTCAGTGGGCTATCTCGGTCGCCCGCGATTCGCGCACCACGGTCACCCGGATCTGGCCCGGATAGGTGAGTTCGTCCTCGATCTGCTTCGCGATCTCGCGCGCGATGACCTGGGCGGCGAGATCGTCGACCTCGCCGGGTTGGACCATCACCCGTACCTCTCGCCCGGCCTGCATCGCGTACACCTTCTCGACACCTGGCTTCTCGGCGGCGATCGACTCGATCCGGGTCAGCCGCTTGACGTAGGTCTCGACGGACTCGCGGCGAGCTCCGGGGCGCGAGGCCGAGCACGCATCCGATGCCTGGGTGAGGACGGCCTCAATGGTGCGGGGCGCGACCTCGTTGTGGTGGGCCTCGACCGCGTGCGCCACGGCCTCGGACTCGCCGTACTTGCGCAGCAACTCGGCGCCGACAATGGCGTGGCTGCCCTCGACTTCATGGGTCAGCGCCTTGCCGATGTCGTGCAGGAAGGCGCACCGCCGGATCAACTTCGGCTCGACGCCCAATTCGGCCGCCATCAGACCCGCGATGTGAGCCGTCTCGATGAGGTGGCCGAGAACGTTCTGTCCGTAGCTGGTGCGGTACTTCAACCGTCCGAGCGTGGGCAGCAGGTGTTCGTCAAGATCGCGAATTCCGACCTCGGTGAGCGCATCCCGCGCGGCCCGCAGGCACAGCTCATCCACCTCGACCTTGCTGACCTCGTAGATCTCCTCGATCCGATGCGGGTGGATTCGTCCGTCGGCGATCAACTTCTCGAGTGTCAAACGGCCAACCTCCCGGCGAACCGGATCGAAGCACGACAACAACACCGCTTCGGGCGTGTCGTCGATGATGACGTTCACACCGGTGACAGCCTCGAAGGCGCGGATGTTGCGCCCTTCGCGGCCGATGATTCGACCCTTCATGTCATCACTGGGCAGGTGCAGCACACTTACCACGGTTTCAGCGGTCTGGCCGCTGGCCACCCGCTGCAGTGAGTCCGCGATGATCGCGCGCGCCCGGTTATTGGCCTCGACGCGAGCCTCGCTCTCGATCGAACGGGCGAGCGTCGCCGCGTCGCGCCGGGAATTCGATTCGACCGTTGCCATCAGCTCTGCCCGGGCATCAGCGACACTCAGGGTGGCGATCCGTTCGAGTTCGCGCAAGTGCTCAGCTGCCCGGGCACTCAGTTCGTTGGCCCGTTCGCGTAACGAAGCCTCAAGCTGCTCAAGTTCTTCTCGGCGATCGCCCAATCGGCGCAGCGACTGCTCGAGCTCGATCTCCGCCGCTTGCAGTCGGGCCGCCCGATCGTCGAGCTGAGTCTGACGCTGACTCTGGCGTTCAAGCTGCAACTCCAACTCGTGTTCTCGGCGGCGGGCAACCTCGGTCAACCGATCGTGCTCGACCTCACCACGCCGAACGGCGTCGGCCAGCAACTGCTCGGACTGGTGCTGGATCTTCGCGGCAGCGGCGTCGGCAGCGGCGCTGATATTTGCTGCATCCGATCGGGCGGCGCGTCGAATGGCGTCGACCTCGGTCGCAGCCGAGCGACGTAACGCCTCAGCCTCGGTCTGGGCCAGTTGCCGGATTGACGCGGCCTCAGCGTCAGCGACCCGGCGGGCAGCATCACGACTTGCCGACGCGACATCATCAGAGTCGGGACTGATGGCGACTGCGGTGGTCGCCGCCTCGACGCCGCTCACGGAATAACCGCGTCGACGGTATGCCCGAATGAAGAGGACACCGAGGACGAACGCGGCACTCAGGAGTACATAAAGGAAAATCTGCATCTTCCGCGCCTCCTGTGTTGTACCAACATCGAACACCAGGAAACGCAACACCCGAGTCGACGTCGCGACCCGCTGTGGGCCGTACGGACGTCTCCCGGTCAAAGTGTGTAGCGAGCGCCAAACGGATATGCCGCTGAGGCCCGACTACCTTGCTGGCGGGCACGCCTGCCAGCAAAACCCGCGAAATTGTCCTTTCGATCGCCGGAACAAAAACCTCTATATATGTCCATCCGACAAACGGGACAGACCTGATTGCGTTATCTGGTTACTCCGAGGCTAAGAAGGAATAACGAAACGGTCAAGCCGCTCGACCTGGAAACCGACGTGAGTCCCGGTGTTACTCACCACTTGGTCGATCGCACTAATCATCGGATCGAGCTCGAGTGCCTCGTCTCGCTCGGCCAGCACCTCTCGGATGGCCGAGTAGGTCACTGTCGAGTCGTAACCCCGCCGGGCCAGCAGACCGCTGAGGCGGCGAGTGACGGTCGCAATATCGCGTACCACCCATCCGGGCCAATTTCGTGCGCGCCAGGCGAGTCGCGGTTGCGGCCTCGCTCACGGGGTCGACGTGAGCAGCGATCACATCAGCGATGACCTCGTCGTCCACGCCGCGACGACGCAGGGCCAGCCGCTATGGCGCGCCCGGCATGACCACGCTCGGTATGACGCGCGACCGCGAACGACCCTGCGAAGGCCACATCATCGATGAGCCCGATCTCGGTGAACCGATCGAGTACTGCCGCAGCAGCGGTGTCGGGAACGTCGCGACGCTTCAACTCGATCGCCAGCTCGGCCCGCGTACGGGCGCGAGTGTCGAGTAGCCGAAGGCAGATCGTGCGAGCCACCGCTTCCGGGTCAGCCGGTGGATCGATCTCGCTCGTCGTCCGAGCCGGACGGCTCGGCGACGGACCGAACCGGGAACCGACTCATGATCAGAAGTCGACGGGGGCGGGCAACGCATCGATCGGTACATCGAGGCGGGCGCCGATTCCCAGCTTCTCTTTGATCTTCTTCTCGATCTCATCAGCGAGGTCGGGGTTGTCCCGCAGGAACGATCGGACATTTTCTTTGCCCTGACCCAACTGGTCGCCTTCGTAGGTGTACCAAGCCCCGGACTTCTTGATGATCGCCTGGTCGACCCCGACATCGATCAGCGAGCCTTCGCGGCTGATGCCCTGGCCGTAGACGATGTCGAACTCAGCCTGCTTGAACGGCGGTGCGACCTTGTTCTTGACGACTTTGACGCGAGTCCGGTTACCGACTGCCTCGGCGCCGTCCTTGAGCGTCTCGATCCGCCGCACGTCCAGCCGGACCGACGAATAGAACTTCAGCGCCTTGCCGCCCGTCGTGGTCTCGGGCGAACCGAACATGACACCGATTTTTTCGCGGAGCTGGTTGATGAAGATCGCGGTCGTGCCGGAGTTGCTCAGCGCGCCAGTAATTTTTCGCAGAGCCTGGCTCATCAGCCGGGCCTGCAGACCCACATGACTGTCGCCCATCTCGCCCTCGATCTCGGCGCGGGGTACGAGCGCGGCGACCGAGTCGACCACGATGATGTCGAGCGCGCCGGAACGGATCAGCATGTCCATGATCTCGAGAGCTTGCTCACCGGTGTCGGGCTGGCTCACCAGCAATGCATCGGTGTCGACCCCCAGCGCATGCGCATAGTCGGGGTCAAGGGCATGCTCCGCGTCGATGAACGCGGCGATTCCGCCGGCCGCCTGCGCGTTGGCCACGGCGTGCAGCGCAACGGTCGTCTTGCCGGAGCTTTCCGGACCGTAGATCTCGATGACCCGGCCGCGCGGCAGGCCACCGATGCCGAGAGCGAGGTCAAGGGCGATCGATCCGGTCGGGATCACCTCGAGCAGCGACACCGGACGCTCGCCGAGGCGCATCACCGAGCCCTTGCCGTGTTGCTTCTCGATCTGCGCGAGTGCGGTCTCGAGTGCCTTGTCGCGGTCGAATCCTGCTGCCATGGGGGCTACCTCTTCACATTGACGTTGAGTTCGAGCCGAACGCTAAGGCCGGCCACCGACATTTCTCGCCGCCCGGCGAAGCGTGTGGATGACGGGAGGCCCTGTGGATATAGATTAGGCGAACACGTGTTCGATGCGCAGCGACACGCCGCGCTGGTCAACGAACTGACTTCGGCAGCTCGAATGCGTCACAGACCGCTCGCCAGATCATCTTGGTATCGACCCCGGCCGCAATCGCCTCGTTCACGGTGGCGGCGAGCTTCGGAACCCGATAATCGGCGGCCACGCTGCGGGCATATGCGGCACCGAACTGGTTGTCCATCCGTTCCCAGAACTCGGTCAGCCGCATGATGGCAGCCTATTCGAGCGCCGAGGGCCCGTAGCTAGTGCGGAGCCTCGCAGCGACGTCCAGACGGCCGAACGGCCAACGGCCGAGCAAACCCACGCCGAGGGCCCGTAGCTAGTGCGGAGCCTCGCAGCGATGCGAAGCGAGCGAGGAGCGCAGCCAGATGTAATTGTCAGACCGGGCAGGCAGACTCGAGGTATGACAGCGTCGAGCGCACCGACTGCGCCGTTCGGTCCGGCCACCCGGGCCTGGTTCAACGGTGCGTTCGAGCAGGCGACCCCGGCGCAGAACGAGGCCTGGCAGGCAATCACCCGTAACGAGCACACACTGGTGGTCGCCCCGACCGGCTCGGGCAAGACTCTTGCCGCATTCCTGGCCTCCCTCGACCGGTTGGCCCACGAGGGCCGCGCCCGATGATCCGATGCGGCGCTGCCGGGTCGTCTACATCAGCCCGCTCAAGGCCCTCGCGGTGGACGTCGAACGAAATCTGCGCTCGCCGTTGGCGGGCATCCGGCAGGAATCGGCCCGGCTGGGGCTGCCCGAGCCCGACATCACGGTGGCGACCCGATCGGGTGACACCGCGGCGGACGAACGTCAGCTGTTCGCCCGCCGACCGTCCGACATCCTGATCACGACCCCCGAGTCGCTCTACCTATTGCTCACCTCGGCGGCCCGCGAGGCGCTGCGCGGGGTCGAGACCGTGATCATCGACGAGGTCCACGCCATGTGCGCGACCAAGCGCGGCGCGCACCTGACGCTTGAGCCTGGAGCGCCTCGACGCGCTGCTCGATGCACCCGCGCAACGGATCGGGTTGTCGGCCACCGTGCGTCCGATCGATGAGGTGGCGACCTTCCTGGCCGGCGGACGCCCGGTCACCATCGTCCATCCGCCGGCGGCGAAGACCTTCGATCTTCGCGTCGTCGTCCCCGTTGAAGACATGACCGAGCTCGGCCAACCGGTCGGTGATCAGGGTGACCTGACCGGGCCGGCGGCGGGGGCCGAGCGGCGTACCTCGATCTGGCCGCACGTCGAGGAACGGGTGCTGGACCTGATCGAGAGCCATCGGTCGACGATCGTCTTCGCCAACTCCCGGCGACTGGCCGAGCGGCTGACGGCCCGGCTGAACGAACTGGCTCTCGAACGGGCCGGCGGCGCGATCGAGGGCCCTGGGCAGTTCCCGGCTGAGGCGATCAGCGCGTCCGGTCAGGGCGGCGGAGCGCCGCTCAGTCATCGCGCGGGCGCATCACGGCTCGGTGTCGCACGAGCAGCGCAGCATCGCCGAGGAAGAGCTCAAGGCCGGGCGATTGCCGGCGGTGGTGGCAACTTCCTCGCTCGAGCTCGGCATCGATATGGGCGCGGTCGATCTGGTCGTGCAGGTCGAGGCGCCGCCGTCGGTCGCCTTCGGGATTACAGCGGGTCGGCCGAGCCGGGCATCAGGTCGGCGCCGTGTCCGAGGGCGTGATCTTCCCGAAGTACCGAGGTGATCTACTCGAATGTGCCGTGGTGGCCGAGCGGATGCGCGACGGTGCGATCGAGTCGATGCGCTACCCCCGAAACGCCCTCGACGTCGTGGCCCAGCAGATCGTCGCCATGGTCGCGATGGATCCGATGACGGTCGATCAGCTCGAGACGTTGATCCGACGGGCGGCGCCGTTCGCCGGCCTGCCCCGATCGGCGCTGGAAGCCGTGCTCGACATGCTGGCCGGTCGATACCCGTCCGACGCGTTCGCGGAATTCCGCCCACGGATCGTGTGGGACCGCGTCACCGATGAACTGACGCCCCGGTCGGGTGCGCAGCGGCTGGCGGTGACCAGTGGTGGCACCATCCCCGACCGTGGCCTGTTCGGGGTGTTTCTCGCCGGCGGGGAAGGGCCCGGTCGGCGGGTCGGCGAGCTGGACGAGGAGATGGTCTACGAATCACGAGTCGGTGATGTCTTCCTGCTCGGCTCGTCGTCCTGGCGGATCGAAGAGATCACGCATGCGCAGGTGCTGGTCAGCCCGGCGCCGGGGCAGGTGGGCCGGATGCCGTTCTGGAAGGGCGACGCACCGGGCCGTCCGGTCGAGCTGGGGCGGGCGATCGGTGCGTTCCTGCGCGAGCAGGTGACGGCGACGCCCGAGATCGCCGCCGAGCGGTCGCGGTCGGCGGGCCTGGACGATTGGGCCGCCGCCAACCTCGCCAATTATCTCGAGCGACCAGCGCACGGCAACCGTTCATTTACCCGATGACCGCACAATTCTGGTCGAGCGCTTTCCGCGATGAACTCGGCGATTGGCGGCTGGTGGTCCATTCGCCATTCGGCGCACCCGTTAATGCGCCATGGGCGCTCGCGATCGCCGCCCGTCTACGCGAAAGGCACGGCGTTAGCGTGTCGTCGATGCATGCCGACGACGGCATCGTCCTCACGCTGCCCGACACCGACGGCGAACCGCCGAGTGCCGACCTGGTGGTGTTCGAGCCGGACGAGATCGAGGCCCTGGTTATCGCCGAGGTCAGCGGTTCTTCCTTATTCGCGTCACGGTTTCGCGAGTGTGCGGGCCGGTCGTTACTCCTCCCCCGCCGTGATCCGCGTCAACGCACGGCGCTTTGGCAGCAGCGGCAGCGGGCCCATCAGTTGCTGCAGGTGGCGAGCGAGTACAGCGACTTCCCGGTCGTCCTCGAAGCGATGCGCGAATGCCTGCAGGACGTCTTCGACGTGCCCGGCCTGCGCGGACTGATGGGCGATCTGGCCAGCCGCACGGTGCGGGTGGTCGAGGTCGAGACGGAGTCAGCGTCACCGTTCGCCCAGTCGCTGCTGTTCGGCTACGTCGGCATGTTCCTGTACGAGGCCGACGCGCCGCTGGCCGAGCGGCGGGCGCAGGCGCTATCGCTCGACCCGGCGCTGCTGGCGGAACTGCTGGGCACGACCGAGCTGCGCGAGCTGCTCGACGCCGATGCCATCGACGGACTCGAGGCCGAGCTGCAGAGACTGACCGAGCAGCGGCGCGCCGACGGCATCGATTCGGTCCACGACCTGCTGCGTTGGCTCGGCGATCTGAGCACCGCCGAAGCGCTCGAGCGGGGCGCCACCGCAGCCGCAGTTGGCCGAACTCGAAGCGACGCGCCGCGCAATCCGGGTGCGGGTCGCCGGCGCCGAGCGATGGCTGGCAATCGAGGACGCCGGACGGGTCCGCGACGCACTCGGCGTGGCCCTGCCGGTCGGAATTCCCGAGGCGTTCACCGAGCTGGTGCGTGACCCGCTCGGCGATCTGGTCGCCCGCTACGCGCGAACGCATGGTCCGTTCCACGCCGAACAGGTCGGCCTTCGCCTCGGCCTCGGCGTGGCCGTCGTGAACGCGGCGCTGGACCGGTTGCGCGGAGCTGGACGGGTCATGGCCGGCGAGTTTCGTCCGGGCGGTCAGGGTACGGAGTGGTGTGACGCCGAGGTGCTGCGCACCATTCGCCGCCGATCGCTGGCGGCGCTGCGGCGCGAGGTGGAGCCGGTCTCCACCCAGACGTTGGCCCGCTTCGCCCCGGCCTGGCAGGGCCTCACGGCGCGCAACCCGGCCCGCGGGGTGGCCGGGCTGGCCCGGGCGATCGAACAACTCGCCGGCGCACCGATCGCCGCCAGCGCGCTCGAATCCATGGTGCTGCCGGCCCGGGTAGCCGACTATTCGCCGGCACTGCTCGATCAGCTCACCTTGTCCGGTGACGTGGTCTGGGGCGGCGCCGGCGCGATCGGTTCGACCGATGGCTGGATCGTGCTGGCGCCGGCCGACGCCGCCGAGTTGCTGCTGCCCGAGGCGGCCGAGATCACCCTGACTCCGACGCACGAGGCGATCGCCGCCGCCCTGGACGGCGATCAGGCGCTCTTCTTCCGCGCCGCTCGCTGACCATGCGCCGGGCACCGACGAGCGAGGCGGTAGCGGCGATCTGGGACCTGCTGTGGTCCGGTCGGATCACCAACGACACCCTGGGGCCGATTCGCACCCTCGTCGCCGCTGCGCCCCGGCGCAGTCCGACCCGTCCGGCCCGCGCCACGCGTCCAGCGATTCGGTCGCTATACCGGCTTGAGCGGCGTGACCGGTCTCGGCAGGCTGCCGGGCTCGGCGCCGACGTACCGACCCGCTCCGTTCTGCGGACGGCTCCGAACGGGATGGCGGGGCGGTGGTCCCAACTCCCCGAGCGCAATCTGAACCCGACGACCCGGGCCCTGGCGGCGGCCGAGGTAATGCTCGATCGCTATGGCGTCCTGACGCGCGGGGCGGTGGCCGCCGAACGATGGCCGGGTGGCTTTTCGGCGGTGTACCCGGTGCTCAAAGCGGCCGAGGAGCGTGGCCGGATCCGGCGCGGCTACTTCGTCGACGGACTGGGCGCGGCGCAGTTCGCCCTGCCCGGGGCGATCGAGCGGCTGCGCGGGTCTGTCGCCGACGAGCGGCAAGTCGAGCTCATCCGGGGACGCGACGCCGACCCTGGTCCTGGCCGCGACCGACCCGGCCAACCCGTACGGCGCGGTGCTGCCCTGGCCGGCGCCGATGGCATCGGTCGAAGGGCTCGGCGAAGAACCATCGAGCCCCCGTCGTCGCGGTCATCAGCCGGCGCGCAAGGCTGGGCGCGCTGGTCGTCCTGGTCGACGGTGCCTGCGTGCTCTACGTCGAGCGGGGTGGGCGCACGCTGCTCTCGTTCACCGACGACGTAGCCGTCCTGCAGCCGGCGGCCGATGCGCTGGCCCTGATCGTGCGCGACGGCGTTCTTGGACGGCTGGCGGTCGAGCGAGCCGACGGTGCCCCGATCGTGACGACCGCGCTCGGCGAGGCACTGGCCGCGGCCGGCTTCCGACCGACGCCGCGCGGGCTGCGGCTACGCGGCTAAGCGGCTAAGCGATCCGACATGCCCGAAGGAGACACCGTCTGGCTCACGGCCAAACGGCTGAACACCGCGCTCGCCGGGGCCGAGATCACCCGCTTCGACCTGCGCGTGCCGCAGTTGGCGACGGCCGACCTGCGTACCGATACGGTCACCGAGGTTCTCGCCCGCGGTAAGCACATCCTGATGCGCTTCCAAGGCGGTCTGACGCTGCACAGCCACCTGCGAATGGATGGTTCCTGGCGACTGGCGGGCGCGGGCGCGCCGATGGGTGTTGCCGCGGCGCAATGAATATCAGATCCGCGCGTTGGTCGGCTCGGATCGCTGGCTGGCCATCGGCATGCGGGTTCACGATCTACGGTTGGTGGCTCGCAGCGACGAGAGCGAGCTGGTCGGACACCTCGGTCCCGACCTGCTCGGTCCCGATTGGGATCCGCAGGCCGCAGTGGCCAACCTGCGTCGTAGTCCGCAGGCAAGCATCGGCGAGGCACTGCTCGATCAACGGAACCTGGCCGGCGTCGGCAACATGTACAAAGCCGAACTGCTCTTCATCGCCCGACTCAACCCCTGGACGCCGACCGGACAGGTCGCCGATCTCGACGCGGCTGGTGCGAGTCGGCCCGGCGGATACTATTTCGCAACCGCGAGCACCCGCAGCAGTCGACGACCGGTTTGCTTCGGCCGGGCGAGCAGCACTGGGTCTATCTGCGCTCGGGGCAGCCGTGTCGACGGTGCGGCACCGTGATCCAGCACGCGCGTCAGGGCACCCCGCCGCAGGATCGCGAAACCTGGTGGTGCCCGACCTGTCAGCCGGCGCAATCAGGCCGATAGGTCCAAGGCCACAGTCCGATCGGTAGGTCCAGCCGCCGCAGTGCTCGGTAGGTAATGCCGATAGCCGACGCCGCTTGGGTCAGGCGCTGGGTTCAGTCTGGGTCTGAGCCTGCGGCAGCCCGTCAGCGACCGCACTGGCCGGAGCCGCCTCGACCGCCGGCGCCGACGTCGTCGCGCTGCCAAGCGCAGTCTGCTGCTTCTCGGCATCGAGCGATGCCCGGATCTCATCGAGTCGGGCCGAACCCTTCAGATCCAGGGTGGCCCGCTTCACGTCGAGGATCCGGCCACCCATCGATCCCTGGGCCAGGTCGGCCTGGCCGAGCGCCACCGCGTAGCGCCGCTCGATCTTGTCGCGGACTTCATCAAGGCTCGGGACGTTCTTGGGAGCGGCCATCTCGCTCATCTGCTGCAACGACGACGACACCTGCTCCTGCATCTTCGCCTGCTCGAGCTGACTGAGCAGCTTGGTGCGTTCGGTCAACTTCTCCTGAAGCATCATCGAGTTGTTCTGGACGGCCTCGCGGGCCTGCCCGGCCGCCTGCAGGGCCTGGTCATGCATCGACTTCAGGTCCTGAACCGACTGCTCGGCGCCCGACCAGCTGGTTGGCGAGCGCCTGGGCCGTCTGCTCGAACTCGGTGGCCTTGGCCGCGTCGCCCGCCGCGCGTGCGTTGTCGGCCAGGACCAGGGCCTGCCGGGCCTGCTGTTGCAGCGACTCGATCTGGCCGAGCTGACGATCCAAGCGCATCTCGAGCTGGCGCTGGTTGCCGATCACGTTGGCGGCCTGGCGGGTCAGCTGTTCGTGCTGCTGCTGCGCGTCCTGGATCGCCTGCTGGATCTGGATCTTGGGGTCGGCCCGTTCGTCCACCTTCGCGCCGAACCAGGCCGAGAAATACTTCCCCGCCCGCACGAATGGGTTGGCCTTAGCCATGCTGTGTCCTCCTGAGCCGAGCCGACGTCGTCGATGACCACCGAAGGTGCCGGCGTTCATCGAGCTATGCCCTCCATCGTGGCACGCGAGCAGCGTTTCCGGCCAAAGAAACCGCGGATGGCGCTCAGGCGGAGCGGGGCTGCGAACTTCCGGCGAGCATCGCGGACGCGGCTGCCGAGGCGGCATTCGCAGCATTCGCCGCCGGCGTTGGTCCGAAGAGCGAGTCCAACGGAGACGCGGGAGAGACCCCACCGAGCCGGAGGCTGCGCCCGCAGCCGCGGCGCTGGTGAGAACCGGCAGGCCGGCCATGAACGATCTGGGCATCCTCGAGGATCGATTCGGGGCTCGCCGGAGTGACCAGGTATGAGGCCAGCCACCGCATGACGACGCTCGCGCCGCCCAAGCCCTCGCGGGTCAACGTGGCGGCGATCGCCTGCTGCACCCGTCCCCAGGTTTCAATCCGCGCGTCCACTCGAGCGAGCGCGGCCACGGTCCCCGGCTCGCTCTGACCGAGCATGCGCAGCAACGGATGATTGGCGATGTCACTGGCCGCCTGGACCAGTGCTCGCTCGAGCGGCATCGAACTGACCCGCTCGATCAGCTGGTCGACCTCGTGGGCCAGCAAAGCGGCCAGCACGGCGTCGCGCGTTCGGAAGTGGTTGTAAAGGGTCGCCTTGGCCACGCCCGAATGCAGCGCGACCTGCGACATCGTGATCTTGGTGCCGTTGGCCAGGACGGTGCGAAACGCACCGGTCAGCAGGGCGCCCCGGGTGCGGCCCATCGCGTTGCCGGCCCGGCTGTGCGTGCCGATGGTCTGTACCGGCGCTGCCGACGCAATGGCGACCGAGGATCTGGAGCCACGAAAGAGCGTCTCGAACAACGGATCGGCAACCTCGCTCATAACGGCGACGCTACCCGCGGAAGTGACCTAAATGATGACGACGCGCCCGTACTCGGACGTCATCATGATGCGCAGTGTGATTAAGCGGCCACGGTGGGTAGTGAACGAACTTGCGCTCCGGAGTCACCCGCCGGGGCGGCCGAGATCCGTGCGTGACCGGTGCCGCCACCGACGGCGACCCTCGAGGTGAGCTTTTCGTCGCGGTACAAGGTGTCGGTGACCTCTTGGAATAGTTCGGACAGCTCGACATCGAGCGCCCGGCAGATCGCGGCCAGCAGCTCGGAGGACGGTTCTTTCTGACCGCGCTCGACCTCCGAGAGGTAGCCCAGGCTCACCCGAGCCGATGAGGAGACTTCGCGCAACGTGCGTCGCTGGCGCAGGCGCACAGCTCGCAATGTCTCGCCGACAACGTGACGGAGAACAGCCATCGCGCGAGACCTCCTGAAGTAAGTCGGCCGGATCCGGCCCGCTGACAACGCTACCTGCCGAGGTCCGACTCAGGCCCACACGAACGCGGTTCTCAGCTTATGGCGAACGTAACGCGCCAACCGGCCAGCCGCATTCCGACCAGCATCAGGCAGTAGCCCGGCCGCGTCGGCGCAACCGCAGGGCCCGCGCTACGTAGTCGACACCGGTGACCAGCGCGACCGCGACGGCCGCGACCATGATCACTACGCCGACGTCATGCAGCCAGCCGTGCAGCGGCAGGACGTACCAGCCGATCGCGACCCCCTGCAGCAAGGTCTTGAGTTTGCCGCCGCGGCTGGCCTCGATCACTCCGAGGCGGATCACCCAGAAACGCAGGGCCGTAACCCCGATCTCACGGATCAGGATGACGATCGTCACCCACCACGGCAGTTCGTCGAGGATCGACAGGCCGACCAACGCGGTGCCGATGAGGGCCTTGTCGGCGATCGGGTCGGCCAACTTGCCGAACTCGGTGATCAGCCCGCGGCGGCGCGCGATCTCACCGTCGAAGCGATCGGTGATCGAGGCGATTGCGAAGACACCCCAGGCCGCAATCCGCCAGAGGGCGTCGTGACCACCGTCCTCGAACAACACCACGCCGAAGACGGGCACGAGCAGCAACCGAAGCACCGTCAACCCGTTGGCGACGTTCCACGCCGACACCTGGTTAGGACGATCGGCGATCGGATCGACCGGCATCGGGCGCGAACTCACGGCCGGACCGGCGCCAGTTGCCGCGCGGTCTGCGGCTGGGCGATCAGATCGACCCCGTCGGTCGCGACCACCCACGCCGGCACCACCGAGCCGACCCGCAGCTCGAGCTCACTGTCGATCAGCGCGGTCGTGCCGTCGACGTCGGGACCCTGGTGGGCGGCCCGCCCGTCCGCACTGTGCGCGCCGTCGAGCTGCTCGACCAGGACGTCCACCCGGGTGCCGATCCGATCCTCGGCCCGCTGGACCACGAGTTCATCGACCAGGGCCGTGATCCGTTCGACCCGAGCGGCGATCTCGTGCGGCGGCAGTTTGTCGGGCAGGTTGACCGCCGACGTGCCGTCCTCATCGGAGTAGCCGAACACGCCGACGGCGTCCAGCCGGGCCTCGTTGAGGAAGCGTTCGAGTTCAGCCAGGTCATCCTCGGTCTCACCGGGAAAACCGACGATGAAGTTGCTGCGCGCACCGGCATCAGGGGCGAGTGCGCGAGCCCGGGCGAGCAGGTCCAGGAACGGCTCGGTCGAGCCGAACCGCTTCATCCGACGCAACACCGGCTCGCTGGCGTGCTGGAACGACAAGTCGTAGTACGGAGCGACCCCTGGCGTCGTCGCGAGCACCTCGAGCAGGGACGGACGCAGCTCGGCCGGCTGCAGGTAGGACACCCGAACGCGCGCAATGCCCTCGATCGCGGCCAGGTCGGGCAGCAGCCGTTCCAACGCCCGGACGTCGCCCAGATCTTTGCCGTAGGAGGTCGAGTTCTCGCTGACCAACACGAGTTCACTGGCTCCGGTCGACGCCAGCCAGCTTGCCTCGGCCAGCACCTCCTCCGGCGTGCGGGATACGAAGGAGCCTCGAAAGGATGGGATCGCACAGAAGGAACACCGTCGGTCGCATCCGGACGCTAGCTTGAGATAGGCCACCGGTCCACCGCTGAGCCGGGTGCGCGAGCCGGCGGTCGGCAGCCAGCCGTGGCCGGGAAGCGCAACCTCCGTCGCCGCCGCCGGACGATGCACCGGCGTGACCGGCAGCAACCGACGGCGATCGGCCGGCTCGTGCGCGGTTACCGCTACGCCGTTGGCGACGTCATCGAGTCGCGCGGCGATGTCGGCGTAGGAATCGAAGCCCAGGATCGCGTCGGCCTCGGGCAGCGACGCGGCCAATTCACGGCCGTACCGCTCGGCCAGGCAACCGACCGCGACCACCTTCTTACCGGTGTCGGCGGCCGCGAGCACGGTGTCGATCGAATCCTTCTTCGCCGCATCGACGAAGCCGCAGGTGTTGATCAGCAGTACGTCGGCGTCCTCGGCGTCCGAGATCGTCCAGCCACCGGCGCCCAGCCGACCGGCCAGCTCCTCGGAATCCACCTCGTTGCGCGCGCAGCCGAGGGTCACCAGCGCAACCGATCGACCGCTGGAGTTGAGGGGGGACACGTTCGAAGGGTACCTGCGCGGGACAAACCAGCCGGTCACAGCTGCGGCCGGGCGACATCACAAGTGCCGTACCGACCCGAGACGGCTATGGTCGCTGCTCGTGCAGATCATCATCCGGCGGGCCCGCACCGCCGACGTCCCCGCGATCAAGGCCCTCGTCGACATCTACTCGGGTTCCGGTCGCAAGCTGCTCGCCAAAGAACTCGTGACCCTCTATGAAGACGTTCAGGAGTTCCGCGTCGCCGAGATCGACGGCGAACTCGTCGGCTGTGGCGCGCTACATGTCTTGTGGTCGGACCTCGGCGAGATCCGCACGCTAGCCGTCTATCCGGAGTACCGCGGCCGGCACATCGGCGCCCAGCTACTCAGCGCCCTGATCGAGACGGCCGCGGAACTCGGACTGCGGCGACTGTTCGCACTCACCTTCCACACGGCGTTCTTCGAACGGGCCGGATTCAGCGAGATCGAAGGCACGCCGGTGGACGCCGACACCTACGACGCCCTGCGGCGATCGCTCGATCCCGGGGTCGCCGAGTTCCTCGCGCTGGAGTACGTCAAACCCAACACCCTGGGCAACACGCGGATGCTGCGCCTGCTCCCGAACTAATGACCGAGATAAATTAAGCTCGGAAACAGACACGCCGAATAACTCTCCCGCGCGCCTCACCTATAACACCCGCCACACGAGTTACGTTCTGCCCCAACGGAAATAGGTGGTGATCATCGTGAGCACGGCAGACCAGGTCGAGAGTTACCTCGGCCGCGCACCCAGAGCGGCGCGCGAAACGGCAGCCACGCCATGGGTTGGCCGGCATCGGGCCGAGTCGCGCATGCACGTGTCATTGCGGCAGATGTTCTACGTCGCCCGGCATCGCGCAGGCCGCACCAACTAACTCGCCAGGGCGAGTTAGTTCCACGCTTTCGTTCCACACGTAGATAGCTCGAAGAAGAAGCCGGACGCACGCTGGGGTGCATCCGGCTTCTTCTATGCCGTATCGCGGCCAGCCATTGGTCGAGCGGAACTGTAGTTGGGCGGGATTCAACGGGAGGGTGCGCACGCAGGGATCAAGCCTGACCGGCCCGAAGTGCGTAGCCTCCCGTTGAATCCCTAGAACGCAAGCACTATTCGTCGACGTCAGACTCAACCTCAACGTCGTCAACCGCGTCGGCGTCGTCGGCGTCGACCAGGTCCTCGGCCGTCCCCCCGTTGCGCAGGGTGAAGATCAGCCCGGCCAGCTCGTCCGGCAGCACGAGCACGTCGCGGGCCTTGGAACCCTCGGACGGGCCGACGATGCCACGCGACTCCATCAGATCCATCAGGCGACCAGCCTTCGCGAACCCAACCCGCAGCTTGCGCTGCAGCATCGACGTCGACCCGAACTGGGTCGACACCACCAGTTCGACGGCCGACAGGAACAGGTCGAGGTCATCACCGATGTCGGCGTCGACCTCCTTCTTGGCGGCGACCGGAGCGGTCACGTCCTCGCGGTAGGTCGGCTCGAGCTGAGCGCGGCAGTGCGCGACGACATCACGGATCTCGGTGTCGGTGACGAAAGCGCCCTGGATGCGGGCCGGCTTCGAAGCACCCATCGGCAGGAATAGTCCGTCGCCCTTGCCGAGCAGCTTCTCCGAACCCGGTTGGTCGAGAATGACGCGCGAGTCCGTCACCGAGGCCGTCTTGAAGCCGAGGCGGGACGGGACGTTGGCCTTGATCAGGCCGGTGACCACGTCGACCGACGGGCGCTGGGTGGCGATGACCAGATGGATGCCGGCGGCGCGGGCCAGCTGCGTGATCCGGACGACCGCCTCTTCGACGTCCCGCGGGGCGACCATCATCAGGTCGGCCAGCTCATCGATGATCACCAGCAGGTACGGGTACGTCGTGTAGACGCGCTCGGATCCGGGCGGCGCCACCAGTTCGCCGTTGCGCACGCGACGGTTGAAGTCGTCGATGTGCCGGACGCCGCTGGCTTCCATGTCCTCGTAGCGCATGTCCATCTCGCGCACGACCCAGGCCAGCGCGTCCGCGGCCTTCTTCGGGTTGGTGATGACCGGCGTGACCAGATGAGGGATGCCCTGGTACGCCGCGAACTCGACCCGCTTCGGGTCGATCAGCACCATCCGTACCTGATCCGGCGTGGCCCGGGTCAGGATCGACATGATCAGCGAGTTGATGCAGCTGGACTTGCCGGCGCCGGTCGCGCCGGCGACGAGCAGGTGCGGCATCTTGGCGAGGTTCGCCACTACGAAGCCGCCTTCGACGTCCTTGCCGAGGGCCGCCATCATCGGATGGTGGTCTCGCTGGGCGACGGGCGAACGGAGCACGTCGCCCAGCATCACCATCTCGGGGTCTGTGTTGGGGATCTCCACGCCCACCGCGCTCTTGCCGGGGATGGGGCTCAGGATCCGCACGTCCGGGCTCTTGACCGCGTAGGCGATGTTGCGGGCCAGCTGGGTGATCCGCTCGACCTTCACCGCCGGGCCCAGGGTGACCTCGTAGCGGGTGACGGTCGGGCCGCGGGTGAATCCGGTGATCTCGCAGTCGACGCCGAAGTCGGTGAAGACCTGCTGCAGCGAGGCGATCACCTCATCGTTGGCCCGGGTGTGCTCCTGATGCGGCGTACCGCTCGTCAACGAGGTCAGCGGCGGCAGCGTGTACAGGCCGGCGCCGTTGTTGAGCTCGAGCTGCGTCGGCCGGGTGATCTCGGGCAGCTCCGGCTCGGCCTTCGCGACTCGGGCCTTGCGCGGACGCGGGGCGCGAGCCGTCGGCTCGTCATCGGCCTCGGCCTCCACGGACTCGGCGTACTCCTCGACCTCAGCGCTGGAGGGAATGTAGGAGGTCGGCGCGTCGGCGATCTCAGCCGGATCGATGTCGCGTCGTGTCGCTTGCGTCGCCGGCGACGAGGCCCGTGGCCCCGGGCGGCAGGTCGGCCTCATCGATCGGGATGGCGCCATTGCGTCGGGCGTAGCCGGCGAACATCTCCCGGATGCCGTTCGGCAGCGT
The DNA here is from genome assembly GCA_963730855.1 of uncultured Actinomycetes bacterium. GTDB lineage: Bacteria > Actinomycetota > Actinomycetes > Mycobacteriales > Jatrophihabitantaceae > CAVSTK01. Next base: position 344,822 of record CAVSTK010000013.1, read on the forward strand.
CGTCAGCGGCGTGGCCGTCAACACCAATGCGCCGAAGGCGCCGAGCAGAAAGAGCAGCGGCACCGTGAGGGTGGCCGAGAGTCCGTGCGAGATCGGCGTGGCGATCAGGTAACCGAGAACGCCGCCGGCATCCGAGCGTCCGCTCGCGGTGTGCGTGTGCGTCGAACCGAGATCGAGCAGACCGGCAACGGCAAAGGTCAGCGCAGTGCCGCCGACGAGAATCCGGCCGCGGTGCTCGGGCTCGGGCGCCTGGCGAAGCAGGTGGATTCCGCCGACCATGAAGGCGAGGGGCACCACGACCGCGGCCGAGCCGACGAGGCCGTGCGCAGCCCAGTTCACGAGCCGTCCGATCGGTCCGGCCGCGGTGAACCAGATGCTCATCGCACTCACGATCCCAGCGGCGAGCAGGGCTAGTCCGCGACCGTCACGGCGATGTTCGGGTTCGAGTTCGCGCGCCGTGGCCGCATGGGCCCCGACCATCCGGGCCGCTCCGCCGACCAGTACCGCGAAGGAGTGCCAGAGTGCGGCGATTCCTCGGGCCAGCAGGACCAACGGGTTACGGCTGTAGCGCGGCGCGTTGTAACGCGCACGGGACGCGGACGGTCGGCCTCGGCCGGCCGGCGGACGAGTTCGGGTTCCAGTTGCCACGCCGCAACCCTAACCCTGAACTCAAGGCTGATCAGGCAGCCGAGATCGTGTCGGGGCTGCCTTTATTGCCCGGCGCAAAAACGGCACCGGCCTACGGTGCGGACGGCAGTCCCGCGGCGTTCAGGTCGAGACGCAGGTGGCTGATCTGGTGCTCGGTGGCCTCGATCAGCGGCAGCCGCATCCCGCCGACCGGACGCCCCTGCAACGCCAATCCGGCCTTGACCAGGATGGCGCCCTGGGTGCGGAAGATGCCGGTGTAGATCGGCAGCAGCTGGGCGTGCAGTGCTCGCGCCCGCTCGACGTCACCCCGTTCGTAAGCCGCGATCAAGTCAGCCGTCACCGCGCCCGAGAAGTGCGTGGAGGTGCCCACGACGCCCACGCCGCCGATCGACAGCAGGGGCAGCGTCATCGCATCATCGCCCGCGTAGTACGCCAGTTCGGTCTCGGCGATCACCCGTGCGCTGGCGACCAGATCGCCCTTGGCGTCCTTGACCGCGACGATCCGCTCGTGAGCCGCGAGCGCGATCATGGTCTCGGTGTCGATGGGCGTGCCCGTTCGACCGGGAATGTCGTAGACCATGATCGGCAACTCGGCTGAATCGGCGATCATCCGGAAGTGGGCCAGGATGCCGGCCTGCGGCGGCTTCGAGTAGTACGGAGTGACGACCAGCAGGGCATCGGCGCCGGCCTTGGCGGCCTGGTCGGCCAGGTGGATCGAGTGGACGGTGTCGAAGGTGCCGACGCCCGCGATGACCTGGGCGCGGTCACCGACCGCATCGACCACGGCCCGGACCAGGTCGGCCTTCTCGGCGTCGGTCGTCGTCGGCGCCTCACCGGTGGTGCCGTTGATGACCAGTGCGTCGTTGCCCTGCTCGTCGACCAGGTATGCGGCCAGCCGCGCGGCCGCCTCGAGATCCAGCGAGCCGGCGACGTCGAAGGGGCTGACCATGGCCGTGAGTACTCGGCCGAACGGTCGGCGCGGGTCGGTCGACCACTGATTCAACCCCGTGGGCATGAGCTAAAGCTACCGTGTCGCCCGCAGCATTTAACCCTCGCTGACCATCGGGCTGGACGCCACCTCGGTGCCGTCGGGCAGCGTCGTCACCTCGAAGTCGGCGAAGGCATTGGGGGCCACCCGGTTGAGCTCGCGCAGGCAGGCGATCGCCAGCTCACGGATCTCGACGTCGGCGTGCTCCGAGGCGCGCATCCCGATGAAGTGCCGCCAGGCCCGGTAGTTGCCGGTGACGACGATCCGGGTCTCGGTGGCGTTCGGCAGGATCGCCCGGGCGGCCTGCCGGGCCTGCTTGCGGCGCAGGGTCGCGTGCTCGACGTCGGCGAAGCGCTTCTCGAGACCTTCGAGCAGCTCGGTGTAAGCCTGCACCGTCGCCTCGGTGGCAGCGAGGAACTTCGCGTGCAGCTCGGGGTCGCTGGCGATGACCTCGGGCTCGACCATCGCGGCGTCGCGCTCGGGCACATAACGCTGCGAGAGCTGGGAGTAGGAGAAGTGCCGGTGCCGGATCAGCTCATGGGTCAGCGACCGCGACACCCCGCTGAAGTAAAACGTGACCGTGCCGTGCTCGAGAACGGACAGGTGCCCGACCTCGAGGATGTGATGCAGGTAGCCCGCGTTGGTGGCCGTGCTCGGATTCGGCTTGGTCCAGGACTGGTAACAGGCTCGGCCGGCGAACTCGGCCAGCGCCTGGCCCCCGTCCGCGTCGGTCTCCCAGTCGATGTCGGCCGGCGGCTCGAAGTGCGTCCAGGCAATGGCCTGCACCTTCAGGGGAACGATCTGAGGCACGCAAAACTCCTAGATGTAGTCATTTTCGACTCGGACGGGCCGCGATATTGGGGTCTGAGTTGGCGGCTAGCCTAACCCGGCCGGGACGGACTCGGCGGCAGCGCACCGCCGATGTGAGCGCGTCGGCCAGATCGCCGCGTGGCATCACCTCGACACCGTCGAGGTCGAGCCAGCGAGCGGTCATGGCGAGTTCGGCCGCCAGCTCGGCCGCCACGACGTCGCGATCGACGCCAGGTTCAGCAAAAGCCGACTGCACCCGCAGCACGCCCGCCTGCCGGTCGGATTTGAGGTCGACCCGGGCCACCAGCGCATCGCCCAACAGGAACGGCAGTACGTAGTACCCATGCACGCGCTGGGCCGGCGGCGTGTAGATCTCGATCCGGTAGCGGAAGCCGAACAACCGCTCCGTGCGCTCGCGGAACCAGATCAGCGGGTCGAACGGTGACAGCAGCGCCCGGGCGTGGATCCGCCGCGGCCGCCGCGCCCGGGGCCACAGGTAGGCGGGCGCGGCCCAGCCGGCGACCGCGACCGGAACCAGCTCACCCGACTCGACCAGTTCGGCGACCCGCCGCTTGGACTCGGCCCGCGGCAACCGGAAATAGTCGCCGAGATCGGGCTCGGTGGCCACGCCGAGCGCCTGGGCCGCAACCCGCACCAGTTGCCGCTGGGCGTCGGCGGCCGACGGTGTCGGGGCGGCATAGACCTCGGGCGGCAGGACCCGCTCGGGCAGGTCGTAGCGCCGCTCGAAGTTGACCCGGCGAGACGCGGTGAGCTGGCCCGTCCAGAAGAGGTATTCGAGCGCGACCTTCCCCTCGTGGCGATCCCACATGGCTTTGGGCCGCTTCGAGCCGGAGTCGGGCGGCCGGACGTCCGAGGATCGGGTCGGACCGTTCGCGGTCACCTGGGCCAACACGTCCTCGATCAGGTGCGGTTTGGCGTCCGACAGTGCGCGCATGCCCGCCCACATGTCGTCACGCGCACGGGCCATCCGCCAGCGAAAATAGGGCTGCAGTTCGACCGGGATCAGCGACGCCTCGTGAGCCCAGTACTCGATCAGTTCGCGGCGGATCGGGCCGGCGGTGTGCGCGGTGATGCGGTCGAGGGTGGCCCGCGGGTACGGGCCGATGCGCGAGAACACCGGCAGGTAGTGCGAGCGGCAGAAGACGTTGACCGAGTCGAGTTGCAACAACCCGAGCCGGGCGATGACGGCCCGGATCTGACGTAGATCGACCCGTCCGGACGGACGCGGAACCGCGAACCCCTGGGCCGCCAGGGCGATCCGTCGAGCGGCGGCGAGCGAGAGCCGCTCGACCTGATCCGTTGATCCGGGAATGGGCACCACCGGGTCACTGTAGGCAGCAGCGCCGACAAACCACCGACAGTGCCCGGACAGTCCCAGGGCAGTCCCCGGCGGCGAGCGGCGATACATGTCAGGATTGCTCGGTGTTCGAGCACATCATGAAGACGATCGGTGACTCCGTAGGGCTCTGGCTGTACGTGATCGCCGGCGGCCTCGCGTTCTCGGAGGCGGCGATCCTGGTTGGTTTCGTGCTGCCGGGCGAGATCGCGCTGCTGATCGGTGGGTACTTCTGCCAGCCGAACTACGGCCGCCTCAACCTGTGGGTCATGTGCGTCGTCGCCTTCGTTGCGGCCGTCGGGGGCGATTCGGTCGGCTTCGAACTCGGCAAGCGCATCGGACCACCGCTGCGCCGGTCCCGGATCGGCCGCTGGATCGGCGAGCGTCGCTGGGCCGCGGTCGACGCCGCATTGCACCGTCACGGCGGCAAAGCGGTGTTCATCGGCCGGTTCACCGCCCTACTGCGGGCGTTGATGCCATCGATGGCCGGGATGAGCGGCATGCGTTACCGCACCTTCCTGACCTGGAACGCGGCCGGCGGTTTGATCTGGGCGCCCGGCTGCGTACTGCTCGGGTATGAGTTCGCCAACGCGTTGAACACGGTCAGCACGTACCTCACTTGGGTGCCGCTGGCGGTGATCGCGCTGGCCCTGGTCGCGTTTCTGCTGCTCCATCTGCGGCGCCGCTCGCGCGAGCGCGACGAGGGTGAGTCCTATGCGGCGGCCGACGCCCAACCCGACAACTAGTCGCCCAGTAGGGTCGCAGTTGTGGCCGATGTCAGCGTGCGATTGGCGCGACCGGCCGACGCCGCCGACGTGGGACGCATCCAGGTCGCAACGTGGCAGATCGGTTACGCGACGATCCTTCCCCCGACCGTCCTGGTGAACCTGTCGATCCCTGACGTCGGCGCGGCCTGGGCACAGGCTCTCACCGATCCGCCGTCGCCCCAGCACCACCTGTTCGTGGCGCTCGAGGGTGACCAGGTGGTCGGCTTCGCCGTGACGGCCCCGGCCGACGACTTCGAGGCGGGCGACCCCGACCCCGACACCACAGTTGCGATCGGCCCGTTACTGGTCGAACCACGATGGGGTCGGCGTGGGCACGGATCCCGGCTGCTGGCCGCGGCGATCGACACCGCGCGAATGGATTCGATGACGCGAGCGGTCGCCTGGTTGCCCGAGGCCGACACCACCTCGCGGGCATTCTTCGCGTCGGCCGGATGGGCCGCCGACGGGTATGCCCGCGCGCTCGATACCGGCTCGGGCGAGCTTCGTGAGGTGCGCATTCACGCCTCCCTCGCCGGCTGAATCGAGGCCCTCACGGTGCACATGGTCGAAGCGATGATCGACGCGTTCAACCGCTACGCCACCTTCGCCGGGCGGTCGCGGCGCGGCGATTTCTGGTGGTTCATCGTATTTCTGCTGCTCGTGTACGCCGTGGTGTTCCTGTTGGATACGGCGACCAATACACCGGTGTTCGGAGCCTTTGCGCTGATCGCCTTCCTGCTGCCGAGCGTGTCGTTGCTGGTGCGTCGGCTGCACGACTCGGACCGCTCAGCGCGGTGGCTGCTGATCGTTTTTCTGCCGGTCGTCGGTGCGCTCGGTCTGCTGGTGATGGCGGCGCTACCCGGCAACGGCGACGAGAACCGTTACGGCCCACCGGTGCCCAAGCCGGACTGGTAGTCCTCGTTAGGGTGAGCGGGTGGCGTTCACCGGCATCCCGATCGCGGCCCTCGACTTCTATGAAGATCTCGAGGATGACAACACGAAGGCGTTCTGGGCGGCGCACAAACATATCTACGACGAGTCGGTGCGCGCACCACTCGAGTCGCTGATCGCCGAACTCGAGCCCGAATTCGGCCCGGCCAAGCTCTTCCGTCCCTATCGCGACGTCCGCTTCGCGAAGGACAAGACCCCGTACAAGACACAGCAGGGAGCCTGGTTCGGCCAGTCGTCGACGTACGTTGCCGTGTCGGCCGAGGGGCTGTTCGTTGCCGCCGGTTACTGGCAGACCGGCTCGGACCAGGTAGCTCGGTTGCGTCGAGCGGTGGCCGACGACGTAGCCGGGCCGCTACTCGAGCGGGCCGTTGCGGCCCTCGAGCGGGCCCGGTTCGAGATCAATGGCGACCGGGTGACCCGGGTGCCGAACGGCTTCCCGAAGGAGCACCCCCGCGGCGAGCTCCTGCGCTTCAAATCAATCACCGCGCACCGCCAGTTTGGCTCACCCGCGTGGTTGCCGACGCGCCGGACCAAGACCGAAGTTGTCAAGGCGTGGCACGCAATGGCGCCGCTGACGAGTTGGCTGCACACGCACGTCGGCACCGACTGAATCCGCGCTGAATCCGCGCTGAATCCGCCGCGAGGCGGCTAGCACCGCGCTAACCGGCGCGCCGCGGGTTCGCGAGTGTTACCAATTTGATTCATAGGAATGTATTGACATCTCGTCACCCTCAATCGATTGTGATCAATCACACGTGTGCACGTCGATTGATAGCCATCTGTCTTGCGTGAGTGCCGTCGCAACCACGCCGACCGAAGCGAAGGGCGCCACGATGCGGACAAGAACAAAGCTGTTAACGCTGGCTGCGGCCGGCTTGATGGTGCTGACTGCCTGCAGCTCCAGCAAATCCAAAACAACAACTACGACGTCGGCGGCCGGCGCGGGCAGCAGTGCGGCTGTATCGGTCACCGCCGCATCCACCGCGCCGACCGAGGTCAACGGCCAGCCGTACCCGGTCACCGACTACGTCAAGTACGTAGGCGGGCAAGGCCGGAGCGGCCGACAATTCGCTCTCTCCGGTGCAGGTCGGCTGGTTCAACCAGTCCGGCGGCGCGACCGACCTCGCTCCCGAAGCCACCACCGGCGCTGAGCTGGCCACCAAGTGGATCAACACCTACGGCGGCGGCATCCAGGGTCACCCGGTCAAGCTCGTCGAATGCTCCACCAACAGCACGGTCGCCGGCGCGGCCCAGTGCGGCCAGCAATTGGCCAACAACAGCGCGATCAACGTCATCGGCGGCGGTGCCGTCACCGTCGGTAACTCGGCCCTGGAGTCGGCTCTCGCGCCGACCAAGAAGCCGATCGTGTTCTCGGTCCCCGGTTCGGAGGAGGACGTCTCTTACAGTCCCGGCTTCATCCTCTTCGGTGACGGTCTGCACCTCGAAGGCCCGATCTCGACCTTCATCGCGCAGAACCTGAAGGCCAAGAACGTGGCCATCATTTATCAGAACATTCCCGGCGCCTCCACCAGTGCGCAGATCATCACCAACGGCCTGACGATCCTCGGCGTGAAGTCGAAGGTTGTCGCCTTCGATCCGACCTCTCCGGATCTGACCGCGCCGCTCACTGCGTCGGGCGCGTCGTCAGCTGACGCGCTGGTCGGTCTTGGTGTTCGGCAATTACTGCGTGACGTTGAACAAGGACCTGCAGCAGCTGAACATCAAGACCCCGGTCGTGGTGAACGTGCCCTGCATCTCCACCGACATCATCAAGGGTGACGGCGGCACACTGCCGAGCTGGTACTACGCCGTCGGTTCAACGCTCTACGGTGACGCGACCGACCCGGGCGCTGCAGTATGGACGAGCACGGCCACCCAACTGGGTAACGCCGCGGGAGCTCCTGACCCGTGGATCAGCACGATCTTCGCCGGCATGATGACCGTCTGGAAGATCTACAACCAGGTCGGCCCGAGCGCGACCTCGGCGCAGTTCGCCACCGCGATCCAGGCGTTCAAGGGCCCCCAGCTCTGGGGTGCACCTGAGCTGAATTGCGGCAAGTACCCGGAGACCCCGAGTATCTGCAACGACAAGGTGCAGTTCTTCTACTACACCAACGGGGCCTTCAAGAAGGCCCAAGCGTTCATCGGCCCGCCTCCGGGGCTGACCGTTCCGAAGTCCTAATTGACCGTCCGGCTCACCAGGGGCACTCCTGGTGAGCCGGACCTCAATTTCGGGCCGAGAATTGACCAGGCGCAGCTGTACGTCCCGCTGGTCAATTCAATCGTCGGTGGCGGTCCGGTCGGTGCGTCAGTGGGTTACCAGTCGTAGGTCTGGCCGGTGTCGGACAGAAAGACTCCGTTCGGGCCGTCTGCGCCGAACAGAGCGGCGTGCACCGCAACGACAGCACCCCCGGCAGCGTCGCCCGCACCGGGCATCGTGTTGCCGCCGTTGAGGTCAGTGGCCCGGTAACCCGGGCTGACTGCGTTTACGAGGAATCCTTCGGCCGCAAGCTCTGTCGCGTAGAGGACGGTCAGCATGTTCAGCGCCGCTTTCGATGACTGGTAGGCCGCCAGATTGCGTGGGCCGAACATCCCTTCGCGGGCGAACTTCGCCAATCCCATCCCACTCGAGATGTTAACGATTCGTGGCGAGCCCGATCGGCGCAGCAACGGCAGGAATGCATTCGTCACCGCGACCACGCCGAGGACGTTCGTCTCGTACGTCCGGCGCAGATCGTCGAGGATCACCTCGGATGCCGAGTCGCGGCCGCTGGTCATACCGGCGTTGTTGACCAGACTGTCCAACCGACCGGCCTCGGCGTCGATCTGGGCCACGGCGGCCTCGATCGAACTCTGATCGGTGACCTCGAGGGCAACCGCCCGCACGGTCACGCCGGCTTCGGCGAGTTCGGCGACGGTACGGGCGCCGCGCTCGTGGTCGCGTGAACCGAGATAGACGGTGACTCCGGCCTGAGCCAGTTGATGCGCGATGTGCCGGCCGATGCCCTTATTGGCCCCTGTTACCAGAGCGACCCGATCAGAGGAATCCATGCCGAAAGTAATAGCAAACGCGGGCCGCGGATTAGCTGGCGGCCCGCGGATCGTCCGCTGGCGCGACTCGCCGGCTAGCGCCAAGATCGGCATCATGACCTCGTCCCGGTTAATCGTCGCCGTGATAGCCCTGACGATCTCTGGCGGACTAGTCGCCTGCACGTCGTCGACGTCGGGCCGCGGCAACGCGCCCACCAGCTCAGCCGCACTATCCACCAGCGCCACCAGCAGCGGCCCATCCACCAGCCCGGCCACGAACCCGCCAACCACGAAGTCAACAACGACCACTTCTGCGCCGGCGGTCATGGCCTGCACGGGTGCGCAGCTCAAGGTGACCGCGATCAGCCCACCCGGCGGCGGCGCGGCCGGACACTCCGGTGTCGTCCTGTTGTTCCAGAACATCTCGACCGCGACCTGCACGCTGAGTGGTTATCCGGGCGCCGACGGACTCGACTCCAGTGGCAACCGAGCCGTCAGCGCGAGCCGGACCCTCAACGGGATGATCGGCTTCTGCGGCTGCACGACACCGCCGACCCTGGCGTTGACGACGCAAGCGGTTGTCTCGGCCGTCGTCGAAGGGGTGTCAGCGGGCACCAGCCCACCCGGCTGCGCCCCGTTTCCGGCGATGCTCATCACCCCGCCCAACACCACCGTGTCGACCAAAGTCTTCCTATCTCCCAGCAGCTGCGACTTCACCGTCCACCCAGTGGTCAGTGGATTGGCTGGCCAGTCGGGCACGCCGTAGCGGCTCACCCGGTCAGTGAAGTTGGCTGGTTGACGTAGCTGCGTCCGGCCGGACTGGTCCATCGGTGTTCGCCGGCGCGGCCCCGCGCGAACTTCCAGCCGGCTTCATGTTTGAGGTGGTGATGACGCGGACAGAGCACGGCAAGGTTGTTCTCCGCGGTGCCACCGCCGTGTTCCCAGGCGATTATGTGGTCGATTTCGCAGCCTTCCGCGCGGCGGGAGCAGGCCGGGAAAACACACATCTGATCCCGAGCACGAACGTGATCGGCCAGCCGCTTTGGGGGTCGGTACCTGGTCTGACCGTAATCAACCAGCTGACCCAGCGAATCGACCACTAGCCGCCGCCAGGTGCAGCCCGGATCGAATGCGATCTGTCGAGCCATCGGCGCCGGGATCGGGCCGTACCCCGCCAATTCAGCGGGTTCGTCATCGGCGCCGATCAATGTCGCCAGGCTGATCGTGACCTGCACCGCCGGCGAGTCCCGCTCCAATGCCCGGTCCGGATCAGATTCGGCCAGATACCGGTCACCCAACTCGATCAGCGCGTCCGCGCGACGCTGATCCGCCCGGACGAATCCATCAATCGGGGTGCCGGCGCTTGTGACCGTGTCATTAGCTCGGTTCTTACGCTGCTGACCTAGCCGCCAGATCGCCGTCTTGAGCCGCATCGCGTCCGGCGCCGGCAACAGCGCCCACAACTCCGCCATCCCGTCCGCCGCCGGGGTGATCACCACTCGACGCTCGGCCACCGCAACCGCCATCGCCTCATCGCGACTCACCGGCGCCTCAGCCAGCAGCGCTCGCGCGAGCGAGCGGGCGAACCCGGCGTTGCTCTGGTCTGGGGCCCGACCAATCACCCGCGCAACGACCCGCGCGCCCACCTCCTCCGAGAGTCCGACTACCGCATCAGCCAACGTTCGCGCCTGGACGTGCGTCACCGAACCCGACCGCAACAACTCCAACATCGCGGGCGCCCGAGTGACCAGCGAGTGGGCAGTAATCATCCGATCGCGCGCCGAACGACCGGAGATCCGCAGCACCAAAGCAACTTCTTCGCTGACCCACTCCTTGCCCTGCTCGCGAATGACCTGGTGCATCGGCTCAGGAACATCACTGAGATCTACGTCGTCCAGCGCGTGAAGGGCCGCCAACGCTTGCGCCTCAACCGAAGCCCACCGGGCCAATTGAGCGTGCGCTGCTGCCAATTCAGAGATCAAGTCGGCGCGGTCAGCGGGCACCGTCGTGGTCTCCGTCGTGGACTCCGCCATTACCACCCACTGCTCGAACACATGTTCGAGTCTATCTTAATTCGGACGTATCAACAAGATCAGCCCATCGAGCGTTCGCGGCGACGACCGCCAGCCCAGCACGGTTCCGGCCCATCCGGTCATACCGCTCGCGATGGAGCCGGTTACCTCGTAGCCAGCTACTCGGCGGCGACGCCCAGCAATCCTTCGATACCGACGGTCAGTCCGGGCAGGTCGGCGACGCGGCGGACCGCGAGCAGCACGCCGGGCATGAACGAGGTCCGCTCGACGGAATCGTGACGGATCGTCAATGTCTCGCCGTCCGTCCCGAACAGAATCTCTTGATGCGCGACGAGACCGGCGACCCGAAGACTGTGCACCCGCACCTCGTCGATATCGGCACCTCGAGCGCCGGCCACCTCGGTCGTAGTCGCATCCGGACCGCGACCCACGCCGGCCGCCGCCCGCGCCGCGGCGATCAGCTGGGCGGTGCGGATCGCGGTACCGCTGGGCGCATCGACCTTGCCCGGGTGATGAAGCTCGATGACCTCGACGGATGGGTAGTAGGGCGCGGCGATCTGCGCGAAGCGCATCGACAGGACCGCGCCGATGGCGAAGTTCGGCGCGACGAGAACGCCGACGCCCGGCGCGTCGGCCAACCAGCCGCGCACGGTGTCGAGATCGTCCTCGCTGAGTCCGGTCGTACCGACGACGGCGTGGATGCCCTGATCGATGGCGAAGCGAATGTTGTCCATGACCACACCGCCGTGGGTGAAGTCGACGATCACCTGGGCGTCCGCGTCGGCGACGCCGAACAACCAGTCCCCCACATCGATCATTGCCACGAGGTCCAGGTCCGGTGCGGCGTCGACCGCCCGGCACACGGTCTGGCCCATCCGCCCGCGCGCGCCGAGAACGCCCACTCGAATTGGTTCGGTCACGTGGATTGCTCCTTCGTCAGACATCGGTCACACCGCGCCTTCGAAATCGGCGGCCGAGAACGGCCCGACGACGGTTAGGCAGCGCGGTTGACCCAACAGTTCTTCCGCAATCTCGATCACGTCGGCGCGGGTCACCCGGTCGACCTTGGCCAGCAGCTCGTCCACGCTCGCAACTTCGCCGTAGACGAGCTCGCTCTTGCCGATGCGTGACATCCGTGAACCGCAGTCCTCGAGTCCTAGCACCAGGCCGCCACGCATCTGCCCCTTGCCGCGCTCGATCTCGGCATCGGTCAGCCCACCGGCGGCCACCGCGGCAAACGTCTCGTCGACGAGCGACAAGACCTCGTGCGCCCGGCTGGGTTGGCATCCCGCATAGACACCGAATGCGCCAGTGTCGGTGTAACTACTGGTGAAGGAATAGACCGAGTAAGCCAGGCCCCGCTGCTCGCGGATGCTCTGGAACAAACGCGAACTCATACCGCCGCCCACTGCGGCACTGAGCACGCCGAGCGCGAACCGGCGCTCGTCGTGGCGCGAAAGAGCGCGCGTGCCGAGCACGATGTTGGCCTGCTCGGTGTCGTCGGCAGTCACGGCGAGTGGACGCGCGGGCGTCGCCGCCGCGAGCGGCCGCTGACTGCTGGCTCTCGGTCCTTCGTCGAGGTGCCCGGCGAACGCGCGCCGAACATGGCGCAGGACGGTCGCATGATCAAGATTGCCGGCCGCGGCGACGATCATCGAGCCGGGCTGGTAGCGACGGTGGTAGTAGCCGGCGATCTGCGGCCGGCTCAGTGCGTTGATCGACTCGACGGTGCCCAGGATCGGACGGCCGAGCGGGGTCGATCCGAAGAGGGCTTCGCTGAACTCGTCGTGCACCCGGTCGGACGGATCGTCGTCGCGCATGGCGATCTCTTCGAGCACCACGCTGCGCTCGACCTCGACGTCGTCACTGCGCACGGTCGCATCGAGCACGACGTCGCTGACGATGTCGATCGCCAGTGGCAGGTCCCGATCAAGGACCGTCGCGTAAAAGCAGGTGTGCTCCTTCTCGGTGAACGCGTTGAACTCACCGCCGACGGCATCCATCGCCGAAGCGATATCGAGCGCCGAGCGCGTACGAGTGCCCTTGAAGAGCAGATGCTCGAGGAAGTGGCTGGTGCCGGCCAGCGCGGGCGTCTCATCGCGGGAGCCGACGCCGACCCAGACGCCGACGCTCGCGCTGCGAGTACCGGGCATCGCCTCGGTTACCACCCGCAGCCCGCTCGGGAACTCGGTACGCGTGATCGTCCCGCCGCCGGTGGGTGCGCTGACGGTGGTCCGTGCCCGCAGAAGCGGTCGGGTCGAGGCCATCAGCCGAGTCTAAGGCTGCGCGCCTCTCGGGCGAACACGGCGCCCGTCATCGCTGCGATGCCTCCGGAGATCGCCGCAACCAGGCGGGGTCCCCGACGGCCAGCCCCAGCCCGTCCGCCTGACCACGAGTCAACTGGACCCATGGCTGGCTGGCTCCGGCATCGAACTCGGCCCGGACCTCGTAGCCGATCCGCTGCAGCCGCGTCACCGTCGCCGGCAGCGTGTCGGTCGTCGCGCTCGTGAAGATCTCGATGTCGTGGGGACGGACCAGCTGGTCGCCGAACTGGGTGACCGGGCCGAGGAAGCCCATCACGAAGTCGTTGGCCGGGTGGTCGTAGAGGTCGCTCGGTGAACCGATCTGCTCGATCCGCCCGGCGTTGATCACCACCAGCTCATCGGCCACTTCGAGGGCCTCCTCCTGGTCGTGGGTGACGAACAGCGTCGTCACGTGCACCTCGTCGTGCAGGCGGCGCAGCCAGTCCCGCAGCTCCTTGCGTACCTTGGCGTCGAGCGCGCCGAATGGTTCGTCGAGCAGCAGCACCTTCGGCTCGACCGCCAGCGCGCGGGCCAGCGCCATCCGCTGCCGTTGGCCGCCCGAGAGCTGCGAGGGCAACCGGTCGGCGAACTGACTCAGGTGTACGAGCTCCAACAGCTCGCCGACCCGCTTGCGGATCTCGTCCTTGCTGCGCTTGCGGATCTCAAGACCGAACGCCACATTGCGGTAGACGGACAAGTGCTTGAACGCGGCGTAGTGCTGAAAAACGAAGCCGACGTTGCGCCGCTGCGCCGGCACTTCGGTGGCGTCGACGCCGTCGATGTTGATCGAACCCTCGTCGGGCTCCTCCAGGCCACCGATGATCCGCAGCAGGGTCGATTTGCCGCCGCCGCTCGGACCGAGCAGGGCGGTGAGCTGCCCGCTCTCAACCGTCAGGCTGACATCGTCGAGCGCGACGAAGTTGCCGAACCGTTTGCCGACATGGCTGACTGCGATACCCATTCAGTCCTCTTCCTTGGGCCGGATGAGCGAGACCACGACCATGCAGATGATGGCGACGATGACGAGCACGATCGCCGCTTGATAGGCACCCGGCTCGAACTGGGTCGCCCGTTCGTCGACCAGCAGTGTCACCGTCTGGGTCTGGCCGACGATGTTGCCCGACACGACCTTGATCGCGCCGTACTCACCGATCGATCGGGCGATCGCGAGCACCAAGCCGTAGGCCAGCGCCCACCGGATCGTCGGCAGGGTAATGCGCCAGAACCGCTGCCAGCTGTTGGCGCCGAGGGAACGGGCCGCGATCTCTTGATCCAGCCCCTCCTCCTCCAGCACCGGCACCAGCTCTCGGACGATCAGCGGCAGCGAGACGAACACGGTGGCCAGGATCATGCCCGGTGTGGCGTAGATGATCGAGATTCCGGCGTGCGCGAGCGCGTGACCGAACCAGCCCGTCCGCGGGCCGTAGACCAGAACCAGGGCCAGCCCGACGACGATCGGTGAGATCGACACCGGGATATCGATCAGCACATTGAGCAGCCGGCGTCCCCGGAATCGATAACGGGCCAGTAGGAGCGCGACGCCAATGCCGAACACCAGGTTGATCGCGACGGCCGAGCCGGCCACGACCGCGGTGAGTTCGAAGGCGTTGACGGCGGACGGGGTGCTGATGCCGTCCCAGAACGCCGCACCGCCCTGGCTGACGGTGCGCCAGGTGATCACCACCAACGGCACCAGGACCAGCAGCGCGACGTAGGCCACGGCGATGAAGCGCAGCACGTAGCCGGGAGGTGGTCGGCCGGCGAGTGTTAGCCACGGTTGGCCGATCGCCGCTGGAGCAGTTCGAGCAGCCCGAGGACGATGACGCTGATCAGCAGTAGGACGGTCGCGGTGGCCGAAGCCGCAGCCAGGTCGCCGTTCTGCAACTGCGAATAGACATACATCGACGCGACCTCGGTCTTGAACTGCAGGCCACCTGAGATGAGTACGACCGAGCCGTACTCACCCATCGCACGGGCGAACGCCAGCGCCGTACCCGAGGCGATGGCCGGCAGGATGGACGGCAGCACGATGCGCCGAAAGATGGCCAGGGGCTGGGCGCCCAAGGACGCGGCCGCCTGCTCGACGTCGAGCTCGAGCGCGAGTAGGACGGGCTGCACCGTGCGCACGACGAACGGCAGGGTCACGAACAGCAGCGCGATCCCGATGCCGAGCTTTGACGCATACAGGTTGATCCCGAACGGTCCCCGCGGCCCGTACAGGGTGAGCAACACGAGGCCGGCGACGATCGTGGGCAGCGCGAACGGGATGTCGATGATCACCTCGACCAGCCGCTTGCCCCAGAAGCGATCGCGCACCAGCACCATCGCCACCAGCGTGCCCATCACCGCGTTGATCGCGGCGACGATCAACGAGCTGCCGACGGTGAGCAGCAGCGCATCACGGGCCTCGCGCCCGGTGAAGGCCGACGTCAGACCGTCCCAACCGGCACCGCTGGCCTTGACCACGACGGCCGCCAGCGGCAGCAGCACCAACAGGCTGAGCCACAGCACGCCGACACCGAGGCCGATCGCGGACGGCGCTCCCAACCGCAAACCGCCGTCAGGGACCCCGGCGGATTGCGCGGGGTCCCTGACGGCTACGGACGCAGTTGCAGCAGTGCTCAACTACCACTCTCGATCTTGGTCACAATGCCGTTGGTCTTATCGAAGTACTTCGCGTTGACCGCCGTCCAACCACCCAGATCGGTGATGGTCTCGAGCTTCTGCACGGTCGGGAACGGGTTGGACGGGTCGTTGGCCCCCTTGACCGTACCGGCTGCCACTCCGGGCAGAACCGGGCGGAACCCGGCGCTGGCGAAGACGGCCTGGCCGGCGGCGCTCTCGACGTAATTCAGGAATGCGGTGGCCGCCGGTGAGGCGCTGGCCGTCACCGCAGCCGGGTTCTCGATCAGCATCGATTCCTTCGGAATGATGTAGTCGAGCGACTGGCCGGCCTGACGGGCATCGATCGCCTCGTCCTCGTAGGAGATCAGCACGTCACCGGTGCCGTTGAGGAACGTCGAGGTCGCGTCGGCCCCACTGCTCGGCTTACTGACCACGTTGCCGAAGAAGCTCTTCAGGTAGGCCTGCGCCTGCGCCTCGGTGCCGCCCTCTTCGAGGACGTGGGTGTAGGCGGCGAGGATGTTCCACTTGGCCGATCCGGACGAGGCCGGGTCGGGGGTGACGATCTTGATGCCGGGCTTGATCAGGTCGTCCCAGCCGGTGATGTTCTTCGGGTTGCCCTTTCGGACGGTGATGACGACGACCGAGTCGGACACGAGCCCCTTGGTGGGGCCGCTGTTCCAGTCGGCCGACACCAGGCTCGGCACCAGCTTGGTCAGGTCGGGCGTGACCGAGAAGGCGACGTAATCGGCCTTCTGGCCGCTGCTGACGGCGGTGCTCTGCGTGCCGCTGGCGCCGTAGGACGCGGTGAAGGTGACGCCCTTGCCCTCGGGCGTCGCCTGGAACGCCTTCGTCAGCAGGTCGTAGGCGGGCTTGGGCACCGAGTAGGCGACGATCGCCACGCTCTGCCCGGCGTAGGAGGTCGCCGCGCTCGAGGCGCCCGAGCCCGCTGACGCCGAGCCGGCCGATGAGGAAGCCTTGCTCGAGGTGCTCGAGGACGAACACCCGCTGACCGTGATCGCGACGACGGCCACTACCGCGCCAACCCCGGTCGCCAGCTTGCGCCGGCCGCGGAATTCGATGTTCATCTGGTGCGAACCTCCGGTGAATCGAGCGGATGTATTTATCTCTATCGGACTAGGAGACAATACCGCACGCGATCATCGGACTCCAGAACGCCGGGACAGCAAACGGGGCGGGAGCCATCAGCTCCCGCCCCGTTTGGGCGTTCTGGTCGAACGGTCAGGCGTTGATCTCGACCGGTGCCTCAGCGCCATCGGAGGGAGCCGAATCGCTGACCAGCACCAGGCTGATCTTGCCGCGGGCGTCGATGTCGGCGATCTCGACCTGCAGCTTGTCGCCCACGTTGGCGACATCCTCGACCTTGTTGATCCGCTTGCCGTTACCCAGCTTGCTGATGTGGATCAGGCCGTCCTTGCCCGGCAGCAGGGAGATGAACGCACCGAACGGAGCGGTCTTGACGACCGTGCCGAGGAAGCGCTCCCCCACCTTGGGCATCTGCGGGTTGGCGATCGCGTTGATTCGATCGACCGCCGCCTGGGCCGACAGACCGTCCGAGGCGCCGACATAGATGGTGCCGTCGTCCTCGATCGTGATCTGCGCGCCGGTGTCGTCCTGGATGGAGTTGATCATCGCGCCCTTCGGGCCGATGACCGCACCGATCTTGTCGACCGGAATCTTGACGACGGTCACGCGCGGCGCGTACGGGCTCATCTCGTCGGGACGATCGATGGCCTCGGCCATCACGTCGAGGATGTGCAGCCGAGCCTGCCGAGCCTGGGTCAGTGCGGCCGCCAAGACCTCGGACGGGATGCCGTCGAGCTTGGTGTCGAGCTGCAGGGCGGTGACGAACTCCTTCGTGCCGGCGACTTTGAAGTCCATGTCACCGAACGCGTCCTCGGCCCCGAGGATGTCGGTCAGCGCCACGTACTCGGTCTTGCCGTCGACGGTGTCCGAGATCAGACCCATCGCGATACCCGCGACCGGCGCCTTCAGTGGCACCCCGGCGTTGAGCAGGGCCAGCGTCGAGGCGCAGACCGAACCCATCGAGGTCGAGCCGTTGGAGCCGAGGGCCTCGGAGACCTGCCGGATCGCGTAGGGGAACTCCTCGCGGTTCGGCAGTACCGGGACGAGCGCACGCTCGGCGAGCGCACCGTGGCCGATCTCGCGGCGCTTGGGCGAACCCACGCGGCCGGTCTCACCGGTCGAGTACGGCGGGAAGTTGTAGTTGTGCATGTAGCGCTTGCTGCGCTCGGGCGAGAGCGTGTCGAGCTTCTGCTCCATGCCGAGCATGTTCAGCGTGGTGACACCCAGGATCTGGGTCTCGCCGCGCTCGAACAGCGCCGAACCGTGCACCCGCGGAAGAACCTCGACCTCGGCCGACAACGTACGGATATCGGTAAGCCCGCGGCCGTCGATGCGGACCTTGTCACGCAGGACGCGCTGGCGGACGAGCTTCTTGGTCAGCGTCCGATAGGCCGGGCTGATCTCCTTCTCACGTCCCGCGAACTGGGCGCCGACACTCTCCTTGGCGACGTCCTTGAGCCGGTCGAGCTCGATCTCACGGTCCTGCTTGTCGGCGATCGTGAGCGCCTGGGCGAGCGGACCCGAGACGGCCTCGGTGACCGCGGCGAGCACGTCGTCCTCATGGTCGAGGAAGACCGGGAACTCACGCACGGGCTTGGCCGAGGACGCGGCCAGCTCGGACTGGGCCCGGCACAGCTCGGCGATGAACGGCTTGACGGCCTCGAGGCCCTGCGCGACGACCTCTTCGGTCGGGCGGGTACCGCCACCGGCGATGAGCTCGATGGTGTTCTCGGTCGCTTCGGCCTCGACCATCATGATCGCGACGTCACCGGACTCGAGCACCCGGCCGGCCACGACCATGTCGAAGGTGGCCTGCTCGAGCTGGCTGTGGTTCGGGAACGCGACCCACTGGCCCTCGATCAGCGCGATTCGCGTTGCACCGATCGGGCCGCTGAACGGCAGCCCCGAGATCTGGGTGGACGCGGACGCCGCGTTGATCGCAAGCACGTCGTAGAGGTGATCGGGGTTGAGCGCGAGGACGGTCACGACGACCTGGACCTCGTTGCGAAGACCCTTCTTGAAGGTCGGGCGCAGCGGCCGGTCGATGAGCCGGCAGGTGAGGATCGCGTCCTCGCTCGGACGGCCCTCGCGGCGGAAGAAAGAACCGGGGATACGCCCGGCGGCATACATCCGCTCCTCGACGTCGACGGTGAGCGGGAAGAAGTCGAACTGATCCTTGGGCGACTTGCCGACGGTGGTGGCCGACAGCAGGACGGTGTCGTCGTCGAGATAGGCGACGACCGAACCGGCGGCCTGCTGAGCAAGCTTGCCGGCTTCGAAGCGAACGGTGTGAATTCCGAATCGACCGTTGTCGATCGTTGCGGTGGCTTCCACGCCACCTAGGGCTGATGGCTGATCTGCCACGGTTACCCCTTTCATTGGGGCAGTAGGCACTTGATAAGCCGGCCCCTTTGGCCGACCGATGCCTACTGCGGCTGCGACAAGTGCGCGGCCGGCCACTGAGAGTACGGAGGGGTCTTCAGCCCGGTGCCGCTGACGGTGCCGGTCTTCGATCGAAGCGTTCGGTGTCCTGCGTGGAGGATGTCCGAGCGCCACTACCGAGGACCGGCGTCGAGGTGTCAGCGACGCGGGGCTGGCTCCGAGGGGCCGGATGCGTCGTGCCGTTCTAGCTGTTCTGTTGTGCGGTTGACAACGGCGGCGCTGGTGAACCCAGCAGCGCAGTTATCGACGCAGCCCGAGCCGCTCGATGACCGAGCGGTAACGGTTGATGTCGGTGCGCGCCAGGTAGTTGAGCAACCGGCGGCGCTGACCGACCAGCAGCAGCAGCCCGCGGCGGCTGTGATGGTCGTGCTTGTGCGTCTTCAAGTGTTCGGTCAAATCGCTGATGCGCCTCGATAGCATTGCTACCTGCACCTCGGCGGAGCCGGTGTCGGCTGAATTGGCGCCGTATTCGGTGATGAGTTCTTGCTTGACGGCACTGGTGAGTGGCACTGACTTCTCCTTGTTCGGTGCAGGCACGCCCCATCGGTCTACGACACGTTGGGATACGAAACGCGCTCTGCGGGCACTGCAGTCGAATGTCGACTGCGATCGGGCCGTCGCCCAGGATATCAGGCCGCCGGGACTATCGCCGCGTCAGCGCCCGTCCCGGCGTTGTGTCGCCATGATCAGCCGGGTCTGGTCGACGTCACGGGCGATCTGCTCGACCAGGGCCTCGACGGTCGTGTAGTCCTCGGTCGAGCGGAGCCGGCGGACGAATTCGACCCCGATCTCTTGGCCGTACAGGTCGCCGGCGAAGTCGAGCACATGAGCCTCGATCCGTCGGTCGGTGCCGGCGAATGTCGGATTAGTGCCGATCGAGATCGCGGCGTCACCGATCGGGTCGAGGGTCGCACCGCGGTCGTTGAGGCGAACGACCCGGCCGGCGTAGATCCCATCGGCCGGCACCGCGGCGTAGCGGGCCGCGCGCAGGTTGGCGGTCGGGAAGCCCAGCTCGCGCCCGCGCTGGTCGCCCCGCTCGACCAGCCCGTCGACCCGGTGGGGACGGCCGAGGGCCGCGGCCGCCGCCGAGACGTCGCCGGCCTGGACGCTCGATCGGATCGCCGTCGCGCTGATCGGCATCGCGTTCCCGGTGAGCAGCGGGGTGCCCGAGGTCTCGAATCCGAACGTCTGCCCCAGCTCGTTCAGGACCGCCACGTCACCGGCGGCGCGGTGCCCGAACCGGAAGTTCTGCCCGACGACGACTTCGGCGGCGTGCAGTTGGGCCACCAGCGTGCGGTGCACGAACTCGGCCGGCTCGAGCCGGGAGAATTCGAGGGTGAACGGCAGCGCGCAGAAGGCATCGACCCCGAGCGCCTCGACGAGTTCGGCCCGGCGGACCAGGGTCGTCAGCTGCGGCGGATGGGATCCCGGGCGCACCACCTCGGCCGGATGCGGATCGAAGGTGAGCAGCACGCTGGGCAGTCCGCGGGCGGCCGCGATCTTGACCGCCGCATCGATGATCGCGGCGTGGCCGCGGTGCACGCCGTCGAAGACGCCGATGGTGACGACGCACCGGCCCCAGTCGGGGGGAACGGCGTCCAGTCCGCGCCATCGCTGCACCAACGCAGACTAACGAATCAGCCCGGGTCGGCGCCGAACACGACGACGGGGCGGCCGCGGCCGTCCTCGATCGCGCAGCAGCGCGACCACCGCGTCGTCGGGTCCGATCGCGGCGTAGATGTCGTCGAACTGCTCGCTCGGTGACAGCGCCCGACCGAAGGAGAGTTCGCGAACCTCGTCGGCGTCGACCTCGCGCACGGGCAGCGCCGCGCGCACCGCCGCTGTCATCGGGATCGCCACCGGATCGGCGAGGGCCGCGAGCTCGTCCAGTGTGCGGGCCTGATCGAGGGTGAACGGTCCGACCCGGGTGCGGCGCAGTCGGGTCAGGTGGCCGCCGACGCCGAGCGCTCGACCCAGGTCCCGGGCCAGCGCCCGGATATAGGTGCCGGCCGTGCAGTCGACCTCGACCTCGACGTCGAGCACGTCATCGACCGACGGTGAACGCCAGCGCGTCGAAGCGACGGACGGTCACCGGACGGGCGGCGAGCTCGAACGACTCGCCGTCACGCACCCGCTTGTAGGCCCGCTCGCCGTTGACCTTGATCGCCGACACCGACGCGGGCACCTGCATGATCTCGCCGGTCAGCGCGGCGATCGCGTCCGTGACCTGCTCCGGCGTCAGGTGCGCCGCCGGCACGGCCGACACCAGCTCGCCCTCGGCGTCGTCGGTGTTGGTCGCCTGGCCGAGCCGGACGGTGGCCGAGTAGCTCTTGGCGTCGAGGTCGATGTGGCTGAGCAGCCGGGTGGCCCGGCCGACCGCGATCACCAGGACTCCGGTCGCCATCGGGTCGAGCGTGCCGGCGTGACCCACCCGGCGGGTGCCGGCGATCCGCCGGAACCGGGCCACGACATCGTGTGAGGTGAGCCCCGGCGCCTTGTCGACGATCGCCAGGCCGTCGGTCGGGGCTCGGCGCGGGTCGCTCATCGGGTCGCCCCCGTGACCATCCACCGGTCGCCGCGGGTACGCAGCACCATGCCGACGAACCGGGCCGCGACGAAGCCGAACAGGCCGGCCCACACGCCGCCGATCCCCCAGCCCCAATGCAGGGCGGCCAGGTTGATCGGCACGAAGACGCCGAGCGCCGCGATCAGGGTGATCGTGCGCAGGAAGCCGACGTCACCGGCGCCGATCAGCACCCCGTCGAGGGCGAACACGACTCCGGCGATCGGCTGCATGCCGACGAACCAGGGCCAGAGCAGGTGCAATTGGTGGTGGACGGACGCGGACGAGGTGAACGCTTCGGGCACGATCTGCCAGCCGGCGGCCAGCACGAGACCGAACGCGACGCCGGCGGCCAGGCCGAAGCGCGCGGTCATCCAGGCGAACCGGCGAGCGGCGGCAGCGTCGCTGCCCCCCAGCGCGGCGCCGACCAGCGACTGGGCGGCGATCGCGAACGAGTCGAGCACCAAGCGCGCTGAACTCCCACAGCTGCAGCGCCACCTGATGCGCACCCAACTGCGCGGTGCCCATCCGAGCGGCCACGGCGGCGGCGCTGAGGAAGGCGGCCTGGAAGCCGGCCGAGCGCAGGATCAGGTCGCGTCCCACCGTGATCTGGGCCCGGATCACCGGCCAATGCAGCCGCCACCAGCCCGTCCGTCCGCGCGCGGTGCCGCGCAGCGTCCAGAAGAACCAGACCGAGGCGACGCCCTGGGCGCCGACGTTGGCGATCGCTGAACCGTTCAGGCCCAGGTGCACCGAATAGACCAGGATCGGCGACACCGCGGCCGAGAGTCCGTTCGCGGTCAGCACGATGATGAGCGGGGTGCGGGTGCGCTGCACGCCCCGCATCCAGCCGTTGCCGGCCAGCACGAGCAGGGCGCCCGGGATCCCGATGACCGCGATCCGGAACCACGACACCGCCGCGCGCTGCACGTCGCCGTCGCTACCGGCCAGTGCTCGGGTCAACGGGCCGGCGAAGACTTCGCTGAGCAGCCACGATGGCGAGCCCGAGCAGGACGGCCAGCCAGCTGGCCTGGACTCCCTCGTTGACCGCGGCCGGTTCATCGCCGGCGCCGAAGCTGCGCGCCGCGCGAGACGTCGTGCCGTACTCGACGAAGGTGGCCACGAAAACGACCAGGGTCATCAGCGCCGCACCGACGCCGAGCGCGGCGAGCGCCTTGGAGCCGAGATGGCCGACCACCGCGGTGTCGACGAGAACGTAGAGCGGCTCGGCCGCCAGAACGCCGAACGCGGAGCCGGCCAGGATCAGCATCCGCTTGGTGGACGGACGCGCGAGTTCGCTCACAGGTCTCGATACATGACGAGCAGGTCGACCAGGCCGTCGCGGGGATGCCGGAATGCGCGCGGCACCGTACCGACCGTCTGGAAGCCCAGCGAGTACCAGAGCGCAATGGCCCGGTCGTTGGTGGCGACGACGGCGTTGAACTGCATCCCCAGGTAGCCCGCGGCCGGGCCTGGTCGAGGCAGTGCTCGCCCAGCGCGCGTCCGATCCCGCGTCCGCGCGCGGCCGAACTCACCATGAAGCCGGCGTTGGCGATGTGGGAGCCGCCGCCGCCTTGGTTCGGCTTGAGCAGATAGGTGCCGAGCACCGGTTCGTCCGGGTCACCGGTGCCGTCGGTAGCGATCCAGGTCTGGGCGGGTGGGTCGGCGAGCCAGATCCGCCGGCCGGCCTCACTGGAACTGTCCGGATCGATCGTGTAGGTGTCACCGCGCTGAATCACTTCGTGCCACACCGGCCAGATCCGCGTCCAGTCGGTGGCGGTGGCCTGCGTGATCACCGCCGGCTTCACTCGTCGGCGCCGTCGATGCCATCGGCGTCGGCGCCGTCGTCGGGCTCGTTCGGGTGCTTGTACGGGTCGACGTCGCCGGCGTGCTGCGCCCCGACCCGGACCTTCTCGACCTCGGCGTCCGCGCGGGCCGCCCGTTCGAGCAGTTCGTTGATCGCGTCGGCCGATTCGGGCAACGCGTCGAGGACGAAGGCGATCGTCGGGGTGAAGCGAACCCCGGTGAGTCGACCCACCTCACTGCGCAGGATGCCGGTGGCCGATTCGAGCGCGGCCGCACTCGATGCGCGGTCCTCGGCGTCGCCGAAGACGGTGTAGAAGATCGTCGCGTCATGCAGGTCACCGGTGAGTCGGACATCGGTGATCGTCACCATGCCGAGCCGCGGATCCTTGATCTGCGTCTCGATCATCGAGGCCACGATCTGCTTGATGCGGGCCGACATGCGCCGGGCCCGCCCCGCGTCCACCATCGTCATTCCCTTTCCGATTTTTTGGCGGTGTGAGCGCGCAGCCGCGCTCACACCGCCAAAAGTTGCCTTCCGACGCCGAGACGATCTAGGCGCGCGGCTTCTCGCGCAGCTCGAAGGTCTCGATGACGTCGTCGATCTTGATGTCGTTGTAGGACCCGAGGCCGATACCGCACTCGAAGCCCTCGCGGACCTCGGTCGCATCGTCCTTGAACCGCCGCAGCGAATCGATCGACAGGTTGTCGGCGACCACCGTGCCGTCACGGACCAACCGCGCCTTGCTGTTGCGGCGGATCGTGCCACTGCGCACCAGCGAACCCGCGACGTTGCCGATCCGGGGTACCCGGAACACCTCGCGAACCTCGGCGGTGCCGAGCTGCACCTCTTCGTATTCGGGCTTGAGCATGCCCTTGAGCGCAGCCTCGACCTCATCGATCGCCTGGTAGATGATCGTGTAGAAGCGAACGTCGACGCCTTCACGCTCGGCCGCCTCACGCGCCTTGCCCTCGGGACGCACGTTGAAGCCGATGACGACCGCCTTCGACGCAACCGCGAGGTTGATGTCGTTCTCGGTGATGGCACCGACGCCTCGACCGATGACCCGCAGCGAGACCTCCTCGTCGCCGATATCGATCTTGACCAGGGCGTCCTCGAGCGCTTCGACCGAACCCGACACGTCACCCTTGATGATCAGGTTGAGCGACTCGACCTCACCGGCGGCGAGAGCCTTGTCGAGGTCATCGAGGGAGACCCGTCGCCGGGTCGAGGCCAGCAGCGCGTTGCGTTCACGCGTCTGGCGCCGATCGGCGATCTGACGGGCGATGCGGTCCTCTTCGACCACGAGCAGCGAGTCACCGGCGCCCGGCACCGAGGTGAGACCGAGCAGCTGCACGGGACGGGACGGGCCCGCCTCCTGCAGCTGGTCACCGTTCTCGTCCAGCATGGCCCGGACGCGACCGAACGCGTCACCGGCCACGACCGAGTCACCGACGCGCAGCGTGCCGCGCTGAACCAGCACGGTCGCCACCGGACCACGGCCACGGTCGAGGTGCGCCTCGATCGCGATGCCCTGCGCGTCCTGGTGCGGGTTGGCCCGAAGATCCAGCGCCGCGTCCGCGGTCAGCAGGATGCCCTCGAGCAGCCCGTCGATGTTGAGGCCCGAGCGCGCCGACACGTCGACGAACAGGGTGTCGCCGCCATACTCCTCGGCGACCAGCCCGTACTCGGTCAGCTGCTGACGGACCTTGGCCGGGTTGGCGTCTTCCTTGTCGATCTTGTTCACCGCCACGACCACCGGAACGCCGGCGGCCTGGGCGTGGTTGAGCGCCTCGATCGTCTGCGGCATGACACCGTCGTCGGCCGCGACGACCAGCACCACGATGTCGGTCGTCGACGCACCGCGGGCTCGCATGGCGGTGAACGCCTCGTGACCCGGGGTGTCGATGAAGGTGATGGCTCGTTGGATGCCTTCGTGCGCAACGTGCACCTGGTAGGCGCCGATGTGCTGGGTGATGCCGCCGGCCTCGGTCTCGAGGACGTTGGTCTTGCGGATCGCATCCAGCAGTCGGGTCTTGCCGTGGTCGACGTGACCCATGACGGTCACGACCGGCGGACGGGCGACCAGGTCTTCTTCTTCACCCTCGTCGTTGCCGAAGGTGAGGTCGAAGTCCTCGAGCAGCTCGCGGTCCTCGTCCTCGGGGCTGACGACCTGGACGGTGTAGTTGAGCTCGGCGCCAAGCAACTGCAGCGTCTCTTCATTCACCGACTGGGTCGCGGTGACCATCTCACCGAGGTGGAACATGACGGTGACCAGCGCGGCCGGGTTGGCGTCGATCCGCTCGGCGAAGTCCGACAGCGACGAGCCGCGGGCCAGCCGCAGCACCTCACCGTTGCCGCGCGGAACCTGCACGCCACCCAACGACGGGGCGGACATGTTGTCGAATTCCTGACGGCGCTGCTTCTTGCTCTTGCGTCCGCGCGCCGGACGGCCGCCCTGGCGACCGAAGGCGCCGGCGGTACCCGCACCGCGGCCACGACCACCGGGACCGCCGCCGCCGGGACGACCGGCGAAACCGCCGGGACCACCCGGGCCGCCGGTACCGCCGCCACCGCCGCCCGGACCGCCGGAGCGGTACGGACCACTGGCGCCACCGGGACCACCGGGGGGCCCGCTACGGAAGCCGCCGCCACCGGGACGACCAGCACCGCCGGGACCACCAGGACCACCGGTTCCCGGACGGGCACCCGGAGCACCCGGACGGGCACCCGGACCGCCGGGGCCGGCGGGACGACCGAAGGATCGGGCCGCGGCCGGATCGGGACGACCCGGCATCATGCCGGGGTTCGGGCGCGGTCCACCAGGACCGGCACCCGGACCACCCGGACGCAGGACGGGCCGCGGCGGCATGGCTCCCGGCGTCGCCGGGGGCGCGCCGGGCGCTACCGGACGCGTCAGCGGCGGCCGGGTGCTGGGCGAACTGCCACCGACACCGAACGGGTTGTTGCCCACCCGCGGACCAGGTCGTGGTCCACCCGGTACGGCCGGGGCACCACCCAGATCGGTGGGCGCGCCGAGGCCACTGGGCGCGGGCGAACGGACTGCGTCCGGGGCCGGCCGCGGCGCCGCGGCGTCGATGGTGTCGGCGCTGGTCGACGCGGCGGGCGCCAACGGCGGGGCAACGGCCGGACTGGCTGGGGCCGGTGGCGCTACGACCGGCGCCGCCGGTGCGGCCGCGACGGGCGCGGGACCGGGGGCCGGAGCGGCCGCCGAGTCGGGCGATACGACGCCAGCCGGGACGAGCGCGTCATCGGAGGGCGCCGCCGAGGCGGGCGCAGCCTTGGCCGCCGCCTTCTTGGCGGGGGCCTTCTTGGCGGGGGCAGCGACGGCGGGAAATGCCTCGTGCAGTCGGCGCACGACCGGCGCCTCGACCGTCGATGACGGTCCCTTGACGTATTCGCCGAGCTCGGCGAGCTTCGCGACTACGTCCTTACTGGAAACTCCGAGCTCTTTTGCGAGCTCATGTACGCGGGCCTTGCCTGCCACTGGACTCCTTAGCGGAGGACCGGGCGGCAACCCGCTCGGCCCCAATTAGTTGGAGGACTTCATGTGCTGATCACTTGACGTGCTTCATCGAGTGCCCATTGCTCTTGTGCTCACTCTCTGTTTCGGCGAGCAGGTTCCTGCCCGTCCGCACTGACTTGACTCGCATCTAGCTAGCATCGGCCGATCCCGCCACCGTCAATACCTCGACGACCGCGGTCGAATCGACCAGACCGGAGACCCGAAGGGCCCGGCCGAACGCTCGATGCCGCTGTGCCAGTTCGGCGCACCGCAGCTGAGGATGCAACCATGCCCCTCGGCCGGGTGCGCGTCGCTGACGATCGAGGACAACGGCAACCTGATCCGATGTCTTCGACGCAGTTGCGACGACGCGTATCAATTCGGTGGCCGGCGCCCGGGTGCGGCAGCCGACGCAGGTTCGAATGGGGCCCTCGGTTGCAGTCACTGCACCCGCCGCCGTCTTCTTCTGCTCAAGCAAACCGCCGTCGGTCGGACGGCCACCGGATAGCCTACTCCTCGTGCTCGGGCGTGTCGTCGAACCGCGCGCCCGCGGGGGCCGGATCCGGCTGGGCCGAGGACGTCCCCATCCGCGGCCGCGACCGGTGCCGATCCCGCCGGCTCGGCGTCACTGTGAATGTCGATCCGCCAGCCCGTCAACCGCGCCGCGAGCCGAGCGTTCTGGCCTTCGCGACCTATCGCAAGAGACAGTTGGTAGTCCGGGACGACCACCCGCACCGACCGGGTGACCGCGTCGACCACCTCGGAGCTGACCACATGCGCCGGCGACAGGGCGTTCCCGACGAGCGTTGCCGGGTCATCGGCCCAGTCGATGATGTCGATCTTCTCGCCGTGCAACTCGGCGACGACGTTTCGCACCCGCTGCCCCATCGGCCCGATGCAGGCACCTTTCGCGTTCAGCCCGACCACCCCTGAGCGGACCGCGATCTTGCTGCGGTGCCCGGCTTCCCTGGCCACGGCGACGATTTCGACACTTCCGTCGGCGATCTCGGGAACCTCGAGCGCGAAGAGCTTCTTCACCAGGCCCGGATGGGTCCGGCTCAGGGTTACCTGTGGGCCGCGCATCCCCCGGGCGACGCCGACGACGTAACACTTGAGCCGGGTGCCGTGGCTGTAGTCCTCGCCGGGCACCTGTTCCGGGCTGGGCAGCAGCCCTTCGATCTTGCCGATGTCGACGATGACCAGGCCGCGCAATGCCGCTTGGGCGTCGGCGGCGATCACGCCGGTCACCAGATCGCCCTCGCGGCCGGCGAACTCACCGAAGGTCTGATCGTGCTCGGCGTCGCGCAGCCGCTGCAGGATCACCTGGCGGGCGGTCATCGCGGCGACCCGGCCGAAGTCCGTCGGCGTGTCGTCGTACTCCTCGATCAACGTGCCGTCGGCATCGAAGTCCTGGGCCCAGACGATGATCTGCCCACCCGATCGGTCGATCTCGACCCGGGCGTGCGGCATGGAATGGGCGGTGTGCTTGTACGCGGTGAGCAGCGCGGCCTCGAGCGCGTCGATGAGCATGTCGAACGGGATCTCTTTCTCGCGCTCGATGCTGCGAAGCGCTGAGATATCGACATCAACCATGGCTTAACCCTCACCTGTTCGCTCGGGCACCGGGTCGCCGGACCGTCCGTCGTCACTGACGCGATTGAACTCGACCTGCACCCGGCCGACCCCAAGGCCGGCCCAGGCGACCGTTCGGGTCGCGCCCGCGATCGACAGCTGTACGCCGTCCGCGTCCGCTGACAGTACGCGTCCGGTGCAGTCCTTGCCCTCGATCGCGACGATCACCAGCCGACCGGCGGCTCGGCGCCAGTGCCGGGGTTCGGTCAGCGGACGGTCGACCCCGGGCGAGCTGACCTCGAGCTGGTAGGCGCCGTCGATCAGCGCGGTGGCCGCCTCCTCGTCCAGCGCCGCGGCGATCGCCCGGCTGAGTTCGGCGATCGACTCGAGGTCGGCGTCGTCGGCATCGACGACCACCCGGACGACACTGCGTCGCCCGGCGGCCGTCACGGTGATGGCCTCCAGATCGAAGCCCGCAGCCTCGGTGATCGGGGTCAGAATCTCGCGCAGGGCATTGGCAAGCGCTGTCGAGCCCTTGGGTCGCGCTGGCATCCGTGCTCCTTCCCCGATGTGTAGTTGTGGTCGGTGTCGACACGGTTGACGGCCAGGTAGCCGGCGCCGGTAATGGCGTCACCTGCCGTCAGCTGAGTTTAGGGCTAGTCGAGCACGTCGTCCGCACACCTTGTCGGCCCGACGTCTGCCAGACTGCCTGCAATGCCGCCGATCTCGCGCCGCCAGCTACTCGTCACCGCCGGGTTGACCGGCGCCGCGGTCGTGGGCGCGGCGGGCGTCGGCGCCGCCGTGGCCGCGCTGGCCGACCTTCCGCAACGCCACCCGGCGGGTGACGAGCCGACGGCGAGCGGTTCCGGGTCGGCCCACCCGTTGGTCCCGGTGGCGCCCGCGCTGACGGCCGCGATGGACCGCGAGCGCGCTCTCCTCACTACGGTCCAGGCCGCGGTGCTCGCCAACCCGAGCCTGAACGTCCTCGCCGCGATCGAGGCCGACCACCGAAGTCATCTGGCCGCGCTCTCGTCGGCGGCCGGTGTGAGCTCGGCGACCAACCCACCGACCACACCGGTGACACCGACCAGCGGGGCGCCCGCGCCCACCGCGACCACTGGACCGACGTCTTCGGCCGGTTCGCCCGAGTTGGCCGCGCTGGTCGCGGCCGAACGGGTGGCCCACCAGAGCGGAGTCGGCGACTCCGCGCAATTGACCGGTCGCGCGGCCGTTCTACTGGCCAGTATTGCCGCCTGCGAAGCCGGCCACGTCGAGTTGCTCACATGACGCTCTCCAGCGATGCGATCGCGGCGATCCAGGCGGCCGTGATCGCCGAGCTAGGGGCCTCGTTCGGGTACGGCACGCTCGGCCCGCGGCTCACCGGACCCGGCTCACGCGCCCTGGCCCAGACCGACGAGCAGGCGCACCGCGGCCTCGCCGCCACCGGCTCGCTGCTGGCGCCGGCGACTCAGCCCAGCCCGGGCGATTCGGCGACTCCCGGCTCGCTGGCCCTGCCAGTGGTCCCCGTCGACGACGCGACCGCGCGGCAACTCGCCATCGCGTTGGAGTCGGCCTGTGCCGGGGCCTGGCGTTACGTGCTGGCGGCCGTGTCGAGTGACCCGGTCAGTCCCGACAACGCACCCGTGTGGACGGCGGCGGCGGGTGCATTGAGCGATGCGGCCGTCCGCGCGGTGCAATGGCGCAAGATCGGTGATCCGATAACCGCCAGTGTGGCCTTCCCCGGCATCTGAGCCGACCGGGCACCGCCGCTAGAACATCACCGTGGCGACCGTGGCGACCTGGCGCATCCCGATCCGCTGATAGACCCGACGGGCCGGGTGGTTGAAGTCATTGACGTAGAGACTCACTGTCGGGGTGAGCTTGAGGGCATAGTCCATCACCGTGGCCATCGCGGATGTCCCGAGGCCACGACCGCGCAGATCGGGCCGCACCCAGACACCCTGGATCTGGCTGGTAGCTGGTGACAGCACCCCGATCTCGGCCTTGAACGCGACCCGCCCGGAGCGGTCGAGCCGCACGAACACGCGCCGAGCCACGATCAGCTCGCTGATCCGCTGGCGGTACGCGCGCCGGGCCGAGCCTGACAACGGCGGAAGGCCCAGCTCCTCGGCGAACATCGCTTCGGCGGCCGGCAGATACACGTCGAGATCAGCGAGTAGCGCCGGACGCACGTCGGGGTCGGCCGAACCACCGGTCCGCCGCTGCGCCATCAGCAACGGCTGGATCGAGCGGACCATCCGGGCCTCGCCCCAGTGGCGCGACAACGCCGGCCATAGTGCACCGATGATGTCGGCCCGTCCCATGATCGAACTGCATCCCCGCTCGCGCTGCGCCAGGTAGCCGACCAGATCACTCCACAGCTCAGGGTCGCCGCCGACCGGCAGCACGGCCGACCCGCTCCACCAAGCCGCGCGAAGCTCCCCCGGGTTATTCGGGTCATCAACTCCGAAGACCTCGCCGCCGAACTCGTGGGTGCGCCGGGTCGCCTCCAGGCGCGCGGCCGCGACGACGTTCACGTACGGGTCGGCGTCGACCATCCGGAGCAACCGCTCGCGGTCGGCCGAACCCAATCGCCGTACCGCCAGCGTTGCACTACGGGTGGCGGTCACGTCACAGGACGCTATCGCGAACTTCGCACCCGGTCCGGGATGCCGACGCAGGACGCCGTAGCGTCGCCCGGCTCACTGGATTCTCCGGCCGCCGGCCTCAGGCAATGCTGACGGTGGCCGGGCCGGAGGCGACGCCGGCCGCGGTCATCTCTTCGGCCAGCTTCATCGCCTCTTCGATCAGCGTCTCGACGATCATGGCCTCGGGGACGGTCTTGATTACTTCGCCGCGGACAAAGATCTGACCTTTGCCATTGCCGCTGGCGACACCGAGGTCGGCCTCGCGCGCCTCGCCCGGGCCGTTTACGACGCAGCCCATGACCGCGACCCGAAGCGGCACCTCGAGCCCGTCCAGTCCGGCGGTGACCCGCTCGGCCAGGGAGTAGACATCGACCTGGGCCCGTCCACAGGACGGGCACGAAACAATCTCGAGCCGGCGCTGGCGCAGATTCAGTGATTCGAGAATCTGCAGACCCACCTTCACCTCTTCGACCGGCGGCGCCGACAGCGAGACCCGGATCGTGTCACCGATGCCCTGGCTCAGCAGCGCACCGAAAGCCACGGCCGACTTGATCGTGCCCTGGAAGGTCGGACCGGCCTCGGTTACACCGAGGTGCAGCGGGTAGTCGCACTGCTGGGCCAGCAGCTCGTACGCCCGGACCATGATCACCGGGTCGTTGTGCTTGACCGAGATTTTGAAGTCGCGGAAGTCGTGCTCCTCGAACAGGGCGGCCTCGTTGAGGGCGGACTCGACGAGCGCCTCGGGCGTCGCCTTCCCGTACTTGGCCATGAGTCGCTTATCGAGCGAGCCGGCGTTGACACCGATCCGAATCGACACGCCGGCATCGGTGGCCGCCTTGGCGATCTCGCCGATCCGGTCGTCGAACGCCTTGATGTTGCCCGGGTTGACCCGCACTGCGGCACAGCCGGCGTCGATAGCGGCGAACACGTACTTGGGCTGGAAGTG
Source organism: uncultured Actinomycetes bacterium (assembly GCA_963730855.1). GTDB lineage: Bacteria > Actinomycetota > Actinomycetes > Mycobacteriales > Jatrophihabitantaceae > CAVSTK01. The sequence goes on from CAVSTK010000013.1 coordinate 376,939, forward strand.
GATGTCGGCGATGACCGGGATCTGCGAGTGCTTCGCGATCTCGGGCAGTGCGTCCGCATCGTCCTGCGAGGGGACGGCGACGCGCACGATGTCGCAACCGGATGCGGTCAGCGCCGCGATCTGCTGCAGGGTCGCGTTGACGTCCGAGGTCAGCGTGGTCGTCATCGACTGGACCGAGATCCGGGCCCCGCCGCCGACGAGTACCGAGCCGACCTTGATCTGGCGCGAGATCCGGCGGGGGGCCAGCACGGGCGGCTCCTCGGGCGCAGCTGGTCCACCGATGCCTGGCATTCCGAGTTGAATCGTCACGTTCCCAGTATCCCTCTCGAAGGTTGCGAGGCGGCGAACGCCCGCGGAACTCACACCGTTAATTCAGTTGGATCGGTTTGACGATGTCGGCGTAGACAACGAGCAGGGTCAGCACCACCAGGATCGACGCGACGGCGTACATCACCGGCAGCATCTGAGCGGTGTCGACATAGATCGCCGATCTCGCGCGGGCAACGACCGTGCCATCGGGGGCAACGGTCGCGGACCGACGGTCGCGCAGCCGGGCCCGACCGCGCTTGACCGCCTCGACCATCGCGCCGGCGACATGGCCGCCGTCCAGCGGCAGAAGTGGCAAGAGGTTGAAGAAGAACAGCAACAGGTTGACGCTCGCCAGCAGGCCCAGCAGCGAATAGATCTTCGCGATCAGGCCGATCGAGTTGCTGTTCGCTACCTGACCACCGATCTCACCCAGCCCCACGACGCCGACGGCACCGTTCGGATCGCGGGCCTTGCCCTCGAAGACGGTCTGCCAGAGTGAGCCGACCTTCGACGGATAGTTCGCGAGCGCCTTCACCGCGACGTTGAGCTGGCTGCCGATCTCGCCCGGGACCTGAGTGATGGACTCGTGCGCGAAGTAGTTGTGCGAATCCGGGGCGACACCGATATAGCCGGCCCGGATCGTCTTATTACTGGTCGCGCTGGCGTACTTGACGTTCTCGACCGGTGTGATGCTGACGTCCTCGGTCACACCGTCACGCCTGATCGTCATGCTGATCGTCTTGCCGGCAGAGGCCTGGATGACGTCGACGGCTTGTTGCCACTTGGTGAGCGTCGTGCCGTTGACGGCCAGGATCGTGTCGCCCGGCTTGAGCACGTTGGCCGCTGGCGCGGCCGCGGCGCCGCTCGGGCAGACGCCGCTTCGGGCGTCGGCCGAGTTCTCGGCGACCACACACTGCACAACGGTGCCGACGGTGAGCGTGGGGTCGGACACGGGCTTGCCGATGACAGTGAATAGCAGCACGGTCAGGATCAGATAGATGATCAGGTTCATCGTCGGTCCGCCGAGCATCACGATCATCTTCTTGCCGGGCGTGAGCCGATAGAACTGACGAGGCTCATCGGCTTCGCTGACCACCTCGGAGCGGCTGGCGCTGCGGAAGTCCTCGACCGCGGTCGCCAGACGTCGGGGCCAACGCGAGCGCCCGCCCTCGGGCCGCGGCGGCACCATGCCGATCATCCGGATGTAGCCGCCCAACGGGATGGCCTTGATCCCGTACTCGGTGTCCTTGCCCTTGCGCGACCACAGCGTCGGCCCGAAGCCGACCATGTACTGGGTGACCTTCACGCCGAACTTCTTGGCCGGCACCATGTGCCCGATTTCGTGCAGCGCGATCGACAGCAGCAGACCCACTGCGAACACGATCACGCCCAGCGCGTACAGCACGGTGGCCCTTCGGTCGGGGCCGGCGAAACTCGCCGGCCAAAATCTCTGATGGTGCAGTCCGTCATGGTGCCTAACGCATCATCCGCTCGTTGTGCTCCCGATGACCACTCGCGCTCGCCCGCGCGCCCAGCCATCCGCCTCCTCGACCTCATCGACCGATTCGGGCTCGCCTTGATGCGCATGCCGGGTTTGTAGCCATTCGTCAACAATCATCCGGACGGTATCCACGATCGCAAGAAATTCGATGTCTCCCCTGTGAAATGCCGCCACCAGCTCTTCGTTGGCCGCGTTGAACACTGCCGGCGCGCACCCGGCCGCCTCCCCCACCAGGCGGGCCAGGCCGACTGATGGGAACGCGTCGTCATCGAGCGGGTCGAAGGTCCAGGTGTGCGCGGCCGTCCAGTCGATCCCGTCGGCGGCGTCGGCGACCCGGTCGGGCCAGCCGAGGGCCAACGAGATCGGCAACCGCATATCGGGCGGGGATGCGGCCGCGATCGTCGACCCGTCGACGAACTCGACCATCGAATGCACGACCGACTGCGGATGCACCATCACGGTGATCCGGTCGTACGGCACGCCGAACAACAGATGGGCCTCGATCACCTCGAGGCCCTTGTTCACCAGGGTCGCCGAGTTGGTGGTCACCAATGGGCCCATCGACCAGGTCGGGATGCGCCAGCGCCTGCGCCGGGGTCACGCCGGCCAGCTCGGCCCGCGATCGGCCGCGAAATGGTCCGCCGCTGGCCGTGACGATGAGCCGCCGGACCTCGCTACTGGTGCCGGCCCGCAGCGCCTGGGCCAACGCCGAGTGCTCCGAGTCGACCGCGACCAATTGCCCCGGCTTGGCCGCCCGGGTGACCAACGACCCGCCGGCGATCAGCGACTCCTTGTTCGCGAGGGCGATCGTCCGGCCGGCGTGCAGCGAGGCCAGCGTGGCCCGCAGGCCCTGAGCGCCGACCACCGCGTTGAGGATCACGTCGGCCTCAACGGTCGCGAGCTCGACGGTCGCGGTCGGTCCGACCACGACGTGCGGACGCGGTACGTCGACGGGCCAATCGGCGGCCAGCCGCTCCTCGAGCTCGACGCGCGCCGCCGCCCGAGTGACGGCCACCCGCTCCACCCGCAGGGCCACTGCCTGACGCGCCAACAGGGCCGGGTCGGCGCCGCCGGCCGCGATCGCCACGACCGAGAAGCGGTCCGGGTTGCGCAGGACGACGTCGATGGCCTGGGTGCCGATCGACCCGGTCGAACCGAGGATGACGACCCGTCGAGGCATGTTCATTCGACCATTCTGACCTGCGGTCAGGGTGTCCTGCGGCAACGCTGCACCCGAATGCCAGAATAGGTACGAGCAATGTTGATAGCGGCGAGATGAAACCGACAGGAGTCCGACGTGGTCAGTGAACTGGTCTCTGAGCACGGTGACGAGCACGGCGCAGTCGATCGGGCACGGAGCAGTCGATGCGTACGGCAATCCGCCCGAAACGCCGTCCACGTGGGGCTGGGACCAGGACTTCGGCAAACTGGCCCGGATCGGCGGCTGGATCTCGGTCATCGGACTGATCCTGATGGCCACGAAATCGGTCACTCACTACAACGGCGCTGGCACGCTCGCGCTCTTGATCACTGCCGGACTGCTCGTCGTCGGCCTCGGCTGGGACATCCACCGCCGCCGTTCTGCCTGGAGAAGCTGAACCACGGCCGCGCTGCCTCGCTTGTGCGGAGCCTCGCAGCGATGCGAAGCGAGCGAGGAGCGCAGCTAAATGTCACTGCGCTTGTGCGGAGCCTCGCAGCGATGCGAAGCGAGCGAGGAGCGCAGCTAAATGTCACTGCGCTTGTGCGGAGCCTCGCAGCGATGCGAAGCGAGCGAGGAGCGCAGCTAAATGTCACTGCGCTTGTGCGGAGCCTCGCAGCGATGCGAAGCGAGCGAGGAGCGCAGCTAAATGTCACTGCGGCTCTTCGCGCTGGCCCCACGGCGAGTCGTAGTCGCCGGCCAACAGCTGCAGGAACGGAACCGCGTCGAAGGCTTCCGGGCCGAGCACACCGGACCCGGCCCACGTGCCGTTGGCGATCAGTTCCAGCGCGACGATCGGGTTGACCGCCGTCTGCCAGACGACCGCCTGAGAGCCGTACTCGCGCATCGACCATTCGTTGTCAACGACGTGATAAAGGTAAGTCGAGCGGGGTTGGCCGTCCTTGCCCGTGCCACGCACCCATAAACCGGCGCAGGTCTTGCCGCGCATCTTGTCCCCGAGCGTCGCCGGGTTCGGCAGGCAGGCCGCAACCACGTCGCGCGGTGAGACCAACTGTCCCCCGACATCGACGGCCTCGGTGCTGTCGAGACCGAGCTTGTGCAGGGTCTTGAGCACGCCGATGAACTCGTCGCCCAGTCCGTACTTGAAGGTCACCCGCTTGGCGTCGATCCAGCGCGGGATCAGCAGCACCTCTTCGTGCTCGACGTTGACGCATTCGACCGGACCGATGCCCTCAGGGAAGTCGAAGACCTCGGGCTCGCTGAACGGCTCGGTGGTGAACCAGCCGCGGTCCTTCTCATAGATCACCGGCGGGTTCAGGCACTCCTCGATCGTCGTCCAGATCGAGAAGGACGGCGCGAACGCTGCACCACCAGCACCGTCGTCAACCGTTAGGTTGGCGCCGTCGCGCACGCCGGCCTCATCGATCTCGCTGAACAGGTGGTCGGCCGCGTAGCGCGCGAAGACGTCGGCCAGTCCGGGCTCGACCCCCATGCCCACCAGCGCGATCCGCCCCGACTGCTCCCACTCGTCGGCCAGCGCGAACTGCTCGTCGCCCAGCTTGACGCCGGGCTCGCTGTACGGATGGTCGGGGTGCGGGTGCGACAACGACATCGCCATGTCGAGGTAGTGGACGCCGCTCGCGAGGGCGGCCCGAAAGATCGGCATGGTGAACCGGGGATCGGTCGCGCCGAGGACGGCATCGATCGTCTCGCCGCGCATTAGCGCCTCGATCGCGCCCTGATCGGATGCGTCGAGGCGAGCCGCCGAGAAACGCGGATCCGATACAGCTGAAACGGCCGCTTCGGCTCGGGCCAGGTCGTAGTCTGCGACGACTACACGGGACGGGAAATTGGCGCCGAGCGGCGATCAGCGCGGCGGCCGACCCCACTCCGCCGGCACCGAGGATCAGCAGACGCATGTTTCGCACTATAGGGGTCGGCATTCGACGGGTGCCACGGATGCCACGGATTCCATCGTGGAAACAAAGTTGGAACACGGAAACACTTGCACCGGCATTGAATTACTGCGATAAACGCATAATCGTCAATTCGCTGGACCGGGGAGAGTACGAATGACCGCAGAAGCAGTACTGAACCGACCGTCGAGCGATGACGGAGGAAAGGGCCTCAAGACCGGCTCGCTCGGACTGGCGTCAAGCATCGTCATCGGCGTCGCCTCGACCGCGCCCGCCTACAGCCTGGCCGCCACGCTGGGCGGCATCGTCGCCCTCGTCGGCCTGCAGTCGCCCATCATCGTGATCCTGGCCTTCGTCCCGATCCTGTTCGTCTCGATCGGCTACCAGGAGCTGAACAAGCGCGAACCGGACTGCGGCACCACCTTCACCTGGGCGACCAAGGCGTTCGGTCCCAAGACCGGCTGGATGGGCGGCTGGGGCATCATCGCCGCCGACATCCTGGTCATGGCGTCACTGGCCCAGGTGGCCGGCCAGTACGTCTTCCTGCTCTTCAACAACACCAGCATCGGCCAGAACCCGGCCAGTGGCTGGGTGCTGCTCGTCGGGTTGATCTGGATGGCCCTGATGACCTGGATCTGCTACCGCGGCATCGAGCTGTCGGCCCGGATCCAACAGGGATTGCTGGCGCTCGAAGTCGTCGTGCTGATCATCTTCGCGGTCACCGCGCTCACCAAGGCCTACGGCTCCGGCGTCCCCCGACACCGCCATCCACGTATCCGGGTCGTGGTTCAACCCGTTCGACGTGCCCGATCTGAACACGTTCGCCCAGGGCATCATCCTGATGCTGTTCATCTACTGGGGCTGGGACTCAGCCGTTTCGGTCAACGAAGAGACCAAGGACCGCGAGAAGACGCCCGGACGGGCCGCGGTCATCTCGACGATCCTGCTGCTCGTCACCTACGTGATCGTGACCCTGTCGGCGCAGTCGTTCGCCGGGGTGGGCACGAACGGCATCGGGCTCGGCAACCCCGACAACTCCGGCGACATCCTGCAGGTCGTCGGCGACGCCGCATTCGGCAACTCGACCTACGGCAAGGTGATGGCGCACCTGCTGATCCTGCTGGTGCTCACCTCGGCCGCGGCGTGCACCCAGACCACGATCCTGCCGACCGCCCGGACCACCCTCTCGATGGCCGCGTTCAAGGCGATCCCGACCCGGTTCGCGCACATCCACAAGCGGTACCTGACGCCGACCCAGTCGACGATCTGGATGGGCGTCATCTCAGCGATCCTGTACGTGATCCTGAACTACATCCAGAGCGACGGTGGCCTGATCCTCGACGCGGTCACCGCGATCGGCATGATGATCGCGTTCTACTACGGCCTCACCGGCTTCGCGTGCGCCTGGTACTACCGGCGCGAGCTACAGGGCGTGCGCAACTTCCTGATGCGCGGCTTGATCCCGTTCCTCGGCGGGTTGATGCTCTTCGGCGGGCTGATCCTCACCGTGGTCCAGGACTGGAAGGCCGAGAACAGCTACGTCGTGTGGCACATGCAGTTCGCGCCGCACTGGCAGATCGGCTTCGCGTTCCTGCTCGGCGTCGGCTCGATCGTCGTCGGGGTCATCCTCATGTTCATCTCGATGGGCGTCTACAAGCCGTTCTTCAGCGGCCAGACGCTCAACCGGGCGACGCCGATCTTCCTGGCCGACGACGCGCCGATCACGGCCGGGCTGACGCTGCCGGATTCCGGGTCGCAGGAAGTCGACGGTGGTGGCATCGGACTTCTCGAACCTGCCGGCCGGGGCAACGGCGATCGATCCGGTGACCGGTGAGACGTACCGCAAGCCCTGAGCTCAGCGAGCCGTCAGCGCCCATCGAGGAGCGGCCGGCGCGGATCCCATCGGGTCCCGCCGGCCGCATCCTGGCGCCGGCGGGCGATGCCCGACAGCGCCTCGAGCACGACCCGGTTGGCCAGGAACGACGTGATCTCGGCGTGGTCGTAGGGCGGCGACACCTCGACGACGTCGATGCCGACGACCGGTAGCTCGTAGGCGATCCGGCGCACCGAATCGAGCAGTTCGCGCGCGGTGAGTCCGCCCGGCTCGGGGGTGCCCGTGCCCGGCGCGTGGCCCGGGATCGCAGACGTCGATGTCGACCGACAGGAACACCCCGTCGCAGTCGTCGGTGGCGATGCGCGAACGCCTCGGTCAGGCACTCGGTCAGACCGCGCGCCCCGATCTCGGTCATCTCATACGACCGCATGCCCTGCGCGGCCATCCAGTCGAGCGTCGTCGGTCCGGGCCAGTAACCGCGCAGTCCGAGCTGCAGGAACCGGTCACCGCGCAGCGCGCCCGATTCGATCAGCCGCCGCATCGGCTGGCCGTGCCCGATCAGCGACCCGAACTCGGTGTCGCCGGTGTCGGCGTGGGCATCGAAGTGGATCATCGAGACCCGCCCGGCGCCCAGGTGCTGCGCCACCCCGGCGGCATCGGGCCAGGCGATCGTGTGATCACCGCCGAGGATCAACGGGATCGCGCCGGTGCGGGCCACGGCGTGCACGGCAACCTGCAGATCGTGCACCGAACGGGCCGCGTCGCCCGAGAACATCTCGACATCGCCGGCGTCGTAGACGCGCAGGTCGGCCAGCCCGTCCACCCGCAGGGCCAGGGACGGCCGCGAGCCGTCGTGCGGCAGGTAGCAGCTCTGGCGGATCTGCTGCGGACCGAAGCGGGTACCCGATCGGTGCGACGTGCCGCCGTCGAACGGTGCGCCCGAGGATGACGACGTCGGCGTCGGCGAAGGTTTCGGGTTCGGCCCAATCGCAGCGATCGACGCCGAGGAAGGTGATGTCGGGCCCGAACTGCGCGCCGTAACGACTCATGCGTCCAGCCTGGCACGACCGGCGCGGTGTCGCGCGGGATCCCGCCGACCGGCGACGATTGTGGTGATTTCGCGGTTTCGGCCCCGCGAACCGTCGAAATCAGCAATTTGATGCCCGTGTTGCTACGGAATCACTTGCGGAGGGCCATTAGGTGCGTCAAGCTCGTAGGTATGCCCGCCCCGCAGTCCGCGCACGACCCCGGACGAGGTGAGCCGCGCCATCATCGCCCAGCTCCAAGAGGACGGGCGCCGACCGTACGCCGCGATCGGCAAGGCGATCGGGTTGTCCGAGGCCGCCGTTCGTCAACGGGTGCAGCGCCTGATCGACACCGGGGTGATGCAGGTCGTCGCCGTCACCGATCCGATGCAGGTCGGCCTCGCCCGCCAGGCCATGGTGGCGATCTCGATCACCGGCGACGTCTCCGAGGTGGCCGAGCAGCTGGGCCAGATCGACGAGGTCGACTACATCGTGATCACCGCCGGCTCGTTCGACATCCTGGCCGAGGTCGTGGTCGCCGACGACGAGCAGCTGCTCGAACTCATCAACGGTCGGATCCGCGCGCTGCCCGGCGTCGCCCGTACCGAAACGTTTCTCTACCTCAAGCTGACCAAGCAGACCTACAACTGGAGCGTCCGATGACTGCTACCGAACTCCGCTACGAGCGCCGCCGACGCTGTTGATCTGGCCACCAAGGCCCGCGACCACCTCTGGATGCACTTCACCCGGCTCTCGTCCTACGCCGAGACGCCGGTTCCGACCATCGTCAAGGGCGACGGCGCCTACATCTGGGACGTCAACGGCAAGCGCTACCTGGACGGCCTGTCCGGGCTGTTCGTCGTCAACGCCGGCCACGGTCGCATCGAGCTGGCTGAGGCTGCCTACCGGCAGGCCAGCGAGCTGGCGTTCTTCCCGCTCTGGTCCTACGCGCACCCGCAGGCGATCGAGCTGGCCGACCGGCTGGCCGACTATGCCCCCGGCGATCTCAACAAGGTCTTCTTCACCACCGGCGGCGGCGAGGCGGTCGAGACGGCCTGGAAGCTGGCCAAGCAGTACTACAAGCTGATGGGCAAACCGGCCAAGACCAAGGTCATCAGCCGCAACATCGCCTATCACGGCACTCCGCACGGCGCCCTGTCGCTCACCGGCGTGCCCGCGATGAAGACGATGTTCGAGCCGCTCGTTCCCGGCGCCACGAAGGTGGCCAACACGAACTTCTACCGCGCGCCCGAGCACGGCGACGACCTCGACGCGTTCAGCCGTTGGGCCGCCGACCAGATCGAGCAGGCGATCGAGTTCGAAGGCCCCGAGACGGTGGCCGCGGTGTTCCTCGAACCGGTCCAGAACTCGGGTGGCTGCTTCCCACCGCCGCCCGGCTACTTCCAGCGGGTGCGCGAGATCTGCGATCGCCACGACGTGCTGCTGGTGTCGGATGAGGTCATCTGCGCGTTCGGCCGGCTCGGCACGATGTTCGCGGCCGACAAGTTCAACTTCGTCCCCGACATGATCACCTGCGCCAAGGGCATGACGAGCGGCTACTCCCCCATCGGCGCCTGCATCGTCAGCGACAAGGTCGCCGCGCCCTTCTGGAGCGGCACGCGACTACTTCCCGCACGGCTACACCTTCGGCGGGCACCCGGTCTCGGCCGCGGTCGCGATGGCCAACCTCGACATCTTCGAGCGCGAGAACCTCAACCAGCACGTCCTCGACAACGAGGGCGCGTTCCGTTCGACGCTGAACAAGCTGACCGACCTGCCGATCGTCGGCGACGTCCGCGGCGACGGGTACTTCTATGGCATCGAGCTGGTCAAGGACAAGGCGACCAAGGAGACGTTCGACGACGCCGAGTCCGAGCGGTTGCTGCGTGGCTTCCTGTCCAAGGCGCTCTTCGATGCCGGCCTCTACTGCCGGGCCGATGACCGCGGCGACCCCGTCGTCCAGCTGGCGCCGCCGTTGATCTGCGACCAGAGCCACTTCGACGTGATCGAACAGATCCTTCGGTCCGTCCTCACCGAAGCGTGGACCCGGCTGTGAAAATCGGAATCCCGCGCGAGGTCAAGAACAACGAGTTCCGGGTCGCGATCACCCCGGCCGGCGTGCACGAACTGGTCCGCGGCGGACACGACGTGGTCATCGAGCAGGGCGCCGGCATCGGTTCCTCGATCCCCGATGCCGACTTCGTCGCCGCCGGGGCCAAGATCCTGGCCACCGCCGACGACGTCTGGGGCGCAGGCGACCTGATCCTGAAGGTCAAGGAGCCGGTGGCCGAGGAATACCACCGGATGCGCAAGGACCAGGTGCTGTTCACCTATCTGCACCTGGCCGCGTCGAAGGAATGCACCGACGCGCTGATCGCGTCCGGCACCACCGCGATCGCCTACGAAACCGTGCAACTGGCCGACGGTTCACTGCCGTTGCTCGCGCCGATGTCCGAGGTAGCCGGCCGGCTCGCGCCGCAGGTCGGCTCGTATCACCTGATGAGCCAGGGCGGCGGCCGCGGTGTGCTGATGGGCGGCGTGCCCGGCGTCTACGCGGCCAAGGTCGTCGTCATCGGCGCCGGCGTCTCGGGGCAGAACGCGGCCGCAATCGCGTTGGGCATGCAGGCCGAGGTGTTGCTGCTCGACCGCAACGTGGCCCGGCTGCGTCAGATGGATGCCATCTACCAGGGTCACTGCCAGACGATCACGTCCAACGCCTACGAGATCGAACGGGCCGTACTCGACGCCGACCTCGTCATCGGCGCCGTCCTGGTCGCCGGTGCCCGCGCGCCCAAGCTGGTGTCGAACGAACTCGTCTCGCGGATGAAGCCGGGCTCGGTGCTGGTCGACATCTCGATCGACCAGGGCGGCTGCTTCGAGGACTCGCGTCCGACCACGCACGCCGACCCGACCTACCGCGTGCACGATTCGGTCTTCTACTGCGTCGCCAACATGCCGGGCGCGGTGCCACACACGTCGACCTACGCGCTGACCAACGTGACGCTGCCGTACGCGGTCGAGCTGGCCAACCGCGGCTGGCGGGACGCGCTGCGGGCCGACCCCGCGCTCGCGCTCGGCCTGAACACCTACGAGGGCCACATCACCAACGGGCCGGTGGCCGAGGCGCAGTCCCACGAGCACGTGTCGGTGCAGTCCGTCCTCGGCCTGATCCAGGCGTGTTGGGATCACGTGGACTACCGCGCACTGTCGCTGTGGCACGAGACCGTCCCGGGCCGGCTGACTCCTCGGCCGGCCCTGCGGGGTGACGTCAGCGCCGACGTCGCGATCGTCGGCGCGGGCTTCACCGGACTTGTGGACGGCCTACTACCTGCAACAGCGCCGACCCGATCGGCGGATCGTGCTGATCGATGCCGAGATGGCCGGCTTCGGTGCGTCCGGACGCAACGGCGGCTGGTGCTCGGCGCTCTTCCCGGTCAGCGCGGCGACCTTGGCCCGCGAACACGGTCCGCGCAGCGGCCACCGCGCAGTTCGCCGCCATGCGCGAGACCGTCGCCGAGGTGGTCCGGGTCGCCGCGGCCGAGGGCATCGAGGCCGACATCGCGGTCGGTGGGACGCTCGGCCTGGCCCGGTCGAACGCGCAGCTGGAACGGGCGCGGGCCGAGGTCGCGGAGGCGGCCGAGTTCGAACTGGGCACCGAGCTGCTCGACGCGGATCAGGCGCGGCGACCGACTCAACGCGACCGATGTACTCGGCGCGACCTACACCCCGCACTGCGCGGTGATCCACCCGGCCAAACTCGTTCGCGGGCTGGCCGATGTCGTCGAGGCGCGCGGGGCGCAGTTGTTCGAACGCACCCGGGCCACCGCGATCGCACCCGGCGTCGTCACGCACCGACGCCGGCCGGATCACCGCCGACGTCGTCATCCGGGCGACCGAGGGCTACACCCCGCAGCTGCCCGGTGAGCGGCGCGCGATCGTGCCGGTCTATTCGCTGATGATCGCCACCGAACCGCTGACGGACGCGGTATGGGAGCGGATCGGGCTGGCTCGAGCGCGAGACCTTCACCGACTTCCGGCACCTGATCATCTATGGCCAACGGACGGCGGACGGTCGCATGGTCTTCGGCGGACGCGGCGCGGCCTACCACCTCGGATCGTCGGTGCGTCCGTCCTACGACCGGGTGCCGACGGTGTTCAGCGCGCTGCGCCGGGCCCTGATCGAACTGTTCCCGGTGCTGGCCGATGCGCGGATCACCCACAGCTGGGGCGGCCCGCTCGGGATCGCGCGGGACTGGCACCCATCGGTCGGCTTCGATGGCGCCATCGGGTTGGGCCGGGGGTACGTGGGCGACGGCGTCTCGACCACCAACCTGGCCGGACGCACGCTGGCCGACCTGATCGACGGCGAGGCCTCACCGCTGACCCGACTGCCGTGGGTCGGGCACCGGTCCCCGGACTGGGAACCGGAACCGCTGCGCTGGCTCGGGGTGAACGCCGGGCTGCGGGCGACCCAGTGGGCCGACGCCGAAGAACGTCGCACCGGTCGCGCGTCCCGTGTCGCCGGCGTCGTCGAAAGGATGCTGAGTCGATGACCGCCGCCGCGAGCGAACAGTCGACCCGGATCACCCGGGACGCGGAGAAGGCCCGCTTTGAACGAGTCGATCTCGACCAGCTGCTCGACACGGTGCACGTCGGCCACGTCGGCGCTGGTCGTCGATGACCTGCCGGTCGTCGTGCCGACCGCGGTCGCTCGCGATGGTGATCGGGTACTGCTGCACGGATCGACCGGATCGCCCTGGATGCGTCGGGTGGCCGGCGGTGCACCGATCGCGCTCGCGGTGACCGGCTTCGACGGCCTGGTGGTAGCCCGGTCGGCGTTCCAGTCCTCGATCCACTATCGCAGCGCCGTGCTCTTCGGTCGCTGCGTCGAGGTGACGGGACCCGAGAAGGAACGGGCGCTGGGACGTGCTGACCGAGGCACTGATCCCAGGGCGAGTCGAGCGAGGTGCGCGTCTCCACCGCAAAGGAGCTCGCGGCGACCATGGTGCTCGCGCTGCCGATCGAGCGGTGGTCACTGAAGGTCTCGGACGGATGGCCCGACGATCCGCCCGAGGACGTTGCCGGCGACGCCTGGGCCGGCGTCGTTCCGGCGCGGATCAGCTACGGGCCGCCCGTCTCGGCCCCCGATCTGCGGCCTGGCAATCGCCGTCCCGGACTCGGTCCAGAACTTAGGCGCGCAAACCTACTGATCTGCCTGGTCAGCGCAGCCCAGCCAGTGAGGACGACCACCACGACGACGATGAGACGAACTGATCGACGTCAGCTGCTGGTTGCCGCCAGTTGCCCGCAGGCGCCGTCGATATCGCGACCGCGGGTGTCGCGCACGGTCACCGCGACGCCATGGGCCTCGAGCCGCCGCACGAATTCGTCCTGGACGGCCAGCGGCGAGGCGTCCCACTTCGACCCCGGCGTCGGGTTGAGCGGGATCAGGTTGACGTGGGCGAGGCGCGAAGACAGCAGCTCACCGAGCCGATCACCGCGCCAGGCCTGATCGTTGACGTCACGGATCATCGCGTACTCGATCGAATACCGGCGACCGGTCCGGGCGGCGTAGGCGTCGGCGGCCTCGAGCACCTCAGCCACTTTCCAGCGGGTGTTGACCGGCACCAGGGTGTCGCGCAGCTCGTCGTCCGGGGCGTGCAGCGAGACCGCGAGGGTCACGTTGATCCCCTCGTCGGCGAGGCGCTCCATCGCGGGCACCAGACCCACCGTCGACATCGTGATCGATCGCTGCGAGAGGCCGAAACCGGCCGGCGCCGGTTCGGTCAACCGACGCAGCACCGACACGACCCGGTTGTAGTTGGCGAGCGGCTCCCCCATGCCCATGAAGACGACGTTCGACAGCCGACGGCCGGATGCTGAGCCGCCGTCCGCGTCGCGGCCGCGACCTGTTCGACGATCTCGGCGGTGGACAGGTTGCGCCGCAGCCCGCCCTGGCCGGTGGCACAGAACGGGCAGGCCATGCCGCAGCCGGCCTGGCTGGAGATGCAGACCGTCACCCGGTCGCGGTAATACATCAGGACGCTCTCGATCATGGTGCCGTCGAAGAGCCGCCACACCGTTTTGCGGGTGGCGCCGTCGTCGGTCTCGAGCGCGCGGACCTCGGTGAGTAACTCGGGCAGCAGCGCCGGGCCGAGCGTCGCCGCGGGCGCTCGCCGACAGGTCGGTCATCGCGTCGACGTCACTGCGGTGGGCGCCGAAGTAGTGCCGCGAGAGCTGATCGGCCCGATAGGCCGGCAGACCGAGTTCGGTCACCGCGGCCCGGCGCCCGGCCTCGTCGAGATCAGCCAGATGGCGCGGCGGGCGGGCGCGCGGCGGCGCGTCGAAGACAAGCGGGAGGGAGGTCATAGCAAAGCCATTGTCCCACCGAACGGCGCCGCAGCGGTGCCGCGCTCCTGCGCTAGCGGCCGGCGGCGGCGCGGCGCTCGCGGCGACCTTGCTCCATCGCCTCGATCTCGACCTGGTCCTCGGCGGTCATCGCGAACGCGACCAGCCAATCCAAGTCGATGCGCATCGCGGCGATCTCGACCCCGTAGTCGTCGAACGTGCCGCCGTACATCAGCGCCCAGTGCTCGACGAGTTCGGTGAAGTCCGCCGATCCCCGGTCGTAACCGCTCGACCCGCCCGTGGCCGAAGACGCCGTACCCGTCCCGCGGGGTGTAGGACGCGCTGATCGCGGGACGGGCGGCCAGCTGGCGCGACTTCGGCGAGTCGGCATCGGTCGAGAAGTACCAGTGGCCATGCAGGAAATGCCCGTCGACGGCGCTGATCCGGGGCTCGCCGCGTGCGGTCACCGTGGCGATGTTGAGGACGCACGGACCGTCCAATTCAAGCGGGAGGTGCCGGGCGTCGAGCCGGCGAGCGGGCGTCATGATCGAGCGCAGATGACCGGAAGCGACCTCGAAGCTGCGGTCCAGGAGCTGCTGCAATTCCTCGAGCTCGGCGTCGGATTCGTACATGCCGTTCAGCGTCTCAGGTGGGCGCGATCCACGAAAGCAGGACGTAGGCGACGGCCGCACACGGCAGCAGCGAATCGAGCCGGTCCATGATCCCGCCGTGACCGGGGAGCAGGCTGCCCATGTCCTTGATACCGATGTCGCGCTTGATCATCGACTCGCCGAGGTCGCCCAGGGTGGCGGTGACGGCCATGGCCAGGCCGAGCAGAACACCCTTCCACCAGACGTGATGAAAGGTCAGGTCGATGACGAGGAAGCCGGTCAGCGCGCAGGTCGCCAACGAGCCCGCGAAGCCCTCCCAGGTCTTGCCCTTCGACACCCGCGGAGCGAGTGGATGGCGGCCGAGCAGCACACCGGTCGCATAGCCGCCGGTGTCGCTGCAGACCACCAATCCGATGAAGACCAGCACCCGGGCCAGGCCGTCGGACGGATGGGCCAACAGCACCGCGAAGCCCGCAAGCAGCGGCACGTACAGCGCGATCAGGGCCGACGTCGACAGGTCGCGCAGGTAGTCGGCCACGCCATCGCCCAGCCGCCAGACGGCGACGGCACAGACGGTGATGAGCAGCCCGATGACCAGACCGCCGGTGCCCCGGAACCAGGCCGCGGCATCCATCGCGATCGCGCCGGCGAGCAACGGCAGCAACGGCGGCCGCGCGGCGACGGCGGTCGCGAGCTCATAGACTCCGATCACGACCGCGATCAGGATGACGACGACGAAGCTGGGGCGATAGATCAGCAGGCTCGCGACGATGGCGGCGGCCAGGCCGACCCCGACACCGATCGCTGAGCGCAGGTCTCGCCCGGCCCGCGATGCCTTGGGCGCGTCGGCGGCGATGTCGGCCGGTGAGTCGGCGCTGGCGTCGACCTCCGCGGCGGCGACGTCGTCCGGGCGATCCGCGGTCAACGTCTCGACGCCGACCACGGCCTCGTCCTCGGATTCGCGGCTGTGCCGCCCCACTGGCTCTCAGACCTCGAGCAGTTCGACTTCTTTGGCCCGGACGACCTCATCGATCGTCCCGGTGTACCTCGCCGTCAGCTTGTCGAGCTCGGCCTCGGCCCGGTGGGCGTCGTCCTCGCCGACCTCGCTCTCTTTGTCCTTCACGAGCTTGTCGAGCGTGTCCTTGGCGTGGCGGCGGACGGCGCGGATCGACACCTTGGCGTCCTCGCCCCGCGCCCGGGCCACCTTGCCGAGTTCGCGGCGTCGTTCCTCGGTCAGCTGCGGGAAGACGACCCGGATGATCATTCCGTCGTTGGTCGGGTTAACCCCGAGATCGCTGTCGCGGATCGCCTTCTCGATCGCACCGAGCTGGGTGGCGTCGTAGGGCTTGATCACGGCCATTCGCGCCTCCTGCACGCTGACCGACGCCAGCTGCGGGATCGGGGTCGCCGCTCCGTAGTAGTCGACGAGCAGTCGGTTGAAGAGGTTGGGAGTCGCGCGGCCGGTTCGCAGGCCCGCCAGCTCCTCGCGGGCGACGACGACCGCCTTCTCCATCTTCTCTTCGGCTTCGAAGAGCGTCTCGTCGATCACGGTTTCCATCTCCTTACGGCGGCTGGCGCCGAATCTGCGCGACAGCCGGACGACGTTGATCAGCCGGTGCGGCTGACCAGGGTGCCGATCTTGTCACCTCGGACGACTCGTTCGATGTTGCCATCCGCGAGATCGAAGACCACGATCGGCATGTTGTTCTCGCGGGCCAGGCTGAAGGCCGCCGCGTCGGCCACCTTGAGGTCGCGCCCGAGCACCTCGTCATAGCTGATCGTGTCGAACTTCTTGGCCGTCGGGTCGACGCGAGGATCGGCGTCGTACACGCCGTCGACGCCGCTCTTGCCGAGCAGCAGCGCCTCGCAGCGGATCTCGAGGGCCCGCTGGGCGGCGACCGTGTCGGTGGTGAAGTACGGCATTCCGGCACCGGCGCCGAAGATGACGACGCGGCCCTTCTCGAGGTGCCGGATCGCGCGCAGCGGAATGTAGGGCTCGGCGACCTGACCCATCGTGATCGCGGTCTGCACCCGCGTCGGCACACCGGCCTGTTCGAGGAAGTCCTGCAGGACGAGGCAGTTCATCACGGTTCCGAGCATGCCCATGTAGTCGGCCCGACCCCGATCCATGCCACTCTCGGAGAGCTCGGCGCCGCGGAAGAAGTTGCCGCCGCCGACGACGATCGCGACCTGTACGCCGGCCGCGATCACGTCGGCGATCTGACGGGCGATCGAGGCGACGACGATCGGGTCGACCCCGACCCGGCCGCCGCCGAAGACCTCACCCGAGAGCTTGAGCAGAACGCGACGGTAGATCGGCGCCGCGGCTGTCTCGGTGCTCGACTCTGCGGTCATCGCGGTCCCTCTCGTTACCGGTGCGGCTAACTGGGTCGACCGGCCGCTGACTGTTGGGCTAATCGTCGCCGATCAGCCCAGCGCCAACGATCAGCCGATCTCGAAGTGCGCGAAGCCGGTGACGGTTACGCCGGCCTCGTCGAGCATCGCCTTGACGGTCTTCTTGTTGTCCTGCACCGAGGACTGCTCGAGCAGCACGTTGTCCTTGAAGAACCCGTTGAGCATGCCTTCGACGATCTTGGGCAACGCCGCTTCGGGCTTGCCCTCTTCGCGCGCCTTGGCCTCGAGCACGCGGCGCTCGTTGTCGACCGCATCGCTCGGGACGTCTTCGCGCTGCAGGTACCGCGGACGCATCGCCGTGATCTGCATGGCCGCCGCGCGAGCCGCGGCCAGGTCACTGCCGGTGTACTGGACGAGAACGCCGACCTGCGGCGGCAGATCGCTCGCCTTCTTGTGCAGGTAGGTCGCGACCTGACCGGACAGCTTGACCGCCCGGCGCAGTTCGAGCTTCTCACCGGTACGGGCGGCGGTCGCGTCGATGTTGTCGGCGACCGTCCGGCCGTCCTTGAGAGTGTCCTCGAGCAACCGCTGGGCCAGACCGATCGGATCGGCGGCACCGGCCGAGGCCTCGTACTTGTCCGAGCCGGCGAGGTGCGCGGCGATGTCGTTGGCCAGGGTCTGCAGGTCTTCACCCTTGGCCACGAAGTCGGTCTCGCACGCGAGCTCGATCATTGCGCCCTCGGCCGCCGCGATCAGGCCGTTGGACGCAGTGCGCTCGCCACCACGCTGCTGGACCTTGGCCCCCATCTTGACCCGAAGGACCTCAACCGCCTGGTCGAAGTCGCCGCCGGCCTCATCGAGCGCCTTCTTGCAGTCCATCATGCCCGCGCCGGTCAGGTCGCGGAGCCTCTTAACATCAGCGGCTGAAACGCTCGCCATCTTTTACTCGTCCTCTTCCGTCTTGTTCACGTTGTCGATGTGGTGTGGGTGACCTGGATCAGGCGGTCGCATCGGCCGAAGGCGCCGGCTCGGTGGCCGGAGTCGCCTCAGCCGAGGCTCGGCCGCGGGTGCCGGGGCCTCGGTCGCGCGCTGGCGCCTCGGTCGCCGCTGGCGCCTCGGTCGCCGCTGGCGCCTCGGTCGCTGCTGGCGCCTCGGTCGCCGCACCAGCTGGCTGGTAGAGCGCCTGCTCCCACTCGGGCAGCGGCTCATCGCTACCCGGAGCACCCGGCTCGGGCTTCTCGTCGCGACCCGCATTGGCGGCGGCCGCGGCGCGCGACATCAGGCCTTCGGCCACCGCGTCAGCGATCACCCGGGTCAGCAGCGCGGCGGAGCGAATCGCGTCGTCGTTGCCGGGAATCTTGTAGTCGACCTCGTCGGGGTCACAGTTGGTGTCGAGGATCGCGATGACCGGGATGTTCAGCTTGTGGGCCTCGCCGACCGCGATGTGCTCCTTCTTGGTGTCGACGATCCAGACCGCGCTGGGAACGCGGGCCATCTCGCGAATACCACCGAGGGTCTTGAGCAGCTTGGTCTTCTCACGCGTGAGGATCAGCTGCTCCTTCTTGGTGGCCGCGCCCTCCCAGCCGTTCTCCTCCATGGCTTCGAGTTCCTTGAGGCGCTGAAGCCGCTTGAAGACGGTCTGGAAGTTGGTGAGCATGCCGCCGAGCCAACGCTCGTTCACGTAAGGCATGCCGACCCGGGTCGCCTGCTCTGCGATCGCTTCCTGGGCCTGCTTCTTCGTGCCGATGAACAGCACCGTGCCGCCGTGGGCGACCGTCGCTTTGACGAACTCGTACGCCTGGTCGACGTAGGTCAGGGTCTGCTGCAGATCGATGATGTAGATGCCATTGCGCTCGGTGAAGATGAAGCGCTTCATCTTGGGGTTCCAGCGTCGAGTCTGGTGTCCGAAGTGGACACCGGAGTCGAGCATCTCCCGCATAGTGACGACGGGCATGCGTCGTTCTCCTTCGTATTGCGCGCGCGGCGACGCAGAAGCGCCGGCCCCGCCCTCGGTTGTGCGGCCCGCCTTATGGCGCACCGCCCTGGTGCTCGGTTGTCGCGACCAGGTAAGCCGAGCCGAGCGAGTCGGTCCGGACCGAGTACTGGTCACCATCCGCAACCGGCCGGGGCCGGCAGCGGACGAGCACGCGAAGTCAACCCGCATAAAGCGGATTGCTGCGAATAGTCTAGCTGGTCCGCGCCGCCAGGCGTTACGCCCGGCAAACCTCGATCCGCAGCGGCCTGCGCCGGCCGAGCGGCTAGCCCGAGCGCCGGGCCAGCGCCGCCGCCTCGGCCCGACTGCGGACTCCCAGCTTCGCGAGCAGGTTCGACACGTGCACGCTGACGGTCTTCTCGCTGATGAACAGCTGGTGCGCGATCTCGCGGTTGCTGCGTCCCTCCACCAGGAGTGCGAGCACATCGCGCTCGCGGGGAGTCAGCGCGTCCGATCCCGTAGCCATCCCGCCCGAACCGGGCGAACCGGACGCCGACCGAGGTGCGCCGAGACCGCGCAGCGACGCCAGCAGGGGCTCGGCCCGAAGCGTCCGGGCCAGGTCTCGGGCCAACCCGGCCTGCTCCCCCGCCTCGGCCACCCGAGCGCCGGCCCGCAGCGCCTCGGCCAGCCGGGCGCGGCAGCGGGCCTGCTCGTAGGCGGCGCCGTAGTTGAAGCCATCGACCGTCTGCGCCCAGATCTCGATCAATTCGCTCGAGGTCGGTCTCGGCGCCGGTCAACCAGGTCATCCGCCGCCACTCGGCTTCGGCCCGCCGAAGCCAGCCGACCGCCTCGACGCCCAGCGTTCGACCGGCGGGCAGACCGAGCGTCGCGGCCAGCCGGGCGGTCTCGATCTGCGCCTCGGCCGCTGCGCGCAGTTCGGCCTGGCGACCTGCTGGTGAGCGGGTCGCCTCATCGGCCAGGCCGCCGATCACCAGCGCCGACAGCCGGATCTGGCCCAGGAACCACTCGCACCTGCCAGAGGTCGGTCAGCTCAGCAACGGTGTCGCGCAGGAAGTCGACCGCGTCGAGCGAGCGTCCCGCCTGCGAATACAGCTCGATCGCCGCTCCGGCACACAGCACGGCCAACATGCCGTCACGCCGCCAGAACGGACGGATCCGGTCGATCGCGCTCGAGCGCCGGCGACGTCACCGCGGCCGGCCCGCACCGACAGCCCGACGGCCAGCAACGCGGCCTCGGCGAACGGTGGTGGCCGCTCACCGGTGAAGTCGACGGTGCGCTCGCTGTCGTCCCAGTTCCCTTGGGCGTAACGGATCAGGCCGATCATCAGCCGGGAATCGAATCCGAAGACGGCCCATTGCCGCCCGGTCGCCGTAGCCCGTTCGACTCCGAGGCGTGAAGGCGCCGAGCGCAGCATCGAGGTGGCCCTGGTCGTAGTGCAGGGTGCCCAGGTTGTAATGGCTGCGCAGTTCGGTGGCGATGTCGCCGGCCCCACGTGCCTGCTCGATCGCCAGGGACAACCGCTTGGCCGGCCTCGTTCGGATCACCGGCCCGCCGCTCGAGGACGGCAAGGGTCGTCTGCGCGTCGGCCGCGATCCCCGGCTGACCGAGCGCCTCGCCGAACTCGATCGCCTGTCGCGACCAGCGCAGGGCGTCCAGGTCGCGCCCGAGCGACATCGCCACCCGCCCGTGGACGGATGCGAGCCGGGCCAGCAATGGCGATGGCGGGTAGGCGGCCAGCAGGCGCAGCGCCTCGGCGGTCGCCGCGTAGGAGTCGGCCTCGGCCTCATTGACGAGTGCGTAGGTGGCGAAGCTCAGCACCAAGCCGGCCCGGCCGAGCACGTCGGCGTCCTCAGGCAGTTGGGCGAGGGCATCGCGGATGAGTTGCAACGCGCGGAACTGATGACCGGCGGCATAGGCGGCCTCGGCCGCGGCGGTGACCAACTCGATCGGGTCTACCGATGCCGGTCGACCCCGCACCCGGCAGCAACTCGAGGGCATCCTCGAAGTGGCCCATCGCCTCCTGCGGTGCGCCGACGTTCATCGCTTCGCGTCCGGCTTCGATACTCGCCGTGAACGCAGTGGCCAGATCGAGGGATTCGCGAGCGTGCCGGGCCAACTCGGCGGCGCTGCCGTGCGCCGATTCGCGCAGCGCCCGAGCGAAGGCCGCATGCCGGCGTACTCGCTCCCCCGGCAGCAGGTCGTCATAGACTGCCTCGGCCAGCAGCGCGTGCCGGAACCGGTACTGCGAGCCGGTGCCGAGCTCGAGCAGATGCGCCTCGATCGCTTCCCGCAGCGCGGCATCGAGGCGGGCATTGTCGAGGTCGACGACTGCGGCCAGCAGATCATGCATGACTGCCCGTCCGGCGACCGCCGCCGAGCGCAGGACGAGCCGGGCATCGTCGGAGAGCTGATCGACCCGGATGAGCAGCAGGTCGGCCAACTGGGCCGGAAGCTGATCCGGGTCGACCGAGTGGACGGATGCGGCAAGCAACTCCTCGGCGAAGAACGCGTTGCCGTCGGCCCGGTCCACGATCTTGGCCAGCACCCGCTGGCTGATCGGCTCGCCGCTCGCGCCGCGGACGAGTGTCGAGATCTCATCGCGGCGCAGCACCGGCAGCGCGATCGCCTCGACCTGCGGATGGCGGACCCATTCCGCGGCCGCCGCGCGTAGCGGATGACGCCGGGACACGTCATCGGTGCGGTAACTGGCGATGATCGCGATGCGCTGGGTGCGCAGCCGGGCGAACAGGAAGCCGAGCAGGTCGCGGGTGGCCTGATCGGCCCAGTGCAGGTCCTCGATGACGATCAACAGCGGCTCGGCCGCGGCTACCGCGGTCAACCCGCCGAGCACCGCCTCGAACAGCGCGGCCTGCTCGATGCGATCGCTGGAGTCGATCGATGCCGCGGCGCTGCGTCGGCTCGGGAGTAGCCGCCCGATCGCCGGGTGATCAGTTCGCAGCGACTCGGCGAGTTCGGGCCGGTCGTTGACCAACTGGCCGAAGAGTTCGGTGAACGGCAGGTACGGCAGCGCCGCCCCGCCCAGGTCGACGCAATGCCCGATGGCCGTGAGCAGACCCAGCTGTTGCGCCCGCGCAACGACCTCACCGAGCAGCCGGGTCTTGCCGACACCCGCATCGGCCGAGAGCAGGACGCTGCCGACCGAGCCGTCGACGGCCGCCCGCAGTACCCGATCGAGCGCAGCCAGTTCGCCGGCCCGGCCGACGAACGGGGTCAACGAAACGGGCACGGACTCCATCTTGGCCGTTGGCACCGACACGGGTCGCCTGATTTTCGGCCTGTGTTCGCTGTCGTTGCCGCTCGAGTCCGGGAATCGCTCAGTGGTCGGCGTGCAGTCGCCAGGGCAGGCGACGGGTGCGGCGATGCGAACGCCGATCACTCGGGACGGTCACGGGCGCACCGTGCCGTCCGTGCTGGCCGTGCTGGCCGTGCTGGCCGCGGTGCGTCAAATAGCTGGTCCGGTACTCCATGTCGGCCTGGCGATAAATGATGTTCGTTTCCATGACGCAAGATTGCGCGCCTAAGGCAGGCCCGGGCATCGGAACAATTCCCTATTCGAGTCCTGGTCGGTCCCTATTTTGGCGTCCTCCACAGGGTCTCGGCTCGCCGGACCGTCGTCCACAGATAGGTAGCCGGCCCGGCCCGGCAGCAGATTCAACGCGACGCTACATCGGTGATCGGACGGAGGCGGCGCCGAACCATGGCGGGCGCGTTCGCGGCCGGTCTCATCATCAGCACCGGCGGTAGCGCCGCGGCGGTTGAGCCGGGCCCGGCCGGTACCGAGGGCCCCTTGAATTCGGCGCCTGCGGGCCCGGCGGCCATCTCGTACTCGGCGCCGTTAGCCGGATCGTTGGTGATCCTGCGTCCGTTCACCGCCCCGCCGACGCCCTATGCAGCGGGCAACCGCGGGGTCGACCTCGTCGCGCCGCCTGAAGCAATCGTGCTGGCGGCCGGGACGGGGACCGTGAGCTTCGTCGGCGTCGTGGCCGGCCGCGGCGTCCTTGTCATCACGCACGCCGACGGGGTGCGCACCGAATACGAGCCGGTAACCAGTCAGCTTCTCGCCGGTCAATCCGTAGCTCGGGGTGATCCGGTGGGCCGCGTCACGGGCAGTCGAGTCGCCTGCGGGCTAGTCAGCTGTCTGCACTGGGGCGCGCGCCGCGGCGACACCTACTTCGATCCGCTGTCGCTGCTGAACCCCTTGGGTCCGGTGCGGTTGATCGCCTGGTAGCCGGCCGCTGATCAGGCCCGCGGGTGCGCGTGCACGAAGGCTTCGCGCAAGCGCTCTACCGAGACGTGCGTATAGATCTGGGTGGTGGCGAGGCTCGCATGGCCGAGCAGTTCCTGGACCGCGCGCAGGTCGGCGCCACCGTCGAGCAGATGGGTCGCCGCGGTATGCCGCAGTCCGTGCGGGCCCAGGTCCGGTGCGCCCGGCACCTTACTGAGCCGGTGGTGGACGATCTCACGGACGGCCCGCTGATCGATTCGGCCACCGCGCGCACCGAGTATGAGGGCCGGCCCACTGCCGGCGCGCGCCAAGGCGGGGCGGCCGGTCGACAGCCATGCGTGCAGTGCGTCGAGCGCCGGAGTTCCGAACGGAACGGTGCGCTCCTTCGATCCCTTACCCATGACCCGGATGAGCCGTCGGGGCCGGTCGACGTCGTCGATATCGAGGCCGACGAGTTCGGCGACCCGGATACCGCTGGCGTAGAGCAGTTCGACGACCAGGCGGTCCCGCAGCCCGATCGGCGAATCATCGGTCTCATCGACCTTCATCAGCGCGGTCGCCTCGCTCGCGGCGAGGATCGGCGGCAGCATGCGGTGCGATCGCGGACTGGCTAGCAGCTGCCCCGGGTCGTGATCGAGCAGCCCCGTCGCGTGGGCCCACGCCGTGAACGTTCGCACCGCCGCCGCCCGTCGAGCCAAGGTGCTACGCGCGGCACCGCCGTGACGCTGATCGGCCAGCCAGCTGCGCAGGTGACTCAAATCGATATCGCGGAGTTCGCCCACGCCGTGCTTACGGGCGTGATCGAGTACCGAAACGGCGTCCGCCAGATATCCCCGAACGGTGTGCGGTGACCGGTTGCGCTCGAGGCGCAGGTGGCGGTCGAAGGCGGTGACCGCGTCGGCGAAGGACGCTGGCAGAGACGCCCGGATCGCGACGAGATCGACCCGTCGGTCGGCGACCGATCGCCGATGGCGCGGCAGCGGCGCATCGACCCGGGTGCGCGGCGCCTCGATCACCCCTTGACGGTGCGCGGGCGTCGCGCCGGGGTCAAGTCGCCACGCTTATGGCGTCTCGTCCGTGATCACGTTACGGCCCGGGCGCCCGTCCAGGACGGGGCGAAGTTGGGCGCACCAGCCGTAACGTGATCACGGACGAAACCGCCGCCGAAGGGGCAACCATGGCTGCTGATCCGCTCACCGCTCAAGATCGACTGGACGTCATGCACGTCATCGCGAGTTACTCCCGGCTGCTCGACGCGCACGACGTCGAGTCCTGGATCCAGCTCTGGCGCCCGGATGCCGTGCTCGACAGCATGTCCGGGTCGGTGGCCGGCCACGACGAGCTACGGACGTGGATGCTGCGGCTGTTCGACGAACGCAAGGTGGGCTTCGACCCGGCGCTGCTCGTGCACTTCATCGGGTTGCCGATCATTGACGGCGACCGCGAACGGGCCACCGCGCACACTTACACGATCATCTTCGATTACACCGAGAACGGTCAGATCCAGGTGCCGTTGGTAGGCCGCTACGACGACGCGTTCTCGCGCTACGAAGGGCAGTGGCGCTTTGAACGCCGCTACATCGGCGGCGTGCTGAGCGCGGCGATGCGGTGACCCTGCTCGCCGCTCTCGATCAGCCCTGCGGTGCGGAGGGCCGGCAGCGCGCGCAATACGTCGGGCACCGTCACCCCGGCCCGGACCGACACCTGCTGCTCCGAGCGCCAACCCCGAGCCGCCAGCCCGTCGAACACACGGCGGGTAACCGCGTCCAGTCGGTCGAGCGCGTCGGTCCGGGCGGCCGCACGCGCCGCCTTCGCGTCGGCCGTTGACACACGATCAAGCCCTTCGCCGGAGTCGGCCGCCTCGCTGATTCCCGCGACGATCGCGGCCACCTCGGCGACCGAGGTCACCAGGAGCGCGCCGTAGGCCTCGTTGCGGAGCAGATCATGGCAGCCGACCGACATCGCCGAGGTGACCGGACCAGGCACGACCATGAGCGGTCGGCCGAGCATCACCGCATGACTCGCCGTGTTGAGCGCGCCTGAGCGGCGGGCCGCCTCAACGACGACCGTGCCGGTCGCGAATGCGGCGATCAGTCGGTTCCTCGACAGGAAGCGATGTCGCTGCGGGGCGCTGCCGGGTGGACTCTCGCCAATGATCAGACCGCGGTCGGCCGCCTGCTCGTACAGGGAGGCATTGCCGGCCGGGTAGGGCCGATCGATGCCGCCGGCCGAAACGATGATCGTCTCGCCGTCGCCGCGCAGCGTCGCCCGGTGGGCCGCGGCATCGATGCCGTACGCGCCGCCGCTGACCATCGAGATCGCTCGACCAGCCAGCCCGTACCCGAATAGCGATGCCACGTGCTCGCCGTACGGACTGGCCGCTCGCGATCCGACCAGCGCGGCGCTGCGCAGGCCCAGGGATGCGAGGTCGCCGCCGCCCTTGACCCATAGGGCCAGCGGCGGCGCCGGTTCACCGCCGTAGCGGTCGGCTGCAGTGACCGGCCGGGCCAGCGGCAACCGGCTTCGAGCGACCCGTTCTAGGGCGCCGACCGCCAGGTGCGGCCAGTCGGCGGACTCGGGCACTACGAGCCGAATCCCGTGATGTTCGGCGGCATCGAGGTCGACGCCAGGCTCGGCCCGATCACGGCGAGCCGCAGTGAGACCGGCAATGACCTCTGGCACCTGACCGATCCGTATCAACCGCGCCGACTCGATCGGCCCTAACCGGTCGACGAAGGTCCACAAGGCCAGTGACGCCGGCTCGGCGACGCGGCTCAGATAGGCCCGCGCGAGCAAGGTGTCGTCGTCTACTTCAGACTTGGCTGCGCCCCTCATGCCGTCCCTCGTCCGACTCGGTAGAACAGCGCTTCGGCGACGTCACCCGCATCAGGACTGCTGTGACCGCCGAGGTCTGCGATCGTCCAGGACATTCGCAGGACCCGGTCGAATCCCCGAGCGCTCAGCTCACCGCGTTCGAGATAGGCCTCGGCCTCGGCCAGCACGGCCCGGGGCAACCGCCATTGCCGGCCGCGCAGGGAAGTGCCGGGAACCTGCGCGTTGACCCGCCAGTGCGACAACGACCAGCGCTCACGAGCTGCCGCCCGCGCCACCTCGACCCGCTGCGCGACCACGGCGCTGGACTCGCTCGGCACCGGCTCGCCGAACATGTCGGACGGTGAAACCGGGTCGACCACCACCCGGACATCGACCCGATCGAGTAACGGTCCGGACAACCGCTGACGGTAGCGGCGCACGACCTGCGGCGGGCATTCGCAGTCGACGCCGCGGCGCCCGCACGGACACGGATTCGCGGCCAGGACCAACTGGAACTCGGCCGGGAAGCGGACCGCGCCGAAGGCCCGGTGGATCCGAACCTCACCGCTCTCAAGGGGCTGACGCAACGCGTCGACCGCAGCCGGCGAGAACTCCGGAGCCTCGTCGAGGAACAAGACGCCGTGATGGGCGAGCGATATCGCGCCCGGCCGGGGTAGCCCGGTGCCACCGCCGACCAACGAGGCCACGGTCGCGGTGTGATGCGGCGCCTGCATCGGGGGCCGTCGTAACAGCCCGGCATCGGCGGCCAGGACGCCGGCAACCGAGTGCACTGCCGTCACCTCCAGGGCGGATTCGTCGTCAAGGGCTGGCAACAATCCGGGTAACCGCTCGGCCAGCATCGTCTTTCCCGCACCAGGAGGCCCCAGCAGGTACAAGTGGTGGCGGCCGGCGGCGGCAACCTCGAGGGCCCGTTTAGCCGCACCCTGGCCATTCACGTCGGCCAGGTCGGCGCGGCGCCCAGGTGGGTCGGTGCTCGGCCCGGGCACGGCGCGATCGAGTGTTTCGCGTCGGCCACCGAGCCAGGCCAGCACCTGACTGAGGTTGTCGGCCACTCGAACATCCATCGAATCGACCAGCGCGGCCTCGCCGCCATTGCCGCGGGCCACGACGACTCGGCGCACGCCGGCCTGTCGGGCGGCAAGCACCGCCGGCAGCATGCCGCGAACGGGACGCAGCGCGCCGTCCAGGCCCAACTCGGCCAGCCAGACCGCGTCCGCGATCGGCGCGGGATCGATGGCTCCGGTGGCGGCGAGCACGGCTAGCGCGATCGCGAGATCGAAGCGCGATCCGACTTTGCGGACGTCGGCCGGCAGCAGAGCCAGGGTCACCCGCCGGTTGAGCCACCGCTCACCCGAGTTGACGATCGCGGACCGGATTCGGTCGCGGGATTCGACGACCGAGGTGTCGGCCAGCCCGGTGAACGCCAACCCGGGCAGGCCGGTGGTCAGATCGGCTTCGATCTCGACCAGCGAGCCGCTAACTCCGGTCAGGGCCACGGCCAGTGTGCGAGCGACGGTCATCAGAACGCATCCATGAGGTGATCGACCAGCGGCAGTTCGTCGCGGCGCCGGAGCACACTGACCACATCGAAGCGAAGCTCGGGCCAATAGTGCGCCGAGATGTCACGGTGCTCGGCCAGCCATCGAATCGCCAATCGACGAATACGGGCCGCCTTGACGGCGGTCACCGCCTCGGCGGGAGACCCGAAGGCGGCCGAAGAACGCGTCTTCACCTCGCAAATGACGAGCACGGACCCGTGCGTCGCGATGATGTCGAGCTCACCGGCGTCGCAGCGCCAGTTTCGCTCGACAATGACCAGCCCGGCCGCGCTCAGGAAACCAGCAGCGACGTCCTCGCCGTAACGCCCGACCGCGTCCTTGACCCGCATAGGTCAACCGTCGTCCGACGCCGCCGCCCGTGGGGACCGTTCACGTCGAATGTGGACAACGCGCAGCCTGTGGATCAGCCGCCGAACTCGGTCTTGGTGTCGGGCAGCTCCAGCTCAGGCTTGTCGAGCTCCTCGATGTTGACGTCCTTGAACGTCACCACGCGCACGGTCTTCACGAATCGCAACGGCCGGTACATGTCCCACACCCAGGCGTCGCGCATCGTCAACTCGAAGTAGACCTCACCCTCGGCGTTGCGGGGTACGAGATCGACGTCGTTGGTCAGGTAGAAGCGGCGCTCGGTTTCGACGACGTAGTTGAACTGAGCGACGATGTCCTTGTACTCGCGATAGAGCTGGAGCTCCATCTCGGTCTCGTAGCTCTCGAGATCTTCCGCGCTCATCCGGCCTCGCTCACACGTACTCCATGCTGAGAACGCCCGCATCGACTTCGACGAGGTCGATTGCCGGCGATGATCCATCCTGCCTCATCAGAGCGGCCGCCCGCTGCACGTTCACGTACCGCCGCCGGTGCTGGGGGCAGGGCCCGTGTTCGCGCAGCGCAGCGGAGTGCTCAGACGTGACGTACCCCTTGTGCCGGGCGAATTCGTACTCGGGCCACTGATCGTGCATTTCGGTCATGATCCGGTCCCGCGTGACCTTGGCCAGGATCGAGGCCGCGGCGATACAGCTCACCACCGCGTCGCCCTTCCAGATCGCGGTGGAAGGCAGACCCAGGCCGCGCACGGGGAAGCCGTCGGTCAGCGCATAGGACGGGCGCGGGTCGAGCATCCCGATCGCGCGGCGCATGCCGGCCAGGTTGGCGACGTGCAGCCCGAACGCGTCGACCTCGGCGGCCGGCACGATGACGACCGCGTAGGCCAGCGCCCGCGCGGTGATCACGATCGAAGAGGCGTTCACGGGTGGCCGCGGTGAGCACCTTCGAGTCGGCCAGGCCGTCGATTCGCTGCCGGGCGCCGCGACCCAGCATGCACGCGGCGACCACGAGCGGACCGGCGCACGCACCTCGGCCGGCCTCGTCCGCGCCGGCGATCCGGTCGAAGCCGGCTCGGTTCAGGATCGACTCGTAGGCATCGAGGCCGGCCTCGCGGCGAACAACCAGCCGCGGCAGCCGAAACGGTGCCGCGACGAGGTCAGCGCTGAGAGTTGCCATCGGGCGCCAACGCTACGGCACCGTGCCGGGCGCCGGCGGGCGATCGGACGCGACCAGCCGATCGAGCACGTCGGCCAGGTCGGGCGGTTCGATGACCTCTTCGGTTACGCGCAGCTCATCGGCCGACCACCACCGGGTCGTCAGGAGCGTCTGTTGCTCCATCGCCGTCAGCGCGGCCGGCGCGATCACCGGGCGTTCGGTGACCCGGAGGACGAAGAAGTGATCAAGCTGGTCATAGCCGGTGCCCTGCCAGTGCCAAGTGCGGCGCTGCTGGTGGACGGGCGGCCCGCCAACCGACGCCGGCTCGACCCGCAGACCGATCTCTTCGTAGAGCTCGCGGACGGCCGCCGCCGCCAGATCCTCGCCCGGTTCGACGCCACCACCCGGCGTGAGCCAGTGGACGCCGCCCTCGATCCGCTCGTGGATCAGCAGCACCCGATCCGCCGGATCGAGCAGCAGCACGCGGGCACCCGTTCGGGGCACCAGGGCCGACCCGTCGGTCATTCGACCGACGGGCGACGCTCGCGCCGGCGGCGGCGCCGAATCAGGAACACCGGCAGGACTAGCGCGGCCGAGCCGAGCGGCGGCGCGATCGGGCCGGTCAGCGCGGCCGCGGCCGTCGTGAAGGTGTTCGGCGTGCCGAGCGTCCGCCAGCGCGACGGCGGCCAGACGATGAGGACGGCCTTGCCGATCACGGCACTGATCGGCACCGTGCTGGCAACCGGATCTCCGACCGAGTCATGGGTGTAATGCCAGCGCGAGTCCTCCGAGACCGACCGATGGTCACCCATCACCCACAGCCGGCCGTTGGGAACCGTGACCGGCCCGAAGTTGCGCTGGTCGACCCCGCTCTGATTGACGGCGACGGCTCCCGGCGCGCTCGAGGGATTCCAGGGCAGATTCTGATAGACGTACGGCTCGTTGAGCGATCGCCATGGACCATCGGCCCCGTGGTCGCTGACCTGGATGTTGCCGTTGGCGTCGCAGCAGCGAACGGTCTGGCCGCCCGTGGCGATCACCCGCTTGACCAGATCATTCTCATCCGGCGGCACCACACCGATGACCTGCCCGACCCATCGCACCGCGCGGACCACCGGGTTCGACGGCGCCTGCGGCACGGGCTCGTTGTCCCAATGGCTGGGCGCCTGGAAGACGACGATGTCGCCCGGGTGCGGATCGCGCAGGTCATAGACCGGCTTGTTGACCAGAATGCGGTCGCCGGCACACCCCGCGCAGCCGTAGAGGGTGTTCTCCATCGACTCGGACGGGATGTAGTACGGCTGCGCGACGAAGGTCTTGATCAGCATGGCGACCACGATGGCGATCGCGATCAGCAGCGGCAATTCCCACCAGGGCGCCTTGCGGCGGACCTTGCGCCGGCGACGGCTGCGCGGCAACGGCGCGACGATCGGCTGGGGGCCGTCGGCCGCAGCCAGCCGCCGTGTGTCGGCCGGGTCGACCGATTCAGCGTGGTGACCGTTGGTCGCGGGAGGCAGCGGACCCGCCGGCGTTGGCTGATCGGACGCCGCCGACGGCCAGGTCGGCATGGAGATTCGGCCGGGCCGTGGATCGGGCCCGGGGGTTGATCCCGGCATTGGTTCGGGACCGGGAACCGACGAGCCGTCCGCGGGCATCGAGGAACCAGACGGTCCAGCGTTGAAGCGGGAGGCGGGGTCCTCCATCGGATGGCGGGCGGCGCGCGTGGCGGCTAGCCGGACGGCTAGCGCGTCACCGGGTCGCGCTTCTCCTTGATCTTTGCGGCCTTGCCGCGCAGGTCGCGCAGGTAGTAGAGCTTGGCCCGCCGCACGTCGCCGCGGGTCAGGACCTCGATCTTGTCGATGACCGGCGTGTGGACCGGGAAGGTGCGCTCGACGCCGACGCCGAAACTGACCTTGCGGACGGTGAACGTCTCGCGCACGCCGCCGCCCTGACGACGGATGACGACACCCTGGAAGACCTGGATCCGTGACCGAGTGCCCTCGATGACCCGCACGTGAACCTTCAGCGTGTCGCCGGGACGGAAGTCCGGGACGTCCGATCGCAACGACTCGTCATCGAGCGTATCCAGGGTGTTCATTTTCGGTCTTCTCTCGGTGTCTCGTCACCGCGCATGCGCGCAGGTGTCGGTGGAGCAGGCGGGTGGAGCGCGAAGGTTGCCGACGTGAGGGCAACCATACGATGGTGCCACATCCGGTGCCGGGAACGAAAACCGGCGCCCCGCCCCGTCGGACGGGAATCGGTTCAGAGCAGATCGGGACGACGGTCGCGGGTGCGCTCGAGCGAGCGCTCGCGCCGCCACCGCGCGATCTCACCGTGGTGGCCCGACATCAGCACCGGCGGGACCCTCCGGCCGCGCCAGCTGGCCGGCCGGGTGTAAACCGGGGCCTCGAGCAGCCCCTCGGCCCCGGCCGAGAACGAATCGTCGGGCGCCGACAAGGGATTGCCGAGCACCCCGGGCATCAGCCGCCCGATCGCCTCGGCGATGACCAGAACAGCGACCTCTCCCCCGGCCAGCACATAGTCTCCGAGGCTGATCTCTTCGACCGGCATCAGCTCAGCGGCATAGTCGAGGACGCGGGAGTCGATGCCCTCATATCGCCCGCAGGCAAAGATCAGCCAGGCCTCGTCGGCCAGCCGGGCCGCGGTGGCCTGGGTCAAGGGGGCGCCGGCCGGGCCGGGCACGATCAGCCGCGGCCGCAGATCGGCGGCGCTTTCAGCGACCGACTCGACGACGGTGTCCAACGCCCGTCCCCACGGCTCGGGCAGCATGACCATGCCCGGACCTCCGCCGTACGGCGTGTCGTCAACGCTGTGGTGGACGTCGTCGGCGTAGTCGCGCAGATTATGGACCGCGAGCGTGACGTCGCCGCGCTCGATCGCCTTCCCGACCAGCGACAGGTGCAGCGGCGCCAGGTATTCCGGGAAGATCGTGATGACGTCCCACCGGGCGGAAGTGCTCACAGCTCGAACAGTCCCTCGGGTGGATCGATCACTACCCGGCCACCGGCGATGTCGATCTCGGGGACCATCGATGCGATGAACGGCACCATCCGCTCGACGCCGTCCACCTTGAACTGCAGGTAGATGGCGCCGGAGAGGTGGACGACGTCGAGCACCGGGCCGAACGTCGCGCCGCTCAGATCGTGGATCTCGAGCCCGATCAGGTCGGTGTCGTAGAACTCGTCCGGGTCCTCGAGCTCGGGACGGTCGGCCGCCGCGATGAGCAGCACCGTCGAACGCAGCGCTTCGACTCCGTTACGATCGCCGACCCCCTCGAACCGCACGATCAGCCGGTTGCCGGCAAATCGATGCGCGGCAACCGTCAGCGGGCCGGCAGTCTGGGGCTGGGTACGCAGTACCGCACCGGCGGCGAAACGCAGTTCGGGGGCGTCGGTCCAGGGTTCGACAAGCACCTCACCCTGGTTGCCGTGCGCCGGACCGATGCGGCCGATGGCGAGCAGCTCGCTCGCTTCGTCGGTCATCTGCGTCTGAGCAGCGATCGGACTAGTCGCGCGCGAGGTCGACGACGTCGACGCGAGTACCCCGTCCACCGACACCGTTCACGACCTGGCGCAGCGCCTTGGCCGTTCGGCCGTTGCGGCCGATGACCCGACCGAGATCCTCGGGATGGACCCGGATCTCGAGCCGGGTACCGCGCCGGTTGCTCACCGTCTCGACCCGGACATCGTCCGGGTGGTCGACGATCCCGCGCACCAGGTGCTCGAGAGCCTCCTCGAGCACGTCAGCTACCCGCCGGAGCGTCCGCAGGCGCTGACTCAGGGTTGGCTTCGACCGCTGGGGAATCAGCCGCTGGAGCTTCGGCCACGGCCTCGGCCGGAGCGGGCGAGTCGGCGACCTTCTTGGCGGCTCGCTTGCGCGGAGTGGTCGCGTCGCCCTGCGGCTCGCCCGAAGTCTCGGCCAGCGCGGCGTTGAACAGATCGCGCTTGTCGGTCTTCGGCGCGGCCACCAGCATCGGCGGTGGGGCGTCCTGGCCCTTGAACTTCTGCCAGTCGCCGGTGACCTTCAGGATCGCGGTCACGGCTTCGGTCGGCTGTGCGCCGACGCCGAGCCAGTACGCGGCCCGCTCGCCATCGATACGGATGACCGAAGGATCGTTCTTGGGGTGGTATTCGCCGATCGTCTCGATCGATCGACCATCGCGCTTGGCACGGGCATCAGCGACGACGACGCGGTAGTGCGGCTCGCGCATCTTCCCCAGACGCATGAGCTTGATCTTGGTTGCCACAGGCTTTGTTGCTCCAGACGGGTCGTAAATTGGGCGGAGAGCAGGCAACGCGTGGGGTCAGCGCTGCACACAGCTCCAGGATTGACTGGACGGTCGCGGTTAGAGGGTCCGTGACTGCCCGGCACTCAGCCGATCATTGTGCCAGATCGGCGAGATCTATGGATCCCGAGTCTGCCGGAGCGGCTTCTGGGCCGACTTCGCTGGAAGCCAGCCGGGCATCCCAGGGCCGGCGAACGACCAGGACGGGCACGCTTTGACCCGCCTCGGCGCGTTTGAGCACATCGGCCCGCGACCGCCGCCACCAGACCACCATCCGGAAGGTGCCGAACGCCGGAATCGCCAGCGCGGCCAGGAAGGCCAGCCGGAACGCGCCGGGCCCGGTGTTGCCGGCGATGCTGAGCACTCCGCCGATCACGCCCGCGCACGAAATCGTCGCGACGAATCCGGCCACGTTGGTCACCCCGGTCGCGGTGCCACCGTTGGCGGGACGGTTGTAGTCGCGTGCGAGCAAGAACCCGATCGACGAAACCGGGCCACCCACCGCCATCACAGCGACCAGCACGATCACCAGCGCCTTGTTCGGGTGGTCGCCGCCGAAGGTCAGCAACCCGATCCACGTCAGCACGGTCACCACACAACTGGCCACGCTGATCGGAACGCGCAGGTGTGGCCGCCGGACCAGCGCAACGCCCGCGCTCAGACTGACGACGATGCCGACCAGCACACACAGCAGCAGGACGTAGCCCGCTCGCGACTTGGTGAAGCCCATCGCGACCAGATACGGCAACCCCCACAGGCTGGCGAAGGCATTGGCCATCGACATCGCCGAGAAGTGGATCCAGAAGCCGAGCCGGGTGCCGGGCGTCCGCCAGACGAAGCGAACCGCCGCGAGCGTCTCAGCCCGCGTCGGCCGGGCGGTCTTGCGCGCCGGGTCTTCGGCGGGCACGGCGAGACCCGCGGCGACTCCCCCGACGAGTGGCACCAGCGCGATGATGGTGAAGGTGGCCTCCCACCCGGCGAAGTGCAGCAGCAGGGCCAACGGCACCGTGGCCAGGATGGTGGCGGTGAAGCCGAACAGGCCGGTGAGCGCGACGACCTGCGGGAAGCGGCGCCGGCTGAAGTTTGCGCCGGCGAAGCGCAGGACGCTGATATATGTCATCGCGTCGCCACAGCCGAGCAGGGCCCGGCCCAACAGCGCCACCGGATAGTTCGGCGCGAACGCGAACGTCAGACCGGCGACGCCCATCACCGACGACGCAGTAAGCAGCATCCGGCGGGAACCGAACCGATCGACCAGGAGTCCGGTCGGGATCTGCATCGCGGCATAGATGCCCAACTGCAGAATCACGAAGACACTCAGCTGCGCGGGGCTGAGGCCGAAGCGGTGGGTCGCGGCGATGGATGCGATGCCGAGCGAGGTGCGGTTCAGTACCCCGCCGCCGTAGACCGTGCCCGCAGCCAGCCAGCCCCGGACGGCGGCGGCCCGGCGCAGCGCGGCCGGCGCCGCTGTGCTTGCCGTGACGGCACCCACGGTGGTCATCGAGCCCTCAAGAGCCGTTCGGCGTTGCCCAGGTGATTGGTGATCGCGGACTCGGCAACCCGCAACCGCCGGCCGGCGATGGCCGCGGCGATCAGCTCGTGATCGGCCAGGGTGGCCCGCATCCGCGGCAGATCGGCCTGAGCCGATTCGTCGAGCAGGTTCACCGACCCCATCCGGAGCTGCCGATCGCGCAGTGTGCGATACAGATCAACCAGGATCGTGTTGTCGGCGGCCGCCACGATCTCGGCGTGGAAGTCACGATCGGCCGTGACGTAAGCGGCTACGTCAGGGCCGGCTGAGTTGGCCGATTTGTCCAGCGCCCGCCGCATCACTTCGAGGTGACGTTCAAGGGCCGCCGCGAGCTTCGTGCTAGCGCCCGGCCGTCCACCGCCGAGCACCTTGCGGACCGCGAACGTCTCCACCACCCGTCGGGTCTCGATCAGGTCGAGCATCTGCTCGGTGGTGACGGGTAGCACCAGGGCGCCCCGCTTGGGCAGCAGCCGAAGCAGGCCTTCGGCCTCCAGTCGCAACAGCGCCTCGCGAACCGGCGTCCGCGAGACGCCCACCGATAGCGCGATCTGGCCCTCCGAGAGGACCTCATGCGCTTCGATCCGCCGGCTCAGAATCTCGGCCTTGACGAATTGATAGACCCGCTCCGATGCGCTCGCCGGCTGGGAACGAGCCAGTCCACCGAACGTATCCATGTTGTATCTATGGTAGCCAGGGCGGCCCCGGACCCACAATCGGTTTATCTGAGCGGATCGCTCAGGCCACCACGTTGCCGCGCAGCACCATCCGCCCCGGTGCGTAGAGGGCATCGGGGTCGGTGCGCGGATCGGTCGTGTAAGCCACCAGGTCAGCCGGCGCACCCTCATCCAGGCCGGGCAGGCCGAGCCAGTTGCGTCCGCGCCAGGACGCCTGGGCGATCACCTCGGCGCGCGGGATGCCGATCGCGACCATCGCTGCGATCTCGTCGCGAACGAGGCCGTGCTGCATCGAGCCGCCGGCGTCGGTGCCGGTGTAGAGCGCAACGCCGGCCTCCCAGGCGCTGCGGATGCGTTCGGCCGAGGTGGCATACAGCGCGCGCATGTGCGCACCGTAGACCGGGTATTTGTCGCCGGCCTGGTCGGCGAAGCCAGGGAAGTTCTCAATGTTGATGAGCGTAGGCACGACCACGATCCCTCGGCGGCTGACTTCGTCCAGCAGATCCGCCGTCAGGCCGGTGCCATGCTCGATCGAGTCGATGCCGGCGGCGATCAGGCCCGGCAGCGCGTCTTCACCGAACACGTGCGCGCCGACCCTGGCCCCGAGCGCGTGCGCGCGTCCGATGGCATCAGCGAGCACATCGTCGGGCCAGACCGGGGTGAGGTCCCCCACCGATCGGTCGATCCAGTCCGCGGCGATCTTCACCCAGCCGTCGCCCCGCGCGGCCTGGCGGGCAACCTCGTCGGCGAGGCCATCGGGCTCTACCTCGACGCCGAGATCACGGATGTAGCGCATCGGGCGAGCGATGTGGCGCCCGGCTCGGATCAGCCGCGGAAGATCCTCGCGCCGCTGCACGCTGGTGTTGTCGACCGGCGATCCGGCGTCGCGGATCAGCAGTACTCCGGCGTCACGATTGGCCAGCGCCTGTTCGGCCTGGGACGCATCGTCGGGGTTATGGCCGGCTGGCGACAAGCCGATGTGACAATGGGCGTCGATGAATCCGGGAATGACGAACCCGCCGCGGACGATCGTCTCGTAGTCACCGCTCGGGCGCTCGTAGGTCAACCGGCCGTCCACGATCCATACGTCGCGCTCGTCCTCGTCCGGCAACAGAACGGCCCGCAGGTGCAGCGAGGTCATTCGACCCAACCATCGGCCAGCAGCTGGCGGGTGTCGGCGAGCAGCTGCGGCAGCACCCGGGTACGGGCGATGATCGGCATGAAGTTCGTGTCGCCGGCCCAGCGCGGGACGACGTGCTGGTGCAGGTGGGCCGCGATCCCCGCGCCGGCGATCGCGCCCTGGTTCATTCCGATGTTGAAGCCGCCCGGGCCCGACACCGCCCGCAGCGTACGCATGGCGCTTCGTGTGAGCATGGTCAATTCAGTCGTCTCGGCCTCGGTGAGTTCGGTGTAGTCGGCCACGTGCCGGTACGGGATCGCCATCAAATGACCAGGGCTGTACGGGTACAGATTCAATACCGCGAAACAGACCTCACCGCGCCGCACGATGAGAGCATCGACGTCGCTGCGGCCGGCCGCCCGGCAGAACGGGCATTGGTCGCCCGCACCCGCGTCAGCCGGTTTGTTATGCCCCTCGATGTAGGCCAGCCGGTGCGGCGTCCATAGCCGCTCGTAGCCATCGGGCTGGCCGGCGAACTCGGCCGCAGCCTCGATACGCGGAGTGACCGGCTCCTCGCCGGTCACTCCGGGCGGGCGCCGAAGTCGTCGACCGTCGGCGAATGGTTCGCCCGCCGGGCCACGAAGTCGACGATCTCGGTAATCGCCTCGGCGATCTGGACACCATTGCGCTGGGTCCCGTCGCGATAGCGGAAGGACACCGCGTTGGATTCGACGTCGGTCGAGCCGGCGATCAGCATGAACGGCACCTTCTGCTGCTGAGCGGTCCGGATCTTCTTCTGCATTCGGTCGGGCGACTCGTCGACCTCGACCCGGATGCCGCGCTCGCGCAGGCGCGCGGCGACCTCGCGCAGGTACTCGGTCTGGTCGTCGCTGATCGGAATCGCGACGACCTGTACCGGAGCCAACCAGGCCGGGAACGCACCCGCGTAATGCTCGGTCAGCACTCCGATGAAGCGCTCGATCGAGCCGAACTTGGCCGAATGGATCATCACCGGCTGCTGGCGGGTGCCGTCCGCGGACTGGTATTCGAGCTCGAAGCGGGCGGGCTGGTTGAAGTCGTACTGGACGGTCGACATCTGCCAGGTGCGGCCGATGGCGTCGCGCGCCTGGACTGAGATCTTCGGTCCGTAGTACGCCGCGCCGCCCGGGTCGGGAACCAGCTCCAGACCGGTGTCCAGGCCGGCCTGCTCGAGCACACTGGTGGCAATCGCCCAGTCGTCATCCGAACCGATGAACTTGTCCGAATTCGGGTCGCGGGTCGACAGCTCGAGGTAGAAGTCTTCGAGACCGAAGTCGCGCAGCAACCCGAGCACGAAGTTGAGCAGCAGGCGAATCTCGCTCGCGGCCTGCTCGGGCGTGCAATAGGTGTGGGAATCGTCCTGGGTCATGCCGCGCACCCGGGTCAGGCCGTGGACGACGCCGGACAGCTCATTGCGATAGACCGAGCCGAACTCGAACAGGCGCAACGGCAGGTCGCGATAGGACCGGCCCCGGGATTTGTAGATCAGGTTGTGCATCGGGCAGTTCATCGCCTTGAGGCGATATTCGGAGCCCTCGAGGTTCATCGGCGGAAACATGTTCTCGGCGTAGTACGGCAGGTGTCCCGAGGTATGGAACAGGCCGGCCTTGCTGATGTGGGGCGTATTCACGAAGTCGAAGCCCTCGTCGATGTGCCGCTGGCGCACGTAGTTCTCGAGTTCACGGCGCAGGATCCCGCCCTTGGGATGGAAGACCGCCAGGCCCGAACCGAGCTCGTCCGGGAAGCTGAACAGATCGAGTTCCAACCCGAGCTTGCGGTGATCGCGCTTCGCGGCCTCGGCCAACTGGTTCAGGTAGGCCTTCAGGTCATCGCGCGAGGCCCAGGCGGTGCCATAGATGCGCTGCAACTGGGGATTCTTCTCGCTGCCGCGCCAGTAGGCGGCCGCGCTGCGCATCAACGAGAAGGCCTGGATGCGGCGGGTGGTCGGCACGTGCGGGCCGCGGCACAGATCGGTCCAGATCCGGTCGCCGGAGCCGGCATCGAGGTTGTCATACATGGTCAGGGCCGCGCTGGCCGAATTGTCGACCTCGGCCGCCTCCTCGGCATCGACGTCGGCGCCCCCTTTGAGACCGATCAGTTCGAGCTTGTACGGCTCATCGGCGAGTTCGACGCGCGCTTCATCATCAGAGATCGGGCGACGCGAAAACCGCTGACCGGCTTTGATGATCTCGTTCATCCGCGACTCGATCGCCTTGAGATCGTCGGGCTGGAACGGACGAGCCGGATCGAAGTCGTAATAGAAGCCGTTCTCGATCGGTGGCCCGATTCCCAGCTTGGTACCCGGGAAAAGGTCCTGTACGGCCTGGGCCATGACGTGGGCGGTCGAGTGCCGGATGACGGCCAGTCCCTGCGGGGACGCGGCGGTAACCGGTTCGATGACCGCATCCACCTCTGGGGCCCAGTCGAGATCGCGGAGAACACCGTCGGCATCGCGCACCACAACGGCGCCGCCCGGCCCGCTGAGCGGGGTACCGGCCTCGGTCAACGCTGCGAGGGCCGTCGTCCCGGCGGCCACGGCGATGGTGGCAACTTTGGACCGGGCGGACGCAGAGTCAGACACTGGTTCCCTTTCGATGGCAGCCTTCATGGGACCTTGCGTATGTTAGTGCCGCGTTTGCCGGCCCCGCCGCCAATTAGCACGCCCGCGCTGCGCGGCAGCCGCCACACCTCGACGAACGAACCGATCAGCAGCGCCGCTACCGCGATGAACGCGACGGTATAGACGATGTCGGTGGAGTGCGGGTGGCCCAGGGGTCCCCTCAGCGCTTGGCCGAGCCGCAACCCGAGCGCGCCGGCGGCGATCGCCAGCCCGGACGCCAATTGCTGCAGAGTCGATGACAACGTGTTCGCGTGCACCACGTTCGTCTCGTCCACGTCGGCGAACGCGATCGTGTTGTAGGCGGTGAACCCGATCGAGCGGAACGCGCCACCGATCACCAACAGGACCGCGATGACGGCCAGCGGGGTGTCCGAGCGCAGCAGACCACAACCGGCCGTCGCCAGAGCGCCGACCACGATCGAGGCGAGCAGGACGAACCGGAACCCGAACCGCCGCAGTAGCGGGGTGGTCGCCGGTTTGATGCACAGGTTGCCCACGAACACGAAGATCACGAACGATCCGGCCTTCGCCGCCGACCAACCGAAGTCGTCCTGAAACATCAATGGCAGCAGGAACGGCACGGCCAGGATCGAGGCGCGATAAAGCGATCCGCCGACCTGCGAAGCCCGGAACGTCGTGATCGTGAGCGGGCGCAGGTCGACCAGCGGTACCGCCGCGTGCCACAGGTGCCAGACCGCGATCGTGAGCAGTACGGCCGCCGCGAGCAGGGATCCGGTGACCGCCAGCGTCGGCACGTTACGTCCGTCGACCAACGAGACGCCGT
This sequence comes from uncultured Actinomycetes bacterium, assembly GCA_963730855.1. Classification (GTDB taxonomy): domain Bacteria; phylum Actinomycetota; class Actinomycetes; order Mycobacteriales; family Jatrophihabitantaceae; genus CAVSTK01. The sequence continues at coordinate 417,145 of CAVSTK010000013.1, forward strand.
ACACGAATGCGCCCAGCCCCAGTGTGCTGGTGAGCAGACCGATCCAGTCGAGACGCTTGGGCGTCGCCGAGCGCAAGTTGGGCACGAGCCGGATCGCGAGCACCAGTCCGACGACCCCGAGCGGAACATTGATCAGGAAGATCCAGCGCCACGAGGCGTAGGTGGTCAGCACGCCGCCGAGTACGGGCGCGATGACCGGAGCGAATAGCGCCGGCCAGGTCAGGAAGGCGATTGCCGCGATGACCTCGTCCTTGGCGGTACTGCGCATGACCACCAACCGCCCGACCGGAACCATCATGGCGCCACCGATGCCCTGCAGAATGCGTAGCAGAGTCAACTCGAGCAAGCTGCTGCTCAGCGCGCACAACGCCGACGCGATCGTGAAGATCGCCACCGCAGCCACGAAAAGACGCCGCGCGCCCAGCCGATCGGCCAGCCAGCCGCTCAGCGGGATCAGCACCGCGACCGTCAGCAGGTACGCGGTGATGGCGATGCCGATATCGGCCGACTCGACGCCGAAGGAGCGCGCCATCCGCGGTGCGGCCGTCGCGATGATCGTGCCGTCGAGCAGTTCCATGAACAGCGCACCGGCCACCAGCAGCGCGAGCGCTCGATTGCCGGCCCGCAGGCGCCCGTTGGCCACACTGAAACCCTAGTGAGGGCCCACTAACGACAGGGGATGCCCCAGCGACGGCGCGGGCCGCGGTCTGGGCCACTCATCGAACGACAACCTGATCCGCACCTGCGGTACGCGAGCGTGCATTAATCAATAGTTGCCCATACTTCGTCCAGAGACCGCCGAAGCTGCGGATACACTCGGGCCTTACCTGTGCTCATCGAAGGAGACCCGTGAGAGTCCGACCCACCCGAATTACGGCAATCGCGACGCTCGCCGCCGCGAGCCTGCTCGCCGCCGCCTGCAGCTCGAGCAGCAAGACCGCGTCCTCGAGCACGCCCGCGGCCTCATCGGCCGCCAGCAGCGCGAGCGCCAGCCCGACCGCTACCCCGGTCACCGGCACGATCGTCGTCCTGGCGGCCTCGTCGCTCACGGGGGCCTTCAATACGTTGATCACCCAGTTCCAGGCCGCGAACCCGGGCGCGAAGGTGATGGCGACCTACGGATCGAGCGGCACCCTGGCCACGCAGATCACCCAGGGCGCACCCGCTGACGTGTTCGCCTCGGCCGCCCCGGCTAACATGCAGTCGGTGATCACCGCCGGCGATGCCTCGACGTCGACCAACTTCGTCAAGAACAAGATGGAGATCGCCGTCGCGCCGACCAACCCGAAGAACGTCACCGGTGTCGCCGCCCTCGCGAATTCGAGCATCAAGCTCGCCCTGTGCGTGGCCACCGCACCCTGTGGGGCGACCGCCAACACTGTGTTCGCCAATGCGAAGGTCACGGTCAAGCCGGTCACCCTGCTGCCGGACGTCAAGACGACGCTCACTGCGGTCGAGTCGAATCAGGTTGATGCCGGCGTCGTCTATGTGACGGATGTTCTCGCGGCTGGTGCGATGGTGAAGGGCGTCGAGATCCCCGACAACATCAACGCCACCACCGAGTACCCGATCGCGGCGCTGACCAAGGCGGCCAATCCGAGCGGTGCCGCGGCCTGGGTCGCCTACGTCCTCTCCCCCGCCGGGCAGGCCGTACTCAGCGCCGACGGGTTCGAGGCCCCGTAACCGACCCTGTGCAGCCAGAGCCAGCCGTAGTCCGCCGCAGTGCCCGCCGGCAACGCAAAGTTGTCGGCGGGCGCGGTGTACCGGTGCTCATCGCTACGCCGGCGCTGGTCTGCTACGCCTTCCTTGCGCTGCCGATCGTCTCGCTGCTGATTCGCAGCCCATGGCACCAGCTGGGCCCGCTGCTCTCCGGTTCCAACGTCGAGCCGGCGCTGGAGCTCTCGATCGAATGCGCCACCGCCGCCACGGTCTTGTCACTTGTCTTCGGCGTGCCGCTCGCCTGGGTATTCGCCCGAATCAGGCTGCCGGGTCTGCGGCTGATTCGAAGCGTCGTCCTGCTGCCCCTCGTGCTGCCGCCCGTCGTCGGCGGTGTCGCCCTGCTGCTGGCCCTGGGCCGCAACGGGGTGGTCGGCGGCCATCTCGACACCTGGTTCGGCATCACGATCCCGTTCAGCAAGGCCGCCGTCGTCATTGCTGAGACGTTCGTCGCGATGCCCTTCCTGATCATCACGGTCGAGGGAGCATTCCGCTCCTCCGATCGCGAACTGGAAGAGGCCGCGTCGACCTTGGGAGCGTCGCGGCAGTTGGTGTTCCGGCGGGTCACCCTGCCGCTGATCACGCCGTCGCTGTTCGCCGGCTCGTTGCTGTGCTGGGCTCGCGCGCTGGGCGAGTTCGGCGCCACGATCACCTTCGCCGGCAACTTCCCGGGCACGACGCAGGTGATGCCGTCGGCCGTCTACAGCGCGCTGGACGTCAACCTGGACTCGGCCGAGGCGCTCAGTCTGGTTCTGGTGATCGTCGCCGTCGTCGTGCTCACATCACTGCGAACGCATTGGCTGCGGGTGGGAGCGCAATGAGCCACCGGCCGGCCGATCAACCCGATCTTCCTTCGGCTCCCGACGATGCGGCGACCGACGATGCCGATCCCCGACCGGCGCCGTCACCGGCCGGCCTCTCGGTCCGCGCAGTCGTCGAGCGCGGCCGTTTCCGGCTCGACGTCGACTTCGAGGCCGCTCCGGGTGAGGTCGTCGCCGTGCTTGGCCCTAACGGCGCCGGCAAGAGCACCCTGCTGCGGGCGGTCGCCGGGCTGACCGCGCTCACCGAAGGGCGCATCGCGCTGAACGGCGTGCCCCTCGACGACGTGCCGAACGCCGTCTTCCGGTCCGCAGACCAGCGCCCGATCGGGCTGGTGTTCCAGAACTACCGGTTGTTTCCGCACCTTTCGGTGCTCGACAACATCGCGTTCGGCCCGCGCGCCCGGTCGGTCGGGCGGCGCGCGGCCCGGGCACAGGCGGCGGCCTGGTTGGAGAGACTCGGCTTGAGTACCTTCGCGGGAGCCAAGCCGGGGGCGCTTTCGGGCGGCCAGGCCCAGCGGGTGGCACTCGCTCGGGCCCTCGCGGCCCAGCCCGATCTGCTGCTGCTGGACGAACCACTTGCCGCGCTCGACGCGCGCACCCGACTGGAGGTGCGATCGGAGCTGCGCCGGTACCTGGCCGACTTTGCCGGCCCCACGCTGTTGATCACGCACGACCCGCTGGACGCGATGGTGCTGGCCGACCGGTTGCTGGTGGTGGAGGACGGACGGATCGTCCAGGCCGGCACCCCGGCTGAGATCGCTCGGAGACCGCATACGCAGTACGTGGCACAGCTGGTCGGCCTGAACCTCTACCGGGGCGAGCGGATCCGGGATCAGGTCATGCTGTCCGGCGGCGGCGCGCTACGCGTCGCTGCGGGTATCGATGAACCGGCACTCGTGGCAATCAGGCCGAGTGCCATCGCGCTGCACATCGACCGCCCCGAGGACACCGAGCCGGGCGGAGGCCGCAGCGTCTGGCCGGGCCACGTCGACGGGCTGGAGTCGCTGACCGACCGAGCGCGGGTGCACGTAGCCGCCCAGCCTCCCGCCCTCGTCGACATCTCGACCGACGCCGTGGCCGACTTGCGCCTGGTCGACGGTGCCGATGTGTGGCTGAGCGTCAGTGCGAGCGACGTCGACAGTTACCCCGATCCGCAAGCGTCGACGGACCCGAGCGCGTACGGATCGAGCTAGACCTTGGCGCTGCGCTTGCGCGGAGCGGACCCACGTCGGGTCCGGCCGGAGCCGCCCGCGTCGCTCGTACCGGCCCGGTAGGCATCCAGGACGGTGGTCGAGATCCGACCGCGTGCAGCCACCGGGTGACCGTTCGCGCTCGCCCATACCCGCACCGCGGCAAGGTCGACCTGATTGCGCGGGCCGGATGCACGAACTGAGCGAGCCGGACGACCCGACCTGCGGCGATCGCTTGCGCGGCGCGCGACCGCGACATAGGGCTCAAGCAATGCGGCGAGCTCGGCGATATTCTTTTTGCTTAGATCGATCTCATAATTCACGCCGTCCCAGCCGAAGTTCACGGTCCGTTCGGCGGTCGAGCCATTAAGGTCATCGCGAAGCAGAGTCACTACTTCAGTAGCCATGGACCCGCTACATCCTTTCATCGCAATTGAATGTTCACTGAGACCAATAATCGTACCCACATTTTCAGCGCTTTGCATTCCGGCCGAGAATGCGAAGACCGCCGCTAACGATCTACCGTGACGCAATGTAACGGTAAGCGCTATTGATTATTGGCGGGCGGTCGCGGCAATGAGTGCCGCAAATGCCGCCGCGCCGGTCGGATTCAGGTGGTAACCGTCTTGATAGAACCAGCCGTCATGACCGGTCGAGTAGTGCAACCAATCAATCAGCACAACATTGCTGAATCGCGCGGTGACCGTTCTGAGCGTCTGATTATTCGGATCCTGCCAATCCCGTGGAACGCGGTCGGTCAACAGGATGACTCGTTGCCGGTCGGTCAGGGCCGATAGCGTGGCGTTGAGTTGATCCGGTGAGATCACGCCGTTATTCCCGGTGTCGATAAGCACTATTGGCGCGAGGCCGTTGTGGCTATGGGCCGTCACGACGTCGCCGAGCACCACTCCAGCCTGACGTCCCTCGACGGCGTCGAGGCTCAGGCTGCTGACGTCGGCTCTCAGCGCGGCACCGGCTCCGAGCAGAACGGAATCACCGAATGCACTCATGACCAGTGGCGCGGTCGTGGACTGTTTGACCTGCGACACGGGCGCCGCCGGGGCCCCGGGAGCGGCCGCGCCGGTCGGCGCAGCGTTCGGCACCGAGGGGGTGAGCCCGATCGATGTCGGGGCGTCCGCGGAGGGCTCGGCCGACGCCGTCGGCGCGCCGGATTGCGCCGGCGTCGACGTCACGCTCAAGCCGTCCACCCCGCCGGAAGGGCTGGCGGGCGGATCGCGGTGAACACCCGCAGCCGCCGAGTGATTCTCGCCGGTGAAGTTCGAGAAGAGCGGGCTGCCGGCCGCGACCAGGACGAGGACGCAGAGCAGCCCGAACAGGCCGGCCAGTGCCAACCGCCCGTCGCTATTGATCCAGCTTCGAGCCGGGCGCCGAACGACCGGTGAATCACTCCGCACAGCGGGCGGAGGCAGCGCGCCGAGGGCAGGCGCACCCTCGGCGGCGGTCTCGCGATCAGGCGCCGTGGTCGGCGCCGGCGGCGCGGTGCGGCTACGCAGTCGGAGGGGTTGCTCGATGAAGCGATAGCTGGCGTCGGCGAGCAGCAGAATGACGCCGAGCCGGGCGAGGTTGATCAACACGAGCGGGCCGTGCAGGTCGATGCCGGGCCGAGTCACCAGCGCGACCGGCCAATGCCAGAGATAGATGGAGTACGAGCGGCGCCCGATCCACACCGCCGGCGGCGAGTCGAGCAACCGGCCGAGGGCGCTGCCGCCGCGGACCACGACCATGATGACGACAACCGCCAGGGAGTCGATGAGCAGGAATCCGCCCTGGTAGAGCTGCGGACGGAATTCATCGACCGTTGCGATGATGTACGCGAGCCCGATGAAGCAGGTCAGCGCCAGCACCTCACCGGCCAGCATCGACGCCAGTCGCCCGGCCTGGGCCAGCATGGCCGCACCGGGACGAGCCCGGTCGGGCCGACGCTGCCGCCAGATCGTCCAGGCGCCGGCCGCCGCACCGAGGAACAGGCCCATGCTGTGGGTGTCGGTACCGAAGTACACCCGCGACGTGCTCGCGCCGTAGGGCACATCTTCGGCCCGCGCAATGAGGGTCATGGTGAGGGTCGAGGAGGCCGCCAGCACCAACGCGACGGAAACGATGGCCATGATCGGTACCGGGCGGCCGGCCTCGATCGCCGACCGGCGATGAACCACCCGGGCGGTCAGCACGATCAGCAGCGGCCAGAGAAGATAGAACTGCTCCTCGATCGCCAGCGACCACAGATGCTGCAGCATGGGCGGCCGGCCGACGCTGACGAAGTAGGACTGATGGGCAGCGATCAGCCACCAGTTGGTGACATAGGTGACGCTCGACAGCGCACTGCCGGCCAGGGTGGGCAACTCATCGCGCCAGACCAGCGAACTCGCAACGACTACTACACCGATGAGTAGAACAACCGCCGGCAGCAACCGACGGGCGCGACGCAGATAAAACTGGCCGAACCGTATACGTCCCGTCTCGGCCAATTCGTCAGTGAGTATGCGGGTGATAAGGAAACCGCTGATCACGAAGAAAATGTCGACGCCGATGAATCCGCCGGGGGCCAGGCTGACGTCCAGGTGGAATATCACGACGGCGGCAACCGCGACCGCCCGCAATCCGTCGAGACCGGAAAGCCGCGCTAACCGGGATGACCGGACCGTCGGTTCTTCCGAGGACGCACCGAGCGTGCGTTCACGGAGCTGGGTCATATCCCCGCCATCCGGTCTGGGGGCGACCGACCAAAACTCTTCGAACACCGCTTCTGCCAGACGCGCACATCGTCGGTGCCAGACCTCGCCGCCCCGTGTCGAGGTTCAGTTCATGCGCCGGGCAAGGTGACGATTATTCCTAGATGATCTTCGGATGTATCGAGGACACGCCAAAGACGTGTCGACATCAATCGGGAACGGTCAAGCGAAGAAGTGCGTCGTCGGACGAGGTAGGGCGACGCCGTCCAGAGTGATGTCGACCTTCTCGTTGTAGAACGCGATCAAACCTTCGATTTGGCTGACCGAGCGGAGCGGGAAGTCATAGGCCCAGGCGAGATCGGGCACCAGTCGATCGCCGAGGAGCACCGACCAGTACTCACTCGTGATCCCCTTGTACGGACATTGGGTGACCGTCGCGGTCGGCTGCAGGTGGGCGAAGTCCACCTCGGTGCGGTCAAGGTAATAGCGGGTCGGCAGGCCGGTCTCGAACAACAGGACGGGCGAGGTCGACTCGGCCAGCAGGACCCCTTCGAGCTCGACCCGGATGTGACGGCTCGACCGCATCGCGTCGACCCGTACGTAGGGGTTGCGTGGATGGACGAAGACCTGCTCGTCCTCCTCGTACCACGTGTCCAGCGCCGCCCAGGCGATGTGCACCATGCCGTTGAGCCGCGGCAGCGTCGAGTCGCTGAACACCTTGGCCGCACCCGGTCGATATTCTTCGCCAACCCGCAATCCGTGCACCTCGGCCGGCCCGCGGCGGGTCTGCTGGCGGTGGTCCTCATCGACCAGGACACCGGGCGCGAGATCGGCAACCGGCAGGTAGAACTGCGGATAGTTCGCCCACTCCCAGACGTAGAGTGCACCGACCGTGTCGACGACGGTCTGACCGCCGAGGACTCCCCGTATGCGGCGCGGCACTGGCTCGATCCGGTTGACCTCGGCCGCCATGGCTGGGTAGTCGCTCATGGGTTCAAGTATCACGCCAGCTCGGCGGCTAGCGCCGTCGCCAGTTCGGCATCCTCGCGCAGTCGAGGTTCGTTCGCGCCGAGGTAGTCCAGGACGGAGCGGGCCACAACCGCTGACGGCGCGTCGACGAGGCGCAGCACCTTCGCCAGGTCACCGTCGACTGCGGCCGTCCCGGTGCGGCGCAGGTAGCGGATCCAGGCCGCGATGATCGCGATCGCGGCCGCCGGCATCGCACCGTCGTCGCGCTGCTCGGCCAGCACCGGGATCACCCGGATCGGTAACTTCTGCGATCCGTCGGCCGCGATCTGATCGAGTCGATGCGCGATCCGTCGGTTCGACCAGCGCTCGATCAGCCGCGCACAGTAGTCCTCGACCTCGGCGATCGGCAGTCCCAGTCCAGGGCCGGCTTCGCGCCACCAAGTCAGCACGAGGTCACGGCAGTAGTCGTCCTCGATCGCGTCGGCCACCGTGGCCAGTCCGCGGTCGAGACCGACGTAGGCCAGCAGCGAATGGGCGCCGTTAAGCATGCGGAGCTTGCGCCGTTCGTGCGGCTTTATGTCGGCCGCGAAGGTCACGCCGCTCGATGCCCAGTCGGGGCGCCCGGCCGCGAACGCGCCCGCGATCACCCACTCCGAGAAGGGTTCGGTGACGATCGGACAGTTGTCGAGCACCCCCGTCACGCGAAGCACCGCATCGCTTAGCCCGGTGTCGGGACGCGGCGTGATCCGATCGACCATGCTGGCCGGAAAGCTGACCTGCGCCTCGACCCATTCGCGCAGTCCGGGGTCGATAAGCTCGGCCAGCTCGGTCACCACCCGCCGGGTCGCTTCGCCGTTGCCGGGCAGGTTATCGCACGACAGCACCGTGATCGGGCCGGCGTCGACCCGGCGTCGGGCAGCCAATCCCGCGACCAGCCGAGCCGGTGCGGTCGTCACCGCCACCACGGTCCCGGTCTGCAGTGCGGTGATGTCGGCGAGCACATCGGCCGAGCTGATATCGAGGCCACCGTTCGGCGCCCGGTGGTAGCCGAACTCGGTGACTGTCATCGTCACGCACGCAAGCTCTGGTGCGCGCAGGCAGCGCAGCCAGGCTTCGTGGTCGGCGCCGGCGAAGGCCGCCGAGATGCTGTCGATCCGATCGAACTGGTCTGCCTCGGCGCCGCGCGTCACCAATGTGTACAGGCCACCCTGGGCCGCCAGGTCCCGTGCGGGTTCGGCCGAGCGTCCCCCGAACGCGGCGATCCCCCATGCGGCGGCATCGTCGGCTCGGGCCGTGTAGACGGCTTGATGGGCCCGGAAGAAATTGCCCAGCCCCAGGTGGGCGATCCGCACGGGCGCCGCCGGATCGTCCCAGTGGCGGGCGAGCGTCGACGAGCGCGCCGGCTCGTCCGTCACAGCCGGAACGCGAACCGCGGACGGCCGTCGACGAGATCGACAGCAGTATCCAGGGCTTCGTCCTCATCGAGTCGGTGCTCGGCCACCAGTCCGGCGAGGTAGCCGGCGTCGAGTCGCCGGGACATGTCGTGGCGAGCCGGGATCGAGCAGTAGGCGCGGGTGTCGTCGACGAATCCGGCCAGCCGGCTGAACCCGACGGTCTCGGTGACGGCGGCTCGGGCCCGCCGGATCGCCTCTGGTGCGTCGAGGAACCACCATGGGGCGCCGACGTACACACTGGGATAGAAGCCGGCGAGCGGGGCGAGTTCCCGCGAGAACGTCGTCTCATCGACCGTGAACAACACGAGCCGCAGAGCCGGGTTCGTTCCGAAGCGTTCGAGCAGGGGGCGCAGCGCCTGGGTGAACTCGACCCGGATCGGGATGTCATGGCCGGTGTCCGAGCCGAACGTGGCGGCGGTCGGACCGTGGTGGTCTCGGACCACGCCCGGATGCAACGTCATGACCAGCCCGTCCTCGACCGACATGCGCGCCATCTGCATCATCATGTGCCGTCGGAACGCGACCGCGTCCGCCCCACGGACATCGCCCACGAGGGCGCTGCGATAGATCCGGCCGGCCTGCTCGTCGCTGAGTGGCTCGGTACCGACGTCGAGGTGACTATGGTCGGCCGAGGTCGCACCGTGATCGATGAAGTACCGGCGCCGGACCTCGAGCGCCTCGATGTAGCCGCGGTAATCGCCGGTATCGACGCCCGCGCTGCGCCCCAATCGATCGGCAGATTCAGCCCAGTCGGGGCGGGCGACCTCGAGGTAGCGATCAGGACGGAACGTGGGGATGACCCGGGGCATCCAGGTCGGGTCGGCGGCCAGGGCAGCGTGGTCGGCGAGGTCGTCGGTCGGGTCGTCCGTGGTCGCCAGCACCTCGATGCCGAACCGGTCGGCCAGGGCCCGCGGCCGATAGTCCGGCGCGGCGAGGGCGGCCGCGATCGTGTCGTAGATGGCATCGGCGGTATGGGCGCTCGGGCGGACCGTTACTCCGAAGATGTCGGCCAGTTGTGCCTCGAGCCAATATCGCACCGGCGTTCCCCGGAAGACCGACCAGTTCGAGCACAGTGCGCCCCAGGCCGCACGGGCCGCGGGCTCGCTCATCGGGCCCGCGGCGACGCCGAGTCGCTCGAGCGGCACACCGTTCGCGTGCAGCAACCGCGTGATGTAGTGGTCGGGGGTGATCAACAATGTCGCCGGATCGGCAAACGGCTCGTCGGCCCGCAGCACTCCCGCCGGTACGTGCCCGTGGGGACAGAGGAGCGGGAAGTCCTGGGTCGCCGCGTAGAGTCGTCGGGCGATCGCTCGCACGGTCGGATCCGGCGGCAGCAGCCGGTCTGGGTGCAAGACGAGTGGGCGATCATTGGTCACCTGCCCATGGTCCTACAAGTGGTCCGGCCCCTGGACCAGAAGGAGCGTGCGACGGTGACATCCACGCGACTCGCCGGTGATGCGTACACACTCCCGGCCACCATCATCGGAAGTGCCGACCGGGCGTTGAGCGATGCCGAGATTCGGTCGTTCATCGCCGACCAATTGCTTGCGGCCGATCTGGACGGGCAGAGCGTGTGCGTTCTGGTGCCCGACGCGACTCGTAGCTGTCCCCTTCCGCTGCTGCTCGGTGCGGTCCACGACGTCCTCCACGGCCGGGTCAGCCGGCTCACCGTGCTGATCGCGCTGGGTACCCACGTCGCGATGACCGAGCAGCAGCTGGCCCACCACCTCGGCTTCGACGGTGAGCAGCTTGCTGCGACGTATCCGGGGATGACGGTCGGCAATCACGCTTGGGGCGATCCCGCTGCGTTCACGTCCGTCGGACGGATCACTGCTGAGCGGGTCGGCGAGGTATCGGGCGGGCGGCTGCACGAAGCGGTCGATGTGCGCCTCAACCGGCACGTCGTCGAACACGACGTGACATTGATCGTCGGTCCGGTGTTTCCGCACGAGGTGGTCGGTTTCTCGGGTGGCAACAAATATCTGTTTCCCGGGGTGTCCGGTCCTGAGGTGATCGAGCTGACCCACTGGCTCGGCGCGCTGATCACCAGCCCGATCCTGATCGGACGGCCCGGCGTGACGCCGACCCGCGCGATCATCGATGAGGCCGCGGCGCTCATTCCCCGGCGACGGCTGGCCCTATGCGTGGTCGTCGAGTCGGGGTCGGGACGGCTGCATGCGGCCGCATTCGGCGCACCCGAACCGGCCTGGACGCTGGCCGCGCAGGTGTCGGCGCAACTACACGTCCGCTACCTCGAGCGCCCGGTGCAGCGGGTGTTGTCGATCATCGGCACGAAGTACGACGACATGTGGACGGCCGCGAAGGGCTTCTACAAGGTCGAGCCGATCGTGGCCGACGGCGGCGAGGTGGTCATTTATGCCCCGCACATCACCGAGATCAGTCACATGCATCCGGAGATCAACGAGATCGGCTACCACTGTCGCGACTACTTCGTCGCTCAATGGGATCGCTTCCGTGACCGCGACTGGGGCGTGCTGGCCCATTCGACCCACCTGCGCGGCGACGGCACTTACGATGCGATCGACGGCGAGAAGTTCCGCGTGCGGGTCGTGCTGGCCACCGGGATCCCCGAGAACGTCGTTCGGGCGGCGAATCTGGACTATCTGGATCCGGCCGACCTGGACATTGCCCAGTGGCGCGACGATCCGACTGCGTTGGTCGTTCCGGATGCGGGTGAGGTGCTGTTCCGGCTGCGATAGGGATCAGCCGCGGCTAGTTGACCTCGACCCAGCTACAGCCGCCATGAACGCTGAAGGCCTTGTCCGATGCAAGCACGCGCACGGTCGTGGGGCTGCTCGGCTCGCCGTTGCTGATGATGCCGGTGAAGCCACCGCTGAGATTGCTCAGCCGCTCCCAGTAACAGTTCTTGCCGCCGTCGGTGTGGTAGTTGCCAGCCGCGATGTCGACGCCGACCTGATAGAGACCATCGCCGAACTGGGTCAATAGCGGCCCGCCCGCCACCGCCGAGCCGGGGGCGGCCGTCTCGCCGATCGTGATCGTGGCCGTCGCGGTCAAGGTGGTGGTGCTGCGGACGGTGGGGGTGTGACGCGACACGGCCCCAAGGGTGACACCGACGATGAATATCACCACCCCGATCACCGCAAGGAGGAACCAGGACGCGAACCAGGTCGGCGCGCCGACATCCAACGGCGTTGAATCACCGGCATCGGGATCGCTCATCGGACGGCACCTGAAGCGAGCCGGTCGCAATCGTCCATCACGCTAACTCTGCCATCGGTCCATGACCGGCGGGTAGCTGGACCCGGCTGAGCGCAAAAGGGCCCCGGCGTGGTCGGGGGTTCGCCGGGGCCCTCCGCGAGAGACAACGCCCCCACTCGTCCCCCCCGGGAGGTGGAGCTCCCGAGACGGTGAGGTTCTGCGCCGTGCCTCACTTTCCCCGTATCGAAAGTATGGCGCCGTGTTCGTATTAATACCGTTAGTAATTGCCTCTTGACGCGGACCAGTTACCAAGTCCCTCAACTCCCCCACTAATCACCGCCAATCACGGCCGACTCGAGCGACCAGGTCGATTGGCTGGACCAGCATTTGGGTACCCAGTTCTCAACTGCTTCCGCTCTTGGAGGGTGACGATGGTCGTCCTAGGAATTCTGATTTTTGCGATCGCGGTCGCTGCGGCGATAGTGGCCGTTGCGCAGAACGGTTCAACGTTGGTGGACGTGCACGGCCTGGGTTACAACGGCCAGGTTCATCTGTACTGGGTACTAATCGCGGGGCTGGTGATAGCGGGTGTTGCGCTGCTCGGTCTCGCCATGATGCGCTCGGGTGCATCCCGCGCGGCCCGCATTCGCAGCGAGCGACGTGGCCTGCGACGCGAGAACGCCCGACTCAACGAGATCGCGGCGGAACGACCCGCTGCGCGAACCGTCCCGACCGCGCAGCGCGTCCCGGTCGATGGCGAATACGACGCCCAGCCCGTCGAGGCGACGCCGGGCACGCATCGGCCGCTCTTTCGCCGCGCGAGCCACGTCTGATGAGCGAGCCGGTGGTACCCAGCGACCCGTCCACGCCATTGGAGCCGACGCCTACGCCGGTGCCGACCGACCCGGGCGGGCCGGTGCCCCAACCTGAACCGACTCCCTCGCCCGACCCGATCGTTCCGGACCGGCCGCCGTCGACGCCCTTCGATCCGGCCTAGCGGGCCGCGACGGTTCGTGCTCGGTTACAGTCGACGGGTGAATCCCGCGATCGAAGAGTCGGGCGTCACCGGGCCGATCTGGCTCTATCGCTGTTGCTGTGGGGCTTGAGCTTGATCGAGATCCTGAGCCAAGCCGAGCTCGGTCGGGCGAGGGTCGCCGGCGCCCTCGTCGCTGACATCCTGCAGGCGGTCAAGCGGCGCAGTACGGTCGGTACCAACTTGTTGGACCTCGATCGGCTGACCGCTTCCATGATCGTCGAGGCGGGAGCGCAGTCGTGTTACGTCGACTACGAGCCGTCGTTCGGGCGCGGACCTTTCGGCCACTACATCTGCACGTCCGTCAATGACGCCGTGTTGCACGGGCTGCCCTTCGATTACAACCTCGCCGACGGCGACCTGTTGACCCTTGATCTCGCGGTCGTCCAGGAGGGCCTGGCGGCCGACTCGGCCATCAGCTTCGTCGTGGGCGAGACGCACCCGCCACAGAGCCTCGCGATGATCGACGCCACCGAGCGCGCGCTCGAGGCCGGCATTGCGGCTGCGCGCCCGGGGGCTCGGATCGGCGACATCTCGCATGCCATTGGGACGGTCCTCAGCGCAGCGGGCTACCCGATCAACACCCAGTTCGGCGGTCACGGCATCGGGTCGACGATGCACCAGGATCCGCATGTGTCGAACAACGGACGCGCGGGTCGCGGCTACCCGCTACGGCCCGGGCTGCTGCTCGCACTGGAACCCTGGATCATGGCCGACACCGCCGAGCTGTACACCGATGCCGACGGCTGGACGCTGCGCAGCGCGACCGGGTGCCGTACCGCCCATAGCGAGCACACGATCGCGATCACCGACGACGGCGCCGAGATCATGACGCGGCCCAGTCGATCGATCTAGCCGGAGCACCCCGCTTCCACTAACGCAGGGTGAAGCCCAGCCCGAGCGGATCCGAGCGATCGAGGGTGAAGGTGGCGCGCCCGGTCTCATAGGCAGCCCCGGTCACCTCGGTCAGGTAGGCCGGACGGCCGTCAACCGCTGTCTCGCCGACGACCCGGCCGGTGAATTCGCTGCCGACGATCGAGGTGTGCGTAAGTGTCCGGCCGATCGGCACCCGGCCATCCACGGCCAGCAATACCAACCGCGCCGACGTACCGGATCCGCACGGCGACCGGTCCACCTCACCATCAGCGAAGACGGTGACATTGCGCTGGCGCGGGCCGTCGGGGCCATCGCCGAGATCGTCGTAGAGGATGGTGCCGTAGATACCGTCGAGCCGGGAATCGCTCGGATGCTTGGCCCAGGGTGATTCGGCCAGCGCATGCTTGACCTGGCGCCCGAACTTGATCAGGTCCGCGTAGTGATCGGCGGTCACCGCGAGACCGGCGGCCGCGGCCGGCACGCTGGCGTACGCGGCACCGCCGTAACTGATATCGACGGCCAGGTCACCGAAATCCGTCGAGACCGGCACTGTCCGCGCGATGACGTAGGACGCGACGTTGCGGAACGACACCCGGGCCACCTCGCCGCCGACGCACTCGACCCGCGCCGTGACCCGGCCGGACGGCACATCGATCGTCACGTCGGTGATGCCGTCGGCGACTGCGGCGACCCGGCCCGTCCGGACGGCCCAGGCGCCGAGCGCGATGGTTCCGTGACCGCAGGCGGTCGAGTAACCGTCCTTGTGCCAGAAGAGCACCCCGAAGTCGGCCCCGTAGTCATTCGGCGGCACGATGAAACCGCCATACATGTCGGCGTGACCCCGCGGCTCGTTCACCAACAGTTGACGGACCGCGTCGACCTCAGCCGACTGTTGCGCGAACTCGCGGCGCTCGAGGACGGACGGCCCAGCGATATCGGGCAGTCCCGCCGTGACGATCCGGAACGGCTCGCCCGCAGTGTGATAGTCGGTCACCGATACTGGCGTCATGGGAACAGTGGGCACAGTCCTCAATCTACGGCCGTCGTCGTGACGGTCGTGCCGTACTTCGACGCGGACGCACTGGCCAAGATCCTTAGCTGGCCGACGGCGATCGAGGCCATCTCGACCGCAGTGGCTGAGCTCGACACGGCCGCCCTGCCGGCCCGCACCGTGCTGCCGACCCGCCGCGGCGAGCTGATGCTGATGCCGGCCGAGTCTGCTGCCGGTGTCGGGGTCAAGGTACTCACGATTGCCCCCGACAACCCATCGATCGGCCGGCCCCGAATCCAGGGCCTTTACATCGTCTTCGATTCCACCACCCTGACCCCGCGGGCGCTCATCGACGGCGCCGCCCTTACCGCAGTACGAACCGCGTCGGTGTCGGCGTTCGCGATCAGCCGATTGGCCCGCCCCGACGCGTCGACACTGGTCGTTTTTGGCTCCGGTCCGCAGGCCGAATCGCATATCGCGGCGATCCGCTCGATCCGCCCACTGCGCTCGGTCGTCATCGTCGGCCGCGATCGGTCTCGCGCGAGCGAGTTGGCCACCCGCGTCGACGGTGTCCGCGGTGTCATGGCCACCGTCGGCAGCGGGGACGACATAGCCACGGCCGACATCGTTGTCTGCGCCACAACCGCGCGGACGCCACTGTTCGACGGGTCGCGACTGGCTGACGACGCGTGTGTCGTCGCCGTCGGCTCGCACGAACCGGATGCGCGCGAGCTCGACGCGGAGGTGTTTCGCCGGGCGACCCGGGTGGTCGTCGAGGACGCCGACACTGCGCAGCGCGAAGCCGGCGACGTCATCCAGGCGATCGCGGCGGGGACGCTGGACGTCCAGCGGTTGATCGGGCTCGACGACCTGGCCCCGCTGAGCCCATCCGCTGGAATGTCGGTGTTCAAGAGTGTCGGGATGGCCTGGCAGGACCTCGCCCTGGCTGACGCGGTGTGTGAGCTGAACAACCCGGCCACCTAGCATGTCGGCATGCAGATCGGCGTCGTCTACCCACAGACCGAGGTGGGTCCCGAGGTGCGCGCGGTCAACATCTACGCCCAGACCGTCGAGGCGTTGGGGTATGAACACATCCGGATCTTCGATCACGTTCTCGGTGCCGACCCGGCGGTCTATGAAGGATGGAGCGGTGCGTACGACGTCTCGACCCAGTTCCACGAGCCGCTGGTCCTTTTCGGCTACTGGGCGGCGCTGACCTCACTCGAGTTGGTCACCTCGGTGATCATCGGGCCGCAGCGCCAGACCGCCCTGCTGGCCAAGCAGGCGGCCGAGGTCGACATCCTCACCGAGGGACGGTTCCGCCTAGGCATCGGTGTGGGCTGGAACCCAGTCGAATACCAGGCCCTGGGCAAGGACTTCACCGACCGCGGCCGGCGGGCCGAGGAGCAGATCGGACTGCTGCGGCGGCTCTGGACCGAAACGAGCATCACCCACCATGGTCTGGACTCGACCGTGGTCGGCGCCGGAATCTCTCCCCGGCCGGCTCAGCGGCCGATTCCGATCTGGGTCGGCAGCAACTCGGCCCCCGGCTGGCGACGGGCCGGCCGGATCGCCGACGGCTGGTTCCCGCAGATGGCGCCGGGGCCCGACCTCGCCGCGGCCCGTGCGATCGTCGACGAGGCCGCGGTCGCGGCCGGCCGCGACCCGAACACACTGGGGATGGAGGGTCAGGTCAGCTGGCGGGGCGACCTCGCCGAGGTACTCAGACCTGATCGAGCAGTGGCGTGATGCCGGTGCCAGTCATCTGGCGATCAACACGATGCGGGCCGGACTGGGCCCGGTGGACGAACATCTGGACGTGCTGCGGCGGATCGCCGACGCACTGGAGAACTCGACGAAGGAGTAACGCAGATGGATCGATTGACCGGCAAGGTGGCGCTCATCACCGGGGCCGCCCGCGGCCAAGGACGCGAGATGGCCGAGCTGTTCCTGCGCGAAGGCGCCCGCGCGGTGATCTCGGGCGACGTGCTCGACGCCGTCGAACCGCATGACAGCAAGGTCGACTTCGTCAAGCTCGACGTCACCCGCGATGCGGAGTGGAAAGCGGTCGTCGACCAGATCATCGCCGACCACGGCCAGATCGACATCCTGATCAACAACGCCGCGATCTGCCTGTACGAGCCGATCCTCGAAACGTCCAACGAGCTCTACGACCGCGTCCTCGACACCAACCTGAAGAGCATCTTCTTCGGGATGCGCGAGGTGCTGCCGCACATGATCGCCCGCAAGAGCGGCTCGATCATCAACGTCTCGTCCATCTGGGGACTGGCCGGAGTACCGAGCTCCTACGCCTACCAGGCGTCCAAGGGCGCGATCCTCAACATCAGCCGGAACGTGGCCGCGACGCACGGCCAGGACGGCATCCGCTGCAACTCGCTGCACCCGGGCTACATCCTGTCGCCGATGAACGAGAATCAGGATCCCGAGATCAACGCCGCCCTGATCGCCGGCACCGTCCTCAAGCGCCCCGGCATCGCAATCGAGACCGCTTACGCGGCGCTGTTCCTGGCCAGCGACGAGGCGAGCTACGTGACCGGCGCCGAGCTGGTCGTGGACGGCGGCTATCTGGCGGTGTGAGCCCGGGCGCCCGGGTCGCAACCGTCCACCCGAGGCGCCGATCGACCGCTGGGACGACGCACCGACGCGGTGCGTACCCCCACATTCCTTCAAGTCCAGGTAGTCGCAGCCGATGGAATGGCGATGACTATCTGGCCGGTGACTGGCAGCGCGACTGAGCCGGGTGCCGCCCATCGGCAGATTCAACGTGGACCGATGCGGCCACCTCGGCTCGTCAGCGTGCGCGCGAATCAGAGCAAGCGACTCGCTTCGCACACGTTTCGGGTCATCGACCTGATCGTGCTGGCGGTGATTACCGTCGCCGTGCTCGGTTCGCGGTCACCCGCGCCGTTGCTGGCGACGTCGATCGAACAGGTACTGCCGTTGATGGTCGGCGCCCTCGTGCTCAGCCGGTCGCTGCGTGCGCAGCGTTTGTATCGATTCCGGCAGAGCGAGTCGTTGATCGCTCACCTCGGTGAACTCGTTGAGCCGATCGGCACGACGATCATGGCGGTCTTCGCCACCGATTGGGTGCTTGATCACGGCCCGTCGGCCGGAACGTGCTGGATCTGGCTGAGCGCGGCCGGCGCCGCGATTGCCGGGCTGCACACGCTCTGGTGGATCCGGGTCCGCACTTGGCGCTCCGACGGCTGGTTGATGCCGAACGTGGTCATCGTCGGCGCCAACGCTTACGCCGAGCGTCTGATCGGTGAGGCGATCGCACGCCGCCACATCAATGTCCTCGGCGTGTTCGATGACCGCGCCGACCGGTCCCCGGCCACCGTGTTGGGGGTGCCGGTGCTCGGCAACGTCGACGCACTGATCGGACACCGCCTGATGCCGTTCGTCGACCGCATCGTGATCGCGGTCGAGCCCGAGGCCACGAATCGAATACGCACGATCGCGAACCGATTGGCGATCCTGCCCAATGAGGTCAGCCTGTTCCTGGCGAACGACGATCCGACTCGGCGGTCCGCTGCGCTGAGCCGACTCGAGGACTCGCCGCTGGCCGACCTGAATGGTGCTGCTGACCTCGATCGGCGGGCCTTCGCAAAGCGGGTCCAAGACCTGGCGATCGGCACGCCGATGCTGCTTCTAGCCAGCCCGTTCCTCGCTCTGATCGCACTCATGATCAAGCTGGACAGCCCTGGTCCGGTGTTCTTCCGGCAGCGCCGGTACGGGTTCAACAACGAAGAGATCGTGGTGTGGAAGTTCCGGTCGATGCGAGCGGACGCCGCTGACGCGCGAGCCGAACGACAGGTGAGCGCGAACGACGATCGGGTCACTCGGGTCGGCCGGTTCCTGCGCAAGACCAGCCTCGACGAGCTGCCGCAGCTGATCAACGTCCTGCGTGGCGAGATGTCACTCGTCGGTCCCAGGCCGCACGCCGTCGGGATGAAGACCGGTGAGATCGAGTCGGCCCGACTGGTGGCGGATTATGCCCACCGACACCGGATAAAGCCGGGCATGACCGGCTGGGCGGCCATCAACGGCTCACGGGGCCCCCTCCAGCTACCCGCCGAGGTCCTGCGACGGGTCGCCCTCGACGTCGACTACATCGAACGGCAGACGTTCCGGCTCGACCTGCGAATCATCGCAACGACGCTGCCGAGTCTGCTCGGCGACCGGCACGCAATCCGCTGATCGGGCCGCTGACTCAGTCGGCTTGTTCGCGCGAGCAGTACCAGGTCGTACGTCCACCGACGGTCGCCCGATTCATCGGAGCGCCGCAGCGGGGGCACAAAGCGCCGGCCTTGCGGAACGCGACGATCGACAGCGTGTGGACCCCGCCGGCACCGATCGCTGACTCGAGCGACTTGCGGGTCGCGCGCAGCAGCCGATCGGTGTCGGGCCGGCTCAGCTGACCGACCGGACGGGACGGGTTGACGCGCGCCGACCACAGGATCTGATCCGCCAAGAGATTGCCGATCCCGGCGATCGCCTCTTGATCGAGGAGCCGGGCCTTCACCGGCGCCGTCCCTCGCGCCAGCGCGCTACGGAATTGGGCCGGCGTGATCAATCGAGCGTCCGGTCCGAGAGCCTCGACCGGCGGATTGAGCCGGACCCGGCCCAGCCGACGCGGATCGATCAGGCGCATCGACCCGCCGTCATCGAAGGTCAGGGCGAACCGCGAGAATCGATAGTCACCGGCCGCCCGGCCTCGTTCCCAGTAGTCGCCGCCGTCGATCTCACTTCCGCGCCCGTCCGCGATGACGATCTTGCCCGACATGCCTAGGTGGATTCCCAGCGTCGGACCGGTCGCCGCCGATTCGTCCGGACCCGCCGGACCACCGATGGCGCACCACATGCTCTTGCCTTGCCGATAGGCGGCGAGCAGCCGGCGACCGATCAGCGCAGCCCGGATCTCGCCCGGCGGGTGGGGACGGCATTCATAGGTATCGGTGTCGTCCACGTCGGTGATCGTGCGCCCCAGCGCGCCCCGGGCGATGACCAGTCGGGCCGACTCGACTTCGGGCAGTTCAGGCATCGGTCAGACAACCCGGGCTGGTCGGCTCGCGCGCCGCATGGAAGGAATCAGCAACGACAACAAGGCGGCGGCCACACATACGAAGGTCATCATCAGCCAGGCTGCGTTGTAACCCCCGACGGTCGGGAAGCCGCCGACGCCCAGCTGCGCGGTGATCAGGCTTGATGCGATCGCCGAGCCGATCGCTCCACCGATCGTGCGCACGTTGCCGATCATGCCGTTCGCGATGCCGGTCTGGTCGGGCGGCACCGCGATCGAGACCAGGTTCGAGATTGTGGTGAAGCCGAGGCCGTAGCCGGCGCCCATGAATGCGGCCGACAGGAAGGCCAGTGATTCGTGCCGGCCGGGCACCATCAACACGGCAAAGGACGGGATCAGCAGCGATGACCCGAGCACGATCGCCCACTTCGGGCCGATCCAGCGACTGACCGTCGCCGAGATGCCGCTGAACACGAAGGTCAGGATCGGCGACGGCAGCATGATCAGGCCAGCCTCGGTGACGGTAGCTCCCAGCCCATAGCTGGTCAGCCTCGACGACTGCACGAACTCAGGCAGGAAGGCGAAACTGGTGAACGCGACGACGCCATAAAGCAGACGCGATCAGATTCACCCGCCAGACGAGTGGGATGCGCATCATGGTCATATCGACGACGGGGTTGTCGGCGCGTCGCTCGTTGGCCACCCACGCGATCGCGAGGACGAGCCCGAGCACGATCAGGGCGAGTACCCGGACCGAGCCCCAACCCCACCTCGGCGCCTGACTGACCCCGAGCAGGAACGAAATGAGCCACGCGGCGAGCAGTAGGGCCGAGCGCCAGTTGATGGTTCCTGGGATCCGCACGGGTGAGGACGGAATGAATTTGTAGGCCAAGCCCGCGCTGGTCACGATCACGATCAGCGGAAGCCAGAAGAGCCAGTGATAGTTCAACGCTCGCACGACCGGTCCGGCCAGCGCGATCGACAGGCCGCCGCCGGCCCCGAGGACGGCCGAGGTGATCCCGATCGCGCCGGCGACCTTCGGTTGCGGCACTTCGTCGCGAATGATGCCGAAGCTCAGCGGGATCACCGCCCCGCCGACGCCTTGGAACACGCGGGCGACGATCATCGTCTGGATGTTGGGCGCGAGTGCCGCGATGACGCTGCCCGTCCCGAAGACGAGCATCACGACGACGAAGACCCGGTCCTTGCCGGCCATGTCGCCGACCCGCCCCAGGATCGGCGTCGCCACCGCCGCCGACAGCAGGTAGGCGGTCAGCACCCAGGTGACCGTGCTTTGGGTCGTATGCAGGTCGCGCTGCAGGGTCGACAGGATCGGCGAAACGACCGATTGAACCATCGCAAACGTCGCCATGCCCAGGCAGAGCACCAGCACGATCAGCCGAGTCGAAGTGGGCGCAGCGACCTCGACCTCGGCCGCATCGGCGTCCGGGCCCAGGTCGAGTTCCACCTAGCGAGGCTATCGACCGAGTTGGTTTTAGGTCCCGGCCCATCCGGGTATCACCCTGGCGTAGGGCACTCGGCGAAAGGTCATGATCATGCGCAACGGGACGAGTCTTACGCTCATCGCAGTCGGCGCGATCCTGGCGTTTGCGGTGCACGCGCATCTGCAGGTCATCAGTTTCTTCGCCGTCGGAGTGATTCTCATGCTGGTGGGTGCCATCGGTCCGCTGGTCACGCGAGCATCGTTCAGCCGACGCGGAATCACCCTGGCCGCTCCAACGCTAAGTTCCGATGACATGCAGTATTCAGACGATTCTCCGACCGACGTCGCTGGCATGCAGGACCCCGCCCCGTCGACCGTCACTGCTGCGAACTCCCGCCCGGCCGATACCGCGTCAGATGATTCGCACCCGCTACCCGAGGCTCGTACCTCCGACAGCGAGTGGTCCTCGCCTCGAACCGGCCTACGCGCGGTCTGAGGAAGGCAGCACCCGTCCCGTAACGCGCAGATGATCACGCGCTCGACGCGAGCCCCTCGAGGGCCAGCTGCTCAGCTATTGCCAAGGCGCCCGACGGATCGGCACAGGTCAGCACGATCGACACCCAGGTGGTGTCGTTAGCGGTGCCCAGCTCGAGGAGCGCCGGAGCCCACTCCGCTTCAATGCCAATGCCGGGGATCGGCGTCGGGCGCTGACTCGGGGTGGCTGACCACATCGAGTTCTGCCCGGTCTCGACATTCCATCGATCGAAGGCGGTGTAGGCCTGCGGCTCGGTATTGACCGAAACCACGGCACCGGAACAGTCCGAGGTCGCGGCGGTCCGGTAAGTGCAGACGAGTAGATGAGCCGTAATCCGCGTCGTCAACGCGAACGGCGCGCCGCCAACCGCGGCGCTCAATGTGGCGCCAAACGTTGCCGGACAGGTCATCGGTCCCGGCACCACGGTGCCTGCGGGCGACGACGTACGCCGGCGGCACCGTAATGCCGTCCACCACCGCAGGCCCGGCCGAGCCGCCTGACGACGGCGCCTTAGAGCGGACAGCCGACGAACAAGAACTCAGCGCGGCCAACACGATGAGCGACGAGACAAGCACACCAACCGACCGCACGGTCTCATTGTTCGTCTAGTTGTCGTGGTCGTCGAGCGACAACACGTCGTCGGCGAGCGCGATCTCGGCCCACACCTGCTTACCGGCCGGCAGCTTCGTGGTCCCCCACCGCAGGGCGGTCTGCTCGACGATCCAGAGTCCGCGACCGTGTTCCGTCGTCGGTTGCGGCTGGCCTGCGATTGGCGTGCCCGATCCCGTGTCGCTGACGACGATTCGGACCAAGCCCGCGGTCGCACCGATCTGCAGCCTGACTTCGGTCGGGTCGGCCTGCACCGCGTTGGTCACCAGTTCACTGACGACCAGGCGGGCATCGTCGAGGATGGATTCGACCGCATCGTCGGTGCCCATCAGCACCTGCCGCAGATAGTCGACGCAGTACCACCGCGCGCTGCGGACGGACTCAGGCTTCGGCGCGTACACCTGCTCGGCCGAAGGCATGTCGAACCCTTTCGCATCACGCTGACTTCACGAAGGGCCGACTCTAGCCCGTCGTCTTTCGTACCCGTGAAGTGCCACGACGATGCGGACTTTAGTTTTGCTCACACAACGCGGAGCCGGCCGTCCACCGAACGCCTCGCGCTTTGAAACGCTGCGTGCCAACTCCGCGCTACTCGTCACTCGTCACTCGACGTCGCGCCCTGCCTGTCTAAGGCGCGCTGTCGCCTCCGAGAGGCGACCTTAAAGTATCGACTTCACGCAGGCTTTACCAGTGATGGACCGTCACGTCTGGCCTTCGGCCGAGTAGGCCTTCATCAGCGCGTGCTTCACAGCCAGTCCATCGGGCGCACCTTCGCAGTTCCGGGACGAGCTACGCGAAGCTGACCGCAGACTTTCGACCAGACGGTGCCCCGTCTCGAGGTCGAGATCCAGATCGGGACGGGGCACTGTCGACGAAGCATTCCCGCTACCCCAGCCGAGCCGCGATCTCGCCGGCCGCCACCTTGAGCCGGTCCACATTTTCCGCCGGCTGGTTGAGCCGGGCCAGACCGACCGACACCCAGGTATCGCCCTTACGCAGATAAACGGTGTCGTCCTCCTGATAGGCCTCGTCCCCGATCCCCGACAACGTAGTGAAGGGATGCTTGAGGATGTCGCGATCGATGTCGAGCGCCTTTTTAGCGCCGTCGCCGACGAGCACCTGAACCTGCGCCAGCGGACCAGTCGTCGGCCCGACGTACTGGCACAACGTCTTGTCCTCGCCCGCGCCGGACTCAGTGCCCGCGCCGAGCGGTGTCGCTGCAACTGTCTCGGCCTCGGACTGAGTCAGTAGAGCGCACGGATGCGGCGCGCCGTCGGGGCCAGCGGTCACCGTCGACTTGCCGGCCGAACCCTTAGCGCCTGACGTCGATCCCGTAACGGCGGACGGAGCTCGCCGGAGCCGCTTGCGCTTGCGCTTGCGCTTGCGCTCGAAGATTCAGCGACCGACCCGACTGACTGACCGGCAACGGTGGTCGAACACCCGGCGAGCGCGATCAGCAGGACGAAGCCAGTGGCGACCGCGCGTCCGCTCGACACAATCATCTCCGCATCCGCCCCTTGGATGAATTGCTAGATGAGTCTTAATCGCACTAATAGGCCACTTGACGCCGGGTGGTCACATATGACCAGGCCTCGCAGTAACCTCTCAACTATGTGATTTAGCTAAGGTAGCCTGCTCTCACATTGCGGCTGTGCGGCTATCCGGCACCACTCGAAGGGAGCGCGGCGATGGCGTCGAATTCGCCGGATGATCGGCTACCTCCTAGCGGTCGCCCGGTACCGCCACGACAGGGTCCGCCGCCTCCGCCGGGAGCGCCGCAAGGCCCACCGCAAGGCCCACCGCAAGGCCCACCACCACGTCCGCAACCGGGGCCGCAACCGGGGCAATATCGACCGCAGCAGCCACCGCCGCGACCATCGCACGGAGCTCCACCGGGACCACCGCCGGCGTTTCGGCCACAGCAGGCGGCACCGCCACCGATCCGGCCGCGACCAGTACCGACGCAACGACCGTCGCAGTTCCGTCCGCCGCAAGGGCCACCGCCGGGGCCACCGCCTCAATACAGCCCGCAGCAGGGTCCGGCGCCGCAGTTCCGTCCGCCGCAAGGGCCACCGCCGGGGCCACCGCCTCAATACAGCCCGCAGCAGGGTCCGCCGCCGCAGTTCCGTCCGCAGCAACCTCCATACCCGCAAGGACCGCAATACCGCCCGCAGCAACCGCCGCCGCCGCTACCTCGGCCGGCGGCCGGTGGTCCGGAGTCGGCGGCCGACACGGCGGCGGCCGACCGCAAGCTGATCGTCGGCGGCGGCGCGTGCGTCGCCGTCAGCGTAATCAGCGTGATCTTGCGGCTGGCTCACGTGCTGCCGTCCGGCTGGGCCACCGGCGTTGTCATCGTTGTCATGGCGATCGGGCTTCGCATCTTCGTCCGCTACACCGCCAAGTCGGCGTCATCGGTTCACCGCACCCGCATCACCAAGCTCATCGCGCTCGTCGGCCTTGGGATCTCGGTGCTCACGGTGTTCATCGCCCTGCCGACGTTGCTCAAGGGTGGCGGGTCGGACCATTTCGTGGCAAACATCTTCGCCCACCTGTGGACGATCGCGATCCTCGTCCTCGTCGTCGGCACCGCGCGCACGTTGAACTGGCTCGCGTTGGTCGGAATGGGCCTGACCGGCTTCCTCGCGGTGAGCGGTATCGCCTTCGCGATCGGCCGTCCGGTCGTCCAACACTTCGGTGAGACGAGCACCTTCGCCACCGTGATCTATGTGCCATTGACCGAAGAACTTCTGAAGGCGCTGCCGGCACTGCTGATTCTGATCTTCGCGGCCCGGCGCAGCGCGACGCGGCCGTCCGCCGTCGAAATGGCCTTGGTCGGCGCCGTGATCGGATCCGGATTCGCGCTGTACGAAGACACTCAGTTCCACCGCGGCGGCTTCGACTTCACCGCCATGCCAATCATCTCCTTCCTGAATCCGACCGCTCGCAGTGGCGGCTCAATCACCTACGTCTCGTCCGGCCACATGGTCTACACGATGCTGATCGTGTTCGGACTCGCGCTCGGACTGCTGTACCGGCGTCGCTACTGGTGGGCCAAGTTCGCCATCCCGGTTACTTTTGCCATCGCGCTCGCCGAGCACTGCACGGAGAACTACGCGGCCGTGGTTGTCGCCGGCCAAGGCAGCCACGCGATCTTCAACCTGCTCCGGGTGCTGACGCTCTGGGGATGGCTGTCGAGCTTGCTGCTGATCGTCGGCATCACTTTCATCGCGCGGGAAGAACGGCGCGCGACGAACAACGGAGTGGCGCTGAAAGACACCGTCGCCTCGTCGTTCTGGCTGAGACCACGCAGCGCCCAGTACGCCGCGACGGCTTTGGCCCGAACACAGCTCAGTCCCGCCGCCGCGCAGGGGGTTTCGCGATGAGCTGGATCATTGGCGTGATCGATTGGTGCACCGCCTGTGCGACAGGCAACAACGGGGTGCCTCCGGCGGCGGGCGTGGCGAGCGGCGCTGGAGCCGCGGCGGCCGCGGCGGCCGCGGCGGCCAGCTCGCCATCCGTCGGCGGTTTCGGCGGCGGCGCCTCCGGTGGTGGCGGCGCGGCCGCCGGTGGCGACTCGAGCGGTGGTCCGCCCGGAGGCTGGGGCAGCGGTTCCCCTGATTCCGGTTTGCCCACCGATCAGTGGCAAGAGCCGAACTCCAACATGGACACAACTGTCAATCGACTTGGGAGCATGAAGACGCCACCGGGTGGATGGCAGCCCAATCCCGCCTACCAGGGCGCGGACGGCGTGAACCAGAACATGAATCAGTACGGCCAGGATGTGCAGCCAGTCGATGGGTACAGCCAGAATGAAAGTCCGAGCGGTGTGGGCGGCTACATGGGGCCGGTCGTAGCCGACGGCGTGCAGATGCCTACTGGTCCACTCACTGCTTCGCCGAGTTATCAACTAGGCAGTGGCCCGGGCGGTACCCCTGCCGCCGGCGGGGGCGGGGGCGGCGGGGGCGGAGCGGACGACGGCGGCGGGGGCGACGGCGGGGACGGCGGGGACGGCGGCGGATTGGACCAGCCCGCTGGCGGGGGTGGACCGGCCAGCACCGGTTACTCCGACTCCGGTGGTGGCAACCCCGACGGACCGGTCGCGGTGCCGCACCCCAATTCGGAGACTTCCACGGGTGATGACCAATCGTCGTTCACTCCCGTCCCACACCCATCGGCGCCAGCGCCAGCAGCTGCGCCGGCCGCAGCGCCGGCCGACAGCGGCGGGTCGAACGGTGCGGGGCCGGCACCCGGTGCGCCGGATCAGGGCGTGTCGGCCGGTGCCGAGACCTCACCCTCGGCCGGGGCGGATACCGGGACCGACCACGTGCCGCCGGCCTACAACCCCGACGATCACCCAGCACCCGCCGGAACAATGCCGACCGAGCCCACCGGCTCCGACGGCGCGAACCCAACCGGCGACACCACACCGGCCACACCGGCCGCGCCCGCCAACCCCGACACCGACACCGGCTCCCACCCAGCCGATGGAACCGATCACGTCCCACCCGCCTACAACCCCGACGACCACCCAGCACCCGCCGGAACAATGCCGACCGAGCCCACCGGCTCCGACGGCGCGAACCCAACCGGCGACACCACACCGGCCGCGCCGGCCGCGCCGGCCGCGCCCGCCAACCCCGACACCGACACCGACACCGGCTCCAACCCAGCCGATGGGGCCGATCACGTCCCACCCGCCTACAACCCCGACGACCACCCGACTCCAACCGGGCCCGGTGGCGTGCCCGACGTCAGCCGACTCCCGGGTGGGTCCAATGTGGCCAGCGCGACGAGCACCACCGATCCCCGTACCGGCGCGACGGACACCGATTACTACGACGCGGCTGGTCAGAAGATCGGCGGAGCGGTCACCGGAAGTGATGGCAAAGGCGTCAGTGTCTTTCCATATCCGGGCGGCGACGGTCAGACCACCACGTATTACGACCCAGGAACGAGTCCGACCGCGATCGAGCACACCAACGTGGGCGGCGACGGCACTCGGTACACGCAGACGACCGACGGTTCGGGACGCGACATCGGTTCCAAGACCGAGTCTCCCGACGGAAGCGGAACCGATTCGTTCAAGGATTCTGACGGGGACGGTCACACGCGGATCAGCTGGGGAGCGCGCGGCTCCGACTCGGTCATGAGCGAACACAACGAGGGCTTGGGTGACGCCACCGACACCGCATCGGCGTCGGCGGCTCCGGCCAGCGCGATGACGCCGGCGGCCTCCGCCACCTCGACGGCGCCCGCAGCGTCGACAGCGCCCGCAGCGTCAACCGCACCTGCGGAACCCACGGCACCCGCAGCACCCGCGAGCCCGGCCGCGCCAGCACGCTCCGATGGCGACGGGCAAGGCGCACCCACATCCGGCCCGCTCGCTGGGGACTACGGCGGCGAAGACGGCACCGGCATGCCGGCCGCCGACGGCCATGGAATCCCGACCAGCTCAGAAGCCGGTCCGCTGGGCGACGGAAGGAGCGGTTCCGACGGGATCCCGACGACCCGCGAGGCCGACCCGGCGGGATCCGCACCCGGAGCGGCGCAGCCGGCGCCGGCTAGCGACGCCCCGACCTCCGGCCCAGCGGCCGGGGACTACGGCGGCCCAGACGGCACTGGCATGCCGGCCGACACCACGCCGCCCCCCGCCGATCACTCTCCGATGGTCCCCGACCCGGAACCGGACGGCCCGACGGACGCGAATGGAATTCCAACCTCTCGCGAACCGGGCCCGCTGGGCGAGGGAACGACCGACGACAACGCAATCCCGACCACCCGGGAGGCCGACCCAACCGGTCCACCGCCCGAACCGATGGTGCCGGACCCCGACCTCCCCGTTCATCCGAACGACTGGGTACCCGGCGACGGGCAACCGCTACCGCCCGGCACCGTCACTACGTGGCAGACCCCGACCGACAACGGTGGGAGAGTCACCGTTACCAACATCACCGACGGTGCGCCGCCGCCCGACGAGCCCGGCACGATGAAGTCGTGGCAGATCACCGGCGACAACGGCGGCAAAATCACCGTGACCAGCACCGCCCCCAATGCCGATGGCACTCCGTGGACCGGCAACAACAGCAGCGACGGGATTCCCGACACGCGAGAGGCCGGCCCCATTGGCAGTGGTAGTGACGCCACCGCGAACGCGGCGGCGACCACAGACGCGGCCGCAACGACTGCGGCGGGAACCCCTCAGCCTATGGTGCCCGACCCTGAGCCCGGCGGAAGTGATGCGGCTGCGAACAGCCACTCGCCGTTGGTGCCCGACCCGGACCCCGACGCGCCTGGCCGCCAATTAATCCCCCGCGACAACGGGACCACCGATGTCGTCGACAGAGACGCCAGGGGCTTCACCAGCACCGATACCTTCGACGGCAATGGGAATCTGATCAACCACGTGGTCACGAGGCCGGACGGTTCGACCATCACCCAGCCGCCGCCCGACGCCCAGCAGGGCCAGACCAAGATCTTCAAAGATCCCGATGGCACGGTCACTGGCTCGACCTACACGCAGCCCGACCCCAAGACCGGCGCCACGGCCGAATACACCTACGACGCCAACCACAATTTGACGAACTATGTCGTCACGAACAACGACGGCTCGACCGTCACCACCGCCCCGCCTGTCAACGGCGACAGCATCCGCACGTACAGAGACCCCAATGGCCTCGAGACCAACTCCGAGGTCGTGCATAGCGACGGAAGCACAAGTCCGAGGACCAGCAGCGACGGCATCCCTAACACGCGCGAGGCCTCCGCACCCGCGGACGACGGGATCCCTGCGACGCGAGAAGCCAACGCGGTCGGAGAAGGGTTGGCCGGCGGCCACCCGAACGGCAGCGACGACACCCCAGATGACCACCTGCTGCACCCGGACAATCCGCAGACCGGCAGCGCGCTGACGCCGACCACAGAAGTCCGTGCGAACGGATCGGAACTCCGGACGATCCCGAACGCGAACGGCACCACGACGACCGTTGAACACAGTCCGGTGTCGGACCCCGATGCCAAAGTCACGACTACCCAATACGACGCCGACGGGAATGCGACCAACTCGAAGGTTGAGTACACCGATTCCCAGACGGGCGATCACTGGGTCATCAATAAGGATGGCGACGGCGACCTCGTGACCGAGCACGTCACGGGCACGAATGGCATCACCCGTTCGGTCAACCCACCGGAGCCCAACGGCGACCGGCTAGTGACCGACACCGATCCCAACGGGAAGGTCCTCAGCGCCGAGGTCGTCCACCAGGACGGGACCCGCGTACCGGCGGTCCCGAACGCGGACGGCGGCACGACGACCACCGAACACGGCACCGCTTCCGACCCTCCGGACCTCGTCAGAACGGTCGACCGGGACGCTGACGGCCACGTTACGCAGCGGACTATCTCCTACACCGATGACGACGGCACGAAGGTCTTCCGGGCCACCGATCCCAATGGCAACCTGATCTCTGAGCACTTCGACGCCCGGGATGGTTCCACCAAGACGGTCGACCCGCCCGACGCCAACGGCGACCGCCTCGTCACCGAAAAAGGGCCGAACGACAACACCATCGCCACCGAGAAGGTCCACGTCGACGGGTCACGCGAACGGACCGAATACTCGGCCAGTGGCGGTGGCAGCGTGACGATGCACATCGACGCCAACGGCAACGCGGTCAGCGAAGTGCGAACCTCCGCGACTGGCACGACCGAAGCCATCGGGCCCGCGGACGCCCAGGGCAACCACATCGGGATCGTCAAGGACGCCAACGGCACCGTCATCGGCACGAATGTGTATCACCCCGGCGGCAGCGTCACCTCGAGTAACGACATCACCACCATCGATGGCCGCACCACCACGATCAGCCACACCGAAGACGTCAGTGACCAGGTGACGGCTGCGCATACTTCGACCACTCCCGCACTCGCGTCCAACACCAGCAACGGTGCTGCCGCAACTGCACCTGCGGGCGCCAACGGCCCGACCGGTGGCCATACCCTCGCAGCCGCTGCGAGCGCCGGGCCCTCGTTCGCAGCTGCGCCAGTCACGATTCTGCAGCCGGATGGCAACCTGGTCACTTTCCATCCGGACGGCAGCCAGGTCGTGCTGCAACCGGGCGGGGCCTGGGTGCACACCAGTCCGCAAGGGTCGGTCGTCGGACAAGGACAATCTCAGCCCCCGCCCGCACCGGCCAGCACTATGGTCTTTCAGCAGGCTGACGGTACGACTGTCGCCATTCAACCCGACGGCAGCAAGGAACTGTGGTCAGGCAGCACGCTGTTGGCTCGCTTCGCGCCGAACGGATCCCGCATCTAGCCGGAGGCACCATGTCCGATCCCATTTCGCCCAAGCAGCGACCAATCCGCGCGGCCGGGTGGCCGTCGGAGTCGATATAGCGCTGCTCGCGCACTAGTCATGTTTGACGGTTTCGCCAGCGAACCCATTGCGACGAGCGGCGCGTCGATCTTCACCCGGCACGGTGGGGACGGGCCGCCGGTGCTGCTATTGCACGGTCATCCGCGCACGTCCGCGACCTGGCACGAGGTCGCGCCACGGCTGGTTTCGCGGGGCTACTCAGTGGTCTGCCCCGATCTGCGGGGCTACGGCCGTTCGACTGGGCCGGCGCCGACCCCTGATCATTCGGCCCATAGCAAGCGGGCAGTCGCCACCGACATGGTTGAAGTGATGCAGTCCTTGGGGCACGACCGATTCGTCGTCGCCGGCCACGATCGCGGCAGCTACGTCGCCCTTCGGCTCGGCCTCGACCATCCTGACTCGGTTCGGGGTGTCGCGCTGCTCCACGGCATCCCCATCATCGAGCATTTGGAGCGGATGGACGTCGACTTCGCCACCGCCTATTGGCACTGGTTCTTTTTTGCCCAGCCCGAAACACCCGAGCGTGTGATAAATGCGGATCCCGACGCCTGGTACCAGGGCGATCCCGCCGTAATGGGCGAGGAGAACTACGACGAGTTTCGTCGGGCAACGCGCAACCCGGATGTGGTTCGCGCAATGCTCGAGGATTATCGAGCCGGCCTGACGATCGACCGTGAGCATGAGTTAGCCGATCGGGCCGCAGGTCGTCGACTCGAGTGCCCAACGCTAGTGCTGTGGTCGGCTGACGATGACCTCGAACAACTCCATGGCGATCCTCTCGCCATTTGGCGTAACTGGACCAGCGAGCCCCCGGCCGGGCATCGCATCACGTCGGGTCATCACATGGCGGAGCAAAATCCGATCGCCCTGACGGACGCGCTCGGCAACTTCTTCGGGTCGGCCTAAAGGGGACTCTTAGACTGACCCTCGGCTGCGGCGGCCTCATCGCTGCCGGGCTCATCGCTGCCGGTCAAGGCCGACTCGGCACTCGACTCGATGGTCGACGCAGGACCACCGACGCCTTGGCCACCTTCGGGTCCGTCTTCGTGAAGAGGCGCTTCACCGCCGCTGTGCGCAAGCTGGTCGGTGTTATCGCTGGTCTCATGGGGATCCGTCATGCGGGCGAGATACCCCTTGTCAGCGCGAATAAAACGCCTCGACTGGGTAAGCCATAGGCATGAGTGATCAGAGCGCGACGCCGGCCGAGCCCGCTCCGTACGGTGAGTACGGAAATGCCGACCCATCGACCGAGAACCGGGCCGGAGCCGGCCGCGGCGCGGAACTCCCTCTTGGGACGGCCCCGGCTGACCCGCAGATTGAGCCGGAGGATGCCGCGCCGAACTAGTCTGCGCGGCACCGTCCCTGACGGACAGCGGCCACGGCTACGGCTTCAGAACCACTTTGATGCAGCCGTCGGTCTTATCACGAAACATCTTGTAGGCCTCGGGCGCCTGGTCGAGCGGAAGGTGATGAGTCGCTAGCGTCCGTGTTCCGAGCGGGTCGCCATCATCGGCCACCAGCGGCATTAGGTCATCGATCCACCGCTTGACGTGGGCCTGGCCCATTCGTAGTTGAACGCCGCGGTCGAACATGTCCATCATCGGCATCGGGTCCTTGACTCCGCCATAAACGCCCGACACCGATACGGTGCCACCACGGCGCACACCCTTGACCGCGGCGTGCAGCGCGTCGAGTCGGTCGATGCCCGCCTTTTCGACCACCTTCTGTGCCAGCGCGTCCGGCAGCAGGCCAGCGCTCTTCTGTCCCAGCGCGGCGACCTTGTTGAACAGCGGCTCGTCGTGTCCATGCGCCTCCATGCCGACCGCGTCGACGATCGCGTCGGGACCACGTCCGTCCACCATCTCGATCAGCGTGGCGGCAGTGTCCTCGATCGCGCTCGGGTCGATCGTCTCGATACCGAACCGCTCGGCCGCCGCTCGCCGCTCCGGTACCTGGTCGACGCCGATCACCCGGGCGACGCCCAACGCCTTGGCGATCCGAGTGGCGAACTGCCCCACCGGTCCGAGGCCAAGCACGGCGAGCGTGCCACCGTCGGGAATGTCGGCGTAGCGCACGGCCTGGAAGGCGGTGGGCAAGATGTCGGACAGATACAGGAACTGCTCGTCGGGAGCCCCTTCGGGCACCTTGATCGGCCCGAATTGGGCCTGCGGCACGCGCAGGTACTCGGCCTGACCGCCAGGCACCGAGCCATACAACGAGGTGTAGCCGAACAGGGACGCGCCCTTGCCCTGCTCGCGGACCTGGGTCGTCTCACACTGTGCGAAGAGGCCTCGCGAGCACATCCAGCAACGACCGCACGAGATGTTGAAGGGGACGACCACCCGATCGCCGACGGCCAGGTTGGTGATCGCACTGCCGATTTCCTGCACCACACCCATCGCTTCGTGACCGAGGATGTCGCCGGGCTTTAAGTATGGGCCGAGGACACCGTACAGATGCAGGTCAGAGCCGCAGATCGCGGTCGACGTGACCTTGATGACGACGTCGGTGGGCTCCTCGATACGCGGGTCGGCGACGTCGATCACCTCTACGTGCTGATTGCCCTGCCAGGTCAACGCCTTCATTGAGGGTTCCTCTCGCCAAGTCGTGGTCGACCAGGCGGTACCCGGTTCATCGCGCAACCAACCACGGCCCGACCGTCCGGCCCACCGTTGGATCCGCGCAAGACCTGCGGTTTCACTGCTGCTCGCACAAATGAGCGCCCGGCCCCAACTTGGACCGGGCGCTGAACCGAGTGCGTGCGTAAGTAATGAACTAGGCGGCAGGTCGGTGCCGCTCGACGATAGATTTGGCCGACTCCATGCCCTCACGCGGGCGGCCGAGCAGGTTCTTGCGAAGTAAGTGCTTCGGGCCGCTCTGCTCGGTCTGCACAGCGCTATTCGACTCAGACATCCGGATCTCCCCGTTGATCGATGTGACAGCATTACGGCCATACCCGGATGGTGTCGCGGTCAATCATTTGGTCGACGAGCACCTCCCGATCTGAGGAGAATTACGCATGTCGAGCACAGTGGTTGCGGTCAGCTTCGATGCAGTTGATGCCCAGGCCATCGCCGGATTCTGGGCCGACGTCCTCGGCCGCACCGTTTCTGACGGAGCGAGCGCCGACCACGCCTGGGTCGACGCCGATCCCGAGGTTCGTGGGTCCCGAATCGGCTTTCAGCGTGTTCCCGAGGCTAAGTCGACGAAGAACCGGATGCACTTCGATCTCCGCAGCACGGACTTCGAGGCCGAGGCTGCCCGGCTCATCGAGCTGGGCGCGAGCAAGCTGAACGAGGTCGAGCACGAGAGCGGCGTGCACTGGGTAACCTTCGCCGACCCCGAGGGCAACGAGTTCGATCTCGTCGCCGGCTGAGCCGTTTCGCGGTCGATCGGCCGTTGCGATGCAAGGTCGGTGTGCCGGCTGGGTATATCGAGAACATGACATCTGACTCTCGGTTGAGCGCGCTGCCGACGGCTGTCGATCGCGCCACCTACCAGTCCCAGCTCGATGCGCTGAGATTGCGCGAGAAGGCGCACACCCGACAAGGGGACGAGATCGCGGCCCTTCGGCGGCGGCTGCCAATGGTCGAGGTCGACGGCACCTCCCCGCTGATCGGACCCGACGGACCCATCACCTTGTTCGACGCCTTCGAGGGGCGCCGACAACTGATCGCGTACTACTTCATGTGGCACACCGGACACCCGGCGGAGGAGCAGTGCGAAGGGTGCACCTGGGTGACCACCCAAGTGACGGAGCGATCTTTTCTGCATTCACGCGACATCACCTTTGCCGTGCTCTGCCAAGGCCCGTACGACGAGAGCCGCCGTTATCGCGACTTCATGGGCTGGGACGTGCCCTGGTACTCATCTCTTCCATCGCTGGACACCTTGCTCGTTGACAAGACGATCGGAATGTTCCAGCTGGTCTGTTACCTGCGCGACGGCGACCGCGTCTTCGAGACCTATTGGACGGCCGGACGAGGCGTCGAGGCAATGGACAACAATTACGGGTTGATGGACCTAACGGCCTACGGCCGTCAGGAGGACTGGGAAGACTCCCCCGCCGGATGGCCGCAGGCGTGCTCGATCACCCGCACGAGCACCGGCAGCCCGGACTGGGCGCCGGTGGACCAATGGCCGGACGGCCGCCCGATCCCCCAATGGAGCCGTCTTGAGGCCGGTCGATCAGACCGACTGAGTTGACCACCATCGCCGGCGGCAATTACTGCGGCCGAATCTGTAGCTCTCGCGATTAGACCGGGGTGATATCGAGCAGGTCGGGCTCGTCGGATGTCCGGGCCTGGTTCGCGGCGAGTGCGGCCGCTGTAAGTTCCGCGATCTGCTCCGCCGTAGTTTCGGCAACGGCCTGGATCGAGCCCGCGGCGACAGCGACCTGAACCTCGGCTTCGGCCGCAGCTATCGCCTCCATTTCGGCGACTCGCATTGCCGCCGTCGCGACCGCTCGCGCGACGTGGGCCGCCTCTGCCGCGGTCTGCTCGGCGAGCGCCCTGGCGGCCGCCATCACCGTCTCGGCCAGTTGTGACGCGACTGCTGCGGCATCGCTGTCATGGGCGGCCGCGGCGATGGCCGCAAGGCTGGTCGCCGCCGTCTCGGCCGCAGCCAGAACGATCGCGGCCATCTCTTCGGCCTGATGCTCGATACTGCTGCGGGCCAGCGCAGCCGTTCTAGCCACGTCGAGCGCTTCGGCCGCGGACGCGCTGGCTCGAGCGGATCGGATATTCGCGGCTGCTCGTGCGGCCAGAGAGGCCGCGACGGCGACCGCTTCCTCAGCGATGCGGGCCGCGTTAACCGCCGCGGCCGCCACCTCGGCCGCCCGTTCCTCATCGAGTCGACCTGCCTGCGCGAGGGCGGCAGAGAACGAATTCGTCGCCGAGGTCGCGGCCACCGAATATCGCCGTCGCTCGGTCTCTTCCGGCTCGCCGCAGTCTGACCGAAGCGGGTCGTCAGCGTCGATTCCCGCCCCGACATTTCGCTCGCTGGCCCGGTCGCGGCTCTCGCGTCTTGACATGATCTGCATGACGATGGAAACCGAAGCCAGCAGGCACGCACAACCGGCCCAGCCACTGTCGACGACGGTATTGCGGATGCTGCGGTATCGGTCCACTACGTGACCTCGGTTCAGCCGATCGTCTTCTTAGACCCAAACCGGCATACGCCGCGCCTTAAAGACACACCGACCCTACGCGCTGCGCCATCAACCCGTTGCGTCGAACAATCAACGCCTCGAGGGCTAGGGTCAACAATTGGTAGGTGAGCCAGTCATGACCAAAATCTCAGATCTCTCCGCGATACCGACCACCGCCAGCACGGCGACCGTCGAGTTCGCTCGGATCGCTGCGCAAGCGCTCGAGCACAGCCCCTACGCTGCCCTAGTTATTGAGATTCCCGCCGAACTGATCATTGCGGCGAGCCCGGCAGCCGCGGCACTACTCGATACCACCGGGGGCGACATCGTCGGCCATCGACTCGAAGACTTTACGGCCGACCGGCCGACCGTTGGCCCAGATCTGTTCGCGGGCGGCCGACTCAACGGGTTCGAAGCATTCCGAGTCCTTCGCCGACAAGGATCACCCGATCTGCGAGTGCGAATCTGGGTGCGGTCGTTCGCGGATCAACCGTCATCGCGTTATGTATTGGTCATCATCGTCGCGGACCAGTTCGGCCCTGGGCGGTCCCGCGCGGTCGACCGACCGGAATCACCCGCTGTCGTGGGGACAGCCGATGCCAGTCTGATCGTCGAACGGATCAGCGGCGATGCGGACTCGCTATTCGGCTGGACCGTTCTTGACCTCATCGGTCGATCAGTGATCGGCTTGGTCGCCGAGCACGACGTGGCGAACTTTCTAGCGGCAATGAGTGAGGCGTCAAGCAGCCAGCACGGAGTCACCCTCTACCTGGACGTACAGGCGAAGTTGCGACCGGATGCTCAGGAGGTAACCGACCAGGTCGGGTGCGAGGTGTTGATCTTGCCGCTGCATCCGTCCCCGAGCTGCGCTTTCGTATTCCTACCTAGTCCGGTCGAGCTGTCGCGCGCCTTCGTCGCCGCCGACATCTCGGGAATCCTGCTGCGGCTGGGGCGCGGCGCCGAAGTGGCCCAGCTTGTTCGCGGGGCCACCGCAGGGATCACTGAGCGCGACCTGCCGGGACTGGGCAACTTGACGACGCGCGAACTCGAGGTGCTCACCCGGCTGCTGGACGGCGACCGCGCGCCGGCGATCGCCGCCGACCTATTCCTGAGCCAGGGAACCGTGCGCAATTACCTCGCTTCGATCTTCAGCAAGGTGGGCGTCACCTCTCAGCAGCAGCTACTGAATCTATTTCGCGCCGCGCGGGCCAGTCGCGAGTAGGCCGCATTTTTAAACACGTAGATCATGACGGTTCGTCACTGTATAAACTCTACGTGATCCTCGATGCTCTACACGTCGCCTCTTGAGGCGACGACTCGCCTTAAAAAGTAGGGCGTGATGCCGTGGGGGCGGCTGAGTATCGGAAGGCGCTCCAATGACGGTCAACGAAAGCTCGAACGAACGTACGCAACGGCGGCTCGCTCGCCCCCTACCCGTGATCGGCCTCGGCGCTACCGTCGGTGTAACACTCGCCGCCGGCGCATTGCCGGGTTCGTCGGCCGCCTTCGCGGCTGGCCCCGGTCTTGGAACCGCTGCGCCATATTCCGTGCTTAGGGCCACGACGGTCAGCAACACCGGGCCGAGTGTGCTGAGCGGCGAACTCGGCGACAGCCCCGGCAGCACGCTGACCGGATTCTCGACGGCCCCGGTCGGTGGAGTCCCACGACGGCGACGCGGTCACACCCGCAGCCGGAGGACAATTAGCGCCGCACAGACCCAGGCTGCCGCATCGCTCGCTGCGAGCGAAGTCGCGACCCTGAGCAGCCTGCTGTTGACACTCGGCTGGTGGCCATTCGCCAGCCAACTTGAAAGCAGCGTTCATGTCAATCCTGAGCACGTTCCATTGCGGACGGTGCGCGACGTGAACGGCCGTTCCTCGAACGATTAGCTGCACCTGGAGCGCGACGCCGACAATGGTCGACGATGCAGGCTGTTGGTCCTCGAGGTCGCGAACTTTTCCTCTCGTCGTCCTTCTCGGCGGCGAGTAGATGAGTTGTAAGGCGCTGATCGCCGCGAGCGACTCGATTGCACATCAGAGCCGATGAGCCGCTTCGCAGGTTGGGAGTTGGCGGTTCGACGGTCCTAGCCATCGCTAGGACTCCCTTGCTTCACCGTGAATTGCCCATTTTGACATGCCCCCGTTAGGAAGAAGCGTTGTCATGAAACTCTCTGCATTGAAGGCCCCGGTCTCAAAGTTGGCGTTGCGCCGCTGCGGTGCATTGACGTGTTCGTTGCTTGCGGTCGCGGTCATCGCGCCGTCGTTGCTGGTTGCTAGCGCGGCGGCGACGGTGCCGCTGTCGTCGGTGTATTTGGTGGCGGGTTCGGGGAGTGTCACCGACGCTTCGGGTCAGGTGTGGGGCTCTGACTCGACTGATGCGGTGGGGGGTCGGATCAGCGTCACCACGCATGCCATCGCGGGGACGACCACGCCGGGGTTGTATCAGTCG
Organism: uncultured Actinomycetes bacterium; assembly: GCA_963730855.1. Classification (GTDB taxonomy): domain Bacteria; phylum Actinomycetota; class Actinomycetes; order Mycobacteriales; family Jatrophihabitantaceae; genus CAVSTK01. Next base: position 455,665 of record CAVSTK010000013.1, read on the forward strand.
GAGCGGGTCGGGGTGAGTGGCTACCGGATCCCGGTCGTCAACGGCACCTACACCGTCACCCTGAACATGGCCGACACGTATTGGACGAAGGCCCAGCAGCGCGTCTTCGACGTCACCGCCGAAGGAAAGCTGATCGTGAGCCGCGTCGACATCGTCGCCGCCGTCGGCCAGTTCCACGCCGACCAGGCCACGTTCATCGTCACTGTCGCCGATGGCGTCCTCGACCTCGGGTTCCTCAGCTACCTCGACCAGGCCACCATCGGCAGCCTCAGCGTCCTCGCCACCGGGGTCACCACCCCGACCACCCCGACCACCCCAGTCACCACCCCGACCACCTCAGTCACCACCCCGACCGTGCCAGTCGCCACTTCGACCGTGCCAGTCGCCACTTCGCCGACTACTCCCACCACGCCGACCGTTGCGACCACCCCGGTCACCACCCCGCCGACTACTCCGACTTCCTCGCCGGTCACGTCGGTGGGTGGGCCGGTGGTGTCGCCGGAGAGTTTCGGGGCGAAGGGTGATGGGGTCACTGATGACACGGCGGCGTTGCAGAAGACGTTCGACAGTGCCCCCGCCGGTACCACGGTGCTGCTGGGCGCGGGCAAGGTCTATGCCCATTCGGCGGTGCTGCACCTGCGCAGCGCTGGTGCGCATCTGACCGGTCCGGGGATGCTGCTGGCCACCAACGAAGCCGCCTCCTCGGTGTGGATCGAGGCCGACAACGTCCTCGTCGACGGCGGCGTCGTCTTCCGGACTCTCAGCACGAAGCGGTGGGGCGCGTGGGAGCAGATGGGGATTCGCCTGGACGGGCACACCGGCATCACGCTGCGCAATGTCACCGTTGACGGATCCGCCGCCGCCGGCATCTACGTCGGCAACCACTCCACCGCCTTCACCCTCGACCACGTCACCGTGCAGAACACCCGCGCCGACGGCATCCACATGACCGGCGGCGCCAGCAACGGCCACGTCATCGCCCCCACCGTTATCAACAGCGGCGACGACGGCGTTGCCGTCGTCTCCTACTCCGCCGACGGCGCCCCCTGCGCCGATATCACCGTCACCTCCCCCCGCGTCCTGGGCACCGGCTGGGGCCGCGGTCTGTCCGTGGTCGGCGGCACCAACATCACCGAATCCAACATCGACGTCGAAAACAGCGACGCCGCCGCCGTGTACATCGCCGCCGAAGGCAGCCCCTGGTTCACCGCCGCCCCCAACAACGTCACCGTCACCGGCGGCACCATCACCGGCGCCAACCACGACATCACCGTCGACCACGGCGCCGTCCTCATCCTCGCCGCCGAAACCGGACCCACCCCCGCCACCATCACCGTCACCGACCTGACAATCATCAACACTCGACCTACCGCCAGCCGCGACCTCGGCGTCATCACCTACGGCACCCCACCAACCGGGATCCTTTTCGCCAACATCACCATCACCGGCGGCCCCACCCACGCCTACCAGGGCAACACCCCACAATCCAGCTACCAAACCCGCACCATCACCCAAGACAACCAACCACTCCCCAACCAAGGCTGACCCGATAAACGAGAACGAGCGCCGCTACGACCCACACCTGGGCCACCGACGGCGCTTCGTCGCGCGGCAGAAGGCAATCGCCCAGGCGTACCTTGACCGAATGAAGCCAGGCCCGATCGCTTACCTCTCATAGCCAATGTTCGCCAAGATCCGTCCGACGTCCGCTGAGGTCGCCGCAAGCCGCCCCGGGGATGACCTGATTGTCGCGCACGATGTCGTCATGGACCGCGCCTTCACGGTGTCGGCTCCGCCTGATGCCGTCTGGCCGTGGTTGATTCAACTCGGCAAACGACGCGCGGGGTGGTACCTGCCCGCGCGCCTCGAACGGTTCATTCCGCGATCGCGGCGCGGGCGCCGGGTGATCGACACCGCTTGGCAGAACCTCGCCGCCGGCGACGTCGTACCCGACTACGGCGGTGCCCATGCGACCTTGCGAGTCGCCATCCTCGACCGGCCAACGGCACTCGTCTATCAATCGCGACGAGGCGCGATGCAGCTGAGCTGGTCCATCACGCTCAGCCCCGAAGTCGAGCAACCGGCCCGGACGCGGATACGGCTGCGGCTGGCGCTCGGACCGGTCCGACGCAAGTGGCTGGCGAACAGCGCCGGCGAGCTGTTCGACGCTTTGACGATTGCGGGCCTCGCCGCGGGGCTAGAAGAACGCTTGACCAGTTAGCCGAGTGACGCGGAGACCTCGCGGGCGTCCCGGACGATGCCGTGCAGCCGAGCGAGCGCCAGCGATATCGGACCGACCACGGCGAGCTGCCCGATGATCGCGACCAGATCGGCGATCGGGTGCCGCGATCGATCCACAGATGGCGCGTCGAGGGCGGCGTGCGGCCCGTCCACATCGTCGAATTGGACTTCGCAGACCGCCGGCGTGCCGACGCCCCGCCGAAGCAGATAGGCGCTGGCCAGTACAGCGGGTCCTTCGGGGCGGTGGTTCATGGTCATCCTCCGGAGTGCTCGATTGACGACACACTGCGGGGACGCGCTCGGCGATTCCTGGGCGCGTACCTCTGTTCCCCGGTCAACGTCCGACGCGCGACTTCGTTCATGTCGACCAATCGCGAATGGTCGGACAGCCGATAGCGCCGCGGTGATCTCGGGTACAGCGAGGTCATGAAGAGCGAACCCGACGTAGACCCGAGCGACCTCGAGCAGGCGATGCAGGACGAGGCGCTGAAGAAGATCGACAGCGGCGAAAAAGCGCTCGATCACGAGCCTGACCTGGAGGACGCGAGCTCGCTGCCGACGGCAACTGAGTCCGGGCAACAGCCGGGTGAGAGCTAGGTACCGATCAATGCCGTAGGACGAAGATCGCGACCACCAGCGCGGCCACCACCAGCAGCGTCGCGGCCACGCGACCGCGGCCCGGTCGGCCGTGATGACGCCTCAATGCGTAGGCCGCCTTGACGAGTTTGGCCAGCTTGGCGGCCTCGAGCACGGTCAGCGCCGGCAGCAACTCCAACAGCAGCAGCCGGTACAGCAGAATCGGCCACAGCGGACAGGTCAAGACCACCAGCAGTAGTTCGAAGACGTGACCCCGCGCCCACCGCCTCGGGTGCGGACTCACCGACAGCATCACGCTCGCGTCGACGGCGAATCCCAGCCACGCCGCCCAGGCGCCGACCAGACCAAGAACGTGTACGACGCCGTCCTTGGCGACGGTCTGAAGCGCGACGCCGACGATCGCCGTGGCGGCAGTCACCAGCACGATTCGATCGAAACGGTCCTGCCAGCGCGCGGCGGCCAAAGGCGACCGTCGACTAGGGACCATGGGGCCATCCTTTCGCGCGGTCAAACCGACGTGCCACGCTGGGCCGATGGAGCAGCGAATCAGCCTCGTCACCCTGGGCGTATCGGATCTGGCTCGATCTTTTGAGTTCTACCAACGCCTCGGCTGGCACGGGCAGGAGGTGCAGGAGACCGTCTTCTTCCAGACCGGCGGGATGGGCCTGATCCTCTGGGCGGAGCACAAGCTCGCCGCCGACGCCGGCCTGCCGCAGCCGTCGCCGGCCGGCTTTCGTGGCGTGACCCTGGCCCATAACGTCCGGGCCAAGGAAGAGGTCGAGCCGATCATCGCCGCCGCTCGAGCCGCCGGCGCAACGGTGACCCGGGCTCCGGCCAACACGTTCTACGGTGGGTACGCGGGTTATTTCACCGATCCCGACGGACACGCCTGGGAGATCGCGTACAACCCGGGCTTCCCGCTCAACGAGGACGGCTCGATCACGATCCCTGACTTTTGAGCTCGCCCAGAGCCCCTGCGATAGCCGCGATCCGGGCCTGGTGCGCCCGGGCGCGCGAAGTCGCCTGCTGCGCGCTCATCCGTTCATAGGCGACCGACCACAGGTCGAGGGTGAGTGGACGGGCGATCATGACGCCGGGCAGCCGCTCCCGTTCTTCCTCGGACAACGAGATCGAGCGGGTATAGCGCTCGATGCTGCGCCGCGCATTCTGCGGGCCGGCGATGAAGAGCAGATACGCCAGCGGCCAGATGCGTGGCCCTCGTCCCACCCCGATCCAGTCGATGATCACGGGCGGTTCGTCGCCCTGCGGGATGGCATTCGGCGGAGTCAGGTCAGGGTGAATCAGCGCCTCGGGCAGGCCGGACGCGTCGTCCGCGTCGGCCAGGATATCGAGCAGTTCAGCGACTGACGGGCCAACCTGGCCCCCGAGGCGAAGCGCCTCGTCGATCTCGCGTGATGGCGTCGCACCGAGCCGATGCCAGCCCCCACCGGCGGGAAGGACGTCGGCCGGCCGATTGGCCAGTCGGCCGAGCAACCCGGCGCACCAGGCCATGACGAAGCCGGGACGGGGGGCTCGCACGGGCGTGACGTACTCCGTGACGAGCGCATGCCGGCCCTCGCCGAGTGGCACTACCGCGGCCCCGGAAGGACTGCGCTCGGCCGGGAAGCGGGTGGCGGCCAGACCCTGAAGCACGCGCGCGGCGGCGTCCACTGTTTCGCGCCCGACACCTGGGCCGAAGACGCGCACGACGAGGTCTGGCTCTGATGCCGATCGCAGGCGATATACGTCAACGTCCAACTCACCGCCCAGACTGACGGGAGCGCCGTGAGCAGTAGCCACTGCGGCGACAAGCTCGTCCGGATCGGGCAGCACCGGCTCCAGCCTCACTCAACCATCATTGCAACCGAATCGCGGGGCGAGCGAACGGGTTGTCCGTGAGCCAGCTATGAGATCCGGACGAGCCGATCGGTCAGTGCCGCGGTCGACCCGATCAGAGCGATAAGCCAGATGGCATCGCTGAGCAACCAGTTGTCCGCTGGCCAGACGGGGAACAGTGGCAGCCACCGCGAGAGCGGGCGGGCCAGAGCGAGCGCAGTCGCGGCCGCCAGCGTGTAGGCGGCAATGGAACGCCCAGGTTCGGCAATCCCGCTGATTCGGCGAGAGATGGTGACGCCGAGCGCTCCGATGACGGCGACGATGCCCTGCACAGCGAACAGGTCGAGGTGCGGCGGTATCCGATCCCGCATCAGCACCACCGTGGCGATCCAGACGCCGAGCAGCGGAACCACGACCAGCGCCCGCGCGGCCGTACGCCATCGCAGTGATCGAGGCAAGGTATCGACGATGGCCGCCGCACGCTCATCCATCGCCCACGCCACGGTCGCGGCGATGACGCCGACGGCGGTGCCTTGCAGCGGCCACATCACCCAGGGCCACGCGGCGACGAGACTCATCAGCCCGATGATCATCGCGCAGCTCACGACGGACAGCCGGCCGGGAAGCACCCGGGCGGCGTAGCCGATCACGAACTTCTGAAGGGGTTCACCAGGGTGTGGCCCAGCCCGGTGGACATCGCCAGCGCACATGTGACCACGGCGACCCCGATGAGCGCCGTCGCGACGATACGCAGTCGAGGAGTCCTCGCCTCGGGATCGTGCCAGAGCGCTGCGGGTAGCCAGCGCGCATAGGCCGGCCAGGTACGCCACCCACCACTGCGGCGATCCGGTCAGCAGCAGCATCCGGTTCCGGTCGCCGTTGACGCCGAATGGACCACCCCATGACGTCCACGGCATGAAGACGCGGACTCTGCGCAATGGCACTCAGCCCGCGCAACAGAGCCCGCTGCTCGGGATCGAGACCCGTGGTCGGTTCGTCGAGGACGAGTAGTGGCGGACGTCCGATGAACGACTGGGCCAACGCCAGCCGACGACGCTGACCGCGGGAAAGGGTACGGATCCGCTTCGTGGTGCCGTCGCCCAGGCCGACCAGATCGAGGACGCGCCGGACCTCAGCGTGACGAAGACTGCTGCTGGTCCATTCCTTGAGCACGGCAATGTAATCGATGAAGGCGAAACACGTCATACCCCGCGGGAACTGGACCTCCTGCGGCAGGTAGCCCAGGTGACGCCGTACCTCGGTCCGCTCGGCCGACGAGCCGGTGGCTTCGTGGCCCAGCACCGTGATCTGTCCGGAGCTCGGTGGCGTCGCGGTCGTCAGCAGACGGATCAGCGTGGTCTTGCCGGCGCCGTTGGGACCGAGCAGTCCGGTCACCCCGTTGCTCGGCCGCATCCACGGGACGCGACCAACAACTCCGTCATGTGTGGCAAGCCGAAGAATTGGGCGATTTCGAAGGCCGACCTTTCGCCGCCGGCCGGGTTCGCCCCCGCCGCCAGCAGTGCCTGAACCGCCTCGACGTTCTGCCGGAACGTGGCCGCACCGAGGGCGGTCTGACCCCGATCGTTGATCCGTTCCGGGTCGGCACCGTGCTCGAGAAGCATCGTCACCGTGTCGGTGTGGGAGTGGTACGCGGCGAGCATCAGCAGTGAGTCGCCGGCGGCATTGGTGAGATTGACCGGACAACCAGCCTGCAAGATGGCCGCGAGCTCGTCCGTCTGCCCATCGCGGGCAAGGTCGAGGATATCGAGCAACTGCCTGACCTCGTCATCGGTGAGTTGCGGCGTCGTCACGTCTGCTGGTTACCCATCAGTGTGCGATCGCAACCCGCGCGCGACCCGAGCGAACGTGTCTCTATTGCCGCGCAGGCAGAGCCGTGAGCGCATTCATTGATTGGCCCGGACGGGGACCTATCGGAATAATCGGGCGGTGTAACTGCAGGTCAGGCCGGTGCGACGGGCCGGGTCAGGCTGGTTCGTGGTTGCGTCACCTGATCGCCCGCCGGGCAACTCCGTGCGTCCGAAACCGTCATCGGACTTCGACCTCTCCGGACGGGCGGTCGCTGTCGTGGACGACGTCGAAGACCTGATACAGGTTAGTGAGTTGGAGCAAGCGGCGGGCCGACTTTGACGGCTCACGCAATATCAGTCGACTCGTGGCTGTTGTCGCGTTTCGGATCTCGACGAGCGCGCCGATAGCCCGTGAATCCACGAAGGACACTGCATCGAGCATGATGGTGAGTTCGGTGCAGTCAACCGACGCCAGTAAGTCGAGTCCTGCTTGACGTAGCGCGGGCGCGGTCTCGATGTCGATGTCGCCTGAGACGGTCAATTGGACGCGGCCATCCTCCGTGACCCCAGTGGTGAGCTCCACTATCTTCCTTCCGTGCCTGCGCGAACACCTCGAATTAGCGGATCAACGCATTACGTCTCGAGACGTACTACCCCGTCACGCATCGCGCTACGCATCGCCGCTGACCAAGTCGGCGCTGGCTGATTTCCGGACGAAACGCGACGATGAGTACCCATGAAAGCGGATGCCGGAGGTACACGGTGAGTGACGTCAGGGTGTTGATTTCGGGGGCGAGCATCGCCGGTCCGGCGCTGGCCCATTGGCTACACCGGCGGGGAGCCGTGGTAACCGTGGTCGAGCAGTCGCCCGGGCTGCGACCAGGTGGGCAGGCGGTGGACGCGCGCGGGGTGGCGAAGGAGGTCATCCGGCGGATGGGGCTCGATGCCGCCGTGCGGGCCGTCCGCACCGACACTGCCGGCGCGTACACCGTGGACGCGGACGGCAAGGTGCTGGCGACCTTCCGCGCGGACGACGACGGCGGCGACGGGTACATCTCCGAGATCGAGGTCCTGCGGGGTGACTTCGCCCAGGTGCTTTACGACGACACCCGCGACCGCGCCGAGTACCTATTCGGGGACCGGATCGGCGACATCGCCCAAGATGCCGACGGGGTCGATGTGATCTTCGCGAGCGGCAATCGACGGCGTTTCGAACTCGTCGTCGGCGCGGACGGCCTGCACTCGTCACTACGCGGGATGGTCTTCGGACCCCGTGAGCAGTTCGTACGGCACCTCGGTTTGGTGCTGGCGTTTTACACCGTGCCCAACGAGTTCGGGCTGGATCGGTGGCTGCTCGATTACCAGGAAGCGGGGCGATCAGCCGGGCTGCGGCCCATCCGCGATGCCACCCATGCGATCGCCATGCTGTCGTTTCCCACGCCCGACTTCGACGTGAACTATCGCGACATTGGCGCCCAGAAGCAGCTACTGCGGGAGCAGATGGCCGACTTCGGCTGGTTGACGCCGCGCATCCTCGCGCACATCGACGACACGCCGGACTTCTATCTCGATCAAGTCGCCCAGGTCGTGATGGACCGCTGGTCCAGCGGCCGGGTGGGGCTGCTCGGTGACGCGGCATTCAGCGCGTCGCCGATGTCCGGCGGCGGCACCGGACTCGCCCTGGTCGGCGCCTACATGCTGGCCGGCGAACTCGCCGCCGCCGACTGGGACCCGGCGGCCGGGTTCGCCGGTTACGAGGAACGGATGCGCGATTACGTCGACGCCAACCAGGAGATCGGCCGGATGCACGTCGAGATGCTCACCACCGCCGATCCGCTGACCGGTGCGCCGCCCGAGCCCGACATGGAGGCGCTCGGTCCCTTAATCGAGCGTGCCGTCATTGGCCCGACGCTCCCCGGCTACGACGACCTCCCCGACTACGACGAGAACCGAATAGGTACGGTCCGAACGCGCCACACCTTCTAAAGTCACGACGTGCGGCCTCGCCTGTGTCTCGTCGCAGTTGTCGGTCTATTCGGCGTCGGCCTGCTGACGTGGGGTGAGTACGCGCATTGGTCCGCCTCGCGCCGGCAGGTCGACCAGGCGCTCGCCAGTGTGGCGGGGACGGAGGCGGTCGTCGTTCTGGGTTTCCGCAATCGAGGGCGCCGAGCGAACATGGTCAACCGCTGGCGAATCCGCGCCGGGCTGCGGTCACAGCGGCCGGATCTCGGTCCGTCGCGGCTCGTGCTTTGCGGCGGCAACCTGGGCGGGACGATCTCCGAAGCCGAACTAATGGCTGACTACCTCAGCCGGCGTCATCGCTATCGCGGCGACCTGCGGCTGGAGACCACGAGCCACTCGACCTGGCAGAACATCGAAAACGCCATCCCGCTGATCGAAGATGTCGAGCGCATCAAGATCGTTTCAAACGCCCTCCACGCCGAAAAGGCGCGGACATACCTTGCCCACCTTCGGCCTGACCTTGCCGCGAAGCTCGCGCCCGGTGCCGAGTACCGGTTCGGGGAATGGACCCTGATCAAACCGCTGCTCGCCGTGGTCGGCCGCCGCGGAGTTGCCCGCACCGCACATCTGCCATGGGCGCCGGCACCCCGCACGTAATTGACATCATGGGGTGACAGCGTCGATCGCCCGGTAGATGCGCTGCTCGCTGACCGGACGGGGCGTCCCCAGTTGCTGGGCCCACAGGCTGACCCGGAACTCCTCGAGCTGCCAGCGGATCGCGACGATGTCGTCGGCTGCGGCACGGGCGGCGGGCAGCGCGGCGACGAGCTTCTCATAGGCTTCGGTCACCGCGCGTACGCGTTGCATGCGGGCGAGGTCGATATCGACCTCGCGCGGCAGCAGCTCGAGTCGGCGGTCGACGGCGGTCAGGTAGCGGGCCAGATCGGGCAGGCGATCACGTCCGGCGCGGCCCACGAAACCCTGGGGCAGCAAATGCCCCATCTGCGCGCGGATGTCGTCGACGGCCTCGGTCTGGCTGGCCGGCGGATTCGCCGGCAGGGCACGGCGCACCTGATGTGCCGCCGCGAGCACGAGCTCGACCTGTTGCGCGATGTCGGCTACCCGGGCCACGAGCGCCGCGCGTACCTCGGTGAGCCGGGCGTCGAACTCAGTGCGCGTCCACGGCACCGAAGCAACAAGCATGTCGACTGCGGCATCGGCACAGTCGTCGAGCAGCGCGGCAATGCTGCCGTCGGGGCTGGTCCCGAGCAGCAGCCGCGCCTTTGTGGTGAGCGTGCGCTCGACGGCCTTGGTCGGCGAGGGTGTGGCGAGCCGAACCAGCCGGCGTACGCCTAGGCGCATTGCGGCCGCCTGTTCGGCTTCGGACGCGAAAACCCTTATCGAGACGGCATTTCCCTGGTCGACGAGGGCCGGGCAGCCACGCACGGTGTGCTGGCCGATCGTGCGCTCAACCGATTTCGGGAGCTCGTCGAGGTCATCGGGCCACCCGCGCAGCCCGTCGCGTTCGAGCTCTCCGGCGACGGCCGCGGCGACCGCGGCGCGCGCCGGGGCCGCCAGCTCTTCTTGCAACGCAGCCAGATCCTTGCCCCGCGCCACCACGCCCCCGGTTGCATCCTCGATCGAGAACGTGACCCGAAGGTGCGCCGGCAGCTTGTTGACGTCGAACGCATCGATCGGCACCAGCACGCCGGTGCGGCGGTGCAGTTCTCGCTGCAGCCCTTCGAGCAACGGAACCTGACCGGGGACGAGCTTGGTCAGCATGGCGCGAGCGGTATCCGGCGCGGGCACGAAGTTCCGGCGCAGGTCCTTGGGCAGCGAGCGGATGAGCGCGGTGACGAGTTCCTCGCGCAGTGCGGGTACCTGCCAGCCGAACTCGCGATCACCCAAGCGTGCCAGCACGTCAACGGGTATGTGCACGGTGATGCCGTCGTCGTCGGCGCCCGGTTCGAAGCGATAGGTGAGGGGAAGTGAGAGGTCGTCGGCCTGCCAAGCCTTCGGACTCGCATCGCCGGCGTCGTGGCGCAGCGCGTCGTCACGGCTCAACGAAAGCAGTGTCGGTGTCCGGTGGCGTTGCTTCTTCCACCAGGCGTCGAAGTGCCGCGAACTGACCACGTTGGCGGGTATACGTTCGTCGTAGAATGCGAACAGCTCGTCGTCGCCGATGAGCAGGTCGCGCCGGCGGGCCCGTTCCTCGATCTCGGCCAGCTCGGCCAACAGTGCCCGGTTGTCGCGCAGGAAGTGGTGGCGGGTGTCCCAGTCGCCCTCGACAAGCGCGTGTCGGATGAACAGCTCGCGGGCGACGTCGGGCTCGACGCCGGCGTAGGCGACCCGGCGGCGCCCCACCAATGGCACGCCGTAGAGAGTCACCCGCTCGTCGGCCATGACGGCACCGCGCCGGGCGTCCCACCGCGGTTCGCTGTAGGTACGGGCGACGAGATCGCCGGCGAGACGCTCGATGCGTTCGGGGTCCACTCGTGCGGCCACGCGCCCGTAGAGTCGCGCAGTCTCGACGAGTTCGGCCACAACTACCCACCGCGGCGGTTTCCGGCTCAACGCCGAGCCGGGCGCGATGACGAATCTGGTGTTGCGCGCGCCGAGGAACTCACGCGAGTCGCCTTCGCGCAGGCCGATGTGGCTCAGGAGCCCGCTCAGAAGTGCGTCGTGCACGCGGCCGCTGTCGGCCGGTTCGTCGTTCTCGATGATGTCGAGCCCGCGGGCGATGGTGCGCAGCTGGCCGACCAGGTCCTGCCACTCGCGGATGCGCAGGTAGTGCAGGTACTCCTCGCGACACATGCGCCGGAATTGGTTGCCCGACAGTTCACGGCGCTGGGTGCGCAGGTGGTCCCACAAGTTGAGGAATGCGGTGAAGTCGGAGTGCTCGTCGGCGAAGCGGGTGTGCGATACCCGCGCCGCTTCCTCGTGCTCGGGCGGTCGTTCGCGCGGATCGGGGATCGACAGCACGGCGGCGAGGACGAGCACTTCTCGTACGCAGCCCTCATCGTTGGCTTGCAGGATCATGCGGGCCAGTCGTGGATCCACCGGCAACTGCGCCACGCGGCGTCCAAGGTCGGTTATCGCCGGTGTGCCGTTGAACGCGCCGAGTTCCTGCAGCAGCGCCACGCCGTCGCGAACCGATCGTCGGTCGGGCGGGTCGATGAAGGGGAAGTTCTCGACGTCTCCGAGGCCTAGCGCCGCCATCCTCAGCAACACCGAGGCGAGGTTGGTTCGCAGGATCTCGGGCTCGGTAAATTGCGGCCGCGACTCGAAGTCCAGCTCGGAATAGAGCCGAATGCAGATTCCGTCCGACAGTCGGCCGCACCGTCCGGCCCGCTGACCGGCCGAGGCTTGCGAGATCGGCTCGATCGGCAACCGCTGCACCTTGGTCCGGCGGCTATAGCGAGAGATTCGGGCCGTGCCGGGGTCGATCACGTAACGGATGCCCGGCACCGTCAAAGACGTCTCGGCCACGTTGGTGGCCAGCACGATGCGCCGTCCGGTGTGCGGCTCGAACACCTTATGCTGTTCGGCCGTGGGCAGGCGGGCGTAGAGCGGCAGCACGTCGGTGTTGCGCAGCTTCTCGGCTCGGAGTGCGTCGGCGGTATCTCGGATCTCGCGCTCGCCGGACAGGAATACCAGCACGTCACCAGTCGATTCGCCGTCGAGCTCGTGTACGGCGGCGATGATTGCGTCGGTCTGGTCGCTGATCGCCTCAGGCTCCAGCGGGCGGTAGCGGATCTCGACCGGATAAGTACGCCCCGACACCTCAACGACGGGTGCGCCGCCGAAGTGCGCCGCGAACCGTTGCGGGTCGATGGTGGCGCTGGTGACGATGACCTTCAAATCACGACGCCGGGGCAACAGGTCGGTGAGGTAGCCGAGCAGGAAGTCGATATTTAGGCTGCGCTCATGCGCCTCGTCGAGGATTAGCGTGTCGTAGCGACGTAGCAGGCGGTCGCGCTGGATCTCGGCGAGCAGGATGCCGTCGGTCATCAGCTTGATCAGCGTGCGGTCGCTGACCTGATCGGTGAACCGCACCGCGTAGCCGACAGCATCACCGAGTGGCGTGTGCAGCTCGTCGGCAATTCGTTGCGCGACGGTGCGAGCCGCCAGCCGGCGTGGCTGGGTGTGGCCGATGGTGCCGCGGATCCCCCGGCCGAGCTCGAGACAGATTTTGGGCAGCTGGGTCGTCTTGCCCGAGCCGGTCTCGCCGGCGACGATGACCACTTGGTTGTCGCGGATGGCGCCAGCGAGTTCGCCCCGCATCGCGGTGACGGGCAGGTCGGGATAAGCGATGTCGGGCACCGCAGCCGTGCGGTTCGCGATGACCAGCTCGCCTGCGCTGATCTGGCGCGCGATCGAGGCTAGATCCTTGGGCCGCGACGCGCCGCGCAGCCGCTGGCCGAGCCGTGCTTCGTCGGCGATCGTCAGTCCGCCCAGGCGAGCGCGGAGCTCGCCTGCGGTGCGGACGATTGCGGTGTCGGACACTGGGTCAACAGTAATGATCCGCACGACCAATATTCATTCGTAGGCCACGACGACCGCGTGGACTCGGTCGGGCGATCCGATCACGGCGATGTCTCGGGTACGGGCAGCTCGACCCTTACCGCGAAGCCCTGGTCGGAATCGGCCTCGCGGCCGCGTCCGATTGGACTGCGTCAGCGGTCTTGGGTTCGCAACCGTGTTGTCGGGCCAGACGTGGCTCGCCGACGATCTAGTCGCCGACGTCTTGGGTCGAGCCTTCGAACAGTGGGATCGGGTCGGCGAGGTGGCCGACCCGCACGCCTACGTGCGACGGATGATCGTTAAGCGCCTACCTCTCCTGGCCGCCGCCTGACTCGCACGATGCCCCGCGTTGAGGTCGAACCGTTCGATTCGGTTTCTGACGGTGTCCAGGAACACGCCGAAAGAGATACCCCTCGACCACGTCGGATCGACCTGATGCTCACCTCGATCGCCGCGGATCTTGACGCCGTCCTGATCACAAGAAACGCGGCCGACTTCGCGGGCATCGAACACATCACTCGCGTGATCGCCGTCTAGCAAGAGAGGGACGTCACGAAAGTGCAACCGTCAGATCGCCCGCACCGAAATCAAACCCACATGATCAACGTCAGGAGAGTCAGCTGGAGCTGGTCACGACGCGCAGATGTAGGTCCGCGCTAGTGGGACCTTCGCCTCTGGCCGATTCACTGCTCCCGGCGCAAAGTCGACGTGTGACCACTAACGGTTTGTTCGCGAGGCACGTGGTGCGCTCACGCGGACGCGTGCCGCCTGCAGTTCAGGCGTCGAAAGGTCAGACGATCGCGGTTCGCAACCTCGTCAAACGCTACGGTTCGACGCTCGCAGTGAACGACCTGAGTTTTGAGGTAGCTGCTGGTCAGGTCACTGGGTTCATCGGTCCCAATGGTGCCGGCAAGACCACGACCATGCGGATGATCCTTGGACTGGACGCAGCAACGGGTGGCGGAGCCACGGTCGGCGGGATGCGCTACCGGGATCTGCCAGCCCCGATGCGGGAAGTCGGCGCCCTCATCGACGCGAACGCGGTGCATCCGACTCGGACGGCGTACCACCATCTGTTGAGCCTGGCTCAGAGCAACGGCATCCCGGCCCGCCGTATTGATGAAGTACTGGGCATCGTCGGGTTGGAGTCTGTCGCCCGTCGCCGGGTCGGGAGCTTCTCACTTGGCATGAAACAACGGCTCGGAATCGCCGCTGCATTGCTCGGTGACCCGCCGGTGCTGATGTTCGACGAACCGGTCAACGGCTTGGACCCTCAAGGCATCGTCTGGATCCGCGAGCTGATGCGCGATCTGGCCGCCGAGGGACGCACGGTGTTCGTGTCGAGCCATCTCATGAGCGAGATGGCGGTCACCGCGGACCATCTGATCGTGATTGGTCAGGGCCGCCTGCTCCGCGACGAGGGAGTGGGTGAGTTCGTTGAGTCAAGTGCGCAGCACTGGGTCCTCGTCCGTTCCCCGCGACTCGAGCAGCTCAGCCACGTACTCACCGAGGCTGGCGCGCACGTGAAGCCTGGGACCGAGGACAGCATCGAGGTGAGCGGCCTCGACAGCAGCGCTATCGGGGAGCTCGCCGGCGCGAACGGCTTGATTCTGCATGAGCTCTCCACCCAGCGGGCGTCCCTTGAGGACGCGTTCATGGACCTCACCCACGACAGCGTCGAGTTCCGCACGACCGGAGCGGCGGCATGAGCGCATTGGCAGATGTCGCCCGGCCGCCGGTGATGACGAGACCATCGGTCCGGGCGGCTACCTTCACCGACGCGCTGCGGTCGGAATGGACCAAGATCCGCACCGTCCGTTCCACCTTCTGGACGTTGCTTGCAGCGGTGGTTTTCGGAGTGGGCTTGGGCGCGCTGATCAGCGCGTTCGCTGGGCGCCACTATTCCCAAGACAGCCCGAGCGCTCGCGCGCTGTGGGATCCCACCTCGATTAGTGGTGCCGGGTTATCGATAGCGCAACTCGCTATCGGTGTCCTCGGCATCATGATCATCACCTCGGAGTACTCCACTCGAGCGATCGCCGCGAATCTCACGGCGGTGCCCCGGCGCGGCCGATATCTCGCAGCCGAAGGCGTTCGTGATCCTGGCGGTGACCTTCGTTGCCAGTGCGATCACTGCCTTCGCCGCATTTTTCATCGGTCAGGCGTTGATCTCAGGCCATGCCCCCACCGCCAACCTTGGTCAAACCGGATGTCGTGCGAGCCCTGATCGGGTGCGGACTCTACGGCGCGCTGATCGGCCTCCTCGGCCTCGCGCTCGGCACAATCCTCCGCAGTGCCGCTGGGGCGATCGCTGTGCTCGTCGCGTTGATATTCGTGTTGCCGGCGATCGCCGCAGCGCTGCCCTCCAACATCGAACACCCGGTTGAGGAATACTGGCCGACGCAGGCTGGCGGCCAGGTGACCGCCGTGGTCCGTGGCGCTCACACCCTGTCGGCGTGGGCCGGGTTCGGCGTCATGGCGTTGTTCGTCGCGATCGCGTTGGCGGCCGCCTACCTCGTCTTCAACCGCAGAGATGCGTAAACCGACCTGCCAAAGCATGTACCTCGGCCTTAGGCCGGTGTCGAGATCCTGCTACGTACGGAACCCCTCTAAAGGTCGAAAGACTCTGTCGGAGACCCGTAGCTGGGCGCACAGTGAACCTCATGACGATGACTCAGCAGACCAAGGATCACGACCTCAAGGATGCTCTTGAGCATGAGCTGAGCTGGGCTTCAGAGGTCGACAGCGATCGCATCGGCGTCGCCATCAACGACGGAGCGGTCACGCTCTCGGGCCAAGTGGAAAGCTACCCGGAAAAGACGGCCGCGGTTAGGGCGGTGCTGCGGGTTCGCGGGGTAACGGCGATCGCAGATGAGATCGTCGTCCGGCACCGTTTCGTCCGCGAGGATGCTGATATCGCCCGCGAAGCGGCCGCGGCGCTAAGGACTACGGTGGTTGTCCCGATTGATTCGGTGACGGCCGCGGTCCACGACCATGAGATCACGCTGGCTGGCGAGGTCGCCTGGCAGCACCAGCGCGCGGCGGCCGAGCGCGCAGTTGCGGCCATCCGAGGTGTCACCGCGGTCCGCAATTCGATCAAGTTGACGCCGCAGCAACCGATGGTTGCTTCCGCGGATGCGCAAGCAAACGTCACCGCCGCTCTGCTACGCAACGCGCGACTCGAAGCACAACACGTCGACGTGACCGTGAACGGCACCGAGATCCGACTCACGGGACACGTCGGCAGCTGGGCCGAGCGGCACCAGGCGGAATACGCCGCGTGGTGCACCCCCGGAGTCACCCACGTCGACAATCTCATCGGCATCACCTGCTAGTCGCCGACGAAGCCTGGCAGGCGGAGCGGCACCGCCGAGGCCATGGTCGAGCTAGACGGCGGGCGCATCGAGTGGGGCATCCCGAAGTCCCACGAGTCACGCTCGGTGCCTCTCCCACGCTTCCTGGTCGACGAACTGGCCGTGCACTTGGCCGGGAAACCGACTGAGCCACTCGTGTTCACATCGCCGAGCGGCGGACCCCTTCGCAACCGCAATTCCCGCCGCGATTGGTTCGACGACACCGCGGCGCGTGCAGGGGCAGCCGGGCTCACCGCACGAGTTGCGGCGCACGGCCGCATCGCCGGCTGTGAGTGCCGGGGCGAATGTAAAAGCGGTCCAGCGGATGCTCGGCCACGCCTCGGCGGCGCTGACCCTGCACCATTGCGCGGACCCGTCCGACGACGATCTGAACGCGGTCGCGGGGCGCCTTGACGTCGTTGGTGGGCCTTACTTACCGTCATGCGAACCGAGCATTACTCGTTGCGGGTGAGGTTGTGAAGGCGTAGCGTTACATGTAACAGTTCGCGGAGGTGAACCGTGTCCGACATACGAAGCCGGGTGAGCTCTCATCGAGCGCGTCTGCGCGCGCAGGGCTTGCGCCCGATCCAAATCTGGGTGCCCGATGCTCGCTCCCCCGATTTTGCTGCTGAGGCCCACCGCCAAGCCCGTTTGGTCGCCGGCAGTTCGTTCGCCGACGACGACCAGGACTTCATCGATGCTGTCTCCGAGTGGCCCAACGAGTGAGACGAGCTGAGATCTGGACCGTGTCCGGCGGACCCGATTACGCCGGCAAACCACGGCCAGCGGTGATCCTGCAAGACGACCGATTCGACACCGACTCGGTCACCCTCTGCCCGTTCACGACCGACCCGACCGACGCACCACTGTTCCGTCTTGCCGTCGACGCAACGCCAACCACCGGTCTCAATACAACAAGCCGCCTCATGGTCGACAAGATCACCACGGTGCGACGGGCGAAACTCGGCGAACGCATCGGCGAACTCGACGACGCGGACATCGTCCGGCTCAACCGAGCCGTAGTGACCTTCCTCGGAATCGCCAACAGCCCCCGGGGCAGCTGAGCTGCCACCTGCATGTCCCAAATCGAGCCGCAATCCGGACTTCAGGTGGTGGGCGATACTGGGATCGAACCAGTATCGCCTACCCATCGGCGTCACTGGCTACGAACCCAGCGATCACGCCCTGAAGCCCAGTATTACTGGGATTTCGTTCGGTTCGCTTCGCACAGTATCGCGTGTCAGGACTGGACACAAGACGACACGGATGTACTCTGCTATCTGGCACGTAGCTGGCACGACTGGCATGAGGAGATGGCACATGGCGAAGCGACGCTCCGCGTTCGGCAACACCCGCCAGCTGCCGTCCGGGCGCTGGCAGGCCCGCTACACCGCTGTGACCGGCGCGACCGTCAAGGCCCCGATGACGTTCGACACGAAGCAGCGACGCGCAGCAGTGGCTAACGACCACCCACGCCGATCTCGTCCGCGGCGCGTGGCTGCCGGCCGACAGCAAGATCACCTTCGGGCACTACGCCGACGACGTGGCTCGAGCACCGCACACTGAAACCACGGACCCGGGCGCATTACCGGAAGCTGCTCGACCAGCTGATCCTGCCGACGTTCAAGAGACGTCCCGGTCCGGCGCCTCTCCCCCGCCGTCGTCCGCGAGTGGCACGCCCGGACCGCGCTCGACACCCCGACGATGCGCGCCCACGCCTACATGCTGCTCAAGACCATCTGCACCACCGCCGTCGCCGACGAGCTGCTGCCGGCGAACCCGTGCCGGATCCGCGGCGCCGGCCAGGCCAAGCGCGTCAGCAAGACCGAGCCCGCCACGCTCGAGGAGCTGGCCACGATCGTCGACAACATCCCCCAGCGCTACCGGCTGATGATCCTGCTCGCCGCCTGGTGCGGTATGCGCTTCGGTGAACTGACCGAACTCCGCGGCCAAGACGTCGACACCAAGACCGGCGTCCATCAAGATCCGCCGCGCAGTCGCCTGGGTCGACTCCAAACCCGTGATCGGCAAGCCGAAGTCAGACGCCGGCACGCGCGACGTCGCGATCCCGCCGCACCTACTGCCCGCGGTGCGCGCACATCTGCTCGCGGTCGGCGCCGGCAAGACCGGGCTGCTGTTCCCCGCCGCGCACGACCGCGACCGGGCACATGCGGCCCGCGACGCTGTACAAGGTCTACTACCCCGCCCGCGAAGCAGCCGGACGACCCGATCTGCGATTCCACGACCTCAGGCACACCGGCGCAGTCCTAGCCGCGTCCACCGGCGCCACGCTCGCCGAGCTGATGGGCCGGCTCGGCCACTCCACGCCAGGCGCGGCGATGCGCTACCAGCACGCAGCCAAGGGTCGCGACCAGCAGATCGCCGAGGCACTGTCGGTACTCGCGAAAGGCGCAGAACGATGAGCAGCCCCGTGAAATTGAATGTGACTGACCCGGAGTTATGGGCGCTCACTTTAGATGCAGTTGTAGCTTCCAAAAATGTGGTGCCCGCAGTCAAAATTATCTGTAGCAATTGTCAGAGCATCCTCGCGCACGCGGGCACTACAACGTTCGGGCCGTTGTTCATCTCAAGCTGGGATGTTGAGGTCAGAGGGACAGATAGCCGTCATCGTTGGGGGAAAGAGACTGGGGCGCAACGCCGAACGGCGATATCTAGCGGCGCAAGGCAACGTCGTGAGTATTTCCGGTGAGCCTGACCGAGGTTACGAACGCCATGGCACGATCGCACTTCTGGAACTCCCCCTTGGGACGGTCCAGGAATACCCCGCGTTAATGGTTCGATGCCTTAAACATGGCGACGCCATCCTTGCTCGAACCGAAGTACTCAGCGCGCTGCGCTCACGCCGCAGACAGCTAAGGGCCGAGGTCTCATTCCCGCTAACTGCATACGACGTGGGCGAACCCCCCGCCGATGGTCACGCCGCCAATCGCGTCGTCAATTCGTCGGTGACACGCCGATTCAGTGTTCATGAACGCACGTGACGACTCGTGTCCGGTAATGTCATCAACACAAATTGATGGCCATCCTGAGGCGCGAGCCGACTGGACGTTCCTGCTGCGGATAGCAGCAAGGCCAGATGACGGTGCGGATCGTCATCCCTAGCAACACAGGGGTGACGTGTGTCCAGCAGACAAATTCTCGAGAAGCGGCTCGCTTCGATCGAAACCGCCGCGGCGTACATCGATACCAGTCCACGCACGATCCGGCGCTCGATCGCCGAAGGGCGTTTGACCGGTTACCGCTTCGGTAAGCGCCTCATCCGCGTCGATCTCAACGAGCTCGACGCCGCGCTGCGTCCGATCCCGACGGTCGGCGGTGCAGCGTGACGAGGTCCTCAGAAATCCGAGAAGCCCGCCCTCTCGCCAAGGACGGGCCCAACCTCTCGGACACCACTGCTGAAGCAATTCTAGGCGACACCTCCGACATCTGGGCGGAACTCGCCCGGTGTCCGGTCGAGTCCCGCAGGTGGGCCGGGTTGGCTTATTACGCCGGCGGCATCGACAAGCTCATTGAGATCGAGAACGACTTCAAGCAAGCTGGCAGCTTGGCGGCGTCGATCGCGAAGTCTGGCGTGTGGCCGCTCAGGCGCATGGCGGACATCAGGGCAGCCCGTGAGACTCCGATCGACCTCTGTGGGTCGCCGCGGTGCACACCGGTTCCCCGATGCTCGGCGTGCGTCCGGGCGATGGCCGTGCTGCGTCGCGGTGGCGACTACATAGGGCGTGCGTCATGAGCGTCCGGGAACCTGTGCTGGTTGAGCTCGGCCGGCGGACCGCCTACCTGTCGGGGCCGCTCGGTGCGATTTGGATGGCTGCTTTGAAGACCGGCGTGCCGGCAATGAAGTGCACCTCGGACTCCACGAAGGTGTCCGTCCCGATCGACCGGGTCGATGACGTCCTCGCCTACCTCGAGCACAGCCTCAAGCGGCGTGTGCAGATCGTCGAGGTGTCGCGATGAGCGAGGACAAGGATGCGAAGAAGTCGGCGGCGACCGTGTTGGTCGAGTTGGCGCAGTCTCGGTACACGTTCGGGATCTCGACCGATGGTGAGCCGTTCGCGGTGCCGTTGATGGGTGACCCGGTCGCGCGGTTGCTGCGAGGCGGCAAACGCGGTCTGCGCAGTCGAGCTGGCTCGCGGTTACTTCGAGCAGTACGGCAAGGCTGCCCCGCAGCAGGCTTTGGCGGACGCGCTGCTGGTCATCGAGGGAATGGCCGGCGGTGCCGAGCCGGAGGCGCTTGGCGCAGCGGGTCGCCCAGACCGCCGGGTCGTGGTGGATCGATGTCGGTGACAACAGCGGCAACGCGATCCGGGTGAACGGCAACGGGTGGAAAGTAACCGCACCCGGTGGTGCGCTTCCGCCGCACGGTCCTGACTGCCGCGTTGCCTATCCCGGTGCCGGGTGGGGATCTGGCCGAGTTGTGGTCGCTGCTGAACGTCGTCAGCGCCGGATCGGCCGTTGGTGTTGGCGTGGCTGGTCGCGGCCATGATCGCCGATATCCCGCACCCGATCCTGAATCTGGCTGGTGAGCAGGGCACCGCGAAGTCAACCGGGGCGAAGATCATCACCTCATTGATCGACCCGTCCCCGGTGCCGCTGCGCAAGTCACCCCGAGACGCTGAGTCCTGGGTGACCGCTGCCGCAGGGTCGTGGGTGGTCGCAATCGACAACATCTCCACGATCGCCGGACTGGCTCTCGCGACACGTTCTGCCGCGCGGTGACCGGCGATGGTGATGTGCGCCGTCAGCTCTACACCGACGGGGGTCTCGCCTTGTTCGCGTTCCGCCGCGGCATTGGTGCTGAACGGGATCGACCTCGGTGCCGTCCGTGGAGACCTGGCGGACCGGCTACTGGTCATCGATCTCGATGTCATCCCCGAACGGAGCCGGCGCCTGGACGCTGACGTCGAAGCGGGCGTGGAAAGAAGGCTCACCCGCGGGTTCTCGGTGCGTTGTTGGATCTTGCTGCGAGTGTCGCGAGTGTCCTTCCCTCTGTCCGTCTTGAGAGGTCACCGCGGATGGCGGACTTCGCTCGCGTCCTCGCCGCTGTCGATCAGGTGCTCGGTACGGAGGGCTTGAACCGCTACAGCACCCGGGCGAGCACCCTCGCCGCTGACGCGCTTGACCGGTGACCCGTTCGTCATGGCGATGCGCGCGCAGCTGGGCGAACCGTTCCTCGGCACGGCCGCGCAGCTGTTGGCGCACGATAAGTCACGGTGAGGACAAGCGGCCACCGAAGGAATGGCCGGTCGAACGCCCGGCAGTGCACGACGCTGCTGAAGCGCCAGGCGCCGGTGATGCGTCGGGCCGGATGGGTCGTCAGCGAGCAACCGGCCGGGCACGACAACGCGATCCGCTGGCAAGATTGAATCGTCCTGAGAAGGCTTGCAATCAAGACTCGCAACGCTCGCAACACTCGCAGGCAGAGGTTGACGAGCCCCAGAGTGCGAGTGACGCGAGCGTTGCGAGCGACGAATACGACCAAACTAAGGACGACAGGCCTGGGAACGACCTTTACGCGGTCTGGGACCGGCAGCAAGCGGAACGGTCAGCGAATCCGGTCTGCACTGTCTGCGGGAAGCCGAATCTGTTCCATCCCGTCTCGATCGAGCGCGGCATTTGCGCGAGCTGCGTCAAGGTTGCTGAGGCGGTCGCATGACTGAGTACGGATGCCGTGTTCACATCGATGAGCCGGTCACCTGGCACGGAAAGGGTTGCCGGCTCTGCGCGCCTGTCCAGGTTGATGAGTGGCGGCCGACGCGGCGTACTCGCGGCTTTCATTACCGGCTGACTCACGGCGAGTACATCGAGGTCGAGGAGCAGCCCCATGGCTGAACCAGGGATCGAGATCGGCGTCGATGAGTCGGGTGAGCCGATCGTGCTCACACCTGATGAGTTCATCCGACTCGATGTAGCTGCGGCTGGTGGTGATCCGGGCGAGACGTTCGGCGCGGTACTGCGGGGCGAGTTCCGAAAAGAGCCATCACGCCTCGAGGACCTGTTTCCGTTCGGTGGTGATGCGGCGTGAGCTACTTGCCGGCGGCTGCGCATTACCGGCTTGGGCCGTTCGGGATCTTCGATGCCGAGTTAGCGGCGTGGGTCGTGAGTAACACGAACCTGCCGCAGGTCTTCGCTGCTCGTGGGCGGGACATCGACCGGGGCTGTCGCTGAACAGGTTGCTCGCCCTGCTGAAGCTTGCTTCCGAAGCAGCTTCCGTCGACGCAAGCGAATCAGGGTGCGGAGACGCAAGTGCTTGAAGAATTCGTGGTGTTGGGTGATCGGCCACTGTCTGCACCGAATGCGGCTTCGTTGATCGGGGTCTCGGCTGAGGCGGTTCGGCTCGCGGCTCGAGAGATGCGGATTCCCTCGGGCCGGGTCGGCCGGCAGTGGCTCTTCAACCGAGACGACGTTTTGGATTACGCCCGCCGCCGAGCGGCATGACGAGAGGTAGCAGATGCCGAGCTTGTACGAGTTGAGTCAGATGGAGCAGGACGGGACCGGTGATCCGGTGTTGGACGAGGCGCAACGAATCAACGAGTCCGGCGTCGCGGTATACGACCGGATCCGGAAGAACCCGGACCTGAGTGACGTGGCGAAGCGCAAGCAGATCGCCGCCGCGTACACCGAAACTCAGCGTCGCCTGGCAGCTCACAAAGCATCATCTGACGCTGACGAGGCAGCGCGGGTCACGCGCCTGACGAGGACGGCGTTCGGTGCCCCGTCGGACCCGATCGCAGGCGATGTCATACCGGCAGGCGCAGCAAATCGCGGAGGGCATCACGGATCCACAGACCGCCCACGCGAAGCTGACCGCGGCGCATGGCCGAAGGTGACAACTTTGATGGCGCAGGCGATCGCCCGCCACGCCACCGACCGGCGCGATCGGTCATCCCGGGCTTGCCGGCGGACCCGCGATGGGGTGGCGTCGTCGACACGTACACCGCAGCGCACCCGCACGTCGCTGACGCGCTGAACCAGCTCGCGGGCACGCAGCAGCAGCATGCAAGCAGCAGTTCATCACGACGGCCTACTTGATATCGCCGAAGCCGTCAGAGCTGGATCGACTGCAGGACGACCAGATCGCCGCAGCTCGCCGCCGAGACGGGAGCCTGACCGTGGCCGATAGCGGTAATTGGGTCGGTAGCTGTCGATGTCGTTCCGAGTGCTGAGACGTTCTGGTCGGACTTCGAGGCGAAGACCCGTCCGGGCGCTGCGAAGGCTGGCAGCAGCCTCGGAGATTCGATCGGTGGCCCGATCTCCGACAAGGTTGCCGATTCTGTAAGTGAGGGGTTGGCGAAGGCTGCTCCGTCGTCGAAGGAGCAGGGCAGCCGTCAGGGTGCGTCGTTCGCGGATGAGTTCGATAAGCAGATGGAGTCGCGTATCGAGGCGGCTCTGAAGAGCCTGCCTGTCGCTGTGCTCGGCGTGGACAGCACCGAGGCGGACGCGAAGCTGGCTGAGTTCCGGGCGACCCTGATCGGGTTGTCCCACGGTAATTACCTCGACGTGGGCCTGACGGACACTGACGCGTTCGCGACGTTGGACAAGCTCCGGGGCGAGCTTGATGCGTTCGCTCGCGAGTCGCCGGATGTTCGGGTCAAAGTCAACACAGCTGCAGCGGCGGCGCAGCTCGAGGCCCTTCAACTACAGCTCGATCGCATTAACGGCGGTTCGGCTGTCCGCGGTGGTGAGGGTGCGCTGGGTGGCCTCGACGCGGGCGCGGAAAGCGCAGGGTTGTCGATCAGTGACGTGCTGCTGCCGGCGATCGCGTTGATCGGCCCGGCCATCGCCCCGGCCGTCGCGTCGGGTGTCGCTGGGTTGGGTGTGTTGGCGCTGGGCGCGAAGGGGCTGGCTGACAACGTCACCGGCACCTTGGGTCCGGCGTTCAATGATCTGCAGAAGCAGGCGACCTCGGCGCTGGCTCCGTTCAGCGGGCCGGCGATCAGCGACATCGACTCGGCGTTGGGTAAGTTGCAGCCGCTGATCGACTCGGTCGCCGGTGTCGTCGGTAAGGACATCGACCAGGGCGCGGCGTGGCTGAACGGCTCCGGCATCAAAAGCATCACCTCCTACATCAACGAGGAGTTGCCGCCGGCGAACCGGCTGTTGGCCGCGGGCGCGCAGGCGGTCGGTGAGTTCTTGAACTCGACGAAGGATCAGGGCGCGGCGACGCTGGGGACGCTCGGCAACGTCCTCGACACCTTCAACGATTTGCAGCGGATCGCCAACGAAGCCCCCCACGTGTCAGGCAACGCCAGCGGCGGCAAAGGCATCCTGCAGGGGCTCGGGAAGCTCGCGACCGGCAACGAAGTTGGTGGCTTGACTCAGCTGACCTCAGTCGCGACCGGATACGTCAGCGAAGGCGCGGACAAGCTCCCCGGGTACGCATCCGACTTCATTGGCTTGTTCAGCAACAAGAAGCCAAAGGCACCGTTGCCGCCGGCGCCGAGCTTGAACAGCGAGCAGCTGCAACAGGCGACGGGCGGGTTGGATGCCGGCGCGGCGCAGATCAACGCCACCGCGGCCTCCTACGGAGTGCTGGTTGACGCCTACCAGGAAGCAGCGACCGCCGCGCAGCAGAACAAGGCAGCGGAGGCCGCCTCCACGTTGCAGATGCAGCTCGAGAACAACGCCGCAGGTCTGCTCTGGCAGGCGCTGAGCGGGCTCGGTGGTGACGCGCTCGGAGTGGCCCAAGCGAACACCCAGTTCAACACCGGGCTGCTCACATTGAAGTCGACGTTGCAGGGCAACCACGAGGCCGTCAGCGGCAACACCGCCGCCGCGCTGGCTAATCAGGCCGCGTTGCAGCAGCAGGTCAGCGCCGCCCAGCAGGTCTACCAAGCGACCGCGCAGCAGACCGGTTCCACGGACAAAGCCAAGGCCGCGTACGACGCGTCGATCACGAGCATCGAAAACGCCACCGGCGCGACAGGTGCGCAGAAGGCCGCGATCATCGCCTACATCGACCAGATCGACAAGATCCCACCCGTTGCCCAGACCCAACTCGACATCGACGACGCTGCTGCTCTGAAGGTCCTTCAGGATTTTCAGTCGCAAATGGCGGCGGCTCTCAACCCGAAAACGCCCGGTATCACCGTCACGAGTGAGGCCGTGCTGCGGTCAGCGTCCGCGCACGCCGGCGGCGGTCCACTGAACGAGGGCTGGAACACCGTCGGTGAGGCCGGCATCGAGTGGCTGTACAAGTCCGGTTCCAACGTTCAGGTGTACAACCGGCATCAGATCTCGGCAGCGATGCCTCAGGCAGCGCCAGCGGGGCCGCAGACCATCCACCTGACCGTCCAGTCCGTTCTCGACGGACGGGTCGTCGCCCAGTCCGTCACCGAGCACCAGACCTACAACACGAGCCGTCGATGACCCCTTGTGCCGCTGAACTCACGCGAGTAGACCGAGGCAGTGGGCTTCATCTCGCGGCTGGTCGTGCCTCGCTCCGTCCGGCGCGCCATCCACCCAGTGCGCACCGTCAAACGAGCCGCGACACCCCCAGCGGTCAAACAAGCCCAACATGCCCTCCACCCGATCGACAACGCCGTCTACCGGGTGGAGCGGTCACTGCGCGCCAAGCACCGCGGGTAACTGACAGCCGCTCGGCCACTACCAGACGCGGTTCCAACTCGCAGTCATCACCGGCGGACGCGATGAACCACGCCGCGACCTGCTGCTCACCCGCATGCCTCGCCGTCGTCCCAGCCCACGCCACGGACCGAACCGTGCTGACGTCACTCGCCCTAGGTAGCGCCACCCCACTAGAGGTGGGGGTCCCACCCCCTACCTCCCATCAAATTTTCACCGCACCGTATAGCGCTTGACACTGCGTGACCCCTGAAACGCTCCCTAGGAGAAACCGCATGACGACACCGAAAACCCCGTCCGGGTTGGGCTCTGCCGGTCGCCGGCTGTGGAGATCGGCGCTCGAGGACTACCAATTCGATGTCCATGAGGAGCTTTTGCTGCTGCAAGCGTGCCGTACAGCGGACCGTTTGGACCGGCTCGAGGTCGAGGCGAGCCAGGGGACGGTGACGGTTACGAACTACAAAGGTGACCAGGTCGCGCATCCGGCGATGGTGGAGGCGCGGCAGCAGTCGATCACGCTGGCGCGGCTGCTGGCTGCGTTGCGGATGCCGGCTGGTGATGAGGGTGAGATGGTTCGGCCGCAGCGTCGGGGTGGTGCCCGCGGTGCTTACGGTGTTCGGGGTGTTCGTGGTGTCGTGGGGTCGCGTCGGAGTGTGTCATGAGGCGTCGCGGTGATCACGTCGTCGACCCGGACGAGGTGTACGCGGACGCGGTGGTGGCTCACTTCTGGTCGTTGCTGACAGCGGGACGTTGCTCGGTGACGGGCTGCATCATCTGCGCGGTGTCGACCAGCAGGGGCGAATCGTGAAGCGCCGCGAACAACCCGTCGGCCCGGACGACGTGATGACGAGGAAGAAGTTCCTGCACTGGCGGTGGCATCAGGGCGAGTCGCTGCTCGTCGTCGGGTGCCCGATCTGCGAGCAACTCGACTCGCGATCGACGCCCGGCTGGCCGTGGGTCGACGAGACCACCATCCGGCCATTCACCGGGGTGAGCAGGTGACCTTCGTGGGGCCTTCCCTGACGGTGTGCCGACTCAATGCGCAGGCCAAGGGGCACGCGATCGGTAGCTTGGTGCGCCATGCTCTTGGATCGCGGCCGCCGGTCGAGCATGATGCGTGGTGTGGCGACAGACCCTTGGGCCGATACGGTGCAGACTGTCGCCCTCACGTTCGGTGCCGGTGCCGCGTTTTTCGCCTTCCGCCAGGCGAAGCTGTCTCGGCACGGCGGGGGCGGTGCCAATGTGATGCAGCTGTGGACGCTCATAGGCGCCGACGAGGCGCGAGAACGGCGACGCATCCTGCACCGGGCCGTCGAGCGCGCCGGGCCGTTCGATGCGTCCGCCGGCAACTGGACCGCGCAAGAGATTGCCGCCGCTGAGGGAGTCTGCCAACTGTGGTCGGTCGCAGGTGCACTCGCGAAACATGACCTTCTTCCCTTGGACGTTGTGGTTGACGAGTGGGGCGGTCAAATCCATCGGACGTGGCGCGATGCGAGAGCGCTGGTTGAGTGGCAGCGAGGGGAGCTTCACGATCCGGTTAGGTGGTCTGGCTTCGAGTGGCTCGCCAATCATGTGACCAACAGATAGATAGGACACAGCCATCAGACCCCGAAGTAGTGCCTCGGCTGGCCGATAGATGCGCGCCTGGGAACTTGAAGCTGACGAGATAGTGGCGCTGCCGCTCGACGAACTGGCGTTGCGGGTGTTGCTTGACGCTCGAGACAATAATGAATGGAACTGGCGTAACTGGATGCTGTCGGCCAACGCCTACGGCTACCCACAACGCAAGGACGCGCTGGCGGCGTTGATGGAGGCGTGGGCGTGGCTCGATCAACCGTGGTCTGGTCGTCCGGTCGATTGATCAGGACGCGGCTGAATCGATCGTCGTAAGTCGGCAAGGGCACGAGGTGCTCCGTCGAGGCATTCCGTGGATACGGGCCGTGCAGCGGTTGGACGTAGAGATGGTCCCCGAGCTCGAAGCGAAGGCCAGACCTCAGTTCCTTCGCGGCGATTTCGAGGCCGCAGCGTTCATGGCGATGAAAGAGGTCGAGGTCCGGGTCCGCGCAATGGGCGAACTTCCGGCGAGCCTTATCGGAGTCAAGTTGATGCAGAGTGCGTTCCGGCCGCCGGGTAATGCTGAAGGCGATGCTGGCGGTCCGCTGTACCGTGCCGAGGACGAAGGCGGCGAAGCGGTCGGACTCATGTCCTTGTTCGCGGGCGCGATCGGCCTCTTCAAGAATCCAGCGAGCCACCGCAGGGTCGACTTCGACGATCCAACCGAAGCTGCCGAAGTCGTGTTACTCGCCGATCTGCTCATGCGGCTGCTGGCCAAACTGCACCGATAGCCCACGTCAGCGTCTGTGGCTTCATGGCGTCGAACTCAGACCGATGACACGATGCGTCACATGGTGGATAAGACGGACGAGATCAGCACGGCGCTGGGTCGGCTGGTCGAGAAGGCCAGCAATATGGAGTGGGCGATGCAGTCGGTGTTCTGCATTCTTGTCAATAGCAAGATGGCTGCAGTCGTCGCGGCTCGGCACAACCTCGAGGCGTTGGTAGATGATTGCGTTGCCCTAGCTTCGGTTTGTGTCAGTCTCGGTGATCTGACTCCCGAGCAAGGTGACCAAGTGCAGGTAGATCTTGCTGCTGTTCGCGCCGCTAGCAAGCATAGGAACGAGATGATCCATGGCATGTGGGTGACTCACTGGGAGGATCAATCTAGAGGCCAACTCCTCGCGCCGCGACGCGGGTACACCGTGCGAAAGACGAGGCGCAGCGCCAGTGAAGTTGTCGCGGTTGCCGACGAGGTCACGTGGGCTACGAACAACATCTTGACATCGATGCGGCCCTTTCCTGACGAACGGAGGTTGATCGATACGCAGCTCCGGAGAGAATTGCCTGAGGACGAGTCCCTGCCGAATGAGTGACAGCTAGACACTGCGTTCAACCTTCGGCATCGTCGGCGACCACCGCAGAGTCCCATGTCCCGGCAGCGTCCCAGTCCACTCGCTGCCCCACGTCTTGAACTCGGCCGCGGCCGGTCTGCGGTGGCCCCTTGCCGGTGACACGTCGTGGCTGATTATCGCGCAGTGAGCAGTGTGGTCGTCGGCGAGAAGCTGGCATCGGTCGCCTTGGTCAACGTCGGTGCAGCGGTCCCGGTCGAGGTCCATGATCGAGTGAAGCAGCGGGCGCCGACACGGCGAGCCACGGGACAGAAGATGTAGGACAGTCGCGACGCGTGAGTGGTCGTCAGTTGTAGAAGGTGTGTTGGAGGGATTGGTTGCTGCCTTCGGCGAAGACGTCGACCCGGCCGGCGCTCCACGAGATGGCGGCGGGGGCGGCCGTGAGTGACCCGCCGAGGGATTCGGGACCAGCCCAGCCTCCCGAATACCACAGGTGCTGCAGTTGCCCGTTGGTGGTCCAGAAGACGTCGAGGCGTCCCGCGGCCCAGCTGGAGACGGTGGGGGCGGCGGTGAGGCTTCCGGTGGGGCGGAGGTTTTCGGGTCCGGCCCACCCGCCGGCGTACCAGAAGTGCTGCAACGTCCGCCGACGCCTTGACCGAAGATGTCGATGCGGCCCGGGCGTCCAGGCGACTGCTGCCGGTGGGCCGGCCCAGGTGCCGCCGAGGTTGGTGAGGGTGTGCCAGCTGCCGTTGTAGAAGGTCGTGGGAGAGGTGCCCGGTGGAGTCGAGGTAGAACACGATCGAGCCGGCCGGGGCCCCAGGTGGTGACGGTGGGGGCGCTGGCGACTCCGGTGGCGAGGGTCTCGGGGCCTTGCCAGTGGGCGCCGTCCCACCAGTAGTGCTGCAGGGTCCCTCCGGGGCCTTGACCGAAGATGTCGATCCGGTTGCTGCTCCACGACACCGCGGTGGGTTGACCGACCCAGCTGCCGCCGAGGGTGAGGGGGCCGTACCAGCCAGCCGCTGTAGAACTCTTGCATCAACGATCCCTCGGACGCGGTCCAGAAGACGTCCAGTCGTCCGGGCGCCCAGGACGCGACCGCCGGCCCGGTGACCGGGCTGGCGAGGGATTCGTAGCCGCTCCACCGCGCCGACGCGGTGTTCGTCCCGTTCGAGGCGGTCGCGCCGGCGGCGGCAAGAGTGATCGCTGAGCCGGCGGTGAACGATTCGTAGAGTTCGGTGAATGCGGTGCTGCCGTAACGGGGGCTGGCGCCGGTGGCGCCACCCATCACGACGGTGCTGCTACCGAAGTTGTAGAGGGTGTCTCTCGCGGTGTCCCCAGCAGCCGCTGGTGTCGGTGGCGCTGCAGTCGATATTGGTGCCACCGAGCCCGTCGTCGTACATCCATTCGTAGTAGGTGTAGAGGGGGCTGGACCAGCCGGCGGCCCAGTTCGATGCCCAGGCTCGGAAGTGGACGCCGTCGACGGTGGTCGGGCCGACGGGGTCGGTGTCGTTGGGTGACCCCGGCCTGGGCGGCGACGTTGAGGGTGCCGTTGAAGCCGACGATCTGACTCAGTCCGTAGACGGCCCGGTCAGCGTTGGACAGAACGAGGAGCTGACTGAGCGCGTCGAGTGCCGTGAAGTTGGCCGGCAGCACATACGCCGGTAGCCCCATGACGGCGCGGGCGTGGTTCAGCGCGGCGATGCTCGAAGTCTCGCAGGTCGAGCCCATCGGATTGCTTTGACAGCTATTCGAGTAGGCCGGGACGGCTGGAATATTCACCGCCGGGTTCTGCACTACCGGCGTCACGCTCG
This sequence comes from uncultured Actinomycetes bacterium, assembly GCA_963730855.1. Taxonomy (GTDB): domain Bacteria; phylum Actinomycetota; class Actinomycetes; order Mycobacteriales; family Jatrophihabitantaceae; genus CAVSTK01. Next base: position 486,309 of record CAVSTK010000013.1, read on the forward strand.
CTGTCGGCCCAGTACGGATCACCGGCGCCCGCCACGGTCCCCCCGTCGATTGTGAGACCGAGGACGACGCGAAGGTCACGACCAGCAGAACAGCCGCAAGGAGCGGACCCACGCGGCGGCGATGGGTAGATGAGCGGGACATTGCGGCTCCACAGTCCCCGCAGACCGATCCCCGACCTTAAGGGCATTACCCTCAAGCTACTAACACAAACCTTACACAGGGTTTATTAGCGAAAGACGTCGTAGAGACCAAGATCATCATCAGCATCACCCGGTTCGCCCGTGCCGTTCATGCATCAGCCGCCCCGCTAGCGTCGAGTCAGACGGCACCGGCGCCACGAGATCAACCGCGGCACGTCTGGTTTAGTGCGGGCGAGTTCGGGGATATTTTGTGTGCGTCGGGTTCAAGAAGTGGGTACGACGCTGCCGCCGCACGGGCTCGCTCGGATGCTTAGGGAATCGTCCTGAACCCGATCGACCGGATCTCTGATTCCTCATTGACGGCCGCCCTAGATGCGCTGACGCCAGTCGAGCGTTACGCCCTAACGCTGACCTACTTCGAGCGCCAAACCCAGCGGCAGGTTGCCGACCGCCTCAGCGTCTCGGTGGCGACCATTAGCCGCACCATCTCGCGAGCGCTCCGAACCGTATCCCAACGACTCGACGGGATCCGCTAAAAGTGCCCGATCCCGTTCGCGTGCTGCCGCCCGACGAAACCCGCCCCGAATGGGCCTTGCCCAGCGTGCGGCCACCTCGTGCCTGACGACGGCTCCCCGAATACGCCGAGATGTCGTTGTCGCTGTACGTGTCAGCCACGGACCAGCCGAGCTTGGCAGCAAGCAACACACAGTCCTGCCGCTGGCGCGCAACCCCCAACCCGGCGCCCACGCGATCATCGCTGATGCGGCAGTAAATACCGGCCTGAACCTTGCTTGCTATCGATGTCATGACCGCAACCTGAAGCCATCGTGTTGCGCTCACTCGCGATTAGCAGCTGGGGCCCTGCGCGACACCCCGGTCGCCTGCTCTCTAAGCGATGTCCTTCGTGTTTTTGAAGGCCGGGGCGCGACGCGGCAAAGCGCGCAAGCTCGATCTTGCCATGCAGATAAGAAAGTAAACGAGCAACACACACAGCGCCCCGCCTCTGACACTGGAGACGGGGCGCTGTCGGTGTACGTCAGGACTCAGCGATTCGCCTTGTTGATCGTGTGGAGCTTGTCCGCCGTCTCGAGCAGCAGTTCAGCCATCCTGCGAAGATCCCGCTCGGTGAGGTCGTCGTGATCGAAGTCGCGGGTGTACGCGACGGCGCTCGAGAGGGTGAACGTCTCATCTCCGCCAGCTGCGCGCACCTCGCACGCAGCGATTTCGGCCGTCGCTGGCCTGAACGCCGGGTCCGACCTCAGTTTGTTGGACAGCTTCAGCCAGCGTTCTGGATCTGGCGCCGACTTGGTCCACGCGTGGTTCCGGCTGAATGACCCGTCGACAATATCTGCGCTGTACGAGTGGCACACGTCGGCATCAGTGCTGGTGCCACCAGTCGGGGCACGGAACGATCGTGAGCGCGGCGGCTTGCTGGCGGCCTCTCGCCAAGGCGAGGGCGTAGCGCTGTTCAAAGCGCCAGGCCGGCTCCTTGAGAGCGACCACGTTGGTTGGCTGGTCTTGGACGGTCACCGATGGCATCCGGTTAGCCTCGGCGTTGAACGTGGTTTCGGGCATCGCTGCTCCTTCGGTTCTGGCACGTATCTGGCACGTGCGGTGAGTGAACCGAATCTGCCCCAGCAATTCTGGGCTATGTAAGGGTGGGCGATACTGGGATCGAACCAGTGACCCCTGCCGTGTGAAGGCAGTGCTCTCCCGCTGAGCTAATCGCCCTGGCCAGGCACCGAGACAGCCAAACCAGCGCCCCAAAGACTACACACCTAGAACAGGTACCAGGCGCCGTAGCTGATCGCTGCCGTGCAGGCGAGGCCCAGCGCGCCAATGAGCAGCTGGAGCCAGCGGGGCTGACGTGCGATCCACTTCACCCAACGGCCGACCTGCGTCCGCACGAAGAGCAACAACCGCCGCGCCCACTCGTACTCGGTCGACCAGATGCCGAGCCCGAGAAAGACGATTACCCAGCCGGGGCCCGGCAGCGGAATCAGCAGCAACCCGACCAGGATGACGACCAGTCCGAGCAGGGTGACGCCGATCCGCCAGATCAGCCGGCCCCCGGGCAGGCCACGAACCCGGTCCCGGATCCGGGCGAGTCCGGCCCACCGGGACGGCCGCGGGCCGGCCGACGTGGTGCTCGCGCGGGTCATCAGATCACGTTACGCAGTGGAACCTGCGAATAGCCCGAACCTTGGTGATACTGGTCGGCGATGACCACTACTTCGCGCGAGGAACCACGCCGGTTCATCTTCATCAGCCTCTCGGTGATCATGGCCGCGGTGCTGGTGTACTTCGCGCTGTCCTCCATCCCCGCGGCCCTTCGCCCGACCGAGTCTCCGACGGTCGTCAATCCGGTCTCTTCGGCCTCGAGCACACCGTGAGGGGTGACCGCACATAGGCGAGCTTCGATAATGCAGACGAAATTTCGGGCCTTTCGGCTAATGAAACACCCCGGTGTGTCGACAGATATGTCATACAAAGACCGAGGCCGGAGTGGACGAAATGACCGATTGGGATCAAGCCGCTTGTAACGGGAAAGACACGGGCATCTTCTTCGACCACGAGGACACCCGCGGCGAGAAGCGAGCGACGTTGCTTAACAACGCCCGGTCGATCTGTGCCAACTGCCCGATCCGCTCAGGATGCCTCGACTACGCGCTCGACACCGGGCAGCAATTCGGCGTTTGGGGCGGCCTGACCGCTCCCGAGCGCGCCGAGATCATTGTGGCGACCAACCGCCGGGTCCTGACCCCGGTCCGTCACCGCGTCGCTTCTTGAGTTTGCCCTAAGGAACGACTGTCACCGGCCACCGGGCCAGTCGGATCAGGTGCACACCCAGCGCCCCGATGAACCGGTGGCCAACACTGGTCGATGCGCCCACGATGACCGCATCCACTCTGAGCTCATCGGCGACCTTCGGGATCTGGATCCCCGGATCGCCCTCACGCTCGACGAATCGGGCCTTGATCCCGATCCGTGGCGCCTGATCAGCCAGTTCACGCCGCAGCTGCTCGGCAATTTCGGCATTGGTCTGGGCCATCCCGACGACGGTCTCGGCCCGCATCGACGCCATCCCGCCGGGCGTGTGGACGAAGACGACGATCAGTTCGCACCCTTGACGCCGAGCCAGGCCCGCTGCATAAGCCGCGGCCCGCAACGAGGTCTCGGACGCATCGACCGCTACCAGGATTGAGGACGGTCCGTCCGTCCCGAGCTCGAACATCGCTCAACGGTATAGCGACGCCACCGCGCTCAGCGCGCAGGCTCAGGGGCTGACCGAGACACTCGCGACGGCGCTCGTCGGCAAGGTGATGATCTGGTCGGTCGAGGTGTCGGAAGGGGTCGGTGTTGGCGTCGGTGTCGGCGTCGGGGTCGGGGTGTCGGTCGGGGCAGTCGATGTCGAGGTCGACGGGGTCGGGGCCGGCGTCGTCGGGGTTGTACTCATCCCAACGCCCACCAGGACCGGGCTGGTCGGCGGCGCGGCGACGGCACCCCTGCTGGCGCTCGAGCTCGCGCTGGGCGACGGGGACACCGATGGCGACACGGCCGCGTGCGGCTTCGGAGCTGAGACGTTGGCCGACGAAGACGAGGGTGAGGACGGCGAGTTGGACGGGCTGCCGCCGTCGCCGTCCGCGGGCGGGTTCACGATCGCGACGATGGCTCCGACGCCACCGGGTTGGGGCAGCGACGGCCAGCGGTAGGGGCTCGAGGCCAGGCTGACCGCGGTTACCGCTGCGGTGGCCAGCACGCCGACCGCGATCAGCCGTGAGTTCGGCACGTTTCGCCGCCAGGACGCGACCCAACGCCACGGGGTGGGGTCGGCCTCGGGTTCGGGCAGCGAATCACTGCGGACGATTTCGCGCCACAACGGACCGGCCTGGATCCGCGCGTTCACCGAGCGGGCAGCGTGCGATGAGACCGCCTGTCTGTGACGGCGGGCGTCGCCGGGGGCCTTAACGGCCCTGCCGTCCTCGATTCCCATCAACGTCCTTGGGGGTGCTTACAAAACGTGACCGTGGGGGTTCCGGGTCATCGCACAGCATCGACCCGAGTCGCTGACTGACGTGCGGGCCGACGCAGTTAAGAGATTACTGGGCGGCCGTTTGTATCACTAGCGACTACGCCAATTCTCCGGCGACGCGCCGCTTATTCGTTACCCAAAGGTGGACATTCGCGGCGTGCCGAGAACTTCTCGCGAATATCAAATTGGTGTTAGTCAAATTCGTGTTTGGTTTTAATTGACCGAATGTGAGCCCAGCGCATAACGACGTGCAAGGTCTTGATAAGCCTGAGGGTTGTTGGCGACCCATTCGGCGCTACGGCCGGTGAGGGGGCCCCGAACCCGGGCCGGAGCGCCCAGGGCGAGCACGCCGTCCGGCAGGATCGTGCCCGGTGAAACCAGGGATCCGGCCGCCACGAGGCATCGATTACCCACGACCGCGCCATCCAGGACGATCGCCCCATTGCCGATCAGCGCCTCTTCGCCGATCGTCGCGCCGTGGATCATGCAGGAATGACCGACGGTTGCGCCGCGCCCAATAATCGCCGGCTCGACGCCGCAATGCACTACTGAACCATCCTGCACATTCGCGCCGGCCCGCACGATTATTGCCTCGAAGTCCGCGCGCAATACGACGTTGAACCACACGGACGCATTCTCTTCGACGATCACATTGCCGACGATGGACGCGGTGGGCGCTATCCAGGCCGATTCCGCGATTACCGGCGAGTGGCCTTCGAACGAGAACAATGGCATGAAACCGACTCTACTGAGACGCCTTTCCCGCCAACGTCGACCCCACGACCGCCGCCAGCATCGAAAGCGCGGCCGTTGCCAGGTAGACCGAGGCGAACGGCCCCGGCGTGATCGAATCGGCCGCGACGGCCGAGAAGGCGCTGATGCCGATGACACCACCGACTTGATTCGAGGTCTGCTGCAGCGAGGTGGCCAGGCCGAAATCTTCGTCTCGCACCGACCGACTCATCGCCGAGACGAGGGCGGGCGCCGAGTTTCCGAAGGCAATACCGCTGAACGACAGCGCCACGATGAGGATCCACAGTGACTTGTCCATCGTCGCGAACGACAGCAGGCACATGACCACGCCGAGCCCGACGCACGACGTGACGAGCAGTCGGCGCTCACCGAAACGGACGCCCAGGCGACTGGCCATCGGCGACGCCAGCACGATCCCGGCCACGCGGGGCACGGTCACCAGCGACGTCACGCCGGCCGACAGTCCGAAGACCGTCTGTAGGAGCAGCGGCGTGACGATGAAGTTGCCCATCCAGCCGAAACTGATCATGACGGTCGCCGATACGACGATCCGCGTGTTGCGGGCCGACAGCACCCGCAACGGCAGCAGCGGCGCTTCGGTCCGCCGCTCGATCTGGATCAAGAGCCAGCCGAGGATCGGCGTCGCGACCAAGCAGCCGATCGTCACCGGAGTGACGCCCCAGACGCCCAGCCGGTTGATGCCGAACGTCAACGAGAAGGTGGTCGCCGCCAGCGCCAGGGCACCGAGGTAGTCGATCGGTGTCCGTTCAGCCGACTTCTCATTAGGACTCAGCACGACCAGCGCGGGGACGAATGCGACGAAGGCGATGAAGGCTTGGATGAAGAAGATCGGCCGCCACCCGATCCAGTCGATCAAGGGACCGCCGATGATGATGCCGATCACGGACGCCCCGGCGAGCGTTCCCGATGCCAGTGAGGACGCGCGGACCCGTTCATTGGCGGGGAAGGTGCGAAACAGCATGGCGTAGGTCGACGGCACGGTCGCCGCGGCGCCGATCTGAGAGACGACGCGGAACACGATCAGGCTGATCGGGTCCCACGCGAGCGCGGTGGACAAGGAGAACACGCAGGCGACGAGCATGCCGGCCAAGAACAGGGTGCGGTGTCCGCGCAGGTCGCCGAGGCGGCCGAGCACCGGCGTGCACACAGCGGCGGCGAGGATCGGAGCCGTCGTCACCCAGGTGATCGTGCTCGGCGTCGAGTGCAGATCAACCGCGATCGGACGGATGCTGATACTCAGGATCGTGGTTGGGAAGGACGTGCAGAAGATGCCGGTGAGGGTGACCAGCAGGAGCCAGCGCGGGTGCCGCGGATCTTGCCTGACGCGCTCACGCAAAGTCGCGTACCGCGCAGACGGGGAAGGCATCGCAGCCCTCCTGCCGAACCGGCGTCCGTGGGCGAAGTGGAACTCGACCTCTCGCGAGCATACCGATTACCTACTTAACGCTCAGCGCCGGATCGAGGGTTAAATTGTCGCTACGGACTCGGAGGTGATGCGTGAACACTGATCTTGAGGCGTTCCTGGATCGCTGCGACGACGTGCTGGCCGACTGGGACGGCGGCGCCGACGCGATGCGCTATCAGGCCGACGTCCGATCCCCGGAACGACCTCGTCCGGCTCACCGTGACGGTGAGCCGGACGAGATGTGGCGGGTCTGGTTCGACTGGACCTGCTGAGCGGACCGAGCGTCAGGACGTGCTGACGGACTCGGTGCGGCGCGGCAGCTTCCAGTTCGGCCGGACGTAATGACAGGTGTAGCCGTCCGGGTACTTGATCAAGTAGTCCTGGTGCTCGGGCTCGGCCTGCCAGAACGGCCCGGCGGGCGCGACCTCGGTGACGACCTTCCCGGGCCAGAGCCCGGACGCGTCGACATCGGCGATCGTGTCGAGCGCGACCTGGCGCTGCTCATCGGAGGTGTAGAAGATCGCCGATCGATAGCTCAGCCCGATGTCGTTGCCCTGACGATTCTTCGTCGACGGGTCGTGCGCCTGGAAGAAGAACTCGAGCAGGTCGCGGTAGCTGGTCTGCTCGGGATCGAAGACGATCTCGATCGCCTCGGCGTGCGTGCCGTGATTGCGGTAGGTCGCGTTGGGGACGTCCCCGCCGGAGTAACCGACCCGGGTCGAGATGACGCCGGGACGGCGCCGGATCAGGTCCTGCAGGCCCCAGAAGCAGCCGCCGGCGAGGATCGCGGTCTCGGTCTTGTTGGTCATGCGGTCTCCTCATCGAAGGTCATCGAGATCGAGTTGATGCAGTAACGCAGGTCGGTCGGCGTGCCGTAGCCCTCGCCGGCGAACACGTGACCCAGGTGGCTGTGGCAGTTGGCACAGACGACCTCAGTGCGTACCGCGCCCATGCTGCGGTCTTCGATCTCGATCACCTTGTCGCCCGCGAGCGGGGTGAAGAAGCTCGGCCACCCGCAGTGCGAGTCGAACTTGGCGTCGCTGCGGAACAGCTCACTGCCGCAGGCTCGGCAATGGTAAACGCCGGTACGGTGGTTATCGGTGTATTCGCCACGAAATGGCGCCTCGGTGGCGGCCTGACGCAGGACGGCGTACTCGGCGGGGCTCAGCTCAGCCCGCCACTGCTCATCGGTCTTCGTGACCGGAGCGGGATTCTTGATAGTGGTCATGTCTATTGAACGATCCCGGGGGCCCGACTGTTCCGCGCCTCAGCGGTTCGCGGCCGACAGCGGAGCGCGTCCGATCGGCTGGGTGGGACGGGCGGTCAGCGCCTCGATCGGCGGCACCGCGAGTTCGATCGGCGTGGCCGCGGTGAGCGTGAACCGCTCGCCGTGATGCACCAGCCGCAGCTCATCGGAATCACCGTGGGCTGCGGGACTCGCATCAACCGTGTAACGGGCCTGATCGGCGGTCACCAGGACCCGCACCTTGCGTCCACGCCAACGCACCCCGAAGTTCAACGTCGAGATCCCCGGCGGTAAGCGGGGGCGAAGCTGAGCTGGCCGCTGTGGTCGCGCATACCGCCGAAGCCGCAGACCAGCGCCAGCCAGGTGCCGGCCAGCGACGCCACATGGACGCCGTCCGCGGTGTTGTGTTCGAGGTCGCGCAGGTCCATCTGGGCGGCTTCGGTGAGGTAGTCGTGGGCGAGTTCCAGCTGTCCGACCTCGGCGGCCAGGATCGCCTGCGAACAGGCCGACAGCGACGAGTCCCGCACCGTCAACGCTTCGTAGTAGGCGAACGCCTTGGCCTTCTCCTCCAGGCTGAACGAGTCGCCGCACCAATGCATCGCCAGCACCAGGTCGGCCTGCTTGACGACCTGCTTGCGATAGAGGTCGAAGTAGGACGCATGCAGCAGGAGCGGGTAGTCCTGGTTACGCGCCGACGCCTCGAAGTCCCATACCTCGTGCCGGGTCGATCCCCGATCCTGTTCGGGCATCCCGTGCTCGTCGAAGGCGATCGCGATCGCGCCGGCGGCCCGGCGCCACTCGCCGGGTTCGTCGGCGACCAGGCCGAGCTTGTCCCCCTCGGCCGGCCAGCGTTCGACCAGTTCGGCGGCGTAGTACATGTTCCGGGCCGCCATCAAGTTGGTATAGGTGTTGTCGTCGACCAGGGCGCTGTACTCGTCGGGACCGGTGACCCCGTCGATGTGGAACTTGTCGTCGGCACCGAAGTAGCCCAGCGACATCCAGAGCCGCGCGGTCTGCACGACGAGCGGCAACGCGCATTCGCGTTCGAAGTCGCGGTCCCCCGTCCAATGGACGTGCCGCATTGCCGCCTGGGCGATGTCGGCGTTCACATGGACGGCCGCCGAACCGGCCGGCCAATACGCACCGCACTCCTCGCCGCGGATCGTCCGCCACGGAAAGGCGGCCCCCTGCAGCTTCAGCGTCCGGGCCCGTTCGACCGCCAGATCGATCGTCGAATGGCGCCACCGCACCGCGTCGGCCGCCGCCTTCGGTGCGGTGGCGCTGAGGACGGGCAGCACGAAGCTCTCGGTGTCCCAGAACGCATGGCCGTCATAGCCCGGTCCGGTCAGGCCCTTGGCCGGGATCGCGCGCTGCTCGGCCCGAGCGCCGGCCTGCAGGACGTGGAACAGGCCGAACCGCACCGCCTGCTGCGAGGCCGGGTCGCCCTCGATCTCGACGTCGGCGCCGTCCCAGAACTCGGCCAGGTAGTCGCTCTGCTCGGCCACCAGCCCGTCCCAGCCGGTGTGGACGGCGGCCGACAGCGCGGCGTCGACCTGGTCACGCAGGGCCGGCAGCGTGCGCTGGCCGGACCAGCCGTAGGAGACGAACTTCGTGACCGCGAGCCGTCTCGCCCGCGATCGAGGCGGGTGCCGATCGTGGTGCGTGACCAGTCCGGCTCGACGTAGGTGTGCGCGGACGTGTCGGAGTTGCCCTCGATGATGTGATCGGCCGCGGTCGCCACCCGCAGGTCGCTGAGCCGAGTGCGGTGGATGAGCGAACTGCGGTTGTCGTTGGCGGCGTGGGCCTCGGCCTCCAACGGCCGCTCCTGGACGGCCGCGACCCGCGGATCACCCGACCGGCCGCCGACCGCTTCGTTCGCGACGAGCTCGGACTGCACCACGATTCGCGTCGCGTCGCCGACCGCCTCGACCTCGTAGCGGATGGCCAGGATCGAGCGCTGGGTGAACGACACCAAGCGAGTTGAGTCGCACCCGGACGATCTGTCCGGCGGGCGACACCCATTCGACCACCCGGTGCAGCAAGCCGTTCCGCAGGTCGAGAATCCGCTCGTGATGACGCAGCTCGCCGTAGCGCAGATCGAGCGGTTCGTCGTTGACGAGCAGCCGGATCAATCTTGCCGTCGGTGACGTTGACGATCATCTGACCGGACTCGGGATACCCGTAGCCCGATTCGGCGTAGGGAAGCGGACGCTCCTCGTAGAACGAGTTCAGATAGGTGCCCGGCGTCGCGTTCGGCTCGCCCTCGTCGAGGTTGCCGCGGACACCGAGATGGCCATTCGACAGGGCGAAGACGGACTCGGTCTGGGCCAGCACGCTCAGGTCGAGACCGAGCTCGCGAATGCGCCACGGCTCGACCGGGAATCCCGCGTCGGGAATCATCCCGCGCTCGCCGAGCAGGTCGCTCAGGTCCTTGACGACCACGTCGGCGCCGTGCGCAGTGAGCTCGGCCGCCTGTCCGACCCGGTCAACGCCGACCACGAATCCGAACGCCCCGGCCCGGCCGGCCTGCACACCGGCGAGCGCGTCCTCGAACACTGCGGCGTGCGGCGGCGTCACTCCGGCCAGCCGGGCCCCGGCCAGATAGGAGTCCGGCTTCGGCTTGCCGGCGATGTGCTGCTGCGCCAACGTCACGCCGTCGATCGTGCCCTCGATGTACTGGTCGAGTCCGGTCGTCTTCAGCACCAGGGCGGTGTTCGCGCTCGAGGACACGACGAAGCGTCGCAGCCCGCTCTTCTGGGCGGCCTGCAGGTACCGCAGCGATCCCGGATACACCTCGACCCCATCCTCGCGAATGCGCCGATTCAGCTCGGCATTCTTCCGGTTACCCAAACCGTGCACCGTTGACGCATCGGGCGAATCGCTCGGATCGCCCTCGGGCAATGTTATGCCGCGGGAGGCCAGAAAGTCGCGCACGCCGTCCTCGCGGGGTTTGCCGTCGACGTAGCGGTCGTAATCATCGTGCTTGTCGAACGGTGTGAACCCGTCGCCCTCGCGCGCCTTGAGGAACTCATCGAACGTGTGCTTCCACGCCACCGCGTGAACCGCCGCTGTATTGGTCAGCACTCCGTCGAGATCGAACAGGCAAACGGTGATCGTGTCGGGTAGACCGAGGGACATCGGGCCATCCTAGGGTCGCAATCCGGGCGGCTCTGGGAACATTGCGTCGCCGAAGACCCGCCGTCCACGAATCCGGGAGCTCACCGTGCCTGACCCAGCCAAGCTCGTCCTCATCACCGGCGGCAGCAAAGGCATCGGAGCCGCCACGGCCCACCTGTGTGCCGCGCAGGGCTGGGATGTCTGCATCACCTACCGGGCCGATCAGGCCGCCGCCGACGCGGTCGTGGCTGACTGCCGGTCCCGCGGGGTCTCGGCGACATCGTTGCCGGTCGACGTTGCGAGCGAGGTCGATCTCGAGCAGATGTTCGCGCACGTCGACGCCTTGGATGCTCGCCTCTACGGGGTCGTCAACAACGCCGGTGTCAGTGCGCCGGTCACCCCGTTCGTCGACCTCGACCGGGCCCGGATCGAGCGGATCTTCGCGATCAACACCATCGCACCGTTCGTCATCACGCGCGAGGCTGTTCGCCGGATGGCGATTTCGCGCGGCGGCCAGGGTGGCGCGATCGTCAACGTGTCGTCACGTTCCGCCGAGCTCGGGTCACCCGGTCGCTACCTCGATTACGCGGCATCGAAGGCGGCCCTGGACATCATGACGATCAGCGTCGGACGCGAGGTCGGCGACGATGGCGTTCGGGTCAACAGCGTCCGTCCCGGCATCATCGACACCCAGCTGCACGCCGGCATCGGCGCGGGCGGCTGGCCCGCACAGATGGCGCCGAATATCCCGATGCGGCGTCCCGGTCAGCCGGCCGAGATCGCCGAGGCCATCGTCTGGCTGCTCTCGGAGCGGTCCTCCTACGTGACGGCCGCGGTGCTCGACGTCTCGGGCGGACGCTGACGGGTCAGTTCCGTGGCAGCTCGCCGAGACCGTCAGCAAGGGCCGCGAACACCGCGTCGATAAAGGGCTCGAGCTCAGCCAGGGCGACGGCGGGTGACGTGCGGGCGAGCTGCCGGCGCAATTCACCCGCGATAAGGCGCTCGGCGGCAACATAGAGCGCCGCCGCGATCCGAGCGGGCAGCAGATCTTGCGTGCAGTCCAGTGCCCGAGCCAGCGCCGCGGTCAAGACGTTCTCGCGGCGGGCATAGAGCTCGGACTCGCGCGCCTGTAGCCGCGCACTGTGGGCGACCTGGTGGTGGAACGGGGCTACCGCAGCCGGATCGCTGGTAGCCCGTCCGGCCGTCAGCTCGAACAGGACGTGATCGCGAAGTGCCGCCAGCAGCGAGCGGCCCGGCGGACAGGATTCGATCACCGCGACCAGTGCCTGCTCGAGCTCGTCGACCTGGCCGAAGAAGAGGTCCTCCTTGGTCGGGTAGTAGTTGAACACCGTCGCGGGTGAGACCCCCGCCGCCGCCGCGACCTCGATCGTCGTCACGCGGTCGAATCCTCGCTCGAGGAACAGGTCCATCGCGGCTCGACGAATGGTGCGGGCCGACTGCAACTTGGCCACCTCGCGTCGACCGACCGGTTCCGTCATCCGCTCATCATCACAAAATGTTAGAGCGACTCCAAACCGAGGTACTCAATCGGTATGTGCGTCCCCGATCGAGGGACCCCGAATCCCGAGAGGTGAATCAATGCCTAGCGTGACCGAATCCATTGACGTCGACGTTGCCATCCGCACCGTTTATAACCAGTGGACCCAGTTCGACTCGTTCCCGCACTTCATGTCCGGCGTGGAATCCATTGCGACGACGGACGACACCCATTCGCACTGGGTGACCAAGGTGGGTGGCGTGACTCGAGAGTTCGACACCGAGATCACCGAGCAGCACCCGGACGAGCGCGTCGCCTGGAAGAGCACCGACGGCACGACGCACGCCGGCGTGGTTACTTTCCACCGACTCGGCGAAGGCCAGACCAAGGTCACTGTTCAGCTCGACTGGCAGGCCGAAGGCATCGTTGAGAAGGCCGGCGCCCTGCTCGGGGTCGATGACCATCAGGTCAAGGCCGACCTGAACCGCTTCAAGTCCTACATCGAAGATCAGGGCCAGGCGGACGGCGCGTGGCGGGGCGAGATCGACGCCCCGTCGACCTGATGAGCGAAACTACCGGCGCGACCGAGCGCCTCACCGAGCTGGCGCGCGACATTCATGTGTCGATGCTGACCACGATCGACGGTGACGGGCACTTCGTCAGTCGTCCGATGGGCCAGCAGGCTATGGACGACGATGCGACGATGTGGTTCTTCGCCGAACGGGACAGCCGCAAGGTCGCCCACATCGTGCGCAATTTCTACGTCAACGTGAGCCTGACTTCGAGTGATACGTGGATCTCGATTTCGGGTACAGCACGCATCGTCGACGACGTCGAGAAGGCCAAACAGCTCTGGAATGGCTTCGTCGAGGCGTGGTTGCCGCAGGGTCCGGAGGATCCCAGCGTCGTGCTCATCGCCGTGACCGGCGAGACGGGCGAATACTGGGATACGCCGGGCGGCCGTATCGCGACCGCGGTCAGCTTCGCCAAGGCGAAACTGACCGGTGAGCGCTACGACGGCGGCGAGAACGAAACGGTGCAGTTCGAGAAATAGGAAGAGACCACATGGCCACGGTGACGGCAACGATCCCGGCAACACCGCACGAGGTGTTCGGCGTTCTGGCCGACGGTTGGCTGTACAGCAACTGGGTTGTCGGCACGTCGCACATGCGCGCAGTCGAAGCGCACTGGCCGGCGGTCGGCGCTCGTCTCTTCCATGCGTCGGGGGTCTGGCCGCTGGTTACCCGCGACGAATCCGTCGTCGAGGAGGTCGAGCCGGATCGTCGGCTCGTCCTCCTCGCCAAAGGCGGTGCCCTGGGTCAGGCCCGGGTCGAGATCGACCTGGTCGCCGACGGTCCCGCCACAACCGTGACGATGACCGAGGCGCCCGTCGCCGGTCCGGGCAAATGGGCTCACAATCCGCTCGGCGATGCCATCCTCGCGCGACGCAATGTCGAAGCGCTGGCTCGATTGGCCGCCTTATCGCAACGGCTCACCGAGCCGAGCGACTAAACCGATGCTGTCCCTACCCGCCGTCGATGCCATCGTCATCGGCGCCGGCCACAACGGACTCGTGGCCGCCAACCTTCTGCTCGACGCCGGGTGGAGTGTGCTCGTCCTCGAGTCCGCGCCCCACCCAGGTGGCGCTGTGCGGTCGGATGAGTCCGTCCAACCTGGTTTCGTCACCGATCTGTACAGCGCGTTTTATCCATTGGGCGCGGCCTCGCCAATCATGCAGGCGCTCGACTTGGAGCACTGCGGTCTGCGTTGGACGCACGCGCCGTCCGTCCTCGCGCATCTGTGGCCGGACGACCGAAGTGTCGTGCTGTCGCGAGATCGGGCCCTGACCGCAGCCTCTGTCGACGGTTTCGCAGCGGGTGATGGCGAAGCGTGGTTGCGCATGGTCGAGGAGTTCGAGCGTATCCAGGAACCACTCCTCGACGCGCTGTTCACGCCGTTCCCACCCGTGCGGGCGGCCGGCCGCCTGGCTCGTCATCTGGGCGCCGGCGACCTGCTGCGCTTCGCCCGTTTCGGCGTCACGCCGGTGCGCCGCTTCGGCGAGGAACGGTTCCGCGGCGATGGCGGCCCGCTGTTGCTGGCCGGGAACGCCTTGCATGCCGACCTGGGCCCCGAGGGACCGGGCAGCGCGTTGTACGGCTGGCTGCTGGCGATGCTCGGCCAGACGGTCGGATTTCCGGTGCCGGTCGGTGGGTCCGGCCGGCTGACCGCAGCGCTCGTCAACCGGCTGGCCGCGCGCGGCGGGACGCTAGAACTCGACGCCGAGGTCGTGTCGATCGACATCATCGCGGGTGCGGCCACCGGTGTGCGACTGGCCAATGGCGAGCGCATTACCGCCGGCCGAGCGGTGTTGGCCGACGTCTCTGCCCCGGCGCTCTACCGTGATCTCGTCGGGCTGCACCGGTTGCCTCTACGGCTGGCCGAGGACCTGGCCCGCTTCCAATGGGACGCCGCAACCTTCAAGGTCAATTGGGCGTTGTCGGCACCGATCCCATGGACTTCCCGGGACGCGCATGGCGCTGGCACAGTGCATCTCGGTGTCGACATGGACGGTCTGACCAACTACGCATCTGCCCTCGCGCGCCGCGAGATACCGCAGGATCCGTTCCTGCTCCTCGGCCAGATGACCACCACCGACAGCACCCGTTCGCCCGCCGGTACCGAATCGGCCTGGAGCTACACCCATCTGCCCGAGGGCCGGCCGCTCTCAGTCGATGACGTACGCCGTCACACCGACCGGATCGAATCAGTCGTCGAGCGGAACGCTCCCGGTTTCACCGACCGGATCATCGGGCGGTCGGTTCAGGCGCCATTGGACCTGCAGAGCGCCAACGCCAACCTGCACGGCGGATCGGTCAGCGGCGGCACCGCAGGCATTCATCAACAGCTGGTGCTCCGGCCGATCCCCGGACTGGGCCGGGCCGAGACTCCGATCGATCGTCTGTACCTGGCCAGCGCAGCGGCGCACCCGGGCGGCGGGGTGCACGGTGGGCCCGGCTCGAATGCGGCCCGCGCCGCGGTCAGCCGCGAACGCCGCACCGGCACTGCCCGCCGACGCGCGATCGATGGCGCTATTCCGCCGCATCTATCGCTGAAGTCGAAGCGACCGTAATGGTCGGGCCGACCGCACGACCAGAACGGCCCGATCGCAGCGATCGGGCCGTCCGGTGACTCGCCTTATTCGCCGAGGATGGCGTACAACTCCTTGCGAAGTTGATCGACCTTCTCGACGGCCCGCTTGCGCTGCTCGGCAGTGGCGTCGATGCCGAACTGCCGCAGAGCTCCCATCAGCTTCATCGCTGATGCGCGCAACTGGCCGGCCTCGTCGTCACCGGCGTCGATGTTCCACGCCGCCGCGATCTGGTCGGCCTGCTCGGCGACGTAGGCCTTACCAGCTTCGGTGAGGCGGTAGTCGCTGCGCGCGGCGCTGGGGTCGAGTGGCTCGATGAGCTGCTCGTCGGTGAGCTGGGCCAAGGTCGGATACACCGACCCCGGACTCGGACGCCAGGCGTCGTTCGTCTTGGCCGCGATTGCCTTCATCAGGCCGTAGCCGGATGCCGGCGCCTCGGACAGCAGCGACAGTATCGCCGCTCGGACATCGCCCTTGCGGGCCCGCGCGCCGGGGCCTCGCGGGCCGCGAAGGCCGCCGGGGCCGCCCGGTCCGAAGCCGGCGTCGGCGCCGAATCCAGGACCGAAACCACGGCCGCCGCGGGGACCGAAGCCGCCGTGTCGCTGCCGTCCCCGGGGGCCGAAGTGCGGGCCGTGACGGCCGGCTGGCTGGGTGTCTGGGTTGTGTGGGTTGTGTGGGTTCTTCATGGTGTTATCTCCTCAGAGCTATCGGACGCATCGTTGCGATGCATCAACGATATACCAAAACATATCGTTGAAGGATTTATTCCGATGCTCCCTGCGGCCGTTTTGTCCGCTCCCTACCCGGCACCCTCGGCTTCCGGGCTCCCCGGCTCGCGGTGGATCGGTCCGTCGGTCTGCCGCAACTGCGAGCCGGAACCACCCCATCGGTGGGCGATGATCTCGGCGACGACGGAGACCGCGGTCTCTTCCGGGGTACGGGCGCCGACGTCGAGACCGATCGGCGCGTGCAAACGGGACAGTTCAGCGTCAGTCAGTCCGAGCTCGCGCAGACGCGCCGCACGGTCGTCATTCGTCCGTCGTGACCCCATCGCGCCGACATAGGCCAGGGGCATCCGGAGCGCCAGCTCGAGCAGCGGCACATCGAACTTCGGGTCATGGGTGAGCACACAGACAACCGTGCGCTCATCCAGTTCCTCGTTCTCATACGCCTTCTCGAGGTAACGGTGCGGCCACTCGACGATTACTTCGTCGGCGTCGGGGAAACGTCGGGGCGTCGCGAACGTCGCCCGAGCGTCGCAGACCGTGACCCGATAGCCCAGGAACGAGCCGATCCGGGCTACGGCGGCCGCGAAGTCGATCGCACCGAAGACGATCATTCGCGGACGGGGCGCGAAGGCGGCGACGAAGACGGCGATGTCGTCCCCGCGGCGCTCGCCGTCGGGTCCGTAGCGAACGATGCCGGTGCTTCCCTGTTGAAGCATTCCGACCATGTCGTCGTGAACGGCCGCGTTGAGCCGATCGCTGCCCAGCGAGCCGGTCGCGACACCATCCTGCAGCACCAGTCGCCGGCCGACCCGATCGCCTCCGGGCACGTCGGTGATCAAGGTGGCGACCGCGACCGGACGACCTTCGCGGATGTCGTCGGCGACGTCGCCCAACTCAGGAAAGCTGGCGCGGTCGATCCGCTCGACGAAGATGTCGATGATCCCACCACAGGTGAGGCCGACCGCGTAGGCATCGTCGTCGCTGATGCCGTATCGCTGCAACGTCGGCGCGCCGGTCTCGCGGGAGGATTCGGCCAGCTCATAGACCGCGCCTTCGACGCATCCACCCGACACGCTGCCCACGACGGTGCCGTCCGGCCCGACGAGCATGGACGCGCCCGGTTGGCGCGGCGACGATTTCCAGGTGCCAACGACGGTGCCGATGCCGACGGTTTCGCCGGCCCGCCACCAGGTCTCGAGCTCGATCATCACATCACGCATGGGGGTATCACCTCGGCAACGCTACGGAGAGCCTCGAAGCTGGGTCCGGCGACCAGACCACCGGCATTTCGCCAACATACCTCTGGCGGCCGTGGATCCGGGATGCGCGGTCGAGGCCACCGGTACGGTGGCGGCGTTCCCAGCTTGCGCGCATAGTCTGGCGCCGGGTTTGACTCGGCGCGAAGGATGGATCGCATGACACCGACGCAGCTGCGAGCGTTCGCGGCCGTCGTCCGTCTCGGATCGGTCAAACTGGCCGCGGTCGAGCTCGAGGTGACGGAGGCGGCGGTGTCGCTGCACGTCGGCCAGCTCCGCAAGGAACTCGGCGACCGGCTGTTCGTCCGCACCGGGGCCGGTATTGCGTTCACCCCGGGCGGGCTGCGGCTGGCCAGCCGGGCGGCCGAGATGCTCGGGCTGCAGGACCGCACGATTCTCGAAGTGAGCCAGGCGGGCGGTGGTCGACGACTGCTGCGGGTTGCTGCGGCGAGTCTGTTCGCCGAATACGCCGCCCCGGGTCTGATCGAGCTGTTCGCCAGCCGGGCCGATGATCTCGACGTCGAACTGAGCGTGCACAACCCGGGCAACTTCGCCAACCTGCTGCTGACCCGGGCCGTCGACGTTGCCATCGGGCCGCGGCCACCGGGTCTGGACGAAGCGATCGTCTGTAACCCGTTCCTGAACTATCAGGTCATCGTCGTCGCCGGGCCCGAGCACCCCATGACGAAGGTGCACGCCAGCCCGGGTGAACTTCGCGAGCAGATCTGGTTGCTCGGTCCGTCGGCGGCCACCGGCACCGGATTGGTGCCCGGCATCCTGCACCGCATCAACGTGCCGGACAAGAATCAGCGGATCTTCCAAAGTCACGCAGCCGCGTTGGAGGAGGCCAAGCGCAACAAGGGGA
Organism: uncultured Actinomycetes bacterium; assembly: GCA_963730855.1. Taxonomy (GTDB): domain Bacteria; phylum Actinomycetota; class Actinomycetes; order Mycobacteriales; family Jatrophihabitantaceae; genus CAVSTK01. Next base: position 504,520 of record CAVSTK010000013.1, read on the forward strand.
TCACCCTCGCGGTGGCATTCGCCGTGTCGCAGGATCTCGTCAAAGGCGATCTGGTCCGCGTGGTCGGCCCGTCGCTGCAGGCGGAGGGAGCATGGAGCACCCTGGCGCTGGCTCATCGAGGCGCTCCGACAGTCGCGGCTGAACTGTTGCGATTCGTGACCAGCCCCCGGGCCACCCAGGCGATGATCCGCGGCTCCGGGGTGACCGCCGGTCGTTTCCGACCGTCGATCCACGTGACGCTCTGGAGCTGACGCGACGTCAGCGCGACTTGGCGAGATTGGCGCAGCGAGCTATCTCATCGACCACCCGCACCAACGACGCGAAGTTCTCGGCCGGCAGCAACCGATCGCAGTAAGGCAGCGCCGCGAGCATCGGCGCGACTCGCGGCTCGAAGCCGGGTGCCGCCGCTCGGGGGTTCATCCAGATCACCCGATAGGCCCGACGGCGTAGTCGGGCCATTGCGACGGCGAGAGCCTCAGGCGGGTCGCTGTCCCACCCGTCCGAGCCGATGATGACGATCGCGCCCCGCACGGCCCCACCATGGTGCGATGACAGCAGCGCCTGCAGGTTGGTCGCTATTCGGGTACCGCCGAACCGGTCGATCACCTTCGAAGTGGCTTGTTCCATGGCAACCTCGGCCGAGCGATGCCGGAGCACGGCCGTCAGGCGGGTAAGCGAAGTGGCGAACGCGAACACCTCGGCGTCCGCGGTCAGCGCCAGCGCGCGCATCAGCTGGAAGTAGGCGGTGGCTTGTGCCTGCATGGATTGGCTGACGTCGCAGAGCATTACCACTCGTCGCGGCCGGTCCACCGGTCGCACGCGGACCAGTTCGATCGGTTCCCAGCCGGTGCGCCGCGAGCGCGCGATGGTCGGACGCAGCGCTACCCGTTGTCCACGGGGATCGATTGCCAGTCGGCGCGATCGCCGGGTCGGCCAGTCGTGAACGGTTTGCGCCAGCCAGCGCCCCAGCTGCTCGGTCTCGTTCTCGCTGAGGTCATCGAAGCCCACTTCCGCTAGCGCGACCAAGTCGCTGGGCCGGCGTTGCGGGACCGCGAGCTGGGAGTTGGACTCCTGGGCATCGCCGACCACCCTGGGTAGTGTCGCCCACGGCAGACCGCGGCCGATGTCGTCGTCGGGGCGGTTGCCCGGTACCGAGATCAACGAGTCCCCGTCGGGCGCCGGCGCGGCCGGCGGCCGGCGTCGCGAATGCGGATCCATCCCGAGTACGGCGTTGTCGAAGACCGCAGTGAAGACGGCTTCGAAGGCCGCCAGCTCGGACTGGCGGCGCACAAAGCTGATCCGGGCGGCCCAGTAGACCCGCGACCGCGAATCCGGCGGCAGTACCGCCAGCGCGCGAATGAAGTCTTCGGTCGCGGTGAACCCGACCGACACCCCGGCCGAACGCAGCCGGACCGCTAACGCGACCCCGAACGCCGCCCGGTCGACACCGCGCAACAACGCCGGCGGCGAACCGTCCGGCAAGTCAGTTACGGCCGATCAGGTAGGCGATGACCGCGATGACCACCGCGGCGATCGCGACCGGGACGGCCCGCTTGATGACCGAGCCACCGGCCAGGCTCATCAGATCGAGCGCGGCCGGTTCGGGGTGATCGACGATCCGCGGCCCCGGATTCGCGGCCGGAACGGTTGCCGGGGGGCCCTCGGCCGGGACGTTGGCCGCGACCGCTTGCTCGGCGGGTTGTGCAAGCGCAGCCTCGGGCGCCGACAGCTTGCGTTCGAGGTTGTCGGCGAACTGGCCGAGCAATTTGGCCGACACCTCTTTGATCATCGCGCTGCCGAACTGGGCGATCTTGCCACTGATGTTGAGATCGGTCTCGACAACTACGACCGTCCGATCGCCATCGGCCCGCAGCTGGGCCCGGATCATGGCTGCGGCATTGCCGGCGCCGCGGGAGTCCTTGCCCTTTGCGTCGATGACGGCCCGATACGTTTCCTCGTCCTTCTCCACGAACTGAGCGGTACCCGCATACTCACTCGTGACCGGACCGACCTTGATCTTCACCTTGCCGGTATAGACGTCGCCTTCGACCCCGGTCAGCTGCGCGCCGGGCAGGCAGGGCGCGATCCCCTCGAGATCGGTGAGCACGGCCCATGCCCGCTCGATCGGTACGCCGACGGTGAATTCATTCTCGATCTTCATTCACGGAACCTTCCAGCTGGATGACATGGGCCGGGCTTACGCCGGCAACGGTTCGGTAAACCCCAGTTCGGCGAGCGAGCCGACAATCGTCGTGCGGTCGTCCGGGGTCTTCGCAATCGCGCCGAGCGTCCGGACGATGTCGGGCCGGACCAGGTCTGTGGCCCCGAGGGCGGACAGGGCCGCGACCCAATCGATCGTCTCAGCCATTCCGGGGGCCTTATCGAGATCGAATTGCCGCACCCGACCGATGAAATCGGTGGTCGATGAGATCAGCGCTTCGTTGGCCGAAGGCACCGATCGCCGCACGATCTCGGCCGCGCGTTCCGGGGCCGGGAACTCGATCCAGTGATAGAGGCACCGGCGACGCAGCGCGTCGTGGAGCTCGCGACTGCGGTTGGATGTCAGCACGACCACGGGACGACGGACCGCCGTGAACGTCCCCAGCTCGGGCACCGTCACCGAAGCTTCGCCCAGGAACTCGAACAGCAGGGCCTCGAACTCGTCGTCCGCGCGATCGATCTCGTCGATCAACAGGACCGGCGCCCGCGGACCGTCGTAACGCACCGCCCGCAGGATGGCCCGCTCCTGGAGGAACTCCTCGGTGAACAGTCCGGCCTCGGTCGGCCGCGGTGCCGATGGGTCGTGGCCGGCTTCAGCCAGCCGGATCGACAGCAGTTGCCGCTGGTAGTTCCACTCGTAGAGCGCCTCACTGGCGGTGAGTCCCTCGTAGCACTGCAGGCGGATCAGCGGCGTATCGAGGGCCTTCGCCAGCGCCTTCGCCGCCGCGGTCTTGCCCACGCCGGGCTCGCCCTCGAGCAACAGCGGTTGCCCGAGCGTCAGCGCCAGATACAGCGCGGTGGCCAGACCCTCGTCGACCAAGTAGTCGATCTGGTCGAGACGGCGTTGGACGTCCTCGGCGTCGGTGAACTCGGTCATCGCGGGGTTGGTCATCCTCGGGCCGCCGTCGAAGAACTGGTCGTGTCAGTCCGCAACAGGGCTTCGTAATCGGTCCAGGTGTCGACATCCAACGGAATCGAGTGGTCGACGCCGAGTTCGGTGACGTCGAATCGGCCACTGTGGAGCAGCTTCCAGATCGCCTTGTCCCCGTGCAGCCGGGTCAGGTCGGCGAAACGCGAGCGCCCGAACCAGAACGGATGGCCGAGGCCGTCGCGATAACGGCAGACGCCTATCTCGGCCGAGCCTGCGGTGCCGATCAACTCCCGGACGGTGTCGGCCCGCACGCCGGGTTGATCGCCGAGCAATAGGACGACGCCATCGGCGCGAGGATCGACGCGCGCCATCGCGGTCCGCAGCGACGAGCTGCACCCGGTGGCGTATTCGCGGTTCTCGACGACCTCCGTTCCGGCCAGATCGACCGTCGTGCGGATGACCTCGACGTTGCCACCGAGGGCGACGAGTAATTGATCGAAGCCACAGTCGCGGACCATCTGCAAGGTCGCGTCGAGCAGGGTCGCGCCGCGAAATGGCAGCACCTGTTTGGGCTGGCCGAGACGGTTCGACCCGCCCGCGGCGAGCACGATTGCGGTGACGAACGGTGCCGTGATCGACAAGAGCTACTGCCTCGACGTCTCGGCGAAGCTGACCCGGCAGTGCGGATTGCAGAACCAGTACGTCTCACCGTCCACCACGAGCTGAGGAGTGTCCGGCATGATCGTCACGGTCATACCGCAGACCGGGTCGATCGCAGTCGCCGGGCCGGGCGACGTGGTCGGCGCCGCGGCCGCAGCCGTCGACGCATCGGGACGCCGTACCGCGGTGATCACTTCGGCCAGGATCGACAGTGCGACTTCCGGCGCCGTCTGCGCGCCGATGTCGAGGCCGGCCGGCGTGCTGATGCGGGTCCGTTCGGCCGCCGTGGCGCCGAGCTCGTCCAGCACCGCCGATCCGCGCCTACGACTGGCGACCAGGGCGATGTAGCCCACCCCGGCATCGAGCGCCGCTCGGATCGCTCTCGGCTCGTCCTGCCCGTGACTGGCCACGATCAGTGCCGACGCCCCCTGCGGGTCTTCTCCCGGCAACGATCGCGCCGTCGCGTAACCCAGCACCTCGCGATGGCGACCAAGGCATCCGCCACCGGGGTGTCACCGACGATCTCGATCAGGGGCGACGGCAGCATCGGTTCGAGAAAGATTTCCAGGGCACCCCCGGACAGGCAGGAATTGACCACCACCTGCGCGCCGGGCGCCTCGGGGAAATCGACGTCGCCGTCAGGCAGCACTCGAAGCAGAACACTCTGACCGTCACGCAGAGCACCGAGCGCGGCCGTCCGAACGGACGTCTGGGCGCACTGCCCGCCGACGAACCCCTCGATCGATCCGTCGCTGAGAACGATCGCGTCATCGCCCGCGCGGGCCGAAGTAGGCACCTGCGCGCGCACCACGGTCGCGTGGACGAACGGCACCCGTTGCGCGGTCAATTCGAGCAAGCGGGTGGTCGATTGTTTGGTCATTGCAGACACCACTTCATCTGTGCGTCGATTGGCCTAGATCGGCGGCCGGGCGTTACCGCGCATGGCGTCCCAGACCCTCGAGGGGGTCAGTGGCATATCGGCGTGGCGGACGCCGAAGGGCTTCAGCGCGTCGACGACCGCGTTGACCACAGCCGGCGGCGAGCCCACCGTCGCCGACTCGCCGACCCCCTTGGCGCCGATCGGGTGATGCGGGGACGGCGTGACGGTGAAGCCCGTCTCCCAGTCAGGCACCTCGAGGGCCGTCGGAATCAGGTAGTCCATCAGCGAACCACCGAGGCAGTTGCCGTCCTCATCGAACGCGATCATCTCCATCAGGGCCATGCCGACACCGTCGGTCAGGCCGCCGTGCACCTGCCCCTCGATGATCATCGGGTTGATGCGGGTGCCACAGTCATCGACCGCGATGAAGCGCCGGACCTTGACCTGCGCGGTACCCGGATCGATGTCGACGACGCAGATGTAGGCGCCGTGCGGGTAGGTCAGGTTCTCGGGGTTGTAGCAGATCTGCGCCTCCAGGCCGCCTTCGACGCCGGGCGGCAGATCGCCGGCCCCGTGCGCCTTCATCGCGATGTCCTGGATGGTGACCGACTTGGACGGGTCGCCCTTGACGTGGAAGGAGCCCTTGTTCCATTCCAGGTCGGCCACCGACACCTCGAGCATGCCCGACGCGATGATCTGCGCCTTGTCGCGGACCTTGCGGGCCACCAGCGCCGCCGCCGCACCCGACACCGGCGTCGAGCGGCTGCCGTAGGTACCCAGCCCGAACGGGGTCTGGTCGGTGTCGCCGTGCACCACCTGGATGTCGGCCGGCGGGATACCGATCTCTTCGGCGACGATCTGGGCGAAGGTCGTCTCGTGACCCTGGCCCTGGGTCTGGCACGACACCCGCAGGACCGCCTTCCCGGTCGGGTGGATGCGCAACTCGGAACCGTCGGCCATGCCAAGGCCGAGGATGTCCATGTCCTTGCGCGGCCCGGCGCCGACGGCCTCGGTGAAGAAGGCGACCCCGATGCCCATCAGCTCGCCGCGTTCGCGCTTCTCGGCCTGCTCGCGGCGCAGCTCGTCGTAGCCGGCGATCCGCATCGCTTCGCGCATGGTCGGTTCGTAGTCACCGGAGTCATAGACCCAACCGGTCTTGCTCGTGTACGGGAACTGGTCGGGCTGGATGAAGTTCTTGATCCGCAGCTCGACCGGATCCATGTCCAGCTCGTCGGCCAGACAGGCGACGATCCGCTCGACGAGGTACACGGCTTCGGTGATGCGGAAGGAGCACGCGTAGGCCACCCCGCCGGGCGCCTTGTTCGTATAAACGGCCGTCATCTTGCAGTACGCGGCCTGGATGTCATAGCTGCCGGTGAATACGCCGAAGAACCCGGCCGGGTACTTGACCGGTGCCGCGGTGCCGTTGAAGGCGCCGTGATCGGCCAGCACGTTCGTGCGAATGGCGAGGATCTTGCCCTCGCGGGTCGCCGCGATCTCGCCCCGCATCACGTAGTCACGCGCGAAGCCGGTACTGATCAGGTTCTCGGAGCGGTCCTCGACCCACTTCACCGGTCGCCCGGTGAGCAGCGAGCCGACGATGGCGCACACGTAGCCGGGGTAGATCGGCACCTTGTTGCCGAAGCCGCCACCGATATCGCCGGCGATGATGCGGATCTTGTGCTCGGGCAGACCGGCCACGATCGCGTACAGCGTGCGGTGCGCATGCGGAGCCTGGGTGGTCGTATAGAGCGTCAGCTTTCCGTCGATGCCCTCGTAGTCGGCGACCGCCCCGCAGGTCTCCATCGGGGCCGGGTGCACCCGCGGATAGACGATGTCCTGGCTGACCACGACATCGGCCGTCGCGAAGATCGCTTCGGTCGCCGCTTCGTCGCCGGTCTCCCAGTCGAAGCAATGGTTGTCGGTCTTGCCTTCAAGATCGGTGCGGATCACGGGCGAGGACGGATCGAGCGCCTTGCGGACGTCCACCACCGCCTCGAGCTGTTCGTACTCGACATCGATCAGTTCGAGCGCATCGCGAGCGGAGTATCGATCCTCGGCCACCACGAAGGCGACCTCTTGGCCCTGGAAGCGCACCTTGTCGGTGGCGAGGACGGCCTGCACATCGTTGGACAGCGTGGGCATCCAGGCGAGGCCCTTCTCGGCCAACATCGCGCCGGTGACCACGAGCTTCACCTTCGGATGGGCCTGGGCCGCGCTGATGTCGACGCTGACGATCTTGGCGTGGGCCATCGGCGAGCGAAGGATCGCCAGGTGCAGCATGCCCTTGAGCTGGACGTCGTCGATGTAGTGGCCCTTACCGCGGATGAAGCGCGGATCTTCCTTGCGCAGCATCCGGCCGTGACCCACCGGCTTCTGGTCGTTGTCCTCGAACTCGGTGACCGGGCGGTCGGCAATGGCGGTCATGCGATGCTCCCTACGGCTGCGTCGGCGTTCAACGCTTCATCGGTAACGACACTGGTTCGGGTTCCGGCCTGTTCGGCGGCGGCCCACTGCACCGAACGCACGATCGTCGCGTACCCGGTGCAGCGGCAGATCTGGCCCGAGATGGCTTCGCGGATCTCGTGCTCGCTCGGGTCGGGGTTGCGGTCGAGCAACGCCCGCGCCGTCATCAACATGCCCGGCGTGCAGAACCCGCACTGCAGCCCGTGGCACTCCATGAACCCCTGCTGGACCGGGTCGAGCTTGCCGTCCTGCTCCAGACCCTCGACCGTGCGGACCTCGTGCCCACCCGCCATCGCGGCCAGCACGGTGCAGGACTTCACCGGCTCGCCGTCCAGCCATACGACGCAGGTGCCACAGTTGCTCGTATCGCAACCCCAATGAGTGCCGGTCAGGCCGATCGTGTCGCGCAAGAAATGGACCAGCAGTAGCCGGCCCTCGATCTCGCGGGTGTATTCCTCGCCGTTCACGGTCATCGAAACCTGCATGCTGGCGTTCCCCTTACTGATTCGAGGCCGTGATGCGGGCAACTGCTCGACGCAGTGCGCGCTGGGTCAATTCGTTGGCGAGGTGGCGCTTGTATTCCTCGGAGCCGCGCATGTCAGTGACCGGGCTGCATCCCTCGGCCGCCAATGCGCCGGCGCGCTGATAAAGCTCCTCAGTGGGCGGTTGACCGCGTAGGGCATCCGAGATCGCCGGCATACCGGTGGTGTTCGGTCCGACGGCGGCCAACCCGACGCGGGCGTCGGACACCACACCGCCGTCCATCCAGACGGCTGCACCGACCGAAACCACCGCCCAGTCCCCCGCCCGCCGTTCGACCTTCTCGTAGGCACTGGAGCCGTGGGGACGGATCGGGAAGCGCACCTCGATCAGCATCTCGGCGTCGCCGACGGCCGTTTCGTACGGACCGCGATGAAAATCCTCCATGGTGACGACGCGCTGGCCGTTCAATCCGCGGATTACGCAGCTGGCGCCCAGGGTGGTGCAGACGGCGGACAGATCCTCGGACGGATCGGCCTGGCACAGCGAGCCGCCAAGGGTGCCGCGGTTGCGGACGATCGGGTCCGCGATCACCCGTTCGGCGTCGGCGAAGATGGGAAAGACCTCTGACAGCGCCGGAGACTCCAGCAGCTCACGATGCCGGGTCATCGCGCCGATGCGAATTTGATCGGACTCGACCGTGATATAGCCCAGCTCGTCATGCAGGCCGTTGATATCGATCAGGTATTCGAAGTTGGCCAACCGGAGCTTCATCATCGGCAGCAGGCTGTGCCCTCCGGCAACGAGTCGGGCACCATCGCCCAACCGGTCCAAGAGGCCGATCGCGTGGTCGACAGTCGTTGCTCGTTCGTATTCGAACGGCGCCGGTACCTGCATGCCGTACCTCCTGTTGGTGGTTGCGTGTGTATTGGGCGTCACCGGGGCGGCGAGTGTCAACGGCGACCTAAGGAGTCGCTTAGGTGCCCGTTGACACGGGTTCGCCGCCCTCGCATGCTTCGGAAGCTGAAAGGGGCAATATGGCGGCACCGGATTGGGTGCGGCGGATACTTGCGGTCGCGATGATCGGCGTCGCTATGTATCACCTGTCGCGGCTGGCCATTTTTCGACGATCGGGCCTCGATCCGAAACCGACCGTCGTGCAGGTGGACGTGGAACTGACTCACGTCGCCATGGGCTCGGCGATGGCATTGATGGTGAGCGACACACTTGCACCTGATGATCTGCGTGGCCTGGTTCTGGTTTTCGTGGTCCCGATGTTCTGGTTCCTGCTACGAACCGTCCGCGGCTACGTCCGGGGCGGCCCGAAGCTTGCCGACATCGCCGCTCGGCAGGTGATCGCCTGTGCGGCGATGGCGTACATGCTGCTCGCCGTCGCCGGTACCCCGATGCGACCAGGGTTCGGCGCTGGGATGAACGGGATGTCGATGGGCACCTCGGTCTCGCCGGCGCTCAGCGCGTTCTCATCGCCGATTCTTCGCCTCGTCGTCATCGTGGCGATTGCCGGCTTGTGCGCATGGACCGTCGCTCGGCACAGAGCCCACGCGCCGTCCGCGGGACCCGCCATGGGGGTCGGCTGCCAATTGGCCGTCAACGCCACCACGATCTTCATGTTGATAGCTTTATGACCGAGTTCGAGGAGCGACAGATGATCGACGAAGCCACCGAATCTTCCGAGCAACCAGCGCAACATCTGGGATCGCCGGACCCGACCCTCGGCGGCCCGACCGTCGAACGCGCGGTCGAGAACGCCGAGGCCGGTAGTGAGGTAGAAGGCGTGCATGCTCCTTTCGGCGAGGAGCCGACGGTCGAACCGGGTGAATCGCGCGGCGAGCAGTTGCGCGACGTCGTTCCGGGCGCCGTTCCGCGACCCGAATAGTCGGAAGAAATCAATGCGCCGGTCAACCCGCAACCAGCTTCTCGGGGTCGAATAAAGTCTTCAAGTCGTGAACCGGCAACTGCACTTCAACGCGTTCATCTGGCCCAACGGCTACCACGAGTCCGCGTGGCGAGTAGTGGGTGATGACGTCCGTGGCGTCCTCGGCCTGCCCTATTACGCCGAGATCGCACGGATCGCCGAACGCGGACGGATGGACTCGATCTTCCTAGCCGACAACATCGCCATCGCTGAGTACCGCGCCACGCATCTGCCCCAGACTCAGTTCGATCCGATCTCGGTGCTCTCGGCGCTGGCCGCGGTGACCAGTCACATCGGCCTGATCGGGACGGGCTCGACGACGTACAGCAATCCCTGGGAACTGGCCCGCCGGTTCGCGACCCTGGACCACCTCAGCGCCGGACGGGCCGGTTGGAACATCGTCACGACCGTCACTCCCCTGGCCGCCGCCAACTTCGGCGAGCCCTTCCATCCGGACCACGCCGACCGGTACGCCCGTGCGCACGAGTTCGTCGATGTCGTTACTCGGGCCTGGGACAGCTGGGGCGACGACGCGATCGTCGGCGACCGCGAACGCGGCGTGTGGGCTGATCGCAGCAAGCTGCACGCGCCCCACTTCCACGGCGAGTACTACAACTCCGAAGGCGTGCTGCCGTTCCCACGCTCGCCGCAGGGCCACCCGGTACTCGTCCAGGCCGGCCAGTCGAGTGCCGGCGTCGGGCTGGCGGCGCGCTACGCGGAGCTGGTGTTCTCGGGACCGCCGACGCTCGAGGCGGCGGTGGCGTTCCGGAGCAACCTGCACGCCCAGGCCGCTGCGTCCGGTCGTGACCCGGCCTATGTGCTCGTGCTTCCCGCGCTGATGATCACGCTCGGCGCCACCGAGGCCGAGGCCCGGGCCAAGGCACGACGTCTCGAAGAACTGGCCAGCCCGGAGTTCCGCTGGCAGAACGCGCTGTACACCGCCGGCCTCGATCCCGATGCGTACGACCCGGATGCCCCGCTGCCGGCAGTCCTGCTGAACGAGCCGACGCCATCGAGCCGGGCCGAGCAGCTGTTCGCGGCGGCCCGCGCTCATCCGGACGCCACGCTGCGTGAGATCGCCCAGCAAGTGACGGGCGGTGCGTCCCAGCTGCATTTCATCGGCACGCCGGAGCAGCTCGCCGATCGCGTAATTACCTGGCAGGACGCGGGCGCCGTCGACGGCTTCACGATCATGGGATCGACGCTGCCCTATGAGCTGACGGCGTTCGTCGATCACGTCGTGCCGATCCTGCAGAGTCGCGGTCGCTTCCGCAGCGAATACACCGGCACCACCCTGCGGGAGAACCTCGGGTTGCCCCGACCGCCGGCCTAGCTGTCCTTGAGACTGTTTCGAGTCCGCGGCTGCGGGCACTATTGGTTCATGGACCTTCCGGATGACCTGATCGCGCTGTTGCGCGAGCCCAGCCACTGCTACATCGCGACGCTTATGCCGGACGGCTCACCCCAGATGACCCAGACCTGGGTCGATACCGACGGGCACCACGTCCTGATCAATACCGTCCAGGGATTCCAGAAGGACAAGAACGTCCACCGCGACCCGCGCGTGGCGATCAACGTCTCAGACCCCGCGAACCCGTCGCGCTACTACGAGATCCGGGGGCGAGTGACCGGCGCGACCACCGAGGGCGGGGCGGAGCACATCGAGGCACTTGCGCAGCGCTACCTCGGCGGCCCTTACCCCTGGTACGGCGGCCACGATCAGGTTCGGCTCATTCTCACGATCACCGCGGACAAGATCCACAGCATGGGCTGAAGTGTTGGCCGCTGGGTCGGTAGCGGTCGAATCACAAGTTACGGTCACTTCGTGGTCGATGCCGACTCGGGTGAGGTGCGGATCAATCGCGCTGATGGGGGGCAAAGGCATCGGCGAGATCGGCATCTACTGACGCTGGGTGGACGATGAGCATTACAGCAAAGGCGAGCCGCACTAATCTCAGGAGTGCCGGGGCGGCACCCGGTGCCGGGTCGCCTGCTCGTACGCGTATCCCAGTCCGAGCAGCAGGGCTTCCGAATAAGGCCGGCTCAGAAATTCGATCCCGACCGGCAGCGAGTCAGCCGTGCGTCCGGCCGGAACCGTCAACGCCGGCCAACCGGTGTTGCTCGACAGTCCCGATGGGTAATAACCGTCCTGGTGCGTGCCGATCACCGCAGCCGGCACCTGTTGACAAGGGAAGACGACGGCGTCGAGTTGATGCTCGGCCATGAGCTCATCGAGCAGGCGCTGTGTCTCGGCGCGTTGCGCGAGATGATGCTGGTATTGCTGGTTCAAATCCGGCCGATGCGTCAATTCAGTCCGCATCACCAGCAACCGCTGCACTGATGGCACCACCTCCCCCGTCGCCATGATGTCGTCGAGTGTCACCCGGTCCCGCGGCTCGGTCCGCGCCGCGAGTGCCCGTAGCTCCGGCCCGTCCTCGTACGGAACCTCATACAGGAACCGGTTGAGATCACGGACGAACTCGTCGTCGAGTACCGCGGAGTCTTCGAGGGCAGCAATCAATGCTGCCCGGTGCGGGAGGTGGATCACCGTGGCACCGAGGCGGGCGATATCAGCGACGGCTTCGTCGACGATCGCGTTTACGCACGTGTGCTGCGGCCCGTTCCCGAACAGGTCACGTAGCACTCCGACTCGGCGACCGCGCAGCGCATCCGAATGCAGTTGCAGCAGGTATGAGGCGGGCACCGATCGCACCGGGTCGGCATTACTGCGATCGGCGGGATCCGGTCCCGGCAACGCGAGCGCGTCCATCGCCAGGGCGACGTCACGCACCGTCCTGGCGATCGGTCCGCCGATGTCCTGCGTCTCGGACTCGGGGCAGATGCCGAACCGGCTCAGCAGGCCAAGCGTGCTGCGCAGGCCCACCAGGCCGTTGTGCGCGGCGGGAATCCGGATCGAGCCGCCGGTGTCGGACCCCAGCCCGAGAACCGCGAGGCCCGCGGCCACCGCCGCCGCGGTCCCACCGCTCGAGCCACCCGGATACCGGTCCGTGTCGTGCGGATTGCGCGTCTGGCCGCCGAGGGAACTGAGTCCGGTGGCGCCGCTGGCCAATTCGTCCATGTTGGTCTTCCCGACAACGACCACCCCCGCGGCCAGCAGTCGCGCGACCTGAGTCGCGTTCTGCAACGGCCGCCGAGTACGCAGTGCCGCGCACCCCGCCGTCGCCGGCAGACCGACGAAGTCGTAGTTGTCCTTCACGACTATTGGTATGCCGTGGAGCGGTCCGCGAATGACTCCGGACAGCCGCTCCTGGTCGAGGGCAGCGGCCGTGCTCAACGCGGCCGGGTTGAGCGTCAGCACAGCACGCAACCCAGGTCCGTCGTCAGTGTCGTGGTCGAGCCGCGCGATTCGCGTTAGGCAGGCCCGAGTGAGAGCCACACTCGTAGTTCGGCCGGTCGCCATCAATTCGGCGAGCTGACCGGCATCGAGATCTCGAACAAGCAGATCATCGCCACCATCGGCGCTCAGTCGGTCGGGTGACACGCTGCAGACGTTAGGCACTGAAGATGTCCGCCGGATAACGCCGGTTGGCACTCACTTTCGACGGGTGGTGCGCGCGGTCGCCTCGGCCGTCAACGGATCCTCAGGCCATGGGTGCTTGGGGTAGCGCGCCCGCAGATCGGCGCGCACCTGCGGGTAGCCCTGTCGCCAGAACGACGCCAGATCCCCGGTGATCGCGACGGGCGCCCGCGCCGGCGACAGCAGCTGCAGCACGATCGGAGCCCGACCGTCGGCGAGCGCCGGGGTCTGCGTCCACCCGAACGTCTCCTGTAGCTTCACCGCCACCACTGGAGGTTCAGCACCGTCGTAGGTGACTCGGACCTGGGATCCGGACGGCACCTGCAGGCGTTCGGGCGCGAGCTCGTCCAGTCGCGTCGCCGCCGGCCAGGGCAGCAACCGCCGCAGCGCGGCGGTCACGTCGATGCGGCGCAGATCGCCGCTGCGCCGCACCGCGGTGATGTCGAGCCACGAGTCGAGGTCGTCGAGCAGTGCGGCATCGTCGACGTCGGGCCACGGCTCGCCGAGGACCGCATGCAGAAAGCCGAGGCGGGCGCGCAGGTCTCGCGCAGCGTCCGTCCAGGTCAAGACGCTGAGACCTTGCGCGTGAAGGCCAGCACGAACAGCGGCCTGCATGCGCAACGGATCGGGATTGCGAAGAACCGCCGCCGAGAGCTCGATCGCGCCGAGCCTTTCGACTCGGCGAGCGACGACAGCACCACTGGTCCATTCGATCTCGTCGGAGGCGGTGAGCAGGTCAGCGGCGACGGACCGCGCCGTTGCCTCGTCGATCGGCGCTGCCGTGCGCACTCGCGCGTCGGCGCGGCCCGGCTGCCGGTCGGCTGCGGCGATCGCCAGCCAGGCCAGTCCGCGCAGCGATGACGACTCCGCGAGTTGAGCGCCGGTGCCGCTGGTCATTTGGTAGGTGGTGCTATCGACGCCCCGCGACCGCGCGATGCGATCGGGGTAGGCCAACCCGATCACGGTGCCGACCGCGAGGTCGTCAGACATCGCGGTGCGTGGCGTCCCGCCCGACCCGAGACGGCGCGCCTCCTGCTGCCACCGACGCGTGGCGTCCCGGTCGCGGCCACCGAGAAGTTCCCGGTAGCGCGCGGACAGGTCGTCGCCCCGGCCGCTCAGCGAGTCATCCGAAAGCAGGGCCACCACATCTCGGGCCCGATCGGCCCCGACGAGTTCCGCGCCATCGAGGACGGCCCGGGCCAGCCGCGGGTGCGCACCGACGGTCACCATCCGCTGACCCCGAGCAGAGATCCGGCCGTCGGCATCAGTGGCATCGAGTCGGTGCAACAGCGCGGTCGCCGCGTCCAGTGCGGCGACCGGCGGCGGATCAAGCAGGGCGAGACCACGGCCGCCGGGTGCGCCCCACGCAGCGGTCGCGAGCGCGAAACCGGCGAGGTCGGCCGTCGCGATCTCGGGCAGCGCATGCGCGGCGAGGTGGACGTTCTCCTCAGCCGTCCAGCAACGGTAGACGCGGCCGGGCGCCTCACGTCCCGCCCGGCCGGCCCGTTGATCAGCCGCGGCTTTGGACACGCGCGTCGTGATGAGCGCACCGAGGCCGCGCGCCTGGTCCATTCTCGGTTCGCGCGCGAGGCCGGCATCGACGACGGCCCGCACACCGGGCACGGTCAACGAACTCTCGGCGACCGACGTTGTGACGACGACCCGGCGCCGCCGCCCCGATGTGAGGGCGAGCTCCTGCTGGGCACTCGACTGACGCCCGAACAGCGGGCGAACATCGGCGTCGATACCGTCCAGGGCATTGGCGACGATCGCGATCTCGCCCTCGCCCGGTACGAAGACGAGCACGTCCCCGTCGCCGTCGGCCAGGGCGCTCCGCGTAACGTCGGCGACGTGACCGAGCAGGCGCGGGTCGACCCGCGATCCCGGCAGCAGCGGTAGCGGGCGGGGCGGCGGGGTCCAGACGACGTCGACCGGGTACGCCGCCGCGATCGCGGTGATGATCGGCGCGTCGAGCACGCGGGTGAGGGCGGCCGTGTCCGGCGTGGCCGAGGTCGCCACGAGCGCCAGATCTTCTCGCAGGGTCGTGCGGACATCGACACAGAACGCCAGCAACAGGTCGGCGTCCAGGTGTCGTTCATGGCACTCGTCGATCACCACCGCGGCGACTCCCGGCAACTCGGGATCGCGCTGCATACGCTGGACGAGCAGGCCGGTCGTCATCACCTCGATCCGCATTCGCGGTCCCCCGACGCGTTCACCGCGCATGGCATAGCCGACGCGGCCACCCGGTCTCTCACCCAGTAGTTCGGCCAGCCGTCGGGCCGCGGCCCGCGTCGCGATCCGCCTGGGCTCAGCGACCACGATCCGTCCCTCGAACGCGTCAGCGAGGGCCAGCGGCAGAAGCGACGTCTTACCCGAACCGGGCGGGGACACCAGGACGACTTTGCCGGTGCGTCGCACGGCGGCGATGGTGTCGGCCAGGACCGCGCGGACGGGCAGATCCGCGCCGGCCGTCCCCAGCAGTGGCAATAGCGGCGGCACACCCGTGACCGTAGCCGCAAACGTGTTGCCCATATTCGCCGACGACAATTTGTCGGCGCAATACGTCGTCCACTAACATTCGCCGAAGTCCGTACGAGAGAACGAAGAGGTGATACCCGTGAACGAAAAGACATGGGTGCTCTCCGTCGGAGTGACGGCTAGGCGTTAGGTCGCCGGGAGCGCCAATCACGCCTCCCGAAAGGCACGACCAATGCAGTTCACCTCTGTTACTCGCCTCGACGATCACACCCAAGAGCGCGCATTCACGATTGGCGAGATCCCCGGCATCCTGTGGACGCCCGGATCCGCAACCGCAAGCACGCCGGCACCGCTGATACTGCTCGGCCATCCGGGCGGTTTGAGCGCTATGCAGGCCCGGTTGGCGTCGCGGGCCCGGGCCGCAGCCGCCGGTTACGGCTTCGCCGCGGCCGCCATCGAGCTTCCCGGTAGTGGTGACCGACCCCGTTCGGCGGCCGCGGAAGCGGCTCGCGCCGATCTGCGCCGGGCGATGGCCTCCGGCGAACCGACCGAGGAGATAGTCGACCGGCTCATCGTCTCGTTGGCGGCAAAAGCCGTCCCGGAATTGCAGGTCGCCCTGGATCACCTGCTGGCGCTACCCGAAATCGGCGGCCCGGTCGGGTATGCCGGTGGCGTAATCGCGATCGGTATCCAGTTGGCGCTGGTCGAACCGCGTATTGCGGCGGCCGTCTTCTTCGCCGGGAGTTTCGTGCCCGCCAAGACATTCGACCAAGCCCGTCAGATCACCATTCCGCTGCAGGTCCTCCTGCAGTGGGACGACGAAGGAAATGATCGGCGGGCGGCGCTGGATCTCTTTGACGCCTTCGGGTCGCGGCAGAAGACACTGCACGCCAACATGGGCGGACACGCCGGCGTCCCGGGCTTCGAGGCCGACGAGGGGTCGCGGTTCTTCGCCCGGCATCTGCTCGGAGTAGCGCCGTGACGGCCCTGGAATCTACCGATCAGCACCCCGCGGGGACCACCACTGATGACATTTGTCCCCGCCAATCGAGTCGGAACCGGTCTAGTCACCGGCCGAGTCAGGCCGCAGCATGGGTACATCGGCCCCGATGAATGGGCAGCGTCGATGACCGTCCCGCTGACCGATCACCCGACCGCCGCCGCGTGCTAGTTGCAGTGCGAACGAATTCGCTGTTAAGCGTTCGGCAAAATTCGCTCGACGCGCCCGACAAGTCGCGGCAACCTGACTGTGAATATCGATAGAGCTACGAGATAATTTGCTGCTCGGTCTCCCAGACCGGGCGTGATTCCAGCGAGTGTTCAGGGAGTTGAAGTGCGATCGATTGCCGAGTTCGCGGTGCGTCGTCGATGGTTCGTGATCGTGGGCTGGCTGATTCTGGTCGTTGCCGCGCAAGGCATAGCCGGCGCAATGGGCGGCTCGGCCTACAAAGACACGTTCAGCCTGCCCAACACCGAGACCGCAACCGTGGCCACCCTCCTGAAGGATGCCGGCCTCGACAACCAGAACGGCATATCGGGCACCGTCGTCCTGAAGAACACCGACAACTCAGCGTTCACCGGTGCGCCGAGTGGACTGGAACCGGACCTGGTCGCCCTCTGCAGCTCGAATGACTACGTCGCCCTGATCTCGACGCCGTGGCAGTCGATCGATTGCTCGAAGACCGACGCAACCACAGCCGGCAATCCGCAGCTGCTCAACAGCAACCGCGACTCGTCGACGGCTCTCGTCAATATTGCGTATCAGAACAATCACTACGCACCGAAGCAGTTCACCGACACCTACAACTCACTGAAGAAACTCCGCAGTCCGAGTCTGCAGGTCGAGTTCACCGGAAACGCGTTCGCCAGTATCGGGCAGAGCACCGGCTCGGGGGCTTCGGTCTTCATCGGCTTCGCCGCCGCCCTCATCATCCTGGCCCTGGTCTTCCGCACGTTCGCAGCGACCGTGCTGCCGCTCGCCAGCGCCGCTGTCGCCCTGGTCGGCGGCCTCGGCGTCATCTTCATTCTCAGCCACGCCATCAACGTCTCGAACATCACGCCCTACCTGGCCGAGTTGATGGTCATCGGCGTCGGCGTGGACTATGCGTTGTTCATCGTCACCCGACATCGCAGGAATCTGCGCCGCGGCATGCCAATGGCCGAATCGATCGTGTCAGCCATCAATACCTCGGGACGGGCGGTGCTCTTCGCCGGCACCACCGTGTGCATCGCCATCCTCGGCCTGATCGCTCTTGGCGTCAGCTTCTTCAACGGCATGGCGATAGCCACCGCGCTCGCGGTCGCGTTCACCATGGCCGCTTCGCTGACGTTGCTGCCGGCGCTACTGAGCCTGTTCGGCATGAAGGTCTTGCCGCGACGGCAACGGGCCGCCGTGCGAGCCGGAGAGTTCATCGGCAGCGAGCCAACCGGCTTCTGGGCCCGCTGGGCGCAATTCATCGCCAACCGGCGCATCGTCGTTGCCATCGGTGCCGCCGTCGTCATGATCGCGCTGGCCATACCGTTCTTCTCCCTGCAGTTGGGCAACAGCGATCAGAGCAGCGACCCCAAGGGTTCGACGACCCGAATCGGCTATGACCTGATCAGCTCCGAGTTCGGCGTCGGGTACAACTCCACCCTCGAAGCGGTCGTGAACGGCCCGGGCGCCGCCGA
The DNA here is from genome assembly GCA_963730855.1 of uncultured Actinomycetes bacterium. Classification (GTDB taxonomy): domain Bacteria; phylum Actinomycetota; class Actinomycetes; order Mycobacteriales; family Jatrophihabitantaceae; genus CAVSTK01. The sequence goes on from CAVSTK010000013.1 coordinate 522,722, forward strand.
CACGGCGTACCTGAAGACAGTGTCCGACGCTCTCGCGGCCGTCCCCGGGGTAGATAAGACGAGCATCGCCAGCGTCCCGCTCACCAAGACCATTGCGTTCGTATCGTTCAAGACGACGACCTCGCCCCAGTCCGAGAAGACCTACCAACTCGTGCGAAACGTTCGCGCAAATGTGCTGCCGCCGCTGTACAAGGGAACGGCGAATCACATTTACACCTACGGCAATACGGCGATCAACGTCGACTTCGCCAAGGTCCTCGCCCGCAAGATGCCGCTCTTCATCGCCGTCGTCGTCGGCCTTTCGTTCATCCTCTTGATGATCGCGTTCCGCAGCCTCCTGATCCCGTTGACTGCAGCCGTGATGAATCTGCTGGCCGCTGGTGGTTCCTTCGGTCTCGCCGTCGCGATCTTCCAGTTCGGCTGGGGTTCGGATGCGATGGGTGGTGGTCCGGGTGGGCCGATCGACGCCTGGATTCCGGTCATGCTTTTCGCGATCCTTTTTGGCCTGTCCATGGATTACCAGGTGTTCCTCGTCAGCCGCATGCACGAGGAGTGGGTGCACACCGAGTCCAATCGCCGCGCCGTCACCGTCGGCCAGGCCGAGACCGGCGGCATCATCACCGCGGCCGCACTGATCATGATCGCCGTCTTCCTGGGCTTCCTGCTCACTCCGGGCCGGCCGATCAAGATCTTCGGCACGGGTCTGGCCACTGCGGTGTTCCTCGACGCCTTCATCCTGCGGACGATGCTCGTCCCGTCGTTGATGCACAGCTTCGGCAAGGCGAACTGGTACTTCCCGGCCTGGCTCGACCGCATCGTCCCGCACCTGTCCGTCGAGCCCCATGAAGAGCGAAAGGCTGACGAACCACAGCCGGTCGCGGCGGCTGCCCCCTAATCGCTCGTACTCACCTGCTTAGGCGGGTGGTCGATGTGGGCACATCGAGTGCGTGACGAACGAGATCGAGCGCACCGGGGACGGCCGTTTCATCGTCGTCGGTGGACGCCGATGGCGGGCCAGTGACCCGGCGATCCCCGACCAACTACGCCAGCAGCTCGTCGATGAGCTGATGGCTGCTCGCCGGGCGGTTCGTCAGGTCGGTGACGCGGCCCGGGTCAGGGTGCGGGACGCCAAGGTTGCGCTCGGCGAACGGGGTGAACCGTGGTGGGAGCCGTCGACCCCGGCGAGCCGGGTTGACCGGTTGGCCTCGGCGACCCGGGCACTGCTGCACCACCGCAAGCCCGACGCCACGATCTGCCCGAGTGACGTCGCTCGGGTTGTCGGTGGTTCCGGGTGGCGCGCCATCCTCGACGAAGCCCGGTCGGTGATCGGCGAGCTGGCTCGCGCCGGCACGGTGCGGATCACGCAGAAGGGACAGGACGTCGATTTCGGCACCGCGCGTGGTCCCGTTCGCGTGGCCCGCGGGCCGTCGTGGCCGGAGGACCCCGGTCGGTCGGTCTAGTCGACCTACTGTGGTGCCATCGGCGGCAGGTCAGCTGGATCGGTCACGACCCGGATCGGGGCGCCGGCCAAGTAGGCCGCCACGTCCTCGGCCATCCGCGCCCACGCAGTGCGGAAGAGCTGTTCGGTGACGTAACCGATGTGCGGAGTGACGACCACATTGTCCAGGGACCGAAAAGGGTGCTCGGCCGGCAGCGGTTCCTGATCGAAGACGTCGAGGCCGGCGCCGGCCAGCTGTCCCGAACGCAGTGCGTCGACCAGGGCTGCCTCTTCGACGATCGGACCGCGCGAGATATTCACCAGGATGGCGCCTGGTTTCATTCGCGCGAAATCGGCCGACCGGAGCGTGTTTCGGGAACGTTCCGACAGCACGAGGAAGACTCCCAGCACGTCCGCCGTCGACGTCAGTTCGTCCTTGCTCACCAACGTCACGCCCAACTCGGCGCACCGTTCTTCGGTCAGGTTCTCACTCCACGCGATGACCTCCATGCCCAACGCCTTGGCGACGGGGACCATCGCACCCCCCAGCCGTCCCGCGCCGATCAGACCCAACGTCTTGCCGGCGAGCGGGACCGGGAACCCGGTCTGCCAACCACCGGCCCGAATGACCCGGTCCTCGATGCCGATCCGTTTGGCAACCGCGAAGATGAGCGCCCAGGCCATCTCCGATGGTTCTGGCAGACCGCGGGACGCCGGCGAGCCGGACGATGGCAGTGCACCGGGCGCTGGGGCGTCGAAGGCGTTGCACAGCAAGATGCCGCGCTCGACGCGTGCTTCGTGGTCGATGACGTTGCTGACTCGCCCGTTGCACACGATCAGCCTGAGGTTGGGCAGACCCTCGAGCACCGCCCGCGGAAAGCGAGCCCGCTGCTGGGTGATGACCACAATCTCGTACTCCTGCAACTCCCCCACGAGGCGCTCGGGCGGAATCGCCTCTCGATAGACGGTCACCTCGGCATCGTCGGGCAGTACGGACCAGTCCCCGTACTCCAGGGCCACACCGATGTAGTCATCGAGGATCGCGATCTTCGTCATCTGCACCTCTCGCCTCGCCGCCGTAGCCCTAACTGTCGCATCCGGAGAATTCGGCCCGCGTAGTGACCTCCGGAGTTCCCATCCGCGGTCATGTCGGCCCGGGTGGTCAGTCGACCCGGTAGATCGAATATTCGATCTGGCGGTCGGCCGCAAGCCGTCACTCCCCGACGAACAGACTGCCCGTCAACCATGAGTACCGCGGATCGCCGGTGTCGAACTGAGCAACGATTCGCATGTACTGATCGCGGTATTCAGCTGACCGAACTCGGCCGCGCACTCGGCCCCGCCCTCAACCCGCTCAACACCTGGGCACAGGACTGGGCCCGAAGCATGATGAATCGGCCGGACGGGTCCGGTGCAGGGCGCTGAGCCGCGACGCTCGGGTCACCCGCCGGCCGGCAACACCGGTTGCTGGAGTTCGGTGACCCAGTCGTGCTGATCCTCCGACTCAGCCTTGACGTAGGCCTCGCGGGGCTCGCCCGACCAGGCGCATCCGACCACGACATCCATGCCCGCATCGATCTCGGCGTATGTCGCGATCGGCGTCTCGAGGATGCCACCGACCTCGGTCAGCGCGCGACCGACCCCATCGAACATCGCTACGAATGCTCCCGGGCCGGTAGGCCGAAGGCGTCATTGCAGCGCTTTCGCAGTTCGCGTAGCGCGGCACTGGGCGATCGGGTCCAGACAAGGGCGAGCAGCGCGGGAATCGCGATACCGGTGATGGGGATCGCGGTCAGGTCGTAATGACTGGCCATGGTCTCGCTGAGGATTGCGACCCCGAGGCCGCGAGCGGCAAGATCGACGACCGCATCCGGGGCGCTCGCGGCCAGTGCGACCCTCGGTTGACGCCCTTGCGCGACACAGGCGCGGTCATAGACCGAACGCACACCGGTACCCGGCGGCAGGCTAAGGATCGGATAATCCGCCAGTGCGGCCAGAGTGGTCTCGCGTTTTGTCGCCAGCGGGTGGCCGTCCGCGACGATCGCCACCAGACCCTCGCTGACGATGATGGACGATTCGAGATCGGTCGGCGGATCGCCGGCAACGCCGACTAGTGCTAGATCCATCCTCCCCGCCCGCACGGCATCCACCAGGCGATCGGAGTTGTCCTCCTGCAGCGAGAGCTCGACACCGGGGTGACTGCGATGAAAGTCGGCGAGCGCGTCAAACAAGGGCGTGACCGTACATGCCGTCACCATTCCGATGGTCAATTGGCCGCGGACCAGGCCGTTGACATCGTTCACGGCCTGCCGGACGCGATCGAGTGATGCCACGACGCCGCGGGCATGGGGCAGGGCCGCGACACCGGCAGCGGTCAGCGTGGCCGTGCGATTCGAGCGGTCTATGAGGGCCGAACCCAGATCACGTTCGAGCTCTTGGATCTGGGCGCTGACGCCCGACTGGCTGATGTGCACCCGCTGCGCGGCTCGAGTGAAACTGCCCTCCTCGGCCACCGCGATGAAATACTCCAGCTGTCGAATCTCCATAACCAGAGATTGTAGATCCTATCGAAACTATCTGTTGGACTTCTGATGCTAACGAGCGCAGGGTGGAGAGTGGAAGCAAACTAAAGGGAGAGCTAGATGACCGAGTACGAAAAGGCAACCCGTCCCGAGGATCTGACCCGGCTGTTCGTCACGGCCGCGAACGCGAAGGATGCCGACGCGATCGCCGCCCTCTATGAGCAGGACGCCGTGATGGCCTACCCACCGGGACAGGTCACCGTCGGCCGCGAGGCGATCCGGGCCCTCTGGGCCGAGGCGCTGAAGCACACCCCTCAATTCCAACCGGAGGAGCCGCTGCCGACCTTGATCAGCGGCAACCTGGCGCTCACCTCGACCCCACCGAGTGATGGGACCGGGGCCCGCGCCCAGGTCGTTCGTCGCCAGCCCGACGGCACCTGGCTCCGGCTGATCGACCAGCCCGAGTTCACTCGTCCGGCGTCGTGAGCACGCCCGCGGATGTTCGCCGGATCGCGCTCGAGCGACCTGGCGCGGAAGAGGTCGAAACCTGGGGTCATCCGACCTTCCGGGTCGGCGGCCACATATTCGTCGGCCTCGACGAGGTCGCCGGCACCGCCAACCTCAACGCAACCCTCGAGACCCAGGCCGCCCTCGTCAACGAACGTCCGGACACGTTCAGGGTGTCGCCAAGGGTCGGCAAGTCCGGATGGGTCACCGTCGTGCTGGCCGACGTCGAGGGATCCGAGTTGCGCGAACTCATCGACGACGCGTGGCAGCTCACCGCCTAAAATCCCGCTATGGCGCGCCACCGCTTCGTCAGCCCGTTCATGGGCTTCGCGATCTGGGTGGGGTGCGGCGCCCTCGCCGTCGCCGCCTTCGTCTGGCTTCGCCTGCTGTGGAGCGGCGGCGGCCCGAATCAGCCACTGCACGGCTGGCGCCTGCTGGGCTGGATTCCAGTGCTCGCCGGGGCGCTCGCGGCCCTCTACTTCATCGTTCGTCCACTCGCGCTGATCGAGTCCGCGATCGCCCGCGCCGCTCGTCGTCGCCGGTGACGGTGACGGCCAGCAACTCGGGCGGGACAGATCTGATCAGTGGACGGCGACTCGCAGGGTTTTCATCCCGTGCAGTGAGTTACTGAGCAGCTGCTCCGACTCGAGGATCTCGAACCGCCGCACCCGCCGCGCTAGTGCGCGTAGCAACGAGTCCATCTCCAACCGCGCTAGCTGCATGCCGATACAGCTGTGCTCGCCGCGCCCAAAAGCCAGATGCTCGGTACCGCGGCGCCCCACGTCGAACCGGTCGGGATCGGCGAACGCCCGCTCGTCGCGGTTAGCCGATCCGAACAACACCATCACCCGATCACCCGTGTGCAACGGGACGCCGTCGAGTTCGTGGTCCTCGGTCACGACGCGGGTGAAGTGCGGCACCGGGCTCTCGAGTCGCAACGTCTCGTTGATGGCGGCCGAGGTCAGGCGGCTGTCGGCACGAAGGCGGTCCCACTGGTCGGGATGCTCGGCAAACAGTTTTACCGCGTTGGAGATCGCATAGATCGTCGTGTCGAGGCTCGGCGTGACATAGTCGATCATCAGGAACGGACACTGCTCGCGGGGCACCTCGCCCCGGTCGGCCGCGGCGTAGAGCTGGTCGGCCCAGCTGCCCGCGACCAGCTTGCCCGGCACCGCCTCGGTCATCGCGAATTCGATGAACTCCTCGACGACGGGCACCCCCGCCGCGGTGCGGTTATTGAGCGGACCTTGCGCCTCCCAGGTCGCCGCCGCCCAGCGCAGCATGTTCTCGCGCCCGTGCTCGCCCAACCCGATCAGATCGGCGACGACCGTCATGGGCAAGGCCTCGGCGAGTTCGGTGGCGGCGTCGAAGGTGCCCTGCCCGACCAGCCGGTCGACGATCGCGTCCGCCGTTTCGACGACACTCGGCCGCAGCTCGCGCATGGCATCGGCCTTCAGCGGTCGCGACAACAGCTCACGCACCCCGGTGTGCTCCGGTGGGTCGAGACACAGGGTGATCTGCCCGCCGAGTTGCTCGTTCAACGGGGCATTCATAAAGACGCCCTGCGCTGACGAATACCGTCGCCAGTCGTCGAGGACTTCCACCGCCGTCGCGTGCCGCGGGATCGCATACACATCATTCGCCGAGAGGTAGACGACCGGACCGGTGTCACGCAGCTCTCGCCACAACGCGTGCGGATCGCGAATGGCGGCGTCTGTGAACAGATCGATACCTGACACCGGTGCCAGCGAGATCGCCATCAGGCCTCCTCATCCATCATGGACATCCTGCGCTGGAGCGTACGAGTGCCACCGCGCCAACACCAGAGACCACTCTTGGTAAGCGGTCGGGTGAGTTCTGCCCAACGAGACTGAACGGGGACTACGCCGATGGATGACCGAACCGTACGTTGTGACCTGAGCGCAGACCACCTCGTCACCGAGACGCTGCCCGAGTACGACGGTGGGCGGCAAGTCACCGTGTACGTCCCGCGCGACGAACCCCAAGGGATCGTATTCACCGGCGATGGTCAGGGGTTTGCCCGGTGGGGTCGGTTGCTCGAATCGGTCGACGTGCCGCCCATCATGATCGTCGGCGTGCACGGCTTGACCGACGAGCTGCCCCGGTTGCACGAGTACTCCCCCGGCTTCAACCCCGAACGGTTCGCGGCGCACGAGGAGTTCTTCGTCGAGACCGTGCTCGGATGGACGCGGTCGCGGTTCGGCGTCGCGCTGCCACCCGGCCGCTGCGCGATATTCGGGTACTCGGCCGGCGGCGAACTCGCCCTCGCGCTCGGACTTCGCCATCCCGACATCTATGGGGCAGTCCTGGCCGGCTCACCCGGGTCGGGCTACCAACCACCAGCTCCGCTCCCGACACCGCTTCCTCGCGTCTACCTCTTCGCCGGCACGCAAGAGCCGTTCTTCCTCGACAACGCCACCCGGTGGGCGAGCGCGCTGAGCAACGCCGGCGCCGACCTGGTGCTGCGGGAACGGGACGTGTTTCACGGCGCCAGATTGTGGCGAACGGAGTTCCCGCTCATGGTGAACTGGGCATTCGGACCAGTAGCGCGAACGACGCGATCGGCGACGTACTAATTCAATTCCTATCGTGTCGCGGTGGATGACTCGACCGCGATGGCCGGGCTGCGGATGAGGACAACCGCGGTAACGACCAACCAGACGAGCAGCGCGACGATGGGAATGAAGGCGAGGCTAGCGAGCAGGACGACTGCGACGAGCAACCCGAAGACCATCATCTTGCGGCCGAACAATCCGCTCCGGCGGCCCTGCAGGCTGAGGCCGGCGACGCTGAGGGCGGTCGAGCTCAGCACCACTGGCCCGGCCGCGCACGAATGGCCCACCGCGACAATGCGGGAACGAGTCGCACTCTGCGCTGGGGGGCTCAATGTCGCCCGCACCGACGACAACGCTTCCCGGATCACGATCCAACTGCCTCGCGGCCTGAAGGCGGCATTCGTATTACCGTGCGCGTTCTCATCGCCGACGATCAACGGCTGGTCCGCGCCGGATTCCGGATGATCCTCAACACCCAGCCCGACATAGACATCGTCGGCGAAGCAAGCAACGGCCTCGAGGCGATCGCATCGACAGCGTCGCTGCGCCCCGACGTCGTCCTGATGGATATCCGCATGCCAGAGATCGACGGCATCGAGGCCACCCGCCAGATCATCAATGACGCCGGCGAACTACGCACGCATGTACTCATGCTCACGACCTTCGACCTCGACGAATACGTCTACGACGACCTGCGAGCGGGCGCCAGCGGCTTCCTCCTCAAGGACGTCCCCCCGAATCAGCTGGCCGCGGCCGTTCGAACCGTCGGTGAAGGTGACGCGCTTTGTCACCGAGCATCACCCGGCGACTGATCGAAGAATTTGCCGTCTCCAGAACACCCGCCGATCCCCGACCCGAACTCGCCGAACTCAGTCCGCGCGAACTCGAGGTATTCCAACTCCTCGCCCGTGGCATGTCCAACCGTGAGATCGCCGAAGAACTCGTTCTCGGTGAAACGACCATCAAGACCCACGTCACCCGCATTCTCAACAAGCTCGGTGTACGCGATCGGGTCCATGCCGTCGTCCTCGCCTACGAGACCGGCATCATCAGTCCGCGGCACGGCTCCAAGAATCCCGGCTGAGTCCGGACCGGGTCACGATCAGCGTCCTGGTGTGGCAAATTCCGGCCTGCCGGACTTCGGTGCTTCAGGCTGGGTCTAGGAGTGCCTTGATGGACCGACGGCTGTGGACGCATTTATCATCGACTCCCCCGGCTCGCGCTTCGCACGCACTTACCGCCGCTGCCCCAATTTGGAGACCGGTTCAGCCATGCCGAACTATCCGCTGATGTACCGCTTGGGCATGCGGCCTTGGGAGCGTTACGCGCTGGCCGCGGCAGTGAGTATCGCCACGATGTTGGACCAGGCTGAGGCTGAGCGACCGGGCCCACTCGGACGGGCCTTGGACCTCGGATGCGGGCGCGGTCGATATACCCCGGAACTCGCCCGACGTGGCTGGCAGGCCGTAGGCGTCGACTACGTACCGAGCGCCATCGAGGCCGCTCGCGCCGGTGACACGCAAGGTGCGACCTATGCGGTAGCGGACGTGACGAAGCTGTCGTTCACCGACCTGGGCCACTTTGACTTCTTCCTCGATATCGGGTGCTTTCAGGGCTTCGACGCGGCGGGGCGTCGGGCGCAGGCCGAGGGCGTCACGGCGCTGGCTAACCCGGGCGCCACCCTGCTCATGCTCTCGTTCGGGCCGACCAGAATGAGGTCACTGATCGGTGGTGTCTCCCGCCTGGACGTCGAGACGGCCTTCGCTGACTGGGAGATGCTCTCGGCCGAACCCGCGGATACCGCCGGCCTGGGCTGGCCGATGAGCAGGACCAACCCGCAGTGGTACCGACTACGCCGCCGGGCCGTCGATCCCCGCTGACGACGACCGACTGCAGAAAGAATCTGATGCTCAGGTCGTGTTTCGCGTCTCGTGGTTCAACGGGAGCATCGACAATTCCCCCATGACAACAACCCCAGCGCCCTCACCTTCCCCGGCACCGATACAAAGCCATCATCCGAGTGTGGTCGCTGAGGCGGAGAAGCGCTCGGCCGACGTACAACTGAAAGTCGCGGACGTGATCACCAAGTTCGCCGGATCGATGGCATTCGTCTACGTGCACATCGGGGTGTTCGCGGTCTGGATGCTGTTCATCGAGAAGAGCCCTTGGCCGACGCTGACCCTGGTGGTGTCGTTAGAGGCGATCTTCTTGTCGACGTTCGTCATGATCGGGCAGAACCGCCAGGCCGAATTCCAACAGCAGAAGGCCGATCATGACTTCGTTGCCAACGAGCTGGAGCTGAAGTCCAACACCGAGCTGACGAGAATGATCGCCGACCTGACCCGCGAGATCCACCAGAACGTCTGCCCCCAACCGAGCACGCACTAATGCCGTACCGCAGATCGATCCAGGTAGGGCCCGTTCGATTCGAGAACCCCGGACTAGCTCGCGTGTACCACTTCACGCTCGCGGCGTTGTCCGCGGCGGAGTTTGTCGCCGAGGTTGAAGAAGGCCAGCAGGGCCACCACGATGTAGGTGACGTAGGCGATCAGTTGCAGCAGGGTCGGTGAGTCCGCGTAGCCGAAGAACGAGTGGGCGATGTCGCCCCACGTGCCGTCCTCGCTGAGGACGTTGCTGCCGTGCCACAGCGACCTGACGTCCGATCGGCAGCCAGCCCAACTCCTGCAGGTTCTCGATCGCGTCGACGAGCAAGCCCGCCGCGAAGAACATGAGCAGCGCGCCGACGATCGAGAAGAACCGGCCCAGGTTCATCCGATGACCGAGCTTGTAGATCACGAAGGCGATCACGAGCGCGATGGCCAGCCCGATGACGGCGCCGAGCAGGCGTCGTGCTGACTGGCCGAGAAGGAGATCGCCAGCGTGAAGACGACGGTCTCGAGACCTTCGCGGCCGACCGCCTGGAACGCGAGCAGCGCCAGGCCGGTGCGAGCGCCGCTGGTCATCGCGGCGTCGGCCTCGCGCCTGCAGCTCACCCGACAGGCCGCGCGCGTGGTTGCGCATCCAGAAGGTCATGTAGGTCAGGACGGCGGCGGCGAGCAGGTAGGTGCCGGTCTCGAAGATCGTTTGCGTGCGGGACCCGTCGTAGGACGGATGGTCTCGTAGGCGACGACACCGCCGGCGCGCGCGAGCAGCAGCGCCGCACCGACCCCGAGAAGATGTCGCGGAAGTACTCGCGATTGCCGGTGCGATTCAGATAGGCGAGCAGGATCGCCACGATCATGGACGCCTCGACGCCCTCGCGCAGGAAGATCACCAACATCGCGACCATGAGCGCCCCTCCACGCTGAGTTAGGTAACCCTAACCCATTGCGGGCGCAGACGGCACAGGGCCCTTAGACGCCCTCGGCATAGACACCGGGAAAACTCACATTTCGCGAATACTCAAGAAGCTCGGCGTCCGCGACCGCGTACAGGCAGTCGTCTTCGCCTACGAATCAGGTCTCGAACAACCCGGGGACTAAGCGACTAGAGCGTGATCTGGGTGCCCGATCGATTCCGCATGTCCGGCTGAACGGACTGTGCGCGCAGCGATCCTGTCCGTCGCGACGTGACCCGCAGTCGACACATAACGCACCGGCCCTAGTGGATAGAGACGGGGATCCGAAGGGCACGATATTCGCATGGCCGGGTTGTGGTGGGTCGCGATCCTCACCGTGGTGATCATCGTTTTGGCCGTGAGCTTAAGACGGCCGAAGTAGGTAGCAAGGTCGTGGACCTTCCGGTCGCCGTACCATCACCATGGTGTTGATGCGATACACGTCCCAGCCCACGCCATCCCCGGCAACATGGAAGCTGATCGTCTGGTTCACACTTTCTTCGCGTTCTTCGCCGTCATGGCTGTCTTGCCGAACTTGTAGCCTTTCAGGCTGGCGTACCGAGTTAGGTTGAGGGCGTCGGCGATGCCGTCGAGGCCTGGCACTTGAATTCGAGGTTGTTTCCGGCCGGGTCGCGGAGGAACACGGCGTAGTAGTCCGGTGCGTACTCCGGCCAGAGCCGAGGCTCGTGCAGGACCTCGGCGCCGCGGGCAACAGCAAACTCGTGAACCCGTCGGACCGTCGCCTCGTCCTCGACTCTGAGCGCAAGGTGGGTCTGGCGGCCATCGGGGTCGGTCGCCAGAGGAGAAGAACAGCTGGGTTGGCTGGCCCGGAAGGGCGTATCCGATCAGGGTCGGCGTGTCGAAGGTTCGCGCACCCCCGGCCAGGTCGACGACCTGGTCGTACCAGTCGCCGATGGCGTTCAGGTCGTCGACTTGCAGGACGACGTGGTCGAGCAGTGTCATCGAGCTGCTCCAATTCATCTGTGGGCCCGCTCCACATTTGCGGCCACGCTGCCGCACCCGACGAGTCTGACAGGTCCGAGTGCTCCGGATGAGACGGAACCGCGGATCGAGGTGGCGTCCGGGCGTCAGCGTTCGGCCACCGTGGCGAGCGCCGGCTCCCCGTCTCGGAAGCCGAACGTTTCGAGGATGGTCGAGACGCCGGCGTTCGGGGCTCCGGCGACGATGATCTGAACGGCATTCGGAGACCTCAGCGTGTGCGCCGGCTTGCGATCGCCGGTGATCTGGATCGCGTCTGGGTGCTCGATCGGCAGCCGCCAGTTCGTCTGTCGCGCCAACGCACCCTTGCCGACGCGATCCAAATCTTGCGGACTGCGAACGGCGTTGTCGTAGACGAACTGCCGGACGTCGGCCTTGGACCAGCCGGCATCGGCGATCATGTGGGCGTGCTCCGGGCCGAAAACCAAGCACACGCTACCGGTCTCGACCACCAATGAGCCGGTCCGGGCGACGCTGTCGACGATGTCGTGGAGCAACTGCTCGGGGACCGATGTATGTCGGCCCTCAATGTGCAGCGAGGACCGGATGACCATCGCCGTGACGGTGCTCTCGGCCGGGCCGTGGCCATGCTCCACGGCGAAGCTCGGCCACGGGCTGTCCTCCTCGTTCTCCGCGATGCAGCAGGCGTACTTGGCCGGTGTGCCCTGGCGTCGCCTGGTCGAGCACACCCGATCGCAACCCGAACGCATTGATCGCGGTGAGCCGAATGGTGCGGCCGATCGTCGCGTTGGCACGGAACCCCGAACCGAAGATATTGGCCTTGCTGTTGACCTCGATGCGCTCTCGCACCGGACCGTTCACCAACAGGAACGGGGCGGAGCCCGTCGTGCTCTGCCATAACGCGCTCGTCCCGATGCCCTGTGCTCGAAACGCGTCCCACGCGGCGAGCACGGTCGGGAAGTACTCTGGCCGGCAGCCCGCCATCACCGCGTTGATGGCTGCCCGGCGAAGCGTGCAAGTGCGGTTCAGGTGCGGCATCGCCAGCAGCACCTCATCGGGGTTCCGGTCGGTCTGCGCCAGGAACGGGGCCAGCAGTTCCTCGGTGCAGGGCACGACCGGCAGTCCATCGGTCCAGCCCTTCTCGTAGCAGCGCTCGATGGCGTCCTGGACGGCGTAGCCGGGGAATACCAGTTCGTCGGTGTTCGGGACGCCGTCGAGTTCCGCTTGATCGGGCGGGACGCCCGGCCCGTCAGTACTCACTGGCCCACCCCGAGGATCTCCAGGAGTCGTGGCATCAGCCGCACAACCCTGTCTTGGATCTGGTCACGCGTCAGGCTCGCGACCGGGTGCGGGGTGAGCGCGTACTGAAAGCCTGGAAAGCCATACCCACCGGCCATCGCGTCCGCGGTGATCCGGAAGGACTCGGTACAGATCGACACCGTCGGGACACCGGCGCGCTCGAGCAGGATTCCGTCGGCCAAACTGGCCGCGCTGCACGAGCCTCAATCGCCGATGGCGGTGACGGCGAAATTGCAGGTCGCGAGAATCCGCTGGATCAGCGTCGGCTCGACCGGGGTACCGAAGTACGCCTTCGTGTACGGGAGGACTTCACGCACTCCGTGTTCACGCTGCAGGTACGCGCCGATCTCGGCCAGCAGGACCTCGCCGTTCGGCTTTCCGTTGTCGAGCAGGGCCACCGTAGTGCCCTCAAGACTCGACAAGCGCGGCGCGAGCGTCGTGACAGAGGCGAGTTCGGATTCTCCGGTGGGGTCGAGTAGACGTTGCATAGACCCGGTTGAGTTGGTTGCCATCGCGCACGACCTCCTCGTCTCGCTGTGTGGGCGAAGCCTACTTCGCGACGGGCGGGCAATGGAATAACGAACCGTGGGCCAGCGAGGCGCGACTAGGAACAGCACCAGGCCGAGAGGGCATACGCCGATCCCCGCGGCGACCCGCCGCCGCACCGGACTCGATCTGCCTGCCTCGCTTCGAACCCCGCGGAGCCTGTGCCCCAGTCCGCGCCGTGCGTATTCAAGACACCGTTCGTGCGGGTATCCACCATGCAACCCAATCGGCGTCGGGCCCGGCCGGCATCTTGTCCGAGATTCGGTAATAGCCGCTCCGTTGAGGGTCCGGGTGGAACGCGTATCGCCCCAGATCAGTGGGGTCGATGTCTCGGTGGTCGATCTGGCCGTGCCAGGGTCCGCCCTCGTACTGAATACGTTCCACCGCAATACACCACCTCACGACGAGCTGCTGTTGTCTGTTATTCGTTGATGAGGCGCGTTGAGATCCAGTTCAGCGCGTGCGGGCCTTACCGTTTCATCAGGCCGCGGCGTCCAGTCGCCAGCCACACGTCGCCCGACGCTCCATCCGCCGGCCCCTCGACCATCTGAAGCGCCGAATCGCGAAGCCCGTGCCACGGCGACGCCCACTTAACAGGGTCACAGCTTGGTCTCGACGGGCCGTCCGGTTTGGTCCCACCGAATTCTTGAGCAACCCTGAGTCCGAGGCGAGGGAGTTGAGGATTCGATGCGCTTGCGTACGCCGGCCGATGACGCCCGAGACTGGGCCGCTTCGGTGGCGGAGACGGTTCGCGCCCTACCGGGGCGCCAAGCAGAAGCGTTGCGGCTCATCTATGAAGAGCGACTCACCCAAGTCGACGTGGCTTCCCGGCTTGGGATGACGATCGGAGAGACGAAACAAATCGTGCGCGCCGCGATCCTGGCCATCGCACAACGACCAACCGTAGCCAGATAACGCAGCGGCCCGCATTTGGATTGAGTCAGGAATTCAACCGGACCTTCGGCACCACGGTGGGAGTCTCGTGGCGGCGCGGCAATCCGTTGAAACCCATCCGGATGCGCGCGATAATCTCGCCGACGGTGCGGTGTCATCCGGTCAGCGGACGCCAGTATCAACCGGACGATCCGCCCTTCGGGTGACCGAGCGCGGCAGGTCCGAGGGCGACGATGAGCGGTGCCCGAGTACGCCCCGGCTCACGACGTCTAGAGGACCCATGACCGCATCATCCGACCCCACTCCACCCTCCAGGTCAGCACCCGAGGCTGCCCGACAGGAGACGACAATCGCTCCGATCCGATTCGGAGCCGACCCACCGGCTCCGCCCACCCCCGGCGGGTGGGAGAAGCTTCGTGCCTCGCTGGGCGGCGATCTCGCCTGTCCCGGCGAAACGCTGTACGACACGGCTCAACCGTGGGATCGGGCCGTTTCGTCGCACCCGGCCGCGGTCGTCTTCGCCGCCGACGCGGACGACATCGTCGCCGCCATCGACTTCGCGCGGGCCAACGGACTGCGCGTCGCGGTGCGGGCCACCGGCCACGGCGCTGTCCCCCTCGGTGACGACGTGCTGCTCGTCCACACCGAGCGGATGACCGACCTGGTCGTCGACGTCGCGGGCCGATGGGCGCGGGCCGGGGCCGGCGTCCAGTCGCAACAGGTGCTCGACGCGGCCTGCCCGGCCGGACTGGCTCCGGTGTGCGGCTCGGCGCTCAACGTCGGCGTGGTCGGCTTCTTGACCGGCGGCGGGCTCGGCCCGTTCGCTCGCACCTTCGGCATCTCCTCCGACCACGTCCGCGCCTTGGACGTCGTGACCGGTGACGGTCAGTTGCGGCGCGCCACCCCGACCGAGCACGAGGACCTCTTCTGGGGGCTGCGGGGCGGCAAGGCGACGCTTGGCATCGTCACCGCGGTCCAGTTCGACCTGCCCGAGTTGGCCCAGTTCTACGGCGGTGCGCTGTGGTTCGCGGCCGAGGACGCACCGCGGGTGCTCGAAGCATGGCGGACAATGGCGATGCACCTGCCCGAGGCCGGCACGACGTCGGCGGCGATCATGAACCTGCCGCCTCTGCCGCAACTGCCGGCGGCGATCGCCGGCCGCCAGACTGTGTCGATCCGGTTCGCCTGGACCGGTACCCCCGAGATCGGGGCCCGGCACCTGGAGGAGGTTCGTCAGGTCGCGACCCCGCTGGTCGACGGCGTTGGCGTGCTGCCGTACTCCGCCATGGGCGCCATTCACGGCGACCCCGTCGAGCCGATGCCAGTCAACTCCCGCTCGGCGCTGCTGCGTGAGCTGCCGGAGTCCGCCCTCAGTGCGCTCGTCCAAGCGGTCGGCCACGGTGGGCCGCACACCATCGTCGAGCTCCGCGCGCTCGGCGGCGCCATCGCCCGCGCCCCCCGACACCCGTCGGCCGTCTGCCACCGTGACGCGGCCTACCAGCTGTTCCTGTCGGGCTCGCCCGCCGCGACCGCCGACGCGATCGCGACGCATGCGGACCAGATGCTCACCGCGCTGAACCCGTGGACGCTGCCCGGTCTGTTGCCCAACTTCGCCGCCAGCGACGACCCCGCGTCGATCGCCCGCTGCTACGACGCCGACAGCTGGCGTCGGCTCACCGCGCTGGCCGACCAGTACGACCCCGATCGCGTCCTGCATACCGGGCAGGTTGCTCGCACCATCAACACCGGTGCCACCTCGTCGGCGGAGGAAGACTGATGACGCGCACCCGCACCTCAGCCGCGCCGACGATGCGGCATGGGGCGATCACGGCCGTCGTCTGTCTGGCCCTGGCGGCCGTGACCGCCGCGATGTCGTCATTGAACGTCGCGCTGCCTGACATCGCTCGCTCGACCCACGCCTCCCAGACGCAGCTGTCGTGGATCATCGACGCCTACTCGCTGACCTTCGCCGCGCTGCTGCTGCCGGGCGGGGCGCTCGGTGACCGCTACGGCCGGCGCCGGTTGCTGCTGGTCGGCCTCGGCGTCTTCGCCGCCGGCTCGGTGGCCGCGATGACCGCCTCGGACGCCAACGTGCTGATCGCCTTGCGCGCGGTCATCGGCCTGGGGGCCGCGCTGGTCATGCCGGCCACCCTGTCGACGATCACCGGTACCTTCCCGCCGGCCCAACGGGTCAAGGCGGTCAGCATCTGGGCCGGTGTCGCCGGGGGGGCCGCCGTGCTCGGGGTCGTCGTATCGGGTGCGCTGCTCGAGGCGTTCTCCTGGCGCTCGGTGTTCGCGGTGAACGTCGTCCTCGGCGTGATCGCGCTCATCGGCACATTCGTGATCGTGCCCGAATCCGCCGACCCGGACGCCCCGCGGCTCGACATCGTCGGCGCCGGGTTGTCGGTGGCCGGCCTGGTCGCCGCGGTCTATTCGATCATCGAGGCACCCACAGCGGGTTGGCTGTCGGCTCAGACTCTGGTCGGGCTGGCGCTCGGGGTGCTGATTCTCGTCGCGTTCGTGCTGGTCGAACTTCGCACGGCGCACCCGATGCTCGACCCGCGGGTCTTCACCCGTCGCCGGCTCAGCGCCGGCAGCATCTCGATCTTCGTTCAGTTCTTCGTGTTCTACGGATTCATCTTTCTGGTGCTGCAGTATCTGCAGCTCGTACGGCGCGACTCGGCCCTGATCGCCGCGATCAGCATGCTGCCGATGGCGGTCACGATGATGCCGACCTCGCGCCTGGCCCCCAAGCTCGCCGCTCGGTTCGGTTCCCGCGGGGTCTGCGTCGCCGGGTTGATCGGGATCGCCGTCGCCCTGGCCGTGATCGCGCAAATGGACGCCCACACGGCGTACTGGCACCTCGCGGTCGGGCTGCTCATCCTCGGCGCCGGTATGGGGGCGGCGATGACGCCGGCCACCAGCGCCATCACCAGCGCCCTGCCGAAGGCCCAGCAAGGCGTCGCCTCGGCGATGAACGATCTGTCGCGTGAGGTCGGCGGCGCTCTGGGCATCGCCGTGCTCGGCAGCATCGCCACCGCCGCTTACCGGGGACGCCTCCAGTTGCCCGGCCTGCCGAGCACCGTCGCCGAGCAGGCCCGGGCGTCCCTCGCGGTGGCCGCGCACCTCGGTGGTTCGATCGCCCGCCAAGCCGACAGCGCGTTCGTCCACGGGTTCCAGGTCGCCTTCCTGACCGCCGCGGGCATCGCCGTGCTCGCGGCCGTCGCGGTGGCGGTGTTGCTGCCGGCGCGCGACGACGCGCGGCCAGACTCCGAGCCAGATGTCGACTGAATGGTTGCCGGCCGCGCTGCGCCCGAGCGGATCGCCGTGGGCGCTGCGCCCGGCGATCTGGGCGGTGCTGGCCGCAGGCGTGGTCGCCGGGACCGGGGTGGTCACCGGCGCATCAAGTCGCGACCGGACTGGCCTACTTCGGGGTCGCCTGCGCAGCCGTCTTCGTCACCGCCGGCGTCTATCGCACTCGGACGATATCGCTGCTGTCGCAAGGGTGCGGCGCGGCCGCGGGCATCGTGCTCGGCGTCGCCGCGGCGAACAGTCCGCTCGTCGTCAAGGTCGCGATTGCCGCCGCGGTCGCGATGGTGTCCGGCCTGATCGGCGCCATCGGGCGGCTGATGACCGCTGGCGCCCTGATGGCGGTCATCGGACTGGGCTTCGGTGAATTCGCCCGGGTCCGGATGCCGGGCTGGGAGCAAGCATCGTGGTACCTCGCCGGAACGGCGGTGGTCGCGGCGTTCGCGCTTGCCGGCTGGCCGCGGTATCGAGACCACGCCGCGTGGACGGCGGTCGCCGACGTGTTCGACCGGGCCGCGGATCTCATGCAGCAGGCCGACCGCAGCGACGCATCCGACTACCGATTTGAGCTCGCCACGGCGTCAGCGACCGCCCGCGGCGAAGTATTCGACCACCGAATCAGGTTCGCGCATTGCGCCGCCGCGACAGCGACCTGGTTGCGGCCGCGAGCCAGGCTGAGCAAGCCGGCTTCGCCGCGGCCGAGTCTTTCGCCGCCGGGCGCCCGTCGTCGAGCGAGCGTCGTCGACGAATTGCATCAGGCGGCGATCGACTGCCGGGCCGGTCGGCCGCCCACTCTTCCGGCATCCTCGCGTCCGCCGCCACCGCCCGAGCCGTCACCCCTTGGGCCGACCGACTGCGAGCGGCGATCCGCGTGAGCTCCAGTCCGCGCGCGCTGCTCGCCGGCCTCCGACTGGCCCTGTGCATGGCGATCGCCACCGCGGTGACCGGCGCGCTGCACACCGAAAGTCATTCGTTCTGGCTCCCCCTGACCGTCGCGGTCGCGGTTCGTCCCGAGTACGCGTCGGTGTACGTGCGGACGGTCAACCGGGTGGCCGGTAGCGCCATCGGGGCGTTGCTCGCGGCCGCGGCGCTCGCCGTGCTGGGCTCAGGTTGGCCGGTCGCGGCGGCCGCCGCGATCTCGCTCGGCTTCGCCGTCGCCGCCCTGCCCAAACTCTACGGACTCGGCGTCGTCGGGGTGACGTGCTCGGCACTGCTGAGTTCATGCATAGCCGTCGCCGATCCGCTCAACCCCGCGATTCGCCTGCTCGACACGTTGTTGGGGTGCGCCATCGCGATCGTGTTCGGCTATCTCATCTGGCCCCAGCGGCCTGCCGCCGCGGTGACGATGACCGATTCGGCGGCCGCCGTTACGGCCTACCTGAGCAGGCCCTCGCGCGACCGGACGAACGCATCGACTGGCCCGCGGTCCGCGACCGCGCGTACCAACAAGCGCATCAGAGCCGGCGAAGCGCCCAGGCCGGCCTACTCGAACCACGGGCCACTGCGCAGTACGCCGTGGAAGTCTTGCCCCGGGCCCTGAGCCTCGAAGCGTTGGTCGACGAGGTGACCGCGATCGCCAACCGCGTCGACGCCGGCGCCGCGCCACCCACCGAGCAGGAACTAGCCGACCTGACGAAACGCATCGAGGAGACGACAAGATGTCCGTAGCGCGACTCAAGGAGATGTTCGAGCAGATGGTCGTGACCAAGGATCCGGACGCGATCACCCGCTTCTACGCCCCGACCTTCGTCATGGAGTCCAACGGCGTCAGCCAGGACTACGACGCGTTCGCCCGAAGCCATGAGGGCGTCTACGCCAGCGACATCACCTACTCGGTCGAGTACGACGAGGACGCTTGGGTCGAGAGCCGGGATCGAGTCGCCGGCCGGGTGTGGATCACCACTCAACTTCCCGATGAACCAGCAACCCGGATCGAGGTCATCTTGATCGCGGTCTTCGAAGCCGGCCGCATCGTCCGGGTCTGGGAAACCACCTGGCCCAACTGGGCCGACCTCAAAGCATTCGACGACTACGAATAGACCGCGACCAATGACCGTTGCCCGGGCCTGGGTCCTGTTGCACGGCACTCCCCTTGACCCCGAGGTCTGGGCCGAGCTGACACCGATCCTGGACAAGGAGCAGCCGGTGTTCTGCCCGATCGTCACACCGCGCCCCGAGGACCGCCTACCCCAGCAAGCCATCGCCCGCCGTATCGCCGCGGAGCTCGCGACCGTCGCCGATCGATGGGATGTCGTGGGGCATTCCTTCGGCGGTCAGGTCGCGATCGAACTGGCCCTGAACGCGCCCGATCGGGTCGCCACGCTCTCCCTCATCTGCAGCCGTGACACGCCTTTCCCGGCCTTCGCTCAGACTGCGACCGATCTGCGCCGCGGCGACCCGATCGACGTCGAGAGCGCATTGCACCGATGGTTCGTTGCGGGCGAGCAACAATCCGGCGCCCGACTGGTCTCCTACGCGCGCGAGCAACTGGCGAACGCCGATCGGTTTGCGTGGGCGAGCGCACTGGACGGCATCGCCGTCTACGACCGGGCGCTCACGGTCCATGAGATCCAGGTGCCCGCCACGTTGATCTGTGCCGAGCTCGACCCGGTCTCGGATCCGACAGCGATGACGGCACTCGCAGAACGGCTACCCAACTCTGAGCTACACGTCCTGGCGGGCGCGGCACATCTATCCCCGCTCCTGCACCCGGCTGACCTCGCCGCCAGACTGACCCGTCCTCTACCGTGACTTAACTGACCGCCAGCCATCAATCCTCGACAGCGAGACAAAGCCTCGGATCTGGCCGCCCGGATCGATGGTCGCCTCGAGGCAGAGCCGGTCCTCGGCCGGATGACACTCGGTTCCACCAATCGGATGACACTGGTTTCATCCCCCGCATCGCGCGAATAGCCGACAGTGCGGAAGGTTGGCCGGCGGAACAGTGGGAGCTACACGAAGCGCAAGGGTGCGCCGATAGCGAAGGAGCAGATCATGAACATGTCCCGCAAGCTGGCCGCCATTGGCGGACTGGCAACCGTCATCGCCATCGCGTTGGGCG
Source organism: uncultured Actinomycetes bacterium (assembly GCA_963730855.1). Taxonomy (GTDB): domain Bacteria; phylum Actinomycetota; class Actinomycetes; order Mycobacteriales; family Jatrophihabitantaceae; genus CAVSTK01. Next base: position 543,171 of record CAVSTK010000013.1, read on the forward strand.
GTGCGGCCACAGCCGCCAACGCGGCCACGCCGATGGCCGTCACACCATCGGGTGCAGCAGCGGCTCAGGACGGGTCTTGTACGACCGGGTGGACCGGCGGCTGGACCAGCGTCGACATGACCATCACCAATAACACCAGCTTCCCGCTGTCGTTCGACCCGACGCTGAGCGGGCCGAGCGCCGGCCACTGGCACGAGCGGCCGGAGACCACCTTGGAGCCGGGACAGTGTGAGGTCGTGAACGCCTACGCGCCCACCGACGTCCACGTCTTCAACCTCAACGTCGTCTACACCACCCCGTGGGGCGACACCATGCCCTTCGAGGGAACGGCGATGAGCACCAATCCGAGCTTCAACGCCGATGTCTTCGAGGGCACCCCCCAGTACCACTCGAACAATTACTACTGGAGCGGAACGATCGACTCGCGGTACGGCATCACCTCATCGGGCCAATCGGGTTCGCTGCACACTCACTTCGGACTCGTCCTGTCCTGACCTCACACGCGGCCGGGCCAGGCGACTCTTCGGTGGGCGCCGACGATGCCGCACCGGCCTGATTCACCCGCTGTCTGCTCCCAGCCCGCCCGAAGGACCAGATCCTTCAACGAGCAGCGCGATGAAGTCAGGCCACTCGGTACGGACCGACGCGAGAGCATTCAGGTACACATCGGCGATCGACACGTCGTCCAGATCCTCAGCTGACGTGAATGCTTCCAGCAGAGCTTGGCTGTAGGTGACACGAAACAGCTCTTGAGCCGAACCGTCATCGCCACGGGCGTACTTCTCCACCTCGAGCAGCGTTCGGCGCCCGACCTCATTCATATCAACCATCATCGGATGGTAGCCAGGGCGGCAATCGAGGCCGATCAGGACGAGGTGCGCGCCCCGGTGCAATATCCGGGTGGCGGGGGGCTATGGAGTCCTGGAGCAGGGGGCGGAGCAGCACCGGCACTAACCCCGACACGTCGACCGGACGGACAGACAGCAGGGCGAGCGTCGAGCCGTCCGACATCGTGACGGCGACGCATTCCTGGCCGAGTCGGTCCCAAGCCGTTTGGGTTTCGATCTACCCCGAATTCGATGCGCTCAGGTCGACCATTGAGCGGCCGGACGATCACCGGGCCGCGTCGGCGGATCCGTAGGTTGGCCCAATCTGACCGCCCCCGTCTTTATCTCAGAGGCGGGGGCGCTGTTGCATCTACTGCTTTAACGCCACCGGTCCGACGCCGAGGTCGCAGAACGATTCTGGGTCGGCAAGGTACAGCGCGGTGGTCTGGTTCGGTGGGTAAACCCGAAGCTGGACGCCGGTGAAGGGAATCGGGCAACTTGAGTTCGGGGTGTTGTCGCTGCTGGTCGTTAGGAAGGTCGCCGTTTGCGTCGGAGCGAGCGTCACCAGGGCCACCGCTACCGATGGATGGGTGCTGAGTTGCCCCCAGATAGCGGGATGTTGGACCACTGCGCCTTCGGCGTTCAGGATTGAGACGCCGGGATACCCGATCATCGTGCAGGTGGTCGCGCCGATGTTCGTGAGGCCGTAGGTTCCGAACGACGTTCCCCCAGCTCCGACGCCTCCGAGAAACGCGAGCCGCAGGTTCGCGGTTGCGCAGTCGTCGCCATCGACGGCCGGCGATTCGGTCGCCGTCGCGATCGGCGGTGTTGTGGACGGCACTGCTGTCGTCGGTTGGCTGGAGGCGGCCGGCGACGATGAGACGGGACTGGCGGCGTTGCTCGTCGGGGTCGACCTCGCGGTGGTGCGCGCAACCTTTGAATGGCTTGTCGTACAGGCCACGAGTGCCAGGAGCAGGATCACAGTGACCGCGAGTCTGATCCTCAACATCGCAGCTCCCGCCTTCAGCTCGCGTTACGTCCCGAATCTATGTCTGCGTCGCTCCCAGCGCTAGCCGAATGGGGTCGAGTCACGCACCCCGCTGCCCGATCCGCGTAGCGGGCTCTGCTTTAGCTGCTTGATGTTGTTTCCGTTTAAATATCTGACACCATGCCGGTGGCCAAGGAGGACGTTATGTCGTTGCGCCCGATGCGCTTTCGTTGACCGATCTGCGGTCCCGCTAAGAGAAGATCTTTTGGGTGACGGGCGGCCCGAAGGTTGCGGCGAAGTGCGCGATGCCGGCGACTACGGCGGTCGCGACGGAGCCGACGGCGATGGCGGCGACTACGGCTATGGGTACTGCGATTCGTCCGTTGAGGTGGCTAAGTGCAGCCGAGCGGGAGTGGTCGGTGGTGGTGCTCGTGGGCGTGTTGGGGTTGGGCATGTGGTTCTCCTTGGAGAGTGTGCGAGGGGTCTTGGCGGGCCGTGGCGACGCAATCTGGACACGACTCGGCGGTCCCTTCTAGGCGTCTCGTGTGTGCAGTCGGATGGCGGCGGCTGTCACCGCGGCGGCGGCCCAGAGGGCAAGTACGAGGAGCCCGGAAACCGCGGAGAGGTGGGTTCCGGTGGGGTGCCCCCAGAACGCCTCACCGGCATTGTTGGGCATGTATTGGCTGATGGTGTTCGACCAACTGCTGGGGAGCAGGTTCAGTACCGGCGGGATGACGAAGAACAGGGCGACGAGGGAGGAGATACCGGCCGCGGTGTTGCGGAATATGCCGCCGAGGGCCATCCCGATGATGCCGACCAGCACGAGGTAGAGCGCCGCGCCGGCGACCATGCGGACGGCGTTCGGGCTGCTGATCGACACCTGCAGATGTTGGCTGGACAGCAGGGATTGGCCGAGGAAGAACGCGGCGAACGTCGAAACGAGCGATACCAGGCCGACGACGCCAGCGAAGACGCTGATCTTGGCCCACAACACCGGAAGCCGTTTCGGTACCGCGGTCAGCGACGCTCGGATCATGCCGGTGGCGTATTCGCCGCTGATCAGCAGCACCCCGAGGACTCCGACGGCGAGTTGGGAGATGTTGATCCCGCTGAGGCTGGTGGCGACTGCGTTGAAGCTGGCCCGGTCACCGATCGAGGCCTGCGGCCAGTGCGATGCCGTGATCGCGCTGATCAAGGCTCCGAGGCCGACGGTCAGGGCGACGCTGATCAGGAGGGTGATGTTGGTCGAGCGGAGTGAGCGGAACTTCGTCCATTCGGACCTGGTGACCCGGGCCTGGGTGACTTTCATGCCGGGGTAGCGGGCGATTGTCGTTTCGGGCGCGAGCTGGTCGCTCAGGGTGCTGGTCATCGGTGGTCTCCGGCCGTCTCGGGCAGTCTGGTGTGGGCCGCGTCGGTTGAATGTTGGGCGTTCGGTGGTGTGTCCGTGGTACTCGACGGAGTCGCGGGTCATTTCCATGAAGGCCTCTTCGAGGGAGGCCTGCTGGTCGCTGAGGCCGTGCAGTCGTAGGTGGTGCTCGAAGGCCAGGTCGCCGATCGTTTCGGCGCTGACGCCGCGGACTTCGAGCAGCCCGGTCTCTTTGCTGGTGACGGTGATGTCGGGGCCGAGGAGCAGGTCGCGCAGGTGGGTGGCGTCGGGTGAGCGGACCAGGACGACGTTGGTGGAGGCGAGGGCGATGAACTCCTCGACGTCGAGGTCGGCGATCAGCTCACCCCGTCCGATCACGATCAGATGCTGCGCGGTCAGGGCCATCTCGCTCATCAGGTGGGAGGAGATGAAGACGGTGCGCCCTTCGGCGGCCAACGCCTTGAGCAGGTTGCGGACCCACAGGATGCCTTCGGGGTCCAGGCCGTTGATCGGCTCGTCGAGGACGATCGTCTGCGGGTTGCCCAGCAGCGCTGAGGCGATACCCAGTCGCTGCCCCATCCCGAGGGAGAAGCCGCCGGCTCGTTTGCGGGCCACCTCGCTCAGCCCGACCAGCTCGATGACCTCATCGACCCGGGCGCGGGGGACGCCGTTGGTCTGGGCCAGGGCCAGCAGGTGGTTGTAGGCCGAGCGGCTGGTGTGGACGGCTTTGGCTTCCAGCAGCATGCCCAGCTCAGCCATCGGCGCCCGCGCGCGGCGGTAGTCGCCGTGGTTGACCTTCACCGACCCGGCGGTGGGCTCGTCGAGGCCGGCGATCATCCGCATCGTGGTCGATTTACCGGCCCCGTTGGGGCCGAGGAACCCGGTCACGATCCCCGGTCGCACGACGAAACGACAGGTCGTTGACCGCTGTCTTCTCGCCGTACTTCTTGGTCAGGCCGCTTACTTCGATCATTTCTTTTCTCCTTCGGCTAGTAACACCACCGTAGGAATTCCGCAGCTCGCCGGCACATCAGCCGCAAGGCCGGACTCTGCCGGCCCCGGCTAGGCCAGAAGGACCTATCCGAGAGCCCGCGGCTGGGTGTCAGTCGGGGACGATGAGCCGGGACTCGTAGGCCAGGACCACGGCGTGAACGCGATCCCTGAGGTCTCAGTTTCGTCAGGATGCGGCCGACGTGGATCTTGACGGTGCTCTCGGACAGGTGCATCTCGGCGGCGATCTCCCGGTTGGATTTGGCCGCCGCGATGTGGTGGAACACCTCGAGTTCGCGGTCGGTGAGCACCTCGAGGACCGCGGCCCGGCGATCAGCTTGATCCGGGTCGGGCAACAACGCGACGAACCGATCGACCACGCGCCGGGTGGTCGTCGGCGCCAGGACCGCATCACCGGCGGCGACCGTGCGGATCGCGGCCAGTAGGTCACTCGGGCGGGGCGTCCTTGAGCAGGAAACCGCTGGCTCCGGCCCGAAGTCCGGCGTAGACGTATTGATCGAGGTCAAACGTGGTCAGGATCAGGATCTTGGCCGGTCCGCCGGCCGCGACGATCGCCTCGGTGGCCGCGATCCCGTCCAGGCCCGGCATCCGCACGTCCATCAACACCACATCGGGCTGCAGCGCCTTGGTCATGCTGATCGCGGCGTGGCCGTCGGCCGCCTCGCCGACGACGGTGAGGTCGGGCTCGGCTTCCAAGATCATCCGAAAGCCCAGCCGAAGTAGGGCCTGGTCGTCGACCAGCAGCACGGTGATCATGAGGTGACGCTCTCGTCGAGCCGCAGCTGGCTGACACGCGCCAACCCGACGGCGAACGCGGGCCCGAGTCGACCTGGCCGCCGAAGGCGTGCACCCGCTCGCGCATGCCGGCCAGGCCCCGCCCGGCGGTCTCCGGCGGTGCTGCGTCGGCGCCGGCTCCGTCGTCGTCGATGTCCAGGCGCAGTTCGCCGGGCAGATAGCGCAGTCGCACGCTGGCGCGGGTCCCGGCGCCGCCGTGTTTCAGGGTGTTCGTCAGGGCCTCTTGCACGATCCGGTAGACCGTGATCTGGGCATCGGTCGCCAACGCGGCGGGGGCGCCGCTGATCTCGTAGTTGACCGGCAATCCGGCGGCCCGCACGCTGGCGACCAAGGTCTCGATATCGCCGAGACCCGGCAGCGGCGCCCGGCTGGTGTCCTGTTCGCCGTGGCCCAGCACCCCGAGCAGCCGCCGGGTATCGGCCAGCGCCTGGCGTCCGGTGGCTGAGACGCTGCGCATCGCCTCAGCCGCCCGCGGCAGCTCTTTGGCCGCCGCGGCGGCGCCGTCGCTGAGGGCAACCATGACCGTGAGGTGGTGGGCGACGATGTCGTGCATCTCCCGGGCGATCCGGGCCCGCTCGGCCGCGGCGGCCAGGGCAGTGTCGCGTTCTCGTTCGCGTTCCAGACGCTCGGCCCGATCATGCAGCTCCCGCAGGTAGGCCCGTCGGGTTGCCGCGTAGAGGCCAAGAGCCGACAGCGGCCGCGACCATGCCGGTCAAGAAGATCGACCCGAACCACCAGTCGAGGCCCTCACGCGGATGGCCGCCGCCACCGCGCCGGCCTCCAACACCCAGGCCGCGATGACCACCTGCCGGCGCGGACACCACGCCGCGACCGTGTACAGCGCGACGAGCAGAGCCGGGCCGCTGGTCAGGTGCAGGTTCCAGATCCCGGCCGCCGCATTCACGACCAGCACGACAGCGAACACCTGCACCGGGTGCAGCCGACGCCACACCAACGGCACGGTGCCAGCGATGACGAGGACGACGGCAGCGATCGCCGGCGCCGGGCTCACGTCAGCCTGCGCCCAGTTCGGCGCGGAGAAGCCGACCACCGCCAGCGTCAGCGCCACATCGAGCGCCCACCAGCGCGGCGAGCGAACCGGCGTCTCGGCCGAAGAAGGTCACGAGGTCAGTATCCGTCGTTGCCCGTCGCGCAGTGCTGGCTGCGGCACGCGTCGCCGCGGGCTCAGCCGCCGACACGGGCCGGCTTGCGGTCTGCTTCGACTGGGCGAGCTGCTCGGTGCTGCCGTCGGCTGCGAATGAACCAGCCCACCGCCGCCAGCGCGATCACCGCCAAGATCAGCTCGCTGAACGTGCCGGCGTAGTTCTCGATCTGCCGGTAGCTCGCGCCGGCGGAGTAGCCAAGCATCGTGAAGCCGACACCCCAGACCAGCCCGCCCGCCGCGTTCCACGCCAGGAAACGCCGATACGGCATTCCCACCGTGCCGGCCAGACCGGGCATCACCGCCCGCAGGAAAGCGGTGAACCGAGCCAGAAACACCGCCCGGCCACCGACTCGGACCAGCCGCGCGCGGCCCGCGTCCAGCGCCGTCCGGTGCTTGGCGAAGATGCGCAGGCCCAGCAGCCGGTCCCCGTAGCGCCGGCCCACCTCGAAGCCGACGGTGTCGCCCAGAACCGCAGCGAGCACGACGATCCCAGCCATCAAGCTCAACGACACCGAATGCTGATACGCCAGCACTCCGCCGAGCAGAACCGCAGTTTCACCCGGCAGTACGAACCCAACGAACAACGCCGCCTCGGCGAAGACCAGCGCGGCCACCAGCGCATAGGCCGGCGCCCCGTGCAGGGTCAACAGCGGGTCAATGATCACGCTCGTAATGCTCATGGCCGATCCTCCACCAGACACCGGACCGTGATGTCGGCCGCACCCCGACAGTACGAACACGGCGATTGCAACGGCATCAGCCGACCAGCCAGAATGCGCCCCTGCCCATAGGCCTATCGACCTACTGCATCGCGTCAATCCTGACGGCCAGCAAACGGTCAAATGTCGAGGAGTCCCGGCCTCAGTACCAACGCAAATCGTCCTCGCCGGATCGACTGTCACACGACGCGCGGGAGCGCAGCGTCGAGTTGCAGGGTTCATCTGACCAGCGATCCTCGATGAGCCCTACGCATCCGCGGTCATGCTCACCGCGCCGTGCGAGCTCTGCACCCCCAGCATTCACGGGGCCTGCCGCTTCGCCGTACCGTGGCTGCGCCGGCCGCTACAACCGACATGCAACACCATCGGCGTCACTCCGTCGATCAAAACGAGCTGAAGGACGATCGGCGTGCGGGCGACCCCATCGACATCTGCTGGCGCGACCGGGCACTGGCAACGAGACACGCGGCCGAGCTGGTGTTGCACGTTCATTGCACGCCGGTCGATCTGATCAATATCGGCGCACTGGCTACGAGCTGCTTCCTACGCTCAGAGGGCTTGAAATCAAGGTTTTTCACCGCTTCGGCTCAAGATCATGAACGACCATGAGCACTACCCCTGCGGTTCAGTGGTCACGCAGGGCACAAAATAAGGCCCGGAACCGCTGGAGACCAGCAATTCCGGGCCCTCTATGTGGGCGATACTGGGATTGAACCAGTGACCCCTACCGTGTCAACGTTTTCCGCCCGGCGTTGGCTGCGTTGGTTGGTCGCGACGCCGTTGGTTACGGGCCTCTCGTTGGTTGGTCACGTTGGCTGCGACGGTTGCTTGCGGTGCTGGTGTTGCACGACCGTTGCACGGAGCACGACTCCGGCGCCGTCGGCCGAAGCCTGCTGGGCCAAGCCAGGACGCTCGCACACCGGCGAAGACTCGCGATTCATTCGGTGATCAAAGACCCCGCTAGTGTCACCAGGAGTCAAGGCCTTCCGTCGTGCCGTAAACGTTCTGGTCGAACGCCAGCCCGTACTCCGGCCTCGTAGTCTCGGCTTTGTCCCGGTGCGGGGACTTACGTGTGAATCAATTGACCGCCCGCGGTCTCGTTTAAGACGAGTCATGGGCCAGTCGCAGCGTTCCTTCAAGCGAGGCTACGACCGCTGCCTCGGCGTGGAGTCGGGTGGTGGGAAACACCGGAATGGGGCTGTCCGCAGCCGAGATCAAGAGTTCGATCTCGGTGCAGCCGAGGATGACTCCTTCCGCTCCTGCTGTTGCTAAACGCTCAATGATTGCGCGGTAAATCTCGCGGGATTCTTCGCGGATGACGCCGAGGCAGAGTTCCTCGTAGATGATGCGGTGTACCTCCGCTCGATCGGCGGCGGGTGGGACCAGACCGGTGAGTCCGCGGCGGGCGAGGTGGTCGCGGTAACGGGGCTGTTCCATCGTGAAGGCGGTACCGAGCACACCGACGGTGCTCAGTCCCGCCGTGATCAGGGCGTCCGCGGTCACGTCGATGATGTGCAAAAGCGGTATGCCGACCGCGTCCTGAACCTGGTCGGCGACCCGGTGCATCGTGTTGGTGCAGATGAGCAGCAGTTCGGCCCCCGCTGATTCGAGTCCTTGCGCGGCGACGGCGAGTATCTGCCCGGCCGCCTCCCACTGTCCGCTGGCCTGGAGGGTCTCGATGTCAGCAAAGTCGACGGAGGCGAGGATGCAGCGTGCGGAGTGCAGGCCACCGAGTTGCTCGCGCACTAGTTCGTTGATCAGACGGTAGTACTCGGCACTGGATTCCCAACTCATCCCGCCCAGCAGCCCGATCACTCGGGGACCTGTGGCGCTCACGACTCGACCTCAGCGTGCAGCGACGACGCCTCAAACGCGGTGCCGGCAGGGTCCCCGTATCGATTTCCAGGATCGCCTTCGTTGCTGCCGAGGCGATTGTGCAAGCGGCTAGCCATGGACTCGGCCATTCCGCGTGAGTTCAGCGAGGTCCCGATGCTGGTCTGGTGGGACGCGAGGGTGGCGGTGAGGACGTCGAGCCAGGGAGTTGGCGCGAGACCGAAAGTCTGTTGGCTGGCGGTGGAGTCGAGGATGAACGGTTCCTTGAGCTGGTAGGCGATCTCACCTAGCTCGCGGACGGTCGGCTTGACCAGGCCGATCGCCCGAAGCACCGCGGGCGGGAGCTCCGTGACCGACGGTGCGGCCAGGCCCGCAGCTCGGGCTAGGTCGCGGATCGCTTGGCGTTGGCTGAGGGGCGGGTTGCTGGGCACGTGCCATGCTCGGCCCCAGGCGCGTTCGTCGTCGCCGACCTTCACGAGTAGCTGGGCGACGTCGAGGGTGTAGGTCCAGGTGTGCAGCGCGTCCGCGCTTCCGATGACGGAGATTCTCTTGTTCGCGAGCACACGCGGGACAACTCTGTCTCCCAATGGGCTCTGCGCGCCGGGGCCGATGTAGTCCGAGCTGCGCACTTCGGTGGCTCGGATTCGTCCAGCGTCGTGCAACGCGAGGGCGTCGAGCCACATTCGCGCTCGAATTCGTCCCTTCGTGGATGTGGCGTTCAGCGGGGTCGCCTCGGTCATCGGGGCGGCGACCGGGCCGTAGCCGTAAAGGTTGCTGACCGTTGCCAGCACCGAGCCGCTACGTTCCGCTGCCTGGAGCAGGGCAGCGGCCAGCGGTGGCCAGTCGCGGCCCCAGCGGTGGTAGGCCGGGCTGGCGCAGTTGTAGAGCACAGAGGCGCCGCTGGCCAGAGCGGTCAGCGTGGAGGGTTCGGCGGCGTCGGCCTGCACTCGTTCCACGCCCGCGATGTCCGGTCCGGTGCCGGAACGGGTGATCGAGGATGACCCGTTCGCCGTACTCGGCGAGAAGATTCGCGGTGGCGGTGCCGATTGCGCCGGCTCCAACGATGACGTGTTTGGACATGACTCACTCCTATGGTTGTGCCTGCTGATGTGGGTCGGCGCTGGTCACGCGCGGGACGGGCCGGCTCGATTAGACGCGCGCGAGTCGCACGTCCTGGTCGAGTTGGCTGGTCGATTCGTTGTCGCTGAGACCGATGCGGTTGTGCAGGCGCCGCATGGCTGCGGGGGCGTACCAGCTGTTTTCGCCGAAAGCCCGCATGAAGGCGGGCACGAGGACACCGCGGACAAGGGTGGCGTCGATGAGGATCGCCATCCCGGTGCCGAGCCCGAACAACTGGATGAAGCTGACGTGGCTGGTGGCGAAGGCGAAGAAGCTGACGGCCAGCAGCGCGGCAGCGGTGGACACGATGCGCCCGGTCCGGGCGAGTCCGCCGGTGACTGCATCGGCGTTGCTGGCGCCGCCGTCGTGCAGTTCCTTGATGCGGCTCATCAGGAAAACCTCATAATCCATGGACAAGCCGAAGGCGATACAGAACAGCAGGACCGGCATCGCAGTGTTCGTCGGTGTGGGGGTGAAGCCGAGGAACGAGGCGAAGTGACCGTCTTGGAAGATCCAGACCATCGTGCCAAGAGTCGCGCCAAGGGTCAGGACATTGCCGAGCAGGGCGCGGATCGGTTGGATGACGCTGCCGGTGAACAGGAACAGCAGGATGAACGTCGTGATGCTGATGATGGCGGCCGCGAGTAGGAGCCGGGAGCTGATCGCGGTCTTGTCGTCGATGAGTGTTGCGGTGTCGCCGCCGACAAGAGCGGTTGCTCCGTTTGGTGTCGCGACGTTCCGGATCTGAGTGACCAACTGCTGCGCGGCCCCCGAGGTGCTCTGCAGGTTGGTGCTGACGGTCAGGCGGTCGATGCCCGACACGGTCAAGGTCGACGGGGCAGTCCCGCTGGTCGGATGTCCGGCGGCGAAGGTGCCGGCCGAGCTGGTGGCGACCTGGACACCGGTCAATGTGCTCAGGTGCTGGGTGTAGCTGGCGAGCGTCGTCGCTGGGAGTGCGGGCCGGATGAGGATGTCGATCTCGCTGGGCTGGGTGGCGAAGTCGGTGCGCAGCGCGTCCCCGACCTGGTGGCTGGCGCTGCCGGTCGGTAGCGCCGGTCGTCGGGGGTGGCGAAGCTGACATGCAGCAGCGGGACGGCTAGGAACAGCAGCACCGCGACCACCGGGACCGCGGCCAATGCCGGTCGGCGCATGACGGCTTTGGCAAGGTGTCCCCAGAACGGGGCTTCCGGGCTACGAACTGTCTTGACGCCGGGGATGCGGCCGGAGTTGACGCGATGGCCGAGGACGCTCAGCAGCGCGGGCAGCACGACAAGGGCGCTGAGCGCGGCGAAGAGGGTGACGCCGACCCCGGCGTAGGCGAAGGACCGCAAGAAGTAGACCGGGAAGACCAGCATCGCCGACAGCGCAGCGGCGACGGTGAGCGCGGAGAACGCGATGGTTCGGCCGGCAGTTGCCGTGGTGCGGGCCACCGCTTCCCGGACGTCCACTCCGCGGGCTAGCTCCTCGCGGAACCGGCTCACCATCAGCAGTGCATAGTCGATACCCAGACCCAGACCGAGAGCGGTCGTCAGGTTAATCGCGAAGATGCTGACGCTGGTGACGTGGGTGAGGACGTTCAATTCGGCCAGTGTGGCCACGATCGCGAGTAGCCCGATGCTCAGCGGCAGCAGCGCCGCGACGACGCTGCCGAAGGCCAGCAGCAGCAGGATCAAGGTGAGAGGTACGGCGATGCTTTCGGCCAGGGCGAGGTCTTTGGTGACCTGGGTGTTGATGCCGGTCCCGAGTGCCCCGCCGATCCGGACCGTCACGGCCGACGTGTTTTCGATCGGCGTAGTCGGACAGGATCGAGGTCGCCGTTGTCGTTGCTTGATCGGTGGTGCCGACGACGTGGGTCAGGATCAGGGCGTCAGAGCCGTCGGTGGACCGCAGTGCGGGTGAGCGGGTTGTCCAGTAGGGCGTGACGGCTGACAACCGCGGGTCGCGGCTGAGCTTGGCTGCCAGGGCGGTACCGCTCGCGGTTGCGGCGGGACTGTCGACCGTGCCGGTTCGTGCGTGGACGAGAAAGATGATGTCGGGTTGGCCGCCGAAGTGTTGGTCCAATAGGACGGTTGCTTTGCTCGAGGCGGACGACGGGTTATCGAAGCCGCCGCTGAGTAGGCGCCCGAACGCGCCGACGCCGAGAACGGCCGCGAGGACGAACACGGCCACGGTGATGGCCAGCACGAGACGGGCGTGGCCCCCGATCACCTCGCCGAGTCGGTAGAACGCGCCGGTCGGTGACTTCCTGTCGGGCGGTCGGCTGGAATTGCGTGGCAGATCGAGGTCGGTGGGCCCCGGGGTAGCGGTGCGGTTCATGGGAATCCTGTCTTCGCGTCTGGGTGGGAGCTGTCAGCGGGGGCGTGTGGCGTTGAGATCGGCGAGATGGGTGTGCGTGAAGGCGGAGTCGTACTTGAGTCCGTAGCTCAGGGCGCGGTCCATGCCGATGTGGGCCAGCCAGATCAGGCCGAGCGCGAGGACGAGCGGGTGGTGGGTGCTGATCCCGATCAGCGACAGGACGGCCGGTAGCGGATAGGCGTGGCCGAGGTTGTAAGCGACGGCGCCCAGTTTCGTTCCGCCGAGATAGCCGGCCATGAACAGGTCGGGCAGCAAGATCGCCGCTGGGACGAGCCACCACGGTTGGTGCGTCGTCGAGAACAACAGTAGCGCTGCCCCCAACAACGTCAGTGCCTCCAGGCGCAGCCACAAGAGGGGCCGTCCTGTCACCGCTGGCGCCGTCGACGAGGTCATGAGCTGCTCGCTCGTCTCACCACCATCGGAGACGGGTCGGCACGCGGTGCGAACGCCGTCTTCGGTCATCGCTGCGCGCCGGCGCGAGGACCGTCGTCGAGATGGCGGGCGAATGCGGTGACCGCCGGTCCAACGAGATCGGGGCGCTGCGACTGCGGATAGTGCCCGGCGGTGGGGACCATCAGAACGTCACCGTGGAGCTGGCCGACGATCCAGCCGGCCTCGGCGCTGGGGTCGGCGAAGTCAGGGTCCAGCTCCCCCATCACCACGAGTGTCGGTGCGCTGACATGGGACAGGGCCTGCTCGGCGGCGTCGTGCCGGGTGCGGGTGGTGAGGGAAAACGACTTGGCGTAACCGGGGCGTTTCATCGAGGTCAGAATCGCGGCGCGGTGCTGGTCGAAGTCGTCGGGCCGGGATCCGGCGTACAGCTTGGGCAGGTACATGTTCCACGCCGAAGCCGCCCACGGGCGAGCCATGAGCGCCCTGGTGGCCAGACGCATTGCGGCCGACGTGGCGGGGTCGCGCGCAAACGGGCCGAGCAGGACCAGTCCGCGGACAAGGTCGGGACGCCGCGCCGCCACGAGAACCGCGGACCCGGCGGCCATTGAGTTGCCGATCAGCAACGCTGGTCCACCGAGGTGCACTACGAGCGCCTCGATGTCGCCTGCCGTGGGCACGTCGCCGTATTCGGTGAAGGTTTGGTCGCTGTCACCGTGACCGCGCAGGTCCATGGTCACGACGCGGTAGCCGGCGGCGAGCAACTGGGGCTGCAGGTGGCGGTAGGTGCTGCGGAGGTCTCCCATGCCGGGGATGCAGACGATGAGAGGGCCGGTGCCGTTCATCTCGTAGGCGACGGCGCCTTCGGGCCGGTCGAGTGCGAGAACCTCGGGGGTGCTGCTGACCGTGCTCATGTCGTCTCCTCGTTTCATCGTTTGGGGGTGGCGCGATCTGGGCTGGGTCCAGGACGTCCAGGACGTCTTGGAGTTCCTTGAGTAGTTCGAGAACGCCGGAGAACGGCCGCCACGGTTGTGCGGCGTCGGGGCGGATGCGTCCCTCGATTCGCCCGTCGGGTGTTCGATCGATCTCGACTATGAGGCGCATGACCGGCCTCGGATCGGGTAGTTGTCCATGCCACTGAGCTAACGGGACGGCGGTGCGATGTCCCGAGGGTGCGACCCTAGGTTCGACCCTGGGTCAGCCCGGTCGCAACCTCGAGCGCAGCCAGTTCCGTCGCGCAACTCCGCACGTACGGGACATCCTGAGACTCGCCGTGTCGGAGACGGCATCCGGCGCCGAGGTTGCCTTGCGGCTGCTTGTGCTCACGCATCGCTCTGGCCCCGCCACTCAGGTGAGTGACGGGGCCTGCGGGGTTGGGCGGTGGTTACTTCACCTCGGAACGCATGACGCGGCGGAGCCCGAAGAAGCCCGGGACCACGATCCACAGTGCGAAGCTCGTCGCGACGTGCGCCCACTGGGCGCCGGTATGCATCCCGTTGAAGAGCGCGGTCTGCGCGAAGGGGAGGTCGACCCAGGGCTGCAGGTGCTTGAACCAGTCCTGGCTGGTGGCCAGGAGGCTGGTCAGGTTGGGCACGAGCAGGACGAGCACGAAGTAGGTGACCAGCCCGCCGGCCGAACTGCGCAGCAGCATCCCGACCATCGTCCCGATCGACATCGAGACGAGGTTGCCGAGCACGATCGTCAGGGCGTGGCCGAGCGACAGGTCCCAGACCGTCGACGTGCCGGCGATGGTGCTGCCAACGAGGTTGCCGACGGCGCCGATCGCGAAGGCGAACAGCATCGACGCGACCGCCACCAGTACCGCCGACAGGGTCTTGGCCCCGACGACCCGACGTCGGCTCGGCACGTAGGTGAATGTCGTCAGCCCGCTGCGTTGGCTCCACTCGCTGGTGATCGCCAGCAGCGCGATCATCGGCAGGATCACCGTGATCGGGAAGCCGACCGCCTTGGCGAAGTTGTAGTACGTCAGGTCCTTGTCGGGCGCGAAGGTGACGGTCGCGATGGTGGCGATGAGACCGGTGATCCCGATGCTGGCGATCAGCCAGAACCCCGAGCGGGTGTCGAACATCTTGCGGAGCTCGACGCGGACGACCCGGCTGAGCGGGATGGGCGCGATGTCGGTACGTCGACCGGCGGTGGTGCGTGCGATGGCGGTGGCGGGGTCGATGGCGGTGGTGGTCATGCCGCTGTCCTTTCTCGTTGGGTGTCGGCGGTGAGCGCGAGGAACATGTCCTCGAGTCCGCCGCTGTCGGCGGTTGCGGAGTTCGGTGAGCATCACGCCACTGTCGTAGGCCGCGCGCCCGACCCGCGCGGGATCCGCGTCGGTCCGCAGCGACCCGTCTTCGGAGGCGGTGGTGCTGATTCCGGCGCTGGCCAGTGCTCGCTGCAGGGCGGGGATGTCCGCGGAGCGGACGACTGTCCCGGCGGCGGTGAGGAGCTCGGCCTTCGAACCCTGGCTGACGATCCGCCCCTGCCCGATCATCACGATGTCGTCGGCGATGATCTCGATCTCGGTCAGGAGGTGGGAGGACAGCAGCACGGTTCCGCCGTGGTCGGCGTAGTCGCGGAGCAGGTCGCGCATCCAGCGGATGCCGGCCGGGTCGAGCCCGTTGGCCGGCTCGTCCAGGATCAGCACCGACGGGTCGCCGATCAAGGCGGCCGCGATGCCGAGTCGCTGGCGCATGCCGAGCGAGTAGTTGCCCACTCGCCGGTCGGCCTCGGGCCCGGTGAGGCTGACCGTGTCGAGCAGGTCGGCGACCCGGGAGGCCGGGACGCCCATGATCTGCTGGGCGATGGTCAGGATCTCGCGGCCGGTGCGGCCGGCGTGTTGCGCGGAGGCGTCGAGCATCACGCCGACCTCGCGCCCGGGGTTGGGTAGGTCGGCGAACCTGCGACCGGAGATGGTGGCTGTGCCCTCGGTGGGCGTGGTGAGGCCGACCATCATCCGCAGGGATGTCGATTTGCCGGCCCCGTTGGGGCCGAGGAAGCCGGTCACTCGACCCGAGCGGGCGGTGAAGGAGATGTCGTGGACGACGGTGGTGTCGCCGTACTTCTTGGTCAGTGAGTCGATGTTTATCATGGCGTCGACGCTGGGTTCGCCGCCTGGGATCGGGTTGTTGTCCATGCCGCTGAGCTAACGGGACGGCGGACGTGGTGTCCCGAGGGTGCGACCCTAGGTTCGACCCTGGGTTTCCTCAGTGCAGCAGCGCGGCCAGGTCACGCCGGGAGGTGATGTCGAGCTTCATGTAGCTGTTGCGGAGGTGGTACTCCACGGTCTTGACCGACAGATACAGCTGGCTGGCGACTTCCCGATTGGTCAGTCCGGTCGCGACCAGCCGGGCGACGGCCAACTCGGCCCGGCTCAGACCCAGCAGCGTCGCCGGGCTGTCCGCGGCGGCGGGCACCTCAAGCGCAGCCAGCTCCGTCGCGCAACTCTGCACGTACGGGTCTGCCCCCAGGTCGGAGAACACGCGGTGAGCGGATTCGAGCCGGGTCACGGCGGCTGGCCGATTCCCGATCGCCCGCAGCCGGCGGCCATCATCGAGGTTCACCAGCGCCGTTTCGAACAGCATCAGCACCGACGCCGCGGGTAGCTGAGCGCGTTCGAACTCCGCGTCCGCCGAGTTCGCCTGCCCGCGGGCCATCTCGAGGTTGCCGCGACAGCGGGCCAGCGAGCGGGTCGCGGACGTCAATCCCGCAGTGGGGATGGCCGCCGCGAAGTCGGACAGGGCCGCGTCGGCGTCATCGAGACGGCCGAGTCGGATGAGCGCGTCGGCCTCGATCGGTCGCCAGTTGAAAATGCCGGGGCAGCCACCGATGCCGAGCAGTCGGGTGGCCCGCACCGGTTCGATCGCGGCCAGCACCCCAACCAGGTCCCCGCGGGCAGACGCGATGGCGGCGCCGGCCATCGCGGCGAAGGCGACCGCGAGAACCACTGGGAATCGCTCGGCCGCGGTCCGGGCGGCACGGACGTGGATCTGGGCTGCGGCCCATTGGCCACGGTAGGCGAGCACCTGGGCGGCCTGCCCGTGTGCTCGAGCCAGGTCCATGGGTCGGTCGGCGTCCTGCGCAAGCGCGGTGGCCAGCTGCGCGTGCGCCACTGCCTCGTCCCAGTCACCTCGGCGGAAGTAGGCGTCACTGAGGTAGGTCAGGCAGGGTCCCGGATAGGTGGACGGAAGGCCAGCCCGCAGCCGGGCCGCGGCCACAGTGAGATCCGCGATCGCGCCCGGCAGATCATCGGTATAGACCTTCAGGATCCCGCGCATGATCAGGGCATCGGTTTCCGGGATTGCTACCTCATTGCCTGAAGTGGGAAGGAAATCCAGCACATGCAGGCCGTCCGGGCTCCTCCCGGCTGCGGCGAATGCGTAGGCCTGTGCGGTGCGGGCCATCGCCCGCACCGCTGAACCGGCGACGGTGCCCTCGACGGCGCGCTGCGCCCACGTCAAGCGCCTCGTCGGCGCGGCCCGCCATGACCATCCAGTTGGCCAGCGACGTCGCCGCGCGCGCACCAATCTCAGTCTCGGTCTGTCGATCGTGGTCGCGCCACGCGGCGAGCAACCGACTCTCGGCGGTGAGCGACCCGGTGTAGACGTCCAACAGTCCCGTGAGAGCGTCGCGGCGCGCACTGGAAATCTGGCAGCTGGCCAGGATGCGGGCCGCCGCCGGCGTGTCCGCCGCATTGAGCAGGACGACTGCGGCGTCGAGCAGGCGCCGCTCCCGGTCGCTCGCGACCACCGACAAGGCCGCTGCCTGCTCCATCGCCCAGGCCGCCGTGCCGGCGTCGCCAGCGGCGGTCGCACGGTGCGCGGCCGCCTCGAGGTCGCCGGCCAGTGCCTCGTCCGGCCCAAGTGACGCCTCGACCCGATGAACCAATCGGGCACGGCCTGCCACGAGCTCGGCCGCCCGTGCGTGCAGTGCGCGACGTCGGGCCGGACTGAGGTCGCCGTACACGGCACCGCGATACAGCGGATGCGTGAAGGTCAGCTCCGAAGACGATGCGCCTCGGGTCACCAGTCCCGCTGCCACCGCCGCGTCGACCTCGTTGCGCGCGTCGGGTAACTCCGCCAGCACCATGACCGTCGACACCGGAGCGTGGTGACCCAAAACAGCCGCGGCAGCCAAAAGCGACTGAGTTGGCCCGGGCAGCGCGGCGACGCGAGCCAGGATGAGCGCCGACAGCTCACGTGGCGCCGGCAGCGCGCCATGTATCCCGGCGCTCAGCCCGGCAACGCCGATCTCCTCGAGCAGCGCCCGGCAGTACAGCGCGTTCCCTTCGGTGTGGGCAGCCAGCCGGGCCGCCATCGGGCCAGGCAACGTCCCCAGCCCGAGCGTGCGAGTCAGCTCGACAAGATCGCCGGAGGTCAAACCGCCCAAGCGGACCCGAGTCACTCGCGAATCGCCGGCGATGAACCGCGCCCAGCCAGGATCGGCCAGCTCCCCTACGCGAGTCGATAGGACCGCGAGGACCTTGTCAGCCCGCAGTCGTCGCAGCGCGAACAGCACCGCTCGCAAGGACGGGCGATCAGCCCATTGCAGGTCGTCGATCGCGAGCACCACAACCTGGTCGTCGGCCTGCAACTGGTCCAGCAGATCCACAAGCTGAGCCCCGACCGCCATCGGATCCATGCCCGGCTCCGTGCCGGTGCCGGGCTGAATCTGATCGATGACACCGTAGGCGAGCAGCGTCTCCGCCTCGTCGCCACCCACCTGGACCACCACCGCGTCCGACAGCGACCCGAGGAAGCGAGACAGCAGGCTTGACTTTCCCGACCCGGGCTCACCCTCGACGAACACCACTTGCGGATGGCCGATGCGAGCGGCCGCAAGCCGCTCGTCGAGGACGCGCAGTTCGGGTTGGCGTCCAACGAAGCCGGCTTCTGCATTCATAACGTTCACCCGCCGACATTTCCCGGCAAAACGACAAGCCCGGGAGGGTGCCGCAGCTGGGGCAAGAATAACTGGTCTAGCGGCCGCAGAATCGCCCGGTGGCGGATACTGCAGAAGCTGTCCCTGTCCGCAGCCCTGGGCCGGCATGTTGGTGCAGTTGATCATGAACGTTCCGATCCAGCCGCCGACTGGGCGGCAGTCAATCTGACGGGGGCGTTCGTGACCGCGATGGCCGGCACTCCGCAAGGCCGTACCCGCTGGGGCATGCTCGCCATCATCAGCCTCGGCGTCATCGCGCTAACGCTGAACTGGTTCGACGTCGCCACGGCGTTCCCGCTCATCGGTGCGCAGTTCAAGGTCGGGCTCGGATCGCTGAGCTTCCTCATCTCCCTGTTCATCGTCGGCTACGGGCTGACCCACCTGCCCGCGGGCATGCTCGCCACGGTGATCGGCATGAAGAAAACTCTCGTCCTTGGGCTCCTAGTCCAGGGACTGGCCGGCATCATGTCCGGTCTGTCACGCAACTACACAGAACTCGCCTTCTTCAGGATCGCCAGCGGCGTCGGTGGTTCGATTTTCGCCACCGTCGGCTTCTCAGCGGTCGTGGTCTGGTTCCGCCGCAAGGACGTCACGCTGGCGCTCGGCATGTTCGGCGGGGCCGCGTTCAGCGCCGGCGTGGCCTTCGCGCTCTACGTATGGGTATACGTCCAACGCGCGACCAGCTGGCACACCTCACTCATCCTCGCCGGTGGGTTCGAACTCCTCGTCATGGTGGCGACCAGCATCGGCTTCCGGGTTCCATCCCGCGCCAAGATGCTCGGCGGGGCGACGTTCGACCGCGTCGCACTACGTGCAGGCCTGGCCAGCCGAGACCTGTGGATCTACGGCGTCGCGCTGCTCGGCGGCTACGGCGCCTACTTCACCACATCACAACTCTTCACCGAATACGCCACCCTCGACCGGCACCTGAATCCGTCCACAGGCGGGCTCCTGTCGGCGCTCATCGCACTGGCCGGCGTCCCAGCCAGCCTGATCGGGGGCTACTGGGCCGACCGCAGCAGCAACCTGCGGATCTTCATCGTCGGATCCCTGCTCGCCGTCGCCGCCCTGTTGGCCCTCATCCCCGTTGCACCGACCGCCATGCTCTGGGTACTCGGGCCCGGAATCGGCTTCTTCCTCATCTTCGGCTTCGCCGCCTGGTCGGCCGTCCCCGCCCGCGTCTGCAACATCGACCACGGATACATAGCCTCCGCGACCGGGGTCATGCTCACCCTCGCCGCGGTCGGCGGCTTCTTCATCCCGATAATCTTCGGCCACCTCGTCCCCCACACGAGCTTCAATACCGGCTGGGTGTTCCTCGCGATCGTGTCCTTCGCGTTCGCCCTCGTCGGGCTGGCCGGGCAAAACCCGGCCAATAGCTCGCTACCCGCCGACCCGGATGCGGCTGAGCCGACTCGTGTCCGCAACGGCACCTGATCGGCACTGTCCATCCTTCAGCGCACCGGAACTCCGACAAAGGAGCCCTCGCTTGGCCTGCTGGACTGTCGGGATGCCGAGCCCCGTAGGACCGCGACGGATCGGTGATCGAAGGCCAATGCCCCGAGGGAGGACACTGACTAGCAACACTATCGGAGGCGGTCGTTAGTACCCCCCTGCTCGAGACGAAGTTCTACAGACCGCGATCACCCCGCGGCCTAGTGCCGCGTCCGCGACTCGGTGAGCGCCTGGACCGCGGGGTCGCGTCGAAGCTGACTCTCATTTCCGCGCCGGCGGGCTTCGGCAAGACGACACTGCTCGCCGAGTGGCTGACGGCCCGACCTTCCGCGGGAACGTCCCTTGCGTGGCTTTCACTCGATCGTGACGACAACCATTCGCAGACGTACTGGACCTACGTGATTGCCGCGCTGCGAACTGCTGCTCCCGAAGTCGGCACGAGCGCACTCGCATTGCTGGACGCGTCGCAACCGCCGACTATCCAAACGACACTGACCACTCTGGTCAACGACGTCGAAACCGTCGACGGCGAGATCATCCTGGTACTCGACGACTACCACGTCATCGACGCGCCCGAGGTGCACGAGGGGATGGCCTTTCTGCTCGACCATTTGCCACAGCGGCTGCATCTGGTGATCGTCACCCGCGCTGATCCGGCGTTGCCGCTCGCCCGGCTGCGAGCGCGCGGGGAGTTGGTCGAGACTCGTGCAGCCGACCTACGCTTCACGGCCGATGAAGCCGCGGCGTACCTCAACGGGGTCATGGGCCTACATCTGACCGCGCCGGACATGGCTGCCCTCGAGGCACGCACCGAGGGATGGATTGCGGCACTCCAGCTGGCCGCGCTGTCGATGCAAGGACGCGACGACGTCGCCGGCTTCATCGCCGGTTTCGCGGGCGACGATCGCTATGTGGTCGACTACCTGGTCGAGGAGGTGGTGCAGCGTCAGTCCAGCTTGGTCCAAGCCTTCCTGCTGCAGACGTCCATCCTGGACCGGTTGAGCGGTGCCCTGTGTGATGCCGTTACCGGCCAGGCCGGCGGCAAGGCGATGTTGGAATCGCTGGATCGGGGCAACCTCTTCCTGGTTCCGCTCGATGATCAGCGGCGGTGGTATCGCTACCACCATCTCTTCGCCGATGTGCTGCAAGCACGCCTGGTCGACGAGCAGCCCGACCAAGTCCCGAACCTTCATCGGCGGGCGAGCGAGTGGTACGAGCGCAACGGCGAGCCGTCCGCGGCCATCGGCCACGCGCTGGCCGGCGAAGACTTCGGGCGGGCGGCCGACCTGATCGAACGGGCGATCCCGGCCGCGCGCCGAGACCGGCAAGAGAGCCACCGCCCGCGGCTGGCTCGAGCGGCTGCCAGACGAGCTGATCCGCACCCGGCCCGTCCTGGCCGTCTTCTATGCCGGTTCGCTGCTCACGGTCGGTGAACTCGATGGCGTCGAACAGCGGCTGGCCGATGCCGAGCGATCGTTCCAATCGCCGGCTGCGCGATCCGATCAGTTGGTTGTCATCGACGAGGAGGCATTCCGTCGACTGCCGGCATTGATCGCCGTCTACCGGGCAGCGATCGCCCTCGTCCGCGGCGATGTCGCCGCCACGATGCGCTACGCCCAGCAGTCTCTGGACGTCGTCGTCGATGGTGACTATCTCGGACGAGGAGCGGCCGCCGGGCTGCTCGGGCTCGCATCCTGGGCGAGCGGTGACCTCGACGCGGGCTACCGCTCGTACGCCGATTGCTTGGCGAGCTTGCGGCAAGCGGGACACATCGCCGACACCTTCGGTTGCGCGGTCGCCCTGGCCGACATTCGAATACGCAAGGGCGTCCGCGTGACGCGATGCGCGTGTACGAGCAGACCCTGCAGCTGGCCTCGGCGCCGACCGGCCCCGTACTGCGCGGTACGGCCGACATGTACGTGGGAATGAGCGAGATCCACCGCGAGCGCGACGAACTCGCGGCCGCGGCGCAATGCCTGCGTCACCAGTACCGAGCTGGGGGAGCATCTCGGCTTGCCGCAGAACCCCTATCGCTCCCGGGTCGCGTGGCGCCGGATACATGAGGCGGAAGGTGCCTTCGATCGCGCGCTCGAACTGCTCGAAGACGCTGACCGGCGCTACGTAGGCGACTTCTTCCCGAACGTGCGCCCCGTCCCGGCCCTGATCGCCCGGGTGCGCCGGCGGCGGGGATCTGGCGAGGCGGTCGGCTGGGCCGGCGAGCAGGGGCGGCTCGGTAGACGACGACCTGACTTACCTGCGCGAGTTCGACCACATCACGCTCGCCAAGCTGCTCATGGCTCGGACGGGGCATTCAGCGCGGAGAACTGGATCCGCCAGGCCACCGGACTGCTCCAGCCGGTTGCTGGCGGCGGCCGAGGGGCGGCCGGACGGGCAGGGTGATCGAGATCTCGTGTTGCTGGCGGTCGCGCAGCACCTGCAGGGCAACACCCGCGGGGCCCGTGCCGCTCCATCGCGCGCTCGCGCTCGCCAAACCCGAAGGCTACCTGCGGGTCTTCGTGGACGAGGGCGGGCCGATGGCGGCTCTGCTCGCCGCGGGCGGGGGTCGCGCGAGGTACGTGCAGCGGCTCTTGGCCGCATTTGACGCGGCGGTCGGCGAGGCGAACCGGTCCGGCAGCAGTTAGTCGACCCGCTGAGCGAGCGTGAACTCGAGGTGCTGCGCGCACTTGCCACCGATCTCTCCGGACCGCAGATCGCCCGCGAGCTCGTCGTCTCGCTGAACACGGTGCGCACCCACACGAAGAGCATCTACGCCAAGCTGGCCGTGAACAGTCGGCCGCGAGGCGGTTCGCCGAGCCGAGGAGCTGGACCTGCTTGAGGCGACGCGTGCCCGCTGACGCGGCCCGCCTTATCGAATTGTCTTCACCGGCAGGATCGCGGTTGCGCCGATGATGGCGCAGACGCCCGCGACCGCGTACAGCACCCCGTAGTTGCCGTGACCTATGGCCAAAATGGCCGGCGCGAGGGCCGGTGCGACGGAGAACGGAAGGGCGCCGGCGATGTTGAACACGCCGAGGTCCTTGGCCGCGTTGTCCTTGTCGGGCAGCACGTCGGCGACGAGCGCGAGGTCGACGGCCATGTACACGCCGAAACCAAGTCCGCCGATGGCCATGCCGACGAGAAAGCCGTTGAAAGTGCTGGCGACGCGCGATGGCGAACATCGCCAGCCCGTACACGACCGACGCCGTCAGCACGAAGACCTTC
>CAVSTK010000014.1:0-55119 GCA_963730855.1 uncultured Actinomycetes bacterium
CCGAGCTGTACAGAGCAACGGCGCGGACATTGAGGAAGCCCCCGATGATCAGCGCGTCGGACTGGAGATTGATGAGGTCGCTCAGCCCGGCGACCTGGGCTCGGCTGGCGTATCGGAGGAATTCTTTGGCGTCCGCTCGCGACATGAACCGCAGTTCGGCGAACTGAAGTGACGGCTCGCCGCAAACACCGAGCACCACGGTCGACACGCCGGCCTGGATGAGCAGAGTCAGCGCGATTCCGCGCAGCCCCCAGTGGTTGTGCACGGTCAGGGTCACGCCGACGGCGTACATAGCGGTCTGACTGACGACCGACAGACTCGAGACGGCGAAACACTGACGGGCGTTGAGGATGCCGGCGAGCACGCCCCGCATCAATTCGATCGCGATCACGAGGCCTAGTGCCTGAAGCAGGAAATGCCCCTCGGAGCGCAGCGGCGATGGAACGTGAAATGCGATATTAGGGTTGGCGCGGCCAGAAAAAGTATGCCGACCATCACCGCACCGAGCGCGGTCAAGCCCGCGACAAGGGTGGTACAAAGCCGACTGGTGGCCCGCCGATCGTCGGATCCTGCATATACCGCGAAGTATCGTTGCGCCGACGAATAGAAACCGCCGTCGAACGTACCCAGGGAATCGGCGATGCTGACCGCCAGGATGTATAGCCCGAACCGGAGACCCCGAGCCCGTGGATCACGTAGGGCGTGAGGACGAGATTGGCCGCCAGGGGGGCCAGTTGCGCGCCGGCGTTCCAGCCGCCGCCGCGCAGGAGCACCGACCCCACTCCGCGTGAGAGCTCCGGCGCGGCCGAGCCGAGAGGATCGACGACGTCGAAACCGTCATCCAGACGAGTGTCGCCGAGGGACCCGTCCGAGAGCTCAGCCGCGAGCACTGCGCTGGACTTGTTCGTTGTCCGCACGAGTCCATCGCACCCGACGAAGACTGGGCCGGGCCGGCCCGCGGCGGACAATGTTCGCCACGAAGATCAAGAGGCTGGCGGAGTCGTGAGCGGCCGCCCGCGAATGGCCGGCTCTGAGGTTGTCGGCCAGTTGATGAACCGTTCGTCGAATGTCGACCAGTTGGATCCGGCGGGCGCCTTGCGCAACGATCTGGCGTTGGGCCGGGGTGTTCGTCGTCGCTTTCCACGCCTTGTGACGGACGCGGTCGCGCTGATAAGAGCTCTCGACAACGTCGCTGGTTAGGTTCGACCCGTGCAGGCGATACCAGACGACCTGTTTGTTCAGAACCGGGAATGGCCCGTAGCGACTCATCCGCAGATACAGTTCCCAGTCACCCTGCCGGGTGAAGCTCGGATCGAATCTGCCCGCGGCCTCGATCACCCAGCGCCGGTGCAAACCAACCGCGGCCGGCCAGATCGCTCCGGTAACGCTGAGGTCGGCAAAGGTGGTGTCGGCGGCCGGCTCCACATCGCGCAGGCCAAGGCGACGCACGACTCGCCGCGACCTCTGTAGAGCCGAGTGCTGGCCCGGGCGGAGCGGATGCCCGTCTTTGTCGATGTATTCGGCGTGGCCAAACACACCAACGGCGTCCGGGCGGCTCTCGAGCGCTTCGACCAAGGACTCCAACGCATCGGGCAGGTAGCAGTCGTCGCTGTCGAGCAGCGCGACGTAGGCGACCCTGTCCGAGAGCGCGGCCAGACCGAAGGTTGCGGGCTTTCGATACTCCGCCCGGCGGGTGTCGTATCAACGTGATACGGGCGTCCTGACGGGCGATCCGTTCGACGACTCGGCCGTCGAATCGGTCGAGCCGTCGTCGATAACAACGCATTCCCAGTCCCCCATGCTCTGTGCGCGCAGGGAGCGCAGCGCCTTGCCGATGAACGGCCGGCTGTTGTACGCCGTCATGACCACACCGACCCGAGCGCTGCGGGTGACGGTCGTCAGAGCGGTCATCGTCGGCCACCTGCACCGGTCAAGGCGCCAGCCTTGGACCCCGACCTGCGGTCGATCGTGTGCTTGACTGCGATCACGCTGTCCTCGACCACCTGCGCCCAGGTGCGTGGCCGGGGCGGGAACGTTCGTGACGAGCGGTTGAGCGTGTCGATCATCGCGTTCGTCCATTGAGCGACATCGAGCGGCGGCAACACGGCCTTCGCCCGACCGGCGCAGATCTCTATCTGCGCCGGATCGGCGGAGATGATTACGGGAGCACCGTGGTCCAGCGCCTCGGCGGCCGACAGGCCGAAGCCTTCGGCGAGGCTGGGACACAGGACGACGTTGGCGTGCTCGTAGGCCCACCGCAGCTCGTTGTCGGTCACGTAACCGAGGGGAACGACGGCCCCCGAGCTGACGAGTCCGTCATAGGTCGCGCCGATCTCTGTACGGGCCCAATTCGGCGGCCCGGCCACCGCCAGTACGGCGTCGGGAAGCTGGGCGCGGACGGATACCCAGGCGGTCATCACGGTTCGCAGGTTCTTTCGAGGAGAGCTGTCGCCGACAACCAATGCGAACGGACGTTCGGCGAGCGTCGCGATCGGCTGCGCAACGGCGTTACGCAGCGAGCTGGACGTGGCCAGATGAACCACTGCCGTTCGCCGCGCTGCCTCGGCCGCGTGCGCCTTGAGGCGTTGGCGAGTTGCGTCGCTGACGCACAGCAGCAGGTCCGCGTCTTCGATTGAGGCGCGGTAGGCCGCGGGCAGGAGAATGCGCTTGGCCAGGCCGAAGTCCGCCGGTCGATCGAGCAGCAGCATGTCGTGCACGGTCAGGACCTTGAGCGCCTTCGTGTGGCTGGGCACGAGGTGTTTCACTCCGTGCACGACGTCGGGCCAGCGGCGCAGGTCCGGCAGGGGCGCGTGCCGTTCCGCGATCGACAACAGCGGTACTGGTGCGCCGAATATGGGTCGGACCCGCCCACCTTCCCCGACCAGTTCGAGCATGGTCTCGGCGGCTGCTCGTGTGGTGAGAACGGAGACGGCGACGTCATCTCGACGGGCAAGGGCCCGGATGAATTCGGTTGTGTAGCGGACCACGCCGCCCAAGCTGCCGCCCGGCGGCACGTGGGTAGCGATAACTGTCCAGTTCAACGGTCGGGTATTGCTCGTCATAATGCCTCGATCCGAGTGCGGGTGAAGGACATGCGGGGGCTGGTAGCGCGGCTCATCAACGCAGCGGTGATCGACAGGAAGACCAATGCGGGGAAGACGCGACCCTGGGTCCAGTACAGATAGCGCGGCAGTTCGAGCAAACCGATGAAGAGGACCGGGTAGATCAACAACCCCAGGGGCTGGCCCGACTTCCAGCTGCGATAGCTGAGGCCGATCAACAGACCGGCGACGAAGAAGAAGACCATGCCGCCGACCGGTCCCAGATCCACCACCGGCACCGCGAGCCCACCGGGGTTGTTGAATTCTGGGTTGCCGTACTGCGTGAGTACCGAATTCAGAAGGTCGGAACCATTCTGGCCGGTGAGCCGGTGATAGAGATCGAATTGAGAGATGCCCGGGGCGGTCCAGAACGCTTCGAAGCTGCTGTACGGAAGGCGGCTGACGCCGTCGGTGTGCGCGAGCTGTAGCGCGCCGTTGTTGTACGAGGTTGCGTAGTAGCCGGCTAGCCGGTTGACGACGAACTGCGGGAAGGAAAGGGTCGTGCGCGTGCGGTAGAAGACCCAACTGCGCGAATACTCGAAGGCGCCGAATATCACCAGCAGCAGCGGCAGCCCGAGTACCGGCGCAAATGGCAACCAGCTGGCGCGGCGCGGATGCTGGCGCAGATTGACGGCGCCGATGGCGACGAGTGGGACGACGAGTTCGAGCAGCGCGAGTCGCTCGGTCAGCAGGAATGACCGCGCTAGGCCCAAGATCAACACGATGACCAATCGTCTGATGATCGTTGAGGATCGGCCGTGACACAGAAGCAGACCAGCTATGACCACATAGGCGATCCCGAGTTGAGTAAGGCTGGTGAGGCCGGCTACCGGCGCGAACAACGTCTTGAGCCGGCCGGAATAATTGTCCTGTGAGGTGATGGCTCCGATCAGAAGAGCTGGCGACGCACCGCGTTCGTATCCGATCGCGGCCAGTAGGACGTAGCCCAGCAGCGTCAATCGGAACGCGATGAGTTCGGCCTGGCCAAGCACGCGCAGCTGTTGTGCCGGCAGCGCCGGCCAGTGGGCGCGCGAGCGTGCGGGCCGCATCGCCAGTGGCAGCAGTGTCCCGAAAGCTAAAACGGTGGCCGCGGTGAAGAACAGCTCCGCCGAACTTGCGCCGAGTGCCTTCGGGACCTTGTAGAAGAACCGATAATCGCCGTCGGGAATCTGCAGGCCAACCGTCAGCGACAACGGGATTACCATCACCAGACTTCCGATCGGCGAGACCCACCACACGCCGCGTACGGGTCGGGGTCGTAGCGCCTGGGGCATTCGCCCGCTCGGCGCTGCGAGTCGGACCGAATGGTCCGTCGGCGTCTGCGTCGGTCGCGCTGACGTCGTTATTGCTGTGGTAGCGGGGATCACAGGGCGTTCGATGACCAACGTTGCGACCTCACGACTGTCGCTCTGGCTGCGGCGGTACGAACTCCCGCGCCATGAGATCCGACAACGTCACGGTCGAGTTCGTGGTCCGCGTCGAATGACCGTTGGCGACGGTTCGTCGACGTCCGCTGCTCGCGGTCGGCGCCGGTCGTTTCGGTCGGTTTCGAACGTTCGTCGGAACCGGGCTGGCCGTTGGTCGTGCCCGGTTGAGGCGTTGAAGGAGCCGGGGCGGGGGGTCGTTGAGGATCACCCCAGCGAGCTGTTTTCCGTGCGCCTGGAACAGTTCAGAGGCAGTCAGGATGTCGCCCGGTCGCGATGAGCTACGTGCGGCGACGAGCGCGATTACGCTGTCGGGCCGTGCGCAGTCGAGCGCGAGGTCAGAGTCGCCGAGCGCTGGGGCGTCGACCACCACCAGCCATCCATCGGCTGTCGCCTGGTCGATTACGTCGAGCAGCGGGTGTAGACGAGTTGAAGGCACGTACGAGAGTTCGGGTGCATCCGTGCTGCACGCCAGTACCGACACTCCCTGGATCGGACCAGGCACGATGCGCTGCATCAGTTGGCTCGCCGGCCCGGAATCGGCCGATGGTCGTTTGGTGCCATTGTGGGCCGGCGTGCTGGCCGGTTCGCGCGCGACTGGTCTGTTTACCAGGTCTGAGGCCAAGATCAGTAGGACTGAACCCCGCTCGGCCAGCCCCAACGCCAAGGACGTGGCCACGAACGTGGTACCCACTCTGCGGGTCGCGCCGACGACGATCAACGGTTGTCGCAATGCTGAGCCGGCCCCGGTAAGACGAGCCGCTAGCAGACGACCGGAGCTGGATGGTCGGGCGGGATTCCTGCGTCGGATTCGAAAGCGTTGCCGTGGGATGACGGGCAGCAGGATGTTCACGTCGAGCGCGACGACATCGCCGATCGTCCGAATCCGAGCGAGGGTGCGCCGAACGACGACCAGGATCACTAGACCTAGTAGCGCACCGAGTAGCGCTCCGGCGATGAGGAACTTGGTGGTGACGGAGATGGGCGGGGTCGAGATGGTCGCGGGCGACAGCACGGTGACGACCCGATTGGCCTGGGTGAGGGCCAGTTGCAGGGTCGAGTTCAGAGTCAACAGCTGCTGGTATTGAGCTTGCAGGGCGGTCTCGGCCGGAGTCACCCCGGTTACGGTCGGGGTGGCTCCGCGCGCGGTCGCGAGGCTGGCCACGACGGCAGCGAGCTGGACCTTGGTCGAATCGATCAGAGTGTTGATCTGAGCAGTGAGCTGCTGATAGCGCTGCGCGGTGTAGATGGTGGCGACCGCTGTTGTGACGGCTAGGGCCCGTTGCCGGGTAGTCGAGGTCGCGGTTACCTGAACAACGTACGTCTGTCCGATCTCAGTTGACGAAACCGTCGGTGCCGACGCCTGGATCAATTGTTTTTGGACCTGCGCGGCCAGTTGGTTTCCGTTGAGGATCACTAGCTGGCTCTGAATGAATGACGCCGGATCGAGTGTCGATCCGCCGGGGCCAGATTGGCTGGTCAAGGTCGGATCAGGCAATACCGATAACGCCGACTTTGCCTGGAACGACACTACCCGGCTGTCGCCATAAGCCCCGCCGGCCAGTAGGCCGATTAATAGGCCAAGCACCATACTGGCGACGACGCTCCGCCAGGAATGGCGCCCGGCATCGATTTGACCTGCGTGCATTCCACGAGGTTCGTCAGCTTGCGTCACGCGAGGGCTCCTTCGGTGATTTCTTGCTCAACGACCACGACTGCCCAGTACCTCTCGAGCGGTGAGCAGAACGATCTTGAGATCCAGCCACAGCGACCAGTTCGCGATGTAATAGTTGTCGTATCGAGCGCGTTCGCGGATCGAGGTATCACCTCGTAGGCCGTTGATCTGCGCCAACCCGGTGAGGCCGACTGGAACTCGGTGTCGGGCCCAGTAACGGTCATGTTCGTGGGTGAACTTCTGGACGAACGTCGGCCGTTCGGGGCGCGGGCCGACCAGACTCATTTGGCCCCGGACGATGTTCCACAGCTGCGGTATCTCATCGATCGAGGTACGGCGGATGATCGTTCCCACTCGGCCCAGTCGCGGGTCCCCGGCAATGTTCCAGGTGGTCTGCGACTCCCGTTCCGACTGCGGACGGAGGCTGCGGAACTTGCAGAGCCGGAACACCTTGCCGTTCATCCCTATGCGCTCCTGCCAAAACAACACCGGCCGACCGCTATCGATCAAGATGGTCAGCGCTACCAGGGCCATCGGGACCAGTAGCAACAACAGCCCGAGCAGGCCGACAGTGATGTCGACGGTGCGCTTGATCCACCAGGTGCGATGAAGTGTCGGGTTCGCTCGCAGACGGAGTAGTGGGACGCCCCGGACGTGCTCCACATCAGGACTGCAGTGATTGAGTTCGAACAGCGACGGGACGATCACCAGGTCGCAGCCGGTTTGGTGGACGGCTAGGACCGTATCGATATGGGCGTCTCCCGCCCCATCGAAGGCCAGAATGGTCGTGTCGATCTCATGCTCGGCGATGACGTACGCCAATCGGGACATGTCGGTGGTCAGGACCGGTAGCGAGGTTCCGCCGGAATTGGTCGGACCATCAGGATCAAGGAAGCCAATTGGGGTAAGGCCTAGTTCGGGATAATCATTAAGGGCTGCGCTGAGGGTTTCCCCGACGCGACCGGCACCGACGATCAACGTCCGGCGCCCACCTCGAGCGCGGCGTCGTTCGTGCCGCAAGGCGGCGAAGGTGACGGCCTCGAATGCGAGCGACAGGACGAGGAAGCAGGTTGCTCGCTGGAGAATCTCGCTCTCGGGTGGCGGGTTTCCCGTGAGCAGCGCCGCTGCGGCCAGGGTGAGCCCAACCGCAGCCAGGGTGCTGCCGACCGCCCGCGGTATGTCATCGAGCATCGACAGCGACAGACGTTGCCGGTACTGCCGCATCGTCGTTCGGCAGGCCAGGACGGTCGCGGCAAAGAGGATTGCCTTAACAACTCCGGATTGAATGATCGCTGATTCGACCAATAGGGCGAGGACGTCGCTGACCCTGAGCGCGCAGGGAACGTCGTTCACCGTTCGGCGAAGCTTATTGATACGAGACGTGAGTGCGGCCTGTTGTGCTTCGAACCACGCCCCGGCGTCGGCCAGCGCCTCGGACTCGTGGCTGGTCGGGGCGCCGTGAGCAGCGCGGCGTCGACCTACCAGGCGCGTGCGTGGGTCGGCGGCGGTGGACGATTCTGTCCACAGGGTGCTGGATATGGGGAACGCTAGACCGTCTTCCACGGACACCCCCGATGGAGACGGCCGGGTTGCTGACCGCAGGAGCTACGTACGGCGGGGAAGAACCGCGACGTCTGTGTCCGTTGATCGGCCTGGCCCGCGCCTGGTCGTCGCTGGGGAACTTCGAGGACGGCTACGCGGCCGCCCGGACGCGTAGCGGGATGCAGTAGGTGCGCGAGGCTGCTGGGGGATGGGTGCATGGGTGACCACGAATCAGGGAGGTCACCGGATATTGCCCGGTCGCGAGCTGATCGCTCTCAGGGGGCCAAATGTGCGGACCCTGATCCCGGGCTGGCTGGCGTTACAACCAAAACACACACTACCTATACATGGGCGGAGCGTCCACCCGGAACACCGGAACTCGCCACCTGGTTTGCGTCGCGACTGCTGACCGCCAGAAATCCAACATTCAACGCTACCTTGGTGGTCTATTTACTGCGCGCATTTGGTTTGGCGTGTCGTGATGTCGGCCGGTGTAATCATGGGTTGACGTAGGACCACGGGCGACGCCGAAGTACTCGGCTCGACCAGGTTCAAGACAATGGTTTGCGGTTGGTTTCGTGGCAACTCGACGAGGGTCGCATAGGTCGGGTGCGACCCTGCCGTTCCAGGTTGGACGGTTGCCAGCTGGCCGTCGATCGTGATGCTGGTCAGGCCTCCGCCCTGGGTTCCCACGTAGTAGAGAAGAATCTGATTGTCGCCGGGCGCCACCGGGAAGGACGGCTTGTCGGTTCGCTGCGTTACGTAAAGTGGCAGGTTCGTGGGCGCCCGGTTGGTCAGCGTGATCGTCACCGTGACGTTGCTCGTGGTTCCGCAATTTGCGCTAACCCATTGGACTTGGGTGTGCAGGTAGTAATCGAGTTTGTTGGCCGCGTAGTTGATCACGACCGGGCCTACATACGGCGCCGAAGTATTCGCAATGGCCCCGCCTATCGGCATTGTGCTGAGCATCGACTCGAATGACTCATCGGAGGTCCACAGTTGAAGCCGCCGTTCGGTCGCGGCTCTGCTAGCGGCGGCGTACAGGCTCTTGGCATCGCTGCTGCCGCCGAGGATCTGTTCGTTGGCCACCCGGGCAACCGTGAGCAGGTACGTTCTGCGTTCCACCATGTTGGTGTTGGTCGAGTACGCCGTGCGTTGAGTCAGGTCGACGATGTTGGCGGCCGACACCTTGGATCCATCCGGCATCGTGGCGGGGCCGGTAACGGCGAGGAAGTAGGACAGCGCGGTCGGATCGAGCGACACGGCGCCATCGATGTGCTCGCCGCTCTTCTTCTGCCACATGGCCGCCCAGATCTGTGCCGCGTAGCGAAAGTCCGGATCGACGTCGCTGTTCAGATACCGTGTCGTTGGTTCGAAGTCATGCCACGTGTCGTCATATGCGGTCCCGAGGTCGAGACCGCTGTCGACGCCGTCCAGCTCGCTGTCGCTGCCGAAGTGGGTGAATGTCAACGAGCCGTGATCGGCCACCACGATTCCGAACGCACCCGGTAGCCCTCCGGTGCCCCGAGCTTCGGCCTCATTCTGGAACCCGACGAAGTAACGCTGCGGAGTAGTGAAGCCCAGCAGCGTTGGGGCTGCGTGGACAACGCGGTCAACGGTGTCGAGCTCGGCGGCAATCTTTGAGATGCTCGTGAGGGCGCTCGTCGCGCCGCGGTTGGCCGGCGTGAACCAGGTATGGCGGGGGAGCTCACCGATGTCCTGCTGTTGCCGGTCGACGTCGGCCGTGATCGAGTCGAGTCGCGGCGTCACCGCCACGAGAGAGCCGATATCGAATTGATCGTTCTTCAGATGTATTCGGGTCGGATCCAGGTCGGTCGAAAGCTGGATCAGATCAGGCACGGTCCGCGACGCGAGCAAGTCGGCGCTGGCACTTACGCCACGCGACGTCCGAACCGGATCACCGACCCACGGCACGCTCGCCGCTACCCACCACGCGGGTCCGGTGGTGAGTTCGTGGGCTCGGTGCGCCCGTTCGCTTGCCTGCGCTGCTGTTCGTTTTGCATCCGCGATGTTGCCGGAACTGATGTCGGTGCGAAGCTGCGCGATGTCACCACTCATCGCTTCGAGTTCGTGACGGGCCAGCAGGCCGGTGGCGGCGATCCAGATCGTAGCGAGCACCGCGAGGCCAGCCAGCACGAGCAGCAACGCGCGCACCCGCGGGTGTGCGGGCGCGCGGACGCGTTTGCAGCGTCGGTCGTGTCGCTTGTGCCGGCCGGAGCGGACCCGCAACGTCAGCTCGAGTGGTCGTGACGCCGACGCCCGATGCACATCAGTGCGCCGACGGAGAGCAGGGACAGCGCGATGCCCCCCATGCCGGCAACGTCGAGGCCGGTCGATGCGAGGGTGCAATCGCTGGCCGCGGCGGAGCGTTGGATATTGATGGCGGCCGATCCGGACGATCCGTTGTCGGAAGCGACAACGTGGTTCGATCCGCTGAGGCCGCAGGGAATCGTGACGGTGCCGGTCGCCGTGCCGTTGGGGTCGGCCGTCACCAAGCCAACGGGCACCGAGCCGATATTGATGGGGATGCGATCACCGGGACCGGCGCCCGTCACCTTGACCGTGACTGAGCCGCCTGCGAGGGGCGTCGTGTCGCCAACAGTCACCGTAAGAGTTGTCGAGCCATAGGGTGCGGCCGCCGCCGGCGAGGCGAGGCCGAATACAGCACCGCCGAATAGCGCTAGGCTGGCGAGGGCGATCGTTGTTCGTCTGGCTACAGCGTTCATGTTGGTTCCTTTGGTTGTCCGCCTTCACGGGTGAGTGCTTTGGCGGCTGTTCAGAGCTGGTTGCGGACGGCGTGACAAGCGCCATTGGCGATGCTGGCGAGCGCGGTGTCTTCGGCTTGCGCATGGTCGAGCGTTCGATATTGCGCCGGTGCAGCGCAGCACGACGATCGAAGTTCACGGGGCCGATTGGGTAGTCGCCTTTGGACAAGACGCCTGATCAGTGTTTGAACCCTTGGGTGGGGATGCCTCTCTGTCGAGGCCGTCACTCATGCTTTCCGAGGTCATCGGAACGGTTCGGCAAGTCACCGATCCCGGAGTGGCACATTCAACAACTTTCAGACCGCGTAAGCGGCCCGAACCGAGCATCCCATTACGGGCGATGTGAAATCTATCTGAAGTGACCTGGGTTGCCAAGTCGAACACGCAGCACATTTTGACTATCTTGTGTAGGGTTGGCGCGGCCGTGACAGTCGGCCCACGCATGCGACCACCGTTCGGCCCGGTCGCGAGCGACCTGTTCATCCTCAACATACGAGCCCATACGAGTCCACTAGTGCGTGCTCGGACCGATGCACCGACGGCTTGCTCGGTTACCGCAGCCCCTTGTCCCACAAGGCATAACGGCGTCCGAGGCACGGCGAGTGACCACGACCGACGCGGATGATTCACTCCTGCACGTCCGCCGCGTTGCCGGCGGTGGCGCGGCTTGTCCCCCGCGAGACGCGTCACCGCTGCCGCGCGGTTTTCGTCGGGTGGTCGATTCGGCGAGACTCGCTGACGGTGGCGGGTGCTGACTGTGGCGGGTCACGTCAAGCTGGTCCCTCATCCGCCGGTTTGATGCCGGTGACGCGTTCGACCACGTCGCGGATGTGCGCCCGAAAGTCTCCCCGCGAGAAGCCTTCGGCGTGATCGCGAATCTTGAAGTGGTCGAATCGTTGCGGGTCGAAGTTGCTCAGAGCGGTGGTCCATCGTTCGGTCAGGCCATCTTGGCCGGCGCCGACCAGGTCGCCCGACACACCCGGCACTACCGTGTCGAGCGCACCGCCGGCGGCGGTGGCGAGCACCGGGGCGCCGCAGGCCTGGGCTTCAACCGGGACGATCCCGAAGTCCTCGACGCCGGGCATGAGCAATCCGGCGCACCGACGAAACAATGACCGAAGCTCGTCGTTGGACACCCGGCCTACGAATTCGGTGTGTGGACCGGCTATTCGTTGGCACTCGGCGAGCATCCGTCCTTCACCGGCAACAATGAGCCGCACTCCCGCTCGAGCAGCTGCTTTGATCGCGATGTCGGGCTGTTTGTACGGGACGAGCCGGCCGGCGAGCAGAAAAAACTCCTCGCGCGGCGTCTCGTCCGGCGTGTAGAAGTCAGTGTCGACCGGGGGGTGCACGATCTCGGATGGCTGCTGCCACCATTCAGCAATGCGGGTGGCGACGGCCGACGAGTTCGCGATGATCGCGGTCAGCCGGGACGCGGCCTTGCGATCGGTGGGGCGGTAGGCCAGCGCGAACGCATTCAGCAGGGCGGCGCCGCCCAGGCCTTTGGCTTCGCCGGCGCGCATTGCCGGATCCCACACCCAGCGCGCCGGGCTGTGAACGTAGGAAATCACCGGGACGTCGGTTGCCAACGCGACCTGGTTGGAGAAGGCGTGATGGCTGGCCAAAACCAGGTCGGGTTCACCGAGCCGCAGCTGTCGCATGGCCACGGGCAGCGCCGGTAAAAGGTGGGCGTAGCCGCCATTCGGGCGCAGCAGCTTGTTGAGCGCGGTGCCCCTGACGCGATCACGCAATTCGGGCGGTAGCCGGTGCGGCTGCGCGATCGGCGCGACGATCGGTGCCGCTGGCCAGACCCGGGCCAGCTGGGCAACGACCTGTTCGGAGCCTGCGAACTCAGTGAACCGCTCGTGAACGATTGTCACGGTCATGTTCATCGGGCCAACGTCACGGTTTTGCCGTCCGCGTTGACGTGGCTCAACGTGACCGTTCCGGGCGGTGTGTTGGCCTGGAAAGGGTGCGGAAGCGCGTCCAGCACTAGATTCTCGAAGGTGACGTTCGACAAACCGTCGGCGTCGTCGGCCACTACCCCCACCTGCCAACCAGCGCTCGATCTCGTGTCGTGGATCGTCAGACCAGCGATTGTCACCGCGCCGACGTCGCCGCCTTGTCGGCCGGAGTAGATCAGCACCGCGCCATGGTTGATTGCGACATCGGTGTTGGCGCCGGAAATAGTGCCACCGCTGACCTGGACGTCGCGCGAGGCGAACGTGCCGGATGTGCCCCCTTCGCAGGCGACGTACACGGCGGCGGCGGCGGTGTCGGCCACGTCGATCCCGGTATACGAGATTGTCTGCCCGCCGACCACGCTCAGGCCGCGTCCGCCGGTCGTAGTGCGCACTTTCGGCGAAGTGATCGAGATATTGCCGCAGACCTTGCCATCGCCCACATAGGACACGACCGCGACCCCGTCATCTCCACTACGAGTGATCACCGGTGCATCGACGACTCCGTGGCTGGCGCCGTTGGTCATATGAATGCCGTCAGCGCGGGTGTCGGTGACCTGGACCCGCTGCAACAGGAAGTTCGACGCTCCGAAGCAGAAGAGACCGGCGGCGGCCGAACCTTTGATGACTACATCCCGGACGACAATCCCGTCGTAAGGCCCGAGCACCAGCTTGTGCTGATCCGGTGTCGTCCAGCGCTTCGTCGTCTGTTCGACGGCCAGCGTCAGGTTGTTGACCGTGACGTGGGCCGCTTCGACCTTGAACGCGGAGTACTGCTCGTTCGACGCGCTCAGGGTTCCCGGGCCGATCACGGTGATCATTGGCGTGGTAACCGACAACACCTTGCTGTGGCGGAAGACCTTATCTTTGGGGAAGACCAGGGAGTTGCCCGGCTGCAATGCAGCGAGAGCACGGATAATCGCGTCGCTGTCGTCGGTGCTTCCATCACCGACCGCGCCGAACGAGGTGACGTCGTGAACTCGAGACGGCGAAGCCGTCGTCTTGGCCGAACAGGCAGCGGCGGCGCCGGCCGTCAACGCAACTGCACCGATGGCTAATCCTCGTAATGCTTCGCGGCGGCTGAATGAACGAGCTGTTATTCGTTCTGGCATGCGCCCAACAATAGGGCAACAGGCGTCGTTTAATAATCCGAAGATCAGCACGACGAAGCTTATTTCGGATAGCGATGAAAATTGCAGCGTCCGAGCCCGCAAACGACCGGCGGGGTCTGCGAGTTGTTCACCGAGCCAGGTCACGAATGGGGTGTGACATTGAGCTCGGTGCAGATGTCCCGTGCGCCTAATGAATGTGACCTTTGGGTCGATATCGATAGTGAGGCGGTGACGTAGCCGAACCATTGCAGAGATGCGGTCACAACTTGATTCTTGACTTTCGATCATTACGGACCCTCGAGGCGCCAGCTGACGCCGTCGTCGTTATAGGCTCCGGCGCGGCCGGGCTGGCTCTGAGTGAAAGTCTGGCCCGGTCGGGGCGCCCGGTCCTGCTGCTCGAGTCGGGAAGCGACGTGAAGGGCACGCCGACCGCCGATGATCAAGCCGCTGAACTCAACCAGGGCGCCAGTTTGGGTGTCCCGTACTCGGGCTTGGTCCAAGGACGCGCCCGGGTACTCGGCGGCACCACCGAACTGTGGCACGGGCAGTGCATGCGATTGCACGACATCGACCTGCGGGAACGGCCTTGGATTGGCGGCAGTGGTTGGCCACTGACGTTGGCCGACCTGGATCGGCACTACGTCGCGGCCGAGCGCTGGTTGGGACTGACGGGGAACAGCTACGGGTCCGAGCGCTGGGACGACCATCCGAATCTCGCGCCGATCGCCTGGGATCCCACGCACCTGCTTCATGACTTCACCGAGTACGCGCCCCGTCCGCGCTTGGGTTATCAGCGTCGTCGCGAACTGGAGCACGACCGCTTGGTGCAGGCCGTCACCAACGCCACCGTAAGCCGGATTCTGGTGACAGCCGGAAGAGTCACCGGCGTTGAAGCCTGCTCGCCCGATGGTCATCGGTCGATAATCCCGGCCGGCGATGTCGCTTTGGCCGCCGGCGCGGTCGAGAACGCGCGCCTTCTGCTGCTGAGTGATCCTGAAGGAGTGGGCCTCGGCGACGGGCGCGAGCACACGGGTCGGTTCTTGCAGGACCACCCGATTGTGCGTACGGCCGAAGTCATTCGAAACGACTATCGGGTCTTGCAGGACCGCTACCTTGCCCTGCATCTGGGCCGGCGTCGATGGTTCCCGAAGGTGCGCCTCGCTCCAGCAGCGCAAGAGGAGCAGGAACTGGTGGACGCGACCGCGGTCTTCGTCCACGATCATCAGCAACCGGGGCTGGCCGCCGCGCGCCGCCTGCTCACCGCAGCCCGCGCTCACCGGATGCCCAAGCGTTTCTGGCGCGACGCGGTGATGGCCGCCCGGGCGCCGCTGCCGGTGGCGCATGATGCCTATCGTCGTTACGCGCTCAGCCGCTCGAGCGGAATCCGACCGTCCGCCGTCTGGCTGCAGCTCTGGCTCGAGCAGCCACCCGACCCGGACAGCCGTATCTCGCTCGGCGCCGCCACCGACAGTCTTGGGCTGCGGCGGGCCGAGGTTCGCTGGCGGGTCGGCGAGAATGAGCGAAGGACGAGCCGCGTCATGACCCGATGGATTGCCGAGGATTTGCGCCGGCTCGGAGTGGCGCAGGTTCGCGAACTCAGCGCAATGCATGACGACGACGCGTGGCAGGCCGGTGTGACTGATGCGTTTCATCCGGCCGGGACGACTCGGATGTCGGCCGACCCGGGCGAGGGGGTCGTCGACCGCAACCTGCAAGTCCATGGCGTACGGGGCTTGTACGTCGTCGGCGGAAGTGTCTTTCCGACATCGGGCTATGCCAACCCGACCTTGACGATCGTCGCCATGGCCCTGCGCCTCGGTGAACATCTCAAGCGTTGAACTTCGCCGCTGCTCGCCGAACATCGGGGTGAGCTCCGGTGCTCTCGGCGATCCGGACCATCTGTTCGAGGGTTGCGAGCACCGCCGGCTCGACCTGTGTCCGGCCGCTGACCAACTCCGTTGTCTTGGCCAGAGTCGCCGGACGGGACGTGGCGACGATGACGTCGCTCAGACCGAGCGTCGCCGCGCGGCCGAGCAGGGCGGCCGCGAGGCCGTCCGCTGTTTCGCGGTGCGGCTCACCGGTGGCCCGTCGCCACTGGTCAGCGAGTTGAGCGTCGGAGTTCACCAAGTCGTTCAGGCGGCGAAGATCGCTTGCGCCTGCCCCTAGGAGGCCGTGTCCGACGCGGACGGTAACACTGTCCGGCAGTGCAATCGGTGGCGCGAACGGCCCGGCCGCGAAGTGGACAGCGGCGAACATGTGCGGCGCTCGACCGACGCAGGCTTCGGTCAATGCGTTACTGGTGGCGATGCCGACCAGGTCGACGTCACCGGCTCGCAGATAGCCGGTGAGGCAGGTTAGGAGCTCGTCGGTGATGTCGTTCGGTGTGACTTCGTGCAACATCAATCGATCGATATGGCGCAGGCGGCCGAGGGAACGATCGACGACGCTCCGAACGTCGTGGGGACGAAAGCGGCCGTGTCCAGCCGATCGCGTCGAACCCCGGAGCCGTTGCTGCGAGGCGTTGGGCAGCAGGCGAGCGGCTGACTTCGCGCCCCGCACGGCCAACCCAGGTCGCCTAGACGCGAATAGGCCGACTTTTGTCGTCACTTTTGCGGCCGGATCATTGCGGACAATGTAATCCGCTACCGCCGGTTCGCATTCTCCATAACCGTACGAAGGGGCAGTGTCGAAACTATCGAGACCGACCGCTGTAGCCGCGTGAAGAATGGCCAAAGATGGCCGTGCCTTTACCAGCCCAAATAGGTTCGCCGTGCCGAGTATGACGCGGGGAATCGTCGTTATCGCTTGCCGTTGATTGCTGCCGCGGCGGCCTGGCTACTGCCCTCTCGGTATTGATGGTTGTTCTTGACGAGTAAATGACGAGCTCGGGCTCGGCCGATCGTCTCCTCGAGAATTCGGGACGCGATCTCGGCTAGTTTCTTGTTCTCGCGCTGGCTGATGACCCGCAGTGACTCGAAAGCCTCTTCCTGGGTACCGCCGGTCCGACTTCGGATGATGCCGATCGTTTGATCGATCACGGCCCGGGAGACCAAAGCAGTCTCTAGATGGGCGGCGCGCTTGCGCACCTGATCCAAAAGATGCATGTTGCCGAGAGCCACCTCGGCCACCCTCGCGAAACGTTCGCCCAGCTCAACTGATTCGTCGCTGAAGACGTGCTCGGCCTCGGCGTAGATGTTGAGTGAGCCGATTACTCGGCCGGGGAGGCGGAGCGGAAGCGACATCGAGCTGTAGCTCATATTCGTGTCGAGCGCTCGAACCCGGGAGGCGAACATCGGCCATCGCTGGTCGGCGAGCAACGACCCGGATACAACCGGCCGATCCTCGGCGACTGCGGAAATGCAAGGTCCCTGCCCCACCCGGTACTGGATCGCATCGACTTCGCGCACCGACGAGTCGCTGGCGCCGGTGGATGGGTCACCCCGGGCCTCGAGAACGGCTATCGCGGCGCCGCTGGCACCGAATGTCGCCTGCACCGTGATGGCGGCGACTTGGTCGAGTGCCGCTTCGAACGTGAGCGAGTCCGTCAACGCAACGGCGAGCGCGAGCGTGCCCGACGCGAGGGCGGCTTCCGCCTCGGGCCGGGATTGAGACGCCGTTAACTTGCCGCTTGGTCCCTCACTGCGGGTCCGGGGCTGCTCGGAATGAAGTGATGGAGACAGTTCGTCCATTACTACGGTCCCACTAAAGGTCCATCGGCTTCGGATGGACCCTTGACGCTCGAAACCCGGGCTGATCTAGCGACGCGTAGCGCCGGTGATGATTTGGTGAGCGTACTACGGCGAGTCACGTTCTGCTCGCTCAGCGTGTCATCTGTGCGATCCTGCCGCGAATCCAGCTAAACATCGCTAAACATCGCGACTTCACTGCAAACGTCGATATCACGTCGCTAGCACCGACGATTCGCGGAGCCGGACACTGCGCTACCCGCCTCGAGTGCGACGACGTACGTGTAGACGATCGATAGATGTAGCGGTAGCGTGCCCACTGGTTGAACAGTCAGCCGGCCCGGGAGCAAGGTCTCAGTACCTTGAGAGCGACTCGCTCGTCGCCGGGCATTAGCCAGTGACCCTCCCCGATTCGCGGTCACCTTGAATATCTTGCTTGCTAGGTCCGGACCCTCCCCGGCGCGACCGTCATGAAGCCCACACCGGAACTCGCCGTCGTCGTCTCCACCATCGGCCGACAGTCGGAATTCCGTCGATTGATGCAGTCGGTGAACGATAGTCCTGAGGCGCATCGGATCGAGTTGGTCGTGGTCGATCAGAGCGCGGACGGTGTGTGCGCGCAGGTCGCCGCGGAGCGCGAATGGGAGATGTCCGTTCGTACGGCGACTTCTGCGCGCGGTGCGGCGGTCGGTCGCAACGTCGGCTTGGCCCTGACCGCCGCGCCGATCGTGGGATTTCCAGACGACGACGCGTGGTATCCGGTCGGCGCGCTGGGCGAGATTGTCGCCGCCTTCGCGGCAGCCCCGACGCTGGCGGGATTGTGCGGCCGTCAAGTCACGTCCGAAGGTCAACCTTCCATGCTGCGTTGGCAGTCGGAGCCCGGACCGGTGACGTCGCGCAACTTCCTGCATACGAGCATCATGAGCACGATGTTCTTTCGGCGTTCATGGCTGGACCGGATCGGGCCATTCGATGAGAACATGGGTGTGGGTTCAGCGTCGTGGTACGGCGCCTGCGAAGAATCAGACTTGCTGCTGCGGGTGATCCAAGCTGGTGGCGAGGTGAATTACGACCCAAGCCTGCTGGTCCTGCAGGAGGACCCGCGCGACGAAATTGACCACCGTTTTGTTGCCAAGATGCTTAGCTACGGGTGCGGTCAGGGCCATCTGTGGCGCAAGCACGATCTGCCCCGTGGACAGCTGGCTTATTACTGCGCACGCAAGCTGGTTGCTGCGGGCGTGCGAGCCGTGCGCGGCGAGCGAGTCCTGGCGCAAGCCGACTTGGCGTGGCTGTACGGAAATGTCTCGGGATTGCGCGACGTGCCACCGAAGGCGTTGCGGAACACCAAACCGGCCATGAACGAAGGCGCGGCGGCGAGTCGTCGTTGACGTGACGTCACTCGGAGGCGACCCGGGCGGCTCGTGATAGAACCGCCCGGGTCTGAACAAGGGTCTCGCTAGCAAAGACGCCTTGCCTGCTTGGGACACTATTGCCCGGACGAATAGCCATAAAGGTTATAGGCAAAACTGTGATCCCAGCCACCATCGATTGGGTCCACGTGATGCTGAGCGCGTCAAAGGCGTCGAGGCGATCGGAATTTGGATCGTGCCGACACGTGGCTTGCCGACCGCGAGGGGAGTAGCGTCTCGCCGAGAAGTCGATCGTGTGCGCGTCGGACCCGTGTGCGCAACACGGCCCAATGGCAGCGGACGAACGTCGATTAGCGGGTCTCTCGTGGTCACCTCATTCAGCGCACCGGTCGAGGCGCGCGCATTCAGCGAACAGCTTG
Organism: uncultured Actinomycetes bacterium; assembly: GCA_963730855.1. GTDB lineage: Bacteria > Actinomycetota > Actinomycetes > Mycobacteriales > Jatrophihabitantaceae > CAVSTK01. Next base: position 19,077 of record CAVSTK010000014.1, read on the forward strand.
GCGTCCCCTCGCGCGAGTCGATCCATGAGGTGCGGACCAGCAGCTTTCCAACTCTTTTGCTGGCGTTACCGTCGCAGCGGATTATCGCCGCGAGCCCATCCGCGGTGGAGCTGCTCGCCTCCCGAACCGCAGCCGTACTGGGTCACACGTTCGAGGAATTCACCGTCGATCCTCCTTCCGACGGACTCGAGCGGTTCGCCGAGGGACGGGTCGGCGGCACCGAAGCGGTACGCGTGTTGCGTCGTCCCGACGGCACCGATCTTGCGGTACACGTTCGGTTCTCGCGCTTCGAACACCAGCCGCCTGGTCGATTCGTGCTGGTGGTCATGGCGCCCGACACCGCGCCCGATTCGATCGTGCGTTCGGACCGGAGTCGCGTCGATGCACCGATCGTTGGAATGGCTGATCCGGATCTATTGGTCGAGCGGATCAGCAGCGATGCCGAGACGTTGTTCGCATGTTCGGTGGAAGATCTGATCGGTCGGCCGTTGACCAGTTTGGTGGCTGAGCACGACGTGCCGGATTGTCTGGTCGCGCTGGATGAGGCGGCGGCCAGCCAGCAAGGGATGAGTTTGTATCTGGACCTTTGCGCGGTCGGGGTGGAGCATCCGCCGAGGTTGGTGCCATTGCGATGCGAGATGTTGATCCTGCCGTTGATACCGTCGCCGAGTTGCGCGTTCGTCCTTCTGCCTTCGCCGGAGTCGATGTCCCGTACCCATGTCGCGGCTGATCTGGCCTCGATGTTGGTGCGGATGGGACGCGGTGCCGCGATCGCTGAGTTGGCTCCGCGATTGTCGAACGGGTTGAGTGGGTCGACCGGGCGAACCGTCGCCGGGCTGAATCGGTTGACCGCCCGTGAGCTGGACCTGTTGACGCGGCTACTGCAGGGCGACCGGGTCCCGGCGATCGCGGTCGAACTGTTCGTTACGCAAAGCACTGTTCGCAGTCATCTGGCGTCGATCTTTCACAAGGTGGGGGTGACATCGCAGCAGGAATTGCTGAATCTGTTCCGCGGCCCGCGCAGGGTGCAGCGCTTGACTGGCCGAGCCGCTGCACTTCCCCGCAGGATGGGCCGTCATCGCACGTCGATAATGACCTTGCCGATTGCGTTCGCGGCCACCGCGGCGTGCGCCTGCGCCGTCTGCTCGAGCGGATAGTGGTGCAGGGGCAAGCCGGCCTCGGCGCCCACCCGGATCGCACCGGTGGCCACCGCCGCGCTGACGGCGTCGATGGCGTGATCCTTGGCGCTGCCGGGCTCGGTGTAGACGAGAACGAACGACCAACTCGCGTTCGTCACCATCAACGGACGGATCGGCAACGAGACCTGCTGGTCGGCGCTCTCGGTGGCGTACACCGCGATCGAGCCGTGCGGCGCGATCACGGCCGAGTCGATGGCGGCGTTCGCGGATGGGTTTACCTCGACGATCGAGTTGATGCCCGCCGGCACGATTTTTTTGATCTCGTGCACCACGTCGACCTGCCGGTAATTGATGATGTGGTCAGCCCCGGCCGCCGCCGCCAGCTGTCCCTTCTCCGGACTGCTGACCGTGGTCAGGACCGTCGCATCGGCCCAGCGGGCCAGTTGGATCGCCGCATTGCCGACCGCGCCGGCGCCCCCGGCGACGAGCACGGTCCGCCCCTGCAGGGCACCGGGTCCGAGGCGGGTCGGCCCGTCCGCGCCGAGCGTAAGGCAGCGATGGGCGGTCAGGAACGGAATGGCCAGGCTGGCGCCCAGGTCGAAGGAAGCCGAGTCCGGCAGTGGGACGACCTGGCCGACGGGCACGATCGCGTACTCCTGACTGGTGCCTTCGGCGCGCTGGTAGGCCGCCTCCCAGATCCAGACCCGCTGCCCGATGAGCGCCAGATCGACACCGGGGCCGACGGCGTCGATGATCCCCGCGCCGTCCTGGCCCGGCACCTGCGGCGGATCGATCGGCTGCCCAGGCGCACTGCCCTGGCGCGACTTCCAGTCGGTCGGGTTGAGTCCGCTGCGGTGCACCTCGACCCGGACCTCGCCGCGGCCGGGTTCGGCGATCGGTTTGTCGACCAATGCCAGGACGTCCGGATCCCCGGTGAGTGGAGTACGTAATCGCGCGCATAAATTCACGATAGCGACAGGAACCGGCCGCTCCCGGGCCCGGGTGTAGCGTCCATGGACACCTATCGGATCACCGGAAAACGATGAGGAGTGGCGTCCGTGTTGAGGATCGTGGCGTTGATCAAGTTCACGCCGGAGTCAGCCGCCGACCGCCACCTCGATGCCGATTTCATCCTTGACCGGGCCGATACGCCGGGCCGGCTGTCGGAGCTCGATGAGTATGCGGTCGAGCAGTCGCTGCAGCTGGCCGAGAAGCTGGAGGCCGAAGTGCCGACAGCGCCGACAGCGCGCAGGTCACCTACATCCTGATGGGGCCGGCGGCGGGTGCCGACGCCATTCGCAAAGCATTGTCGATGGGTGGCGACGCCGCCGTGCACATCTGCGATGACCAGTTGCGGGGTTCGGACGCCGTGGCCACCTCGGCGGTGTTGGCCGCCGCATTGGCGCGGACCGGCTTCGATCTGGTGGTCTGCGGGATGGCCTCGACCGACGCCGGCATGGGGGTGGTGCCTTCGATGATCGCGGCCCGGCTGCAGATCGCGCAGGTCAGTTACGCCAGCCAGCTCACGGTCAGCGGCGATGTCGTCTCGATCATCCGGGACACCGACACGGCGACTGAGACGGTGCAGGCTCAGCTGCCGGCGTTGGTGTCGGTGACCGACCGCAGCGGTGAGGCGCGGTACCCGTCGTTCAAAGGGATCATGGCGGCCAAGAAGAAGCCACTCGAAACGCTGTCGTTGGCCGACCTGGGCATCGACGCATCAACCGTGGGGACGGCCGCGGCCCGCACCGCGGTGCTTTCGGCCACTGCCCGTCCGCCCCGCACGTCCGGTGAGATCGTGAAGGACGACGGCGCGGGCGGCATTCGGTTGGCTGAGTTCCTCAGCGCCGCGAAGTTCATCTGAGCAACGGAGGATCTGCGTTGTCGACCGTCCTGGTTGTGGTGAGTGCGACCGACGGCTCGGTGCCCAAGCCGAGCCTGGAGCTGCTGACGCTGGCTGCTCGATTGGGTGCGCCCGCGGCGGTCGTATTCGGCCCGAACGCGGCCATCGCGCAGCCGACGCTGGCCGAATACGGAGCGGCAACCGTGTACTCGATCGATGCGCCCGAGATCAACGACTACCTCGTCGTCGCTCAGGCCGAGGCGCTCGAGCAGCTCGTCGCCCAAACGAACGCCGTCGCGGTGTTGCTCACAGCTGATCCGACCGGTCGCGAAGTCGCCGGCCGGCTCGCGGTCGCCCTCGACAGCGGAATCCTGACCGATGCGATCGATGTGTCGGCCGGCGCCGTGCCCGGGCACGTCCAAGCGACCCAGACGGCGTTCGCCGCGTCCTGGGTCATCGAGTCGACGGTGACCCGAGGCGTACCGATCGTCGTGGTCAAACCCAACGCGGTGACTCCGGTCCCGGTCGCGGCCGCGGGCACCCTCACCGACTTCGAGGCGGCTTACAGCGAGTTGGCCCGAACGGCCAAGATCGTCGACCGAGCACCCCGCGCGCCGTCAGGGCGTCCCGAGCTGACCGAGGCGTCGATCGTCGTGTCGGGCGGCCGCGGCCTTGGTGGCGCCGAGGGATTCGCGCTCGTCGAACGCCTGGCCGATCAGCTGGGCGGCGCGGTCGGTGCGTCGCGGGCCGCGGTCGATGCGGGCTGGTACCCGCCGGGCAATCAGGTCGGCCAGACCGGCAAGTCCGTCTCACCGCAGTTGTATCTGGCGATCGGCATCTCGGGCGCGATCCAGCACCGGGCCGGCATGCAGACATCGAAGACGGTCGTCGCGGTCAACAAGGATGCGGAGGCGCCGATCCTCGAGATGGCCGACTTCGCGATCGTGGGTGACCTCAACACGGTCGTGCCGCAGCTGTCGCTCGAGATCGAGCGCCGCAAGTCGTGATCGGTCAGCTGACTGGGGCAATCATCTCGCTCGTCAGCACGGCGCGTTGCCCTCGTTCTGCTCGGCCGGGCCGTCAACTCGATCGTGCGGGTCGTGCGGCTCGGCCAGATCGACCCCACCCGGCAAGGTGATCGGCTGGCGCGACTGCGGACCATGACGGTCGAGGTCTTCGGCCACACCCGGCTGGCCAAGTGGCGCTGGGTCGGGGTGGCGCATTGGTTCGTTTTCGTCGGGTTCGGCGCGCTGCTGTTCACGCTCATCACCGCCTACGGCCAGCTGTTCAGCGCCTCGTTCGCGCTGCCGCTGATCGGTCACTGGGCGGTGTACGAGGCCGCTATGGAGATCATCGCGGCCCTGACCGGCGTCGGAATCCTGGTGCTGATCGGGATCCGGTTGGCTCGGGATCCACGCCGGCTCGGCCGAGCGTCGCGGTTCAGCGGCTCGACGACGTGGACGGCCTATTACGTCGAGCTGACGATCGTCGGCATCGTCGTGTGCGTACTGCTGCTGCGCGGGTTGGACGGTGCGCTAGCCCGTCGCTCGAGCTGGTCGTGGGACTACCCGCTGAGCTATCCGCTCGTGACTGCCTTCCGCGGAACGTCGGCGTCGGCGCTGCGCGAATGGATCTATCTGGTCGCGACGGTGAAGATCGTGATCTCGATGGCGTGGTTCATTGTTATCGCCACGAATCTGACCATGGGCGTCGCCTGGCACCGCTTCCTCGCCTTCTTCAACATCTACTACAAGCGCTATCCCGGGCATTCGTTCGGCGACGGCGCTCGGGCCGCTGCAGCCGATGCGCAGCGGCGGCGAGCTGATCGACTTCGAGGATCCGGACGAGGACGCCCTGATCGGCGTCGGCGCGGTCGAGCACTTCACCTGGAAGGCGTTGCTGGACTTCTCGACCTGCACCGAGTGCGGCCGCTGCCAGTCGCAGTGCCCGGCGTGGAACACCGGCAAGCCGTTGTCGCCGAAGCTGCTGGTGATGGATCTGCGGTCGCATCTGTACGGAAAGGCGCCCTACCTGCTGGCCGGTGCCGACAGCACCGATGGCGACTCCGGCGACATCGATCCGGGCGCGCCGGCCGAATCGAGCCGGGCACTGGTCGGGCCGGCCGAGTTCGACGCCGCCGGGCACTCGACCCTCAGCGGCGCGGTGATCGATCCGGATGTGCTGTGGTCGTGCACCAACTGCGGCGCGTGCGTCGAGCAGTGCCCGGTCGATATCGAACACGTCGACCACATCGTCGACATGCGGCGCTACCAGGTGATGATCGAGTCGTCCTTCCCGACCGAGCTGAACGGGTTGTTCCGCAACCTCGAAGGGCCGGGCAATCCGTGGGGATCACCGCCGAGCTGGTCGGATGGACTGGGCCAAGGACCTCGACTTCGACGTTCCGGTGATCGGTACTGGTCCGGCCGGCGCCGAGGAGTTGGCCGATTATGAGTACCTGTTCTGGGTCGGCTGCGCGGGCGCGTTCGAGGACCGGGCCCGGCGCACCACCCGCGCCGTCGCCACGCTGTTGAACCACGCCGGCGTCAGGTTTGCGGTCCTCGGCCAGGGTGAGGCGTGCACCGGCGATCCGGCGCGACGCGCCGGCAACGAGTTCCTCTTCCAGACGCTCGCGCAGAGCAACGTCGAGACCCTCAACGGGGTCGGCGCCCGGCGGGTCGTCGTCACCTGTCCGCACTGTTTCAACACCCTCAACCGGGAGTACCCGCAGGTGGGCGGCCACTACGACGTCGTGCACCACACCCAGCTGCTCAATCAACTCCTCCGCGACAAGCGCCTGATCCCGGTGGTCGAGGTCAGCGAGAAGATCACCTATCACGATCCCTGCTTCCTGGGCCGGCACAACCAGGTCTACTCACCACCCCGCGAGCTGCTCGAGGCATTGCCGGGCGCAGAACTGGTCGAACCAGGCCGCACCCGCGAACGGTCCTTCTGCTGCGGGGCGGGCGGTGCGCGGATGTGGATGGAGGAGAAGCTCGGCACCCGGATCAACCTGGACCGGTCTCAGGAACTCCTGGACACCTCGGCCGACGTGGTCGCCGTCGGCTGCCCGTTCTGCCGGGTCATGATCACCGACGGCGTCAACGCGATTAGGCGCGAGCACCGATTCCTCGACCGAAGTGCTCGACGTCGCGCAGCTGCTGCTCCGCTCGATCACGCCATCCGCACCGGCCTGATCCTCGCCGCCGGCTACCAGCCGTTCCAGTGGATCACGTCATCGGGCGCGGGACGCTTCGCCGGCTTGAAGTCGGTACCCAGGCTGTAGGCGACCGGGGTCATGACGGCCTGGGCGACCGTCTCATACGGGATGCCCAGCAGGTCGGCGACATCGCGTTCTCGGCCGAGGTGGATCGTGGTCCACGCCGTCCCCAGAGCGCGCGCCCGGGCCGCCAGCATGAAGCTCCACATGGCGGGGAGGATGTTGCCCATGCCGCGGGTCGCGGCCGCTCGATCGACCCCCGAATTGACGCCGATGACCAGCGCCGGCGCGTCCCCCATGTGGTCGGCCAGGTAGTCCGAGGAGCTGATCAGCTTCTGTTGCTGCGCCCGTCCGGGTCCCTCATCGATCACCCGCTGGCTCGCGTAGCTTCTGAACAGCTCGCGGTAGATGTCACCGATCGCGTGCCGCTTCCCCGAATCCGTGACGACCACGAAGCCCATAGTGACCACGTTCGAGCCCGACGGCGCCTGTAGTGCGAGCGACACGCACTCGCGGATGAGATCGTCCGGAACCGGCCGGGTGAGATCGAGGCGCTTGCGCACTGCGCGGGTCGTCGACAACAGCTGGTCTGGGTCCAGATCAAGGAGGGTCACGGCGGCGATCCTACAAGCGACCCGAACTCAGGTCTTCAGGAAACGTTGGCCGGGGCCGGCGCGCTGCGACCGATCGCTGGCGCTGACCCTGCCGGTAGGTCCGAATCGTTTGGACGACGCAGAGCGCCAAGAAGTACAACGAACCCGCGGCCAGGAACGGTCGCAGCGCGTCGGGTCGATCGGGCAGCTGGGTGGCGCCGTAGGAGATGGCGGCGAACCAGCCCAGCGCGACCGGCAGGGTGGCGAGCCGCATGAACTTGGCCCGGACGATGTGCGGGAAAGCGACGTTGGTCAGTGACGCGACGCTGAGGATCGCCACCACGATGCAGGCGACGGTTGGCCGGGCGTGCATCAGGTAGAGCACCGGCGCGATCAGGTTCCACGCCGCCGGCTGCCCGCGGAACCAGTTGTCCTCGGTCATCATGTCGACCCGTGAGAACCAGATCGCCGAGGTGAAACAGACGGCGCCGAGCAGCACCAGGCCGAGTCCATTGTTCGGAACGACCTGGAATTGGTACATGAACGCGGCTGGGACGATCACGCAGGTGACGTAGTCGATGATGAGGTCGAGAACATATCCGTCGATGCCTGGACAGCGTTCTTTCACCGACATTATTCGGGCGATCGGCCCGTCCACTCCGTCGATGATGATCGTGACCATCAGCCAGAGGATCGCGCCGCCAGGGTCGCCGGTAAAGACGTCACGCAGGGCCAGCATCGCCACGACGATGCCGAAGGCGGTGAAGACGTGAACCGCCCAGCCTTGGGCCCGCTGGGCTCGAGTGGTCGAAAGTGCAGAGGGATCGAACACGGGGCAACAATAGTCTTACAAGCTGAGTTTTGACACGCCGACTTGACCGGATTGTGGGGGCTCTCCACATTCTGGTCAGGCACCATGGTCGGCATGCGTGGTCTGCGGGTCGGGAGTGGAGGGCTTCGCCGCTGGGCGATCGTCATCGCCTTCATTGCCGTGCTGGCCGCTGCGCCGGCGACGATCGGAGCCTTACCGGCCGCATCCAGCAGCGTCTCGTCCACGGTTCTGTTGAGCCGTATCCAGTCCTCGGCCTCCGTCGGCTATTCGGGGTATGCCGAGGCGGTCGGCTCGTTGGGGCTACCGGTGACGACCGGCCAACTCAGCTCGGTGGCGGATCTGTTCGGATCGACCTCGCAGCTGCGCGTCTGGTGGCGCGGGACCTCGAACTGGCGCGTCGATGACATCACGCCGACCGGCGAGCAGGATCTGGATGCGGTCGGCGGCGATCTGTGGACGTGGGACTACCAGTCCAATACCGCTGCGGCTCGAGCGAGGCGCAGCCTCGGTGTCGGCCCGGCTCCCGCGGGCCGACGACCTGGTGCCGGCGAGTCTGGCCCGGCGGCTGCTGAGTCAGGCCCAGTCCAGCGAGGTGTCGCGGATGGGCAGCGTCCGTGTCGCCGGACGGGACGCGGCCGGCTTGCGCTACGTCCCGGCGCAGTCGCAGTCGACGATCGACCACATCGATGTGTGGGTGCTGCCGGGATCAGGTCTGCCGGTCAAGGTTGCCGTATACGACAAGTCCGACACCGCACCGGTGCTCGCGACCACGATGCTCGATCTGAGCACGCAGACTCCCGCCGCCTCCACCACGGCGTTCACGCCGGCGGCCGGGGTCAAGGTCGCCGGCCAGCAGGCTCCTGACATTCTCGCGTTGGCCAGCCGGATCAAACCGCAGCGGACGCCGAGCGAGCTCGCGGGCTTGCCGCGGGACTCGATCTCGCCGCCGAATTCCGCGGTGGTCGTTTATGGATCGGGGGTCACCGTTCTGGCGGCGATTCCGGTCTTTGGCCGCACGGGGGACCAGCTGCGCGATCAGTTGACGAAGGCCGTCGGGAGTACGTCGGGTGACGCGGGAACTTCGATCTCGATCGGACTGGTGAACCTGTTGATGACGAAGTCCGTGTCTAGTGCGCAGATCACCGGACGGTCCGGGTCATTTTCGTTGCCGATCTCGTGGCTGCTCGTCGGCACGGTGACGGCGTCCGCCCTGGATCAGGGCGGCACCGATCTGCTAACCGGAACCGGGTGAGTCGATGAGCGAACCGACCAGTGCGGATCGCCCGCCGATGATCCGCACCCGTGGGCTGACCAAGCGGTTCGGCCAGCTGACCGCGGTCGACGGGATCGATCTCGAGGTTGCCGCGGGCGACATCTACGGATTCCTCGGCGCCAACGGCTCGGGCAAGACGACGACGGTGCGGATGCTGCTCGGGTTGGTGTTGCCGACGTCGGGCACCGCCGAACTGGTGGGGGAGCTAATGCCCAAGAACGCCCGGTCGGTGTTGCCGCAGGTCGGGATGTTGGTCGAGGGGCCGGCCGCATACGGTCACCTGTCGGGCCGAACGAACCTTCGGCTGCTGGATGCGAGCGGCCCTAATCCCGGCCTGCGGACGCGGGGCCAGCGGGTCGACGCGGCGCTCGAACAGGTCGGACTGGGCGGGGTGGGGAACAAACCGGTGAAGGCGTACTCGCTCGGCATGCGCCAGCGACTCGGGCTGGCCGGCGCGCTGATCCGACAACCCAGCCTGCTGGTGCTGGACGAGCCCACCAATGGACTTGATCCGCAGGGGATCCGCGAGATCCGCGAATTGTTGCTGAGTCTCAACGCGAGCGGCACCACCATCTTCCTGTCGAGCCACTTGCTGGCCGAGATCGAGCAGCTGTGTACGCGGGTCGGCGTGCTGGACCGTGGACGGTTGGTCATCCAGGACGAGCTCGCCTCGCTGCAGGCCCCGAGCGGGCGCGTGCTGATCAAGGTCGACCGACCGGCCGAGACGGCGGTCCTGCTCGGGTCTCGCCTCGAGGCCCGAACGGGTGACGAGCTGACCGTGCGTACCGACGACGCGGCCGCGCTCAACCGAGAACTCGTCGACAACGGAATCGGGGTGTTCGAGTTGGCGCCCGAACGACAGTCGCTCGAACAGGTCGTGCTGGAACGGACCAGTGCGAGCAGCAGCGACCGGGTCGAGCGCGCCTCGTGATCCGGGTCGAACTCGCGAAGCTGTTCCGTCGGCCGCGAACGTGGGCGGCGCTATTGATGCTGGATGCCTTGCCGACGATCGTGGCGGTGCTTTTGGCGACCACTCACATCGCGCCGCGTCCGGGTACTGGTCCGGCGTTCCTCTCCGCTGTGCTCGCCAACGGTGAGCTGTTCTCGGTGGCTGCGCTGGCCATCGTCCTGCCATTATTCCTGCCGATCGCGGTTGCGGTGATCGGTGGTGATTCGATCGCCGGCGAGGCGGCCGGTGGCACATTGCGCTATCTGCTCACCCGTCCGGTCGGACGGACGCGGTTGCTCGTCGCGAAACTGGTGTCGGTGGTCGCTTTCGTGATGGTGGCCGTCGTGCTGGTCGCCGGCACCGGTTACTGCGTCGGCGCACTCCTGCTGGGTAACGTTCCGGCGACCGCGACCAATTCGATCGTCAGCGTCTCGGGCAGCGCGCTGTCACCGGATCAGGTCGCGATCCGAACGGTGCTGGCCATCGTGTACGTCGGACTGTCGATGCTCGGCGTGGCCGCGATGGCGTTGATGCTGTCGACGTTCACCGACTCACCGCTGGGCGCGAGCCTGGGCGCGCTGGGGTTCCTGGTCGGCTCGTCGCTGCTGCTGACCCTCGACGCGGCGCGCTCGATCAAGCCGTACCTGCCGACCCGCTACTGGTTGTCGTTCATCGACATATTTCGGGATCCGATCCTGTGGCGCAACGTCGAACGGGGCGTCGGCCTGCAGCTCGTCTACGTCGCCGTCTTCCTGGCCATCGCGTGGGCCAACTTCGCCTCGAAGGACATCACGTCCTGAATCTCGGCGTGATCCTGGGATCGAGTATCAGTTTTTGTCGGACCCTGTCGATGGCTTCGTTGCATGCTTTCGATCACCGATCAGCTCGACGCCATCGACGATGCCCTCGACGGGTTGATCGGTGCTGACCTGACCGGGCTTACTCGTGATGAGTTGCTTGCGGTGCTCCGTCGGTTCGAAGTGCTGCGGCGGCGATTGTCGGTGGTTGATCATCGTCTGGTTGCTGAGGTGGGTGATCGGGGTTTGGCGGGTTCGTTGGGGGCGTCGTCGACTTCGGCGTTGTTGCGGCAGGTGTTGCGGATCAGTGCGGGTGAGGCGTCGGCTCGGGTACGGGCCGGCGCCGATCTGGGTCCGCGGCGGTCGTTACTGGGTGAAAAGCTGGCGCCGTTGTTCGTGCGGGTCGCCTCGGCGCAGGCGGCAGGGATCATCTCGTCGGAGCATGCGCGGGTAGTTGTGCGGGCGGTCGACCAGCTCCCCGGGGCACTGCAGGCCGAGTTCGAGGGGTTGGTGGAGACCGAGCTCGTCGCTGCTGCGCGGGAGTGGGATCCGGTGGGCCTGCAGCGGCTCGCGGCTCGGCTGCTGGATGTGCTGAACCCGGACGGAACGCTCGCTGCTGACGCTGATCATGAGCGGTTGCGGGAATTCCAGTTGGTCAAACACCGCGACGGGTCCGCCACCCCCAGTGGGCGCTTCGGTCCGGGACTGGTGGCGCTGGTGGAAGCGTTCCTGGACGCGAATGGTGCGCCCCGACCCGCGGACGACGGGACACGCGACCCGCGCTCGGCGGCGCAGCGTAACCACGACGCGCTCCAGGACGGATTGACTCGCCTGCTCGGGTGCGCGGCGCCGTGGGTGCCTAGCGGCGCGACGCTGCTGTTGACGATGACCGTCGATCAGTACGAATCCCGACGGGGGTTCGCCCGGACCGCCCACGGCGACCCGATCTCGATCCCCACCGTGCTGCAACTGGTCAGCGACGGGCAGACGATGAGCGTTCTGTTCGATCCGCACGGCGGGGTCTTGGACTATGGCCAGACGAAACGCCTCGTCCCGCCGGCGATGCGGCTAGCGCTCACCGTACGAGATCGGGGCTGCACATTCCCGGGCTGCGACCGGCCACCGGGCTGGGCTCAAGCCCATCATTTTCGTGAATACGCCGAGGGCGGGGCGACGTCGGTCGCCAATACCGGCCTCGTCTGCGGATTTCACCACCGCGAATTCGCCCGCCGAGGGTGGACTGGTTCGATCATCAACGGACGCCCACACTGGACCCCGCCCGCCTGCATCGATCCCACCCAAACACCGAGACGTAATCGCACTCACGACCTACCCCTGCGAACGTGAACGCCACCGATCTTGGGGTGACGAGTGCGAGCTCTCGCAATGAGACACTCAGCCGGCCTTGAGCCGGCTGCAATCAGCGGCGCTGAACGTCACCGGCGCGCCTGTCTTCAGCTCGGCCGCCACCATCGCATCGACGACGGGGTCGGTCGGCAACTGCGTGTGGTTGACCTGCTCGCTCGGGCAGATGCTCTGCACCTCGATGTTAAGCGCTCCGCTCAGCACCGCTGACTCGGGCGGGATGACGACGTTGTCGCCGCTCGTCCAGATCGAGACGAAGGTGGGCCCGGCCGGCGTTTCGCTGCCGGCGTTCAGCGCGGCGAGCAGGTCACTGGTGGGCTCGAGCTGCTGGCAGGCCACCGGGCACTCGGACGGCAGCAGCGAGCCGGCCAGACCGGCCAATTGGGTGCCGTGCTGGGGCGAGCCCATCGTGACGATGCGGCGGGCGACGGCCGCGCCGCCGTAGTCGCGCACCCAGAGCCGGGCCACCACTCCGCCGGCCGAGTACCCGACGACGTCGACCGACGATGCCCCGGCCGCCCGTTGGGCTGCAGTGGCCGCGGTGGCCAGCGCCTGGGCCTGCACCCGCAGGTCCCCGGTCGCGTTGCCCGGCGGGTTGAACACGGTCACCGAGCGCCCGGTGGCTCGCAGCTGGGTCGCCAGCGCGTCCAGGCTGGTGACCGAGCCGCCGTACCCGGGCACCAACAGCACCGGCCCGAGCACGTCCTGAGCAACCGGACGAAGGCGCGGAGGAGCTGCCGCGCGAAACGACGACTACGACAACTACCGCCGCGACGAGCAGCACGATCACCGCCGAGGCGATGAGGACGAGGCGCCGCCGGGCGGGCGCTAGTGAGGACAGCACCCTGTCATGGTGCCGGTTCGCGCGCCCTAGGGTGGGCGAATGCAGAGCGCCGAGTATCTCGAGGTGTTTCCGCGAGCACGCCGGCGCCCTCGCCGACACCGCCGAGCGGGTCGGCCTAGCGACGCCGGTGCCCACCTGCCCGGGTTGGCTGGTGCGCGACCTGGTCGGGCATGTCGGGGCAGTTCATCGCTGGGCGACGGCCTATCTGCAGGCCGGTCCCGACGCGCGCGCGGCTGCCGTTTCCCGATCCCGCCGGCGGACGGGTTGATCGGCTGGTATCGCGCCGGCGCCGCCACCTTGGACGAGGTTCTGGTCGGCGCGCCGGACGATCTGCAGGCGTGGACGTTGTTCGCCGCGCCGACGCGCGAAGATCTTCTGGTCCCGCCGGCAAGCGCACGAAACCGCGATCCACCACGCCGACGCCGAGTCGGCCGCCGGCCGGACGCCCAGCTACCCGACCGGGTTCGCCCTCGACGGCATCGACGAGCTGTTGAACGGGTTCCTGGCCCGGCCGCGGTCGACCCTGCTCGCCGACCCGTCCCGCCGCCTGCTCATCGCCCCGACGGACGCGGACGCTGGTGGCACTTGACGATCGATTCCGTTGGCCGTAGCACCAGAAGTACCGGCGATCAGGACGCCGACACGGTCGTTCGTGGGTCGGCATCGGATCTCTACCTGTATCTGTGGAACCGTGAGCCGCGCGAGGCCGTCGACGTCGATGGCGACCACGCAGGTGCTCGAGCTGTGGCGCGAGCGGGCCCGGATCTGAGCGCTAGCCGACCAGTGCGCGATAGGCGATGACGATCAGGTTCGCGCAGTCCGGGATCGACAGCGCGGTCGAGTCGATCTGCAGATGGAAAACCGACGGCTCGTCGACACTGATCCGGTAGAGCCGGCGCACGTAGGTGTCGCGCGCGGCATCGACCTGCTTGAGCTGCTTGAGGATCGCCGCCGGCTCGCCGCCCTGCGTCTGCTGGACCCGGAACAGGCGGGCCTGGATCGGACCGTACAGCCGCACCCGCAGGATGTCGGTGGCGTCGCGGAATGCGGCCGCGCCGGCCCGGCCGATCACGACGGCGCCGTCTGCGAACGCCTCGCTCATGATGCGCTCGGCCTCTTCGCGGAAGGTCGCGGCCTCATCGCTGATGCCGCTGGCCGAACTGGTCGATTCCAGGTCGGCCGGAGTGCCCATCGTGTCGGTGGCCATCGGCGACATGAACGTGAGCAACCGTTCGATCAGCGACCGGTTCGGCGCACCGGCCTGGGCCTCCTCGACGGTGACGTTCAGCTGCGCCGCGACCTTGACGCTGATGGCCCGGTCGAGCAGTTGGACACCAAGTCGTTCAGCGACCAGAGGCGCCACCAAACTGCCGCCGGCGCCATACCCGGCCGATATCGTTACGCCGGGCATCAGGCGCTCGTTCTCGTCATTGTGCCGACGCTACCGGGTGGCGCAGCGGCCACGGTAAACCGCTACCGAGCCAGCTGATCCACGAGTGCGCCGAAGACCGATGGGCAACCGAGCCGCCGCCGGAGTGATGGCCCGCGCGAGCACCGGGCCGGCCGCGGGCCCAGAGCAGCGATTCGGTGATCAGCCGGTAGCGCCTCGACAGCGCGCGCCACCGCTGCTCGTAGCGTGCGGGCGTCCCGTCCACGATGCAGTCGATCGCCGCGCGCGCACATGCCAGCGACACCGCGATGCCTTCACCGGTCAGCGCGTCGACATAGCCGGACGCGTCACCGACGAGCAGCACCCGGCCGGCCATCCGGGCCGCGACGCGCTGGCGCAGCGGACCGGCGCCCCGAACGGTCGACGCACCATCACCCAGATCGAGCGGGAGCCGTTCGCGCAGCGCCGGGAAAGCCTGCAGGGCCTCGGCGAACGGCGCCCGGTCCGATCCGAGCAGCGCCACTCCCACCAGCTGCGGTCCGACCGGCGTCACGTACGCCTCGCTGCGGGCACCCCAATGCACCTCGACCAGATCGGTCCACGGTTCGATCGCGAAGTGCTGGCGCAATCCCCAACGCGGATCGGCGCCGCTGGGACGGTCCAGGCCGAGTTGCCGGCGAATGGGGGAGTGCAGGCCATCGGCCGCGATCAGGTAGCGAGCGCGCAGACCACCGGCCTGCACCGACGCGTCGTCCTGGCTGATCGAATCGACTCGCTCCGGTCGCATGGTCACGCCGGCCGCGGCCACCGCGTCCATCAGGGCGGTCTGCAGTTCGGTGCGCCGAACCCCTCGGCCGGGGCCGCGTCGAAAGCGCGCCTCGGCCTGCGTACGTCCGTCCGTGTAGCGAATTCCGCCCAGCGGTGAGCCGTTCAGCGTGACGCCCAGAGCGTCGAGTTCGCGCACGGCGCCGGGCATCAGTCCCTCGCCGCAGGCCTTGTCGATGGGGGACGCGCGCGGGTCGAACACCACTACCTCAAGGCCTGCGCGGGCGGCGTGCAGTGCGCTGGCGAGGCCCGCGGGCCCGGCTCCGCAGACGATCAGATCGGCGTCCACGGCTCGGTCAGGCCGGCTGCGGCGGGGCCGGCGGTCGCGGTCGGGGGATCATCATGCCCAGCGCGGCGTTCTCGGCCCGGATCCGGACCAGCAGCAGGCCGGCATTGAGCACCGTGAAGGTGAGCGCCGTGATCCAGGCCGTGTGCACGAGCGGCAGGGCCGCACCCTCGACCACTACGGCCACGTAGTTCGGGTGGCGGAGCCACCGGTAGGGCCCGGTGCCGATGGTCGGCAGGTGCTCGACCACGACGATGCGGGTGTTCCACTGGGTACCGAGCACCGTGATGCACCACCACCGCAGTGCCTGCGTCGCCGCGACGATCACTAACATCGGCCAGCCGAGTGCGGCGATGAACGGCCGATGTCCCACTTCGACCTCGAGGACGCAGGCCACCAGCAGGCCGGTGTGCAACGCAACCATGAAAGGGAAGTGCCGCTGGCCGTATTCGCGCCCGCCCTGGCGCAGGCTCCAGTCGAGGTTTCGACGGGATATGACCAGCTCGGCGACGCGTTCGAGGGCGACCGCGACGACGAGCAGCGGGTACCAGATCACGCGGCGCTCACCATTCGAGCAGCACGAGCTCGGCGCAGAATCCGGGACCCATCGCCATCAGCAGCCCCGGGGTGCCCGGTTCGGGCGAGCGCTTGTCGAGGGTGTCGCGCAGAACGTGCAGCACGGACGAGGACGACAGGTTGCCGACCTCGGCCAGTGACCGCCAGGTGAGCTCGAGGGCGCCGGCCGGCAGCGCCAGCTCGTCCTCGATCGCCTCGATCACCTTCGGGCCACCGGGATGCGAGACCCACGCGCTGACGTCGGACGGGCGTGAGCTCGTGCGCGCTCAGGAAGCCGCGCACGTCATCGCCGAGATAGCGCCGGACCAGGTTCGGCACCTCGGCGTTGAGGAAGATCTTCAGGCCGCCCGGGCCGACGTCCCATCCCATCGTGTCGCCGCTGTCGGGGTAGAGGCGGCTGCGGGTCGCGATGACCCGGGGACCAGCGACCTCATCGCGCTTGGCCCGCTCGGCGCCGACCGCGACAACCGCCGCGGCTCCGTCACCGAACAGCCCACACGCGATGAGGTTGGCGATCGCGTGATCGTTGCGCTGAATCGTCAACGAGCAGAGTTCGACCGAGAGCAGCACTGCCACCTGGTCGGGCCAGGCCAGCAGGTAGTCGTGCATCCGGGCGACGCCGGCCGCACCGGCGACGCAGCCCAGTCCGAACAGCGGAACGCGTTTGATGTCGGGCCGCAGTCCCAATCGTGCAGCGATACGAGCGTCGATCGACGGCACGGCGACACCGGTCACGGTCGTCGAGATGATGACGTCGACCTCGTCCGGGCGGATGCCCGCCGACTCCAGCGCCCCTTCGATGGCCTGGACCGCGAGTTCGCTGGCCATGTCGATGAAGACGTCGTTGGCGGCGCCGAAGTCGGCCAGGCCGGCGTAGTCCTCGAGCGGCAGGCTCAGATGCCGCGACTCGACCAGTGCATTGGCGTGCAGGCGGCGCACTAGTTCGTGGTTGCCGTCGGGACCGAGGCAGACCCGGGCGAATGCCTCGGTGATCTCGCGCTGCTCGTAGCGATGGGGGGCGAGTACGCCGTGAACGGCGGCCAAAGTAGTCACCTCATCGAGCGTACGGCCGGATCGCGTCGAACTCGCTTACGATTCGAGTCACATGATCGCGGGACAGGCGGTACGGGCGATACGCGGACTGGTGCTCGCCTGCCATCCGTTGCCGACCCTGGCCGTGACCGGGATCGCGGCCGGCCTAGCAGTGCTGGCCGATCTGGACGCATCGACGGCCGCGCTGCTGACGCTGGCCGTGTTCACCGGCCAGCTCTCGATCGGCTGGGGCAACGACCGCCTCGACGCGGCGCGGGACCGTCTCGTTAACCGCACCGACAAACCGTTGGCGGCCGGGGCGGTATCGCCGGGGCTCATTACGGCGGCCATCGGCGCCGCGCTGGTCGCCACGACCACCCTCTCGCTCGCGTTGGGCTACCGAGCCGGCCTGATCGCGCTCGCCACGGTGGCCTGCGGCTGGGCCTACAACCTCGGCCTCAAGGCCACCGTATGGTCCTGGGCGCCCTACGGTGTCGCGTTCGGGTTGTTGCCGGCGATCGCGACCCTGGCCCGGCCCGTTCCGCGCTGGCCGGCCGGCTGGACGATCGTTGCCGGCGCGCTACTCGGAATCGCGGCCCACTTCGCCAACGTGCTGCCCGACCTCGGTGACGATGCCGCGACCGGCGTTCGGGGGCTGCCCCATCGACTTGGTGCGCGCGCCAGCGTGGTCGTCGGGCCGCTGCTGCTGTTGGCGGCAACGACCGTCATCGTGCTGATACCTGCGCACCATCGCGGCGGTTGGCGCTGGGGGGTCCTCGCCGGGGGGGCAGTGGTCGTCACGGTGGCGATCTGGGCCGGTCTGGCCGGCGGTTCGCGGCGATTCTTCTTCCTGGCCACCATGGCGATCGCGGTCGCCGACGTGGCGCTATTCGGGCTGGCCGGCGGTCGGTTGCGCTGATGGCCGCGGCGTCGTGGAAGCGTCGGCCGCCAGTTGGATCGAGCCGAGCACCATTGCGGCCAGGCAGACCAGGTATCCGATCACGTGCGGCGTCGAGGACGGGACGTGCTCCCGCAGCAGCATCGCCCCGAGGATGACCGCCACCACCGGGGCGGCGGCCAGATTGGCCGGGAAGCTCGCACCGAGGGATCCGACCTGGAACGACACCTGGGTGAGCACGATGCTCAGCGCGCCGACGACCACCACGCCGCTGACCGGGATCAGACCGGATGCGTGGGTGAAACCACGAATTCCCTGGTCACGCCAAGTGGTGATCGAGGCGTCCATCAGAACGCCGACCAGGCCGAACCAGGCACCGGCAACCCCGCCGTACACGGCCGCCCGCACCGGGGCGCGGCGAGGATGCGCCCACCAGCAGATCAACCCGCCGGCGGCCAGGGCGATCAGCGCGGCGAACAGGGCGTGGCGACGGTGCAGCGCGTGACTCTGGGCGGGAGCGCCGAGGAGCAGGAAGAACCCGGTCAGGCCGAGCAGGATCGCCAGGCAGCCCAGGTAGTCGCGCCCCAGCGGACGTGGTCCGCCCAGGGCCCACCGGATGGGCAACGAGAGCGGCAGCGACAGCACCAGTAGCGGCTGGACCAGCACGACCGTCCCGGCCGACAGCGCGGCGATCTGCAGCACCAGGCCGGCGAAGTCGAGGACGAACCCGAACAGCCACCACGGGTTCTTGACCAGCTTGACCAGGCCGGTGGCGTCGTGATCCCCGGTACCGGTGTGGGCGGCGGCATGTTCGGTCGCGGTCGCGGCGGCGTACGCGATGGCCGCGCCGACGCCGCACGACACCGCGACGGCCAAGGACATTCCGTGACCGTAGCGGTCAAGCCATGGGTCGGGCCACGCCAACCCAGATCCACGACACGACCGCTACCAGGATCGCGGAGGTGACCCCCATGGTGACGAACGGCAGCCAGCGCGCCGATCCGAACAGGGCTCCGCCGAGCGCGGCCGATACCGCGATCGCCGCTGTCTGCATGGTCGAGAAGACCCCCTGGGTCTGACCGAGTTGACGGGGCGGGGCCACTGTCGTCAGCAGCGCTTGGGCAGCCGGGTACGCGACCGCGACGCCCAGCCCTTCGAATGCGCCGAGCGTGATGATCACGACGAGCGATGAGACGAATGGGTAGATGAACAGCAGCACGACCGAGACGAGCAACGACCAGACCACGAGCCACCGCTGGTCGAACCGGTCAGCCAGGCGGCCCGCCGGCACCGAGGCGGCCACGAACGGAATGCAGAACAGGCACCACGACAGGCCGATCTGCCACGATGCCGCCCCTCGTGATTCGAGCAGCAGCGTCCAACAGGACTCGTAGATGCCGGTGGTCAGGCCGGCAATCAGGCCGACGATGAAGACGCCGCGCAATGCGCCGATCGAGCGCAACCGAATGTTCGGTGGTTCGGCTGCGGTCGGGGCGACGTCGCCGGACTGACGATCGGTCGACGCACGATCCGTCGGCGGGGAATCGGCCGGCGGGGGATCCGCCGATTGAGGTTCGGTCGATCGGCTGATCGGGCGCGCCGACCTGGTTGTGCGAGCGGCTCGTGCGATCGGCGCGCACGCGGCCCCGGCGGCGACGGCGCCGGCAACGAAGAGCCACGTCATGTGGTCGATGCCGATGATGCTGCCGACCAGCGGCGCGATGGCCAACGCGGAAAGCTGAGCCCCGAAGATCGCGCCGAACGCCCCGCCGCGTCGTCCGGGCGCTACATGCAGGCCAACCATCGACAGGCTGGCGACCTCGGCCGCACCGACCGCGGCGCCCTGCAGGAAGCGCAGCAGGACCTCGACGGCCGGCCCGACCGGAAGTACGTAACCCAGGCTGGCGATCGCGAGCGCGCCGAGCGCGGTGACGAGAACAGTGAGCTGTCCGATCCGATCGGCCAGCCGGCCGATCGGATACTGGATCAAGACGCCGGCGCCGAAGAACGCCCCCATCGCCAGACCGATGACGAGGTCGGAGGCCCCTTGGCGAGCAAGATAGAGCGGCAGAATCGCCAGGACGGCGCTCGCGCCCAGATATTGCAGGAAGGTCGCGATCGACAGAGCCCGGACGAGCACTGAATCGGCGGCGGGCACACCGCGAAGGCTAGCGACCGACCGACCTCAGTGTCCGACCGAAGTTAGGTCGGACGCGGGCTCAATCGGGCGTTCAGTGGTCGAGCCCGATGACGGTCTCAGCCAGCGGCGGCGCGCCGTTCGATCCGCTCCCGAGCAGAGCGTCCGACGGACCGGCGGTGGCCGCGGGCGCCGTGGTTGCCGTGGTTGCCGTCGCCGCCGGATCGATCTTGGCCAGGATCGCATTCAAGGCGCGCAAGCTGGTGATGAGAACTTCACGGGACTGCTGGATCTGCAGGTCGCTGCCGGTGCGCGAGAGCAACCGGGTGGTGGTCCGGATCTCGTCCAGCGGACCGCGCAGATCGTGCTCACCGCCGCTCTCGGCGATCAGTGGTTCGAAGGGGTCGGCGAAGTTGGCCCGGTTCTCACGGACGTAGGCGTCGCCCTTTTCGGTCAGCGAAGCGAGCTTGCGCCCGTCCACCGCCTGGACATCGACCAGCCCGGCATCCTTGAGCGACGCGAGGGTCGGATAGATGGCGCCCGCACTCGGACGCCAGGCACCCTGGGTTCGATCAGCCATCGCCTGCATCAACTGGTAGCCGTGCATCGATTGCTCGGCCAGCAGTATGAGGATTGCGACGCGCACGTCGCCGCGCTGAGCCCGGCCGCGGCTGCCGCTGCGTCCGTTGTGGGACATGCCGTGCATCTGGGTTCCTCCGACTCGCTATCCCGAAGGATTACGATACGCGCTGGTATGAGAGCTTTGAGCAATTTAATTGTTAGTTGCCATACATCGGGCTAAGCACTTTTACCCACAGGGCACGGTTAACGTCATTCACACGCGAGTACCGTGCGTAGTGATTACGGATTGTTGCGTTATTCGTTACACAAAGTCGCGTGCGCCGTTTGTGCGGTCGAACGACGCATTCACATCCCCGAACTGCGTCCAACCCGGCCATGGAGTCCGTCGATCGTTGGTTCATCAGCCCCCGCCTCGGCGCCGATCTGCAATGTTGGTGACACGTCGAAATGACCCGAACATGTACAGGAACAGTACATTAGCCGATCTGAGCTGCCGCGTCGCGCCAACTCGTTTGCACAGAGTGGACGACATATCTAAATCTACTACCGACCGTAATCGCACTGAGTTTGGTCGCGAAAGACGCTTACCCCGTGCCGATGGGCCCGAGACACAGAGCCGCCTGGTTGGAGTCATCGGGCCGCCCGGTCGCCTGACCGCCGAGGCCGACAGCGCAATTCGCCGGACCGGGTGGCTGGTTGCTGCGCTACGGGTGCGGAATGTAATCGACCGATGCTGATTACGTCTTATTGTTCGCGAATCGCGTGAACCTGAAACCCGCCCGGGGTCGGCGATCAGATAGCGTTCCGTCCATGACCACTACGCAGGGAGACTCGCCGGATTCGGCTTCAGTACCTCGCGGCGCCGGACGCATCGTCGTCGGGGTCGATGGCTCGGAATCATCACATTCCGCGCTGTTGTGGGCGGTACGGCAGGCGCAATTGACTGGTCGCGGGGTTGACGCAGTCATCACCTGGTCCATTCCCGGAACGGCCGGAGTCGCCGGCGCGCTGCCCGAGAACTTCAATCCGGCGGCCGACGCCGCGTCAGCGGTGCTGGACGCGGTCGCGTCCGTACGGACCGCGAATCCCGGGCTCGACCTACGAACGGTCGAGGTCGAGGGGCCGGCGGGTCCCAGCCTCGTCGACTACGCGGCTGAGGCCGAGCTACTGGTGATCGGCAGCCGCGGCCACGGTTTTGTCGCCGGATTACTGCTCAGTTCGGTCAGTGAATACTGCGTGGCTCACGCGCACTGCCCGGTGCTCGTCCTGCGCGAACCCAGCCACGACTAGCCCTGCGGTTAGTACGGTAGGCAGATGCCGGCCGACGATCCATGGCACACGCGGCTGCATCATGTCCGCAGCGACCAGCTCTCGGCCGACACTGCCCAGACTCCGGGCATGCGCCGGGTCGAGGCGATCTCGGCGCAGCGCACCGGGTCCGCGCACTTATGGATGGGGCAGACGCATGTCGCCGGCGAGACCGCGTCGTCCAACCATCACCACGGCGAGAACGAGACGGCGATCTTCGTATTGAGCGGCCGTCCGGTCTTCGTCTTCGCTGAGGGCGGTAGCGAACGACGGCTGGAGGCGGCACCGGGCGACTACATCTTCGTGCCGCCGTTCGTACCGCATCGGGAAGAGAACCCCTTCGCCGACGAAGCAGTGGTGGTCATCGCTCGCAGCGGCCAGGAAGCCATCGTCGTCAACCTCGATTCGCTGACCGGAACCTAGGATCGCGGCGCCGATGCAACCGCAGCCGCCCACCCCATCAGCGGCGGACGACTCTTCGATCCTGGCGGCCGACGTCGTCATCGACATGCCGGCCGCGGTCACCCGGCCGGCGCGTCCGGGTCCGGTGCCGCGCGTCGTTGTGCCGTTGCCCCGGCTCTCGCCGCCCGTCCGCACATTTCTCAATACCGAGGCCGGGAGCGCGGCTCTATTGCTGGCCGCCACTGTCGCCGCCCTCGTGTGGGCGAACGCGCCCGGCGGCAGCTATCACGATGTATGGGCCACCGTCGCGTCGGTCCGGTTCGGTCACTATGGGATCGCGCTCGATCTCACCCATTGGCTCAACGACGGCCTGATGTCGATCTTCTTCCTCGTCGTCGGCCTGGAAATCAGTCGCGAGGTGACCATCGGCGACCTGCGCAGCGTCCGCAACGTCGCTGCGCCCGCCCTCGGTGCCATCGGCGGCCTGGCCCTGCCGGCCGTCCTCTATTACGCCATCAACCACGGCGGGGCCGGCGCCCACGGCTGGGGTATTCCGATGTCGACCGACACCGCATTCCTCACCGGCATCCTCGCGCTGTTCGGCCCACGGTGTCCTGATCGATTGCGGCTGTTCCTGCTCACGCTGGCAATCGTCGATGACATCGGTGCCATCCTGGTTCTCGCGCTGTTCTATACCGGCAAGGTGCACCTGGTGCCGCTGATCGTCGTGGCCGTTCTGGTCGTCGCGCTCGCCGGGTTGCGCTGGCTCGAGGTCTGGCGGCTGCTTCCGTACGTGCTGATCGGCGTCGCGCTCTGGGTGGCGGTCTATGAAAGCGGGGTGCAGCCGACCTTTGCCGGGGTGCTGGTCGGACTGCTCGTCCCGGCTCGCCGCGTCGCGCCCGAGCAGCGCGAGCGGATCGGGATCTACGGTCGGGCCCTGGTCGAGCGGGCGGAGGCGCACCGCGCCCAGTTGGCGGTGTCGGCCGCCCGCGCGTCCGTGCCGGCCAACGAACGGCTGCAGGCCGCGCTGCACCCGGTGAGCGCGTTCATCGTGGTTCCGTTGTTCGGATTGGCCAACGCCGGTGTGTCGTTGTCGCCGACCACGCTGCGCCATGCCGTCAGCTCGCCGGTCACGATCGGCGTGGTGGTCGGCCTGCTGGTCGGCAACACGATCGGCATCACCGCGGGTGCGACGTTGGCCCTGCGCACGGGCCTCGGTGTGCTACCCGGCGGTGTGCGGTACGGCCATCTCATCGGCGGCGCCGTGCTCGCGGGCATCGGCTTCACGATCTCGCTCTTCGTCACCGACCTGGCCTTCACCTCGGCGGGTCTGCGGGCCGACGCAAAGATCGGCGTATTGGCCGGATCGCTGCTCGGGGCCGTCCTGGGCTCGGTGTTGCTGCGTTATCTGGGCGACCGGTTGCCGATGTGCACGGTCGATGATGACACGGTCATTCCGGCTCTGCCGCCGCTGCCCTGGCTGGACCCGACGCTGGCGCCGGCGGTGGCACGATGACCGAGCCCGACTTTGCGACCCGCTTCGTCTATGGCGACGTCGAGGCATCCGTCACCGTCGTCGAGTTCGGCGACTTCGAATGTCCCTACTGCGCCGCGGCCGCGCCCGTCGTCCGAGAGCTGGTCGACACGTCGGACGGCGGTGTGCGGTTGGTGTTTCGGCACTTCCCGTTGTTCCAGCCGCACCCGTTCGCGCTGACCGCCGCCTTGGCGGCCGAAGCTGCCGGCGCCCAGGGCTCGTTCTGGCCGATGCACGACCTGTTGTTCGACCACCAGGATCGGCTCACGGACCCCGATCTGGTTCGCTATGGCCAACGGCTCGGCCTCGACGTCAATGAGATGGTGGGAGCGGCCGCTCAGCGCTTCGCGGTGGCCGTGCGGACCGACTATCAGGACGGCGCCCAGCTGGGTGTGCACGGAACCCCAACGCTGTTCTTCGACGGTCAGCCGTACACCGGCCGGGTCGAGGTAGGCGCCCTGCGCGCGGCCGCCCTGAGGTCCGCGCGCCAGTGAATGTTTAGTTCGTGCGGAGCATCGCGGCGATGCGAAGCGAGCGAGGATCGCAGCAATGATCAGCGCGGCGTCATCCGAATAGCACCGTCGAGGCGGATCGTCTCGCCGTTGAGCATCGGATTGGCGATGATGTGCTCGACCAGGGCCGCATATTCCGCGGGTCGTCCCAGCCGGTTCGGGTGCGGCACGGTGGCGCCCAGCGCCTGCATCGCCGCGGTCGGAAGGGCGGCGAGGAGCGGGGTCTCGAACAGTCCGGGCGCGATCGTCGTGACGCGGATCTGGCTCTCGGACAGCTCACGCGCAATCGGCAACGTCATCGCGACGATGCCGCCCTTGGACGCCGAATAGGCCGCCTGGCCGATCTGGCCGTCGAACGCGGCGACCGAGGCGGTGCAGACCATGACCCCGCGCTCCTCACCCTCGAGCGGCAGCGCGATCATCCGTTCGGCCGCGAGCCGGATCACGTTGAACGTGCCGATCAGGTTGATCTCGACGATTCGCCGGAAGAGGTCCAGTGGGAATGGTCCGTTCTTGCCGACGACCTTGGCCGGGGGTGCGATGCCGGCGCAGTTGACCACCACCCGTAACGGCTTCCCGGTCGACCCGGCCACGTCGAGAGCGTCCGACACGGAGTCGGTATCGAGCACATCTGCCGCTGCGAAGTAGGCATTCGATCCCAATTCGTGCGCAATATCAGCGCCACCGGAGTCGGGCAGGTCAACGATCACGACGGACGCTCCGGACGCCGCCAACCGCTCGGCGGTCGCTCGGCCGAGGCCCGAGGCGCCGCCGGTGATCAGCGCCGTCGCGCCGGCGATCAGCACGTCACGTCCGAACGTTGGAGCATGCTCAACGTGGTCATACCGCCACCTTGGCACAGGGCTGGGTGACGGTGTAGCGCCGGGTGGCGCCAGCTCAGGCGAGCCCGTCGCGGCATCGCTTGGACCGGAAGACGCCGGCGAACAGCCGCGGGTCGATGCCCGGCACCGGCGGTCCGGTCGCATAGCTATGGATCAACGCGCGCGCATACATCGAGATCGCACTGAAGATCATGACTACCGCAGCAGGGCGGCGTAATAGCCTGGCGGGGTGACGACACAGGCGCCGACGATCTACCGGCTCACCCAATACGCACACGGCGGCGGCTGCGCCTGCAAGATCCCGCCGGGCGAGCTGGAACAGATCGTGGCCGGCCTGACCGGTGAGGATCTGCCGGGCGTGCTGGTCGGGCTCGACGACGGTGACGACGCCGCGGTCGTGCGCATACAGGGCGATATCGCCATCGTCGCGACGGCTGACTTCTTCACCCCGGTCGTGGACGATGCCTACGACTTCGGGCGGATCGCGGCGGCCAATGCCTTATCGGATGTCTACGCGATGGGTGGACGGCCGATCGTCGCCGTCAACCTCGTCGGCTGGCCGCGCGACGTGCTGCCCGGCGAGTTGCTGGCCGAGGTGCTGCGCGGTGGCCTGGCCGTCGCCCGCGAGGCCGGTTGCGCCGTGGCCGGTGGGCACAGCATCGACGACCCGGAACCGAAGTACGGGATGGCGGTCACCGGGGTTGCGTCGGCCATGCCACCTGCTGCGCAATGACGCCGCCCGTGCCGGGTTGCCGATCAGCCTGACCAAACCGCTCGGCGTGGGGGTACTCAACAACCGGCACAAGGCGACCGGCGAGGTGTTCGCGAACGCGATCGATTCGATGACCAAGTTGAACCGGGCCGCGTCCGAGGCGGCGCTGGCGGCCGGCATCACCGCCGCCACCGACGTCACCGGGTTCGGCCTGCTCGGGCACCTGTTCAAGATGACGCGAGCATCCGGCGTATCGGCCGTGATCGATGCGGCGGCCGTTCCCTATCTCGATGGCGCCCGCCGGGCGCTGGCCGACGGATACGTGAGCGGCGGTACCCAGCGCAATCTCGAGTGGGTCCAGCCCCGGCTGCGGTCGACCGTCGGTAGCGACGAGCTGCTGTTGCTCGCCGACGCTCAGACCAGCGGTGGGCTGCTCGTGATCGGCGAGATCCCGGGTGCTCCGGTGATCGGTGAGATCGTGGCCGCGCGAAGAATGGGCCATCTCGGTCCGCTGATCGGCGTGGGCGATCGCGACCTCGCGGGCCCATTTGAGGTCGGCCTTCCCGGCCGGGCTGCGTCGCAGTTCGGGTAGTACGACCATCGCGGTCGGGCGTTTGTAGTCGGCCAGCTGAGCGCCGACGAAGTCGCGCAGTTCGGCCAGCGTCAGGGTCGAGTCCGTTGTCGTCTCGACCACGGCGGCGATGCGCTCGCCCCATCGGGCGTCCGGCACACCGACGACCATGACGTCGCGGATCTGCGGATGCCGGGCGATCACCTGCTCGACCTCACCGCCGAAGACCTTCTCGCCACCCGTATTGATCACCTGACTACCGCGCCCGCGCAGCAGTAATGAGCCATCGGCCTGCAGCACGGCCAGGTCGCCGGTCACCACGTACCACGACCCGTCGATCTGCCGGAACGTCTCGCGGGTGCGCTCCTCGTCGCCCATGTACCGCACGGACCCATCGGTGGGCGCCGCCAGCAGTCCGAGTTCGCCGACGCCGACATCGCGGCCGTCCTCGCTCAACAGGCGAGCGCCCGCGGCCAGGGTGAACCGGCTGTTGAACACGCCACCGTCCGGCGCGGCTCGACGATCGGGCGAATGGACCACCCTCGGTCGCCGATACCACCTCGGTGCAGTCGAAGTCGCCGTGCGCCAGCAGCCGGGCCTTGACCTCGGCACTCCAGGTGAGACCCACGCTGCTGACGATCTTGAGGCTGGATACGTCGTAGGGATGACCTTCGGCGGCGGCCTGGTCAAGTGCATCGGCAAGGGGCAACGCGAAGACGTCGCCGACGATGGCGAGGTTCGCGACCCGGTGCTGTTCGATCAGGGCCGCCGTCTCGTCCGCGTCGAACCGGCGCGAGGTCAGGTAAACGACCGGCCCACCGCCGAGCAGGGTCGAGAGCGAGTTGTAGACGCCCGCCCCGTGCATCAGCGGCGCCGTCGGCAGGCACGGCCACGTCTCGCCGGAGGCATGAATCGACTCCGCGGTCGCGACGAACTCCTCGCGGCTGGCCGGAATGGGCCGTTGGAAGCGTCCGTAGCACGACAGGCTGACCTGACGCACCAGCCCGCGCTGGTTGGTGATCACCGCGCGCGGCGCCCCGGTGGTGCCGCCGGTGTAGAGCAACCACTCACCGCTTCCGTCCCGGGCGAGTCGTGGCCACCGGTCAGATTGGGCGATCGCGTCCTCGTAGCGGGTGGTGGTCAGTTCGGTGGCGACGTCGTCACCCAGCACGATCAGGTTCTTGAGCTGGGGTAGCTCGGCCCAGATCGTCTCGATGCGTTCGAGCAATGATGAATCGAGGACGGCCGTCGTCGCGCCGGAATCGGTGAGGATGTGAGTCAGCTCGAACGGACGGTAGCGGTAGTTGATATTGACCGGCGTCGCGTCCAGCTTGAGGATCGCGAACAACGTCTCGACGTATTCGACGCTGTTGTAGAGGCAGATGCCCGACGCGGGTACCCGCCTCGACCCCCTGCCGGGCCAAGAACGTGGCCAGCCGGGACGCCCGCTCGTCGAGCTCGGTCCAGGTGCGGCGGTTGTCGCCGTGGATCACGGCCACCGAGTCGGCGAAGATATCAGCCACCAGCTCGAGCAGAGTCGCGTAGCTCTCGTCCATCTTCGGCGGCCTCCCCGTCATCGGCATTGGTTAGCGTGTGCGGTGTCGAGTTCGGCGTCAAGGGGCGGGAGGTCAGCAGATGCTGGTCGTCGCGACCGCTGGACACGTCGATCACGGCAAGTCTGCCCTGGTGCGGGCCCTGACCGGGATGGAGCCGGATCGGTTCGCCGAGGAGAAGCGCCGCGGCATGACCATCGACCTCGGCTACGCCTGGACCGAGCTGCCGGACGGCACCGACTGTTGCGTTCGTGGACGTCCCCGGGCATCAGCGGTTCATCGCCAACATGCTGGCCGGCGTCGGCCCGGTACCGGTCGCACTGCTGATGGTCGCCGCGGACGGCGGTTGGTCGCGCCAGACCGGCGAGCACCTGGCAGCGCTCGATGCGCTCGGAGTCCGGCACGGGGCGCTCGTGATCACCCGGGCCGACCTGGGCGATGCCGAGCTCGCGATCGCCGAGGCGCGGGACTATCTGGCCGGATCCTCCCTCGAGGGGGTCCCGGCGGTGGTGACCAGCGCGGTGACCGGCGCGGGCCTCGACGAGCTGCGCGACGTCCTGGCTCGAGCTGGCCGCCACCGTGCCGCCGCCCGCGCCCGGTCCGGCGCGGCTCTGGATCGATCGCGTCTTCACCGTTCGCGGCGCCGGCACGGTCGTCACCGGCACCCTCGGGCGGGGGCGGATTGCGGTCGGCGACGTGCTGCGGCTGAGCCCGGGTGGCGAGGCGGTGACGGTCCGCGGGCTCGAATCCCTGAAGTCGAGCGTCGAATCGGTGACCGCGGTAGCGCGCGTGGCGGTCAACCTGCGCGGTATCGGCGCCGACCAGGTCGGTCGAGGAATGGCACTGATCTCACCGGACGGGTGGACCGAGACGGCGATGGTCGACGTCCGGCTGTCGGTGGCCCCCGAACGCCTTCCGCGGCAGCTGATCCTGCACGTCGGCTCGGCGGCGATGACCGCGCACGTGCGGCGCCTCGGCGAGGACACCGCCCGGCTGACCCTCGATCACGCCGTCCCGATCCACGTCGGCGAGCGGGCGCTGTTGCGCGACCCGGGGGCGCAGACGGTCGCGGCCGGGGTTGTCGTGCTCGACGTGCAACCGTCCCCGCTGCTACGGCGCGGCGCGGCGGCAACGCGCGCCGCCGAGCTGGCGGGTCAGACCGGCGAGCCCGACCCGGTCGGCGAGGTGCAGCGCCGCGGGGCGGTTCGGCGGGCCGAGCTGATCGCAGCGGGGGTGCTGGCGGCCGACCAGCCGGTGCCGGATGGGGTGCGGCCCGTCGGCGACTGGCTGGTCGCCGCCGGCACCTGGGCCCGCTGGACCGAGGACCTGCTCGGCACGGTCGACCGATGGGCGGCCGAGCACCCCAGCAACCCGGGGCTGACCCGCGCGGCGGCGGTGGACGCGCTCGAGCTGCCGGACCCGAGGCTGCTCGACGCGGTTCTGCTCGCCCGGCCCGAACTGACGGTCGCGGCGGACGGGGTGCGCCGCGCCGATGCCGTGATCACCTTCGCGCCGGCCGTCGCAGCAGGCATTGGACGAGCTGGACGAGCGGCTTGGCCGCTGACCCGTTCGCGACGCCGGAACTGGCCCAGTTGCAGGCGTCCGGGCTGGACGAGCGGCAGCTCGCGGCGGCGGTCCGGGCCGGCCGGCTGATCCGCATCGCGCCCGGCGTCTATCTGCGGCCGAATGCGCTGGATGAGGCGGTTCGACGGCTGGCCGAGATCCCCGGGCCGTTCACGCTCAGCGAGGGACGCCAGGCGCTCGCCACCACCCGCCGGGTCGCGCTGCCGCTGTTCGAATTGCTCGATCGGCGCGGGCTGACGAGCCGCGTGGATGCCGATCGCCGCGTCGTCCGCCGCCGTTCCCAATAGCGAGTCTCGGCCGCTAAAGTCCGTCCCATGGTCGACGAGCCGGCGGCGGACGAGTTCAGCTACGACGTGGTCTGGCCGCTGGGTCGGCCGACCGAGATCGCGGCCAGCGAGAACCTCGGGCTCAGCGATCTGCGCGGCAAGAAGGTCGCGCTGGTCTGGGATTACCTGTTCAAGGGCGACGAGATCTTCGAGCTGACCAAGGAGCGGTTCAGCGCCGACTACCCCGGCATCGAATTCGTCGACTACGAAGTGTTCGGCAACTTCCACGACGACGAGTCGCTGTTCGACGAGTTACCCGAGCGGCTGCGCGAGCTCGGCGTCGATGCGACCATCGTCGCGACCGGGGCTTGAGGCCGCTGCACGTCCGCCGTGATGCGGGCAGCGACAAAGTCGGAAGGCATCGGCGTTCCGGCCGTAGCAGTGGTGTCGAGCGGCTTCGAGGCCATGGCGCGCGCGGTGGCGTCCGTCTTCGGTGATGCCGATCCGCGGTTGGCGATCTATCCGGGCGCGATCTCGACCGACACCCAAGAGGTCTTCGAGGCCAAGGTCCGCGACACCCTGACCGACCAGATCCGCGACCAGTTCGCGCGCGACTCCGCTCAGGGTGAGTACGTTGACGATGCCGCGGCACCGAGCGTCGGTGACGTCGTATTCTCGGGCACCCTCGACGAGGTCCAGGAGTTCTTCCTGGCGCAGGGGTTCTCGGACGGCCTGCCGATCATCCCGCCGACCCTCGAACGGGTGCAGGCGTTCCTCGCGCACACCGATCGTGATCCGAGCCGAGGTCATCGGGGTGCTCGCTCCGGAAGAACGCGAATTGACCATCTGGAACATCGCGGTCAACGGGGTCATGGCGGGCTGCCGGCCCGAATACATGCCGCTGCTGGCTGCGATCGGTGACTGTCTGCTCGACCCGTCCTACCGCCTGGTCGATTTGACATCGACGTTCGGCATGGAGCCCTTGGTCATCGTCAGCGGTCCCATCGTCGAGCAGTTGAACTTCAATTCGGGGACGGGCGCGATGCGCGTCGGCCGGCAGGCGAACTCGACGGTCGGGCGATTCGTGCGACTGGTGCTGCGAAATGTCGCCGGCCTACGTATTCCCCCGGGCGAGACCGACGCCGGCGCGATCGGGATGGCGACCATGGTGGCGATGGCCGAGGACGGAGCCACCACCAGCGAAATCGGCTGGGCCCCGTTCCGCGTCGACAACGGTTTCAGTGCCGACGTCAGCACGGTCAGCCTGCTGCTCAACGTGGCCCAGAGTCCGCCGATCTACAGCTCGGGCGAGACGGCGCTCGAACACCTCGAGACACTGGCCCGGGTGCTGGGCAACACGATCGGCCCGTGGGCGTACACCGCGACCGTCCATAACGGCTTCAATCCGCTGATCCTGCTGTCGCCGAACGTGGCCCGGTCGCTGCAGGGATTCGGCTACGGCAAGGACGAGATCCGCCAGTACCTCTACGACAACCTCTGGATCAAGGCCAGCATCACCGAGGGGTACGCGCGTCAGGTCGGCCGTTCGGTGTTCAGCTTCGACTCCGTCGTTCAAGACCCGGAATGGCGCAAGATCTATGTGGCGTCCGATGATCCCGATCGTCTGGTGCCACAGCTGATGAATCCGGAATGGACCAGCATCGTCATCGGCGGCAACCCGGGTCGTAACCAGTCGAAGGTTTACATCGGCAATCTGACCGCCGGGCCGCCGGTGACCCGGGTGGTCGACCTGCCGGCGTCTAACAATCCTGACGGTCGGTAGTCTGCCGACAACCACCTCAGGGAGCCGCCGCGCTATGGACATCAGCTTCGTCGACACCACGTTCCGGGACGGTTCACAGAGCCTCTGGGCGATGGGTATCCGGCACAAGATGATGCAAGCGGTTGCGGCTGATCTCGACCGCGCCCAGCTCGCGGTCATCGAGGTGCCGGCCAACGCGATCTTCTTCAAGAAGTTCGTGCGCGACCTGAAGGAAGATCCGTGGGAGATCATGCGGATGCTGGCCCGCGAGATCCCCAACACCCCGAAGGCCTGCATGGGTGGCGGGTTCAACCTCAACTCGTTCGGGGCGGCGACCCCGCCCGTTCTGGGGGAGTTGTACTGGCAGATCGTCGCCGACATCGGCGCGCTGCAGCGGCTGCAGACCGTGGCCAACACCGCCGATCAGCTCACCCGGCAGTTCCCGGGCATGCTCCCGAAGCTTCAGGCGATGGGCTATTCGATCGTCATCGGGATCTCGTACAGCATCTCGCCGCGGCACACCGACGAGTACTTCCTCGAGAAGGTGCGCGGATCGCTGGCCTTCAACCCGGCTGCGATCTACCTCAAGGACCAGGGCGGGCCTGCTGACGGTCGACGCGATCCGGCGGTTGATTCCGCCGATGATCGCGATGGCCGGCGACACCCCGGTCGAGCTGCACTCGCACTGCACGACGGGCCTCGCGCCCTCGGTGTACGCCGAAGCGGTACGACTCGGGGTCAAGGTCCTGCACTGCGGGGTGCCACCGCTGTCGGACGGGTCGGCCCAGCCGTCGATCCTCGACACCGCGCGTAATGTGCGTCAGCTCGGCCACAACCCGATCGCGGACGTCGAGCTGCTCGCGTCGGTGTCGGAGCGGCTTGACCCGGATCGCGCAGCGTGCGGATATGCCGCTCGGTGAGCCGCTACGGTTCGACGAGGCGCAGTACGAGCACCAGATCCCGGGCGGGGTGATCTCGAACCTCCGGTTCCAGCTCGAAGAGATCGGCCTGACCCATCGCTTCGACGAGGTGCTGGCCGAAGCGGTTCGGGTTCGCGAGGACCTCGGCTACCCGATCATGATCACGCCCTATTCGCAGTATGTGGCGACCCAGGCGGCGATCAACGTGGCTACCGGTGAGCGTTACAAGGTGGTGATCGATGAGCTGATTCGGTTCGCGCAGGGTATCTTCGGTGAGGATTCGGGCTATACCTGGATGGACCAGAACCTCAAGGATCGCTTCCTTTCGCTGCCCCGCGCGGCCGAGCTGGGCTCGGGTGGCGGCCCGTCGACTCAACGACATGTCCCTGGCCGACGCCAAGGCGCTCTACGGCACCGCGCAGACGCCCGATGAAGAGATCATCCTGCGGGCGATCATGCAGGGGACGGCCGAGATCGAGACCATGCGCAAGGCCGGCCCACCTCAGGAATTCGCCACCAGCGAGACGCCATTGCTGGCGCTGATGAAACGGGTCGGCTCGAGCACCAGCCTGCGTTACGTCCATATCGACAGTGGTTCCGATTCGATCGTGCTGCAGCGTGGCGCTGCGGCCGGCAAGGTGGTCAATTCATGAGCGGGTTCGATTCGCTGAACGACGACGACGTCGAACGGTTGGTGCGCATCATCGACTCGGTCGAGGCGTCGGCGTTCGACTACCTCGAGCTCGAGGTGGGCGACCTCAAGGTCACCCTCGGCAAGGGCGACGCGCCCGTCCGCATCGGCCCGTCCGGCGGCGCCCGCGACCGCGCGGCTGCCGCGCCGGTGGCGGCCACTCCCGCGCCCATCGCTCCGAGCGCACCGGCCCCGCGCCGGCGGCGCCCGCGTCGCTCGCGCCGTTGCGCCGGCGTCGCCCGCGCCCGCAGGAGCGGCCGTCGAGAGCGGTCTGATCGAGATCGTCTCGCCGATCATGGGGCTTTACTACGCGCAGTCCGAGCCGGGAGCCGCGCCGTACGTGACCGCCGGCGCGACAATCGCCGCCGATGACACCGTCGCGCTGGTCGAGGTCATGAAGACGTTCAACGCGGTGCCGGCCGGGGTCGCCGGCGTGGTCGTCGAGGTCTGCGTCGAGAACCACCAGATGGTCGAATACGGCCAGGTGCTGCTGCGCGTCCGTCCCGAATGACCATCCAGCGCGTCCTGATCGCCAACCGGGGCGAGATCGCGGTGCGGCTGATCCGGGCCTGCCAGGAACTGGGGTACGCGACCGTCCTGGCGGCGTCCGAGGCGGACCTCGGCAGCCTGGCCGCGCAGCTGGCCGATCGAACGATCTGCATCGGCCCGCCGCGGAGCGCCCTGAGCTACCTCAACATTCCGGCTCTGGTGATGGCCGCCATCGGCACCGACTGCGACGCCGTGCATCCCGGCTACGGCTTCCTGGCCGAATCGCCGGAGTTCGTCGATGCCTGCACCGCGGCCGGGCTGACCTTCGTCGGTCCGACCGCTGAGCACATGCGGCGGATGGGGCACAAGATCAACGCCCGCGAGCACGCCCGGACGGTCGGCGTGCCCACCCTGACCGGCAGCACCAAGCTGACCTCGCTGGCCGATGCGCTCGAGCAGGCCGCCCGGATCGGCTACCCGGTCATGGTCAAGGCGGCTTCGGGCGGCGGCGGACGCGGAATGAAGATCATCGACACCGACGAGCAGATGGCGCAGACCTTCGACTCCGCGGCGGCCGAGGCGCTGGCGTCGTTCGGCGATGCGACCCTCTACCTCGAGCGGTACATCGCCAACGCGCGCCACGTCGAGGTGCAGGTGCTGGGTGACTCGTTCGGGTCAGTCATCCACCTCGGCGAACGCGACTGCTCGCTGCAGCGCCGGCATCAGAAGGTGGTCGAAGAGGCGCCCGCGCCCGACATCGCGCCCGGCACTCGCACCGCGATGCACGACGCCGCCTTGACCCTGGCCCGCAGCATCGACTATGTCAGTGCGGGCACCGTCGAGTTCATCTTCGACGTCGACCGAGGCGATTTCTTCTTCCTCGAGATGAACACCCGCATCCAGGTCGAGCACCCGGTCACCGAAATGATCACCGGCATCGACCTGGTGCAGGAGCAGTTCCGGATCGCTGAGGGACGGCCGCTGCGGTTCGGTCAGGAGGATGTCCAGATCCGCGGGCATTCGATCGAATGCCGGATCACGGCCGAGATCGCCGGGGAGGGATTCCGTCCGAATGCTGGCCGCATCGAGCGTTGGAACGCGCCGATCGGCCCGAACATCCGTCTCGACACCCAATGCTTCGAGGGTTACCAGGTGCCGGTCCATTACGACTCGCTACTGGCGAAGCTGGTCGTTTACGCGCCGACCCGCGAGCAGGCGATCGAGCGGATGGCATCGGCGCTCGGCCGGTTCGAGGTGGACGGCGTACGCACGACGATCGACTTCCTGGACTACCTGATCCGGCGGCCCGAGTTCGGCTCCGGCCAGGTCTCGACCGGGCTGATCGATCGCGTGATGCCCGCGTTCGTCGGCTAGCTCGTGATCGTCCGCTGGGCCGCGGCCACGCGGGTCATGAGGGTGACGTCATGGTCGGCCCGGGCGAGCTCGATGATCGCCCGCAGCGCCGCGATCCCATTCGGACGGCCGCCGATATGAGCGTGGAAGGTGACGTCGAGCATGGCCTGATCTGAACCGCGCCGGGCGTCGACCGATGCCCGGTAATCGGCGACCAGCTCCTCGATCGCGTGCCCGTAGCGGATCGTGTGCGGCAGATCGTTGATCTCCATGCCGAACGGCACCGCGATGATCTCGCCTTCAGCGGTAGGGAGCCGGTAGGGCAGATCGGCGTCGAAGACATCGCCGAAATAGCCGAAGCCGCGGGCCGCCAGCAGCTCAGCCGTCACTGCGCTCGGTGTGCAGCGTGGGCTGATCCACTCGCTCGGCGCCCGGCCGGTGATCGTGGTCAGGGCGGCGACGGTGTCATCGATCGTCCGAGCCTCGACATCAGGGGTCAGGCTGGCCGGAACCAGGTCCTGGGCCCAGCCGTGCGCCTCGATCGCGTGACCGCCCGCAGCGATCGCCTCGACGCTGTCGGGCTGGGTCCGGGCGAGGATGCCATTGACGTAGAACGTGGCCGTGACCCCGGTGTCGTTCAGGACGCGCAACAGGTTGGTTACCCCGGTCCGCGGCCCGTAGGCCGCCCACGACAGGGCCTGGTGGTCGAGGCCCTCCCGTAGCGGGTTGCCCATCGGGCCGATGCCGGGCGCTACGCCCGCCGACCACTGCTCGTACATCACGTTGACCATGACGGCGATCCGGCCGGGCGACAGCGATTGGCTCACGCCGCCATTATCGCGGTCGCCGTCCGGGCGCGAAAATGCGTCGACGTTGACACCGGTGCAGCGGGACTCGCCGGGGCGGGTGCTGCGGGGGTGTCAACGTCGACGGATACGAGCTGGGTGGTGCGGTGTTTCAGGG
>CAVSTK010000015.1:0-28828 GCA_963730855.1 uncultured Actinomycetes bacterium
GAGCAGGCTTGACCGACTGATGCTCGTTCACCAAGTCGAGTCCCGACGCCAGAGGTGCAGTAGAACGGTGGATGAACGAATGACTTCTCGGGGTTCGGATCGCCGAATAGTTCACTGAGCAGTGAGTGACGCGACTCGACATCGCTGAACGGCAAGGCGTTGAGTCGAGATGTCAGATCCATAGCCGCTTGGACGCGCTGATATAGCTCGCGCCACTCGGGCGAACGGGTTGAGATGCAACGTTCGGGCAACATGAGATCGATCCTCGCAGGAACCACCGACCGCATTCCTTCGCCGTCCATAGACTCGCCCGCTCATCGGCTGGTTCCCAAGTAGCGGCGCTACGGCTGAGTCAGCTGAGTCAGCTGAGTCGGCTGAGGAGCAGGCCAGCGGCGAGGGCGAACCAAATGTTGGTGGTGAGCAGGAAGATGCGTTCGAAGAGGCCGAATAGCCGGCGGAGGGGTCGGAGCATCGTGACGACGACCAGTGCGAGCGACGGGCCGACGATCCATTCCGTCCAGGCAAGCGGCGAATGGGCCCACTCGGTCGGGTCGAGGGCCCGCAGTGCGGGGGTCATGCCCGAGATAGCCAAGTACGTCAACGTAAACGCGGCCACAGCACAGGCGTAGTGAAGTAGGCCTGTGCCCGAGATCCGCTGACCTTCCAGGCTGGTCGGGAACAGCGTCATGCCGATGCGGGCGAGCGGAATTAGTAGCAGGTAGACGAGGTCTCGGGTCGGCAGCGGTGGTGATCCCACACCCCTGAGCAGAGCGAACGCCAGGGTGAGCACGCCGATGGAACTCACGTACAGGGCCACGGTGAACAACGACCTGTATCGGCCGACACCATAATCGCTGACCGCGTGCCGAACGGGGTCGTATCCGGTCGGCAGAACATGCAGCACAGCCATGATCGCCAGGTAGGTGACGGTGGCGACCAGGCTCGTCACGGCCAACACACCGGTGAGCAGCCCAAGCCGGTGGACGTGGGTCGTCGGGCTCACATAGTTGAGCAGCACCAGACCCGCCCCAATCGCAAAGACGCAGGCGGCAATGAAGCCCCGTCGCGGCCAAGCCGAACTCGGCGCTGCCACCGACCGGCGGCGCGACCCGCCGCCGGCCGTGGCCTGCGGGCGTACCGCGACGATCGGTCCGTTCCTAACGTCTTTGCTCACACCTGGAGCTTGGGCCCGTCTATAACAAGGCCGCCAGCGCCAAAGGTCCCGTCTTGGCCCAACCTGATAGGAGTCACCACAGTCTGACTGCGCGGCTTGGAGCTGATGCCGATCAGCGCGACGCGATCCCTTTCGGGTGCCATGATGGCTAAGACGCGCGTCGGCCTTGTTAGGCCTGGCTAGACAGTCGGGCCTGAAACGTTGTCGTTACCGAGCGCGGTTAGGACAAACGTGACCGATTTATCGCCTGAGTTGTCTCGGCTGCAACTCGCGACTCAAGCGAGCAACCTGGCCGGTGCGGCCCGCGCACGACTGGGCGGGTACGTCCCCCTCGATCATCCGGCCCATCCAACCAAATGGTCGAAGTCGCGACAACACGGTCTCGCGGTCGCAGACGACGACGTCACTACCACGACGGCCGAGCTGCTCCTCGCCACGTCCGCTCATCGCGCGGCCATCGGGTCAGGTAGCTCGAGCGGAGTGATCGCACCAGATGGGTCGGTGGGAACGACGGCGAGCTAGGCGAAAAGGCGAGCCCGACTTTTCGCAGCGTGGAAAAGGCGGTTTGTTCGGAG
Source organism: uncultured Actinomycetes bacterium (assembly GCA_963730855.1). Lineage (GTDB taxonomy): Bacteria > Actinomycetota > Actinomycetes > Mycobacteriales > Jatrophihabitantaceae > CAVSTK01. The sequence continues at coordinate 1,750 of CAVSTK010000015.1, forward strand.
TTACCTAAGGCTGCTGCCTAGGTGTGATGTCCAGGCAGGTTGGTCAGTCTGCTGATGGGCGGTAGGGCTCCGATTGCGCTGTGGGCTCGGTGGTGATTGTAGAAGTGCAGCCATCTGGGCAGGGCTTCTCGGCGGGCGGTTTCTGATTCGTAGTAGCTGGCGTAGGCCCATCCGTCGGCCAGGGTGCGGTGGAAACGCTCGATTTTGCCGTTGGTCTGAGGTCTGTAGGGCCGGGTCCGCTTGTGCTTGATCCCTAGTGCCGTGCAGTTTTCGCGCCAGGCGTGAGAGCGGTAGCAGCTGCCGTTGTCCGACAGCACTGCCTCGACGGTCACGCCTCGGTCAGCGAACCACGCGACTGAGCGTTGCAGGACGCCGATGGCGGTGTCGGCTTTCTCGTCGCCACAGATCTCGACGTAGGCAACGCGCGAATGATCGTCGATCACGGTGTGCAGGAATGCCGTCCCGGTGCGCGGGTTACGGTCGGCGCCCTTGGGCAAGTCCGGGGTAGCTCGCTTGTTCTTGCGGCCCTGCTGGCGCCCGACGAAGCGATGCCCGCCGCCGTCGGGGATATTGCCGAACTTGGTGACATCGACGTGGATCAGCGAACCGGGATAGTCGTGTTCGTAGCGGCGGATCGGTTCTCCGGTGACCCGGTCGATGCGCGAGAGCTGGTTGATGCGACAGCGAACCAACACCGCGTGCACAGTCGATGCCGGCAGCCCGAGCTGACCGGCGATCTGCACCGGCCCGAGTCGCTTGCGCCAGCGCAGCGCGACGATCTCCCGCTTGACCCGTTCAGGGGTCCTGGTCGGGCTGAGATGCGGCCTCGAAGACCGGTCGGCCATGCCGGCTGGGCCCTCGGACCGGTAGCGGTCGGCCCACTTACGGGCCGTCCTCGGCGACACCATGAACATCATGGCCGCCGCTGAACACGTCCAGCCGGTCTCAACGACCAGACGCGCCAGCCGTAGGCGAGCACGCGGGGTCAGCAGGGCATTAGCGTGGGACATGAAGGCCTCCGGTCGGTGAAGCGGTTCCTTAGACAGCTCCACTTCACAACCGGAGGCCTTCGCCTGTCTCAACGACAGGCCGAGATCAACTCAACTTGGAACAACGTCCCTGGACATCACACCTAGGGCAGCGCGATCGACTCCTGCACGGTGGCGTTCGGGTTCGATCGCCGGTCGCGAACACAGACGCTCAACCAAGTCGCTCACATGAGAGGGATCGGGGCTCCGGCCGAGCTGGTGATCAACCAGAACAAACGCTACGCCTGCGCCTCCAGACATGGAAGATGCGTCCCTGCACACGAACGGAGGCCTTCCAGGTTGGTCATCGCGACGACTTGGCATGAAGTCTCCTCTCTTCCTCTCATGCTGCGATGAGCGCTTATGCCGATGAGCGTGGACCGTGGGACAGTTAGTTGTGACTGAAACCGATCGGCGGACAAGACAGTGGCGGCGAGCTGCCCTTATTGTCGGCGCCGGTGTCATCGCGGTCGACCAGGTCACCAAGAGCATCGCGCTCGCTGTCGTCGCACACGAACGCCGCGATGGCGGTGTACCGACCATCCGCGTCGTGCGCAATACAGGCGCCGGCCTGGGTCTGGGTTCCGGTCATCCGCTGGTCATCACCGGACTCGCGGTCGCAGTCACTGCGGTCGTTGCAATTCTGACCCTCCGCACACGAAACCGATCGGCGGCATTCGCAGGGGCGATCGTGTTCGCAGGAGCAGCGGGCAATCTTGCCGACCGATTCTTTCGAGCACCGGGCTTCGGGCGGGGAGCAGTCATCGACTGGATCCATATCTCCGGCTACTCACCCACATTCAACGTCGCTGATCTCGCCATCCGGGCCGGAGCGATCACGGCTGTCCTCGTTGTGGTGGCAACAGGCTGGGGACAGCACCGTATGTCCGCAACAGCCAGCGGGGCCGAGGGACGGCTTTAGTCTCCGACGGCGGTGAGGCAGTGCCTGATCGCAGTAGCTCGAAGTACGAACGTCCGTACATGCCGCGCTCAGCGCGCGATGGTGCCGAGTTTCTGAGTGATTCGCTCGTCGGCGATGGGCGCTATGACGCTGGGAATGATGTATGGGTCAGTGACCGTGACCTCACTGATCTCGTGCGTCGAGCTACGGAGCTTCTCGATTCGTCAGCGCGGGTCGAAGTTCAATCGCTCAACGGTGGCGGAAGACGTGCAGTTAGGGCGGTCTGAGCTCGCCCGGGAGTCCCGTGTCACGTACGGCGAGCTCCAGTCGCGAGAACTTACCCCCAACGAGTTGGTGGCTTTTCCCAGCCAACTACCTTGGCAAACGCCACGGGTCCACGGACCGCTGGTAGGCGGTCTTCCTCGTCCGTTCCGCACCGCGAGCAGCGGTCGTAGGGCGCACCATCTTCAGTGTGCTCGAGGTGCCAGTGGTGCAGTCCTAGCCTGCAGCGAATCGGCTTTCTCATGCCTATTGGTTTACCCGATCTCACATGTCGTCACCCCGCGACGAGGTCGAAATCCTGTTCGGACTTGACGTCGCCCTTTTGCCCAGCTCTTCGGGCCTACAAAGTCAGCTCATGCCGCGTTCAGATGCGCCCAGTTCGTTAACGGGTTACCGCTGGTCGTGTCGAAGTGTTCGCGCCCGGGGCCAGTTCCGCGGCGCGGCAATAGACATCATTACCGCGAGGAACTCCGAAACAGCAGCAGCGACAAATCCCAACCAGTGCAGCTGTGGCACCAAAGATATAAACAAGAATCCGAAACCAACGAACACAACGACGTAGGCGCCGAAGGCCGGCCGATCGGACATCAGCTTCTGATCCATCGACGGCGGGATCAGCCGAGCTCGATACGTCGAAGATCCGCCTCGCACACACCCCAGGCCGCGTCGAACTTCCGTTGTCGGGCGAGCTCGGTGGGCCGATGATGATCACCTCATGGGCTCTGAGGCCACAATTCATTGACGCGGACACGGCATCCGCGACCTCTATCAACCGCTTTGGCACAGGATGGCGTGTATGCGACGCGTTGATCTGCCCGGGATCGAGGGCGTGCGGTTCGTGCCCGATGATCCGCTTGATGTCGCAATACTCGTTCTGGCTGGATCGAGCGGTCGGGTAGACGTTGCCCGCGCTGAGCTTCTCGCTGGGCACCGCACGATCACAGAATCGGTGCGCTGGTTCGGCGGGCCGGGCCAACACTCGGGGCCCTGGGAGATCCCGATCGAATTCTTCATCCAACGGGTCGAGAGCCAGCGGCAGGTGTGCAAATGATGAAGCGTGGCGGGACTGAATCGGTAGACCGCCAGCTAGGCGAACGCGCCTGGGACGAGATCACTGCCCTGCCGTAGACCGAAGCGTCATTATTCCTGCGTGTCGGCATCGCGATCGTGCAAGGATTTAGCGTGCGTTCACCGAGCGCGGTGGCCCGGTGGCGTGGCATTCCCCTCAGGAGCGACGATGCGGGCGTCGAGGCTGGGCTCGGCGAGCATTGCTTGGATCAGCTCCGCGGTTCCGCCAATCGATCGCCAGTCGTCGTCCCATAGAGTCGACACGAGCCACGACCGATCAGCGGGATAGATCAGGTCCGGCAGCCGGCCTTTCCACGGGGCGTCCTCACGCCAGGTTGTGGCTTGAAGCGGTCCGGCCTCGACGAGCACGTAGCGCCATCCGGCATAAAGCGTGACCCTCGGTGCGTCGTCGAAGATGACGTCGTGGACGCCGGTCTCGAGGTACCCGAGCCACCACGGCAAAGTCTCTGACTGACCAACAAGTAGCCGTATGAGTGCGGCGTCGCTGGCTCGGCGGTCGAAGTCGTCTTCGGGGATCACGACGGTCGCGTAGCTTTCGAATACAGGTGGGATTGCGGACGTGATGGCGAGTCCGCCCGGCGTGTGATCTCGGATCCAGCTCACCTGTCCTGGGTGCCAATGCGCCACGGGCTGCCATCTTTGGAACCGACCAATCCGTCCACCGTCGCGCGTAGCGGGCGGTCGACGTCGACACATTCGTGAGGCAGGCCCATCGAGAACCCGATGGATCTCCTGCCGGGTCTTGGTCGAAGAGTCAGAGGAGACACTCACTACGAGCATTTCTCCGTGTTCGCGCGTCACCGAATGCACTCCGAGCACAAAGGTGACGAGCTCGTGGGCGATGAGACGTCCCAACGCTTCACTGACCAGTCCGCTGCTCCGCATTAAGCCCACGCTATCGACCTAGGCCAACAGGATTGTGCGCGAAAACAGCCGTCAGTCCACGGAGTCCAAAGCGACGCCCGCTTCGACTGATCGGCACCGGCGAACCGGCACGAACGGCCACGGATTCTCGATCCACTCCCCTTGCGCCTCGGCGGCGACGATGGGAAGGACGATCCGCGACAAACCGAGCCCGAGGTGCAGCGTGTGCGTGGCCGCGGCGAAGTCGTCCTCCGTCAAGGTGGACAGATCAGCGAACGTCTGCGGATTTCGTTCGAACGCCGGGAATTTTCCTCCGCTGATCAGCACCCGCAGACGCTCGTCCCGGGCGCAGCTGTAGGCCGCTCGGGCGCAGCTTGACCTCGTACTCCTCCACCGCACCGGGCTCGCACGGCCTGCGGTGCTGATCGGCTGGTGCGATAACGGGCTCGGACGATCCCCTCGTTGACGATGCGAGACGCGCCGTCGGCGTCGACGACGTGCATCTCGGCCATCAGGTCCATGTCAGTCGCATCGGTGGACGCGTGCAGCACAACTTGGGGCCATCCAGTGATCTCCACCGACTCATCCATCGGCTCCGACGTGAACACGAGCGACGTTGGGTGACTCGTGCTGCGCGCTGTGGTCCAACGGGCCGGCATCGACCCGTGGCACTACGTACGGGTCACGAGGGTCATAGGAGAAGGATTGATACCGGCCGCCGGTGCGACGCTCGACAGCGATCCGTCCGCGCCGAAGTACCAGTCCTGCAGCTCGTCCCGGCAATCGGCCAGTGCGGCTCGGCCCGCCACTTGTTCGCGCCGAGGACGTAGATCAGCGCACCGGGTGAGACCGTCGCCGCGCTCCACCGAACCGTCGAACCAGTCCGACACCATTCGATTCGTATCGATGCCACCGTTCGGGTACTCGACTTCGCCGATGGCCGAGCGGGCCAATCCGCCATGGTTCCAAGGGCCGATGACGAGCTGCTGCGCACCGCCGGCAGGTGAATGCATCCGGGTGAGCTCGAACTGGCGCACCGTGTTGCGCAGGAATGGGTCATACCAACCGCCCACGTGGCGAATGGGCACGGTGATCCGACGCGCTTCCGCCTCGGAAACGCGGCTCTCGGCGAAGAAGTCCTCATCCTCGCGGTGCGCGAGCATCTCCGTCCATAGCAGCGGAAAGCGCGGCAGGAACGGCCAATCAGTCAACGGAAGTTGGCGATATTGGTCCGGCCCGGCGGCGCGATAGGCGTCCAGCTCGGCCAGCGCGGCGTCCCGCTCGGCGGTCGGCAGCCGCTCGATCAGCGATGACGCAACCAGGCCGGATGCCCAGTCGACGATATTGCCCAGTGACAACACACCGTCGACGAACGTCCGATCGGTGTACTCGTCCGTCGCAGGCTCGATCGAGACTCCGGCTACGAGGTGGGGCGGATCCGAGATCGCGGCACCCATCGTCGTGTGCCCGAGATATGAGAGCCCGAACGCATCTACCCGGCCATCGCACCATGGCTGACGCGCGATCCACTCAACGGTGTCGAATCCGTCCTGCCGGGCACCTGCGCTGTCATCGCGAAGGATGCGGTACTCGCCATCGGATGCGTGCCGTCCGCGCTTGTCCTGCACGACCACGGCGAAGCCGCGACCGACAAGAGCACCGAAGTCAGAGACGTCGGTCAGAAACCCCTGCTTCCCGTAGGCGGTGCGGGTGAGGATCGTCGGGAGCGGACTTCGCGAGCCTTTGGGAAGGTAGACGTCGGCCCGGAGGATCACGCCGTCGCGCATCGCGGTCTGGACATCTCGATAAATCTCTACTTCGACGGCCACGAGCAGAGGCTACAGCTATCACGTCATGCCGTCCGAGGGCTCGAGGCCGGCTGGCGACTAGATCCCCGGGCCGAGGTGCTTGTCGTGTGCGGCGAACTGGTCAGGGCGGGCGTCGGCTCCGATTACCACTGCCGCGAACGCGCACAGCAGCAGCAGGATCGCGAAGATGATGAGAGTGACGATCACCTGCTCGTGATCGTTACCGGTCTTGGTGGGAATGTCGACCGCGGCGAGCTTGGCCGCGGCGGCCGGATCTACACCGGCCATGAAGGTCGTGTACTGGGCGGCAACCGCGCTGGACGCCCGCACTGACTGGTTCGAGTCGAGAACCAGGTGTTCGACCGGGGCGTAGCAGCCAAGCTTCGACGTTGCTCCCGTCGCGACGTCGTAGGACCCGTCGCCGCCGACGGCCACCGTCGCGCCGGCATTCAGCAGGGTCGCGTGGGTGAAGTCCGCGTGGTCGCACCCGAGCGGGTCCATCGGCAGGTACATCAGGTCGACGCTGACGTGCGCCGCCTGGCCGAAGGTTCCTTGCACGCTGACCTTGGTGCTGACCGAGGCCGGGCTGACGACACTGGTGACGGGCAGCACGGTTGAGAGCGTCGGCGCCAAGACCATGACGGTCGCGCCCGCGGTCGACGAGTCACCGGGGTTGTCTCCAATGAACGGAACGGCCACCGAGCCGAGCCCCGGGAACGGCCACCGATGCGCTTCCGCGCAGCTGATAACACCCGGGGGCCGATGTTGGTGATGAGGTGACCGGGTAAACCCCGTCGCCGGCGGCGACGACGTTCGCGACGGTGACGGCGTGTGGCGCCCCGGTCCAGTCGATCGACGCGCAGCCGTCGTGCGAGGTATAGGCGGGCAGGACCGGACCGAGCACCGTGCCGGTGATCGTCGCGGCAGCCCCGCCGGAATCAGCGACGGTGACGTGGGCGTTGATCGGACCGGTCCCGACGACAGCATTGTCAATGGTGACGTGCACGGTCGTCGCGATAACCGTGATCGCGGCGGAGTATCCGGACGTCGAGGTGGCGTTAGGGGTTGCGTTGGTGGTGGCGACCGAGGTCCGCACGGTGTAGCACCCGGCTGCGGTCGTGGTGAAGGGCGAACCAGATGACGTCTTGTCTCCGCTAATGGTCAAGGTCGAGGTATTGGCGACCGGCGCGCTGCCCCAATCCGTAACCGAGATAGCCGCACACGAGCTGCCCGCCGCAGGTGCAAGCGGGCCGTAAATGACGAAGGTGGCGATACCGGCATGGCCGCTCATGCCGGTGACGGACTCGGTCGGCGTAATGGTTGCGCCGATCGCCAATGCGGCCGGTGACGGCCGAACTACTGATCACCGGCTTGGCGCCGTTGGCGACCGACAGAGCGACGTTGCCCGTAACGGTCGTCGGCGCGACCGGGTAGATCGCTGATGCAATGCGACCACTTGGGTCCGAGGCCGCCGGGACGCCGGTCGCGCTGAGCAGTCGCAGGCCGGCCGACATCGTGACGCTCGCCGAGATCGACGCCGACTGGACGGCGGAATCGGGCGCCACGGTCGTCTTCATCTGCGCGCGACCGGCCGAATTGGTTACCGCGGTCGAACCGGCCAACTGCGCCGACGTCGATGCGAATGTGACGGTCGCGCCCGGGATCGGCTGGCCGGAGCCACCGGTGACAGTCGCCGTCGTGATGAATGACGTCCCGGCCTGAACCGAATTGTTCGCGCCGCTGCTGCTGATCGTGACGGCGTACGGGCCGGCCAGGGCGGCGGCTTGGGCGATCAAGGCAGCGTCATCGGACCCGCTGGCACAGCCCGGTGGTACGGCGGGCAGATGTCTTGGCCAGCACGATACGGGCGACTTCGGCGGCATCCGAGGTACCGAACATATTGAGCAGTTCAGCATAGGTGCCGATGTCAGCCGGCGAGCTGAATCCGAGCATTCCGGGTGCCACAGCGACGGTGGTCTGGGGGCCCGAAGTCGGGTAGGGCAGCGCCGCCGAGTCGGTCGTGCCGGTAGAAGTGACCACAGAGGTCAGCGCGGCCGGGGAATACCCGGACCCGAAGTCGTAGGTGGCCAGCGGTGACGTTGTCGTCCCTGATGTGCAGACAACTCCGGCGTTGTAGGGGTACTGCCCCGCTCCCCACGTGCCGGCCGAGGCTGACACCGGCTGGGCGAACGCGAGCGATCCGGCGCCAACGATCATTGCCGCAACGATCCCGGCCGCTGCGGCGCGGAGCCTCAAACGCGCGTCGGGGCGGTCTAGGTTGCGGCCGAAGTGCCGCCGAGCGGAAACCGATCTGTTCACGAGCCTTCTGCCAGTGGGCCCGGCGGGCCCTCACCAGACCAATCGTCGGCCGAGACGCCGGCATGAGGGTTAATGGGTCCGAAATGTCGGGACGGCCGGACACCACCCGGCCGGAGCTAGCGGGCTCGGCCGAATGCCGTCCAGGCCGCGGCACTGATGTGGAATGGTCCACTTCGTCCAAGCAGAGTCGAGCAGTGTGCCTTGAGGGCGGCACGGTGCTCGAACGACAGCCGACCGACGTACGCCCCCGCAGGTCCGACCCCGCGAGTGAACGGCGCCCACCATTGCTCGAAGCTGTCGAACGGCACCGTCACCGTCAACACCGTTGATTCGATCTCGACGAGCCCGGCCGCGTCGAACAGTTCGACCAACTGCCCCTCGCGCACCCCCGGCAACCCCGACTCGTCGTCAGCGGTCGGGTCGAGGTCTCGCACCCCGCGCCAGAACAGTTCTAGTGGCCCGGTTCCGGTGGCTTGATCCCACACGCATGCTGCGACCAGACCGCAGGGTCGGGTGACCCGGGCCATCTCGGCCAACCCCGCCACCGGATCGGTCATGAAGTGCACGACGAGCTGCGCCAATGCGACGTCGAACGAGGCGTCGGCGAACGGAAGCGCTTCGGCGTTTACCCGCCGCACATCGACGTCCGGAAACTGACGCCGCATCTCCTCAACGAATGCATCCGACGGGTCGACGGCTGCCACCGTCCCCGCCCCAACCCGCCGCACAAGTTCGGCGGTCAGCGCCCCGGTGCCGCACCCCACGTCAAGGACGCGCTGACCGCGAACAAGCGCCGACCGAAGCGCGAACTGTTCCGCCAGCGGAGTCGCGAACCGACCCATGAACTGGGCGTAGGCGTCGGCACTGACCTCAAAACTCACGTGGACAGTAAAGACCAACCGGCCAGGACCGTCCCAGCTACGCCGACTTAGTCCTTGGCCGCCGGAGCCCGATAGGCGCCGACGATGGTGGCGTCGTTCGCGGTCGGTCCTTGCATACAGCGCTCGCCGATCCCGGCTTGGAAGGCGGCGAACGCAGTCGAGCGGCTGAGCGGATCGTCGTCGGTGTCGAAGGTGACGATGTGCATGAAGGACTGCCCGTCAGCGAGCCGGACGGCGGTGTAGTTCAAGCCGTCCGGTTGCTCTGTTTGGAGTTGGGCGAAGACGTCCTGAACAAGCTTCTCATTCAGCGAAGCGGTCTCAGGGGTGGTCGTATAGCGGATGACCCTCGTCGTGGACATGGCGGATTCCTGTCTGTTGGTGATCAGTGTCCGGAAGTCGCCCGCATGCGGTTATTGCGCGCGTCATGAGTGACTTCAGCCAGCCCGAGCTGTTCCAGTAACGGCGGAAGGTACATGCCGAACCGTCCGCGGTACCCCTTTCGCAGTCCGTACCAGCCGCCGACGGGGTTATCGTCCGAGCGGCCCCAGGCCTCGACGGTCCCCTCGGCCGCGGGCTTGTTCTCATCGGCCGCGCCCAGGGCAACCCAGTCGGCCTGCTCGACCAACCAGGCGTGCAGGTCCTCGATCGCCCGCAGCTGATACTTCAGGGTCGTCGAACCGACCTGGCAGACCAGGGTGGCCGGTTCGGCTTCTTCATCTCGGTACATGGTGTATTCGGACGTACCCGGCGGTGTCTTGAGCACCCAGGGATCACGCTTGCTGCCTTGCGCCATCATCGACCTCCGGTTCGAATAGCACGTTGATAATGCGGAACCACCGATTGCCAGCCCAGCCGATTTCGCTCGCGCCACGGATCGCCGCCGGGTGCCTGCTCGTCCCATCCGCGATGCTCGATCCGGACCTGGGTCGTTGCATCGGGTCGGGCCACGAAATGGATGTCGACGGCCGTGGCGTCGACGGGCGGGCGCTGCAGATGCCACTGGTAACTCAACCGGAACGGCGGCTCCCAGAGCGTGATCTGGCCCCATTGATGTTCCGCGCCGTCGCCCGCCCGCTCGAATATTCGTCCGCCAAGCCGCGGTTCGAGCACGACCTCGACATCAGGACGGCCCGAGACGGTGTGATCGCGCGGCCACCAGGCGCCGATGCGCTCAGTCCAGACCGCGAACGCATGCTCGACCGGGCAGTCGACCTCGAAGGTAACCGTGAGCGGTTCTTCGCGATCAGGCTCGCCGCGGTGCACCTTCGGTCACCCGTCCTCCGACCTTGCGAGTGTTCTCGGCCAGCAAGCGGAACCGCGCGCTCGCGTCACCCCAGACGCTCTCGAGGTAGCTGCGGATCGCCTCGGCGCCTTCATCGCGCAGTTGATAGACCCGACGGGTACCTTCGGCCCGCTCGGTGACCAGCCCGGCGTCCTTGAGCAGACGCAGGTGTCGTGACACCGCCGGTCGGCTGATCGGCATGGCCGCGGCGATCTCGGCGACTGGGCGATCACCAGCGCTCAGCAGGCGCAAGATCTCGCGCCGGTTGGGATCGCCCAGTGCATCGAACGGATCCCCGGCAGTGACGCCAGCTGCCATAAAGACCCTCCAGAACTAGGTAACAGTTCAGTTACCGTAACACGACGGTTACCGCTGGGCGCCATAGCAGGCTAACTGCATGGCCTGCCGCTAATGCAGTGGGATGTCGTGTCCGGGACCGCGCTCGTCAGCGGGTCGCGGTCCGAAGTACCGGCGGTCCCCTTCGTCGATGAATGTGTCGTTGATGCTGGCTTCGCGCCGACTCATGAGGCCGGCGTCGTCAAACTCCCAGAGTTCATTGCCGTAGCTGCGATACCACTGCCCGTCGGCGTCGTGCCATTCGTACTGAAACCGGACGGCAATCCGGTTGAGCCGAAACCCCCACAGGCTCTTGCGGAGCACGTAGTCCAGTTCGCGTTCCCATTTCGCAGTCAGGAACTCGATGATCTGCGCGCGCCCAGTGATGAACAGGTCGCGATTACGCCATACCGGAGTCCCCGGTATAGGCGAGGGCGACGCGCTTGGGGTCACGACTGTTCCAGCCGTCCTCGGCGGCTTGCACCTTCTGGATCGCGCCCTCGAGGTCGAACGGCGGCAGCGGTGGACGGGGTTCGGACACGGTGATTCCCTTCGGTTGCAACCGCGACGGATGGGCCGCCGGGCGAGTGTCGGGCAGGAGGGGGCGCCCTGGTACATTAACTGACTTATGTCCGAATCTCGTCGCCTCGTCGTCGCCACCGTCAATACCCTCTTCGGGCGCGCGATCGTCAAAGACGGCGGTATCGCCGCGATAGCCACTGCGGACGTCCTCTTGATGCAAGAACTGTTCAGTCCGACTGCGTATGAACTCGAGGAAAGACTGAACACGAACGGCTTCGAACTTCTTGCCGCGGGCGGCCACTTCGGGCTCGCAATCGCGCTGAAGTCCACCAGCGACTTCGTGCCCGCCGGCACGCCCGTGCGGTCGACCGTGCTTACGCAAGTGGGCTCGATCGAGCGAACGCTCACGAACAAATTCTCCAAGCATGAACTCGAGTACAGCGACCTGGGCGTGCTGGCGGCACAGCTAAAGACGCCCGACGGTCGTCGGCTGACCATTGCGACCACGCACCTACCCGTCGTGACGCAGTTCCGCCAGCGGAATCGCTTCCTGAACCAGCTTCCGTCGGAGTTGGCCGACCCGTTCTACGACGGACTCTTGGTGCTGACCGGAGACATGAACCATTGGCCCGGCCCGAAGAAGGCCGACCTGGCGTTCCGCCGCGCAGCCGGACTCGCCGCGGTGAACATGAGCAACGAGATCACCTGGCCGTCCAGAAGGTCGAGCTACCTAGGCCGCAAGTTCAATCGACTCTTCGGCGGCCAGCTCGACGACATCCTGTACCGCGGCAGTGAACTCGAATCCGTCGATCAGCAGGTGGTCGACGTGGCCTCTGACCACCGTGCGGTCATCGCGACGTTCACGGTCACCTCTTAATTTGGGGTCGCGATCCCTGACCTCAGGAGTTCTAGCTGGCTGCGTCGGCCGCGTCGGCCTCGGCCACGACCTTGATCCGCTCGAGGGTCTGCTGCATACCGCGCTCGTTGGTGCGCCCGCGCAGCCGGCCGGCGATCGCCCAGTACAGCCGGATCAACGGCGTCGACGGCAACTCGAAGGACTCAGTCACGTCGGTACCGTCATCGCGCGGCTCGAGTTGGTAGCGCCAGGTGTTGGTGACGGTCGAGCCGGCCAGCACCTTGAAGCCGAAATCGCGCCCCGGCTCGCAGGTCGTCACCTCGCACTGGGTCCAGTAGATCGGTCCGACCCCGTTGCGCTTCACGTGTCCGCGGAACTTGGCACCGACCGCCGGCCCGGTCGCCCCGTCGAGCCACTCGGCCTCGAACGTCTCGGGGCTGAACTCACCGATCCGGGTCACGTCGCTCACCACCGCCCAGACCACGTCCGGTCCCGCCGCCATGTGCACTGTCACCGATCCACGCATGCCTCGACTGTAACCAGGATCCCGGTGCATCCGGTGGGGCCAATTCGAACGAATAGTCTGCAGATGACGACCTTCGGATCGGGAGGCTGAAGCGGTGCAGGATTTGCGGGTGTACCGCGTCGTGATGCTCGTGGTCACACCGGTCCTTCGATGGTGGGGACGCCTCGAGGTCGATCGGCCTCGAGCAGTTGCCGGCCACCGGACCGACGCTGCTGCTCGGCAATCACGACAGCAACTGGGATCCGCTGGTCGTCGGCCTGGCCGCGCTGCCCCGCCGGCCGATCCGTGCGATGGCCAAGGTCCAGCTCTGGGGGCGATCGCGAGCACTGCGATGGGTAATGGACCGGATGGGTCAATTGAAGATCACCCGTGGCCGGGCCGATCTGCGCGAACTGACGGCGGTGCGTCAGGCGCTGGCGGACGGCGACTGCGTCGGCGTGTTCCCGGAAGGGAAGCTGTCGGGTGGGCAGAAGCTGCGCGCATTCAGCGGCGCCGGCTGGCTGGCCAAATCCGATTCCGCGCCCACGATCGTCGCGGTGACGATCACCGGCGCCGTCGACCTGGTCCGCTTCCCGAAACGGCCACATATTCGGGTGACCTTCTTCGACCCGCTGAGCGGTCAACGCCGGCCGGGCGAATCATCGATCGGGCTGTCGCGACGCGTGCTGGCCGAGATCCGTGACCGCGTCCCACCGGTGGCGGCCGGGCGTCGGCCGTGAAGGCGCGTTGGTTGGCGCTGGTGCCGCTCGCCCTCGGTGCCCGGGCCGGTCTGGTCCAGCTCACCGTCTTCCCGCGGCGGGCCTTCTGGCGCAGCCGGCTCAACGGCGACGGCCCGCTCATCGTGGCCCTCGGCGATTCGCTCACCCAGGGCATCGGCTCGTCGCGTCCGTCCACGTCGTGGCTGGCCCTTTTCGTCGCCGCGGCCGAATCGCGGCGCGGCCGACCGATGCGCGTCGACAACCGCTCGGTCTACGGCGCCAAGCTCGCCGATCTGATCGCGACCCAACTGCCCGTCCCGGCGGAGGCCGCCCTGGTCACGATGTGCATCGGTTCCAACGACGCCGGACGCACTCCCCCGGACGAGTTCGCGAAGAACCTCCGCGAGGTGTGTTCGCAATTGCCGCCGGGCACGATCATCGGCGACGTGCCGAAGTTCCACTGGGGTCCGCGGATCGCGACCGGCCGCTGAGCTCTCGCAGCTGGTGCGGACCGTCGTCGCCGAGTTCCCGCAATTGATCCTGGCCGGCGTCGAACGGCACACCGCCGAGACCCGCATCTTCACGGATCTGGCCGGCGATTACTTCCACCCCAATGACCGCGGTTACCGCCACATCGCCGACGCGTTCATCGAGGCGGGCAACCTATAGTTGCCGCGGTGCGAATCCTGTTGCCGCCCAGCGAGGCGAAAGCACCCGGCGGCACATCGACCACCACCACACTCGGCGACCCGAACTCCCCGCTACGCTCGCACCGCGCTGCGACTGGCTGCGGCGCTGGTCGACTTCTGCGAACGCGAGCCGATCGCCGCGGCCGAGGCATTGGCGCTGCCGACTCGCAGTGCCGACGCCGACCTGGCCGCCAACCGTGCCATCTTGGAGTCCGCGACCCGGCCGGCGCTCGACCGCTACGCCGGCACCGTCTACGAGGGACTCGACGCCGCCCACTTGAGCGCGGCGGCCCGGCGCAAGGCACTGGACTCGGTGCTGATCTTCTCGGGACTGTTCGGGGTGCTTGGGCCGGCGAAGCTGGTGCCGGTCTACCGGTTGCCGGTGGCCGCGTCCGTCCCGCCGATCGGTGGCTTGACCCCGTACTGGAGGACGGTGCTGGCCGAGCAGATGGCGGCGCTCATAGGTGACGAATTGGTGATCGATCTGCGCTCGGGCGACTACCGGGCCATGTGGCGGCCGGGCGCCGCTCAGCGCGATCAGGTGCTCAACATCCGCATCGTCAGCGAACAACCGGACGGCCGGCTCGCGGTGGTCAGTTATCCGTCGAAGTTCGGCAAGGGGCGCCTGACCCGGGCCCTGCTGGCCCGGCGCGGACGGGTCACCTCAGCGGCTCACGTCGCGCAGGCCTGGACGGACGCGGGCGAGCGGGACGCGATCGAGCGCAGCGACGGCGGGCTGGACCTGGTCACGGCCTGGGTGACGCCGCCGACCGGCCGTCCGTGACGGCGCGAGTCACTCGTCCGGTCCGCCCGGGTTACACGAGGCCGCGACCGTAGCCGCGTAGCCGACGGCCGGGCGCCAGGGTTCGAGATCCCAGCTCGGCTTGGTCGGCGCGATCAGCCGGGCGAAGGTCCAGTGACACTGGAACTGGTCATGCATGCCGGCGGTACCGGCCGTGGGTGCGTCGGCCAGCACCTCGGCCCAGGCCCGATCGCTGTCGTCCGCCGGTGCCGCTCGTCCGGCGGCGGTCGGAAACACCTGCAGCTGGGCGCCTTGCGAATTCTTCGTCCAGAGGACGTGATCGATAAGCGCAGCGGCGGGCAGGCCGGCCGATGTCGAGGCGGCTACCGACGAAGACACGGACGCCGAGGACGTTGTCGCGGTGGGCGCGGTCGTCGTGGGTGACGAAGCGGCCGGCGTCGTCCTTCGGCTCGTCCCGCAGGCCGTCACGACCAGCAGCACGCCCAGCGCGAGCGTGACGGTCCTTGGGCAGCGGCACCCGTCCAGTGTCTCGCGGCTAGGGAGCCGTGACCGCGATCGGCGGATCGGGCTGGGTGTGTCGGTCGACATGCTTCTTGGCGTGCGCGATCGCCGCGGGCAGGTCGTCGAACACATGCCCGTCCGCCTGTACTGCTTCGAGCGCGCCAACCCGGGTGAGCAGCCGTTGATGGTCGACGCTGGCCCCCTTGAGCAGCGTGGTGATGCCGCGGTGGCCGAGTTCGGTGACGATCTCGCCCAGGGCGCGAGCACCGGTGGCGTCGAGCATGGCCAGTGAACTGAGGCGGAGAATGACGACCCGCACCTCGGTCGTGGCGGTGATCTCGGTCAGGAAGCGGGCAGCGGCGGCGAAGAACAGCGGTCCGTCGATGCGGTAGACGAGCACCCGCTGGTTGAGCAGGGCGTGCTCGGTGGCATCGTCCACACCATCGGCGACGACCGGTTCGGCCACGGCTTGGACGGTCTTGGCCAACTTCGCCAGCGCCAACAGCGCGGCGACGACGAGCCCCGCGGCGACGGCTCGGACCAGGTCGTAGGCCACCGTGCCGACGAGAGTCACGCCGAAGACGAGCGCGTCGCCACGAGTCGAGGTGACGACTGACCGCACGGTCCGGAAATCGACCATCCGATACGCCGTGACGAGTAATACGCCAGCCAGCGTGAGAAGCGGAATCTTACTGACCAGCCCGGACGCCGTGTAGATGATCACGGCCAGCACGAGGGCATGGGTCAAGGCCGCGATTCGCGTGTGGGCGCCGGCGCGGGCGTTGACGGCAGTCCGCGCGATGGCGCCGGTGGCCGGCATCCCGCCGAAGATGCCCGACGCGATGTTCGCCAGCCCTTGGCCGAACAGTTCACGGTTCGGGTCGTAGCGCGGCCGGTCGCTCATACCATCGGCGACCTGAGCCGACAACAGGCTCTCGAGCGCGGCCAGGAAAGCGACCACCAGGGCCGGGCCGATCAGTCCGCCGACGCCGCCGAAGCTGGGAATCGCGGGCGCCGGCAGGCCGGACGGAAGCCGGCCCAGCCGATCGACATGGGCTCCGGTGACCTCGACCAGGACGGTCACCGCGACGATCGCCAGCAGGCCGGCCGGTAGCGAACGATGCAACCGGGGCAGCGCCGCACTGATGACGATCGTCAGAAGCAGCAGGCCGAGCACGACCCAGTGCGGGTGCTCGACGAACCGGCCGACCGACACCGACGGCGGCACCGGCCGCGTTCGCGATGTGCGGCTTAGCGACGCCGAGCGCACTCGGCACCTCCTGCGCGGCGATGACGGTCGCGATGCCGACCGTGAATCCCTCCACCAGCGGCCACGGGATGTAGGCCAGCAGCTCACCCAACCGAGCGATCGAGCCGATGACGATGATTACCCCGGCAAGTACCGCCAGCGGATACACGACCGCACGTCCGTGGCTGGCGACCAACGGAATCAGCACCACGGTCATCGCGCCGGTCGGGCCGCTCACCTGCAGGTTCGAGCCGCCGAAGATCGCCGCAACCGCCCCGGCGACGACGGCGGTAACCAGACCGATGGTCGGTCCGACGCCGGTGGCGACGCTGAATGCCAGTGCAAGCGGCAGCGCGACGATGCCGACGGTCAGCCCCGCGGCCAGATCGCGCCCCCAGGACGTCCGCAGTCCGGCGTAGTCCGACCGGCGCGGCAATAGTCGCCGCACCGATGTGAGCACGTCCTCGGGCTGTCCCCATCAGCTCGGACGCCGCGAACCGGCAACGGCTACCGCGTCGTCGCTGCGGTCGAGCGCAGCCAGTAGTTCTTGACCCTGACGGAGGTTGCGGCTCAACAACCGGCGAGCGACCGCCAGCAACTCAGCCATCTGCGGATCGCGAAGCGAGCACACGACCGTACTGCGAACCCGACGGCTGTCGACGATGCCGGCCCGACGCAGGATGCTGACCTGCTGGGACAGATGCGAAAGCTCCAAGCCGGTCGCCTCAGCCAGTTCACCGATCGTGTGCTCGCGCTCGCTGAGGAGCTCGAGCACGCGGACCCGGGCCGGATGGGCCAGCGCTTTGAACAGGTCGGCCTTGGCCTCGGCGATCGGTCGGCCCGGGGTGAATGGCATACCGCCATCCTAGCTTGACAAATCGATCAAGTGATCGAATTGTCAGCCAGTTCACCAATACCGCTTGACCTGGCCCCTAGGGGAAGGTGAACGGTCATTCCATGACCACATCAACGCCAGCCATCGTCGACCGCTACCTGACCGCCGCCGAGCAGGGCGACTTCACCGCACTCGCCGATTGCTTCACCGAAGACGGCACCGTGATCGACGAGGGACACACCTACCAAGGACGCGCCGCCATCGTCGGCTGGCGCGAAAGTGTCGCCAGTCAGTGGACGTACACGACCACCGTGACCGGCTCCGAATCGATCAGCGTCGACGAGTTCAGGGTGGCCGTGCACGTCGAGGGCAACTTTCCGGGCGGAGTCGCAGACCTGACCTACCGCTTTGCGCTGCGCGATGAGCTGATCGCCGCATTGTCGATCGGCGACTAGCGGCAGACTGGAGTCATGACCGGCCAGATCACCATTGGTGAGTTCGCAACGATGACCCGGCTCAGTCGCAAGGCGCTGCGGTACTACCACGACCTGGGCCTGCTCGAACCGGCTCAGATCGATCCGGCCAACGGGTACCGCTACTACGACAGCAGCCAGATCGAATTGGCCCGGATCATTCGCCGCTTCCGCGATCTCAACATGCCGGTGCCCGACCTCAAGGCCTATGTCTGCGCCGCGGACGAACCGGCGCGCGCGGCGATCCTCTCAGCGCACCTGGATCGTCTGCACGCCGAACTCTGGGAGACGCAGCAGGCGATCGATGCGCTGCGCGAATTACTGACGCCGCACACCCCGGCACCGGCGATCGAACTACAAAACATTGACGCCGAGATCGGCTGGCGCATCAGCGAGGTGGTCGATTTGGCCACGGTCGTCGACTGGTGGATGGCGGCCACCCGTGAACTGTCCGACGGACTTCAGCACGCCGGCGTGAAACCGGCCGGCGAGCTGCGTGCGTCTTTCGGTCATGAGCTGTTCGCCGACGAACGCGGCGAGGCATCGGTGTGGTTCCCGATCGAGCGATCGATGCCCCCCACCGGACGGGCGGTGAGCGCCGAGGTTGCGGGCGGCCGGTTTGCGGTGGCGATTCACCCGGGGCCGGACGCACGGATCGACGAGACGTACGCCCTGCTCGGTCGCTACGTGACCGAGCAGGGCATCGGCACGACCGGGCCGGTACGCGAGCGCTACCTCGCGGGCGTGCTGGACGACCCCGCTCCCCTCGTCACTGAGATCGCCTGGCCGATCGCCGGCTAGGCGCAGCTAGGCGCAGCTAGGCGACGGATGGGTACAGCGCGGCGACTCCGCCGGCCAGACCGGCCTGAACCTGCTTGCTCAGTTCGTCGGCGAGGATCTCGGGCGACCCGGCGGCGAGCTGGTCGAGCGCGAACTTCGCCACGGCGGCCGGGTCGGACTTCGGTGCATCGACCCCGGCCGTCATGTCGGTGTCCATGTAGCCGACGTGCAGTCCGCTGACCCGGATGTTGCGGGGCGCGAGCTCGATGCGCAGCGCGTTCGTCATCGACCACTCGGCCGACTTCGCAGCGCAGTAGGCGCCGCCGTCGGCGAAGCTGATCCACGAGAGCACGCTGAGCACGTTGAGGATCGCGCCCCCGCCGTTGCCCTCGATTACCGGCGCGAAGGCGCGCACGACGTCGAGCGTGCCGAAGACGTGCGTGTCGAACTCACGCCGCACGTCGGCCGGGTCGCCGGACAATAGCGATGACTCGTCGAGATGCCGGCGTTGTTGATCACCACGGTGACGTCGGCTGCCCGGGCCGCCGCCGCGGCGATCGAAGCCGGATCGGTGATGTCGAGCTGGATCGCGGTCGACGCCGGCCAGGTCGACCGTCTCGGGGCGTCGCGCACCCGCGTACACCTTGGCGCCCTGGGCAACGAGCTGCTCGGCGAAGTGCCGGCCGAAGCCCCGGTTGGCTCCGGTCACCAGGACGGTGCTGCGGCTGAGGTCGATCGTCTGCATGGTTCCTCCTAAGTTGGTAATTCAAAGTTAGCCTGCTGAGACGATTTTGCCAACTCAGGGGTATCGTGGATGCATGAGCAGAGCGATTCGGGGCGGCGAACCGTGCGCGATCGCCCGCACGGTCGACGTCCTCAAAGACCCGTGGTCGTTTCTCATCCTGCGCGAGGCGCTCGGTGGCGTTACCCGCTTCGCCGACTTCCGCGCGTCACCTCGACATCGCCAGCGACGTCCTCACCGATCGGCTGAACGGCCTGGTCGACGCCGGCATCATGAGCCGCGAGCAGTACCAGGAGCCCGGGCAGCCGGGCACGCGCGAGCTATCACCTGACCGCCGCGGGCGCGAACTCAAGATCGTCATCGGCGCCCTGCAGCAATGGGGCGACGCGCATCTGCCGGTCGCCTGCGGGCCGACGATGGAACGCCTCGATGCCCGATCCGGCGAGCCGATCGAGGTCGGGTTCGTCAACGCGAAAGGGCGCCGGGTCGCACTCGACAACGCAGACTTCGTCCGCACCGCGGCCTACCCGCGGCGGTCTGACTAACTGCGGGTCTGACCGGTTCGGATCATCTCGACGGCCTGCTCGACCCGACGCTGCCGAGTCTCATCGCGCTTGGCCTCGGTGACCCAGCGGGCGAACTCTTTGCGATGGGTGAACGCCAGCTGGTCGAAGGCCGCCGACGCCACCGGGTCGGCCGCCAGCGCGGTGGCGAGTAGCTCTGGTACCTCGACCTCGCGGGGGGCCTGGTCGAGTTCGACCACCACGTCGACGGTGCCACCGATTGCCACGCCGGCCGCCTCGCGCACCGCACGGCTCAGTCCGAGCAGCGACTCGCCGCCCATCCGGGCCACGCTGGTCCGCCACGAATAACCGTTGACGGTCGCGAGCACCGCGAAGCGCTTAGCACCTTCGCCCACTGTCGCTACCTGGTCCTCATCAAGGACGAATGCCGCCGCCGGGCCGCGAGATTCCAAGGTCGCAGTGAACGCTATCCGTCCCATGGCGCGCCATCTTGCCATCTCGCGGGGCGACCGCTCGGCAACCAGTGCCTCAGCCCACATTCACATTTTGGTCCGATTTGCCGATGAAATGTCATAAGGGACCAGCACTAATGGCTAGGAGGGCCAGCATGGCGCAGCTCCGTCACGTGTATGACGGCGAATTGCACCATCTGCGCCGAGCTCAGCGATTGAGTTTGTCCGGTTCGTGGCAATGGCAGGCCGGGGCCACTGTTATGCAGGCGTCGACCGTGATGCTGGAGCTCTATGGCCTGACGTCCGCAGATGACTGTGTCGACATGCAGACTGTCGATGTATCGACGCTCGTCGATCCGATTCACGCCGACGACCAGGCGGAGCTTCGAGCCTCGTTCCAACGGCTCATCGCCACCGGCGAGCCCATGCAGATCCGGTTCCGGGTGACGCGCAGGTCCGACGACGAGGTCCGCTGGATCTACGGCCGGGCAATCGCTGAACGCAACGAGGCCGGCTCGATCGTCGAGCTGGCCGGCACCGTCACCGACATCACCGAATTCGTGCTCGCCGAGCTTCACGACCGCACCGTTGCCGCCGAACTCAGGCAGGCCGAGAGCTATCAGCAAGCCGTCATCCGCGCGGTCCCCGACGTGATCCACATCTACGACGTCGCGGCCAAGCGATTTGATCGGGCGAACCGCTCGGGTTCGACCCCGTGTCGGCTTCACCGAGGAACTGATCGCGGTCATGGGCGGCAACCGGGTCGATGAGTTGCTCACCGCCGCCGACCGCCGACGCATCGAGAAGATGTTGGCCGCCGCGCAGGATCTGCCCGACGGCGAGGTCGTCCAACTCAACCACTCGGTCAAGCATGCCGACGGCGAACTGCGCTGGCTGTCGCGCCGGCTCACGCCCTTCGCTCGCGACTACGACGGCACCGTCACCCTCATCCTCGTCGTCTCGCGCGACATGACCGACATGGTGACGATGGAACGCGAGCTCGAACACGCCGCGATGCACGACGACCTGACCGGTCTGCCGAACCGCCGGCTGATCCACGACCGGATCACCCAAGCGCTGCGGCGGGCGGCCCGCGGCGGCCGGGTGGCCGTGATGGCCTGTGACCTGGACGGCTTCAAGCGCATCAACGACTCGCGCGGACACCACGCGGGCGACGAGGTGCTGATCCAGGTCGCGCGCCGGCTACAGGACGTGGTGCGCGCGGCGCGACACGGTCGCTCGCCTCGGGGGCGACGAATTCCTGATCGTCCTCGACATCGCCGACGATCAGGATGCGGAACAACTGGCCGTGCAGATCGCGATGCGAATCGGTGAGGAGATCAGCCGCCCGATTCGATTCGGTCATCACGAGCATGCCGTCTCGATGAGCATCGGTATCAGGATCGACGACGACGAGTCGACCGCCGAGACACTGGTCAGCGACGCCGACGCCGCCATGTACTACGTCAAGAAGCACGGCGCCAACGGGTACGCGCTGTACGACCCGTCCCAACGACCGGATGCCGCGGGCCTGGACCGGATCGAGCGCGAGATTCGGCGCGCATTGGCCGACGACAGCGTCGAGGTGTTCTATCAGCCGATCGTCAACCCGAACACCAACCGCGTCCACGGGGTCGAGGCGCTGGTGCGGATCCGCGATCGCGACGGCGCGTATCTCAACGCGAGCCATGTCATCGACGTGGCCGAACGGACCGGGCTGATCACCGCGTTGGACGAGCGGGTGCTGGCGCTGGCTTGCGCCCAGGCGACCGCATGGCGGGCGACGGCCGAGCACCGCGACCTGACGCTGAACATCAATCGAAGCGTCAAGGACATCACCAAGCCCGGCTTCTACGAACGGATCATGCAGGCCCTGGCCGACAGCGGCCTCGAGCCCACCGCGCTGACGATCGAGATCACCGAGACGGTGCTGCTCGACGCGACCGAGAGCAACCTGGCCGACCTGCGGGCGCTCGGCATCGCACGGCATCGGCCTGGCGATCGACGACTTCGGTACCGGGTACGCCTCGCTGCGCTACCTGGCCGAGCTGCCGATCACCTGCATCAAGCTCGACCGCTCGTTCACCCAGCGACTGCCCGACGACCCGATCGCGACGACCCTGGTCGCCGCGACCATCGGCCTCGCCGAACAGCTCGGCATCAAGTGCACGGTCGAGGGCGTCGAGACGATCCCGCAGCTCGACGCCCTGCCGACCTACCACGCCACCCTGATCCAGGGTTATCTGTTCGCCCGGCCGCAGAGCATCGCCGATCCGCTGCCGGCCCACATCTTCGTGAGCGGCCGGACGCGGCCGGTGGCGCTGGTCGCCGAATCGCTGGCGTCCTCGGCCTGACTCTGGCTGCTCCTGCCTGACTCTGGCCTGACTCCGCCGCGCCGGTCCGGTGCGGTCCGGTGTTCAATGGCGCCATGGTCGAGCCCACCGTGTCGAACGAATCACTCCAGTCGGTGACCGACGAGGTGCTCGCTGCCTTCGGATCGGATGACCGACTCGGCGAGGTGGTGCGCAGCCTCGTTCGTCATCTGCACGAGTTCGCCCGCGACGTTCGCCTGACCGAGACCGAATGGCAGCTCGGTATCGACTTCCTCACCCGGGCCGGGCACATCACCGACGAGCGACGACAGGAATTCATCCTGCTGTCCGATGTCCTCGGTCTGTCGATGATGACCGTCGCCATCAACGCCGCACCTGACCCGACGGCGACCGAGGCGACCGTCCTCGGCCCGTTCTTCGCCGAAGGGGCGCCGCACATCGACCTCGGGGGCGACATCTCTTTCGGCGCTCCGGGGCTCCCATGCTGGGTGACGGGCAGCGTCCGGGCCACTAGCGGCGAACCACTGGCGGGCGTGCGGATCGACGTCTGGGAGGCCGACGAGGACGGTTTTTACGACGTGCAGCGGGCCGGGCAGATCACCGCCGGTCGGGGTTGGCTGGTGTCCGGTCCCGACGGCGACTTCCGGTTCTGGTCGGTCAAGCCCTCGGCCTACCCGCTCCCGGCGGACGGTCCGGTCGGGCAGCTG
Organism: uncultured Actinomycetes bacterium; assembly: GCA_963730855.1. Taxonomy (GTDB): domain Bacteria; phylum Actinomycetota; class Actinomycetes; order Mycobacteriales; family Jatrophihabitantaceae; genus CAVSTK01. The sequence goes on from CAVSTK010000015.1 coordinate 25,190, forward strand.
CTCGATGCGACGGGACGTCACCACTGGAGGCCGGCCCACCTGCATTTCATGATGCGCGCAGCGGGGTACCGCACCCTGATCACCCATCTGTTCGTCGCCGGTGACCATTACCTGAGCAGTGACGCGGTCTTCGGAGTCAAGCCGAGCCTGATCGTCGAGGTCGAGGACCGCCCGCCGGGAGCGGCCCCCGATGGCCGCGTGATGGACGGCCCGTGGGCGGCACTGCACTACGATTTCGTCCTGTCGACCTGAGAGGAGCACGCCTGTGCCAAGCGCCCCCGACGTTCCTGAGAGCCACCGCGATCTGCTCGACGCGCGAGGAACGGCTGCGCTGACCACCGTCGACGGCCAGGGCCGGCCCCAGACGACCGCCGTTTGGTACCTGCTGCGTGGGGGCGAGCTGTTCACCTCGGTCACCGATTCGCGGCAGAAGTACAAGAACCTCGCCAGGACCCCGCACTGCACACTGTTCATCATCGACCCGCAGAATCCGTTCCGGACGCTCGAGATCCGGGCCGAGGCCGAGCTGATCCACGACCCCGACAAATCTGAGGTCAAGGCGATCGCGGTCGCGTACGGCGTCGACCCGGCACCGATCATGGCCGTGCCGGGCGAGCGATACAAGGTGGTCCTATTGCCCCGCCGGATCGTCGTGAATCCGCCCGCCTAGGAATTCGTGTTGCCGCCGACGGTCTCGAGCATGAGGTAGTGCGGTGGGCATCCAGATCGCCGGTTCCTTCGAAGAACGGAGCCGGACTAACTCGGTCACTGGCCAGCTCGCCCGACAACGATCATTTCGACTGGCGCATCAGCATCGCCGACGTCACCGAATCGGCTGATTTTCGACGTTTCCCGGCGTCGAGCGGACCATCGTCTTGCTCGAGGGACCAGCCATGGGTCTTACGGTTGCCGGCGTGTCATGAAGTGACGCTCCTTGACCCGTTGATCTTCGACGGAGGGCTAACCACCTCGTGCGCAGTCACGCGTGGTGCGACCCGCGATCTCAATGTCATTACGCGGCGTGGCCGCTGCCAGGCGGCCGAATACGTCAAATTCCTCATGGTGCGGACTCTGCCGGGCACAAGGGTCCAAATGCATCTGGTAACAGGCCTGCGCTCCGCGGAAACGTTGGGCCTGCTAATGCTATTTGAGGCGTCCTACGGTGCCTCGGTCGTTCACAGAGGGTGGGCCATGCGTATCACCGTCGCCAACACCGAAGGCGTGACCCTGCTCAAAGTGTCCGGCGAGGTCGACGTCCGCGTCGCCGGCGAACTCCGCGAAGTCGGGCTGGCCGCACTTACACCGGCTACCGAACTGCTCGTGATCGATCTGGCCAACGTCACCTTCATCGACTCCACTGGCCTCTCGGCGTTGATCGATATCCGCAATGCCGCCGACGATCACTGCGAGGTCATGATCGACAACCCGCAACCGAGAGTAATGCGCGTACTTCAAATAACCGGACTCGACCAGCCCTCGGCGGTCTTGAACGCGCTAAGCCCGACGAGAGTTGCGGATAGAAGTGCGAACTAGCGCATCACTCAGCAGCCGGAAACAACCGCTGGGACGAGGCCGGTAGCCGGGATCGTGTGAACCTGATGCACCTAACGACGGTGCGGGCCGCGAGCGACGAAGGTGTCAATGATCGGGACTGACGGGAGTCTCGGCCACGCGCGAGCGTGGGAACCAACAGTCACCGACGCCTTGCTCTCGCTGCCTCATCGGCAGGCCGAGGCCTACGTCTCATCTACCGACAGCGGAAGACCCAGGCCGAGGTCCAAAAATTCTCGGAACAACCAGCGAAGAGACAAAGCAAATCGTCAGCGCCGCGATCCGCACTCTCGCTCGACGACTATGTACCACCTGACGTGCAGTCGTATCTAGCGCCAGCAGCTCGATGAGGGAGTGGTGCCGCTCAGTCATCGATCCGCCGAACGCACTCGAATCGGTGATCCGAAGACCAGGTGTGCGCACTGCCCACGATCTCGATCGCTGGGTTCGGTGATCGCTGCTAGGAAACCGAGCCGCTCACGTTCTTGATCTTCGAGCCGATGAATCATCTTGGACCCGTCGACTTCGGAGGCTCAAGCGTGAGCTCGGTAGAGATCGTCGTCGCCCGACAGGCGATCTTCGACCGGGAGTCGCAAGTCGTGGCGTACGAGTTGCTGTTTCGATCCGCCCCCGAGGCCGATCTGGCCGGTGCTGGTCTGATGGACGGCTTGATGACGGCCGCGGTCTTGTATTCGAGCGTCAACATCGGGATCGAGAATCTGGTCGGCGACAAGTTGATGTTCTGCAACGCCGATCGAGATGTGCTCACCGGTCGCGTTCCGATGGTGCTGCCCCCGGCGCAGACAGTCGTCGAGGTCCTCGAGACCGTAGCTTGCGACAGCGAGGTAGTCGACGGTTGTGTCCGGCTGCTGGCCCAGGGCTACCGGTTGGCGCTCGACGACTTCGTCTGGTTCGACGGAGCCGAACAGCTGCTCGAACTCGCATCGATCGTGAAACTTGACGTGCTCGCCTACGACTCGCTGACGTTGGTTGAGATCGCCGCGCGCTGCGCGGACTTCAACGTGCAACTGCTGGCCGAGAAGGTTGAGACCGAGGCCGAGCTGCAACGCTGTCTGGACCTTGGGTTCGAGATTCAGGGCTATCACCTCGAGCGGCCGCGGAACATGACCGGCAAGACGCTGACCAGTTCGCAGGTCGGCGCCACTCGGATCGCCTCCAGTCTGCTCAGTCGCGAGTTCGAGGTCGCCGAACTCGAAGAATCCTGCGCACCGAGCCGGCGCTGGCGTTCCAGCTCCTGCAACTCGCAGGGATCGGTGCTCGCGGCAGTTTGCGTCGCCAAGTACGTACTCTTCGGGACGCGCTCGTCCTGGTCGGCCCTGCTCGGGTTCAGAACTGGCTGGCCCTCCTTGATGCTGCGCCAGCCGAGCGGGACGTCCAGTCACCAACTCGTGGGTGGCGCTGACCCGGGCCCGGATGTGCGAACTGCTGGTGCAGCGGTCGGAACCGCGGCTGAGTTCGCTGGCCTACACGGCGGGCATGGTGTCGGCGTTGAATCTTTTGATGGGAGTCGATGCGTCGGAAGTGGCGCTGGCGCTCAACCTCGACGCGGAACTGCACGATGCATCCTTCGGCTGCGAGAGTCCAGTGGCGCGGGTGGTCCGCGACGTGATCGCCTACCAAATCGATCCGCAGGTCGAACCCGCGCTGAGCAGCCGGTCGGTCGCCCAACTCGACGCCGTTGCCCTGCGATCGCTCTCGTGGGCTGTGCAGATGACGAACGCGGTCGGGGCCTAGAACGCTGAGCTATTTGCGGTGCTTCTTGTCGAAACTGTGCGCAGCAAGGAATTCGTCAAATCGGAATCTCAGGTCCGCTATCGTCGGCCTGACGAGCACGCAGCTTGAGGCGTGGGAGGCACCTGACGACTCGTGACCGATGGAGCGGCCAGTCGTTTCTTGAACCACATACTTCAGCATCACTTGCGACGTCGAGCAGCGTTAGGGTCGGTGGCCCTCAACGTTTAGGACCTTCGTCCCCGTTGTACGCGACGCGGCTCCTGCGCCGCGTTGAAGCCACTGGCGGCTTCGCTCAGGGCGTGGCGGCTACCGCACTACATCTGTGCGGAAGTG
>CAVSTK010000016.1:0-30848 GCA_963730855.1 uncultured Actinomycetes bacterium
CGAAGGCCTGGTAGGCCTCGACCGAGGTGAACTCGGGTTGTGGGTGGCGTCGGCGCCCTCGTTGCGGAAGTTGCGGTTCAGCTCGAAGACCCGGCGCATGCCGCCCACGCAGAGCCGTTTCAGGTACAGCTCCGGGGCGATCCGCAGGTACAGGGTGGCGTCGTAGGCGTTGATGTGGGTGCGAACGGCCGGGCGTTGGCGCCGCCGTGCACGGCCTGCAGCATCGGCGTCTCGACCTCGAGGAAGTTGCGGCGGGCGAAGGCCTGGCGGATCTGCGGACCGCCGTGCTGCGCTTGACCAGCAGCTCCAGCGTCCGGGTTGACGATCAGGTCCAGGTGGCGCTGCCGCACCCGGGCGTCCGGGTCGGCGAAGCCGGCGTGGGTGTCCGGCAGCGGTCGCAGGCACTTGGCCGCCATCTGCCCACTCGGCGGCCAGCACCGACAGCTCGCCGGTCCGACTGGTCAGCACCTCGCCGGTGACGCTGATGAGGTCGCCGAGGTCCACGCGTCGCGCGGAACAGCCGATGCTCGTCGGCGCCCGAGCACTCGGTGCTCAGCCATCGCCTGCACCGGGCGTCGCCATCCTGCAGCACCGCGAAGGTCAGCCCACCGAAGTCGCGCAGCGCCCGGACCCGGCCGGCCACCGAGACCTGCCGGCCGGTGTGGTGTCGGCCGGCAGCCCGGCAGTACTTGGCCTACGACGATCGGCGATCTCGTTCGGCGCGGGACGCCCACCGGGTAGCCGGCAGCGGCCCGCGCGCTCGAGCCGGGCAAGCTTGTCGAGCCGGACCTGTCTGCTGCTGGTTGAGCCGGCCGGCCGGTCGGGCAGCGCTTGGCCGGCGGCTCCGCTGCTCGACACCGCCTCGGCGAACGGCAACCGCCGCCCGTCGAACTGGACGGCGTCGTCGCTGAGCCGCTCGCGCGGACAGCCCAGGTCCGGCAGGAATCCCTCGGCCACGCCGGCGGCAAGGCGACCCGGGTCAGCGTCAGCGACGAGTCGTAGCAGAGGTAGCGCGGCGTCCAGCGCGGCAGGTAGCGGGCGTTGGAGCGGTACAGGCTCTCGATCTGCCAGAACCGGGACGCATAGGTCAGCACCCGGCTGGTGAGCCGCACCATCGGGCCGGCGCCGACCCGTTCGGCGGCGCTGAATACCCCGCGGAACATGGCGAAGTTCAGCGAGATCGCCGCACGCCCAGGTCGTCCCGGCAGGCCCGACCAGCGCCGCGACCATCGCCTCGACCAGGCCGTTCTCCGCGTCCGGGTCGCGCCGCATCAGGTCCAGCGACAGTCCGCGCCGTCCCCACGGGCACCATCGACAGCAGGCCGCGCAGCTGGCCGTCGGCGTCGTGGGCGAGCACCGCGACGCAGTGCCGTCCACCGGGTCGCCGAGCCGGCCCAGCGCCATCGAGAAGCCGCGCTCGGTCTCGTCACCGCGCCAGTCCTCGGCCCGCCGCGCGATCTCGGCCAGCTGCTCGGCGTCAGCTCGCTGTGCCGGTGCACGGTGATCGAGTAGCCGGCGCGCTGCACCCGGTGCACCGCGCGCCGAACCGGCTGCATGGTCGGGCCCTCGAGGGTGAAGGTGTCGACGTCGATGATCGCCTCGTCGCCGATCGGCAGCGCCTTCAGCCCGGCCGCGACGTAGGCCTGCGCGCCCTCCTCGCTGGCCGAGGCACGGCCGGGAACCAGCCGAACGAGCGGGCCTCGGCAAGCCACGCCGCGATCGCCGCGGGCCACGCCGAGACGGCGGGCCGATCGGGTCGGCGCTGGCCAGGCTGACGTTGGCCAGCACCCGGTAGGTCAGCGCCGGCGCTTCGATCGGCGGTGAAGATCACGGACTTGTCGTGCCGGGTAGCGAAGTAGCCGAGCGAGTCGCGCTCGCCGTGCAGCAGCAGCCGGCGGATGTCCAGCTCGTCCTGCGCGCTCAGGTATGCCTTGGCGCGGGCCGAGCGCAGGAAGATCAGCGCTGCCGCGATCAGCGCCAGGGCCGAGAGCAGGCCGGCGAGCGCGGCGATCCAGTGGTGGCCGTGCTGGCCGAGCCAGCCCGGATCGTCGGCTCGGGCGCGACGCCGAGCGCCGCCCGGACTGCCCAGACGACCTTGCGGCCGGTCGCGTCAGGGTGTCCGGGAACAGCAGCGTCAGGCTGACGCAGACACCAGCGATCGACCATTCCGACGAAGTACGCCCAGGGCCCGCCGGCGCGACCCCTTCTCCAGCCTGGAAGGGAAGGCGGCGCGGCAGCACCAGTCGCAGAAGCAGCACGGCCGACAATGTCGCCCTGAACAAGCAAGTTGAAGCCAGCCGCCGACCCCGCCGATATCGGCGTGTACGAACGGGTGATTGTAGGTCGCTTGGATCGCGACTACACGGCGACCTGCGCGGCTCCGACCACCTGGAAAGCGACCAGTAGCCACCACGCCATACGAAGTCGCCGACGGGTGGCACCCCACCGATGATGAGTAACAGCACCACCGAGAACAGGCTCGGGACCAGCGGGCAGATTCAGGTAGGTCAGGGCGTTGCCGACATGGCGCACCCAATGAACGCGCAGCGGCGCGAGCAAGACCTCAACGAAAGACCACAGGGCGCCGACCAGCAGCAGCGGGCCCCAGGCTGCCGCCGCGCGTCCTCGCCAACCGGTCAGCACGACGATCTCACCCGCCCCTCGGCCCGTCCGGATAGCTCCGAATAGGACGGTAGGCGAACTCGCGGGCACTGGCGATAGCTGCCGGGCCTTAAGCTCAGGATCCAGCAGGACGGGCCGGACGTCAGTAACGCACACAGCCTTCTCGCCCGGGCCTGCAAACCCAACCCAGAGAACGTCGCCCGAGACCGGCCCAGGCCCCCACGCTCATAACTAGCCGGTCATCGGAGCTGTAGTCCGATGCATACCGCAGTGGCAGCCAGCACATCGGATACGCATCCGATGCAGTAGCGCAATATAACCTGGCGGAGGAGCAGATCGTGGTCGGAAGCTCGCAGCTCGCGACCTAAGCGCGTTCACGTCGCCACTGGTGCCGCCCCGTTGGGCGCCGATGGCGGCTCCTCTTCCGCTCTGTATTCGCGGGCGGCTTCATCCTTTTCCTGTTCCTCCTCGATCCGGCGTTTGACCCGTCCGAGTCCGGGCAGCGATCCGAGGATGTCGTTGAGATCTTTCGAGACATCGAGCAGATCGCGCAGGTCCGGGGCGACGGTGCCGAGGGTGTCAAGCACGGGCAGGATGTCGCGGTCGAGCTTGCTGACGATGTCTGGCAGGTCGTTGATTAGCTTGGCCACCGCGGCCACGTCGTCGGCCGTCGCCGCGTCGGCCAGCGGGTTCAGCAGCGGGGCCAGTCGTTGCAGCGCCGGCGCGGAAGTCGCGACGATAGGGGTCAACTGGTCAGTCATCGGGTGGCCTGCCGCACCACGGCATCGGTGGTCTTGACCGTGGCTTCGGCTCGGGTGACTACCGCCTGTGCCCGCCGGTCGGTGGCCTCGATGCTCGCGACGAGTGCGTCGATCCGGGTGACAGACCTTCGGCAAGATCGAGCAGTCCGACTGCGCGCGGGGCAAGCGCCAATACCCGTTCCAGCGCCTGGTAGCCGCGTCGGCCAGCTGCGCGAATTCTCTGGGCCACGGCAACATCGTCGGATCTCCCCTCGGTCGACGTTATTCCGCCGCTCCGGTCGGGCCCACCGCAGCAATCTCTGACGGGTGGGTGTGACGAGGCCGGATGTCTCACGCCGCGTGGTGCGAGCCCAACGAGGACGCCCGATCCGGATGCCGTCGGGTTTTCGCTAGAGCACTCGGTCGACGGAAATGGGACGCAGCCGTCGTCTGGGCTCGGATGGAACCGGTTGGTGTCGCCTGGCGATCTCGGCGACCGGGATTAGTCCGGTGTGATAGCGCCCGGATAGATGCCGGCGCAACACATGCCGGGGCTGCGTCAGGCAAGGCTCCGGAGGCGTACTCACTTCGTCCATGTCTCTCCCCCGACTGGAAGGTGGGCTGAGTCAGGTGATGCTCTACCCACAACCCTTATTGACCGAAACCTCGCGGTGCCCGCCACAGGCACTTAAGGCACGCTCGACCGCAGACGCCTCGTTGCTCGGTATCCAAGATTCCGTCCGTTTGTCGGCTCCGCGGACGAGGTGGAACTCGACCGCGGCTGACGACTATCTCCCCGCGGGGTACAAGCGGGCGTGTCGAGCCCGTGTTCTAGATAGCCGTCGCTCGAACGGCGAAGTTTCAGACATTGCCGATGCGGGGACATCGCTGTCAGGCGGCTCACCTGAGCCGCGCCTGATGGGTACATGAGCGTTGTGATCACTATCAGCTACCAGGAGGCGACGGATGCCCAGCGTGACCAAGTCGATCGATGTGGCGGTGCCCGTTACGACTGCCTACAACCAGTGGACTCAGTTCGAGTCATTTCCGCACTTCATGGGTGGCGTCGAGAGCATCACCCAAACCGACGACACCCACTCGCATTGGGTGACCAAGGTCGGCGGCGTCACCCGGGAGTTCGACACGCAGATCACCGAACAGCATCCGGACGAGCGCGTCGCCTGGAAGAGCACGGAGGGTACCGAGCACGCCGGCGTCGTGACATTCCACCGACTTTCCGAGGCCGAGACGAAGGTAACGGTTCAGCTGGATTGGAACGCCGAAGGCATTATCGAGAAGGCGGGCGCGTTGGTCGGCGTCGATGATCACCAAGTGAGTGCCGATCTCGACCGTTTCAAGGACTACATCGACGGCAAGGTCGCGAGGACGGCGCATGGCGCGGCGAAGTGAACACCCGTCCCGCTCCGTAGTCGCGATCGCTTGAGGCCCATCCGCGTCATCGCAGGATGGGCCTCTTTCTGCGACCGCTCAAAGTTGAAATTTCGCGCCAGCATGCACTCCAGGAGGACGACGGTGGCAATGACATGACGAATCAGCGTTGGTACCAGGAAGCGGTCATATACAGCGTGGACGTCGCGTCGTTTCAGGACTCCGACGGCGACGGCTGCGGGGATCTGCCAGGGTCTGATCAGCCGCCTCGACTATTTGGCCCGGCTAGGCGTGACCTGTCTGTGGCTCAACCCGATCTATCCCAGCCCGTGGCGTGACAACGGCTACGACGTCAGCGACTACTACAACGTCGAGCCGCGGCTGGGCTCGCTCGGCGACTTCGTCGAGTTGGTCCGGCAGGCCCGCGAGCGCGGGATCCGGATCCTGCTCGACCTCGTCGTCAACCACACGTCAGACCAGCACCCGTGGTTTCAGGATGCCTGCGCGCGCCGCGAACTCGCCGTACCGGGATTGGTACGTCTGGAACGCCACCGAGCCGGCCGATCGACGCCAGGGCATGGTGTTTCCGGGCGAGCAGACCGAGACGTGGACGTTCGACAAGCGGGCCAAGGCCTGGTACTTCCACCGCTTCTACGACTTCCAGCCCGACCTCAACTGGGCCAATCCCGAGGTGCGGCGCGAGGTCGCAAAGATCATGAGTTTCTGGCTGCAGCTGGGCGCGTCCGGGTTTCGGGTGGATGCAGCGCCGTTCGTCCTCGAGCAGGTCAGCGCCGATGTCGATCCCGGGCCGCTGGACTACTCGATCCTCGACAGCTGGCGCCAAGAGCTGCAATGGCAGACCGGCGATGCGGTCTTGCTGTGCGAGGCCAACGTCGACCCGTCCGTCGTCGGCCGCTACGCCGGCAGCCGACCGGACGGGCCCGCCGACCGGTCGCACATGTTGTTCGACTTCGTACTCAATCCCCGGCTCTGGCTGGCGCTGGCCCGGCAAAATGCCGAACTGCTGGTCGAGGCGCTGCGCAGCCCGGTCGTCCTGCCGGCCGGCGGCCAATGGGTCACGTTCCTGCGCAACCACGACGAACTCGACCTGAGCCGACTCACCGACGAGCAGCGCCGCGACGTCTTTCGCGCGTTCGGCCGACAACCCGACATGCAGCTCTACGGCCGCGGCATTCGCCGCCGGCTGGCCCCGATGCTCGGCGGCGATCGCCGACGCATGGAACTCGCGTACGCGCTGCAGTTCTCGATGCCCGGCACTCCGGTCATTCGCTACGGCGAAGAGATCGGCATGGGCGAGAACCTGACGCTGCCCGGCCGGGACGCGATCCGCACCCCGATGCAATGGGACGACACCCGCAACGCCGGCTTCTCGACCGCGCGCCCGCCGAACTCGTCCGGCCGGTCACGACCCGAGGGCCGATTCGGCAGCCGCCAGGTGAACGTGCGAGCGCAACAGCGCGATCCGGTGTCATTCCTACGCTGGTTCGAGAACCTGATCCGCACGTTGCGCGAGGCGCCCGAGATCGGCACCGGCCAATGCACCGTGATCGACGTCCCGCTGCCGCCCGCCGTCCTCGCTCATCGAATGGACGCGCGATCCGGCTCGATGCTGCTGCTGCACAACCTCGCCGACGAGGCCGTCACGGTTGACATCGGCCCGCTCCCGGACCTCACCGAAGTTCCATACGACCTGCTCGTCGACGGTCCATACGACCGCCCTGACCGCAAGCTCCGCGGGACTCGAACTGCATGGCTACGGCTACCGCTGGATCCGGCTACGACGAAGCGATCGGTATTGAGAAGATCAAGATCAGCCCGAATTTGCCTGTTCGTGAGTACTGCCGGCGAGGAGCCATTGGGCAGGAAGTCGTGTGATCCGCACCCACCGCGTCGCGCGGTACGAATTAGCTAGCCTGGCTCGATGAATTAGCCGTGGCACATCGGTCATACGGCAGTGGGATATCGCTGCCAGTACCAGGCTCAGCGGTACGCGCGATGCCATGGGTTCTAGAACGTGGTTTGCCGCTGCTGACGCGCGCAGCGGATAGGTCTCGATTGTGGCTTGCCGTCTCGGCAGTCCTGATAGGTACCGGTGACAGCCGGGCTCGGCGAGGCGCGGTGCGCGGTCTGGCGTCGGTCGCCGTCGCGAGCCTGCTCACCAACCAGGTCGGCAAGCGGGCGGTGCCCCGACGTCGCCCGTCACTTGAGGAAGTCCCTCTCGCTCGGATCGCCCGCCGTGTGCCCCGCTCTAGCTCGTTCCCGTCGGGGCATTCGGCTTCGGCGGCCGCGTTCGCGGTCGGGGTCGGGATCGAATTTCCTGAGCTCGCCGTCCCGATCGGGGCGCTCGCTGGCCTGGTGGCGTTTTCTCGTGTCTTCACCGGGGTCCACTACCCCAGCGACGTCTTGGTCGGCGCGACAATTGGCGCCACGGTGGCTGCCGTCGGCGCTGTCGGTCGTACCCGCCCACCACCGCGAACCAGCCGCTACCGGGCAGGCACCCGAACGCCCGCAACGGCCACGACCGGACGGGCAGGGCGTAGTGGTCGTCGTCAACCCACGCTCTGGCGGCGGCAGCGGAGCGGACGTGGCCACCGAGCTTCGGTCGGCTCTACCGCGAGCCGAGATCATCGAACTGCGCGAGGAGGACGACGTCGCTGACGTGATGCGTACGGCGGTCGGCCGCGCCGAGGTTCTCGGCGTCGCCGGCGGGGATGGGACCATCAACGCCGCCGCGACGGCGGCCATGGCGGCGGCGCTTCCGTTGCTGGTGGTTCCGGCGGGCACGTTCAATCACTTCGCGAAGGAACTCCAGCTATCCGACGCGGTCGACGCGGTCGATGCCGTGCGCGCCGGGCACGCGGTCTGCATCGACGTTGGCATCGTTAACGGCGAGGTATTCCTGAACACTGCCAGCCTCGGCAGCTATCCGGAGTTTGTGAAGGTCCGCGAGCGTTGGGAATCCCGATTGGGTAAGCCGGTTGCCGCCGCCATGGCCCTCGTCCACGTAGTGCGAAAGTGCCCTCCGCTTGCCGCGGACGTGGACGGCGTGCCACGGCGCCTGCTCATGCTGTTCATCGGCAACGGTGACTACCAGCCGCGCGGATTCGTTCCCCGGTGGAGGTCTCGCCTCGACACCGGTCAGCTCGACGTGCGGCTGGCCGATTCGGCGATGCCAGGCTCCACCTGGCGTTTGGTGCTGGCCGCTCTGACCGGTGACCTCTACCGCAGCTCACGCTACGTCGAAGTCCGCGAACCGACACTGACTATCACGATGTCTGGGCCGAGCGGCTACCTCGCTCGGGACGGCGAAGTCACCGAGGCTCCGAGCACCGCGACGTTTTCCGTGCGGCGCAGCGCACTTGTCGTATACCGAGGCAATTCCTAACGACAGTCACGTCGTCGTAACTGCATTACGCTCCACGAATTAGACCAGTCACGAAGCGCGCGAGAACCCCGCTTAGACCGACTGACCAGCTCTAGTTGGAAGTATCTGGAACACAAACTGTGATTGCTGCCGGCCTGATTCTGATTTTCAATCTCTTGGTCTTTTTGCGATCGCCGCCGTCGAGCTCGTAAGGGATGGCCTTAGCGAATCGGATGTCGAACTTTGTGCCGCGGGCGGTCTCGACGAACGGAGAGGTGGCCGCTTTGCCGGCGGCGGTGCGGGCTAGCGCTTTCGACCACTGCCAGCGGCCTTTCGCCGTTACGATGCCGATCTCGAGGATCCCGTCGTCAGGTTCGGCGTCGGGAAAGGCGGCGATGTTGCCCATGAGTTTGCCGACGTTGCCGATGAGGACGCAGCTGGCTTTGCCGGCGAACCATTTATCCCCGTCGAGGCGCACACGAGTAGCCAACCGGCGCGATAGCGATGTTCTTCGCTCCGGTCAGCAGGTAGGCGGCGCGGCCCAAACGATCCTTAAGTGGTCCGTCGGCATCTCGGATCATCAGCGCGTCAAGGCCCGCGCCGGCCATGACGGTGAAGTGCTCACCGTTGATGCGGCCGACATCGAACTTGTGGCGGGGGCCGGTGAGGCCGATCGTGACGGCTTCACCGATATCTTTCGGGATTTTCAGGGACGACGCGAACAGGTTCGCGGTCCCAGCGGGAATGATCGCCAGTACCGCGTCCGATCCGACCATGGCGTCGACGCACCGCTGGACCATCCCGTCTCCACCCCATACGAAGATGAGCTCGGCGCCGTGCTTGAGGGCCTTCTCGACCTGTTTGGGGGCCATTCGCGACTTCGGTACCTCAAACCACAGTGGCTTGCTAATGCCCGCCGAGGTCAACTTGTCGCGGAGTTCGGACAGGCCGCCGCCGAGCGTCTTCCCCGAATGCGCGACGACAGCGATCGTTGCCGAGCGGACCCGTCGGCAGATGCCGCGGAACTGTGCGGTGGCGCCATCGTGGACATGTTGCCCCCTGGCTGGAGTAGGAGAGGCGGCGGCGAATCTGGCGTTCGTCGGGACAAGTTAGTGCAGGATGCCGTGCCGGCGGCTACCCACTCGCGTCCAGATCAGTAACACGATGACCGCGCCAATGATGGACCCGATCAGACCGGAGGGCTGAAGGAAACCGTTTTGAGAATCCTTGTGAAACAGCACGTAACCGAGGAAACCGCCGACAAATGACCCGACAATCCCCAGAACAATCGTCATCCCGATCGACATCTGCTGTTTGCCGGGCACAAGCAGCCGGGCGAGCGCGCCGGCTATCAGGCCGACCACGATGAGCGTGATGATCAAGCCGAGCATAGGAACTCCTTCGTAGCGCCAGCGAACACGTTGGATCCGCTATACCCGTTCCTCGCGGAGGCCAATCGGCATGAGCATCGATCGAAGACCTTGGGCGGGGTGGTTGATCCTCGGCTACCTCACGAGCCTGAACACGTCACGAAGCGCGAATCGGAGACCGAGGGTTGGCAGGTACCTCTACGGAAGGATTGACGGGTTTGAGCCGGCAGATCCCGCGGTACAACAGCAGCAGGTCATTGTTTTGTTGGCCCAGCCGAGTTGATAAGCCGGTGCCAGCTATACGGCGCTGGGCGCGCTAGAGATTGGGTGGTCGGGGTGTTTGACGCGAATCAATTATCTGTCACCCGAGTCCAGCGCGGCCAGGCGTGGGCGGTCCACGTGTTCACGGCGTTCGGGATCGTGGTGGCGATGCTTGCGCTGCGAGACGTCTTCATCGGTGACGCTGGCGGCGCGATCCTTTGGCTGATGGCGACCATCGTCATTGACGGCATCGATGGACCTATCGCGCGGCTGCTGGTGGTCAAGGAGCGGGTCCCTCGAATCGACGGCTACGTCCTCGATCTGATCATCGACTACGTCACCTGTGTCATCGTGCCCGCGGCCTTCATGTATCAGTTCAAGGTTGTTCCGAACAACGGATTCGGGCTGGTCCTCTTGGGCGCGGTCGGGTTTACCTCCGCGCTCTGGTTCGCTCGCGTCGACATGATGACCGACGACAACTGGTTCCGCGGCTTCCCGGCGGCCTGGAATCTGGCCGCTCCGGTCCTCTACCTGACCAACGCGCGGACGACGGTGGGAGCAATCGTCACCGTCATTCTGTGCGCAGCGTCGCTGACGAATGTCGCCTTCCCCCACATCGTGCGCGCATCCTTCCTGCGTGTGCTGACGCTGCCGGTCGCGTTGGGCTGGTTCGCGAGCATCGCTGTTGGCGCAAGCCAGTTGCCCGATCGCCCAACGGTGCTGCGGCCGTTCCTCACTGCCGGCTGGGTGTACTTCGTCCTCTTGAGCATCGCCCAGACCGTGCGGCTGCACCGCATCAAACAGTCAACCGAGCAACCCAGCTCGGACGCCGCGGCAAGCGCGACAGTCGACATCAGGTCGCGCACCACCGCCGCGGACGACGACTGATCGCTCATCGTGACGGCCGACCGCTTCAGAACTGGTGCTTCAGCCGTAGGCGGACGCGGGCGCCCATCCGGGTCAGCCACCATCCGGTACAGCGGCGCGGCCCACAGCAAGCGTCCGCGACGACAGCCGACGGACAGCGTAGGGCCTGAGTTGTCCGCGCGGCCGTGGCCCGACCCGACCGTGGTCGATCCAGGCCTGGAGAGCTCGGGCGCTGGCGTCGAAGGCATCGAAGGCAGCAACCGGGTCGACCAGGTCGCCATCATCGGCGCTATCGCGGCCAAGATGCTCGCGCGCTAGTTCTAGTCGGAGGTTGCGGGCGAAGGCGCGCGCTCCGTGGCCGAACCGGTCGAGAACCTGGGGCGCGCGCGAATCGATGACTTCGTCGATAACGGCGCAGGATAGTTCCGAGTCGTGGGTCCAGGATCGGCGGTTGACGTTGTCTGATCCGATCGAGGCCCAGAGGTCGTCGATGATGAGGCCGGCGCCGATCGAATGCGGTACGCCGGCCGGACAGAAGATCACATCACCGGACTTGATCGCGACCTCGTTGCACGTCCGGAGCAGCATCTCCACATCTTGGCGCGCAACCCAGTCCGAGAGCTCGGCGAAGCTCACGTCCCGCGTGAAACCGAGGCGGGCCGACGCGCCGGCATCGGCGTGCAGAACCAACCACGCTTCGGTCTTGCCGAGTTCGCTACCGAGGTGGGCTCGAGCGAACGGCCGGTCGGGGTGCACGTGCAAGGGCAGCCGGGTGCCGGCGTCGAGCAGTTTGGTCAACAAGACGTGAGCCGGACCGAGTTCGGCGAGATAGTCCGGCCCGAACCAGCCTTCGGGATCGACCGCCAGCAGGTCGGCCAACGACGTACCGTCCTCGATGACCGTGCGGCCCGCGCCGCCGCGGAACCGGGTGATCGTCGAGGCGATCCAGTCCTCGGCGTGCGTCGGGTCGACGGTGGCATCGTGGCGGAAGTCGCCGATCTGGCCGGCGCCGGAATAGAACGAGGCGAGTGTGTTCGCCGGCAACGCGAGCGGCTGCATCATCTGTGCCCTCACTACTCGGGGATGAGCGTCGTCAGACAGAACGGGTGACCGGCCGGATCAAGGAGCACTCGTCGCAGCTCGGGCGCGACCTGCACGGATGCCGGTCGAGCGCCCAACCGAATTGCTTCGGTCTGTGCCGCGTCGAGATCGGCGACGTCCAGGTCGAGGTGCAGCTGCTTCGGAATGTCACCCGCCGGCCACGTGCGGCGCAATGTAGTCATCGACCTTCATCGCGGCGACCGAGATCGATTCGCTACGGACCAGGCCGTTGCCGTTGGGGGTGAACGACACCTTACCGCCGAGCATGGCAGCCCAGAACTCGGCCAGAGGCCGTGGATCGGCGCAATCAATCGTCACGAACACCCGTCGGGGAACAGCCACGCTCGGACTCTAGCGATTCGATCCCGTCAGTCAGGCAACTGTGCGGCGATCTCGCTCATGACCCGGGCAAACACCTCGCGGGCCCGCTCTGGCGACGGCACACCGAAGGTCGGGATGATCCACTCGTTGAGCCCAGCCGCCCGCCATTGGCCGACAGCGTCCACCAGCTGGTCGGTCGATCCACTGATTGCCGTGTGGCGGTCGCTGATCGGTTGCCGCGCGCCGAACTGGACGAACGCCTGTGTCGTGCGCCAGATCGACTTCGGGTCGCGGCCGACCCGCTCGCAGTGTGAGTTGAGCACGGCCGACTTGTGGGCGAAGGACTCCGGCGTCGACCAACAATTCCATTCGTCGGCCGATGCGGCCACCTGGGCCAACATGCGTTTCTCGCCCTTCGCCCCGATCATCAACGGCAACACCTTCTGGACGGGCTTAGGCTGCAATGGCGCGTCCACTACGCGGTAGAAGCGGCCCTGGACGGTCGTGCGCTGCTGGCCGAGCAGACCCCGCAGCACGAGCACCGCCTCATCGAAACGGTCCATTCGCTCGCGGAGGGACCCGAGCTCGATGCCATACGCGGCGTGCTCGTTCAACTGCCAGCCGGCCCCGATGCCCAGCACGAATCGTCCACCGCTGAGGTGGTCGATTGTTGCTGCCATCTTGGCCAGGACGGCTGGATGCCGATACGTGATGCCGGCAACCAGTGAGCCGAGGCGGACGCGCGGGACGACACTCGCCAACCCGGCGAGTAACGAGAAGCATTCGTGCCGATCGCCGTCGGAGGTTTGGTCGGTGCCGGTGTTGTCCATGAAATGGTCGGCGACCCAGATGCCGCGATAGCCCGCGGCCTCGACTTCGCGGGCAATCGCGAAGATGTCGTCAGTCGACCACGAACTCTCGAGCCACGCACTGATCTTCAGGATCGCTCCCTGTTCCCGGACGCGGTCCGCGCCGCTCGAACGACCGCCTCGGCCGCGCTATGGGTGAGGATAGGCGGGTCAACCGAAGGGGTAGCGATGCACATCTCGAAGAAGGCCGTGCTCATCGTCATCGTCGCGGGCGCGGTCGCCGGTGGCACCTTCGCCCTCGGGCGGATCAGCGCCGGCTCGAAGGCGGCCCGGGCGGACGGGTACAAGGCCGGGCATGATGCCGGCTACTTCGACGGGCTGCAGGCCGGTGACGCGCAAGGGCGCGAGGAGGGCCGGGCGTTGCAGGCCGGCAGCGTCGTGTCGGCCGATTCCCGCCAGCCCGTCCAAGATGCCTTCAACCAGGGTTACGCCGCCGGCGACGAACGACGCGTTCGGCAACTTCGACGGCGGCTGGGCGGTGGGCGTCCCCTACGTGGTGACGGTCAATCGCGGCACCGGCCCGGTCGTGTACCGGTTCCAGACCCGGACACTCGTGCAGCCCGGCATCAACTACTACCTCTGCCCGGACGGGCCCACGATCTGCCGGAGCCCCCGGCACTGACGCGGGGTGTCAGCTGACCCGGGCCAGCCGGACCCGGATCAGCTGGACCCAGCTCAGCCGACGCCGCGAAGCACGCAGTTCGTCGGGGTCGTAGCGGCGAACTTCTTCGCCGCGGTCCAGTCGGCCGAGGCGCCGGCCTTGGCCGTGACCGTGGCCGTGGCGTAGTCCTCGACCGTGGCATGGTCGTTGGTGAAGAAGATCGTGATCGCGTAGGTGGCGTCGGCCGTGCCCGAGTTCTTCGCCGTGCCGCTCGCGCCCCAGCCGTCGGCGGTCGCGGCGCACTTGGCCACCGTCACCGCCTTGCGCTTGTCGACGTCGTTCACGATCGCCGACGCCGGCGGCAGGGTGTTCTGGGTGAGGCTGGCGCTCGACGACGCGGCGGCCGACGCGGAGCTGGCCGACGACTTGGCCGCGCCCTTCGTCGAGCTCGTGCAGCCGGCGAGCGCGACGCACGCGGCGACGGCACAGACGGCTAGGGTGGTCAGGCGGTGGGGTCGCATCAGGGTCTCGATCTTTCCGGTCGGGGTCTCGGGATTGAGATGTATCGCGCTATGTCGCATAGCCTAGAGCGGTGACTTCAGGGAGTGTGCAAGTCGACACGCCTGTGACTTGAAGAAGCGGCGGAAACTCTGGACTTTCCCGACACGATAGACACTCCCTGTGTCCAAAAAGCCCGAACCTGCACGAGGATCTACGTTATGCCCGAAGCTGACGCGGTGTCCGCACCGTCGATGGTCGACCGACGCGCCGGTCCGGACGGCGATCACGCGGCCGATGACTGCCCGGATCGCGGTCAGTATCGCATTTGCGAGTAACGGGCTGCTTTTCGGCGCGTGGGCCCCGCGAATCCCCGAGATCAAGCACAACCTCGCGCTGACGTCGGCCGATCTGGGCCTGGCGCTGCTGGCGCCCGCGGTCGGCTCGATCATCGCGATCCGACTGGTCGGGCGATGGACGCACGCGCTACGGCACCGGACCGGTCACCCGGTCGGCCGCGCTCGCCTGCTTCGCGCTCGCCTGGCTGCCCGGCATCACCCCCAACCTCGCCACCCTGTGGATCGCGCTGCTGGTGTGGGGCGCGACCGTCGGCAGCATGGACGTGGCGATGAACGCGCAGGGCGTGACGGTCGAGGCGGCCTACCGCCGGCCGGTCATGTCGGGCTTTCACGCCGCCTGGAGCATCGGCACCTTCATCGGCGCGGTCATCGGCGGGCTCGGCGCCGGCCTGCACGTCCCCGATCGCCGCCCAGCAGGCGGTGGTCGGGGCGGTCTTGGCCGGCATCTGCGCTCGGCGACCGGTCGCTGGTTCATCGCCGACCCGGCACCGTCCGCTGACGCCGTCGAGCCGGGCGGCCCGCCCGTCCGGCCGTCGTTGGCGCCACCTTCCCGAACGGCGACTCGTCCTGCTCGGCATCGCCGGCGATGTTCGCCCTCGTGACCGAGGGTGCCGTCGCCGACTGGAGCGGCGTGCTGCTGCGCGATCACCTGCACGTGTCGGCCGGCGAGGTCGGCTACGGCTTCGCCGCGTTCAGCATCGCCATGACCGCCGGCCGACTCGTCGGCGATCGCCTGGTCCACACGTTCGGCCGGCGGCGGTGCGTGGTCACGCTCTCGGTCATCGGCGCGGCCGGGCTCGGCGCGGGCCTCGCCGTCGATTCGACGCCCTGGGTGGTCGCCGGCTTCGCGATTCTCGGAATCGGGCTGTCGGTGATCGTGCCGGTGCTGTTCAGTGCCGCCGCCGACGGCGCCGTCGCCTCCGGGCCGGCAATCGCCATTGTCGCCTCATTCGGCTACACCGGCTTCCTGATCGGCCCGACCGTGATCGGTCTCGTGGCCCAGGGCGCGGGCGTGCAGTTCGCACTGCGGTTGGTGCCGATGTTCACGCTGGCCGCCGGCGCGCTCGGTCTGGTCGCGATCGGCCGCCCCCGTCGCCGAAGTGACCAGCCATGATCGAGGTATCGGCCGACGCCTTCGAAGAGATGGTCACCACCGCGTTGGACGGGCTGCCACCGCGATTAGGCCGGGTAATGCGCAATGTTGCCGTCATCGTCGACCACGAGTCGACCCAACGTCACCTGCTCGGCCTGTACGTGGGGGTGCCGCTGACCGAGCGCACGCACGACTATTCCGGCGTGTTACCGGACCGGATCACCATTTACCGACCAGGCGATCTGCGCAATCTGCACGACCGCGGACCAGGTCGTCGAGGAGGTGCGGCGCACCGTGATCCACGAGGTCGGCCATCACTTCGGGATCGACGACGATCGGCTGCACGAACTCGGCTGGTGAGCGCTCAGTCGATGTCAGCGACCGCGTCGGGCCGGCCCACCTGCTTACGATCATCACCGCGATCTCGGCCGCGCACGACGAGCACGAGACCGGCGAGCAGCAGCACCATTCCCGGAATCGCCAACCACGGCGGTCGCTGGTGCAGCCAGACCGCCGCGACGATGGCCGCTCCCGGCAGTTCGAACAGGATCGCCAGGCTCACCACCGTCGGGCTGGTGGATCGAAGGACCACGTTGATCAGGCTGTGGCCCAGCAACTGCGCGCACAGGGTCACAAGCACGATCTTCAGCCAGGCATCGTCCGAGAAGCCGGTGAGGTGGACGCGGCCGACCAGGCAGACGACCGCCAGGACGACCGAGCAGACGATGTAGCAGATCGAGGTATAGATGGTCGTGGTCATCAGCTGGCGGGCCTGCGCGCCGATCGTCACGTAGATCGCCGCAAATAGACCACCGAGCAGAGCCAGCAGGTCGCCGACCAACGCGCGTCCGGACAAGCCGATGTCGGCCCCGTGATCAGCACCGCCGCCGCGGTCGACAATGCCGATCCCGATCCAGGCCCGGCCGGGCAGCCCGCGGCCTCGCAGCCTGCGCGATCAGGGCCGAGAAGATCGACTGGGTCGCGACGAGCGCGGTCGCCGATGCGACCGAGGTCATCGTGACACTCGGGACCCAGGTGGCGAAATGCACCGCCAGCGCGACGCCCGCGGCCGCCGCGACCAAGACCGCTCGGCGGCTGAGACGGCGCAGCCTCGGCCCGTCCGCGAATGAGCGCGGCCGGCAGCGTCGCAAGCGCGCCGAACACATTTCGCCAGAGCGCGATCGCGAGCGCCGGGGCCGCGGTGGCCGCCATCAGCGGACCCGAAAACGACACCCCGCTGACCGCGACGACCAGCAACCCGGCATCGAGCGCGGGACGGCGTGGCCGAGCGATTCCGGTCGCCAGGCTTCACTGTTTGTCATGGTTGCCGCTGATCCTGCCAGGGGCATCGGTGCGACTTATGCGTCGCTAGCGACTAACCTTCCGGTGTGAGGAAGCTGCTGTGGAGCCTGGACAGGGGGCGATTTGGCATGTCCGAAAACGACCACAGGCAGCTTCTGAGTTGTACCAGCTCGATACTGAGGCACTCGCGTGACCGCGGGCCGGGTCTTCGTCGCCCAGCTCGCGGGTATCGGCGTCTTCGATCCGAATGGCGACCAACTCGGTCGCGTTCGCGAAGCGGTGACGAGCCTGCGGGTCGACCGGCAGCCGCCGCGCGTCCTCGGTCTGGTCATCGAGGTTCAGCACCGGCACCGGATCTTCGTCCCGATGGGACGCGTCACCTCGATCGAGCCGACCGCGGTGCTGCTCGCCTCGGGCACGGTCAACATGCGCCGCTTCGAGGCCCGCGACAACGAGGTGCTGATCCTGACCGGGCTGCTCGATCGCACCGTCTTCCTGCTCGAGGACGGCCAGCAGCTCACCATCGTCGATGCCGGCATGGAGCAGAACCGGGCTCGCGACTGGGTGATCACCAAGCTCGCGGTGCGGGCCGCCTACAGCCGAGGCCCGGCCGGGCGCTTCGCCCGCCGCCGCGGCGAGCTGTTCCAGGTCAACTGGGACGAGGTCGACGGGCTGTCGCTGAACGCCGCCGAGCAGGGCACCCAGTCGCTGCTGTCGGTGCTCGCCGGCATGCGCCCGGCCGACGTCGCGCACGCGCTGCAGGACATGCCGGGCAAGCGCCGGGTCGAGGTCGCGAACGGCGCTCGACGACGAGCGGCTGGCCGACGTGCTGCAGGAGCTGCCCGAAGACGACCAGGTCGACCTGCTCACGTCGCTGGGCGACGAGCGCGCCGCCGACGTCCTCGAGGCGATGGACGACGACGATGCGGCCGACCTGCTCGGTGAACTGCCGGCCGCCGAGCAGCAGCGACTGCTCGAGCTGATGGAGCCCGACGAGGCCGCACCGGTGCGCCGGTTGCTGACCTATGCCGACTACACCGCCGGTGGTCTGATGACGTCCGAGCCGGTGATCCTGCTGCCCGACGCCACCGTGGCCGAGGCGCTCGCCGCGATCCGCAACCCGGACCTGTCGCCCGCGCTGGCGGCGCAGGTCTACGTCGTGCGTCCCCCGCAGGGCACGCCGACCGGACGCTTCCTCGGCACCGCGCACACGCAGCGGCTGCTGCGCGAGCCGCCGTCGGCGCTGGTCAGCGGCATCGTCGAGACCGACACCGATCCGCTGAGCCCGCACGCCCCGATCGCCGACGTGACCAAGCACCTCGCGACGTACAACCTGGTGGCCGCGCCCGTCCTCGACGACGCGGGACGGCTGCTGGGCGCGGTCTCGGTCGACGACGTGCTCGACCATCTGCTGCCCGAGAACTGGCGCGACAACCCGCCGCACGAGGACACCTCGAACGGCAACCACAACGGGGACGGGTCATGGCTGAGCGCCGGCCGCGGCTCGACCAGCCGCGCGACCCGCGCGCGGACGTTCACCCCGAAGTACGACCCCGAGGCGTTCGGCCGGTGGACCGAGCGGTTCGCCCGCTACCTCGGCACCGGGCGCTACCTGATCGTGCAGACCGTCGTCATCATCGTGTGGTTCGCGGTCAACACGATCCCCGACATCCCGCACTTCGACCCGTACACGTTCACGTTCCTGACGCTGATCCTGTCGCTGCAGGCGGCGTACGCCGCGCCGCTGATCCTGCTCGCGCAGAACCGTCAGGACGACCGCGACCGGGTGAATCTCGATGCCGACCGCGACAGCTCGCGGCAGTACAAGGCCGACGTCGAGTACCTGGCGCGCGAGATCGCGGCGATCCGGATGGCGCTCGGCGAGGTCGCGACCCGCGACTTCCTGCGCTCGGAGCTGACCCGCTTCGAAGACCAGCGCGAACGCCAGGACTGACGCAAGACGCCGGACGCGCCGCAGCTGGCGTCCTACGCAAGCCGCAGAGCGCCGCGACCGCACCGGCGACGACGATCACGACGAGGAACGGTGCTCGCCGCCAGACCGCGATGCCGCCCGGCGGCGAGCCCGGCCAGGCGCGGCCCGTCGAACTGCAGGTGCCGCCCGGCCGCGACCGCCTCGACGACGACCAGCGCCGCGAGCAGCGCGACGGGCAGCAGCTCGACGACGCGCCGGACCTGCGGGGCCCGGCCAACAGCCGCGCCGGCACCAGATAGCCGGCCAGCTTCTGCACGTAACAACCGGCGATGGTGGCCGCGACCAGGATCCAGTTGGTCATGACGGTCCGCCGGAACTCGCAGCAGCCGGGCGGAGCGAGCCGGACAACACGCAGCGCGGCGCACGACGGCGAGGACCGGGACGCCGGGCGGTGCGACCGGGATCAGCGCGAACGCGATGAGCGCCGCGGCAAGCGCGATTCGCCGCTCGAGCGCACCGTTGCGCAGCCGGGGAGCGAGCAGCGCGAGGAAGGCCGCCGGCACCACCGCGTCCAGGCCGAACCGGGTCGGATCACCGAGCGCGCTCGCGCCCGCGGCGCCGAGCAGGGTGGCGAGATTCCAGAATGTGTACACGCCGCCGAACGTCCACCAGAACGCCGCGCGGCCGAGCTGCTCGTCGGGTTGAGCGACTGCCATCGCCGTCGATTCGTCGATCGTGCCGAGCGCGGCCAGCAGCCGCCGTCCCCCAGTGACCCGCAGCAGCGGGGCCAGCCGCATCGCGTACAGCAAGTTCCGTGACCCGAGCAGCAGGCCGTTCGACAGCGCCGCGGCCAGCCCCCCACCCGCAGCGAGGACGCCGACCACGGCGAACTGCGTCCCGCCGGTGAACGCGAACAACGACAGCAGCACGGTCTGCGGCACCGTGAGCCCGGCGCCGACCGACGCGGCCCCGAAGGCGACGCCATAGGCCCCGACGGCGAGCCCGACGCCGAGGCAGTCGCGGATCACCGCCCGCCGGGTGGCGATGCGGGCCACCGCGTCACTCGCGGGCGGATCGGGCGGGGCGTCGGGTTGCGTCACTCGTCCTCGAGCCGGGCAAACAGCTGCCCGAGCTCGATCAGCTCATCATCGGTGAACTTCGACAGCCAGTAGCGCCGCACGCCGGCCAGGTGGATCGGCGCCGCCGCCCGCAACCGGGACAATCCCGCCGGCGGTCAGCACGGTGTACAGGCCGCGGGCGTCGCCCGGGAACGGTTCCCGGATCACCAGCCCCTCCGCCGCCAGCCGGTCGACGAGGCGGGTCAGGCCCGAACGCGACAGCAGCACCCGCTCGGCCAGCTCGGCCATCCGCAGCCGGTGCTCGGGCGCCTCAGCCAGCTGCAACAGCACGTCGTACCAGCCGAGCGGCATGTTGGCCTCGGCAACCAGGTCGCGTTCGAGCCGCGCGACCATCTCGCCGTGGGTGCGCAGATACGACCGCCACACCCCGAGCCGCCAGTCGTCGGCGCGCAGGGGACGCGGTTCGGTCACACCTGTGGATCCTAGAGCGGCGGCCCGACCGCCACTCGCCGTACCATCGCAGGCGTGCCATCGCCATCGCTCGTAGCCGATCCGTCGGCCGTCCAGGCCGCCCTCGCCGGTGTGCTCGACCCCGAGATCCGCAAGCCCATCACCGAGCTCGGCATGGTCGAATCGGTCGAGGTCGACCCGTCCGGCGCAGTCACCGTCGGCGTGCTGCTGACCACGACGGCCTGCCCGCTGAAGGACAAGCTCACCGCGGACGTGACGGCGGCGGTCACCGCGGTCGACGGGCGTCAGTTCGGTTCGCGTTCAACTCGGCGTCATGACCGACGCGCAGCGGGGCGAGCTGCGGGTGAAACTGCGCGGCGATGCGCCCGCTAACGAGATCCCGTTCGCCCAGCCGGGCTCGCGCACCCGGGTCTACGCCGTCGCGTCGGGCAAGGGCGGCGTCGGCAAGTCGTCGGTGACGGTGAACCTCGCGGTCGCCCTCGCCGCCCGCGGGCTGTCGGTCGGCGTACTCGACGCCGACATCTACGGCTTCTCGGTGCCGCGCATGCTCGGCGTCACCGGCAAGCCGACCCAGGTCGATCAGATGATCATGCCGCCGGTGGCGCATGACGTGAAGGTCATCTCGATCGGCATGTTCACGCCCGGCAACACCGCGGTCGTCTGGCGCGGGCCGATGCTGCACCGCGCGCTGCAGCAGTTCCTGGCCGACGTGTTCTGGGGCGACCTCGACGTGCTGCTGATGGACCTGCCGCCCGGCACCGGTGATATCGCGATCTCGGTCGGCCAGCTGGTTCCCTCGGCCGAACTCCTCGTCGTGACCACGCCGCAACTCGCCGCCCGCGAGGTGGCCGAGCGGGCCGGCTCGATCGCGATGCAGACCCATCAGCAGATCGCCGGCGTCATCGAGAACATGAGCTGGCTCGACCTGCCCGATGGCTCGCGCATGGACCTGTTCGGCAGCGGCGGCGGCCAGGCGGTGGCCGATTCGCTGACCGAGCTGACCGGCACCCGCGTGCCGTTGCTCGGCCAGATCCCGATCGACCAGCAGGTGCGCGAAGGCGGCGACTCGGGATTGCCGGTGGTGCTCGGCGCGCCCGATTCGAGCGGAGCGGTCGCCTTGCGCGACATAGCCGCGGTGCTCGCCGCACGCGCGACCAGCATCGTCGGCCGCTCGCTCGGACTCACTGCGTCGGCCCGATAATCTCGCAAACCAGACGAAGCGCCTAACTCGTAGTAAGCGGGCGATCTGGTTCCCTGGGCGGTGTGTGGAACACCCTGATCGCCGGCGTCTTCGGCCTGGCCGGCGTTCTCATCGGCAGCAGCCTGTCACGCCTGTTCGATCTGGCCCAGGCCCGAGCCAAGCGGGAGCACCAGCTGGCCGACGCCCGTCGGCTCGTCTACGTCGACTACCTGTCCAACGCCCACCGTTTCACATCCTGGGCCTGGACCGTCGATGACGACTGGCAGCGACCAGTGCCAGCTGCGTCGATGGCCGCGCACCGAGAACGCTATGACGCTACGTGGACGGAGTTCGTCTCGAGCTACGCCGCGGTCCAGGTGGGTGGGCCGGACCACGTCGCCGCTCGGGCCACCGAACTGTTCAACGAGCTGAGTAAGTTTGCGCTGTTCGTCGAGAGTCGAACTGCGTCCGAATCCGCCGAGTCCCGAGTACTTCGATGACTGGGCAACGCTCCAGCAGGCCGTGATTGCCGTCCGCGAGGCTTTCGGCGCTGCGACGCGTACGGCTCTGGGCACGACCGAGTGAGCGGAGTTGATCGACCGTGCCTCAGGTGGCGTCGGCGTCGAACGGAGCGGCCTCATCGCGACCCAACGGCCGCTCGGACGGGCGTTCGACCGCCTGGTTGACCGGCTTGACCTCACCGGGAGCGCGCCGGGTCGCCCCCCTCGGTCAGATAGGACTTCCACCCGGCCGACGTGGTGAGCGAGCGCGGGTCGACATCGTCGCCGAGCAGGGCCTTGGTGATCGCGGTCCGCGGGTTCAGCGAGCGCAGATCGATATCGGCGAATTCGGGCCCAGCTCCTCGCGCAGTTGAGTGCGCGCGCCGGTGGCCATCTCGCGCAGGCCACGCAGCAGCCGACCGGCATCACGGGCCAGGCCCGGCAATCGTTCCGGGCCGAGCACGACCAATCCGACGAAGGCGAGCACGATCAGCTCGAGCGGACCGATGTTGAAGAACAACCTGCGACCTCCGTCCGCGATCGTGCGTCAGGACCAGTAAACGCCGAAAACTGCTCAGGCGCTGCCGAGAGTGACCGAGACGGTCGATTCGGCCGACCCGCGAACATACTTGACCGTGATCGTGTCCCCTGGCTTGTGCTGGCCGACCACCACCGACAACTCATCACCGGACGTGATCAACGTGCTGTCGGCCAAGCGTGATGATGTCGCCCGCCTTCAGGCCGGCCTTGTCGCCCGGGCCCGCCCGGCACGACCTGCGCGATGTAGGCCCCTTGCCGGGTGCCGGTCGTGTACGCGCGGGTGTTCAGCCCGATGCTCGGCGTGCACGGCCTTACCGGTACTGATCAACTGCTGGGCGATCGTGCGGGCGATGTTGATCGGGATCGCGAAGCCCAGCCCGATGCTGCCGGTCTGCCCGCCGGACGTGCTCGGCAGCGTCGCGATCGCTGAGTTGATGCCGATCACGGCGCCCTGCGCGTCGACGAGCGGGCCACCCGAGTTGCCCGGGTTGATCGCGGCGTCGGTCTGGATCGCGTCGATCACGGCGTTCGTATCGCTCGAGTCACCAGACACGTGGACGGGACGGTCGAGGGCCGACACGATGCCGGACGTGACGGTGCCGAGCAGGCCTAGGGGTGATCCGATCGCGACCACCGGGTCGCCGACCGCAAGCTTGCTCGAATCCCCCAGCGTCGCCACCGTCAGCGAGGTCGGATCGACCTTGATCACGGCGAGGTCGGTCATCGGGTCGCGCCCGACGATCTTCGCGGTGGCCGTCTGCTGATTGCTGAACGTGACGACGAGCGTGCCGCTGTCGGTCGCCGCGGCCGACACGACGTGGTTGTTGGTCAGGATGTAGCCGTCCTTGTCGATCACCACGCCGGAGCCGATGCCATCGACGGTCGACGTGTGCACCGAGATCGCGACGACCGCAGGCTCGACCCGCTGGGCGATGTCGGCGACCGAACCCGGCGGGCGGTTCGCCGCGGTCGCGGTCTTGGCCAGCTTCACGTCGCTGTTGTGCAGCGCGTTGTGGGCGCGCTCAGAGATCCAATAGCCGGCGCCACCGCCGATGCGCCCCGGCGACCAGCGCCACGATCAGGGCGAGCATCAGGCCCGAGAGGCCGAACCGGCCTCGGACGCCGCCTCGCCGGCCGCGCCCGTCCTTCTCGGTGTCGTCCTCATCGTCGTCGGCGGCCAGGACCGGCAACTCGTCCTGCTCGGAGTCGGCCTCCGGGTCGAGCTGCTCGAGGCGGCCGGCCGAGAAGATCGCCGGACGGCCGAGCCAGGACGGCGAGCGCGGGTCACGCCACGGGTCGCGGTGCGCGTCGGCCTTCCACCAGGGTGATTCGGCCGGGCGGCCGCTCGGCGCGATCCGGGTGCCGGGCAGCGGGTCAAAGCCCTCGGCGGTGGCGGTGCGCGTGCGTCCAAACGTCTCGGCCGAGCCCGGTCAGGACCGGGCGGCGCCGGATTGCACCCGCTGTGGCAGCCAGCCGGTCGCTCGCGGGCGGGGCATAGGGGCCGGCGCCGGCCGGGCGACCGAATGCCTCGCGGGCCTCGGGTGCAACCGTGGGCGGCGGCGGCGTGTAGGCCGGGATGGGCTCGGGCGTCGGCGCGAACGAGCCGAGCACGCCGTCGGGGCGGCCGTACTCGGAGTCATCTGCCATGGGTTTTAGTCTGCCCTAGCAAGCTGGGAGCGGGTTAACGGCACCCGGCGCGGTCAGGGCTTGCGGGCGGTGAAGTCGACCTGCTGGGCCGGATTGCTGCCCGCGGGCACCAGCCGGGCCGTGGACGGACCCCGGCTCGTCGTATCGGCCGAAGCCGACGCGGCGACCCCGACCGTGATCATCGCGGCGGCCGCGGCAACGAGCGCGAACTGCTGGGCCCGGCGCCCGACGTGCGGCACCGGCACATGGAAGCCGACGCCGATGCGGCGCCGGTACGTGGAACTCGTGCCGGTGGGTGGTGTCGATCGTCGCGGCGACGGCAGCGGCCGTACCGAACGCCGGGAACACCGCCGAGCCGTCCGGGGCCAGTGCCAGCGACGCTCGGCGTCAGCGGCGTGGTCGTCGGAACGGCCCGCAGCCGCTCGAGCAGCCCGGCCGGCAACGACGGCAACGGCGCCGACCGCAATGCCGACGCCGCGGCCTGCTGCTCGGCGATCTCGGCCGCGCACTCGCCGCACTCGGCGATGTGGCGCTGGGCGCGGTGCGCGGCCGGACGTCGCCAGCCGGCCGTCGGCGAAGGCGGCGACCGCTTCGTCGGACAGGTGCGGGATCGAGGAGAGGTTCACGCCGGGTATCGGCCCCGCCGGTTCGATCGGACGGACGCCCGGCGCCAGGTGGGCCAGCGCTTCGCGCAACAGCACCCGGCCGCGATGGATTCGCGAGCGCACGGTGCCGACCTTGACGTTCAAGGTGGCCGCGATCTCTTCGTAGGACAGCTGCTCGAGGTCGCAGAGCACGACGGCGGCGCGGAAGTCCGGCGGCAGCGCGTCGAGAGCGGCCTGGATCTCGGGGTCGAGGTGGGTCTGCGAGTAGGCCAGTTCCGGGCCGGCCTCGGTCGAGGCCAGCCGGTCACCGACATCGTCGGGCAGGGCCTCGAACCGGATCCGCTGCCGGCGGCGGGCCATGTCGAGGAACAGGTTGGTCGTGATGCGGTGCAGCCAGCCCTCGAACGTCCCGGGCGTGTATTCGGCCAGCGACCGGAAGACCCGCACGAACGTCTCTTGGGTGAGGTCCTCGGCGTCGGCCCGATTGCCCGAGAGCCGGTAGGCCAGCCGGTAGACCCGGTCGGCGTGCTCGCGCACGACCACGTCCCAGGTGGGCGGAACCCACGGCCGCGCGGCTGATCGCCAATCGGCTGCATCGGTTCAACTGCCTCGAAGTCCACCGTACGTCCCAATCTGCCGCGCCCCGCTCGCTGGAGATCCAGCAAACACGCCGCGCTGTGGCTATGAGGTGAACGCCTCAGCATCGTCTCACGTTCCCACTGCGCCGTCGCGCTCGATCGTCTGTGACTCTAACCATGCGCTTTCCAGGTAATTCCTGAGAATCATCTGTGCCACCCGGCGTGGGCCTTTAGTCTGCGTCAGGTGCATACGTTCACGGCCGCCACCCGAGCGATGGCCGACTCGCTCGCCCGGTACTGCATCGACCGGTTGGCCGAACCCGTCCCGCTCGATCATCCGGCGACTCCGGCGGCGCTGCGAGGCGGCCGTCGGCGCGACCATCACGCCGGACGGGATCGGGGCCGACGAGGCGCTGCGGCTCTGGGCCGAGGTGCTCGCGCCGGCCTGCCTGTCCGGCGACCACCCGCGCTACCTCTCGTTCATCCCGAATGCGCCGACCAAGGCGGCGTCGGCGTTCGACATGGTCGTCGGCGCGTCGAGCGTGTACGGCGGCTCGTGGCTCGAGGGCGCCGGCGCGGTGTTCGCCGAGAACCAGGCGCTGCGCTGGGTCGCCGACCTCGCCGGACTGCCGGCGACGGCCGGCGGCGTCTTCGTGCCCGGCGGCACGGTCGGAAACCTCTCGGCCCTGGTCGCGGCCCGGGTCGCGGCGACCGCGAGGCGCGGCGGCCGGCTCAGCCGGCCGACCGGCGCGGCGGTCGCTCGTCACCGAGCAGACCCACTCGTCGGTCAAGCATTCGCTGCGCACGGTCATGGACGTCGACACCGTCGACGTCCCGGTGGACGATCGCGGCCGGATGACCGGAGCCGGCGTTGCGGGCGACCGTCGGTGCGCTGCCCGACGGCCGACCGCGAGCGGATCTTCGCCGTCGTCGTCACGGCCGGCTCGACCAACCTCGGCATCGTCGACGACATCGCCGGGTGCGGCGAGGTTGCCCGCGAACAGGGTTGGTGGCTGCACGTCGACGGCGCCTACGGCGGCGCGGCGTTGGCCGCCCCGTCCGTCCGCTCGCTGTTCGCCGGGATCGAGCAGGCCGACTCGTTCATCGTCGATCCGCACAAATGGCTGTTCGTCCCGTACGACTGCTGCGCCCTGCTCTACCGCGACCCGCAGACCGGACGGGCGGCGCATACCCAGCACGCCGACTACCTCGACCCGGTGACGGTCGAGGGCGAGTGGAATCCGTCCGACTACGCGATTCAACTCACCCGGCGCGCCCGCGGCCTGCCGTTCTGGTTCTCGCTCGCCGTCAACGGCACCGCCGCCTACACGGCCGCGATCGAGCAGACGCTCACGGTCGCCCGGGCCGGCGCCGAGCTGATCCGGCGCGGCGCCGCACCTGCGGCTGCTGGCCGAGCCCGACCTCAGCGTGCTGTGTTCGAGCGCCTCGGCTGGGAAATCGACGACTACGACCGCTGGAACGAGTGGCTGGTCGAGCAGCAACTCGGCTTCGTGACCCCGTCGCGTTCAATCGGACGGGCGTGCACGCGGTTCGCCATCGTCAACCCGCAGACCAGTCGCGACGATCTGGACGACTGCTTGATCGACTCGATGCGCTGACGTCGGTCAGCGTCGGCGTCGAGCTCGGACATCTCGGACCAGTCGTCGCCCGGGATCGTGATGTTGATGATCTTGGGCTTGGCCGATGATGTATGTCGGCAGCTTCGCAATCGCGGCCTTGAAGTGCTCGCTCTGCACATGTGCGCTGCCGGCCGCATCATCGCGGAATCCCTCGACCAGCACGAACTCATTCGGGTCGTCGGTACTGCGCGACCAGTCGAAGAACACGTTGCCGGGTTCGGATCGGGTGCCGGCGGTGAAGTCGGCGACGATCGACATCCACGTGATCGGCGACCTCGGGACGGACCGGCCATTTGACGACGATAAATATCACCGCCTCAGCATACGAATTCCGGCCGGCCGGTCGATTCTCAAATTGAGACGACGTGACGCGATGACACAGCCTCACATTGGGTGGCGGATGCCAGCTACCGAAAGTAGGCGGGCAATGTCTCGATCAGCTCTGGCGATCCTGGGGATCGCACTCGTCGTCTCACTCGGGCTCTGGCTGTCGATGCGCATCGCGGCCCGCACCAGTGTCGACGTGCTTCCCGCGCGCTATCGACGCCGGATCCAGTGGTGGCAAGGCAACGAGCGAATCGTCCAGGTCGGCTGCGCCCTAGCCGCCGTCGGCGCAGCGTGTGTTCAAGTCGGGATCTCGGTCGGCTAACTCGCCGGCTCGCTCCAACTACGACAACCACCGGCCCGGCTTCGGGTCATCTCACGGTCGCTGAAGGGAACTCCCATGTCCACATCCACGCATGCCCGAAACGACTCGCTCACCGTAGAGGTCGAACCCCCGGTCGTAGTCGTAGCCGAAGCGCGGCGCCCCCGTCCGCGGCCTTCTTTGCCGGCGCGCCCGCCGCCGTCGGCGTACCGGTATTCGTCGCCGGGTCCGTCGCGCTGGCCCTCGCTCTCGTCGGCTATGTATCAGGCGGAGCGGTCGGGGCGCCGCTGGCGATCATCGCGGCCGGCACGGGGTCGGCCTGATCATCGCCACGCTGTGGAGCGCCGCGCTCGGTCAGACCATGGTGGCGAGCATCTTCGGCATCTTCGCCGCGTTCTGGCTCAGCTACGCCGCCCTCGTCTTCGGCCTGCTGCACAACTGGTACGTGCTGCCGCCGGCCGACGTCCAGCACACGGTGGCCTCATTCCAGATCACCTGGCTGATCCTCATCGTGTTGCTGACCCTGGCGACCTTGCGGCTGCCGTTCGCGTTCACGCTGCTGTTCGTGCTGATCGACGCCACGCTGGCCTTCCTGATCGCGTCGACCCTCAACACGAACACCGACCTGTCCAAGATCGCCGGCTGGCTCACTTTCGCGTTCGCCGCGGTCGGCGCCTACATCTACCTGAACCTGTCGTCGGTCACGACCGGCGGCCCGGAACTTCCGTTGGGCCGGCCCGTCCTGAAGTAGCTGCCGATCAGGGCACGATCCCGTACTCGCGGACCTTGCGGTAGATCGTGGCCCGGGACATGCCGAGCGAACGCGCGGCCTTGACCTTGCTGCCGCGCGCTTCGCGCCAGGCTCTTCACGATCGCGTCGCGTTCCATGGATTCGAGCGGGCTGAGCAGCCGGCGACTCACGGTCTGCGCCTCGGGCGGCAGGTCGGCCGGCAGGATGACACCGGACCGGCGGTGCTGCACGACGTGGCTGAGCAGCCGGTGCAGCTGGGAGACGTTGCCGGGCCAGCTCGATCGCATGAACAGCCGCATTGCGGCGGGCGAGCAGGTGACCCGGCCACCCTGACTCAATCGGCCGAGGAAGAACGTCACCAGCTGGTCGAGATCCTCGAGGTGCAGCCGCAGCGGCGGCACCTCGACGGTGCTCGGGAACAGCCGAAGCAACCGGGCCAGGTCACTATTCGGCGCGGCCACGTGTCGAGGGTGACCGCGGCCCACAGCGGACGCTCGCGCTCGGCTGGTGGCCGCCTCTTGCAGGGCTGACGAGATCGCGCGCAGCCGGGTCGCGTCGAGTGGTCGACGTGGCGCACCACGAGGTGTCGGCCTGTTCGAGAATCGTTCGTCGCGCCATCGACTGCCAATTCGGGTCACCGCCCGCGTCGACCGCGTCGAGAACGGCGAATCGACCACCTTGTTGGCCGCGAATCTGAACCGCGCGCATAGAGCCAGCTTGCCGACGCCGGCCTCACCCTCGACCGCCAGCCATTCGCCGGCCTGAAACGCCGCGTCGACCTCGTGGCAGGCCCGAAGCCAGGGGGGCGCATGGCCGACCAGGCCAGGAAGCGGCATGCGCGCGGCAATCTCGCGGAGCCGGCTTTGACCGTCTCGGCCTCGCCGAACTTCACATGCACGACGACACCGGCGAATTGATCGCCGACGCGGACGTGTTCGCAATACATCCGCGCGTGCGTCCCGGTGGGCAATTGCACCGCGAGCGGGCACCCGACGGGTCAGCCCGAACGTATCGACGGCCTGCGCCGCCTGCGCGAACAGCGCCTCCTGGTCACCGGATCGAGAATGGCCCGCGCGTGGTCATTCAGCATCACCGCGTCGTTCGTCAACGCGAAGACGACCCCGGTGACCCGACGGCAGGTGCGGCGGTAGACCTGGAACACCTCGAGCTCGTGCGGTGCCGAATCGGCCAGCAAGGCCTGCTGGATCTGCTCCGCGGTCGATTTGGCCAGCGTAGCAACAGACCGCCGGCATCCTTGCGCCAACAGGTCAGATCGACCGCACCGACCGTCCGGCCAGAGATCGGATGATGCAGCGGGACACCGGCACAGGCGAGATCCTCCAGGTTCTCGGCGTAGTGCTCGTGGCCGAACACGTGGGTCGCCGTGCCCGCCTCCAGCGCCGTACCGATGCCGTTGGTGCCGGCGAACTCCTCGGCGTAGCTGAACCCAGGGGCCAGCCGGACCGAGTCGAGGTGACGCTCGAGGTCGGCATCGCCCGTGCGGCGGCTAAGGACCAATCCGGTCGGATCGGTGATGATGATGCTGACCGGCTGGCCTTCGAGTTGATCGCGCAGCCGGCGCAGGACGGGCTCGGCGCTGCGGGTCAGCGGGGTGTCGATATCAGGATCACGGATATAGGGCAGCTCGATCTTCTCGGCCGCCACATTCAGTTCACGCGAGCGGCGCCAGGAAGCGAGGATCGTCGGCCGCACCCGGTTCAGCGACGGCTCGTCCGAGGTCAGGAACTTGACCCGGTTTGCGGCCAGTTCCGGGCC
Source organism: uncultured Actinomycetes bacterium (assembly GCA_963730855.1). Classification (GTDB taxonomy): domain Bacteria; phylum Actinomycetota; class Actinomycetes; order Mycobacteriales; family Jatrophihabitantaceae; genus CAVSTK01. The sequence continues at coordinate 30,125 of CAVSTK010000016.1, forward strand.
GTCGCCGGCGGTACCGATTCCAGGTGTGAAGTTGGTGTCATCGACTGTCACCCGCTTCGTCGGCCCGCATGCAAATGAAGTGCGACACCGCTGGAGCTGCCGCTGTCAACCATAAGCGACCTGAGCTCACGGTGCCGTCTCATATTGAGACGTTGCAGCGGCCTGGCTATACGCACAGCATTCAGCGACGGCGGTACGCCCAGTTTTACAGCCGGTGCGCGAAGCGCGGGTTAACCATCGGCTAAGTGACGACACCGCGCTCGGCATCGCCCGGAGCGAAACGAGTGCTGGCGTGGACAACGAACTCGTAGCCATCGAAACGTACAACCCTTGGACCGTGGTCAACCTGGTGTTTCACCACCTCGTTGACCAGGGTCTGCATCCCGTGCTCGGCGATCGCGGCGATCCCGGGACGGCCGCGCGCGAGCTGCTCGTCGCGCTCGGGATCCACCCCGAGGCCGAAGGCAATCGGCAGATCAAGCAAGCGGTCTACGCCGACCTGGACCGGATTCGCACGACCGTGTTCGACGACAACGGCGAGTTTCGCGAATAGCCCGACGTCGGCCCGACAGTGCCTTCACGTCGACACCTTGATAAGCGCCACCTCAGCAGCCGGCCCCGTCTCATTCTGAGACCTTGGAGGCACAGCTCTGAGGGTTTCATTCAACCCACGACGTCCCCATTCACTTATGACGCCAGCGGATCAGACCGCGACATCGAGCGC
>CAVSTK010000017.1:0-40574 GCA_963730855.1 uncultured Actinomycetes bacterium
CCAGAGGTCCGCGACCCGCCGCCGCGCCCGCCATCGACTTCGAGGCGGCCGTCGACGACGGCGCCACTCTGGCCACCACCTTCGGCGAGCTCGGCCTGCCCGGTCGATCGTGACCATGCTCGCCGCCCGCGGCATCACCGCCCGACGCCGATCCAGGCCCGCACGATCCCGGACGCACTCGCCGGCCGCGACGTGCTCGGCCGGGCCCAGACCGGCTCGGGCAAGACGCTCGCGTTCGGGCTGCCGATGCTGACCCGGCTGAGCCGACCAACTCCACCCGCCAGGCGCCGCACCCCGCGGCCTGGTGCTCGTCCCGACTCGCGAGCTGGCCCGCCAGGTCGCCGACGAACTCGAATCCGCGCCCGGGCACTGGACCTGCGCGTCGGCGTCGTGTTCGGCGGCGCCTCGATGGGTCCGCAGATCGCGCTGCTGCGCGGCGGCGTCGACGTCCTCGTGGCGACGCCGGGCCGGCTGATCGACCTGATGACCCGCAAGGCGGCCGTCCTCGATGCGGTCGAGATCGCCGTGCTCGACGAGGCCGACCACATGGCCGACCTCGGCTTCCTGCCGAGCGTCACCCAGATCCTCGACGCCACCCCGGCCAACCGCCAGTCACTGCTGTTCTCGGCCACCCTCGACCGCGGCGTCGATCGGCTCGTGCGCGCTACCTGGACAATCCGGCGATCCACGCGGTCGCCGCGACGTCGGTGCCGGTCGAGTCGATGGACCACCAGGTGTTCGTCGTCCGGCGCGAGGACAAGCCGGCGATCGCCGCCGAGATCGCCGCCCGTCCTGCCCGCACGCTGTTCTTCGTCCGCACCAAGCACGGCGCCGACCGGTTGGCCAAGCAACTCACCCGATCGGGGCGTCGAATGCCACCGCGATCCACGGCAACCTGAACCAGAACCAGCGGCTGCGCGCGCTCGACGCGTTCACCTCGGGGCGCTCGCGGGTGCTCGTCGCGACCGATGTCGCCGCGCGCGGGCTGCACGTCGACGACCTCGACCTGGTCGTGCACTACGACCCGCCGAACGACCACAAGGACTACCTGCATCGCTCGGGCCGTACCGCCCGCGCCGGCGCCAGCGGCACGGTGGTCTCGTTCGTCGAGCCCGGCCAGGCGCGCGACGTCGCCCGGATGCAGGCCGTTGTTTCGGTACATCCTGAGGTCGTCAGTGTCGAGTCCGGACACCGCGCAGTGCGCGAGCTGGCCGAGTCCGGCGAGATCATCGACATCATCGCCGGCCCCCCGGCGAGGATCCCGTCCCGTTCACCGCAGGCACCGCGCGGTCCGCGTGCCCCGCGCACCGGATACTCGTCGCAATCGGGCCGCAGTGGCCGTCCGAGTCAGCCTGGTGCCACTCGGCACCGTCCGGGCGCTCGCGACGGTCGCCCGCGCAGCGCGCACACGCCCGTCTGATCAAGAATTGCAGCTCACTGATCGAGAGCTGACGATGGCCCGTCCGCAGCTTCTGCGGGCGGGCCATCGTCGTGATGCGCCGAGGGCGCCGGGGCGGACGATCGCGGACGGCGGTAACTCGATCCGCCCGGCATCGTGGCCAGCACCTGGTGCGCGTGCGCGGCGTACCCGTGCTCGACGATCACCTCGTATCGGCTCGCCTCGAGGCGGCTCTCGGATGCGAAACCGCGCGCACCGTTACGAGTGACCGCGCCGAATCCGAGTTGGCTCCAGATCAGACCGAACAATGCGCCCAGCAGCGGCGTGGTGATCAGGAAGTCGAGGTGGCCGGTCGGGCTGAACACCGCGAAGGCGACGCCGACGAACAGGCCCAGCCACAACCCCGAGAGCGCTCCGGCCGCCGCGGCGGTTCTGCGCGTCAACCGTCCGGTGACCCGCTCGACCGAGGCGATGCCGGTGCCGATGATGCGGACGTTCTCGACCGGGAAGTGCTGGTCGGCGAGGTAGTCGACGACGCGTTGCGCCTGGCCGTAGTCGTCATAGCCGCCGAGCGACAGCGGGTATTCGAGATTCATCGATGCCGAACTGGGGCTGGTGACGCCGACGTGGGCGGCTTCGGTGTTAGCTGCACATTGCGTGTTCATGACTGACATTCCTTCGTCGTGGGCGGTGGTTGCTGACATGACCAAGCATCGCCGCGGCAGGTCACTCGGACGGTCAGCCGTTCGGGTGACGCAGCGGCTGATCTGCGGCGTCCACCGATCGGTGGACGCCACTGGCCGATATCGTGGCGTGATGCCCGCGCTCCGAGTCGATGTCTGCTCGTGAGGGACGTCATCGCGTGGCTGGCGTTCGTCGGCGCGTGGCTCCTGTTCGCCGGGCCGGTATATCAGGCCGCGATCGAACTCGGCGAGCAGGAGCTGGAGCGGGATCGGATCGCGGCCAGCCGGGCCACAGTGACCAAGCCGCCACCTATCTCATGGTGGTGGTGGCTGTTGCCCATGGTCGGCTACTTCGTATGGAAGCGTCGCAACGAGGCCTACCGACAATCGGTGCTGAGCGCACTCGACCCGCACGATCGCGCCGACCTGATGCGATTCCTGAGCAAGGCGCGGGGCTGGTGGCTGGTCGGCCTGGGCGGTTTCCTGCTGGCCACGGCCGAAACCGGGCAGCTCTGCGAACACTACGACTGGCCGACGTACCTCATCTGGGTGTTGGTGGTCGTGATGGCCTTGCTGTCGGCGTTCTATACCGCCGCTAGTCTGCGGCAGACCCGCGAGACCGACGACGCGAAGTCCGGGTGACTCGGTGAGTCGGTGACCTTTCTGACAGCGGCCCTTCTCGTGCTCGCCGGAGTCGGCGGTGGTCTCAGCGGAAGTATCGCTGGGCTCGCTTCGCTGGTCAGTTATCCGGCACTACTCGCGGCTGGGCTGAGTCCGATCCATGCGAACGTCACAAACACGATCGCGCTGGTCTTTTCCAGCATTGGTTCAATTTCCAGCTCGCGCCCCGAGCTGAGTGGGCAGCTGCCCCGCCTGCGCCGACTCTGCATCGTTGGGGTGGCCGGGGGCGCCGCCGGCGGTGCGGTGCTGCTGGCGACGCCGGCCGGCGGCTTCGAGCGGGTCGTCCCCTGGCTGATCGGCCTGAGCGCGCTGGCCGTCCTGATCAAGCGACCGACACCGCACCCGGATGCCGAGCCGCGCCCGGATTCATGGCTGCTGCTGCCCGGGACATTTTTGGTCGGCGCCTACATCGGCTACTTCGGCGCCGCGGGTGGCGTATTAATGCTGGCGCTGCTGCTCGCCACGATTCCCGAGACGCTGGCGCGCTCGAACGCAGTGAAGAACGTAGTGCTCGGAGTATCGAACGCTATCTCGGCCGTCATCTTCCTGATCTTCTCAACCGTCGATTGGACGGCCGCGATCCCGCTCGCCGTCGGCTTCTTCATCGGGGGGCGGATCGGGCCAACGGTGGTGCGGCACTCCCCGGCCCAGGCCCTGCGGCTACTTATCGCGATGGGTGGCGTCGGGCTGGCGATCTACTTGGCGCTGTCCACCTACAGCTGACCGATCAGTTCGACTCTCGTCGGGTCAATTCTGCTCGGCCGTCGCTTTGATCGCCGCCAGCGTCGCCGGGATGCCCGTGCGTGCCTGTTCGGTACGCAAAACCGTCCGCGCCGGCGCCCCCTCGCCGTAACGCTCGGCGAAGAAGGCCTGACCGGCCGGCAGGAACTCCCAGGACTCGGTGAGTTCGGTGCCGCCGTCGGCCGGGGCGAGCGTGAACGCCCACCTGACCCGGCCATCGTTGACCTCGAAGGCGAACACCACGCCCCGCTCGGCCGCGACAACCTGCGACCGGGTTTCCCACTCGCCGTTCTCGTCCTGATTGCGGCCGGTGAACCACGCACCGACCTCGGGACCCGCCCCGTCGTCCCACCAGCAGGCCCGACAGATCGGGCTCCACTCCCCCATCCGGGTGATGTCAGAGATCAGGTCCCAGAGTTCGGCCGGCGGCCGGGCAACGAAGATCGACTCGGAATGGGTCAGCTCAGTCATGCCCATAGTGTCGCGTACGGCGATAATCGGTCCGTGAAGCTCAAGCTCGACCTGCACGACATCTACAACCGCGGTGGCGACATCGACCGCGCGCTCCAGGCCATCATGGACGAGGCGGTGGCCAAGCGGGCGCCGCTGGTCGAGATTATCCCCGGCAAGGGCTCCGGTCAGCTCAAAAAGCGAGTGCTGCGGTTCCTCGATCGCAAAGACATCCGGGCCATGTATCACCGGGTCGAGAAGGACAGCGACAACTTCGGCCGGGTCTTCGTCCATTTCCGGCACAAATAGCTGGTCGCTTCGCGGGCGGCCGGTCACGGTTGCCTACCTTGACCTCCCGCCGACAACGACAGCTCGCGTCGGCGGCCGCGGCGAGCGGCAGTCGTGGCGCCGGGCCCGGGCTGTGGTCAACCGCGAGCGCGGCTCCCTTCGGCCGGACCGAAGAGGACCAGCACCGCGAGGTCCTCGGTGATGTCGTGGAACCGATGCGGCTCCTGCGCCGGGACGAACAGAACGGCACCCGGCCCGACAGCCACGGTCGTGCCGCCGCTGGTGAAGCTGGCCCGGCCCGCGTTCACGACGTACACCTCGTCCTCGAGGTGCGGACTCTGCGGATCCTCGGCACCGGCGCGCAACGAGTAGGTTCCGACGCTCAGGTCGGCGGACGTGAGGTGCTGGACGTAGGTGGCGTCGGTGTCGTCGGGCTCGGCCCAGCGACCGGCCGCTTCGAGGATCTGCATTCCGCTTAGCCTCGTCTCGTCGGCTCGTGGCTGTCTAATGCTTTCAGGGCCCGAGGATGCTCAAGAACTCGGCGAAGGCGTTGTCGACCCGCGCGGCATCAGCGGTGGCCTCGAGATCGATGATCAGGCCACGGATGACCGCGAGCACGAGGGTCGCCAGCTCAGACCGTCCGATGCTGGCCAGACCTTCGGCGAGCGGGGCGAGCCAATCGGTCGTGGCCTCGCGCTGGAAACCGGGCCACAGCTTCTGCTCGGCGTCCTCGCGGAGGCGACCGAACAGATCGAGATAGGGCCGCCCGGCCGGACCCGTCATCGCCGGCCAAGCCTCGCGCAGCGTGGCGAGATACGGCTGGGCCGGTTGGACCTGGAGCAGTTCGCCGAAGAAACGTCGTTGACGCAGACGCGCTTGACCCAGAACCTCACGTAGCAGGTTTTCGCGAGTCCCGAAGTGATAGATGAGCATCCGGGTGGACGTTGCGGCGGCGACTGCGAACGGTTCCAAGCGATCCGGCAGGCCGTGCGCGAGCGCGTGATCGGTGCATGCCCCCAGGATCCGTTCTCGGATCGCTGGCTGTTTGGGTCGGCCCACACCTCATCTTTTCGCGTAACGGCCCTTACGTCTACCTTGGTTCGGACGAATCGATCGAGCTCGGAGGCGGCAATGCGGGTGGTGTTCGTGCATGGGGCGTGCGTGCGAGACGGATCATGGTGGTGGCACCGCACCGCCGATGTGCTGCTGGCCCGGGGCATTGTTGCTCGGCGCCCTTGCTGCCCAGTTGCGGTGAGGGATTGACTCCGGCCGACGCCGTCGGAGCCGGGTTCGAGGACGACGTTGCCTCGGTTCGGCAGGTGCTGTCAGCCGACATCGAACCGACGGTGGTCGTTGCGCACAGCTACGGCGGAATCGTCGTCGCGCAGGCGGCGGCCGGCATCGAGTCGGTGCACCACCTGCTGTTCGTCTCGAGCTATCTGGCCGAACCGGGCGAAAGCCTGGCGTCATTCGGGGACGGGACGCCGGCGCCGTTCCTCGACGTCGATCCCGACAATGGCACATTCGGTGTGCGGGCCGAGTCCCTCGCGGGCACGTTCCTGCAGGACTGCCCGGCCGAGATAGCGGCCGAGGCAAAGAACCACCTGGCTCGGCAGAGCCTGTCGGTGATCGGACACCCGGTGACGGCATCGGCCTGGCATCAGGTGCCCTCGACCTACCTGGTCTGTACCGAGGACCGGGGCACGCCGGTGGCCGCGCAGCGCGAATTCGCCCGCCGCGCGAACACGGTGGTCGAATTCGACGCGGGCCACCATCCGTTCTTGTCGCAGCCCGACACCGTCGCCGACCTGATCTCGAGCCTGGCCTAGCGCTCGTGTCGCACGGTCGGCGACGGTGAACCACCTGCGGGTGGACACGCCGACGACGTACCCGCACAGGGTTCAGGGTCGGCGTGTTCTGGGCGACGAACGGGTTACTTCCAGAGTTGCTGGGTGGCGAGTTCGGCGCCCTTGACGATGTTCTCGTACTTGGTCCAGGCCGCTTGGGCGTGCCAGCGCATGCCGCAGTCGGTGCCGGCGATGACGTTCTCCTTGCCGCAGACGTTGGCGAAGTTGACGATCTGCTCCGCGATCACCTCAGCGGGTTCGACGACCGGGGTGGTGTGGTCGACGACGCCGGGGATGATGATCTTGTCCTCGGGCCACTTGATGTCATCACGCCACACCTTCCACTCACTGCGGTGGGTGGACTTGCCGGCCTCGATCGAGAACGCCTGCGCGTTGACCTTCAGCATCATCTCGGCGAAGTGCGCCAGCGGCTGCTCGTTGGTGTGCATCCCCGGCCAGCTGCCCCAGCAGACATGGAACCGGACCTGCTCCGGCGGGATACCCGCCAACGCGGCGTTCAACGCCTCGATCCGCAGCATGATGAACCGCTCATACTCCGCGTCGCTCATCGGCGGGCGGCGGGCCTCTTCCCAGTCATGGCTGATCGCCGGGTCATCGATCTGCAGGATCAGACCGTTGTCGGTAACGGTCTTGAAGATCGGCGCCATCACCTCGGTCAACGCCACCACGAACTCATCGTCGGTCTTGTAGTACTCGTTCCACACGAACTCCTCGAGCCACTCCGGCGCGACGACGCAGTAGAACGCCTCCTTGTCCGGGGCATGCTCAGCCAACGCCTTCTTGAACAACCGAATGTCATTCTCGAACGGCTCGATCGACGTCAACCGCAACGGACCATTCACGACCGTACGCATCGAACGGCTCCGGGCCGTCGCGCTGCCGGCCATCAAGGATCCGAACATGTCGCGGTAGAAGTCGGTGTACTTCAACATGTCGCGACCGAGCCAACGAACGCGCTCGAGGCTCACCGGCGGCTCGTCGTCGGGCAGGTCGATCGGAACGGTCTCGAAACCCTCGACGAGGGAGAAGACGGTGCCCGGGCCGATGCCGGCCGGCTCACCGTTCGAGACGATGTCCATCCCGATCTCGACCTGCTTCTTGACCAGCTCATTGATCTGGAACTCGACCTGGTCGGCGGGAGTGGGCGGAGGGCCCATGCCCAGCTGCCCACCATCAGGCATGAACAACTTGCCGGTGTGCGTGGACAGGATCCGGTCAGTACTGCGATTCATGCGACCTCGATTTCATAAGTTCGGTTCATAAGTCGGCGGAGCAAGTTGGATGACGCCAAAGTGGGCTCGTCGATGACGTTCTAGTGGTACGGGTCCTCGAGCGCGGCTGACGCGCCGAACACGACGCCGAGCGACGCGCCCTCGACCTTGCCGCCGGTGGCGAGCATTGCATCGAGATCGTCATCGGGCTGCAGGTACCGACCGGTGAGTCCGTCGTAGGCACCGCTGCCGAGCTTGACGCAAAGGTCGGCACAGGCCTTGAGCCCCTCGCTGCCGTCTTCGGCCGCGGCCTTACGACTGGAGAGGTTGTCGACGAAGTCAGGGTTGTACTTCTGAGCGTCGGGGTCGTTCATCGTGAGGTCCGAGATACCGGTGAGCACGTTGCCCGGGTGGATCGCGAACGCGTAGACGCCTTCGTCAGCACCCTCGGCGCCCAAGTACTGAGCGATGCGGATCTGGGTCGACTTGGCGACGCCGTAACCGCTGATGTTCGGGCCCGACCAGAACTCCACCGATCGAGCTGACGATGATCACCCGGCCGCCGTCGCCCTCGATCATCGGCGGCACGAACGTGTGGATCATGTACATCGCGGCCCGGACGTGGACGGTCTGTGCCTCCCACCAGCGATCCGGGTCGACGTACCAGGTCGGCCCGAACGGCCACGGGACGCCGGCATTGTGGATGGCCAGCGTGACCGGGCCGAACTCCTTCTCGGCGACCGTGCGCAGGTTCTCGATATCGGCGCGCTTGGTGACGTCGGCGGTCGCGGCGAAGGCCCGGCCGCCCGCGGCCGTGATCAACTCGACCGTCTCGTCGATCTCGGGGGCCGACCGCGCGGTGACAACCACCGCGGCTCCCTGTGCCGCCAAGCCCTGGGCGATCGCCCGGCCGAATCCACGGCCACTACCGGTCACAACTGCAACCTGACCGTCCAACGAACCCGTCACGTCGAACCTCCTTCATCGCGCGCGATGCAATCCGGACACTCGGGGTCCGGATTACCAGTGACCCGCGTCACCCTACTTTGGTCGACTTCGCACCTCAATAGGGGTGCAGATGAGAAGGCGGCTCCTACTTTCAGGTTGGGCACCATCTTGCGGAGCAGATCGGCGGTGAAGGCCTCTTGGAAGGAGACCTTCACCGGGCGAGATCATCGCCTCCTCGCCCGTAGAGCGGGCGCGTTACCTCGCTCCGAACTCCTTGAGCATGAAATCATTCCGCCACCGATCCGACCAAGGAGCGAACGATTCGATGCAGCTGAAACTCGAACTGATCCCACTTCCGGTGTCGGACGTGGACCGGGCAATCGCCTTCTATTCCGGCCAGCTCGGTTTCACGATCGATGTGGACGTGCAGCCGGGCGAAGGCGTCCGGGTCGTGCAGTTGACGCCGCAGGGCTCGGCCTGCTCGATCGGTTTCGGAACCGGGTTGGATGTCTACAAGGGAGTCCCCGGCACCATCAGGGGCCTGCACCTGGTCGTCGAGGATATTGACGAAGCGCGTACCGAGCTGATCGGTAAAGGGGTCGAGGTCAGCGAGATCCACGAATTCGGCGGCGGAGTCAAGGGAGCCGAGTTAGCCGATCCGGACGGCAACACGATCGAACTGCAGGAGATGTCCTGGCGCAAAGGCGCCGACTTCTAGGCGCACACTGACGCCATGACCTCTGCGAACGAATCGGAGTTCGGTCGACTCTTCGGTGATGCGGAGGCGCTGGAGAGTCGACTGGTGCCGTCGTGGCTGCGGCCGCATCCCGGCGAGAACCGGCTGCCGGTGACTCTCGCGGTCACCGCGGCCGCCGTGCTGCAAGCCACGATCGGCCACAAGTACGGACTACGGCCGATCTGGCTGGTGCCGGCCCTCGAACTCGTCCTGCTCGTAGTGCTGATGGTCATCAACCCGATTCGAGCTGACCCGGGCGACCAGAATCGGCCGGCTGGCCAGCTTCGCGCTGGTTATCGCGATTACGGTCGACAACTGTGTGTCGGCGTTCCTGCTCGACCACGACATCCTGACCGGTCAGGCCAGCCGTGACCCGAGCGGTCTCTTAAGCAGCGGTTCGGCCATCTATCTGACCAACATCGTGGCGTTCGGAGTCTGGTACTGGGAACTCGACCGCGGCGGTGCGATCGCCCGTTCAGTGGCCAGCACGCCGTACCCCGACTTCGTGTTCCCACAAATGACCAGTCCGGAGCTCGCTCCCCCGCACTGGCACCCGCAGTTCCTCGACTACCTCTACGTCAGCTTCACCAACGTGGTCGCTTTCTCACCGACCGACACGATGCCGATGTCGCGCTGGGCCAAGGCAATGATGGCCGCGCAGAGCATCGTCGCCTTCTCGACCGTCGCCCTAGTGATTGCGCGTGCGGTCAACGTGCTGAATTAATCGCACCGAGCGAGACCGACCAGGCTCAGCGAGCCATCGGCAGCTCAGCTGATTGGGCCCACCGGCCGTCGGCAGTGACCCGGAGCAGCTCGCGGGCCTGGGCGAGCGGGACTGGCTTCGACCAGAAATAGCCTTGGCCGTACTGGCAGTTCGAGGCAGTCAGCCAGCGCGCCTGTTCGGGCCGTTCGACCCCCTCGGCCACGGTCGCCAGATTCATCGCCGCGCTCATGGCCAGGATCGCTTCGGTCAGAGCAGCGTCGTGGCTGTCGGTCGTCAGGCGGTCGACGAATGCCTTGTCGACCTTGAGAATATCCAGCGGCAGGTTGCGCAGATAAGCGAGTGAGCTGTACCCGGTACCGAAATCGTCGATCGCGATCCGGATGCCGTGTTCGCGAAGAGCCGCGAGCCGCCCGATCACCGCATCGACGTCACGCATGAGCACGCTCTCGGTGATCTCGAGCGTAAGCCGTGACGGGGTCAGACCGACCTCGGTCAGGGTCTCGAGCACCTCGCCAACGAAGTCCGGTCGAGACAATTGCTGGGCGGTCACGTTGACCGCCATGGTCGGCGGACGTTGGCCCGCGGCAACGCTTTCGCCAAGTTCGACCGCAGCTGCGCAGGCCGTTCGCAGTACCCAGTGACCGAGCGCGTGAACGAGACCGGTCTGCTCCGCGAGCGGGACGAACTCAGCCGGCGACAGTACGCCGCGGACCGGATGAGTCCACCGGACCAGCGCCTCGAATCCGGCCAGCCGGCCGACGCCGAGTTCGACGGTGGGTTGGTAGTTGACGGTCAGTCCGCCCGTGCGGATCGCTTCGTGCAGGTCGTCGCGCAACGCCAGCCGGTCGAGCGCGGCCGCGTGCAGATGCGATTCATACACCGCAATGGTCGGCCTTGCCGCGATCCTTGGCCAGGTACATGGCGACGTCGGCATTGCGCAACGCCTCTTCGCCGGTGAGCTCCCCCGGCACCGCCTCGGCTAGTCCGATGCTCGCCTTGATGGTGATGATGCGACCGTCGATGGTCATCGGCTCACGCAGTGCGATCTGCAGGCGATCGGCTACATCCTGAGCGGCGCGCAGGTCGGTCTGCTCCAGCAGGATCGCGAACTCGTCACCGCCGAGGCGAGCCACTGTGTCGCCGCGTCGAGCGATCGCGCTGGCTCGCTTGGCCACCTCGACCAATACTTGGTCGCCGACCCCGTGACCGAGGCTGTCGTTGACGACCTTGAACTCGTCGAGATCGCAGAAAAGGACCACCAGCTCGCGTCCGTCCAGATCTCCCTCGACCCGCTGCTCGAGGGCGTGAGCGATCCGGTCGGTGAACAGCTGTCGGTTGGCCAGTCCGGTCAGGGCGTCGTGGAAGGCCTGATGGGTCAGTTCGGTCTCGAGCTGCACCTGAGCGGTCACGTCACGCATGGTCAACACCAACCCGCCGACCGCCGGATCGTCAAGCAGGTTGCTCAATGTGCCGCTGATGTGGATGAGCCGCCCGTCCGAATGGCGCGCCTGGAAACGGACCGCGGTGTCGACCCCGGCGCGCACACTGGTGAGCTGGCGTAGCGCGTGTTCACGGTCGAGCGCGTCGACCATATCGATCCAGCGACTGCCGATGACCTCGTGCGAGTCGACGCCCGAGGACAGCGCGCGTCGATGCGGTGGCGAACGACAGGGTCGAGTCGACCTCACACACCAGCACCACGTCGGCCGCGCTGCGCACCAGTGCCGCCAGCCGCCGCTCGCCGACGGCCGTCGCCTCCGCGGCGGTGAGGTTGCGTTGCAGCGACGCGGTGGCGATTGACCAGCCGGCGGAACCAGATCATCCAACCCAGCGAGACGGTCACGAGCACGATCACGTAGATGATCTCGGCCTGGGTGTCGATACCGTCCTCGGTCTTCGCGAGCGCGGTGGCCAGCGAATGCAGGTCCGTTCGGGTGCGGGCAAGCGCACTGGGGTCGGCTGGATTCGACCGAACCGTGGCCAGATCGGCCTGGATCGGAGCGATGCGGCCGGCCGAGAGTCCAAGACGCCTCAGGTGCGCCAGTTGCGAGCCGGTCTGGTCGAGAACTGTGGTCGACACCGGAGACGCAACGACATCCCACTGGCCGGCGACAGCGGCGACCACGAGCCGTTGATCACGGGTCGGCTGGCCGCGCTGATATATGAGTGACAGCAGCGCGAACTCGCCGACGACGACCAGAACGGTCGCCAATACGGTGACAACGATCCGCACACGAGAAGCGGTGGCCGAAACCGAGGTCATCCCTTGACAATCGACACCGATCGCCGCAACTTGACCAAGTTCTGGGCGAACTCACGACGGTCAGAGCATCGCAATTCGCATCAGAGCAGGCCGAGCTCGGTGACGAACGCGATTGTCTCGTCGGCGATGCGGTCGGCGTGCTCCCAGGTGGCGCAGAACAGAGCGTTCTCGATCGTGGCCGAGCGAGTGCTGCCCGTGAGCTGACTCAGCACCTTCTCCTCGTTGCCGGCCAGGTAGAAGTGATCACCGGTCAATAGCACCGTCGAGCAGGTGATCCGAACCAGGGACGAGTCGATGTCGTGCGACTTCAGCGCGGTGATCGCCTGCCAGCGCTGTCGTCCGGCCTCGATCTGCGCGGTATTGAGCCGATCGAGCCACTCCTGGGTCGGGTGCATCGGCGAATGGGTCGGATCGACGGTCAGCATGAATTCCAGCGACCGGATGACCGGGAAGCCGCTCGCGTCGGACGGACGGAGGTCGTCGGTCACCTTGACCCGTTCGGGGTAGTCCGAGCCGGCCGGAACGTACGGACAATTGACCAGGACCAGCCCGACCGTGCGATCGGGCGCCTGCGCGGCGAGTTCGGCCGCGACCACCGATCCGGTCGCCTCACCGAGCGGAATGAACCGATCGACGCCCAGCTGATCGAGAACTTCCAGCGACCAGAGCGCGTAGTCGGTGATCGAGGGCTGCTCCTGAACGTGGTCGGAGCTGCCGTGACTCGGGTAGTCGATCGCGATCGGACGCAGTCCGCCGGCGGCAAGGGCTTCGATCAATTCGAGCATCAACGCCGAGGACTGCGCGTTGATGTGGAAAATCACAACGACCGGCCCGTCCCCCGCGGTGCGGTAATGGATGTAGCCGGCCGAGGTCATGACCAGGCCTCGACTGATCTGCGTTGTGCTGTTCACGCGAGCCTCCTTGGGTCGCTGGCCAGCCTAGCGACGGCGGACGGTCGGCTAGCTTGCGGCCTGCAGGGCCTTGAGCGCGTCGTCGGCATGTGCGTCCATGCGAGTCTCGCTCGAGATAACCGCGAGGACGCGCTGGTCGGTGCCGATGACGAACGTGGTCCGCTTTACCGGAGCGCCGAGCTTGACGCCCAGCCGTCCTCGCTTGACGTCGAACAGGTCAGCGACCGTCCCGTCGGCGTCGGACAGCAGCGGGTAGTCGAAGCTGTGCTGATCGGCGAACTCCTTCTGCTTGCTCACCGCGTCCCGACTGATGCCGACGCGCTGCGCACCGGCCTGCGCGAACTCGCCGGCCAGATCACGGAAGTGGCAGCTCTCCTTCGTGCAACCAGCGGTCATGGCCGCCGGGTAGAAGAAGAGCACCACCGGTCCGTCCAGCAACAGGGTCGACAGCCGTCGCGGCCGGCCGTCCTGATCGGGCAGTTCGAAGTCGGGTACCACGTCACCGTTGTTCATAACCCTTGACGGTACGGCGCTGCGCTGAGACCGGCGAACAAGTCGTCCTCGCGCCGGTTCGCCCCGGCGTCGTCGACCCGCACGAACGTCTCGATGCCCATCAGGTCGCGCAGCCGGTCCAGCCCCATCCGCAAGAAGACGATGTTGTCGCTCTGGCTGGCGTGGGCCGCCAGTGCGTCGAACTTCTGCTGGGCATAGTCCCGGGTGTCGACCCAGGTAGTGACCTGGTCGTCGGGCAGGCCCATCCCAGGTCCAGCGCCCTCGGCGCCCGGATCTGGTTCGTCCCAGTCCTGGCCGAGCTCGCGCAGTACCCGGCCGAACTCCGCCATCGTCGAGTGCGGGAAGGTGGTCCAGTACACCTTGATCGGTCGGCCGCTCGGCGTCAGGGCGCTCGTCGGCGCGAGGCTGGCCAGTGCCGCCATCGTGATCCGGTGGGTCTGGATGTGGTCCGGGTGGCCGTAGAAACCGTTCGGGTCGTAAGTCACGACGACATCGGGCCGGTAGCGACGGATCAACTCGGCCAACCGGGCCGCGGCCTCGTCCACCGGCGTGGTCCAGAACGAGCCGGGGGCGTCGTTGTTCGGCCAGCCCATCATCCCCGAGTCGCCGTAGCCGAGCTGTTCGAGGTGACTGACCCGCAGGATCGCGCAGCTGGCCTCGAGCTCGGTCTGGCGCATCGCGACGACGGCCGCCGGATCGTGGCCGGGATCGCCCGGTTTGACCCCGCCCGGCCCGTCGCCGCAGCGGCCGTCGGTGCAGGTGACGACGATCGTCTGGTGACCCTCGGCGGCGTAGCGGGCGAGTACGCCGCCGGTTCCGGTGACCTCGTCGTCGGGGTGGGCGTGAACGGCCATGAGGGTCAGCGGGCGATTGGTCACGTGGCAACCCTATGTCGCCGAGGGCCATAGTTTGCGGCATGGCCCTGTATCCCGGTTCGCACCCGTCCACCCAGCCCGGTCCGTCCACCGGCGGTAGCTCGAACGCGGTGGTGACGGAGGCGAATCCGGCGCTGGGCCAAAGACTGGTGCCACCAAAGGATCAACTGGCTGACGACCCGATCCTCGCCGATGTCGCCTATCAGCTGATTCATGACGAGTTACTGCTCGACGGTAGTGCCCGGCTCAATCTGGCCACGTTCGTCACCACCTGGATGGAGCCGCAGGCCCGTGAGCTGATGGCTGAGTGCGTCGACAAGAACATGATCGACAAGGACGAGTACCCGGCGACCGCCGAACTCGAGCGGCGTTGCGTGGCGATGCTGGCCGACCTGTGGCACGCCCCATCGCCGGCCGACGCCACCGGCTGCTCGACGACCGGGTCGAGCGAGGCCTGCATGCTGGCCGGCCTGGCGCTCAAGCGCCGGTGGCAGAACCGGGTCCATGACCGCACCCGCCAGCCGAACCTGGTGATGGGGGCGAACGTGCAGGTCTGCTGGGACAAGTTCTGCCGGTACTGGGACGTCGAGCCGCGGATCGTGCCGATGGAGGGCGATCGATTCCACCTGGATGCGACCTCGGCGGCGGCGCTGTGCGACGAGGACACCATCGGCGTCATCGCCATCCTGGGCTCGACCTTCGACGGCAGCTACGAACCGGTCGCCGAGATCGCCGCCGCCCTCGACGCACTCGCGGCGAGCGGGGGCCCGGACGTCGCGATCCACGTCGACGGAGCGTCCGGTGCCATGATTGCGCCGTTCCTCGACGACGAACTGCAGTGGGACTTCCGGCTGCCGCGAGTCGCGTCGATCAACACTTCAGGCCACAAATACGGGTTGGTCTACCCAGGCGTCGGCTGGGTGCTGTGGCGCGACCAGGCGGCACTGCCCGAAGAGCTCATCTTCAAGGTCGATTACCTCGGCGGGCAGATGCCGACGTTCGCGCTGAACTTCTCGCGACCGGGCGCCGAGGTGGTGGCGCAGTACTACATGTTCTTCCGGTTGGGACGGTCGGGCTACCGAGCGGTCCAGCAAGCAGCCCGCGACGTGGCGGCACTGCTGGCCGAACGCATCGAGCAGATGCCTGAGTTCGCACTGATCACCCGCGGCGACCAGCTGCCGGTGTTCGCGTTCACCACCACGGACGCGGTCGAGGGGTGGGACGTCTTCGCGTTGTCGCGCGCCCTGCGCGAACGGGGCTGGCAACTACCCGCGTACACATTTCCCGCCGAACCGCGAGGACCTTTCGGTGCTGCGGATCGTCTGCCGCAACGGGTTCAGCCACGATCTGGCCGAGGTGTTCCTGACCCACCTACGGGCGGCCGTCGATCAACTCAATGCCGAAGCCCACAGGCCGATCATGAGCGGCCCGCCGGGATTTCGGCATTGATGGCAGTACCGTGACACCGGTGACCGGCCTGATGACCACTGCGGCCCCGAGCCGTCTGTCGAGTGCCGCCGAGCAGGCGACCTACCCGACCCCGTTCCTGGTGATGGATCTGCGACGCGGTGACCGCCAAGATCGAGCAGTTCCAGTCACTTGCTGCCCGGGGTGCGGCATCCACTACGCGATGAAGTGCAACCCGGATCCGCGCTGCTCGAGCTGCGTCCAGGCGGCCGGCGCGTCGTTCGAGATCGCCGGGCTGTGCCGAACTGCGCAGCCTGCTGGCGATCGGCGTGCCGGCCGACGAGATCATCTTCAGCAACCCGGTCAAGATGCCCGAGCCACATCCGGAGGCGCGTTCGAGGCCGGCGTGCGGCGGTTCGCGTTCGACAGCGTCGACGAGCTCGAGAAGCTGGCTCGGCACGCGCCGGGATCGTCGGTGTACGTGCGGCTGCGCACGCTCGACATCGACAGCATCGTGCCGAGCGAGGGAAAGTTCGGGGTCGACGAGGACGCAAGCCGTCGACCTGATGCAGCACGCCCGGCGCTGGGCCTGGTCCCGTTCGGCATCGGCTTCCACGTCGGCTCGCAGATGCTCGACCCGTACGTCGTGGACGGTCGCGATCATGCAGAGCGCCGCAGCTGATGCGGCGCCTGGACGCGGTCGGCATCCGGGTCGAGATGCTCGACATCGGCGGCGGCTTCCCGGCCCAGTACGACAGACGCCGCGCCCGATCTCGCGGCGTTCGCCGACGCGATCACCGCCGCGCTCAGCGAGCACCTGCCCTACCCGGTGGCCGACGTCGTGATGGAGCCGGGGCGCGGGACTGGTGGCCGACGCCGGCATCATGGTGGCGACGGTCATCGGCACGGCGACCCGAGCCGGCACCCGCTGGGTGCATCTGGATGTCGGCGCGTTCAACGGGATGATGGAGGCGCTCGAGACGCAGAACACCCTGCGCTACCCGGTCACCGACTCCATCGCCTCGCCGCGGACCGGCCACCTACAACCTGACCGGCCCGACCTGCGACAGCCAGGACACCGTGCTGCTCGACGTCGAGCTGTCGGACGACCTGCGCGCGGGCGACCGCGTCTACATCCATACGGCCGGCGCCTACACGACCTGCTACGCCTCGACCTTCAACGGCTTCGACCTCCCCCGTACCTACTGCGTCTGACGTTACGTCAGGCTTGCGGCAGCTTGACCGGACGGCGCGGCCGACGGGGCGCCGACGGCGGCGGGACGACCGGGCCGATGTCGCCGTCGGGAGCGGTGTCCAGGTCGACGATCACGGGTGCATGGTCACTCGGGCCGGTTCCCTTGCGCGCGGCTCGATCGACCCAGGCGGCCTTGACACGACCCGCCACCGCGTCACTGGCCAGAACCAGGTCGATTCGCATGCCTAGGTCCTGGTGGAACATTCCGGCGCGGTAGTCCCAGTAGCTGAAGATCCGGTCGTCGGGCCAGCGGTCGCGCACCACGTCGTGCAGGCCGGCCGCGTACAGCTCGGCCAACGCGGCCCGTTCCGGAACGGTGACGTGGGTCTGGCCGACGTAGGCCGCCGGATCGAAGACGTCGGCGTCGGCCGGAGCGATGTTGATGTCACCGCACACCACCACGTCAGCCGGGCCAGCGACCACCGCGTCACGCAACGCTTGCAGCCAGGCCAGCTTGTACCGGTAATGATCAGAGTCCGGCGTCGCGTCCGTT
This sequence comes from uncultured Actinomycetes bacterium, assembly GCA_963730855.1. GTDB lineage: Bacteria > Actinomycetota > Actinomycetes > Mycobacteriales > Jatrophihabitantaceae > CAVSTK01. The sequence goes on from CAVSTK010000017.1 coordinate 17,447, forward strand.
CGGGACGTACACGGAGTGCACGCGGACGCCGGCGCAAGTGGCCGACACCGCACGGGCCTCCTGGTGCGGGAACCCGGGGCCGCCCGGCAGCCCGGTCACGACGTCGTCCAGGCCGACTCGCGAAACGACGGCGACGCCGTTCCACTGGGCCTCGCCGTAATAGCCCGCCTGGTAGCCCCGCTGCGCCAGCTCGGTCTCGAGCAGCTCAGTGAACGCCGTGTCGGCCAGCTTCGTCTCTTGCAGGCAGACGACGTCCGGAGCGCGCTCGTCCAGCCAGGGCAGGAAGCGCGGCAGTCGTTGCTTGATGGAGTTCACGTTCCAGGTGGCGATCCGCACCAATCCAACGTAGTCGCCCGCGTCGGCGGCGATCGAGCTGCGGCTATGCGGTCGACCAGCGATGGCGGCGCATGAGCAGCTGCGTGATGGAGGCGGCCGGCATCGGCTTAGCCAGGTAGAAGCCCTGAGCGCGCCCGCACCCGAGTTGCTTGAGCAGACGCAGTTGCTCGTAGGTCTCGATCCCTTCGGCGGTGACCGAAAGCCCGAGTGCGTCGGCCAGCGCCAGGATCGCGGTGACCAGCGCGGTGTTGTGGCGATCGGTGCCGAGCCCATCGACGAAGGTGCGGTCGATCTTCACCGAATCGACCGGGAACCGCTTCAGGTAGCTCAGCGAGGAATAGCCCGTCCCGAAGTCGTCGATCGACAGGTTGACTCCGAGGTCCTTCAGCGCCGTCAGCGTCTTCTCGAAGTATTCGACGTCACCCATCAGGACGGTCTCGGTCAGTTCGAGATGGACGGTTTCCGGCCGGACACCGGTGCGTTCGAAGGTCGCCGCGATCTCGTCGACGAGATCGGGGGCGAGGATCTGCCGCACGGACAGGTTGACCGCGACCGACATCGTCGGCTTGAGCCGCTGCCAATCGACCACCGCCTCGCACGCCTGCTCGAGCACCCAGGCGCCGATCTGCGCGATCAGCCCGGTGTCTTCGGCGACGCCCACGAACTCGGCCGGCCCGATCAGGCCGAGTTCGGGGTGGTTCCAGCGCACCAGTGCCTCAGCGCTGACGACGGCACCCGAATCGAGGTCGATGATCGGTTGATAGACGACGGCGAACTCGTCGTTCTTCAGTGCCCGGCGAAGCGCGGTGGCGGTCGCCATCCGCGCCTCGGCGTCGACCCGAAGCACCGCATCGAACATCTCGATGCGGTTGCGCCCGCGTTCCTTGGCCGAGTACATCGCGGTGTCGGAGTCGCGCAGCAGGCTGTCGGTGGTTGCCTCCGGTGCCGGCGAACGCGATCCCGATGCTGGCGCTGACGGTCAGTTCCTCGCCGGCGATGAAGTACGGCGCGGCGATCGCCTGCTGGATCCGGGTGGCGACCTGCTCGACCTCCTCGACCGTCGAGTCGTCGCAGGCGATCACGAACTCGTCGCCGCCGAACCGGGCGACGGTGTCGGTCTCGCGCACCGCAAGTTTGATCCGGGTGGCAACGTGGCGCAGCAGTTCGTCGCCCACGCCGTGCCCGAGGGAGTCGTTGACGATCTTGAACTGGTCGAGGTCCAGGAAGATGACGCCCAGGTGGCTGTCGTGACGGCGGGTCAGGGCCAATGCCGTGATTGAGCCGGTCGGTGAGTAGCGCCCGGTTGGCGAGGCCGGTCAGCGTGTCGTGCAGGGCCATGTGGGCCAGTTCGGCTTCGACCGCTTTGCGCTCGGTGATGTCTTGGAGCTGGGCCAGGTAGTACTGCGGCTGGCCGGCGTCGTCGCGCACCAGGGACAAGTTCATCAGTACCCAGACGATCGATCCGTCCGGACGAAAATAGCGCCGCTCGTCGCTGTAGGTGCCGGCGCTGCTGTCGTCGATGTGCCGGGCCCGCATCGCCTGAGCCACCCCGACCTCGTCGGGATGGTGGAACTCGTCCCAGCTGCGGTTGATCAGCTCTTCCCGCGGGCGCCCGAGGATCGTGCAGGCGGCCGCGTTGACCCGGGTCCGCACCCCGTCCAGGCCGAGGATCGCCGCGCCAATTCCGGCCTGCTCGAAGGCGACCTCGAAGCGGACCTCGGCCTCGCGCCGGATTCGTTCGGCCTCGAGCCGCTCGGTGATGTCCTGGACGATGACCGAGAGACCGACGACGCCACCATGGTCATCGGTCGTCGGCGACGCCGTGATCAACACATCGACCAGGCTGCCGTCCTTGCGCCGGCGAACAGTCTCGGTGCGCAGCGCCTGCCCGGTCGCGGCGATTCGCGCGCGGATGTCGGCCTGGCTCCACTCGTTGCCGCCGAGGGCCAGTAGCGCGAGTGGCTGCCCCAGGATCTCGGCCGCGGTGTAGCCGAACAACCGTTCGGCCGCCTCGTTCCAGCTGGTGGCGACGCCGTCCAGGGTCGAGGAGAAGATCGCGTCACCGGACTTCTCGACGATCGAGGCGAGGTGGCGCTGCTGCTGCATCGAGTTCTTCAACTCGGTGATGTCATTGGCGACGATGCCGACGCCGACAACGGCGCCATCGAGGGTCACGGGGTAGTAGCTCATGCGCCACGTCCGCACGATGTCTGATCCGACTTCGGCGGCGCCGCTCACCTCGACATCGAGGACGGCCTCGCCGTGGTCGAGCACCCGGCGGTAGTAGGGCTCGAGCTGTGGCCACAGCGTCGGCATGAGGTCGGGGACGGTACGACCGACATGATCGTCGATCGTCAGACCGTTGAACCGCGCGAGGGCTTCGTTGACCCAGACCCGGCGCAGATCACGGTCGACTAAGCCCAGGCCGACCGGTGCCAACGACAGCAGCATCTCCATCAGACGCTCGTGGGTCGTGACCGGCGCCGCCGCGTCGCGGCCGTGCTGTGTGCCCAGCAACTGGTTCATCCTCAACGATCTCCCGACCCGTGCGGCCTACATCTAACATCGCCGTCGAACGCGGATATCTGAGCCAAATAGCTAATTGTCCGCATTGCGAGGTTAGACCGGGGGTCAAGCAGAGTCACGCCGGCGCTGCGGTCAGCGAACGCCGCGGGGCCGGAACTGGACGCTGATCCGCGGGCCGGTCGGTCGCGACGTCTTGGGGACGGCATGCTCCCAGGTGCGCTGGCAGCTGCCGCCCATCACGACGAGGTCGCCGTGTCCGAGTTCGTAGCGTCGCGAGGGCCCGCCACCAGCCGGGCGCAGCAGAAGTGGGCGCGGCGCGCCGAGCGAGACGATCGCCACCATCGTGTCGGCGAAGCTGCCCCGGCCGATGCGGTCTCCGTGCCAGGCCACGCTGTCGCGACCGTCGCGGTACAGGCAGAGGCCGGCCGTCCGAAATGGCTCACCGAGTTCGGCGGCGTAATGCGCATCGAGGGCGGCGCGGATGTCGACCAGCGCCTTGTCGGGCAGCTGGTCGCCCTCGTCATAGAAGGCCAGCAACCGGGGCACCGCGACGACCCGGTCATACATGACTCGCCGTTCGGCCCGCCAATCCGCGGCCGTACGCAGGCGCTCGAAGAGCTCGACCGCTCCGCCGATCCAACTGGGCCGGACATCGAGCCAGGCCCCGTCCCCCAGGACCTGGCGCTCGAGCCCTGAGTCGAGCGACGGCACTGTGATCTCGGTATCGCAGTCGAACAGCGACGCCTGCAATACCGACTGATCCGTCGGACGCTCGATCGCGAGAGTCATGCGACGAGTCTAACCCCCGGATTAGCACATCCGTTCGAATGACCCGGGCGGGATACGGTCTGCGCCATGGAAGAGCCTGCCGATGACAACGCGGCGATCTGGAAGTCGGACGAGAACATCGACCGGTGGAGCGCCGAGACCAGCGACCGGGAACGCCGCCGCGGTATGCACTGGCGCACCTTGGCCACGATGCTGCCTTTCGAGCGCACCGACGCCTTCACCTTCGTCGACCTGGGTGCCGGCACGGGTGCTGCGACCCGTCCGATCCTCGAGCTCTACCCGCAGAGCCGCGCGATCCTGGCCGACTTCTCACCCCAGATGATCACCGCCGGTGAGCGGGCGCTGGCTGAGTTCACCGGGCGGTTCCGCTACGTCGAATTCGACCTGTCGACCAGCAAGTGGCCGGGCGCGCTGGACGGCGGGCTGGAACTGGTGGTCACCTCGCTGGCGGTCCATCATCTGCCCGATGACCGCAAACAGGCGCTGTTCGGCGAGATCTTCGAACACCTGGCACCGGGCGGCTGGTATCTCAACTACGACCCGGTGACCTCCGCCGACCCGATCGTCGAAGCCACCTGGGAACGGGTGAACGACCGCCTCGACCCGATCGAGGCCGACAAGCGTCGGCACCGCGGTGACCCCGGACACGAGCACGAACAGCAGCGGCACGAGAACCACATCCGCTACATGATCCCGCTCGAGCAGCAGCTCGGTTATCTGCGCGCGGCCGGCTTCGCCGGGATCGACGTCTATTGGAAACACCTCGAGAATGTCATCTACGGCGGTTGTCGTCCGACCTGACGTGAGCGCCCTATCCTTGACTCCCTCTCAGCGACAAGGATTCGGCGTTGACATCTGAGCCCAACGGGCCGCTTCCGGTTGCTGAATACCGACCGACCGACCGACCACCGCGAGCGGGCCGTTACGACGGCACCCGGCCCGACCGACACCGCAGCACCGGAGTGGCGTTGGCGCTGGGCGCGCTCGGCGTCGTCTTCGGCGACATCGGCACCAGCCCGCTGTACGCGATCCAGACCGTCTTCACCGCTGACCACGGCCGGGTGCACACCAATCCGGTCGAGGTGTACGGCGTGATCTCGCTGGTGTTCTGGGCGATCACGGTGATCGTGTCGGTCAAGTACGTCGGCTTCATCCTGCGCGCCGACAACGACGGCGAGGGCGGCATCATGGCGCTGACCGCGCTGCTGCAGAAGGTCTCGCTGAAGACCAAGCGCGGCGAAGTTGGTGCTGGTCACGCTCGGCGTGTTCGGCGCCTCGCTGTTCTACGGCGACGGCATCATCACGCCGGCGATCTCGGTGCTGTCGGCGGTCGAGGGGGTCAAGGTCGCCGAGCCCGGCCTGGGCCGACTACGTCATGCCGATCACCGTCACCGTGATCACGGTGCTGTTCCTCATCCAGCGCTACGGCACCGGCATCGTCGGCAAGCTGTTCGGGCCGGTCATGTTGCTCTGGTTCGCCACCCTGGCCGCCGGCGGCGTCAACGGCATCCGCCGGCACCCCGCGATACTCAAGGCACTGTCGCCGTCCTACGGCGTTCACGTTCATCACCTCGCACGGCGTGATCGCGTTCATCGCGCTCGGCTCGATCGTGCTGGCGGTGACCGGCGCCGAAGCGCTGTACGCCGACATGGGCCACTTCGGCCGGCCGCCGATCACGCCGGGCCTGGTTCTTCGTCGTGTTTCCCGCCCTGACCCTGAACTACCTCGGTCAGGGCGCGCTGATCCTGCGCACGCCCGTCCTCGATCGTCAATCCGTTCTTCCTGATCGATGCCGCACTGGGCTCGACTTCCGATGGTCGTGCTGGCGACCGTGGCCACGGTGATCGCCTCGCAGTCGGTGATCTCGGGCGCATTCAGCGTCACCCGCCAAGCCGTGCAGCTGGGCTATCTGCCCCGGATGACGATCCGGCACACGTCGCAGGAAGAGATCGGCCAGGTCTACTCGCCGGCCATCAACTGGGGTCTGTACGTCGCGGTGCTCGTGCTCGTGCTGGGGTTCCGGTCGTCGGCCTCGCTGGCGTCGGCCTACGGAGTCGCCGTCACCGGCACCTTCATGCTGAACACGATCCTGTTCCTGGTCGTCGCCCGCAGCATCTGGCGCCGACCCAAGTGGTTCGTCGCCATTCTCGGCGTCGTCTTCCTGACCACCGAACTGACGTTCTTCGCCGCCAACCTGACCAAGGTGGCCCACGGTGGCTGGCTGCCGCTCCTCGTCGCCGCGACCGTGTTCACCGTGCTGATGACCTGGCAGCGCGGGCGGACGATCGTCACCCGCAACCGCACCGACGAGGAGGGTTCGCTGGTCGAATTCCTGGACCAGCTGCACGAGATGACACCGCCGATCCCCCGGGTCGAGGGGACGGCCGTGTTCCTCAACGCCACCATCGACACCACCCCGCTGGCGCTGCGCACGAACGTCGAACACAATCACGTGCTGCACCAGCGGGTCGTCATCCTCAACATCGAGGTCGCGAACGTCCCGCACATCTCCTCGAGTGAACGACTGAGCAACGTCGACGCGGGCCTCGAACGCGACAGCATCACCCACCTGCGGGCGGTGTACGGATTCCAGGACGAGCCGAATGTGCCAGCGACGCTTCGGCTGGCCGCCGAGGTCGGACTGATCCCGGCGGCGGATCTGGAGGACGTCACCTATTTCCTGTCCCGCATCACGTTGGTGCGCTCGTCACGAGCCGACCATGCCGCGCTGGCAGAAGCGGCTGTTCCTGACGATCGCGCACAACTCGGCCAACCCGGTCGAGTACTTCGGGCTGCCGCTCGAGAACTCGATCAGTATGGGCGCGCAGATCCCGGTCTGATCTACAGCTTGGCGATCAGCTTGGCCAGCATCGTCGTGTTGCGGGCCGTGGTCGGATTGTCGGGCAGCGCGTGCTTCCAGACCGTCGGCCCCAGAGTCGTCTCGGTCGGACTTCGAGCGAATCAACCAGTGGATATCGCGACCGACGACGACCACCTCGTCATGCTCGTTCGACAGCGCCTCGACGGTTCGCTTGTCGGACGTGCTCATCGGCGTGAGCGTCAACAGGGCGAAGTGCGTTGTGACCGGCGGCGATGGGGCCGAACGGCTTGTCGGTAGCCAGCGCCTTGACCTGCGCGGCGGTGCGGACGAAGGTCGTCACCTCGAATCCGAACGTCGACTCGAGCGCCTTGCGGATCGCGGCCTCGTGTCCGCTCGCTCGCCCGGTGGCCGAGAACAACAGGTTGCCGCTGTTGACGAAGCTACTGACGTCCTCGAGGCCGATCTCGCTCAGCGCGGCACACGCGGTAGCCATCGCGACCCGGCGACGGCCGACGTTCACCGCCCGCAGGAATGCCACGTAGCGCGCCACCCGACGATTGCACCACATCGCGCATCCCGTGCGAAGAGCCTGTGGTGGGACGCGGCCCGCCCGCTGGCAGGATGGCCCGGTGACCGCCATTGCGACCGCCGTCTGCGTCGGGCTGGGACTGCTCCTCGCCGTGGCGGCCGGCATCCAGGCGCTGCGTAATCGCCCGGTGACCAAGTACCACCTCTACGGCGCCGGGCTCACCGAGTTCGCGGTCCTCTTCTACCTAGGCGTGCGGATTGCCGCGCTGGCCGGCGGGCACCGCACGAGCGGCCTGGTCGTCGTCATCGCCTACCTCGCCGCACTACTGCTGGCGATGCCGATCACCGCCGCACTCGCCTGGGCCGAGCCGTCGCGCTGGGGCAGCGTCACGCTCGCCAGCGGCGCCCTGGTTACCTGCGTGCTGTTCCAGCGCATCAACCAATTGTGGACGCCGCATGGTTGACGCGTCCGATCCATCGCGTCCCGCGCTGACGTCCGGGCCAGGCCGGTTGCTCACCTTCTTCTACGGAGTGCTCGCACTCGCAGCGACCGGGCGCTCGGCGTTCCAGTTGGCGACCAAGTTCCACGATGCGCCGACCGCGTACGTGCTGTCAGGTGTCGCCGCGGCGATCTACGTGGTCGCGCTGATCGCCATCGTCCGCTCGGATCGACGGGTGGCGATCATCGCCTGCAGCATCGAGTTCATCGGCGTTCTGGGTGTCGGCACCTGGAGTTACGTAGTGCCGCACGACTTCCCCGACACCACGGTCTGGTCGGGCTACGGCAGCGGCTACGGTTACCTGCCGGCCGTCCTGCCCGTCCTCGCCCTGCTGTGGCTGCGGCGACTGGGCCGGTCTCGTCGACCTGCGGACGCGGGCTCGGCCCCATAAGGTCGGGCGATGACCGCCGCAATTCCCCCCGAAGGCATCGTCGACTACGGCCATTCGACGTTGTCCGACCTGCTGCCGTCCGTCCTCTCGGCCCTGGGCGCACCCGGTGAGGCGAACGCGTTCGACCTCGCGCCGGCCCGCTGCATCGTCGTTCTGCTGGTGGACGGACTCGGATGGAACCTGCTGCGCGACGCACCCGAGCGCGCGCCGTTCCTGTCGAGCCTCGACGCCCAGCAACTCACCGCGGGCTTTCCGACGACGACTGCGGCCAGCATCACGTCGCTCGGCACCGGCGTTCCGTCCGGACAGCACGGCATCGTCGGCTACACCAGCCGTTTGCCGGGCTTGGCCGAGCCGATCAATTGGTTGAGCTGGCGGGGCGCCTTCTCCGGCACCGATCTGCTACCGGAGCACGATCCTGATCTGGTGCAGCCGGTGCCCACCGCGCTCCAGCGGGCCGAGCGGGCCGGTATCAACGCCACCGCGGTGTCGGCGCCGCGGTTTCGCGAGAGCGGCCTTACCCGGGCAGCCCTGCGAGGTGGTCAGTTCCAGGCGGCCCACACAGCGGCCGACACGGCGACCATCGTCGCGGCTACCGCGCGCGCCGACCGCGGCCTGGTCTATTGCTACAACCCTGACCTGGATCTGATCGGTCACGTCTATGGCAGTCGATCTGAGGCGCTGCTCGTCCAGCTGGAATTGATCGACCGGGCCGTTGAGCTGCTCGCCCGCGCACTGCCGCCCGACACCCGCCTGCTGGTCACGTCCGATCACGGCATGATCGACGTGCCGGACGCGGCGAAGGTCGACTACGACGGCGACCCGGAGCTGTCCGCGGGCGTCGACATGATCGCCGGTGAGGCCCGGGTGCGCTACCTGTACGTCGCGCCCGACGAAATCGACGCGGTGCGGACCCGATGGATGCAGCGGCTGGGCGATCGGGTCGCGATGGTGACCCGCGACGAGGCGATCGGCCGGGGTTGGTTCGGTCCGGCGATCACCAGTCAGGCGTACGGACGGATCGGTGACCTGATCGCGCTCGCCGTGACCGACGCTGCGATCGTGCGACGCAAGGCCGAGTCGCGTTCGTCGCTGCTGATCGGGCACCACGGCGCACTGACCGACGGCGAACGGCTGATTCCGCTCCTGTCGACCTGAGCGGTCCGATCCCGCGGCGAGCTCGGGCGCTGAGGCAGCTACTCCTTCGCGACCATCAACCCGACCGGCTCGAGCTCAACCGGGACCGGCGACGGACCTGACATGTCCTGACCAGTGCGCTGCACAGCCGGCCAGGGTGTCGTCGGACGTTTTCCCGTGGACCGGGCGCGCCGGACTGACCGGCGGGTCGAGATTTAAGGGCCTGGGTGCGAGTGGCTGGTGACGTTGGTCGGAATGCCCAACGCCCAGGGCAGGGCTTCTTTCATGGCCGCGGTCCAGACCCAGTAGGTGTGTCCGCCCGGGCGTACCCGCCAGATCAACTGACTGACATTGGGGCCGAGCACGCGGCTCAGTACCGACATCTGTCGGACGATGTCGGTGTCGGCACTGCCACTGTCGAGCCATACTCGCATCGGCGGGTTCGGGCTCAGGGTCGCGCGCGTAATGGTCGGGGCTGTTGGCGACCAGCTCGCGGCCAGCGTTCGGATCGGTCCGGCCGAACAGCGAGATCGCACCGCCGGTGTGCGTGGGGCCGGTGTCCCCGCTGAGGTCGATGATGGTCGCGACGAGCGCGCGGTTGCGCAGGGCGAGGTTCAGCGCGCAGTAGCCGCCGGCCGACATGCCCGCGAAAACACGACCGTTGCGGTCATTCTCGGACCGCAAGTGGGAATCGACGGTCGGAATGATGTCGTCCAACAGATGCGACTCGACCTTTTCCTTGGCTCCGTCGAGGCATTCGGGGTCATCGGTCCAGGACCGGCTCATGCGTGGCGCGACGATGATCGCCGGAGCGCCCAGTTGCGCGACGGTCCGGCCTTCGCTGGCCGCATCACCCGCGTGAAACCAGTCGGAGGGCTGGCCGGGTGATCCATGAAAGAGATACACGACTGGAAACCGGCGGTCGGGTTCAGTGAAGTACTGCGCCGGCAGGTAGACGACGCTCGTCGTTCGCGGGAAGTCATGGACCGGGTCGGCCGGAATCGGCAACCGTATGACGAGCCCCACTTTCGCCGCGTTGGCCGCCTGCTGGGTCGTGAGGTGACCGAGACCGCTGGCCGACATCCATTGGCGATCGCCGGTGACCGACTGCACGGCGTCACCGACGGTGGGCAGGTAGGCGAAATAGGCATTGACGCTCACCGCGATCGCGCCTACCACCACCAGCACGGCCACGACCGCACAGCCGAGCGCCCGCAGAGCTCGATGCGGACGCGCGCGCCTGCGCCAGATATAAATCGCTGCGCCGGTCAGGACGAGCCCGACGACCGTCCAACTGCTGACCACGAACTGGGCGCAGATCACGTCGAGTCCGGCGAGCAGGCTGCCCACTTGCCATCCATTCAAAGACGCCCAGTTGGTCAGCCGACTGTATGCCGGGCACTGTCGGCAAGTCGAGCGATGTTGCGCCGTTCAGGGCGGGCGAGCTGTCCAGCCGTGATCAGGCGTTCACAGCTGCGACACGGTTTGCGCACAGAATAAGTGTGGTGCCGCTGCGTAATGCTTCGACCATGACGCGAGTCGACGATCGGACCGAGGGGCCGGGATGGTCACGGCTTGGGCCACAAGGGGTCCCGTTCACCTACGCGGTCGTCATATCGCTGGTGCTCGTCTCCGTATTTCTGCATACCCACGCCGACTCGATCAACGATGTCGTGGCCTGGTCCTCGACCAACGTCCACAACCTGATTCGGCACCCGATTACCGCCACCCTGGCGAGTGCGTTCGTCGTCCCCGATGGGCTGTTCCCGGACCTGCTCATCGTGGCAGTGACATTCGCGCTCCTCGAACGCTCGATCGGCACCGCCCGCACCGTCCTGATCGCGCTTACCGGCCACGCGCTGGCGACCTTGCTCACCGAAGGCGGTGTCGGCGTCGCGGTGAGTCGACACTGGCTGCCGGACGTCGATCTCGTCCGCTCAGACGTCGGTATCTCCTACGCGATGTTCTCCGTCGTCGGGGCGTGCGTGCTGCTGGCAACGAGGCCGAAGGCGGTTCGCGGCCGCGGCCGTCGTGCTGGCCGCCGTGCTTGTGCCCGTCCTCGCCGCCCCCGACATGACCGACGTCGGTCATCTGCTGTCGGCGGCGATCGGCTTCGGCCTGATGCGGCACCTAGCGAATAGGGCGCTGCACCGCGAACGCCTGCGTCTGGCGGATATTTGCGCCGGTGAGCATCATGAGCAGCCGGTCGATGCCGAGGCCGAGGCCACCGCTCGGCGGCATGGCGTATTCGAGCGCGCCGAGAAAGTCCTCGTCCAGCTGCATGGCATCGAGATCACCGGCGCTCGCGCGCAGCGATTGAGCGGTCAGCCGGCGCCGCTGGTCGATGGGATCGGTGAGCTCGGAATAGGCGGTGCCAAGCTCGGTTCCGAACGCGACCAGGTCCCAGCGCTCGGCTAGCAGCGGGTCGGATCGGTGTGTTCGCGTCAGCGGGGACGTCTCGATCGGGAAGTCGAGGTAGAACGTCGGCGCCTCTGTCTGCTTCTCGACGAGGGCCTCGTAGAGCTCGGTGATCGCCCGGCCGGGTGAGCAGTCGGCCGGTACCCGAAGCCCGTTGCGGTGACAGATTTCGATCAGCTGCAGCAACGGCGTCTGAGTCGTCAGCTCGATGCCGCAGGCGGCCGACACCGCGTCGTGCACGGTGCTGACCCGCCACGGTTCACTCAGATCGACCTCGAATATCGAGCCGTCGGAGCGGATTCGGCGTGCGATCGGGCGGCCGTACAGCGCGGTGGCGACCTCGATGATGAGTTCTCGGGTCAGCTCGCGCATCGTGGTGTAGTCAGCGAAGGCTTGGTATGCCTCGAGGGCCGTGAACTCCGGGTTGTGGCTGGCGTCGGTGCCCTCGTTGCGGAAGTTGCGGCCGAGTTCGAAGACCTTTTGCAGGCCTCCGACACAGAGCCGCTTGAGGTAGAGCTCGGGAGCGATTCGCAGATACAGGTCCATGTCATAGGCGTTGCTGTGCGTTTGGAACGGCCTCGCATTCGCCCCACCGTGGACTGGCTGCAGCATCGGGGTCTCGACCTCGCAATAGCCGCGGCGGGTCAGGCCCGAGCGCATAGCCTGCAACATCGTGCTGCGATAGCGCAGCATCTCGATGCTGTCAGGGTTGACTATGAGGTCAAGGTGACGTTGGCGCTGGCGCAGTTCGGGGTCGGTGAAGCCGGCGCGCCCATCGGGCAGCGGCCGCAGGCATTTTGCCGCCATCGCCCACTCGCGCGGCTGCACGCTCAGCTCCCCCCGATGGCTGACCATGACCTCGCCCGTTGCACTGATCAGGTCGCCGAGGTCGACCGTCTCGGTGAACAGCCGGTGGGCCTCGGCCCCCAGCACGACGCGATCGACCATCAGCTGAATCTCATCCGGACCTTCCTCGAGCACGGCGAAGGTGAGACCCCCCAGACGACGCATCGCCCGCACCCGCCCGACCACCGACACTTGCTGACCAGTGTGCACATCGGGACCCGCGCCGGCGTGCTTGGCGACGAGCTCACCGATCTCGTGAGTGCGGGCGACCGCCACCGGATAGGCCGGCCGGCCGGCCCGCTCGAGCCGCTCGATCTTCGTCCGGCGGACCCTCTCCTGCTGGCTGAGCCGACCCCGATCGGGCACGTGGTCACGTCGACGCCGCCGCTGCTCGGCGACTGCTTGGGCGAACGGTAGCCAGCGCCCGTCCAGTTGAACGTCCTCGTCGGTCGGCCGCTCCGTCGAATAGCCCACCTGCGGCAGGAACCCTTCGGCCATGCCGGCAGCGAGGCTGACCCGGGTCAGCGTGAGCGGAGAGTCGTAGCAGAGATAGCGCGGCGCCCACTGCGGCTGATAACGCGCGTTCGAGCGATACAGACTCTCGATCTGCCAGAACCGCGAGGCGAACGTGAGCGCCTTGCTCGCTCCGCGGACAAGGGGACGAGCGCCGACTCGGTCGGAGGCGCTGAAGATACCGCGGAACATCGCAAAGTTCAGCGAGATGCGCTGCACGCCGAGCTCGTCCCGTGCGGCCCGCAGAACCGCGACCACCATCGCTTCGATCAGGCCGTTCTCGGCGGTGGGGTCGCGGCGCATCAGATGCAGCGACAACGCCCGATGACCCCACGGGACGAAGGACAACACTCCGCGCAGTGCGCCGTCGCCGTCGTGGGCGAGCACGGTGACGCAATCGCCGTCCTCGGGGGCGTCTGAGGCGACCGAGCGCCATGGAGAAACCGCGTTCGGTATCGTCACCGCGCCAATCCTCGGCCCGTCGCTTGACCTCGGCCGACTGGTCGGGTGTGAGTTCATCCTGGCTAGTCACGGTGAGTGACGTACCCGGCTCGCTGCACGCGCCTTACTGCCCGCCGCACCGGCTCCATGGCCGGGCCGTCCAGGGTAAATCCGTCGACGTCGATGATCGCTTCGTCGCCGAGCGCGATGGCCTTCAGGCCCGCGGCCACGTAGGCCTCCGCCCCTTGCTCGCTGCAGCTGAGGACGGCCGGGAACCAGCCATACATCCGCGCCTCGGCCAGCCAGGCGTTGATGACCGATCGGCCACGCGGCCGGGGGGCCGATCGGGTCGGCGCTCGCCAGGCTGACGTTGGCCAGGACCCGGTAGGTGAGGGCTGAGGCACGGTTGGCGGAAAAGACCACCGACTTATCGCGTCGGGTGGCGAAGTAGCCCAGCGAGTCACGATCGCCGTTGTCGAGCAACAGCCCGCGGATGTCGAGTTCGTCCTGTGCGCTCATGTGGGCCTTGGCCCGGGCAGAGCGGAAGAAGATCAGGGCGGCCGTCACCAGCGCCACGGCCGACAGCAGACCGGTGATGGAAACCACCCAGTGATGACCGTGCTCGCCGAACCAACCCGGATCACTCGGCTCGGGCGCGACCCCGAGCGCAGCCCGAATACCCCAGGCGAATTTGCGGCCGGTCGTCGTCAACCGGTCGGGGAACAACAGTGTCAGGCCGACGCCCACGACCGCCGAGGCGGTCAACCCGCTGACCAATACGAACAGGGCGGGGCGCCGCGAGCCCGGCTCGAGACGGCACGCGAACGCGGCGCGCGTCAGCCAGAGCCCGAGCAGCAGAAGCGCCGAGAGCACGCCCTGAACCGCGAGCTGCACCCAACCGCTGGACCCACCCACATCGGCCCGCACATCGTTGTCACCGATCGTGCGAACCGCAACGCTCACCGCTTGGGCGACACCAGCCAGCTGAAACGCGACCAGCACCAACCACGCCGCCCGCAACCGGCGCCGGGTCATTCCGGCAATGAGCAGTAAAACGACCACCGAGAACAAACTGGCGGCTACTGGCAGATTCAGATACGTCAGAGCAGAACCGGTGCGGCGCACCCATTCGATGCGCAGCGGCGCCAGAACCACCTCGACGAAGGACCACACCCCGCCGACCAGCAACAGCGGGCCCCACGCCGCCGCGGCCCGTCCTCGCCAACCGGTCAGCACCACCATCCCCCGCCCTTCGATCGGTTCGAATACGTCCGAATAGGACGGTAGGCGAACAGGGGGGAACTCGCGATAGTTGTCGGGCCATAACCTCAGCCAGCCAACCGGACGGCCGGGAATGGTCGGCCGTGCCTCTGTTGCCGGCTTGGCCCGGGTTCTGTGACTGCCTGTCATGCTGAGTTGGTGTCCTACGACCCGACCCTTTACCTCGGATCGGCCGTCCACTACCGTCCCGGGCGCCCGGCCTACTCACCGCAACTCGAGTCCACTCTCGTCGACCTGGTCGGACTCGATGGCGTCGGGCGACTGCTCGACGTTGGCTGCGGGCCGGGGATTCTCACGGCGCGGTTGGCAACATTCTTCGAGGAGGCGATCGGGCTCGATCCCGATCCGGACATGCTCACCGAGGGCCGGGACGCGGCCGACGGCATCGACAACATCCGCTGGATCCGGGCCCTGGCCGATGACCTTCCGGCCGCTGCGCCCGGGCCGTACCGACTCGTGACCTTCGGTCAATCGTTTCATCGCCTCGACGAGCGGCGGGTGGCCGAGATCATCTACGACATGTTGGAACCGGGCGGCGCGATGGCGCTGATCACGCACGACATCACGGCCCGGCCGGTCCCGACCGGCCCGGGTGCGCCGCCCATCCCACACGATGAGTTACAGGCCCTGGTCAGGAAGTATCTCGGCTCGACCCGACGGGCGGGGCAGGGAGTGGCCGCCGTCCGTTCTCATCGTTTCGAAGACATATTGGTGCTGACGCGCTTCGGAATGCCACGCGTAGTCTTCGCTCCCGGTCGACCTGATCTGATCCGCGATACGGACAGCGTGATCTCGGGCTACTTATCGATGTCGTGGTCGGCCCCGCACCTGTACGGCCCAGAGCTGGACAATTTCATCGACGACGCGCGTCATCTGCTTGCCGAGAGGTCATCCGACGGACGGTTCTGGGACTGGCCGGGCGACACGTCGATCGTGCTGGCCACCAAATCCGAATAGGGCGACGGCCGCCTGGAGCGATTCGGCACGCGCGTCCGCGAGCCGACGTCGCGCAGCTCGCTAGCTGCGGGTCCGATCAGGGCCCCAGGCGCGACGCCGAATCGAAGAAGCGACGGGCGAGCGGTTCGTCGCCGAGGGAGGCCACGAACATGCCGGTCGTCACCCGCTCGAGATAGCCCCATTGCCAGATCGCTGTTTCGTCGATGCCGGTGCGTGCTGCCGCTTGCTGGCAGTAACGGTGCATTGTCGAGGCGAAGTCCGACGCGCCGTCAGATGACCAGTCGCGCATGAGCACGCCGACGTCGTAAGCCGGGTCGCCGAAGAACGGGCTGGGGTCGACGAATACGAATCCGGTCCTTCGCGCCCGGCCGAGGCGCTTTCACGGCTGAGACGTTCGACGGGGCCGCATCACCGTGGACCCAGACACACTGGTCTGGCACCAAGGCGACACTTCGGGCATCGGCATAGGCGAGTGCCTGGTCGATAACTTGCGCCGGACATCCGGGATCGGTACTAATTCGAAGCCTGAGAATCAGGTCGCGCAGCTCGGCGGCCTTGTCGCGAACCGGCCGACTCGCGAGGGGTTCCGGCGGCGCGAGCGGCCAGACCTCGAGAAGTAGCTGGCAGACGATGTCGATCTGCGCCGCTGGACGCCAAACCCGACTTGTCGAGCGAGGGGCCGAGCGACTCCAGTAAGAAGTGCGGAACGAGAGACGTCATGGGCAAGCACCCGCTACGTAGCCGCGTCCGTTCGCGGCAACCAAGGTCGGTATCTGGTTGTCGAGGTCGCGGTCGGGGATCAGCACCTTGAGCACCGCGTCCGTGCCATCGGCGCTGACGCGCACAGGCGACAAAGGATGCGGTGCCGTACCCGAAGGATTGGCCCACTGCGATGGACCACGCCCGCTCGAGGTCACTTATCAAACTGGGTAAGGCGCCGAGCCAATCGATACCGACGGCGCCCAGTTGAGCGGCCCGAGACCGAGCCAGAGCCGTCACACGAGGCGTCGCATCGGACTCAGGCCCTTCGGACATGATGCCGACGATACCGAGGTCGAATGCGCATTCGTCCGCGATGTCGACCCGGATCCGCCTTCAAGTCAGTGGGTGCCCATGGCTACTTGTCGCCCGGGAAAGGCGCCGCCGCCGCGATTGACTCGCCGAACGGTCCGTCGTCATATTTGCACCGGTTCCTAGCGTCGCGGACCGGGCGAACGTGGCTGGTCGTCTGCGCCTTGACGCGGCCGAGCGCAGTGGTTTCGACGACTTGGCGAACGGGTTCGCCACAGTAGTTGCAGGTGCTGTACTCGATCGTGCGCTTAACGGTCGGTCATGAAAGCGTCCCTTGCGTCGCTCCGAACCGCTTTGGCGCCCGGCTTCTCGGGCGATGCGATCCGACAAGCCCCGGATTGCGTCGGGTCCGTTGCGCCGGCGAACGCTTCGCCGAGGACTCCGGATCACTATCCACCTCCGCGCGGAGCACGGCCAGGGACCAATGTCACGCGTTCGGTGTCCTGTCGCAACCAAGCGGATCGAAGCGAATCCTTCAACGCGATAGCAGGTTCTGGACGGATTGTCTGGATGAAAGTCGAGTCCTCGCTCACGTAGCCGCCTGGCATTTGTACCTCGATAGCAGGCCAGCGGAACGTGCCACGTGGTACCCGATGTCGTCCGGCATAGCGCGAAGTCGATGAACCACCATCATGGTTGGCTATTCGAGTGGCCGGCGACCTGGACCCGAAGACCATCGTCCGATTGGGCTATGACAGCGCTTCGCGGCTTTACCGAGACGACGACGACTTCCCGTCGGCGTACGCCCCGTGGATTGCGCGCCTATCCGAAGCAGTGCCGCCAGGAGGCCAATTACTTGATCTTGGTTGCGGATGCGGCGTGCCGGTAGCCAGGGAACTGGCGAGTCGCGGCGTTGCCGTAACCGGCATCGACATCAGCGAGGTGCAGATCGCCCGAGCGCGCGAACTGGTACCGAACGCGTGCTTCATCGAGGCGGACGCTTGTGACGTCAATTTCGCCCCGTCGACGTTCGATGCGGTGTGCAGTCTCTACACCCTGATTCACCTCCCTCAGGACGAACAGCGCCTCGTCATTGAACGAATCGGGCAGTGGCTCAAGCCCGCCGGACTCTTCCTCGCTACGGTGGGGCACCTTGCGTGGACCGGGTCGCAGGACAACTGGCTCGGCAGCACCGCGCCCATGTGGTGGAACCATCCCAACGCGGCGACCTACCGCGAATGGGTCGAAGCAGCGGGTATGACGGTGCTGGATCAGCGGTTCATCCCGGACGGCGCATCCGGGCACACGTTAATCCTTGCGGCTGCGTACTAATGCAGCGGCGGTCTAGCCGCCCATGTCAGGAAGCAGACACAGCCATATCGACGATCGTATTTCGTCCGGCGCCGGGAGGCCGACCTAACCCTCAAGGAAGACCGCGCGGGCTTCGCGGATCGCGTAGTAGACGATCACCAGGCCCGCAGCCGGATCGGCGTCATCTACCGATGATTCAGAGGACCTCAGACCAACGCCTCGCGTTCGGCCCATCCTGCGCAGTTCGAAACTGGATGAGCGCCCCCGGGAGGCAAGACTCATACGCGGCCCGGGACAGAGGACGTAGGACCCATGGATCGTGGACCTACGACCCGGGGCCGAACGACTTTTCGTTTTGACAGACTGACTATGAGGTCAGGAGTCAGTTATGCGATGGCACGACGGCATGGATAGTGGCAACGGTTGGCTCGTTATGGTGATCGCAACGATCATGTTGCTGATCGTGCTCGGTGTGGTCGCATGGATCGCGCGGGGCAACGACAACGACCGTCCCCCGGCAATCGCGGCAGGCGGGCAAACGACCCCTCTTTCTACGCCCCGCCAAATACTTGACGATCGATTCGCTCGGGGCGAGATCGACGCCGACGAATATCGGAGTCGCCGCGAGGCGCTCGCCTCGCCATAGTCGCGAACACACCCAACGTCTACGTCGCCAGACCTCGCCTGGCTACGCAGAACAGGTCAACCGCGTGACTTCATCTATTTTGAGCGGAGCGTCGGCCCACACCTGACGCTCGATGCAGTGCTCGAACTCGCGACGCTACGGATCAGCTCGAACTCGGTTAGCGGCGCCGGATGCTCGAAGAGCCGGGCGCCCACGCCGAGATTAAGCGGCGTGATCAGTAGGGTGTAGCGGTCGATCAGCCCAGCGGCGTGCAGAGCCCGAACCAACGACGTGCTGCCGATGATTCCCAGGTCCTGGTCGGACCGATCCTTCAGGTCGGCCTCGCCTCGCCTCACCTCGCCTCGCAGCACTGAGTTCGGCCACGCGTCGACATCGTCGAGAGTCCGCGACACGACATATTTCCGGGCCGCATTCATGTGGTCACTAGAGGGATGCCGTCAGTGGCCTGGCGCCCGATCCCATCCGGCAGCGAAGTCCTGCATCGCCACATCATCGTGATAGCCCTGCCCTCAACCACCATAAGTGAATCCACCGCGGGTGTCCTCATCCGCGCGGGCCGGAGCCTGCACCACGCCATCCAGAGTGACGCTCATATTGAGGCTGATCGATCCCATCGTGTTTCCCTGTTCTTCAGTAAGAAGGTTGCGGATAGCGATCGCGGAGATTCGCCTGCGGGCGGATCAAGTCCGCAGCGCGCTCGGCGATCATGATGGTCGCGGCGTTAGTGTTGCCGCGAACGATCGTCGGCATCACGGACGCATCGACGACCCGTAGTCCTTCGATGCCGTAGACGCGCAGTCGAGCGTCTACAACTGACCCGATCGCGCAGCTCGAGGTCGGGTGGTACAGAGTGAGCCCGGTTTGTCGGGCGAACGCGAGCAGGTCCGCATCTGAGTTGGACTCGGGAACCTCAAAAGGTCCGGTGATGACGTTCCGCAGCGCAGGCTGGTCGGCGATATCGAGCGCGATACGCAGTCCGGCGACGATTGCGAGTCGGTCCTCTTCGGTGGTGAGGTAGTTGTGCTGAATGCGGGGTGCCGCGGCCGGGTTGCCCGAGCGCAGGGCGACCGTGCCGCGGCTGGTCGGCGTGAGAGTGCAAGGGCCGAGGGCAAGTGCAGGCGCCGTAGGGATGCCTAGATTCTCCTGGTAGGACATCACTGGCGCCATGTGAAGCTGGATGTCTGGGGCGGCCAATTCGGGCCGGCTAGCGAAGAAGCCGCCCGCCTCGGCGATATTGGAGGTCAGCGGCCCGCGGGCTTCGGATTCGAGCAACTCGATGTTGGCCGCGGTCAGGCACGTTTCTAATGTTTCGACATCAGTGAGGTAATTGACCAGCACGAACAGGTGGTCTTGCAATTCGTGACCGACCGGCAGGTCGGCCTGCACACCCAGCCCAAAGGCCGTCAACGCGTCGGCCGGCCCGATCCCTGAGAGCATCAACAACTTCGGAGTCTCGTACGCGCCCGCCGAGAGGATCACTTCTCGTTCAGCTTTAATCGTTTCCAGCTGGCCACCACGGCTAACCTCGACGCCGGTCGCGCGGTGGCTCTCGACGACCACTCGGTGGACCAAGGTGTCGCAGATCGTAGTGAGGTTTGGTCGGCCGGAGGCTGGCCGCAGAAATGCAACCGATGTGCTGCACCGCATGCCGTCGCGCTGAGTCAGCTGGAAGTACCCGACACCGCTCTGGGTCGTCGCGTTGAAGTCGGCGTTATGCGGGAACCCGGCTTCAACTCCCGCCGCGATGAAGGCCGCCGACAGCGGATGTAACGAGCGTCCATCGCTGACCGTCAATGGGCCGGCCACTCCGTGGAACCGGTCGTGACCGCGCTGGTTGTCCTCGGAACGGCGGAAGTACGGCAGAACATCCTCGTAGCCCCACCCCACCGCGCCGCCGGCCGCCCAGGCGTCGTAGTCGGCCGGATTGCCCCGTATGTAGATCATGGCGTTGGTCGAGCTGCAACCGCCCAACACCTTGCCCCTCGGCAGGAAGATCCGGCGCCGATTCAGGCCCGGCTCAGGCTCGGAATCAAGATCCCAGTCATAGGGCCCTTTGAACAGCTCACTCCACGAAACCGGCAAATGAATCTCTTCCGCGGTATCAGCCCCACCCGCCTCGACCAGCGCCACCGAAGTGTTCGGGTCCTGCGACAACCGGGCAGCGATAACGCAGCCGGCTGATCCCGCGCCAACGATCACGTAGTCGTAGCTGGTCACAGCCCTATTCATGGATCAGAGCGCCGGCACTGGGCGGCCGACAATCATTGATGCAAGCAGATCGGCGTCGAAGGCTTGCGCGTTCTGTGGATCTACCTGAACCCCAAGACCGTCGAGCACTTTGGCGAAGAACGCGCGTGCGCCGGCTGCGTAAACCACGTTGACGATGTCGGCGTCGCTCAGACCGGCCGCGCGCAGTTGATCCACGTCAGCCTGTTGTATCGAGGCCGCATCGGTCGCCACGGTCGCTGCGAACCGGTAGACCGCCTGGTCTCGTTGACCGAGCGCACCACCATCCGGATCTTGCGCGATTAGCGGCAACGTCGTCTCGTCGGCGCACACGTCTCGCAGGAACATCGAGTGCGCGATCGTGCAAGCGGTGGACCGCAGCGCCCGAGCCGCGCCCAGGGTGGCCAGCTCGAAGAGGCGGCGCTCCATGCCCGAGCGGATCGCGACGCTAAGCGTGTTCCACGCAGCCGCAACGTCGGGTCGACCCCCGAACGCGTAGACATATTCCGGCAGGAAGCCCCAGCCCGCACGCTGCTCAGCGTAATAATCGGCCGTCCCACCGGTTGCGGCATCTTCGGTAACCACGTCGATGAACATGACACCATCATCGTGACCGAACCCGTCGATGACCAGAGCAGATCGGCACGCAAACAAGCCGCGTCGCTACCCCCGTATCTGGACCTGCCGCGATTCGCGGTGGTTCCGAGCCGCGGCTCGGTGGACTCGTGGACGGGCTAACCGTCCTGGCCGGTTTGCTCATTGTGCTGGGGTACGCTCCATCCAGTTGAGCACCAGCTAGGCCGGAGCCACGATCCCTCCCTGTGGAGCGATTCTGGTGAGTTCCCGTTCGCGACCGGCGGCAGATCAGATAACGCAACTCGACGGTAGGTCGCCAGCTTGAGTCAGCGCGTGACACCTATCTTCGAGAGCCCGAGTCCCTTGCCTGATCCCGCCGTCCGCGTCAGTTGAGCCGCACCCACTCGGCACAGCCGTAGCGTCCTAAGGAATGGGAATCTGTCGCGCGATCGCTTGCTATTACGCCGAAAGCTCATCGACCAAGATCCGCGCTCGGGTCCGCCCGCCGGCTCGCCCGCACCACCAGACAGGGACACCGATGATCCGTTGCACATTCATACCTGAGAGCGACGGTCCCGCGTACCCGTGGAATCAGCACCTTGCCGCGGTTCCAGCCGCCGGTGATGAAGTCACCTGCCGCGAAAGGACCTTCATCGTGTCTGGGATCCCCAAAGTGGATAACTCGCAGGGCATCGTGACCGCTGAAATCAACGTCACCGATTTAACCCACCTCTTATCCTGATAAAGCCGAACGGACCCTGACTCGAGCGCCCGCTCATGGCACCGTTCGGTCTATATCGATGGCATGTGCGCAGCGGCTGGGACGACACACCGACGGATAGGCTCGCTGTGCGATGCGGTTGGGCGGCTTCCGCTGCTGGCTGTGAACTTTGGCCATTACAGTGCTTGGACGTGGCGCAACCCAACTTGGTACCAACGGCGGTTCGGATCGCTTCGGTCGAGGACGCGCCCTTTGTCGCGCGTCTGCTCCACGAATTCAACCAGGAGTTTGGTGCCGAAACGCCAGGTCAGGTCACGCTCGAGCGACGGCTGCGCGTATTGCTCGCAAGTGGGCAGACCTTCGCGGTGCTGGCCGGCGCACCGACCTGCGCGTTCGGGCTGGTGACGCTACGTCCTAACGTGTGGACCGACGGATTGATCGCCCTTCTCGATGAGCTCTACACGACACCTGACCGGCGTAGCCAGGGCATCGGTTCAGCGGTGTTGGCCGCAGCGGTGAACGAAGCACGCCGCTGTGGCGCGACCGAATTCGAGATCGAAGTCGACGAGCCGGACGCTGCCGCACATCGCTTTTATGCCAGGCATGGCTTTCCTATGCGCGATCCCGCAACGGGCGAACGGGCGTTCATCCTTCGGAAGATCCTCGATCTCACCTGACGGCACAGCCGGAATCACAGTCAGCAGTCCGCCAGTCACCAGTAGAAACACCGGGACCACGCCCACGCCCACGCGATCCGTATCGGTCCGTGATAGTGCCTACGCACGTCGAGCGATCGGGTACGCCACCATCGCGGCATGAGCGGTGGTTCAGGTGCGACGGATGAGGTCAGGTCGGCTCGTGTTCCGTGGCCGGCTCCAACTGCCGCCGAATGGTGTAGCCGGGGCCAGTCACCACCGTGAGCGGAGGCACGTCCTTGGCGATGACCGCGCCAGCGCCGATGACTGAATCATGGCCGATGGTCACGCCCGGCAGGATCGTTGCTGCCGCTCCGATCCAGACGCGGGCCTCGATCACGATCGGTGCCACCGTGACGAACGCGTACCGATCAACCGGCTCAATCGGATGACCCTCGGTTATCAGGGTCACCTTCGGAGAGATCATCGTTCGTTCACCGACGCTGATGCCGCCTAG
>CAVSTK010000018.1:0-36554 GCA_963730855.1 uncultured Actinomycetes bacterium
TGGTGAAGTTGTCATTCGTCTTCCCCCCGCTGGCCGCAGCGATTGCAATCGCGCCGATCGCGGCCAGCAGCCAGAGCGCGAGAACGATGCGCCGCCGGCGGTAGGCGAGGTGGGCCAGTCGGTACAGGAAGCGAGACAAGGGGTTGATCTCCACACTGCAGTTCGGGGCGCCGTGAGCAGTTGACGCTAAGCTAGTCACTAGCCGTTCGTCAAGTGAGTCGCTAGCCAGCTGTTCAGTGGATTACATTCCAGGTCCACTCGGTTCGCTCCCGGGTCGGCTGGGTATGCTCCCTCGCGTTCTCGAGTAGGAAGGCGTCGAAGATGGCCGTCGCCGAACGATCTCAATCGACCAGGGCCGCCCAGGCCGAGGCGACTCGGGCTCAGATCCTCGAGACCGCCCAGCGGCTGTTTGCCGAGCTCGGCTACGACGCAACCTCGCTGCAGATGATCGCCGACGAACTAGGCCTGACCAAGGCCGCCGTCTACTACTACTTCCACGCCAAGTCCGACATCTTGCGGGCGGCCATGCTGCCCGGCATCGAGCGAATCGAAGCGCTGGTGGACGAGGCCGCCACGATGCGCAGCCGACGAGCCCGCGCCGAGCACCTCATCAGTGGATATGTGAACTTCCTGGTCCAGAATCGGCAGTACGCGGTGATGGCCGCCACCGATCCGGCGACGAAGCGCCACGACTCGAACGAGCGAATGGAGACGCTGCGGCTACGCGGACTGCACCTGCTGTTCGGCGATCACCCCAGTGCGGCCGAGCGCATCTCCTATCGACTCGCCTTCGGCGCTCACGACAGCCTGAGCGACCTGGTCGACCTCAGCGATGGCGAGCTTCGCGACACGCTGCAACAAACCTTGCTACGCGTCCTGCGGGTACCGGCTTGAGCAGCTAGAGCATCTTGGTCCGGCTAAGCCCTAGGCCGTCGCCGTGAGCGGTTGAAGTTCGGCGATCTGAGTGAGCAGCGTCACCAGCACTGCGCGCTGCTCCGGGTCGATCCCTCGAGCAGCTGCGCTTCGGCCGCATCGCGGTCGACCGCGAACTTGGTCTGCAAGTCGGCCCGCGGGCGTGATCCGCGGAATCCGGACCCGGCGATCGGTCGGGTCGGCGGTACGCACGATCAGTTCGCGCTGCTCGAGCCGGTCGAGCACGGCGATCAGCGTGGTCTTGTCGAGCCCGAGCAGCCGGCTCAGTTCCAGCTGGGTGCACTGCGGGCCTCGGACAGCGCGGCCAGCACCATCCAGTCGCGCAATCGTTCAGGCCGGCCTCGGCCGCGAGCCGATCGAGCTCGGCCCGCATCCGGGCGGCGGCCTTGTGCAGCAGCCAGGTGAGGTCGTCCGGGCAGGCCAGCGAGGCCGCGCACTAGCCGGCAACGTCCCGCGACGCCATCCGCCGACTGCCCGGTGCCCATAGCGCCGCAGTCTAGTCGGTCATCCGACGATTTAGGCCACCCTCGGATTAGTCGAGCTCCAATCATCTTGACTCGGATGATCTGAGCTCGTAGTGTCGCCCATGGCTTAGCAATGTCCGACCGACGCAGACGATCACAACCGAAACGGACGCCCTATGAGCTCGACTCGACCCACCAGACCACGTGGACGCGGCGCCCGGCAACCACCTCGTCCGCGACCAACTCATCGTCCGGCGAGCCGTCCAACGCCACGGCGGGCGGCGACCGCCGCTGGCTCGCCCTCGCGCGTGATCGCGATCGCGCAGCTGATGGTCGTGCTCGACACCTCCATCGTGAACATCGCACTGCCGTCGGCCCAGCGGGCACTGCACATCTCGCTCGCCAACCGCCAGTGGGTCATCACGGCCTACGCGCTCGCCTTCGGCGGCCTGCTGCTGCTCGGCGGCCGCATCTCGGACTTCATCGGCCGCAAGCGGGCCTTCATCATCGGGCTGGTCGGCTTCGGCCTGGCCTCGGCGCTGGCCGGAGCCGCGCAGAACCAGGGCTGGCTGTTCGGCGCCCGCGGATTGCAGGGCGCGTTCGCCGCGCTGATGGCGCCGGCGGCACTCTCGCTGATCACGGTCACCTTCACCGAGAGCCGCGAGCGGGCCAAGGCGTTCGCCGTCTTCGGTGCCGTGTCCGGCGGTGGCGGCGCGCTCGGCCTGATCCTCGGCGGCGTGCTCACCGAGTACGCATCGTGGCGCTGGACGCTGCTCGTCAACACCCCGATCGCGATCGGCGCGGCCATCGCCGCCGTTGTCCTGGTGCGCGAGAGCAAGGCCGAGGGCGAGTCGCACTACGACGTGCCCGGCGTGCTCACCAGCGCGCTCGGCCTGGTGGCCCTGGTCTACGGCTTCACCAAGGCCAGCGAGAGCGGCTGGGGCGCGGCAGCACGATCAGCCTGCTGATCGCCGCCGTCGTCCTGCTCGTCGCGTTCGTCCTCATCGAGAACCGCACCGCGCACCCGTTGCTGCCGACGCGGATCTTCACCGAACGCAATCGCGCCGGGTCATTCCTCACGTCGTTGCTGATCGGGCTGTCGCTGTTCGGCATGTTCCTGTTCCTGGTCTATTACTTGCAGGGCACCCAGCACTATTCGGCGCTGAAGTCGGGCGTCGCGTTCCTGCCCTTCGCCGGCGGCATCGTCTTCGCCGCCGGCTATCGCCAGCACCCTGCTGCCGCGCATCGGCCCGCGCCCGCTGATGGCCGGTGGCTTCGCGGCCGCTGCGCTGGCGATGGCCTCGTTCACCCAGATCAAGGTCGATTCCAGCTACGCGACCCACGTGCTGCCGGGCCTGATCGTGATGAGCGTCGGCGTCGGGTTCGCATTCGTCGCGCTGAACAGCACCGCACTGATCGGCGTCGATGACCACGACGCGGGAGTGGCCAGCGCACTGGTCAACACGACCCAGCAGGTCGGCGGCTCGCTCGGCATCGCACTGCTGAACACGATCGCGGCCACGGCGACCGCGAACTACATCGTCGACCACGGAGCCGCCAGCGCCGAGCGCCGGCGCCGTGCACGGCTACTCGGTCGCGTTCGTCTGGGGCGTCGGCGCCCTGGTGCTGGCGACGGTGTTGTCGGTCGTGCTGATCAGCGCCCAGCGCGGGATGGCTCGTGGCGGCGGCAGGTCGGCGACGGCGAGACCGCGTTCGAGCACGCCGAGGAACTCGGCGCGATCCTGTAGGACTTTTCCGGCACCACCCGTTCCAGAGGGACGGCGACGACGAGGCCATCCGCATGAATCTCATCGTCGCCGTCCTTCGCCCAGCGACTGGCAGTCGGGTCCACCCCGGGCGTTACTGTCAAAGCTATCGGGGTATCCAGACCTTGTAGCCAACCTAAAGGAGATCCTCATGAGCGAATTCGCTGGACCGAATGGCGACGAACTGCAGGATGCCGTCGACGGGGTCGACGACGCAGCCACCGGCGCGGCGCCCGAGTCCACCAACGAGCCGGCCGACGAGCTGGACGACCTCAAGCCCGACAGCGACGAGGCGTGAGCACGCCGATCGATGACGAAACCTATCCGGACGAGCACCAGCGCAGCGTCGAGGACGTCAAGCAGGGCAATCCGGGTAAGCCGCAGTCAGATTACGAGGATCCACCCGAGGGTCCGAGCGACGAACCCGCCGATGGGGCCGAGCGGTCTTCGTAACGCGGTGATGGCGCGGGTTCATAGCTTCAACCTGGAGGATTTGTGAAAGCGTTCGGATACACCATCAATGGCGGCCCTGAGGTGCAGGAGTTCCTCGAACTCGAGCAGCCCGTGCCGCTGGCCGGTGAATTGCTCGTCGAGGTTAGGGCCGCAGGCGTCAATCCGGTCGATTGGAAGGTCCGATCCGGTGCGTACGGTCCGGCCAACGCGAGTGACCTGCCCGCCGTCCTCGGCTTCGAGGTCGCCGGCGTGGTGCGCGCGGCGGGAATCGACGTCGACGGATTCTCGGTGGGCGATGAGGTCTTCGGCGCTGTAGCCCCTGGGTCCGGAGGGTATGCCGAGTACGCACTGGTCACCGCAAAGTCGGCCGCGGCCATACCGCCCCAGGTTTCGTTCACCGACGCGGCCACGCTCACGGTCGCCGCCGCCACCGCCTACGACGGGGTGACCCAGCTGAACCTCAAGGCGGGTCAGACACTACTGATCAACGGTGTCGGCGGCGGGGTCGGCGTTGCCGCGGCTCAGATCGCGCGCGACCTCGACCTGTTCGTCATCGGCACTGCCAGTGAGGACAAGCGGCCTTTGGTCGAGTCCCTGGACGCCACTCTGATCACCTACGGCGACGGCGTCGTGGACCGGATCCGGCAGATCTTGCCGGACGGCGTCGACGCGATCTTCGACCTGGTCGGAGGTGACGGAGCTGCGCGCCGTGGCCGAGGTGTTGGCCGACCGCGACAAGCTTGTCAGCGCGGGCGATCCCGCGACCGTGGCCGAGCTCGGGGGTCGCATGATCGAGCGGGATCGCAGCGACCGGGTGCTGAAGATAGTGGCTCGCCTTGTTGCCGAGGCAAAGCTGGATCCGCACGTCGAGGACGTCGTGCCCTTGACCGCGCCGCCGAAGCATTGGCCGCAGTGGAGGTCGGTCACGCCAAGGGCAAAGTAGTTATTGCGGTCAGTTGACCATCAGCGGATGATGCCGCCATGGGTCCAGACGATCCGGTGGAGACGATTGGTCAGCGAGCAACAGGCCGACCTCGACCGCACGTGGATCGGCGTGCTCGAGGCGCAGGGCGAACTCGATCGGCACAAGATGCCGGTCTCGAGGTCGCACTCACGACCTGCCGCCGGATCGGAACCGCACTGGGATCCTGATGGCGTCCCGCCGGCTGACCGAGGACGCCGCGTTCGAGGAGCTCCGGTCGGCAGCCAGGTCCAGCACCGCAAGCTTCGTGAGATCGCCGACTACGTCAACGTGGCCGGACGCTGGATAAACGAGTGACGGCGACCGGTCAGGACGCGGACTTTGCGTCGGCCCGCTCGTCGTCGGGCTGGTGGCGGGCGAAAATGTACGGGCCGATTCCATGCCGTCGGTGGTTCCGTGGCGGCCCAACGCGTGCCGGGGGCCGGTGCGTTCGGCTCGACCGCGGTCTCGGAAACAGCAGGTGTGGCTTCAGGCATTGCACCCTCCTCGGTATATCTTTCGGCGTTAATTTTCCAGCTTACTGCTTTTGTCGGATATATGCGGACCGTGATCGGAGACAGCGGAACGTCGCCAAAGCTGCGGCGGTGCCGTCGCGCCGAGCCGGCGGTCGACTGCTCACATCGGCGGCTGATCGCAGAAGCGACGCCGGGCCTGGCGCGGTACTGTCTCAGATGCTGAACAGACAGCCAGGCCCGGAAGCCGTCACTGCTTTCGCCGTGACGGTTGGGATCTCCCACAGCCGGGCGTCTTTCCGGTGCGAGGAGACAGGTCATGGAGACGTTTCGCATCAATGCGTTGCCGGGCGACGAGGCCTGCACGCTGCAGCTACACGGCGAAGTCGACTTGGCGGTCGCCGGCGACATCGTTACCCTCGGCACTCTCAGCCTTAATGAGCCGACGACGCAGGTGTTGATCGTCGATCTGTTGGGCGTCACCTTCATGGACTCGACCGCGATCGGTGCGCTGGTCCGCTTGCGCAATCTCGCCGTCGAGACCGGCAAGCAACTGCGATTGGCGCACCTGCCTGACCGCGTTCGGCAGGTACTGACGCTCACCAGCCTGCTCGACGTTTTCGAGGAAGCCCCGGAAACGAGCTAGCGGAGCTCGGCGAAGGTATTAGCGGCGCTCCGGCCGCGGTGACCGCGGCCCCACCGGGCGAAGCGGCGGGCAGTCTACCTTGTGCGCGGCGGTCATCCGGCGCACGCGCCCAGCGCGGCGGCGTGGTCGGCATCGACCGGGATCACGGCCCACACCTGCTTGCCGGTCGGCAGGGGCACCGTCCCCCATTCCTGCACGATCGTCTCGACGATCCGCAGTCCTCGCCCGTGCTCACTCGAGGTCGTCGGGTGCTGGACCCGCGGCAACCCGTCGGCGTCGTCGGCGACCACCACCCGAACGCGGTCGCGATGCACCTCCAGCTCCAGGGTCACGGTCGATGCGGCGGCCCGGACCGAATTGGAGACCAGTTCAGTGATCACCAGCGCGATGTCATCGATGACCGGACCGGCATCGGGCAGGTCCTGTAACACCGGGATGAGCGCGTCGGTGGCGAAATGGCGAGCTTCCGAGGGTGCGACGATATCCCCAGCGACACAGTGCCGCAGGAACACGCACATTCGCCGCTCGTCTCTGTCCGGTGAAGTCTCGATGAAGAATACGGGAGCTGGGACCGGCGAACCCCGTTACGCGCCGGGCACGAATAGGCAGAACACGTGCCCCTGGGGATCGCGCAGCACGCACACGTCCGGGGTCGGTTGATGCTGTTCGACGACGGCTCCGAGCCCGACAGCGCGCTCGACCCCCACCGCCAGGTCGTCGACGAGAATGTCCAGGTGCGCCTGCATCTGCAGACCGCCCGGGCGGGCCGGCCAGGTCGGCGGACGGTCATCCGGCTCGAGCTGAAAACTGAGGCCCGGACGTTCGCGCTCCGGGTCCCGCAACCGCACCCACGCCGGGCTCGCCTCGACGACCTGCCAGCCCAGCAGCTCGCGGTAGAACTCGGCCAGCTCGAGCGGACGGGCGGAGCTCAGCACGAAAGCACCCAGCGACGCGATCATTGCGCCGGTTTGTAGCCGCGTACGAGCGAATGGGTCGAGGTCGTGCGGCGGACCTCGACGTCGACGAAGCCGGCGTCGGTGAGGATCGTCCGTAACTGGCCGAACGTGTACTGCTGACCCTGCGTGCCGGCGACCATCAGGACCGCGAACGAGGCGGCGATGCGGGGACCGCCGCCGTCATCGTCGATCAGCATCTCCTGCAGGTTGATCGATCCGCCCGGCGCCAGGGACCGGAAGGAGCGGCGAGCCAGCTCACCGCACGTCGCCGGCCGCCAGTCGTGGAACATGTTCGACAAGAAGTGCGCGTCGTAACCTTCGGGCCACTCGGCGCGGAACATGTCGGTCGGACGGGCGTCGATCCGGTCCTGAAGGCCGGCCTGGGCGACGTAGCCCATCCCTTCGTCGCACACCGGACCCAGATCCATGATCGTGGCTCGCAACTCAGGATGGCGCCGGGCCAGCGCGATGGAGAAGACACCCGAGCAGCCGCCGACATCAAGGAACCGACGGGTCTCGGCGAACTCGCCACTGGCCGCGAGCGCGACCGCGGCCTGCGCGGAGTGGCTGTGCATATAGGCGGCGACGCCCCGCGCCGCCTCGGGTGAGATCTCGCCGGTCGCCCAGCTGTCTGAATTGCTGCTGCCGACCGCCTGCGCACCGGGGATCGCCTCGGGCGGATCCATCGTCGTCAGCACGCGCCGCAACGTCTCGACGAAACGGTTGTTGTTCCGCGACGACGCGAACACACCGCCCCAGTAGAACTCACTTCCCGGCGCGAGATAGGCGACTGCGGTATCGGTGAGGTGGTAGCGACCCAATCGGGGGGCGAGGTAACCGAGCGAGGACAGCATCGGCAGCAACGCACCCAATGCCCGTTCGTTGAGCGACAACTTCGCGGCCGTCTCCTCGATCGAGAGCGGACCATTCGCCAGCTCGGCGAAGATCCCGAGTTCGTCGGCGACCAGCACGGACGGGAACCAGACCGGCGACAGATAGCTCTCCCAGACGGGGTAGACGTCGGCGGTCGGCGCCTCGGAAAGGTTCATCGAATCCTCCGTAGTTGATCGCCGGACCGCGAGTCAGCGGCCGACCGGGCGGTCAGTGCGCCCAGGCCGGTTTGAGGTCGTGCGTCTTCGACGATCCAGTCGCGCTCGAGCGCGTCGAGGCGATCACCGATACCGATCTCGTCCAGGATCTCGGCCGCATCCGAACCCGGCGGCGTCGGCGTCGCGCCGACCAGCGCCGGTGTGTCCGAAAGGTGCACCGAGACGCCGGGCATGACGCACAGGCCCGCACCCTCGACGTCCTGGCTGATCGACAGGCCTCGACGCTGCGCCGCCGGGTCGACCATCAGGTCCTCGATAGCGACGTTCACGTGCGCGGCGATGCCGGCCTCGACCAGGGCGCTCACCCAAGCCTGCGCCGTGTCCTCGGCGAAGCGGGCCTCGAGCGCCTTCTCGATCTGCGCGCCATCAGAGTTCAGGTCCACGCCGACCACCTGCGCCAAAGTCGCCTTCTCGGCCTCGTTGGACGCGAGATAGAACCACCCGTCACTGGCCTGATAGAACCGGTCCAGCGGTCCCTCGCCGAGCGCCTCGTAGCCGCGCGGTTCGGTGGCGGTATAGCCCGGGAAGTCGAAGGTGAAGATCGACTGGTGATAGGTGCCGGTCTGACAGAGCGACGCGCCGACCATCTGCCCCTCGCCGGTGACCAGGCGGTGGTAAAGCCCGAGGCCGGTGGCGAAGGTGCCCAGTACGCCCGTCCCGATGTCGATCGGGTTGTACGGGCCGATCACCGATGGCAACGCCGTGCGCTCCATGATTCCCGAGACGGCCTGGCCCTGGCGCTCCCAGCCGCGCCAGCCGGTCCACGGTCCGCCGCGGCCATACGCGCTGATCGTCGTGTAGACGACGTCGGGACGCCGCGCCTTCACCTCGTCGTAGCCCAGACCGAGGCGGGCCATCGTCGTCGGTGACATGTTCTCGAGGACGACGTCAGCCTGCTGCACGAGCTTCCAGTAGACCTCCTGGCCCGGCACCTTCGAGATGTCGACCAGGATCGAGCGCTTGCCCCGGTTGAGGTAGCCACTGACGCCGCTCTCGGGGGCCGACAGCTTGATGACCTCGGCGCCGTATTCGAGCAGCAGTCGACCGCAGGTCGGGCCGGCGAGGGCAACGCCGAGGTCGAGAACCTTCATGCCCGACAGCGGGTGCTCGAGGTCCGGTTCCGGGCCCTCGGTGGCCGCCGGCACTTCGCGGGTGGCCAGCTCGGCCAGCACAGCGTCGGTGTCGGCACCGGCCAGGTGGCGCGGGCGCGGGCAGCTCGGCTCGCGAGTCGGACAGGTATACCGGTGAACCGGCCATCCACATGTCGCCGATGACCGGGTCGGTGAGGTGCTGCACCGCGCCGATCGCCTGCGCGTGCTCGGTGGCGATCCACTCCTGCGGCGTGCGGATGAAGCTGATCGAGACGCCGGCCTCGCTGCCGATCCGCTCCCACTCCTCGGCGGTCCTGGTCAGGAACAGCGCCTCGAAGTGCTCGTGCAGCTTCGCGTTCACCTCGGGCTTGGACGCCTCGACGAGGTCGAGCAGCTCCGGGCCCCACTCATCGGTCACGCCGGCCGCGCGGGCGAACCAGGTCAGGTGCCGCGGGCTCGAGGTGTCGAACTGTACGTAGCGACCGTCGCCGCAGCGGTAGTAGCCCGATCCCCGCATCCGGATCGGCGCCGGTGGCTTGAGCCCGGACTCGTCGCGGTAGGTACCGCTGTGGCCGATCAGGGTGAACATCGCGTCATACAGCGGCACCTCGACGACCTGGCCCCGGCCCGTCCGCTGCCGGGCGATCAGCGCCATCACGATCGAGGTCGCGCCGAGATAGCCACCGAAGCTCGAGGGCAGCGGCAGGGCCGAGTAGGTCGGACGCGACCAGTCCCAACCCGGCGGCTCCTCGCCGGTGCGCGGGATCGTGTTCGCGGTGGCGGCCTGCAGCACGCCTTCCCAGCCCCGTATTCCGGCGCGGGCATCGTCCTTCGGGAAACCGGGCAGCGAGCAGTAGATCAGCCGCGAATTGACCGCCCGCATCGCCTCTGCGCCCAGGCCCAGACGGTCCATCACCCCGGGACGGAAGTTCTCGATCACGACATCGGCGGTCTCGATCAGCCGCCGCGCG
This sequence comes from uncultured Actinomycetes bacterium, assembly GCA_963730855.1. Lineage (GTDB taxonomy): Bacteria > Actinomycetota > Actinomycetes > Mycobacteriales > Jatrophihabitantaceae > CAVSTK01. The sequence goes on from CAVSTK010000018.1 coordinate 9,824, forward strand.
GCCGCGAGCCCCTCGTCGGTCTTCAGATCGAGGATGATGCGGCGCTTGTTGCGGTTCAGGAACGCGTCGGGCACCCCGTCATAGACCGGTCCACCGGGCGGGTCGACATGAATCACGTCAGCACCCTGATCAGCGAGCATCACCGCGGCCAGTGGCCCCGCGATGTAGTGCCCGAAGTCGATTACCCGAAGGCCAGCGAGCGGACCGCTCATGTGTCTCCCCCTCACCCCCGGCTGACGCCAGGGTCTGCAGAACTGCCGAACGACGTATGCCTTCGAATAGTGGACCAACTCGTCCGTTTACACGAGGGAAAACCGCTGACTATTTTCTAAGGCTAGCTTTCTATAGACTGGCTTCTAAAGCTCAGGCAGTGTGTAGAACCGACGAGCAGCACCCTCGAAGACCGCAGCCTTGACGTCGGCGCTGTAGCCCTGCGCGATCCGCTTGAACACGTTCCAGATCGTCACGTAGTCGCACAGGTTCGAGTCCGGCGGGAAGTTGCTCTCGAACATGCAGCGATCCGGGCCGACGTTCTCGACCAAGAAGTCGATGTCGGACTTCCAGTACCCGGCGATCGTCTCGGAGTCCCGCGGGGCGTCGAGCCACGCGGGGTCGACGAAGGTCGGGAAGCCGATCCCACCGAGCTTGACGAAGACATTCGGGTGCGCGGCGACCAGGCTGAAACCGCGGCGCCACTCGGCCAGCATCTCGCGGCGGGCGTCGGGGCCGGCGTAGGGCCGATCGCGGCCGCGCCGCCGAGGTGGTCGACCATGATCTTGAGGTTCGGGAAGGCTGCGGCCAGGTCGGCGATCTCGTTCAGCTGGTGGAAGAAGCACCAGGTCTCGAAGATCAGCCCGCGGTCATCGAGCTCCTTGATGCCGGCCCGGAAGGTCGGGTCGCTCAGGGCGTACTGGGGTGCGTTGCGCTTGCCGTTGGGCACATCGGGGTGCTTGTCCCAGGCGACCGTGTGCCGGATTCCCTTGAAGCGGCCCTTGCCGGCCGCGATGTGCGCATCGAGCACCTCGCCGGCCTCGGCGCCGAGATACATGTCGGCGTGGCCGATCATCGCGGCCAGCAGACCGTCATCGGTGGCCAGGCTCAATATCCATTCGGTCTCACCGACCGGGGCCAGGGCCGCCGGGCCGTCCTGGTTGTAGTGCGAGTTGCATTCGATGAAGACACTGCCGACGACATTGCCGACGGCCGCCATGTCGCGGCGCACCTCGGTCAGCGAGTACTCCGGGGGCTCGTACATGTGGTGGTGCGCATCGACAATCCGGATACCGGTGTCGATCGACTCTTCGGCGAAGCCGGTCCACGGGTCTTTCATCTGGGCTCCCTGGTGGGTTGCTGAATCAAGCGGTGCCGATTCAGAAATAGACGCTGTTCATCGCGGCCGACGAACGGTCGCTCAGATCGATGTCGGACGCGACGCCGTCCTCTCAAGAGTGCCGCACGCTGCTATGCGGGAGCCGTTTATCAAATTGTCACCGCATAATTCGAACCACTGTTTTATGCTCGATCAAAGGCAGTTTTTCTTAAGTGACGTCAATTGTTGCGACGCCCAACGAGAGTGATCACGATGCGGTCGTTCGGTCCCCGTCGACGTCGCTCGACCGGACGCCGTCGGGTAGCTCGTATGCTGTTGGGGCACCATCGATGAACGCGATCGGAGAGTGACGAGCGGGTGGACGTCCACTACACGATCCGCCAGCTGCAGTATTTTGTTGCCGCCGCGCAGACCGGCACGATGAGCTCCGCCGCGGACCGCTGTCACGTTTCGCAATCAGCGCTCTCGCTGTCGATCTCGCAGCTCGAGCGGACCCTTGGCGTCAAGCTGTTCGTCCGCCAGCGGGCGAAGGGCATCGAGCTGACGCCCGCCGGATTGCGGGTCTTGAAGCAGGCCGAGGCGCTGCTGCGCCAAGCCGGTGAGCTCGAGGCGCGGGTCAACGTCGAGCGCGGCGACGAACTGATCGGCACCCTGACGGTCGGTTGTTCGGCGAGCCTCGCCGCCCTCTACATTCCGTCGTTGCTGACCGGATTCAAGACCGAGGTGCCATCGGTGGCACTCGAATTCGTCGAGCACGACGTGCCGGCACTGATGCGAGGATTACGCGACGGCTTGTTCGAAATGGCCCTCCTTTATACGTTGGGCCTCGAGACGGAGGTTGACTGGATCAAGGTCGACGAGCTGGTCCCGCACGTCCTGCTACCCAGCGATCACCGGCTGGCCGATGAGGAATCGGTGAGCGTGTTCGATCTCGTGAACGACCCGATGATCCTCATCGACGTCGCCCCGAGCCGCGACGCGTGGTCCTCCCTCATGCGCGACCTCGGCATCGAGCCGTTCGTCGCCTACCGGAGCCAGAGCTTCGAGCTCGTACGCAGCCTGGTCGGGCGCGGCGCCGGCTACGCCTTGCTGTTCAACCAGGCCACGACCGACGCGACCTACGAGGGCAACACCGTGGTGGTCAAGCCGATTCTCGAGGCGGCGCCGTCAATGTACGTCGGCCTCGGTTACCTGGCCGGCACCAAGTTGACCCCGCGGGCCAGCCGATTCGCCGACTTCGCCATCGAGGCCCTGCGCGAACGACGGGCGCAGCAGAGCGAGTTGCGTGTCCGCCACACGCGCCCGCGCCGGTGGAGGAACAGGTACTGATCTAGGCGTGATGTCCAGGGACGCGCCGACCCGTTCGGCGATGATGTCGGCCACGAGCGCCGGTTGCGACAGGAACGGCGAGTGGCTGGTCGCGATCTCGATTACCTCGGCGGCGTTGGCCGCCATGGCCCGCTGATCCTCCGGATGGATCGCATGGTCCTCGGTGCATACGACGTAGGTCGTCGGCACTGTCTTCCAGGGCGCGACGAGCTCGGTCTCGACGTGAGCGAACCCAGCCAGCGCGAACGGACGCAGCCCCTTAGTCGTTGCGTCGGCCAGCTCCCTGTCGACGTCGTTGTAGAAGGAGTTGTACGCCTTCTCGGGATCGATCACGGCGTTGTCGCCCTCGATCACCATCGCACTCGATCCCTCGGTCTCGTGCCGGCCCTCGAACTCGGTCACCGGTACGCCGGCCTCGAGCATGAAGGCGGTCAGGTAGATCAGGTACTTCACCTGGTCCAGGCCGGCCGCGCCCAACGTCATCGGACTCCCACCCCATGAATGTCCGACAACGATCACGTCGCCATCAACCGCCTCGATCGCTTCGCGGACGGTCGCCGCATCGAGATCGAGCGTCGCCGACATCGGCAGCTGCACGGCAACCGACGAGATGCCGCGCGCGTCGAGCTCCTCGCGAACGAGGTCCCACGACGAGTCGTTGTGCCAAGCGCCGTGCACGAGCACCACGGTCGGGTTGTCGGTCATTGTCGTCTCTCAATCCGGTAGCGGTCGACGGTCAGCTCCGGTCCGTCGTCGGTAACGGTAGTACCCGAGCCTGCATTCACCGCGAGCAAAAAACTCATGCGCAATCACTGTTATTTGAATGCGGTGCCTTTACATTCGAGCGCCGGATTCATGCGGCTAATGTTGGAGGCAACTAGGGAGGTTGACGTGCCGTCCGATTTGACCGACCTCGACCGCATCCTGATTGACGGCGTGTCATCTGGCGCATTCCCGGGAGCCGTGGCGATCGTCGCGTCGAGCACGGAAGTCCTCGCCTCCGCGGCCGCCGGGACGCACAACCTCGATACCGGTGAGCCCTTGACGACCGATCGTCGATCTTCCGGATCGCGTCCATGACCAAGCTCGCGACGACGACCGCGCTGCTGCAACTCGTCGAGCGGGGCGACGTCCACCTGGACTCCCCCGTCGGCGATATCGTGCCGACCTTCGACGGGTTGCTCGTGCTCGACGGTTTCGACGGTGATGCGCCGATCCTGCGGCCACCGGTCACGCGCGCCACCGTGCGCGACCTGCTCAGTCATACGTCTGGTCTGGCTTACCCGGTGTGGAACGCCAAGCTGCATCGCTATCACGAATTGACCGGCGTGCCGATGCTTGGATCGGGCGATGGAGTTCGTTCGACATGCCGCTCGGGTGCGATCGGGGTCAGCATTCAACTATCGGCATGAGCATGGATTGGGCCGGCCGGGTGATGGAGGCCGTCAGCGGACTTTCGCTATCACGCTATCTCGATCAATCGGTCTTCGGCCGCTCGCTATGGCCGACACCGTCTTCATCCGATCGGCCGATCAGCTGGCGCACTCGGGCGCCGTGCACGTGCACGGACCTGATGGCAGCTGGGTCCCGGTGGCGGCCATCGACTACTACCTGCCGGGCGTCGGTGAACCGCAGTTCTTTGCCGGCGGCCATGCGCTGTACAGCAGCCCGGCCAGCTTCGTCCGGTTGCAGCAGGCAATCCTCGGCGGCGGATCACTCGACGGCGTCCAGATCCTCGAGCGGGCAACGATCGACGCCATGTTCGTCAACCAGCTGGGCCAGCTGGACGTCGGCATCATCGCCACCACCGATCAGTCGGCCAGCCTCGACATAGATCTTCGTCGGGATGGGCTGGGCCTGGGCATCATGCTGAACGGAGGAGACGGACCGATCGGTCTGCCGCCGCACACCGGTGGCTGGGCCGGTGGATTCAATACGTTCTACTGGATCGACCGCGAACGGGACCTCACCGCCGCCCTCTATACGCAGACGCTGCCGTTCTGGACCCGCCGATCATGGCGGTCGTGGCTGAGTTCGAGGCGGCGCTGTACCCGGACCGCCCCGCGAAGCTCACGCCGAGTGATCAAGCCGATCTGACCTAACCGGAAACTCGGTCGCCGAGCGTTACGATTCGGCGGATGCATCAGCCGACCTCCGCCGACGAAAAGGCGCTCTTCGACATCTCTGCGTGGGTGCTGGACCGGCTGGCCAACCGTGAGCGCACGCTGCCGCCGAGGCAGCGCACCGAGCTGGCCCCCATCACCGACGCCGGAGTCGGCATCGAAGCGGCCTGGATGACGCTGCGCGACGAGGTGCTGCCGACCGCGGTCCCGTCCGACCATCCGCGCTACCTCGCCTTCATTCCCGGTTCGCCGACGGTGGCGTCCGTGCTGGCCGACATGGTCGTGTCGGCGTCCGGGGTCTACGCCGGCGGCGAGCTGGACGCCGGCGCGATGATCGCGGCCGAGCGGGCCGCGCTGCGCTGGCTGTCGGACCTCGCGGGGCTGCCCGAGTCGGCGCATGGCGCGTTCGTCAGCGGCGGTTCGATCGCGAACCTCAGCGCGCTGGTCGCGGCCCGGCATCGCGCCGCCGAACGCAGCCGGGTGCTCGTATCGGCCGCCGAGGCGCCCGCGGATCATTCTGACCGGCACCGGCGCGCACTCATCGGTCAAGGCGGCCGCCGACATCATGGGCTGCGAGCTGAGGACAGCCGGCGATGGCGCCGGGCGCCTGGACCGCGCGTCATTGCAGCGACTGCTCGACGACGTCGCACCGGGCCAGGTGGTCGCGGTCGTCGCCACCGCCGGACACACCAACAGCGGCGCGATCGACGACCTGGCCGGCGATAGCCGAGCTGTGCCGATCGATCGGAAGCTGGATGCACGTCGATGCGGCCTACGGCGGCGGCGGGTTGCTGGCCGCCCGAACTTCGTCCGCTCTTCGCCGGCATCGAGCGCTGCGACTCGATCACCATCGATCCGCACAAGTGGCTGTTCACGCCCTACGACTGCGCGGCGGTCATCTATCGCGATCCCGACGCGGCCCGTCGGGCCCACACCCAGACGGCCGGCTACCTCGACGTCTACTCCGACGACGACAACCCGGCCGACTACGCCATCCATCTGAGCCGCCGCGCCCGCGGCGTGCCGCTCTGGCTGTCGCTGCTCGCCAACGGCACCGAGCGATACCGCGACGCCGGTCGAGCAGTGTCTTGAGCTGGCCGACTACGCGGCCGCGCAAGGATGCGCAGACGAGCTATCTCGAACTCGTCGCGCCGGCCTCGCTGTCGATCGTCATGTTGCGCCGGACCGGCTGGACCGCGGCCGACTACGCCGGCTGGAGCGAACGATCGATCGCGACCGGGCTCGGCCTGATCACGCCGACGACCCTCGACGGCGCGCCCGCGCTGCGGCTCTGCTTCGTGAATCCGGTCACGACCGATCGCGATATCGACCGGATCATTGCTTCGCTGGAATAGTAATGTGGGTTCGATCCGATCCCGAAGTAGGGACGGCTCGACCACATCCGCGCCTAAGCAAATGGCGGCACCTGCCGATATGGACGCTATGCCGGGTGCACGCGACCACGTCCTTCGGGCGATCGCGCGCGCCACGGGAATCATCTCCTGGGTGCTGTTCGGCGCCGGCATGATCGGTCGACCAGATCATCGACACGCATGACCCCACGCTGGCCGAGGCGGTCCTCAGCTACGGGTTGACGATCTTCTTCCTGCTCATCCTGATGCGGCTCGGTCCTGGCAATCGTCACCCAGCCCGGCCGGCGGCGCGCCCTCATCGCCCTGACCGTCGCGATCACCCTGTGGGCGCTCGGCTCGGCCAGCCTCAACGCATCGCACTCAGGTCGACCTCACCAAGTTCCCCAGCCCCGGTGAATGGCTGTTCCTGGCCTCCTACGTCGGCACGGCGGCGTTCCTGATCCTTGACGGCCAGCGCTTCAAGCAAGGCGCTGACGACCTGGCTCGAGGCGGTCGTGATCTGCGGTGGCACCGCCTGCCTGGCCGGCGCCGTGCTGCTCACCCCGGCGGCGTCCAGCTTCGGCCGCGACGGCCTGCCGCTGCTGATCGCGCTGCTCTACCCGCTGATCGACGTCATCCTCGCGGTCCTGATCGTCGCCCAGATGGCGCTTCGCGCCCGCGGCGGCTGGCGCAGCCTCGGGTCAGCTGCTGCTGGGCTTCGTCACGCTGGCGCTCGCCGACGCCCAACTGGTCGCCGATCTGTCGACGGGCACCTACGAGTTCTCGGTGCGTCAACCGGCCCTCTACGGCCTCGCGTTCGCACTGCTGGTCGGCGCGCCTGCCGGGCGCCCGGTGTCGATCGCCCGCTTCATCCCGCGCCAGCAGAGCCCGGCGCTGATGGTCGTCGCCGGCGGCATCGCGATCCTGGTGCTGGCGCTGCTGCCCGACCGGCGCGCTGCGCCCGTACATCGTCGTTCCGGCCGTGATCACCCTGCTCGCCGCCGGCGGCCGACTGGTGGTCGCGCTGCGCGAGGCGAACGAGGCCGCCGAGGCGTTTGCGCTGTCCCGCAGCGATGACCTGACCCTGCTGCCCAACCGGCGCGCCGTGCTGGCCAAGCTGGACGAGGAGATGGCTCGCCGAGCGCCCCGCTCGCGCTGATGATCCTCGACCTGGACGGCTTCAAGGACGTCAACGACACCCTCGGGCATGCGGCCGGCGACGCGGTGCTGCAGCTGGTGGCCCACCGGATGCGCGAGCGTGCTGCCGCCCGAGGTCATGGTCGCCCGCCTGGGCGGCGACGAGTTCGCGCTCGTGCTAGCCGAGCGACGACTCGCTCGAGCTGATGGAACTGGCCCAGTCGGTGCTGCGCGACGATCCGCGACCCGCTCGATCATCGACGGCATCGAGCTCGCCGCCGACGCCTCGATCGGCGTCACCGTGCGCGCGACCGACCGACCGGGCCAGCTCCGAGCTGCTGCGCCGCGCCGACGTCGCGATGTACCAGGCCAAGCAGACCCGCGCCGGCGCGCTGCTCTACGACGCCCACAACGACGACTTCTCCCGGCAGAAGCTGCAGCTGGGCGAGGAGCTGCGCACAGGGCATCTCGGACGGCCAGCTGGTGCTCTGGTACCAGCCGCAGATCGACGCCGCGACCCAGCAGGTCTGCGGCCTCGAGGCGCTGATCCGCTGGCAGCACCCGGAGCAGGGCCTGCTGTCGCCGGCGCTGTTCCTGCCGGCGGCCCGCCGCGCCGGCCTGATGCAGGTGCTGTCGGAGGAGGTCGGCCCGGCTCGCGATCGCCGACCTGCAGCGCTGGCGCGCGATCGGCATGCGGACTCGACGGTCGCGATCAACTTCGCGCCGCCGGAGCTGCTGAGCGGCATCTTCCTGCCGCACCTGTACGAACTGCTGCGTCAGCGCCGACGTCCCGCCGGAGTGCCTCGTCATCGAGGTCACCGAGGACTCGTTCATCGCCGAGCCCGAGCGCGCCCGCACGGTGCTGCAGGACATCCGCGCCCACAACCTGCAGATCTCGATCGACGACTACGGCACCGGCTTCTCGTCGCTGTCCTACCTGCGCGACCTGCCGGTCCAGGAACTGAAGATGGACCGGTCCTTCATCGCGGCGCATGCGCGAGGACGAGCGCAGCCGGATGATCGTCGGCTCGACCTTCCAGATGGCGCACGCGCTCGGGCTGCGCACGGTCGCCGAGGGCATCGAGGACGCCGCCACCGCGGCCGACCTGATCGCGATGGGCGTCGACGTGCTGCAGGGCTACTACCTGGCCCGGCCGATGCCGCCGGAGAAGATCGCGACCTGGCTGCGCGAGCGCCACGCCGATCGGCGACAGTCCACGTCGCTCGGCTGAGACGCCGCGTCAGGCGCTCTCGAGCAGGACACCGGCTCGGCCGACGCGCAGGCCAGCGCGCGACGAGCTTGGCGGCCGCGCAGCTTGAATCCGTCCGGGCCGGGCACGGTGATGCCGTCCAGACCGGCGCCCGAAGCTGACCAGGCGATGCGCCTCGGGATTCTGCACCCGCTGCTGGTCCATGCCGATCAGGACGTCGGACCACAACGGCGTGCAGGCCGACGAACCCATGTAGTCACCCGACCAGGTGCCGGGCAGGACATGGGTCGGCAGGGCGAGCGAGCTGACAGCAGCCGGCGGGCCCGCTCGTCCATCAGCATGACGAGCCAGCGCAGGTCGTTGGCCCGGGTGCCGGCGACGATGCGCGAAGTACATCGCGACGGCGGCCTTCAGGCCGGTGCCGCGCAGCGCGTTCGTGCGCACGCCGACCGTGGCGACGTCCCAGGTCTGACGTCAGGTCGATTCCGGCGGCCCGGGCGGCGCGGTAGCCATCGACGTGCCAGGGCGCGCGCGAGGTGTCGTTCAGCGTCTTCAGGCCGGCCGCGGACGGCGCGATCATCCGCGTCTCGGCCACGACATCGCCGCGGTCGTCGGTCAGCGCGATGAAGGCCGACGAGTCCTCGTACGGGCCGTACTCGTCGGCGATCTCGTCGCGGGTGTTGCCGTACGCCCGCAGGAACACCTCGGCCTCGCAGTCGCGGGCCGCCTCGAGCACGTCGCCGGTCGGATCGAAGTGCAGCTCGAACGATGTGGACTTCGTGCTGGCCATGACCTCTCCCGCCACTCGTGATGATCTGTGCCGACAGACTTCGATTGCCGGCCGCCGGACCGCGCGATTGCCGTGTCCGGTGGACGCCGGACGGTGCTCGACCCTTCACGCTGATCATTCTCCAGTCGGCGTGTAGGGGGCCGGTGAGGAGCGGCCGCAGCGCAGGCCGCCGAACGCGATCTGCGTCACTGACAGTGCCGAAATGCCGGGGTATGGTCCGACTGGACCGGAAGATCTGCGACCGAGTGTCACCAAATCAGCGCCAAGGGTATTGACAATGACTCGCCCTGAAGCTGAACTTAAGGCATTGGACGAAGCGTCCGGACTGTTCCGTGCTTCTCCAGTGAGCCCCCGTCGATCCCCCGACACCTGATCAAGAACCGGTTAACCCCGGGGAGGTTTGTCATGCTCCCGAGCCTGTGGGAAGACGCGTTTTCCCTTGTCTGCACCTCAATTGCGCCGCGCGACCGCGGCGAGCGCGACACGCGGTGCGGTGGCTCGCTCTATCAGCGCGACGACATCACCCTGGTGTGCGGCGACCCCGACTGCCGGACCGAATACCACGTTCGTGACGGCGTGCCGGCACTGATCTCGCACGACAGCGTCGTGCCGATCGCCGAATACGACGACGAGTTGCTGGCGCAGATGTACGCCGAGATGAACTTCGCCAGCTTCGAGACCTCGCCGCGGCCGGCGGCACCGCCCCTCCCCCCGACCGATGACCCGAGCTCGCCTGGCTCGCCGGCTCTTCGCGACCGAGGACCTGACCGGATCGTTCTACTCGACGATCGCCGAGATCGTGATGGAGCACGCTCCGTCAGCGCCCAGCCTGGTGGCCGACATCGCCTGCGGCATGGCCCGGCTGGCCTTCGAGCTCGACTCGCACGGGTGGTCCGGTCGCTACCTCGGCATCGACCTGAGTCGTCGACTGTTGTCCGATGCGCGACGGGCGTTCAGCGGCGAAGAGATACTCGTTCGCATGGGTGCCGATCTGGGCCGCTACCGCAATCGCGGGCCGTCTCTGATCCAGGCGCCCGAAGCTCGATCCCGAGCGGTCGATGCTGGCGGTCGGCGACGCCGACCGGTTGCCGCTGGCTGCGCAGAGCTGCGACGCGGTGGTTGCGCTCAAACTGTCGACCGGGTCGCCGATCCGGTCAAGACGGTCCGCGAGCTGTGGCGGTGCGTGGCCCCGGCGGCATCCTCGTGCTGGCCGACCCGTTCCAATGGCAAAACCAGACCGCCGACCGGCGCATCTACTCATTCGACGCGGTGTCGTCGTGGCTCGACAGACGCCGTCGACGTCGACCTGCGGCCCGAACACCGATCGGTGCTCTTCCCGATCCGGCGCCGCGATTCGCGCGAGATCGTGATCCACGATGACGCCGTAGCCGTGCTGCGTCGCCGGGGTTAAAGCACGAGTCCCCGCGGATCCGCTCAGGCGTAAGACACCGCGTCGGCGTGGTCCAGTCGCGGTAGCCGGTCGAACCAAGGGTTCTCTCCGGGGTGGCCGATGTTCACGACGAGGATGGTCTTGAAGCGGCCGTCGACGAAGAATTCGCCATCGATCCCGGGGCCGTCGAAGCCGGCCATCGGACCGGCGGCCAGGCCGGCGGCGCGAACCGCGACGATGAAGTAGCCGGCCTGCAGCGCCGCATTGAAGCGCGACATGGGTTCGGCCAGCTCAGGCTTGGACGCGAACATCTCCCGCATCTCGGGCCGGATCGGGAAGACCGTCGGAATGTGCTCATAGAACTGCGTGTCAACGGCGAGCACGGCCACCGCCGGGGCGGCCAGCGTCTTGGCCTTGTTCCCGTCGGCCATGTGCTCGACCAGTCGCGCTCGTCCCTGTTCGGTGCGAACGTAGAGAACCCGCAACGGCTGGGTATTCGCCGCACTCGGGCCCCACTTGGCCAGCTCCCAGATTTCGGCGAGTTCAGCGTCAGTGACCGGGGTTGCGGCGAACGAGTTGGCGGTGCGGGCGTCGGTGAAGAGGAGCGATCGCCCGGCCTCGTCCAGCCGGTCGAGGGCGACGGTGTCAACGGCGGTCATTGAACTTCCTTCTACGTGGCAACTTTGAAAAAACTAGCGACAGTCCGCACAGTAGTCTGTGGACTTTGATTTTGCTAGTGACGAGTCTGGACAAAGTTGTTAAGCTGGCCACATGGCTGGGCGGGTGGAGCTCGAGCATGAGCCGCGGGCGTGCGACGCCGCACTGACGCGCGCGTTCAGCTTTCTGGGCAAACGCTGGAATGGGGTTTTACTGGGCGCGCTGGTCCAAGGCCCCGCGGGATTCGCCGAACTGAGGCGGGCCGTCACCGGCATCAGCGACTCGGTGCTGTCCGAGCGGCTGAGCGAACTGGTGGGGGCGGGGCTCGTACAACGGACCGTCCTCGACGGTCCACCGATTTCGGTGACCTACCAGGCCACTGATGCGGGCCAAGCCCTCGTGCCCGCGCTCAACGCGCTCACCTCGTGGGCGGCGCAGAATCTGCCGGCGTAAGCCGACGTTTAATTGACCACTGATCAGGGCATAAACGAGCCATGATAATCCTCGGTGTGGTTCTGCTCCTCATCGGTTTTCTGTTCTCGATCCCGATCATCTGGACGCTCGGGATCATCGCGGTTGTCGTTGGCGCCGTCCTCGCGCTGGTTGGTGCCGGGGGCCGTGAGATCGGCGGCCGCCGCCATTATTACTAGGAAGCGACTACGGCCTTGAGCTAGGTCCGCCCGTCCGCCCGCAGCGCCTCGCCCTTTCGGGGCCGGGGCGCTGCTCTATGTCCGCCGGGGTCTAATCGACCACTTAGTGCTGCTGAGCGGCCAAAGCGACCTCGTCGAGCACGGCGACCGACCGGGTGTCCTGGAAGTCGCGGATACCGTCGATTCCCTGCTCCCGGCCGAAGCCAGAGGACTTCAGCCCGCCGAAGGGCGCTCGCAGGTCGAGCCGGTTGGCACCGTGGTCATTGATCCAGACGTAGCCACAGACCAGCTGACCGCCGACCCGTCGGGCCGCCTCCGAATCCGTCGTCCAGACCGATCCGCACAGGCCGGCCCAGGTGTCGTTCGCCTGCGCTATCGCCTCGGCCTCGTCGTCAAACGCCAGCACGGGAATCACCGGACCGAACTGCTCCTCGGTCACCACCCGCAACTTCGGGTCGGGGTCGACGACGATTGCGGGACGAACGAAGTTGCCGCCGCTGAGATCCCCGGTCGGTAGCTCACCGAATTCGAGGACGGTCGCTCCGCTGTTCTTCGCCTCATCGATCAGCGCATCGACGAACTTCTTCTGGGCCGGGGAATGCAACGGACCCATCGACGTGCCCTCGTCCAGTCCGTAGCCGAGCACGACGTCGTTCAGCCGGGCCGAGAGTCCGTCGATGACCTCCTGCTCACGCGAGCGATGAACGTAGATGCGCTTGGCGTTCATGCAGATCTGGCCAGTCGTGTCATAGATCGCGTGGAACAGCCGGTCGAGGTGCGCGTCATCCAGCGGCGCGTCGGCCAGGATCACGGCCGCGTCATTGCCACCGAGCTCCAGGGTCACCCGGGTGAGCGAGGACGAAGCCATCGCCATGATCCGCTTGCCCCCGTTCACGCTGCCGGTGAAACACACCTTGGCGACGTCGGAGTTCTCGATCAGGCCGCTCATGTTCTCGTCCGGACCGGTGACGACGTTGAGCACACCCGGGGGCAGCATCCGTGCCACCCGCTGCACAAGCCGCGACGTGGCGAGCGGCGCGGTTACCGCCGGCTTGACGATCACCGTGTTGCCGGCGAGCAGGGCGTAGGGCAGCGACGCGCGCCAGGATGGCGATCGGCCAGTTGAACGGCACGATGATCGTCACGACGCCCAGCGGTTGGTAGGCGATCGTCGTGGTGACCGGCGTGTAGGGCGCCGGCTCGAGCACCGTCACCGCGTCAACGTCCCCGGCGATCGATAGCGCCTGCTGCCAGCGCAGTTCGAAGACCAGCGCGTCGACCCAGGCCTCCAACCGGACCTTGCCGTTCTCTTGCGACAGCACTGCGGCGTCCTCGTCGCGATCATCGCCGATTCCGACGATCGCGTCGGCCATCAGCCGGGCCCGCTCAGCCGGCGACAGGGCCGCCCACGCCGGATAGGCCGCTTTGGCCGCGGAGACCGCGTCGGCGACATCTTCTGCGGTCGCCGCCGCGGCATAGCCGACGACGACGCCCGGCTTGCCGGGGTCGGCGATGGGCATGGTGGTGGCGGCCCCACGGGCCTGGCCGCCGATGAAGAGTGGCGTGGTCAACATCCAGCCATCTTGTCGCGAATTCCGCCCAGTAGCCAGGGTTATTGGAAGCACTGGCCGTGGTCACCGACAACCATGCCGGCGTCAGCGAGCGCTGGCGCGGACGGTGCCGGCCCTAATCCTCGATGACGTCGAGCCCCTTCGCCCGAAGCAGCGCCAGTCTGTCCAGCATCTTATTCAGTCCTCGGGGCTGCGGCCGACCCAGTCGCGCACCTCGCAGACAACCCGCAGCGGGCTGCGGGTGCGGCAGGACTCAGTGGGATTACCGGGGAACTTCTTGTTCGTCACGTTGGGATCGTCCTCGAACGGGCCGAGCGGCTCGACGACATAGATGTGCCCCCGCTCGGCGCTGCCGGCCAACGCGCTGGCCAACTGGGCCCCCAAGGCAGCGATTTCGACCTGCGCGCTGAAGTAGATGTTGTTCGAGATGCGTCCTAGCCTGATAGTTCGAGCCGTAGCCCGGCACCAGTTCGTCGTCGACCGCCAGCACGGACTTCGTGCCGTGAAAGAACGGACCCACGACGTGCTCGTAGCGCTCGTAGGTCACGGGGACGTGGATGTTTTCTTCATCGCGCATCAAGACCCCCCGTCCTAGGCGGCGCGAGTTGCCACGTGGATCCTGATCGTCGGCCATCGCCTAGGGCCAGGTCAACCCGCGTGTCGCCCTGCTTCCGGACCCGGCCGAGCGGAGCTAGTTTCGAGTAAGAGCCGCTTATGAACTCCCAACCCCCTGGAGGTCTAGATGCGTCGATTTCGATTCGCCGCCGGCGCCGCGGTAGCCGTGCTGGCCCTGACCGCATTGACGGCGATCTCGTCGACAGCGAATGCGACGCCCGCCCCGCTGTCTGCATCGATCACGCTCGCCCCAGGCGTTCACAAGCTGGCGCAGGCCTCGGCCGCGCCGCCGACCACCGCGCAGTGCGAGGCGGAGTTCGGCATCGCCTGCTACGGCGCCGGTCAGATCGAGCAGGCCTACAACCTGCCGGCGCTGTATCGCCCGCGGCACGACCGGGCGCGGTCAGACGATCGTGATCGTCGACCCGTTCGGGTCGCCGACGATGCTGCACGACCTGCAGGTGTTCGACCGGACCTACGGTCTTCCCGACCCGCCGTCGTTCAAAGAGATCACGCCGGCCGGCGCCCTGCCGCCCTACACGGCAACCGACGACCAGGTCGGCTGGGCCGGTGAGACGACCCTCGATGTCGAGTACGCCCACACGATCGCGCCCGGCGCGAACATCCTGCTGGTCGCGACGCCGGTCGCCGAGGACGAGGGCACGAGTGGCTTCCCCGAGATCGTGACGGCCGAGAAGTACGTCATCGACCACCACCTGGGTGGCGTGATCAGCCAGAGCTTCGGCGCGACCGAAGAGACCTTCCCGACCGCGCAGTCGTTGCTCGCGCTGCGCGGGGCGTTCATCGACGCGTACGCCAACGGCGTCACCGTGCTGGCCGCGACCGGTGACTCCGGCGCGGCCGAACGTCGAGACCGACGAGAGCGACCTACTACCTCAACCCGGTGACCTCGTGGCCGCCGAGCGATCCGCTGGTGACCGCGGTCGGCGGCACCCAGCTGCACCTGAACGCGGCCGGCCAGCGCACCTCGCCCGACACGGTCTGGAACGACACCTACGACCAGGCCACCCAGGAGTACATCTTCGGCGACGCCGGCCCGAATCCGCTGGCCGGCGGCAGCGGCAAGTCGGTGATCTTCGCGCGCCCGTCCTACCAGGACGGCGTCGCGGGCCTGGTCGGCAACCAGCGCGGCGGTGCCGGACATCTCGATGAGCGGCGCCTGCAACGGCGCGGTCAACACGTACCAGAGCTTCGGCGGCGCAGCCGGCCGGGCTGGTACCCGGTCTGCGGCACGAGTGAGTCGACGCCGCTGTTCGCGGGCATCGTCGTCGCTCGCCGATCAGGTCGCCGGCCATCCGCTCGGGCTGATCAATCCGGCGCTGTACACGCTGTCGGCGCTGCACGCGCCGGGCCTGGTCGACGTGACCAGCGGCAACACCACCGTCTCGTTCGTGCAGGACGGCACGCTGGACACGGTTGCGGGGGCGACGGCCGGGCGCGGCTACGACCTGGCGTCGGGCGTCGGCACCGTCAACGGGGCCTGGTTCGTTCCCGAACTCGCGGCGCTCGCCGGCGGCGGCCGTTGGTAGCGTGCGGGCGGCACGTTGACCGGACGGTTCAGCCGGCCAACGAGGTTGGTTGATTGATATAGGTACGCCGGGATGGGCTGGTCCAGTGGTGTTCGCCGGTCGCGCCGCTTCGCAGTTTCCAGCCGGCATCGTGCTTGAGGTGGTGGTGTCGCGGACACAGCGGAGCCAGATTGTGTTCAGACGTGGTGCCGCCGTGGTGCCAGTCGATGGTGTGGTCGAGTTCGCACGACTCAGCCCGGCGACGGCAGGTCGGGAAGACGCAGGTCTGATCGCGCGCGCGAACATGATCGGCGAGCCGTTTCGGCGGCCGGTATCTGGTCTGACCGTAATCGACCAGTTGACCCGAGCGGGTCGGTAACCAAGCGTCGCCAGGTGCCGGTCGGGTCAAACGCGATCTGGCGGGCCATCGGCGCTGGAATCGGCCCATACCCAGCCAGTTCAGCGGGCTCGTCATCAGCGCCGATCAACGTCGCCAGGCTGACCGTGACCTGCACCGTCGGCGACTGTCGATCCAACAACCCGTCCCGGTCTGATTCAGCTAGGTACCGATCACCCAGCTCCACCAGCCCATCGGCGCGACGCTGATCCGCCCGGACGAAGCCGTCATCAGACCGGCCAGCGGCGCCGGACGTGCCCGCGGTTGTGGTTGATTCATCAGCTCGATTCTTGCGCTGCTGGCCGAGGCGCCAGATCGCGGTCTTGAGCCGCATCGCGTCCGGCGCCGGCAACAGCGCCCACAACTCCGCCATCCCATCTGCGGCGGGGGTGATCACGACTCGACGCTCGGCCACCGCGGCGGCCATCGCCTCATCGCGACTGACCGGCGCCTCGGCCAGCAACGCCCGCGCCAGGGACCGCGCCAACCCAGCGTTGCTCTGATCCGGCGCCCGACCAATCACCCGCGCAACGACCCGAGCACAGACCGAGTCGGACTGCCCGAGCACCGCATCCGCCAACGCCCGCGCCTGTACCGCCGTGACCGCACGGACTGCAGCAACTCGAACATCTGCGGTGCCCGGGTGACCAGACAATGTGCGGTGATCATCCGATCGCGCGCCGAGCGGGCCGAGACCCGCAATATCAGTGCGACCTCTTCACTGACCCAGTCCTTGCCCTGCTCCCGGATCACCTCGTGCAATCGCTCCGGCACATCTGTGAGGTCGACACCATCGAGCGCATGCAGCCCGGCCAATGCCTGCGCCTCGACCGACGCCCACAGTGCCAGCTGAGACTGAGCCCGAACCAAGGAATCCAACAACGAACCTCGATCAGCGGGCGACACCGACGACTCAATCGCCCCAACCGAAGAATCGAACATACGTTCGATAATACGGCATATAGGTTTGCCGCGCAAGGAAATTGCACTATTTAGGGCGTTCCCGCAGCTAGCAGGGTTCCGTGGATCTAGCTGGTCGGGATGGTGAAGCCGGCCGGCGGGCCGATGAACCGGGCCACCGCTTTGAACACACCGGCTGAGGTGTTCTGGAAGAAGGAATCCCGGTCGTTACAGACCGCGGGTGCAGTGGGGAACGAGCCGCAGACCAGGGTCGGTGCGCCCATCGGGACACCACCCTTGTAAGCCTTCATCGCGTCATTGATGTTGGCCGCGGTGATCGGTTTGCCGGCCTTGAGCAGCGCGGTGTCGATCTTGGCGATGGTCAGCACCTCGACAAAGGCGTCGGCAGTCCAGTTGTCCGAGGCATATTTGGATTGGCCATAGGTCGCGGTCACTTTGGTGAATGCAGTCAGCGTCGAATCGGCCGGGTCGCCCGGCAGGGACTTCGCGCTGGCGTAATACCAGCCGTCCGGCAACTGACCACCGTCGCCAGCCGCGGCGATCGAGGAGTCGCACGGGACGTTCGCGAGCACCGGCGTCGTGATGTTCAGCTTCTTGATCGCCTGGTAGATCGCCGAGCATTGCTGGGGGCTGGGTGCGCCGTTGACGATAAGGCCGGCGGATGCCGCGCCCGCGGCGATCAGCGGACCGGTCAGGTCGGTGGTGGCCGGGTCGTAGCCGACGATGTTCACCGGGATGCCCTCGTACTTGACCGCGGCCGCAATGATCTTCGCTGACGTGTCGCTCCCAGGGATGTTCGGGTAAATGATCGCGACGCTCTTGGAATGCAGATCGTCCTTGATGAAGGTGCCGAACGGTGCCTCTACGTGGGTCGAGTCGCCGAACAGGATGTAGCCGTCCTTGTAAGTCGTGTCGACCGGACTGACGGCGATACCGAAGAACGCGACCTTGCTGGTGGGCAGCAGCGCGGCCTCCATCGCCTCGTTGCCGACCGCCACCGCGCCGACCGCCACTGATTGGATCGCGTCGTTGTTGGCAAGTTGCTGGCCACACTGCGCGGCATTTGAGACCTGATCCGGGATGAAGCACTCGTCGAGCTTGAGTGGGTGGCCGTCGATGCCGCCCGCTTCTGCGTTGATGTAGCTCGCGGCCAGCTCGGCGCCGTTCGTCCACTCGGGCGCGATGTCAGCCGCTCCCCCTTGTTGGTTGACCACACCGATCTGGACGGGCGAAAGGCTGGGGTCAGCCTTGCCCGACCCGCCGACGAAGCCGGCGAAGTCGGTTATCGGGTCGAAGTTCAGGCCACCGGCTGAGGACACCGCGGTCGTCGCCGAACTCTTGGCGCTCGAGGTGGCACCGGCCGACGTCTTGGACGAGCTACAGCCGGCCAGTACGAGCGCGCCGGCAGCCATCAGGCCCAACGCGGCGACGGACTTCCGAGACTTCATCGCGCTCTCCTATCGCCTGTGAGCCAAGCCCCCTAGGCGACCAGCGCGTCGGGGGATCCAGCGTCGTACTCCGCGATCCAGCTCTCACCGCGCCCGGTGAGGTCCTGGCCGAGCCGCTTACGGATCGCGATCCGGACATCGCGCTGTAGGGCGGCGATCGGCGAGACCAGATGGTTGTCGGCCCCGCGGGCCCGTGCGGTCAGCACCACCCGGCTGGTCCGCGGCCGGCGTGAGTCCTCATACAACTTCAGCCCCTGAGCGGGCTCGTCGCTCAAACGATCGAGTGCCGCCGCCAGCACGCAGCCGTCCTCGATGGCCTGGCCGGCGCCCTGCCCCAGGTAGGGCAGCATCGGATGCGCCGCGTCGCCGAGCACCGTCGCCCCGCCGACCGTCCACTCAGGGATCGGGTCGCGGTCATACAGCGCCCACTTGTACCAGGTCTTGCCGGCCTCGAAGATCTCCTGCAGCGCCGGGTGCCACTTGCGGTACCGCTCGAGAATCTCTTCGCGATCACATTCCGCGATCCACGACTCGTGCTTGTAGCCGGCGTCCTCGTAATGCGCGACAACGTTGACCAGCTCACCCCGCCGCAGTCCGTAAACGACCAGGGCTCCGTGCGGACCGAGCCAGGTGCCCTCGTACTGGTCAAGCTTGGGCAGCGAGAGATCGGCCATCGGAATGACGCTGCGGTAGCAGATCCGCCCGGTGAACTGCGGCGCGTCCTGACCGAACAGGCTGGCGCGAACCGCGGAATGGATGCCGTCGGCGCCGACGATGACGTCGGCCTCGATCTCGGTGCCGTCCCGGAACCGTGCGGACGCGCCATCGGCGTCAGTCGTGACCGATTCGCACCGGGCACTGAGGCTGACGATTTCCGTCGATACCGACTGCGCGAGCACGTCGAGCAGGTCGGCCCGGTGGATCATGCACGCGCTGGCGCCGAACCGGTTCGCCGTGACGGTGGCGTCCGTCTTCGAAATGGTGCGGCCCTTCCAGGTTCGCAACTGCTGATACGGCGACTGATAGCCGATCGCCCGCACCGCGTCCTCGAGATCGAGCGACCGCAGCGCCTTCATCGCATTCGGTCCCAACGCCACCCCGGCGCCGATCTCTTTCAGCTCGGGCGAGGATTCATAGACCCGCACCTCGAGATCGCGACGCACCAGCGCGCGAGCGGCGGTCAGACCGCCGATGCCACCACCGATGATCGCGACGCGCAGCTTTCGGGCCAATATGTCCTCCCGCTGTTCCATCGCCTCGGAACTATGCCGATAGTCGAACCATAGGAGTCGAGATCTGTCGACACAACTGAAAGATTGGGACGGGTCACGGTCGGAATGTTTCGCTATCGCTCACGGCAGTCGTAGGCCCGCGACGAAGACGTTTACCAGCCGACGAGCGTCGTACGCGTGATTACCGGTTGCCCCGGCACAAAGCCCGCCGACGCCGCGCATGACCTCGATCGCCTCGAGGTCCGAGCGAATCTCAGCCGAAGCAGCGTCGAGCAACCCGGCGCACACCGGCACCAACCGATCGAGGAAGTAGGCGTGCAGTGGATCGAAACACGGGTCGTCCGACTGCAACACGGTCGCCAGTCCGTGCTTGGTGATCAGGAAGTCGACGAAGAGGTCGATCCAGCTCACGAGAGCGGCGTACGGGGATTCGGCATTCGCCAGTAGGGCCGGGCCCGCGTCGGCCAAACCACCTACCTGATGGCGATAGACGCCGATTATCAGGTCGGCCCGGGTCGGGAAGTGCCGGTAGATCGTGGCGGTTCCAACGGCCGCCTCAGCGGCGATATCGCGGATCGGCGCATCGACGCCGGACGAGATGAAGACCGCGGCCGCCGCGTCCAGCAGGGCCTTTTCGTTACGACGAGCATCCGCTCGTTTCGGTCGGCCCGATTCGCCGGTCATGCCGCTCGGTGCGTCGGTCATACCAACCTCTCGCCGAACCTATTGTTAACGGGACAGTGTCCCGTATGGTCAATCGGGACGACGTCCCGCTTACATCATCGCAGGCCGGAGCGTCACCAGCCACTATCGCCACTGAGCCCCGAAGGGATCACCATGCCCCGAGTCGTAACCTTCGACCAGACCGGCGGACCCGACGTCCTGCACGTCATTGACGAGCCCATCCCCGAACCCGGTACCGGCGAGATCCGAATCAGGCTAGAAGCCGTCGGCATCAACCGACTCGACCAGCTGATGCGCTCGGGGGCCTACCCACGGCCGTTCCAGCTGCCGCACGCCCGTCTCGGCTGCGAGGGCACCGGCATCGTCGACGCGGTCGGCGACGGCGTTGATACCGTGGCGGCCGGCGACGCGGTGATCATCACTGCCGTTCCGGCTATGGACCTCAACGGGACGTATGCCGAGTACACGGTCGTAGCGGCCAACACCATCATCGCCCGGCCCCGCGGATTGGACGCCAACAGCGCCGCCGCGCTCTGGGTGGCCTACTCCACCGCGTACGGCGCGCTCATCGAGAAGGCCGGGATGCGTCCCGGCGATCACGTGCTGATCACAGCTGCCTCCAGCGCCGTCGGCCTGGCCGCGATCCAGATCGCAAATCAGATCGGCGCCGTCCCGCTCGCGGTCACCCGTAGCTCCGCGAAGCGAGACGCCCTGCTGGCGGCCGGCGCCGCCACGGTCATCATCGCCGACGAGGAAGACGTCGTCGAGGTAACCCGCAACTTTACGAACGGAGTGGGCGTAGAACTTGTGCTCGACTCCGTCATGGGACCAGGGTTGGCCAAGCTGGCAACAGCGGCCAAGTTCAACGGCACCCTGGTCACCGTCGGCTGGCTGGATCCACGGCCCGCATCAATGCCGATGAATGCACCACTCACCATCTACCGATACATGAGCTTCGAACACACTCTGGACAGTACGGTCGTACGCCGCATGGCCGCGTCCCTGACGGCCGGCCTGCGCAGCGGCGCAGTGAAGCCGACCATCGACCGAGTCTTCGGTCTGGATGACATCGTCGACGCGCACCGCCACCTCGAACAAGGGAATCAGGTCGGCAAGATCGTCGTGACCATCTGATCCGTGGACGCTCAGCCCGGGTCACTCAGCGGGCCAGCACCCGGGTTGAGTTCGATCTATCCCCAGAAGCCTGAGCAGCGCTACGTTGCAATTGCTCGCCGTCGTCGGCAACACCGCACAGGCGACGTTGCAACAGAAGGGATTCCGCTCATGGAACTGACCGCAGATGACCGCTTCGCCATCCAAGACATGTACGCCCGGTACTGCCAAACCGTCGATGCGGGCGACGCCGAAGGGTGGGCCGACACCTTCACCGACGACGGCAAGCGAATCTATGACCACAGCAGCGGGATTCCCGCGCGAGACGGCCATACCTTCACCGGACGCGCCGAACTGATCAAGATGCAGTCCGTACCCCGGCCGCTACGAGTTCGACACTGGCATGGCCTGCCGGTCTTGACCGACGGCGGCGACCACATCCGCAGCGTCATCTACGGGATGGTGGTCAACATCGAGAACATCACGCCCACGCTGACGGCGCACTTCACCTACACCGACGAGCTGGTCAAGCTTCCTGATGGGTCATGGCGGATGCGCTCACGTCGATCCGATCGCGATGTGCTGGACACCGAGGCCGTGATCCCCTAACCGATGCGCTTGTTGTACTCGGCTTCGGCCTCGCTGAGTTTTCCGCCGGGGCGCTGCTGCTCGAGGTTCTCCTCCAGCAGGTCGTCGACGCCGCCGCCGGTAGCCGCGGGCCCCGGATCATTCGGCAGCCGCCCGGACGCGCTCGTCCGATTGGCGGACTTTGGGTCGGTGTCCTCGCTCGCGGCTGGGGACGTACCTTGGTCGCTCATCAGGCCTCCATTGCTTGGTGACCTGGGTGCCATACCCGCATCTGGGCGTCTGTCACCACCGGCTGCGCTGATACCGGATTAGACGAGCTGCTTGATCTGTTCGTTGGTGAGTTCGCAGCCGGCGGGGCAACCGTGGTTACGGCCCAGCGTCCAAGGCCGATCTTCCGGCGCGTCGAAGGTGCCGGACTCGTACTGCACCGCGATGCGCATCTTGGTTCCGCACGTAGGACAGTCGCGGGTGACGATCTCTGTCCGGGCCATGGCACTACCCTAGCGGGCTCAGCGGGCGGGCCATCACCTACTGGCGAGCAGTTTTCGGGTCGGCGACTGGCACCTCGATGCTCACGAGCACCGGACGGTGGCTCACAGCGAGTAGATCGCGTTCGCCGCCTTCTCGTAGACCCAGCTTCGCTCGTCATCGCTCAGCTCGGCCGTGATTCGCTTGTAGGTGTTCCAGAACACGACGAAGTCCGTCAGATAACGGTCCTCGGGATAGTTCGTTTCGAGCATCGACCGCTGCGGGCCGAAGGTCTCGATCGCGAAGAGAATCTCTGGCTTCCAGTACTCGGCCAAGAATTCCGACGAGCGGGAGCTGTCGAAGACGGACTGCTCTACGAATGACTTGTAGCCGATGCCGCCGACCTTCAGGAAGACATTTGGCGCCTCGGCCAGGTCAGCCATGTTGCGCCGCCACTCGGCGAGCATGCCCGGCCGGTCCGCAGCGTAGGGACCGTTGCAGGCCGGGCCACCGAGGTGGTTCAAAATGATCTTCAGATCCGGCTGCGCCTGAGCAAGTTTCTTCATATCGCTGAGCTGGTTGAAATAGAGCCAGGTCTCGAACACCAACCCCCGCTTGGCCAATTCAGCGGTCGCGGCCTGGAATGTTGGATCGAGCAGGGCGAACTCCGGCGCGCCCCGCAGCGCGTTGTTCGTGTCCGGGTGCTTGTCCCAGGCGACGTTGTGGCGAACGCCTTTGAACGAGCTGCCGCCAACCTCCATATGCGCATCCAGCACCTCAGCCACCGCTGACCCGAGGTACATGTCAGCGTGGCCCACGATCGCCGCGCAGATTCCGTCGTCGCCCTGCTGGGTCATTACCCACTCGGTCTCGCCGACCGGCTTCAGCTGTTCCGGTCCGTCGGTGCGGTAATTCGCGCTGCAGTCGATGAATACCGTCTTGACGATGTTGTGGCCCTGGCTCATATCGCGCTTGAGATCGGCCCGGGTGTACTTCGTGTCGGGCCACATGTGGTGGTGCGCCTCCACGATCGGAATGTTCGGTCCGATGGCGGTTTCGGCATACGTGGGTGGCAACTGTTCCGTCAAAGTATTCTCTCTCTGCGAATTGATGCGCTTGTCGAAGCACGCTCAGCGTGCGTACCAGCCGCCGTCGACGATGAGCAGATGGCCGGTGATGTAGTCGGAAGCCCTGGCTGCCAGGAAGATCGCGCTGCCAACAATGTCTTCCGGCTCGCCGAATCGACCGGCCGGAATGCGGGCCTGAACCACCGGATCCTCGAATGCAGGACTCGGTCGGCCCGTATGGAAGTAGCCCGGGATCAGGGCGTTCACTTGGACCCCGTCACCGGCCCACTCACTCGACAACGACCTGGTCAAGCCGATCACCGCGTGTTTAGCCGCCGCGTAAGCGCTTCGGCGAAGCGGCCCCTGCAGTCCGGCCAGCGAACTCACGTTGATTATCTTTCCGGACCTGCGCTCGATCATCGGCCCGCCGAACTGCTGGCACAGGAGCCATACCGAGTCCAGGTTGACCGCCTGCACCTCGCGCCAGCGCTCGAAAGAAAGGTCCACCGCCGAATCACGGATGAAGGTGGCCGCGTTATTGA
The DNA here is from genome assembly GCA_963730855.1 of uncultured Actinomycetes bacterium. Lineage (GTDB taxonomy): Bacteria > Actinomycetota > Actinomycetes > Mycobacteriales > Jatrophihabitantaceae > CAVSTK01. The sequence goes on from CAVSTK010000018.1 coordinate 33,968, forward strand.
CCAGGATGTCGACCTGCGTCAGGGCCAGCAGATCTGCAGCTAGTCCACCAAGGTCCTGCGGGCTCGACAGGTCGGCGATCCACCGGCGTGACGTGCCGCCGGCGGCCGCGACCAGGGCCTCGGTTTCGTCCAGGTCGTCGTGGTGACCGTGCAGCACGACCTCGGCGCCGGCCGACGCCAGCCCAACCGCGATGGCCTGCCCGAGCCCGGCTCGGGTCCCGGTAACCAGCGCGACCTTCCCGGACAGGGAGAACAGCTCAGCGGTATCCATGTCGGTTAGACCGGGGCCGACGCAGGTGCGAGAACCGGCGGGCTACCAGGCTCGGAGCTGGAACCGCCGCGACCGATCGCGCGTCGTCGCAGGAGTTCGACGGTGCCGTTGAGAGCCAACGCAAAGATCAAGATCGCTCCGTTGACGATGCTGTCGAGGAAGACCGAGACGTGCGCGTCGGTCAGCAGTTGCTGGATGAGGAACAGCACGGCGCCGCCCAGCGCGCCGCCGAGCAGGCCGCCGCGGCCACCGGCCAGTCCGACGCCGCCGAGCGCGACGGCGGTGATCGCGCTGATCGTGTAGGCCGGCCCGACGGTGCCGTCCCCGCCCTGGATCAGCCCCGACAGCAGCATGCCGGCAAGGCAGGCCAACGCGCCGGACAACGCGTAGGTCACCAGCCGCACTCTCGCCACATTGATCCCGGCCGTGAACGCCGCCCGGTCATCTCCGCCTACTGCCAGCAGGTTGCGCAGGTACGAACCGCGAGTGATTGCCAGCCAGACGACCGCGATCACCAGGAAGACGAACCAGATAGCGGGGATCGGTCCGACCGATCCGTTGAGCTTCACCAGCCAGACCGGAACATGACCGCCAGCTTGCGGGAGCACTTCGGTGCCCAGGCCCTGATAGAACAGGTACATCCCCAGCGTCGCGATGACCGCCGGCAGCCGCACGTACGCGGTCAAGATCCCATTGATGGCACCGGTGGCCAGCCCGAATCCGATGACAATCGGTATCACCAGCTGGGGAGTCGTGATACCGGCCGGGACGAGCACCGCGGAGATGAAGACGGTCATGAATCCAGCCAGCGGGCCGACCGATAGATCGATGCCCCCGTTGCCGGACAGGACTGGCAGCGTCATCGCCATCGCGGTCAGCACCGTGGGGGCCAGCACGGCCATCGACTGGGCCCAGCCCTCTTGGTGGGCGAACTCGGGCTGAACGGCAACATTGACGACATACAGCAGGATGAGCATCGCCAGCGGAACTGCCGCGTAGAAGTTCTTGGCGATGAATCGACGGACGAACGAACTACCCGCCGGGGCCGGCCCGGCAATGGCGGTCGAAGAGCTAGTCATTTACGCCAGCCCCCCGGACCGGTGCGGTGAGACTGTGCTCGCCGAACATGGCCGCCACGACATCGGTTTCCTTGGCCCTGTCGGTCGGCAACATGGCGACGACGCTTCCTTCGTAGAACACCGCGATCTGGTCGGTGAGCGTCAGGAGTTCGGCTATCTCGGTCGACAAGAAGATGATCGCGACGCCGTCGCGGGCAAGATTTCTGAAGAGGCCGTAGAGCTCCTCCTTGGTGTTGGCGTCGACGCCGCGTAGCGGGTCGTTCAGGACCAGCACCTTCGGACCCATCGCGATCCACCGGCCGAGCAGGATCTTCTGCTGGTTCCCCCCGCTCAGCGTCGTGATAAGCCGTCCAGGTGCCCCGGCAACGAGGCGGGACGCCTCCGCGAACTCGGTGTAGCGGGTCTTTGCCTCTTTCTGGCGAAGCAGTCCACCCCGGTTCAGTTGGGTCCATGCCGTGACGGCGAAGTTGTCGAACACCGACAACGGACCGAAGAGTCCTTCGTAGCGCCGGTCTCTTGGCACGTACCTGATACCGAGCCGGTTGGCACCGCGATAGGTACGGATCGGGCTCATGGCTGTGTCTGCGTCGGCACCGGCCGCCAGGACTCGGCCGGCAACCGGGCGGCGCAGCCCGCAGACCACCTCGGCGAAGTCGACCTGACCCTGTCCCTCTAGGCCGGCCAGGCCCAGGATCATCCCGCTACTGACCTCGATACTGATCGCCTGCGACTGCGGCCGGACAATCACGTCCTCGACGCGCAGCACCGGGCGCCGTGACCGACTTGGGGCGGGCAGCAAATCACGCAGCTGGCCATTAGGCATGGCTACGTCCGGCCCGGCCACATCGGCGCCCCGTTCGCGACCAGACATGTGGAGCAGGATCTGCGCCTGGGACGCGTCGGCCACCGCCATGGTTGCCACCGAAGAACCCGTGCGAAGCACGGTGATCCGGTCGGCCAAGTCCCGGACTTCATCCATCCGGTGCGAGGTGAATAGGACGGACTTCCCCTGCGCTCGAGCCGCGCGCAGGTAGTCGAACAGATGGTCGCGCTGCTGGCTGTCAAGCGCGGAGGATGTCGCCCTCGTCGAGGATGAGCAGCTTCCACGGCCGGACGATCGCGCGGGCGATGGTTATCAGTTGCCGCTCGGCCAACGACAGCGTCCAAATCGGGCGGTCGAGGTCAAGGCCGCTCAGACCCAGATCGGCCAGGGCCTGGCGACCGGCGGCCGCTTCCG
>CAVSTK010000019.1:0-567847 GCA_963730855.1 uncultured Actinomycetes bacterium
AAGATGGACGGATGGACAAGATTCGGTTCGGGATCGGCCTCGGCGCCGACAGCGCACCCGATCGCTTCGCCGACGTCATCGACCGCCTCGAGGCGCGCAACGTCGACTCGGTCTGGCTCTCGGAGCAGGTCTATTCGCCGACCGTCGACCCGCTGATCGGCATGGCCTTCGCGCTCGGGCGCACCACCCGGCTCAAGGTCGGCACCTCGATCACCGTGCTGCCCGGCCGGCATCCGGTGCTGATGGCTAAGGCCCTGGCCTCGCTCGCCACCCTCGCGCCGCGCCGGATGCTGCCGGCGTTCGGACTGCGCCCCGCCCGCCCGGCCGAGTTCGAGCTCTTCCCGGTACCGGACGGCCGCCGGGCCGCGGTCTTCGATGAATCGCTCACCCTGCTGCGCCGCGCCCTCACCGAGGAATCCGTCGACTTCGCGGGCGAGTTCTTCACCGTGACGGACGCGCGAATCAGCCCGCGTCCGTCCCCGCCGCTCGATATCTGGCTCGGCGGCAGCGCACCGGCGGGACTTCGCCGGGTCGGGCGCCTCGCCGACGGATGGGTCGGCGCCCTGATGACGCCGACCCAGGCCAAGGCGGCGGTCGCCACGATGAACGAGGCCGCGGAGCAGGCCGGCCGATCGATCGACACCGACCACTTCGGGATCAGCCTGCAGATCGCGTTCGACGGGATCTCGGACGCGCAGGTCGCGGCCGCCCGGCAGCGCAATCCCGAACGCCGAGCCGGCCGACATGATCGCCACCAGCTGGCCCCGGCTGCACGAACTGCTCGACGGTTATCTCGAGGCCGGCCTGACGAAGTTCGTCGTCCGCAACGGCGGCTCGATGCCGTTCGAGGAGTTCCTGGACCAGTTCGTTGCCGAGCTGATGCCGCGCCAGAACTGAAATCGACCCGATCGGGGTAGGTATTGCGGCCACGGAACGCAATACCTACCCCGATCGGGCCTGGGTTAGCCTCGACGCATGCCCGAGCTCAAGTCCCGCCTGCACGCCGATCTGACCACCGCCCTCAAGGCGCGCGACGAGCTCCGGCTCGCCACCCTGCGGATGGTGCTGACCGCGGTCACCAATGAAGAGGTCGCCGGGACGGCCGCCCGCGAACTATCCGACGACGAGGTGGTGCGCGTCCTCGGCCGCGAGGCCAAGAAGCGGCGCGAGGCGGCTGAAGCCTACGACCTCGCCGGCCGCCAAGAGCTGGCCGATCGCGAGCGGGCCGAGGGCGCAGTGATCGACGCCTATCTACCCACGCAGCTGTCGGACGCCGAGCTGACCGAGCTGGTAACGGCCGCCGTCGCGTCCGCGGGGGCGAGCACCGTGCGCGATCTGGGTGCCGTGATGAAGGTGCTCGGACCACAGACTGCGGGACGGGCCGATGGCAAACGGGTCAGCGAAGAAGTCCGCCGCCAGCTCGCCTGACCGGCCGCCCGCTCGCCCGCCCCCGGCGCCGTACGCGGCTGAGCCATCAACTCCGAATCGACGTCAGCCCGGCCAATTTTTAGTAGGACGACCTAATTCTTAAGTGAAACTCAGGGTTTATGTGCCGATTCGCCCAGATATTTTCGCCAAGAACATAGGTTGACCCCACAACCACCCGGGTATGTTCGAGTTCATCGCCCCCCTGCGATGAAGAGCACATACCAGTAACAAATTAGCCCCCGCTAGTTAGGAACTTCGATGCTGATCGTCTGCCTGATACTGGTGGCCTGGTTCGCTGGCTCGGTTCCACTCGGTGTGCTGGTCGGCAAGTTGATCCACGCGCGGGCACGCGACCGGATGATCACCACGACGCGCCCGGTGCGTCCGTCGGCTCGGCGCTACGCCGCCTACAACTAGCAAGCGGACGTGATCCGCCAGTAGTCAGCCGCTCTTACCGCCGACGTCGACGGGACGGTCCTCGGTGGGCGAGCGCCGACGAACCGACCAGGCAGCCGGCGCCGATGATCAGCAGGCCAACGCCCAGCTGGAGTGGCAGCGATGAGTCGGTGCCAGTACTCGCCAACACGGTAGTGACCGATAGCGCCGTGTCTTGAGTCACCGTCGTACCGTCCGGATTGACCGCGTCGGCGGTGATGAGATGCGAACCGGCTGCCGTGCCGACGGGGATCGTCGCGACGAAGTCGAACGTACCGTCCGCATTCGTGACGACGGTGCCCAGCGTCACCGGGGTCGAGTGCAGCGTGAACGTCACGGTGCTGCCGGGCACGAAGCCAGCCCCGAGGACGTGCACGATGCCGCGGCAACCACGGTGCCTGCATTAAAGGCTGACCGTCGCGGTTGCCGGAGTGACGACCACCGCGGCCGCGGCGACAGCGACTGTGTATGCCTGGCCGGCCATGAACGGAGCGCCGGTGCCGGTGGTGCTATCGGTCGCGGTGACGGTGAAGGTGAATGAACCAGCCGTGGTCGGGGTCCCGGAGAGCGCCCCGGTCGAGGCCAGGGTCAGGCCGGCCGGCAGGGCGCCGGACGTGATCGCGAAGGTGTAAGGCGCCGTGCCACCGCTCGCCGAGATCGTCTGTGAATAGGCCACCGCGGCGGTCGCGGCGGGCAACGTCGTCGGCCACACGATGACTGTTGGCGACGCGACCGTCACCGTGTAGGCCCGGGTGCCGGTGAACGATCCGCTATCGGTCGTGGTCACCGTGAAGTTGGCGGTGCCGACCGCGGTCGGCGTGCCCGAAATATTGCCGTTTGTGGCCAGGCTCAGGCCGGCGGGCAGGGCGCCCGCGGTGATCGTGAAGGTGTAGGGCGCGGTGCCACCGCTGGCGGTCATAGTCTGCGAATAGGCCGTGCTAACGGTCGGGTTCGGCAGCGTGTTGGGGCCGACGGTGATGGTCGGACCGGCGACCGTCACCGTGTAGGCCCGCAGGCCGATGAACAGGCCCGTGCCCGTAGTGCTGTCGGTCGCCGAAACGGTGAAGTTGTTGATGCCGCTCGCGGTCGGGGTTCCCGTGAGGGCTCCGTTTGTGGCCAGGCTCAGGCCGGCCGGCAGGGCGCCCGCGCTGATCGCGAAGGTGTACGGCGCGGTGCCGCCGCTCGCGGTGAGGACCTGCGAATAGGCCACGCCGACCGTCGGGTTGGGCACACTCGCCGGGGCAACCAGGATCGTCGGCGCGGCGACCGTCACCGAATAGGGCTGGTCGGCGGTCGATGGGTCGCCGGAATTGGAGTCGACGCTTTCAACCGTGAAGCTGTACGGGCCGCTCGCGGTCGGCGTACCCGACAGCAGTCCGCCCACCGACAGACTCAACCCCGGGGGCAACGAACCGGCCGAGATCGAGAATGTATAGGGCGCCGTAGCCCCGCTGGCGACGAACATCTGGGAGTACGTGATCCCGACCGTCGGATTCGCGATCGTGTTCGGACTGATCGTCGTGACGGCCGTGGCCTGGGCCGGTACGGCCAGCCCTACTGCGGCGCCAACCGTCATCGCACACAGGGCGACAACGAGCAGAATCCGTTTGACGCTGGCGACGCGGGGGGTCATCGGGGCCTTCCATAAAGCGCAGACCGCCCCGACGGCATCCCAACCTGACGATCAGATCGAGCTAGTCCGAACGTAACTCACCGTAGTCATATGCACCAATCGAGCTATATCAGCCGAATATCTAATGGGTGGCTGGAGCGGTCCGGCGCGGTCGTCGCACCCGGGGTTGGCGTGGGCGTCGGTTTCACCGCCGGCGGCGGGATGATGTATGGCTTGATCCCGGTGCTCACGCAGTAGGTGACCGTGGTTCCCGGTGCCGCGTACGTCGGGCTGTAGTAACCGACCGTCCCGATCGGTGCCGCGGCGCCGCAGTTGACGTTGTACTTGCCGTTCGAGAACTGCGCCGGCTTGAACCCGGCCTGGGTCAGCGTCTGCTCGGCCACCTGCGGGCTCTGGCCGACGACCGATGGCACCGGGATGCCGCCGGGCACCGCGTTGGGCGACGGGTAGGTCCACTTCGTCGGCGCGATGGTGGGGCCCAATGCCGAGAGCCAGTAGCCGCTGGCGACCGAGCCGTCGGCCGTGGTCTGCGCGACCGCATCGGTGATGCCGGGGATGCCGCTGATCGGCTTCTCGGGATTGTCGACGTTGATCAGCGCCATCGTGGCGACGAGCTTCGAGGTCATGCCGACGAACCAGAACGAGGTGTTCAGCTCGGCCGGGTTGGTCGCGCTGGCCTGCGCCACGTCGGTGCCGGTCTTGCCGGCGATCAGGCTCTTGTTCGCGCCGGTGTACCAGTTCGCACCGGCGAAGACCTTGGCCGAGGTGCCGCCGGTCAGCGTGTCACCGGTCAGCAGCGTGGTCGCCGCGCGCGCAACCTGCGGCGTCATCACCGCCTTGCACGGCGTGCGCTTGATCGACAGCGAGTTGCCGTTCTTGTCGGTGATCGCGGTGACCGGGGCCGGCGTGCAATAGATGCCGTCGTTGTCGGCGGCCGCGTAGGCACTGGTCAATTCCAGCGGGCTGGTCGGAATCTCGCCGAGGGTCAGTGTCGGCTGGCCCTGGCGCGACGATCTGCTGGGCGTAGGTGTTCTTGCCCGATCGCGTCGTCCGGATCCTTCTGGTTGACGTTGTTCATGCCCAGATCGGTCATCGTCTTCAGGATCGGGCTCAGGTCGCAGTTGAACAGCCCGTCCTCGATCCCGACGAAGTAGGTGTTGGACGACTTGGCGATCGCGCTCTGCATCGTCTCGGTCGCCGCGTACGACACGGCCTGGTCATTATTCGTGGCGGTGAATTGCGACAGGCACTTGGCCGTCTTGTAGCCCTTGCCGTCGGGGGTGTTGTTGCTGATCTGCAGGGTGGACGGCGCCCCGGCCTCGAGGGCCGACACCATGGTGAAGTACTTGTACGTCGAGGCGCTGCGGGCGTCGTAGTCGGTGAAGATGCTGGCCGCGATATGCGTGTTGTCAGGCGGGGCGGTGGGGTCGCTATTGCCGTTGCCGTACGGCCTTGCTCGACACCATGGCCAGCACGTTGCCGGTCGATGGATCGACCACCGGCATCAGGGCAGTCGTCACCGATGTGGCCGGCATCTTGGCCGCGATCGCCGCCTGGGCCGAGTTCTGAATCGCCGGGTCGAGCGTCGTGACCACCTTCAGTCCGCCGGTCTGGATGTCGGACAGCTGCAGCCCCTCGGTGTTCTGCAGCCAGTTCTCGACGTACTCGCAGAAGAAGCCGACGTTCGCGATGGTGGACGGAGTGTTGATGCAGTTCTGCGTGACGACCGGCGGCGTCGGGGTCGACAGGCTGATCGGGGACGCCTCGTAGGTCTTGGCCTGGGCCGCCGTCAGGTCGCCCGCCGTCACCATGTTCTGGAGCACCTCGTTGCGCCGGGTGGTCGCCGCCGCGCGATGCAGGAACGGGTCATAGTCGGTCGGCGCCTGCAGCAGGCCGACGAGCAGCGCCGCCTGCGGGACGGTGAGGTGGCTGACCGCGGTGCTGCCGTCGGTCGGGGTACCGAAGTAGGTCTCGGCGGCCGATTCGATGCTGTATGCGTTCTCACCGAAGAACGCGATGTTGAAGTAGTTGTCGAGGATCTCGTTCTTGCTCTCGCGCTTCTCCAGATCGATGGCGCATTTGGCGTCCTGCAGCTTGCGCTCGATCGTCTGGCTGATGTCGGCCTGCTGCTTGGCGAAGTCGCCGATGTCGCGGTAGTAGCGCGACTGCTTGACGTACTGCATGGTCAGCGTCGAGCCGCCCTGGGTGTCGCCGCCGCTGGTGCTGAAGGCCGAGCGGATGAGTCCGCGCACGTCCACGCCGTGGTGTGAATAGAAGCGCCGGTCCTCGGTGTCGATGAGGGCCTTCTGCGCGAACACCGGGATGTCGGCTGAGCGGCACCGGCTTGCGGTCCTGCGTGAAGATCGTCGCCAGGACCGTCTTGCCGTCCTTGGCGTAGAACGTCGTGCCCTGGGGCGGGGTCGCCTCTTGCAGGTCACACGTCGTGTTGAGGAACCGGTCGGATTCGTTCTTGGCCAGCAGCCCGATACCGCCGACGTAGGGCAGCAGGACGCCCGCGCACAGGATCGCGGTGACGAACATGATCCCGATCAACTTCATGACCGACAGCCACGGAATGGGGCGTGAAGATTGCGGGCGGGTCACGGGGCATCAGCCTAACGGTCAATCCCGTGAGGCCTGAGTTTGTCTGAGGTACTGCTCAGGTTCAGTGGTCGTCGGGCTCGTGGCTCGTGGCTCGTGCGGAGCCTCGCAGCGATGCGAAGCGAGCGAGGAGCGAAGCTACATGATCGGGCAGGTGCCGTCGGCGGCGAGCAGCTCGCCGATCTCGGCCAGCCCGGCCAGGTCGTGCACGTCACCCGGCAGCGCGGCGACGCGGACCAGGGCCACATCGGGATGCGCGGCCATGAAGCGGCGGGTCATCCGGGCGTCGTTCTCGGCCGCGCCGGCGATCTCGGTCTGGACCCGCAGCGCCGCCTCGGCCAGCTTGCGGGTCGCGCCCGCCGCGGTCGTGGTCGCGGGCTTGGCGGCCAGCGTGTCGGCGGCCGCCTGGGCCTGCGCGGCGGTGAGCGGAGCAACCCCGTCCGGCGCCTCGACGGCGTGATGCACCCGGTTCAGGACGAGCCCGGCCAGCGGCATCTGGTCACCCTCGAGCCGCTCGACGAAGTAGGACGCCTCGCGCAGCGCGTCGGGCTCGGGGGCGGCGACCACGATGAACGCGGTGCCGGGCGCCTTGAGCAGCTGGTAGGTGTGATCGGCCCGCTCGCGGAACCCGCCGAACATCGCCTCGAGCGACCCGACGAAGGACGACACGTCCATCAGCAGCTCGCCGCCGAGGATCTTCGTCACCGCGCGGGCCACCAGCTGGAAGGACGCGGTGACGACCTTCAGGTAGGCCTTGCCCCCCGCGCGCGCCGGCATCGTGATGATGCGGATCAACCGGCCGTCCAAGAACCGTCCGAGCCGTTGCGGTGCGTCCAGGAAGTCGAGCGCCGAACGGGACGGGGGAGTGTCGACCACGATCAGGTCCCACTCGGCCTGCTCGGCGAGCTGCGAGAGCTTCTCCATCGCCATGTATTCCTGGGTGCCGGCGAACGAGGACGACAGCGCTTGATAGAACGGGTTGGCGTAGATCTGCTCGGCGCGGTCCGGGGTCGAGTGCGCGCTGACGACCTCGTCGAAGGTGCGCTTCATGTCGAGCATCATCGCGAACAGGGCGCCGCCCTCGGGCAGGTCGCCGCCGTCGGCGCCGCGGGCCGAATCGACGCGCCGCGGGGTGTTGTCGAGTTCGGTCAGCCCCATCGACTGGGCCAGGCGGCGGGCCGGGTCGATCGTCAGCACCACGGTGCGGCGTCCCTGCTGGGCCGCCCGCAGCGCCAGCGCGGCGGCGGTCGTGGTCTTGCCGACGCCGCCCGATCCGCAGGCGACGATGATGCGGGTCGTCGGGGTCACCGATCAGGGCGTCGATGTCGAGATGCGGCGGGGTCGTGCGGACGGGTTTGCGCGCGGTCATCGGCGCAGCCACCCGGTCATCGGCGCAGCCAGCCGGTCAGCTCGTGCAGCTCGCCGAGTCCCACCGGCGGGATCAGCTCCGGCAGCGTGATGACCGGCGCCTTGATCACGTGCAGCCGCAGCGCGTTGGTGTGCTGCGTGCGCTGCCGCTCGGCGTACTGCGTCATCTGGGCCGCCAGCGGGCCGGCGTAGACGCCGTCGATCCCCGTCCCGCGCAGTCCGCGCGCCAGGGCCGCGGCGTCGACCGAGCCGGCCGCATCGAGCTGCCCGTCATCGACCAGCACCCGGCGCTCGCGGTTGACGATCACCGCGCCCAGCCGAAAGCCGGCCGCGACCAGTTCGGTCGCCGCGTCGATCGTCTCTTGCACCGGCATCTCTTCAAGGAGCGTCACCAGGTGGACGGACGTGTTCGTGCTGTGCAGCAGATCCATCACGCCGGCGCTCTGCTTGTGGATCGGGCCGACCTTGGCCAGATTGGCGACCTGGCTGGTCGCGTCGAGGAACGGCACGATCCGTCCCGTCGGCGGCGCGTCGAGCACGACCGCGTCATAAACCGCGCGACCATCGGGCTGGCGCAGGTTGGCCCGCTCCTTGACCTTGCCGGTGAGCAGCACGTCGCGCAGCCCCGGAGCCAGGGTCGTGACGAAGTCGATCGCACCCATCCGGCGCATTACCCGCGCGGATCGTTTCAGGTTGTAGAAGAGGTCGAGATATTCGATCAGCGCTTCTTCCGGATCGATCGACAGTCCGACCACCTCGCCCCCCTGGCTGGCCGCGGCCAGGTGCTGGTCGGCGTGCGCCAGCGCGGGGACGTCGAAGAGCTGGGCCAGCGCCTGGCGGGCCTCGACCTCGACCAGCAGGACGCGCCGGCCGCCCTCGGCCAGGGCCAGCGCGAGCGCGGCCGCCACCGTGGTCTTGCCGACGCCGCCCTTGCCGGTGACGACGTGCAGGCGGGCCGATCGCGAGATGCCGGCCACGAGCTCGGTCTCGCTCGCGACGGCCACCAAGTCAGCGTAGGTCGTCGCCGGGTCGAGGCTCGCTGAGGGGCTTTAGGCTGAGCCGATGACCACGTCGACCACGCTCGCCGACCTCATCCGGTTCGCTCCCGCCGCTGGCGCCGTTGGCGCAGCTGGCCGCGCTCGGGCTCGAGCTGCCGCCCGTCACGGCGCCGCTGGCCGCGTACGTCCCGGCCGTGCGCACCGGCAACCTCGTCTACACCTCGGGACAGCTGCCGATGGTCGCCGGCCAGCTGGTCGCGGTCGGGTCGGGTCGGCGGCGCCGTATCGGTCGAGGTGGCGGCCGACTGTGCCCGCATCTGCGCGCTCAACGCGCTGGCCGCGATCGACGCGCTGGTGGGCCTGGACTCGGTGCGCCGAGTGGTCAAGGTCGTCGGCTTCGTCGCCGCGGCACCCGACTTCACCGGCATGCCGGCGGTGGTCAATGGCGCCAGCGAGCTGCTCGGAGCGGTCTTCGGGACGGCCGGAGCGCACGCCCGGAGCGCGGTCGGCGTCTTCACCCTGCCCATGAATGCCCCGGTCGAGGTCGAGCTGATCGTCGAGGTGGCCTGATGCATCCGCAGTACGAGACCTACCGCGCGCTGACCCCGCACGTCGGCGTCGTGCTCGCCAACAACCCCGACATCATGACGCTCGAGGGGACCAATACCTGGGTGCTGCGGGCCCCGGGGGCGTCCTCGGCGATCGTCATCGACCCGGGTCCGGCCGACGACGAGGCGCATCTGGCGGCGGTCCTGGCCGGCGTGCAGGGCACCGGGGCCGAGCGGGTCGAACAGATCCTGCTCACCCACGGCCACAGCGACCACAGCGGCGGGGCCCGGCGGTTCGCCGAGCTGACCGGAGCGCCGGTGCGCGCGCTCGACCCGATCCACCGCTACCCGTCCGGCGGGCCGATCACCGGCCTCGGTGAGGGTGACGTGATCGCCGCGGCGGGCCTGGAGCTGCGGGTCTGGGCGACCCCGGGCCACTCGTCGGACTCGCTGTCGTTCCTGTTCGATCCGCAGGGGACGGACGGGGCTCGCTCCCGGTTGGTGTTCACCGGCGACACCATCCTGGGCCGCGGCACCACCGTGGTGGCCTATCCCGACGGAACGCTCGGCCCCTACCTCGCGTCGCTGCGGCGGCTGGCCGAGCTGGGTGATGCGAGCGTCCTGCCGGGCACGGGCCGGAGCTGCCCTCAGCCGGCGACGTTGCCGCGGCCTATCTGGCCCACCGCGAGCAGCGGCTCGAGCAGGTGCGGGCCGTCCTGGCGGATCTGGGCCCGGAGGTCGAGGCCCGCACGGTGGTCGAGATCGTCTATGCCGACGTCGACCCGGTCCTGTGGCCGGCGGCCGAGCGGTCGGTGCAGGCCCAGCTGGCCTACCTGCGCGAGACCTGACCGCTTTTGGCGGATTACCGGTCTATCGACCGGCACGCCGCCAAAAGCGTGCGGGCTCAGCGAGCGCGGCGGGACAAGCGCTCGCGGTCGAGGATCACCACGGACTTGCCCTCCAGCCGCAGCCAGCCGCGGCCGGCGAAGTCGGCCAGCGCCTTGTTCACGGTCTCGCGCGAGGCCCCGACCAGCTGAGCCAGCTCTTCCTGGGTCAGGTCATGCGTCACCCGCAGCTGGCCCCCCTCGACCGAGCCGAACCGCTGGGCCAGCTGCAGCAGCTGCTTGGCCACCCGGCCGGGCACGTCGACGAAGATCAGGTCGGCCAGCATCGTGTTGGTGCGGCGCAGCCGGCGGGCCACGACCCGCAGCAGCTGCATGGCGATCTGGGGACGGTCCTCGACCCACTTCTGCAGGGCCGCCTTCGGCAACCGTGCGACCCGTCCGTCGGTGACGACCACCGCGGTGGACGTGCGCGGGCCGGGGTCGAACAGGGACAGCTCACCGAACTGATCGGACGGTCCCATGACCGCGACCAGGTTCTCGCGTCCGTCCGAGGCGCGCCGACCCAGCTTCACCTTGCCGGACAGCACGATGTAGAGGCTGTCGCCCGGCTCGCCCTCGTGGAAGAGGACCTGGCCGCGCGAGACCTCCATGATCTCGAGCTCGGTCGAGATGGCCTCGATGTCGCTGGTGTCAACGCCCTGGAAGAGACCGGCTTTGCGCAGCGCGTCGTCCACGTCAGCTCCCTTCGAAGGCAGATACGGCAGATATAACCAAAACCATCCGGACTACCGGTGGCCGAAGTGCAATTCTAGGACTAGCGGCACTTTCGGGTGAACCGCACTCCCTGACGATGTGTACCCCCTGTTGGCGGTTGTGTCACGAGGACGGGCCGTAGCAAGCACTTGGACGTGCTCAGCGCCCTCGCCGCCGCGACGAGCTTGGGAGCAACCGATGCAGCGAAAGGCGTTGCCGGAAGCGGCGGACGGCCGAATCGGTGCCCTCGCGGACGAAGGTGTCGAGCTCGTCGGAGTTGGCGCCCTCGAGGAACGCTTCGATCTCCCGCTCGGTATTGACCCGGTTCAGCGGCTCCTCGACCTTGCCCATGAACAGCATGAACACGAGCAGCAGCGGCGGGAACAGCAGGACCAGGAAACCGATCATCTCCTCAATTCTTACACCCGGCCGCCTCGTCGCGGCGGCACATCGGGGCGCACGCCGTAACCTTGGTCGCTGTGCCGCCCAAGAACGCTCCAGCGTCTTCCGAGACGCCGTCACCCGCGCCGGGCGCGAAGCCGGAGTCGCCGCTGGCGCTGACCCGGCGCGCCCGCCGCATCAACCGTGAGCTGGGCGAGCTGTACCCGGACGCGCACGTCGAACTCGACTTCACCACCCCGCTCGAGCTCTCGGTGGCCACGATCCTCTCGGCGCAGTGCACCGACCGCCGCGTCAACGAGGTCACGCCGGCGCTGTTCCGCCGCTATCGCACGGCGGCCGACTACGCCGGGGCCGATGTCGCCGAACTCGAAGAACTGATCCGCCCGACGGGGTTCTTCCGCAACAAGACGAAGTCGATCATGGGACTGGGACGGGCGCTGGTCGAGAACTTCGACGGCGAGGTGCCGCGCACGATCAAGGAACTGGTCACCCTGCCGGGGTTCGGCCGCAAGACCGCGAACGTGATCCTGGGCAACGCGTTCGGCATCCCCGGCATCACCATCGACACCCACTTCGGCCGCCTCGCCCGGCGCTTCGCCTGGACGACCAACACCGACCCGGTCAAGGTCGAGGCCGACATCGCCGCGCTCTTCCCGCCGGCCGATTGGACGCTACTGAGCCATCGCGTCATCTGGCACGGTCGCCGCGTCTGCCACGCTCGCAAACCGGCCTGCGGCGCGTGCGCGATCGCAGCGCTCTGCCCGTCCTTCGGCGAGGGACCGACCGACCCCGACGTCGCCGCCAAGCTGGTCAAATCCCCGGAGCAGGTAGCCAGTGCGCTCTGACTGCCCCGCTGACACGGTCCCGGATTGGCTCAGCGCCCTGCATGCGGCAAGCGTTGGTAATGACAGCACGCTCGTCGGCCTGACCAGCGTCGCGCCGGCCGACGTCGCCGCCCGCCGCGCGTCCATCCTGATCGCGTTCTGCACCACGCCGGACGGACCGGGCGTGCTGTTGACCGAGCGCGCCCGCGGCCTGCGATCGCACCCCGGCCAGGTCGCCTTCCCGGGTGGGGCGGCCGAGCCCGACGACGCCGACGCCTCGGCCACCGCGATCCGCGAAGCCAACGAAGAGGTCGGTCTCGACCCGAACAGCGTCCGGGTGCTCGGCCACCTGCCCGAGCGCTTCCTGCGCGGCTCGAACTTCCTCGTCACGCCGGTGCTCGCGTGGTGGGCCGAACCACATCCGGTCGAGGCGGTCGACACCGGCGAGGTGGCCCGCGCGACCGTGGTCAGCGTGGCCGACCTGGTCGACCCGGCCAACCGGTTCTACGTACCCGGGCCCGGTCTGAATCCCGTCCTGATGCCGGGGTTCGAGATAGACGGCCTGTTCATCTGGGGGTTCACCGCCATCCTGCTCGCCCACCTGTTGACCCTCGGCGGCTGGGACCGCCCTTGGGACCAGACCCGACTACGTCCGCGCCCCGTGCCGGCCGCACCGCCCGCGAATGAACCACCGGACCTCACCGAACTCAGCGACGAGTTGACCTCGTGAACCGCCGGTCCTGGACCGGACGGGCGGTGGCGGTTCTGATCGCCATCGCGCTGCTGGTCGGTTGCGCGAGCTGCACCAACACGAAGGCGTCGATCAACCGGCGACCGCAATCCGGATCGGGTACCGCGTCCTCGGTGAACGGCGTCCAGACCGTCACGCTCACCGTCGGCGACACCTTCCGGTTCACCCCGGACGTGATCACCGTGCATCCGGGCCAGGTGCAGATCATCCTCGTCCACAACGGGACGGGTGCACCGCACGACTTCGAGGTGCTGGGCTTCCCGGCGACCTTCGTACCGCTCGTGCGTCCCGGCGGCACCAGCATGGCTACTTTCACCGCGCCGGCTCCGGGCAAGTACACGTTCGTCTGCACGATTCACCAGGCTCAGGGGCAGGTCGGCACCTTGATCGTTACGGCCAGCTGACCATGGATCTGCTCGATGTCGCCATCCTGATCGCCGCGGTCGCGTATGCGGTGGGCGGTTTTCGTAACGGCGCCCTGGTGGGCGTTTTCTCGCTGGCCGGTTTTCTGGGCGGCGCGGTCGCCGGCGCGCAGCTCGGTCGCCCGCTGGCCACGCACGTCTCGAGTGGCCGCGGTCAGGTGGTGGTCGCGCTCGCCTGCGTACTGGTCGTCGCGCTGATCGGTCAGCTGGCGCTCGTCTACGTGGCCCGGATGCTGCGAGATCGGATCAGGTGGCGTTCGGCGCAGACGATCGATGCCGGCATCGGCGCGCTGCTCGGGGTCGTGTCGGTGCTGCTGGTGGCCTGGATGGTTGCGGTGCCGCTGGCCGTGTCGCCCTACCCGAACCTCTCATCGCAGGCGAAGCATTCCGAGATCGTCGCCAAGGTGAACACCGCGGTGCCGGGCGAGGTGCGCAACGCCTATTCCTCACTGCAGAAGTTCATCAACCGCAGCGGTTTCCCGCAGGTGTTCGACGCGCTGCAGGCCACGCACATCGTGTCGGTCGGCAGCCCGAACGTCTCGCTGGCCGGCGCCCCGGGCGTCGCCGCCGACCAGCCGTCCATCCTCAAGATCTACGGGACGGCGCCGAGTTGTGACCGGATGATCGAGGGCACCGGATTCGTCATCGCGCCCGGCATGCTGGTGACGAACGCGCACGTCGTCGCCGGCACCAATAAAGTGCAGGTGCAGCTGCCCGACGGCGACGACACGACGGCCAAGGTCATGCTCTACGACCCCGAGATCGACGTGGCCGTGCTGAGCGCCCCCGGGGTCAAGGCCAAGCCGCTCACCCTCGCACCGACTCCGGCGAGCCCGGGCGCCGACGCGGTCGTGCTCGGCTACCCGTTGGACGGTCCGTTCAACGTTCAGCCGTCGCGCATCCGCGATCAGGAACCGATCAGTGGCCACGATATCTACGGCAACGGCACCGTCAACCGGCAGATCTACTCGATCCGCGGACTGGTGCGCAGTGGCAACTCGGGTGGTCCGTTGATCAATCCGGATGGCACGGTGCTCGGCATCGTGTTCGCGACCGCCCTCGACTCATCCGACACCGGCTTCGTCCTCACCGACGACCAGATAAATCCGGATATCCGGGCCGGCCTGGCCTCGAAGGCCCCGGTCGGCACCGGCAACTGCGACTAACCCCCTCTGCTTTTGGCGGATGGCCGGTCTATCTGACCGGCGATCCGCCAAAAGCGAAGCGCGTCAGGTGGACTTGGCCCATCGGATCAGCTCGGAACTGACCAGGTCGGGGTCCTCCTCCTGCGGAAAATGTCCCACCCCGTCGAGCTGGCGCCATTCGTAGTGACCGCTGACGTAGCGGCCGGATCCCTGGGCGGTACGTGGCAGCACGCAGGTATCGACATCGCCGTGCAGCTGCAGGACGGGCACCCGCACCGGTCGCCGCATGCTCGACGCCCAGCGCAGCCCGTCGGGGCGGACCTGCGAGCGCACCAGCCAGCGGAAGTACTCGAGCGAGCAATGGGCGACCGGCCAGATGCACATCGCTTCGGCGAACCGATCCACCTCGGCGGCGTATTCGGCGCGGGCCGGCCAGCGCGCACCTGTCCACCCGGCGATCAGCGCGCGGACGTAATCGGGGTCGCCGGTGATGCGCGCCTCGGGGCGCTTGGGCAACTGGAAGCTCGCGAACGCGTACGCCGAGGCGCGACCCTGACCGAGCGGGTCGGCGTAGAGCGCCTGTCGCAGCCGCAACGGGTGCGCCGCGCCGAGGACGGCGACCCGGCGCACCAACTGCGGCCGGGTCGCGGCAATCGTCCAGGCGAGCAGCCCGCCGATGTCGTTGCCGACGAGCGTCGCGTCGCGCTCACCGAGGGCGCTGATCAGGGCCGCGATGTCGTCGGCCAGGTTCGGTGCGTCGTAGCCCCGGGGGGTCTTGTCACTGGCTCCGAAACCGCGCAGGTCGACCGCGACCGCATGGAATCCCGCATCGGCGAGGTCGACCAGCTGCTGGCGCCAGGTCCACCAGAACTGCGGGAAGCCGTGCAGGAAGAGCACCAGCGGACCGGTGCCGAGTTCAGCTATGTGCAGCGCGATGCCGTTGGCGCGCACGGTGCGGTGCGTCCACGGTCCATCGACCAGGACGATCGATTCGTCCGGGGCGGATGCATGCTGCGGTGTCTTCACGCCTCTTGATGCGGATGGCGCAATGCGGCAACGGTCGACTTCGCGGTCTCGATCGTGCGTTCAGGGGCCTTGATCTTGCGGACCTTCCGGTAACCCATGAACGCCGAGAACGCGGCGATGACGACGACCAGCCCGAAGACGATCAGATAGGAGGCCCAACGCCAGAAGTACAGCCAGTGCAGCAGCTCGGCCAGTGCAATCAACAGCAGCGGCAGCGCCAGCAGGAGCAGAGCGACCGCGATCGCGAAACCGACCGCTCCGGTGCCGAGGTTCTTGACGCTCGACTTGAGTTCGAGCTTGGCCAGCTCGATCTCACCATGCAGGACGGCCGAGAACTGCGTCGACGCCTGCTTGACCAGGGTCCCGACCGACGGTTCGTCGGCTTTGGATGCTTCGGTGGCAGTCACCGGTTAAGCATTGCAGATGTTTAGTCCTCGGATGAGGCGGTCGGCAGTTTTTCGCTGATCAGGTCCATGACGGTCGAATCGGTCAGCGTGGTGACGTCCCCGAGCTGACGGTTCTCGGCGACGTCCTTGAGCAGTCGGCGCATGATCTTGCCGCTGCGGGTCTTGGGCAGCTCGGCCACCACCATGATCTGGCGCGGCTTGGCGATCGGGCCGATCTCTTTGGCCACATGGTTTCGCAGGGTGGTCATCAGCTCGGGTCCGTCGACCGCCGTGGTGCCGTCCGTACCGCCGCGCAGAATGACGAACGCGACGATGGCCTGACCGGTGGTCGGATCGGTGGCCCCGACCACGGCCGCCTCGGCGACCGAGGGGTGTGACACCAGCGCCGACTCGACCTCGGTGGTCGAGATGTTGTGACCCGAGACGAGCATGACGTCGTCGACCCGGCCGAGCAGCCACAGGTCGCCGTCGTCGTCCTTCTTGGCGCCGTCGCCCGCGAAGTAGTAACCCTGGTCGGCGAACCGTGACCAGTACGTCTCTTCATAGCGCTTCGGGTCACCCCAGATGCCCCGGAGCATGGACGGCCACGGCTCGGTCAGCACCAGGAAACCGCCGCCGCCGTTCGGGACCGGCACCCCGTCGTTGTCAACGACATCGGCCCCGATGCCGGGCAGCGCGCGGGCGGCCGAACCGGGCTTGGTCGAGGTGACGCCCGGCAGCGGGCTGATCATCATCGCGCCCGTCTCGGTCTGCCACCAGGTGTCGATGACCGGGGTGCGGTCGTGGCCGATGACCCGGCGGTACCAGATCCAGGCCTCGGGATTGATCGGCTCACCGACCGAACCGATCAGCCGCAACGACGACAGGTCATGCGCGGCCGGGATGTCCTCGCCCCACTTCATGAACGTGCGGATCGCGGTCGGCGCGGTGTAGAGGATCGACACTTTGTACTTCTCGACGATGTCCCAGAACCGGCCCTTGTCGGGGGTGTCCGGGGTGCCTTCGTAGATCACCACGGTGGCGCGGTTCGAGAGCGGCCCGTACACGATGTAGGAGTGCCCGGTGACCCAGCCGATGTCGGCGGTGCACCAGTAGACGTCGGTGTCGGGCTTGAGGTCGAAGACGGCGTTGGCGGTGTAGCTCACCTGGGTCAGGTAGCCGCCGGTCGTGTGCAGGATGCCCTTCGGCTTACCGGTCGTGCCGGACGTGTAGAGGATGAACAGCGGGTGCTCGGCATCGTGCGCGACCGCGGTGTGGGTGCCGGGTTGCGCGTCCAACAGGTCGTGCCACCACAGGTCGCGACCCTCGGTCCAGGCGACCTCGTTGCCGCCGCGGCGGACGACGATCACGTTGCGCACCGAGGTCTCGCCCTTGGCCAGGGCCTCGTCGACCGCGGGCTTGAGCGCTGACACGGCGCCGCGGCGGTAGCCGCCGTCGGCGGTGATGACCAGGGATGCGTCGGCGTCGATGACCCGGTCATAGATCGCCTGGCCCGAGAAGCCGCCGAAGATGACCGAGTGGGCCGCGCCGATGCGGGCGCAGGCCAGCATCGCGATGACCGCCTCGGGGATCATCGGCAGGTAGATGGCCACCCGGTCGGAGTCGGTGACGCCGAGGGACTCCAGCGCATTGGCCGCCCGGCAGACCTCTTCGAGCAGCTGCGCATAGGTCAGCGAGCGGCTGTCGCCCGGTTCGCCCTCGAAGTGGATCGCGACCTGATCGCCGTAGCCGTCGTTGACGTGCCGGTCGAGGCAGTTGACGCTGGCGTTGAGCGAACCGCCGACGAACCATTTCGCGAACGGGCGCTCCCACTCGAGGACCGTGTGCCACTCGGTGTCCCACTGTCAGGCGGGCGGCCTGCTCGGCCCAGAACCCCAACCGGTCTTTGTCGGCCGCAACGTAGGCGTCCGCCTTGACGTTGGCGCGGTCGGCGAAGTCGGCACCGGGCGCGAACGTCCGCGTCTCGTGCAGCAGGTTGGACAGGACTTCGGCGCTCTCTGACACTGTCGCCTCCTCATCTGTGTGCGCGATATCGAGGTACGCGGTCTCGTGCGCGTGGCGTCTCTTGTCGTCACGGTAGCGTGCGCGGTCGTGGCCGCGACGACCGATCCACTGGCCCCGCTGCTGGCCCGGCCCGCCATCGCCGACGCGGTCGGACGGACCCGGCAGGCCGTCGATGCGCTGTTGACCCATCCGTCGCTGCGCGCGGGTGGGGCCGGCCTCGCGGCGGCGCTGGCGGCGGAGCTGTCGATGCGGGCGGCAGCGGCATCGGCCGGGCTGGACTCCCCCCACCCGATCGGGGGAGGTGCTGCGTCCCCGGGGCGCAGAAACTACCCGGATCCCGAGCCGGCGGCCGAATCGGGAGCGGCCGAGCCGATTCTGGCTGGGGCGTTGCGGGTGCAGGCCGAGTTGACGGGACTGGCGGTCACTTGGCGCCGGGCTCCGAGGCAGGTGCTCGCCCGGTTGCATCTGCTGGCGGCGGCTGATCTCGTCGATGATCCGGATCAGCTCGGACGGCCGGTGCTGGCCGCGGCGCCGCGCCTCGACACGCTGAGCGCCGTGCTGGCCACGACCACCGCGCCTGCGGTCGTCGTCGCGAGCATCGTCCATGGTGAGCTGCTGGCGCTGGCTGCGTTCCCCCCCGCTGCCGGAGTGGTGGCCCGCGCCGCCGGCCGGTTGAGCCTCACCGAGGGTGGCCTCGATCCGCTCGGCCTGATCGCGATCGAGGTCGGCCACCAGTCGCTCGACGCGGCCTACCGGTCGGCCCTTGAGGCCTATCGCGGTGCAACCGTGGACGGAATTGACTACTGGGTGCAACATTGCGCGGATGCGATCGAGATCGCAGTTCGGGCGGCATTCGAAATAATTAATTCGAAGACGGTTAATTCGTTGCCGTCGTCAACTTATTAGTTATTCGTTGTCACTGCAAACATAATCCAGTTTGGGTCAACAATTAGCTGCTTAATCGAGGGCCACTCGCACCCATCCTGATGCGGTGCTGTCGCCGCCGCTGGTCGGGGCGCCGGCGGCGCTGGCAGCGCTGGCGTGGCCCCCGGTGAAATTGGAAGGCGGCGCTGCGGGACCGGTTGGGTCCTGCAACGCCGCCTGCACGGGCATCCGGGCTACCTTGCGGGGGCCGAATCTCTTGTTAGTGCGAGCCAGCTCTGCCTCGCTCTAACTCACCTGACGTGGTGGGACGGGCCGCTATTGGTAGTTCGGGTGGACGATTATTCGAATGAGGTCCGCTGGGGGCTGGACCGCCAGGGCGTCCCTCATCCGTGACTTCATAGAACTCTCCGTGACGGTATTGCGCAAGGCTTCGACACGAGTTAATTCTTGTGAGTTTTCTTTGTTCCTGAATACGGTCGGTGATGGCTATACCAAGCGATCGCTACACCGGCGAGGCCGACGCCGGCGAGCGTTATCGCGGTCGTCTTATTCGTCGGTCGCAGGCCGGCGATCCGCTCCCGCAATGGCACGGCGTTGCGGAAGATCAGCACCGGCCAGTCCCGTTCGCCGGCTACTTTGCGCAAGCGCGCGATCCGGGTTGACGGCGTACGGATGCCCCACGATCTCAAGCATCGGAACGTCGGTGACCGAATCCGAGTAGGCGTAGCACTGCGCGAGGTCATAGCCCCGGGCCTGCGCCAGCTCGCGGATGGCGACCGCCTTGGCCGGGCCGTAGACGTAGTAAGCGATCTCGCCGGTGTAATGGTCATCCTCGACGACCATCCGGGTGCCGACCATGTGATCGGCGCCGAGCATCGCCGCGATCGGGGCGACCAACTCCTCGCCCGAGGCCGACACGATCACCACCTCGCGTCCGGCCGCGTGGTGTTCCTCGATCAGCCGGACCGCTTCGTCATAGACCAGTGGATCGATGATCTCGTGCAGCGTCTCATCGACGATGTCGCGCACCTGCTGGGCATCCCAGCCCGCGCACATCGAGGTGATGAACGCGCGCATGCGCTCGGTCTGGTCCTCGTCGGCGCCGGCCAGCGCGAAGACGAACTGGGCATAGGCGCTGCGCAGGACGGCTCGGCGGTTCAGTAGTCCGCTGTGGAAGAACGGGCGGCTGAACGCCAGGGTGCTGGACTTGGCGATGATCGTCTTGTCGAGGTCGAAGAACGCGGCGGTCGGTGCTGAGACGGGCACCCGGCCACGATACGGCGCGCAGCTGTTCATGGTCGGCTTTCCGTCCACAGGTGTCGGGACCGTCCACAATCAGTCGGCGACGCCGGTTGGACGGCCCGGGGCGGGGTTGGCTGTCGGTCATGGGCGTGGTGTTCGGAGTCGTCGGGGGTTGCGGCGGGATCGGTGCCAGCCGGTTCGCCGCGGTGCTCGCCGCCGTCGCGTCGGCGCGGGCCGGACGCTGCCTTCTCGTCGATCTCGATCCGGGCGGCGGTGGTCTCGACGTCATGCTCGCGGCCGAGTCGGTGCCCGGTCCGCGCTGGTCCCAGCTGCGCCTGGCCGGCGGTGCCCTCGATGCCGAGGTGCTGCTGTCCGGACTGCCCAGCTGGGGACGCACGCTGCTGCTGGCCGCCGATCAGGCCGACCTGCCGCCGGCGGATCAGGTTCGGCAGGTGATCGACTCGGCGCGGGGCCGGGTACCGGTGGTCGTCGACCTGGCCCGCCATCGGTCGCCCGCCCGGGACGCGGCGGCCGGGCTCTGCAGCGTGATCGTGGTGCTGTGCGCCGGCGATCTGGCCGCGGTCACCGCGGCTCGGTCCGTCCTGACCGGCCTGGTCGGGTCGGCCGGTGCCGGCGATGACCGGCCCGCTCGTGATCCGCGGGTCGTCGTGGTGGCTCGTGGCGCCCGATCGGTCGGTGCGCGGGTCGCTGCCCTCATCGGCGCGCCGCTGGCCGCGACGGTGCCGGTGCATCGGGGTCGCGACGGGTCGCCGCTGGATCCGGCCCGTCCGCCGCGGGCAATGCGGCGGGTCGCGTCGGGCCTGCTGCAAGGACTCGAGCAGCTGGACGGACCGGCCGAGCGGGCCGAGTCGGCGGTGCATCGGCATCGGGCCGCCGCCGTCCCGGCGGCGAGCGGGGGCTGGCGGCCGTGAACGAGTTCGAGCTGGTCGACCGCGTCCGGCGACGGCTGGCCACGTCGGCCGAGCCACTCGGCGCGGTGATCCGCGACCACTCCGGGATCGCCGACGACACCTCGCTGGCCGAACTCGAACGCCAGGTCAGCGCCGAGCTACTCGGCGCCGGCCCGCTCGAGGCGTTGCTGGAGCTGCCCGGCGTCACCGATGTGCTGGTGAACGGCCCGGACGAGGTCTGGATCGACCGCGGCGGGCTCGAGCGCACCACGCGTCCGGTTCAGCGATGACGCCGCGATCCGTCGGCTCGCGCAACGGCTGGCCGCGGCAACCGGACGGCGGCTTGGACGATGCGAGTCCCTACGTCGACGCCGCGCTGCCCGACGGCACCCGGTTGCACGCGATCCTGCCGCCCTTGGTGGCTCATCCCGACCTTGTCGCTGCGGGTGCTGGCCCGGCGGCGGTTCGAGGTGGCCGATCTGGTCACGGCCGGGGTGATGGACACCGACGTGGCCGAGCTGCTGATCACGGTGATCGCGGCCCGGTTGGCGTTCGTCATCGCCGGAGGCACCGGGCACTGGAAAAACCACGGTGCTGGGCGCGCTGCTGTCGTGCTGCGCGCCCGGTGAGCGCATCCTGCTCATCGAGGACGCACCTGAGCTGGTGGTCGCGCACGACCACGTCGTACGGCTGCTGTGCCGCACCGCCAACGTCGAGAACGCGGGCGCGGTGGGACCGGCCGAGTTGGTGCGCCAGGCCCTGCGGATGCGACCCGATCGGGTCGTGGTGGGCGAGTTCCGCGGAGCCGAGTTCGCCGAACTTCTCGCCGCGCTCAACACCGGCCACGACGGAGGTGCGGCGACGATCCACGCGAACGCGGTCGCCGATGTGCCGGCCCGGTTCGCCGCGCTCGGGGCGATGGCCGGGCTGCCGACGTCGGCGGTGCAGGCCCAGGTCGCCAGCGCTTTCAACGTCGTGATCCAGCTGCGGCGCGGAGGCGATGGCGTGCGCCGGATCCACGAGATCGCCGTTCTCGACCGCACCGGGCCGCCCGGATCAGAGCGCGCGGCATACGTTCTTGCGACCGTCTGGAACCGGCTCGGCGTCGGCGCCGGTGCGGCAATCCTGCGCCGGCTGCTGATCGAGCGCGACGTGCGGCTGCCGAGGTTGCTGCAATGACGGCGGCGCTGATCATTGCTGCCACCGGCCTGATGATCTGGCCGCGCGCGGTCGTGGACGTGGCCCGCATCGGTCGGCTGCGAGCTGCTCGTCGATTGATGCCCGCGCCGACCCGGCCCACTGGTCTATTTGCAAGTGGTCTATTTGCGGGTGGCCGATTCGCCGGTGGGCTATTTGTCGATCGCTCCGCGGTTGACGTTTTGCTCACGGCCCCGATGGTCGGTGTAGTGATTCCGGTCGCCGGTGCGTCGGTGGCTGTAACGCTGATGCCGTCGCAGGGCAAGCTGGCCGCGATCGAATTCGGGTTCTGTGCCGCGACGGTTCTCGTTGCCGCATTCGCGATCGGGCGTCATACGTTGGATGGCCGCCGGTCAGCCGAGTCGCGAAGCTCGCATCGCTTCTGCGGTGGCCCTGCTGGTGGCCGAGGTCGACGCCGGCGCTTCCCCGGACGCAGCCTTGCGGGCGGTGCCCGATGAGATCGGCCGGCGGCTGCGGGCGGATTCGGGCACTGCCGCCACCCCGCCCCGGAGTGGACGACCCGCTCGCCCGCGTTGCGTTCGCCTGGCAGCTCAGCGCGACGACCGGAATCCCGTTGGCCGAGTCACTGGCTCGGGTGCGCACCGATCTGGCCGACCGCGCCGCGTCCCGGCGCGAGATCCGCACCCTGGTCGCCGGCCCGCAGGCGTCGGCGACGATCTTGGCGCTGTTGCCGCTACTCGGAATGGTGCTGGGCAGCGCGATCGGCGCCGATCCGATTGGGGTGCTCTTCGGCACGCCGGCCGGGCGGCTGCTGCTCTGCCTGGGCGTGGTCCTCGACGCCGGTGGCCTGTTGTGGACCATGCGCCTGATCGATGGGGCGATGCGGTGATGCTGGTGATGCGGCGATGACTGTCCCGCCTACGGCCCTCGCGCTGGTGTTGATGGCCGCCGCGATCTGGCTGAGCCGCGGTCCGGCCACCCGCCGCCGCGAGGCCGACGGATCCGGTGCGCTCGCGTCCCATCCACGGATCGAGCGCCGACGACCATCCCTACCGCTCGTCGCGGCCGTCACCATCACCGCCGGCTGGCTGGCCTTGACCGGGCTCGTCATCGGCCTTGCCGGCGCTGCGCTACTCGGCCCGGCGGTTTTCGTCGCGGTCACCCGGCTACTGGACCGGCAGCGCCGCGCCCCACCGGAATGGGAACTCGCCTGGCTGCCGCTCATCGTCGAACTGGTCGCGGCCGGTCTGCGTTCGGGACAACCGCTCGAGGCGGCCCTGGCCGGCGCTGCGCCGTCCCAGCTGCCCTGGCTAGGTGGCCGGCTGCGTCAGGTCGCCGGGATGCTGCGGCTGGGAGCGGACCCGGCCCAGGCGTGGGCGCCGCTGGCCGACGAGCCTCGGCTGGTCCCGCTGGTCACGACCGGAATCCGCAGCGCCACCAGCGGGATCCGGCTGGCCGCGCAGCTCGGTGAGCTCGCCGGCGAACTGCGGGCGCAGGCGCACGCCGAGGCGCAGAGCCGGGCCCAGCGGGTCGGAGTCTGGGTGATCGCACCGCTCGGGCTTTGCTTCCTGCCGGCGTTCGTTTGTCTATCCATCGTGGCGGTGATCATTGGTCTGGCCGCGTCGTTGCCCGTCTGACGGTCGGCGGGTCGCGCCGTCCATCGTGAAACCTCGGGCAAAATGTTGGCCGGACGAAATAAGTCGAGGCCCCTCCATGTATGAGATGGAGGGGCCTCGCTTGGTCTCGTTGCACCGCCGCACCTCGGGCGCCGGAGCGGTTCGGTGGGCGTGCGTTCGTGACCCCGCACTGGCGCTGGGCCGACGACCGGAGAGCCGATTTCCCGTTCTCTCGGACGCCTCGCCGAAGTTGCCTTCGGCTGGTCCCGCGCTCAGTGACAAGGGAAGTTCTACTGCCACTGCAAAGCTGTCGCGCAAGAGGATTCGGAGCGTCTTTCCGATTTATTTTCCGTGTCAACAGGGCATCCACAGGACGCGCTGTAGTTATCCACCGAACGGGGCTATCGTCCACCGCTTGTCCACACCTGTATCCACACCCGGTGGATATCTAATGGGCACACACATCGTCAATTTGCTCTTCGGATTGCTCTTTGGGCGTCGTCCCCGGATTGGACGCGATTCAATCGTCGGCGCGGTCAGGTCTCGGTCGCAAAGTTCGGTGAGAACTCGATGGTGGTTCGAAATAATTGTGCCTGGTCTATTTGGGCGCATTGACCGGTTGATGACTCGAGATCGTCCATTTATTTCTTCGGCGATTACCGCCAAGCTAATATCTGACTGACGGGGCTGGGTGGGGGTCTGCGCGCCGTCATCGCCGAGCTGACGGGGGTCAGTTGACCACGACCCTGAAGTACGAGATGGGCGCCGTGATCGGCCAGGGTCCGATCGGTGTGGTGCGCAGTGGTGTTGACGCCGATTCCGGCGCCGCCGTCGCGCTGAAGATCGTCCGCTCGAGCTTTGCGGACGACCCGCACTGGGTGTCGCGACTGGTGAACATCCGCGCCCGCTTGAACCAGGTCGACCACACCGGTGTAGTCGGCATCAGCGATCTGCTTTTCGACGAGGGCGTCGTCACCATCGTCACCGACTACGTCGGCGGTGGGGATCTTCGGCGAATGATCGAGAGCGACGAGCAGGTGAGCCCGTTCCGGGCCGCTCGGATCATCGGCGAGGTGCTGTCAGCCTTGGCCGCCGCGCACGCGGCCGGAGTCGTCCATGGTGACCTTCGCGCCGAGAACGTGCTGATCGGTAGCGACAACGAGGTCCGGATCACCGACTTTGCCCTCGCCTCGCTCGGCCGACACCGGGCCATCTCGTCCGCCGACGATGTCGCCGCCGCCGGCGCGTTGCTGCACGAACTGCTGACGGGCGCGACGCATGCGTCGGACGCCGATCTCGCCGCGTCGCCCCCGGACGGACTGCCCGTTCAGCTCTGGGAGCAGCTGCGCGCGATGGTTGCGCCGGATCCCGATACTCGCCCGTCGGCCGAGGACGCCCGACTGCGGCTCGCCGCGTTGAGTCCGCGGCTGATGATGATTGCCGAACTGGCCCTGTCGCCTACCCCTGTGATTGCCGATCCGGTCGCCGCGGAGCCGGTCGGCCGAGGAGCCGGCGGTCGATGAACCGGTGATCGATGAGCAGGTCGTCGCGGAGCCGGTGGTCGCTGAGCTCCCGCGATCGAGCCTGTTCCGGTCGCTGAGGCTCCGGTGGTCGCTGAGGCTGAGGCGGCCGAGGAGTCCGTAATCGAGGCGCCGGTGGTCGAGGCTCCCGTGGCCGAGGCGGCAGTTGCCGAAGACGACCTTGTGGTCGAGGAGATACCGGTCCCCCGATCGGTCCTCGCTCCGGAAGGCGAGCCCGGGTTCGAACCGCTACGGGAACCGGAGCGCGAGCCACAGTTCGAGCCGCAGCTCACCTATCCGTCGTTTCATCGTGGCCAAGAGCTCCCGTGCCGGTCGAGGCCGCGGCGAGCACCGAGCCGCTGAATCGCCTGCCCGCACAGCCCGGCGTCGCAAAGCCCGCAGTGTTCGTCGTACTGCGGCGCGTGCGACAAGCCGTGGCCCAGCAGCGTTACCAGTTGGCCATCGGGTCCGACCGGCTGCCGCTTCGTCACATCGAAACGCCCTGGAGCCGGCTGCCCGGCCTCGTCCGAGGTCGTCAGTTCCGCCCGCACAAGCTGCATTGGCCGCGCCTCGGTCGCGTCGCCGAGTCGCTGATCACCGCCGCGGTCGTCGCGGTGGGAGTCGTTGTGGTGCTGTTGGTAGCCGGCCGCACCCAGCGCGCGACGGCTCCGTCGACGAGTTACGCGTTCCCGACGGCGTCCTACGGCTCGGGGCTGGTGGTCAACCGCAGTTGGACGCTGTCCGGCAAGGATGGTTCGCAGCTCAGTGGCGAGATCGTCCTCGCCAACTCGCTGGGCTCCGTGCTGGCCGGCTAATACGACGAGGTGCTGCCGAAGTCGGTCGCGAACTCGGCCGGTGCGGTCACCTTCTCGCCCGCGCCCAGCCGGATCGTGCAGGACGACCCGGTGGTCAGCTACGACTACAACCTGGCCAGCGGATCAACGTTGACCCTGGGCTACCGCGTCGACCTCAGCGCCAGCAGCCTCGATCTGGCCAGCCGGCTCAACCAATTGGCCCAGGATCAAGACACCGCCCAGACGGCCTACCTGGCTCAATCCGGGCAGACCGCGCCGCAGGCGCTGGACCGCCTGCTCGTGTCGCCGAACAGTCTTTCTCTGACGGCGGGACAGTCCGGCCGCCTGACGCTCAGCGGCCTGATGAGCACCGGAGCGCTCGCCCCCGCGACGGTCCTGAGCACGGTCAACTGGTCGAGTGACAATCGGTCGGTCGCGACGGTCGACCCGGCCACCGGGACGGTGACGGCGGTCGGCGCCGGTTCGGCCACGATCAGCGCGCAGTCGGGGACGCTCACGGCCGTGGCGGCGGTGACGGTCACCGCGGCGGCCACGACCGATGGCTCGACTGTTGCCTTGACCCCGACCACCTCGAGCCGCGCGCCGTCCACGTCGGCCGCGCCCCGTACCAGTGCGGTGGTGCCCCCGAGCACCAGTAGTGCGGCCCCGCCGCCACCGCCGACCTCGAGCTCGCCAACCGTGGTCGTCGACGCCGAATCGGGTGCCGGGTGCCCCGGGCGCGCCGACGATAACCTTGAGAAGCTACTCGGCAACCAGCTGCGATTCGTCGCGGCGGCGCCGGCCGACCCCGGCCTGCCCGCCTTCACCGGCTACGCCGGAACCGTCGATACCGGTAGCGGACCGGTTGCGTTCTCATCCATCCCGGCCGACGGCCTGACGGTTCCTTGCACCGCGCTGGGCCAGGTCACCGTCTTCGACTACTGGGCGGTCAACGATGTCGGTTCGAGCGCCGTCGCCGGGCCCTTCACGTCCACGGCGTGCCCGGGGCCGATCGTTTCAGTGTCGCCGACCGCGACGAAGACGAAGAAGGCTGGCAAGTAGCTCCGGGGCCCAGCGATGCCCGGATTCGACCTGATCCAATAGCGGATATGAACGCGCGCACCGCCATCCCAGCCACCCTGACGACGCCCAGCACGATGCTCGACATCGACGTGCTCCGCCGCAATCTGGCCACCAAGGCGGCCTGGGCGGCCGAGCGGGGAATCGTGCTGCGTCCGCACGCCAAGACCCACAAGTCGCTCGAGATCGCCAGCCTGCAGGAACAGTGCGGCGCGGTCGGCCTCACGGTGGCCACCGTCGGAGAGGCCGAGGTCTTCGCGGCCGGGGGATTCACCGACCTGTTCATCGCCTTCCCGGTGTGGGCCGCCGGCGCGCGAGGAGAGCGGTTGCGCGCGCTCGCCGATTCGGCTCAGCTGCGCGTCGGCGTCGACTCGGTCGAATCGGCGCAGGTGCTGGCGCGCGCGGTGCGGGGCACCGATGTCGAGGTGCTGGTCGAGATCGACAGCGGCCACCACCGCAGCGGGGTAACGCCCGACAACGCGGGCGACGTCGCCCAGGCGGCCGAGAAGGCCGGCCTCACGGTCGCCGGCGTGTTCACCTTCCCTGGTCACAGCTACGGTCCGGGCGCCCAGCGCGCGCTCGCCGCGGCCGACGAGGCCAATGCGCTGGATGAGGCCGCCGGCGAGCTGGCCCGCGTGGGGATCGACGCCCGCGTCCGCAGTGGTGGTTCGACTCCCAGCATCGAGTTCAGCGACCCGAGCGCAGTCACTGAGCTGCGCCCCGGCGTCTACGCGCTCAACGACGCCCAGCAGCTCGAACTCGGCAGCTGCGAGTGGTCCGATCTGGCGTTGACGGTGGCGGCGACCGTCGTCAGTTCACGTCATGGACAGTTCATCCTCGACAGCGGCGCCAAGGTGCTAGGTCCTGACCGACTGGCGTGGAACACCGGCCACGGCCGGCTGCCCGAGTTCCCCGAAGCGCGGATCGTGGCCCTGTCGGAGCACCATGCGACCGTCCAACTGGGTTCCGACGACGAACCGCCGGTGCTCGGTGACCGAGTGCGGGTCGTGCCCAACCACGTCTGCTCGGCGGTCAACCTCGTCGATGAGTACGTGGTCGTTTCCGAAGGCCGACAGATATCGCGGTGGGAGATCGCCGCCCGCGGCCAGAACACCTAACTGCTCGATTTAGCGGGTGCTTTCTTTGCCGCTGCTTTTTTGGCCGGTGCCTTCTTTGCGACCGTCTTGTGGGGTGCGGCCTTCTTCGCCGCTACCTTCTTGGCCGGCGCCTTGCGAGCAGCGGTCTTCTTCACGGCCGGGCCGCGAGCGCGTCGTTCGGCCAGTAGCTCGATCGCCCGCTCGACGGTGAGTTCTTCGACCGAGTCACCGCGCCGCAACGATGCATTGGTCTCGCCGTCGGTGACGTAGGGACCGAATCGGCCGTCACGCACGACCATCGGCTTGCCCGACACCGGGTCGGGCCCGATCTCGCGCAACGGGGTCGCCGCGGCGGTGCGGCGACCGCGAAGTTTCGGTTGCGCGAATAAGGCCGTCGCCTCGTCCAGCGTCACCGTGAAGAGCTGCTCCTCCGTGTCCAGTGAACGCGAATCGGTGCCGCGCTTGACGTACGGTCCGTACCGGCCGTTCTGAGCGGTGACGTCCTCGCCGTCGATGGCGCCCAGGGTGCGGGGGAGGGTCAGCAGCCGCTGCGCGTCCTCGAGGTTGATCTCGTCGACCGCCATCGTCTTGAACAGCGATGCCGACCGCTCGCCGTCGGTGACGTAGGGCCCGTACCGCCCGACCTTGACGGTGATCTCGCGACCTTCGTCGTCGCTGCCGAGCGGACGGTCACCCGACGGTGCCGCCAGCAGTTCGGCGACCTTTTCGGGGGTCAGTTCGTCCGGGGCGAGGTCTTCGGGGATGGACGCGCGTTCCTCGCCGTTCTGCAGGTACGGCCCGTACCGTCCGACCCGCACGATGACGTCATCGAACAACGGGATCGAGTTGACGCCCCGAGCGTCGATCTCTTCGAGCCGGTCCTCGATCAGCTTCTTCAGACCACCCTGCGCCGAGATCCGGGTCGGGTCGCCCGCGTCGTCGGCGCCGAAGTAGAACCGGCGCAGCCACTCGACCCGTGATCCGTCACCCGCCGCGATCGAGTCGAGATCGGACTCGACCGATGCGGTGAACCCATAATCGACCAGTCGGCTGAAGTAGGACTCGAGCAGGCCGACGACCGCGAACGCGATCCAGGTCGGCACCATCGCTGGCCCTTTTTTCCAGACGTAGCCGCGGTCCTGAATGGTCTGCATGATCGACGCATAGGTGGACGGACGCCCGATGCCGAGCTCTTCGAGTGCCTTGACCAATGACGGTTCGGTGTAGCGGGCGGGCGGCGAGGTCGAGTGCCCCTCGGCCGTGAAGCCGCGCTCGTTCAGATCCTGCGAACGGACCAGCTGCGGCAGCCGCCGCTCGGCGTCGTCCTTCTCGCCGCCCGCGTCCTCGGTCTCTTCGACGTAGGCCCGCATAAAACCCGGGAACGTGATCGTGCGGCCCGAGGTCGCGAACTCGGCCCGTTCACCGGCCACCGACTCGCCACCGATGCGCACCGAAACCGTGGTGCCGACCGCGTCCGCCATCTGCGACGCGAGCGTGCGCTGCCAGATCAGCTCATAGAGCCGGAACTCATCCGATGAGAGCTGGCTGGCGACCTGGCCGGGCGTGCGGAACGTGTCGCCGGCCGGCCGGATCGCTTCGTGAGCCTCCTGCGCGTTCTTGACCTTGCGCGTGTACACCCGCGCCTCGGTCGGCACGTAGGCATCGCCGTAGAGCTCACGGGCCTGGGTGCGGGCGGCGTTCAAGGCGGTGTCGGACAGCGTCGTCGAGTCCGTCCGCATATAGGTGATGAAGCCGTTCTCATAGAGCCGCTGCGCGACCCGCATCGCGGTCTCGGACGACCAGCGGAACTTGCGGCCGGCCTCCTGCTGCAGCGTCGAGGTCATGAACGGCGCGTACGGACGGCGCCGGTAGGGGCGCTCATCGACCCGCAGGACCTGGAACGGCCGGCCGGACAAGCGCGCGGCCAGGCCACTGGCGCCGGCCTCGTCCAGATGCAGGACGGACGCGGGAGCAAGACCGGTGGCGGCATCGAAGTCGCGGCCGGTCGCGATGCGAACGTCGTCGAGGCTGACCAGGTTGGCGGTGAACGTCTCGGGATCGCCGGCCTTCTGCTCGAGCGGTGCGAATGAGGCCTCGACGTCCCAGTAGCTCGCGGTGTGGAACGCCATGCGGGCCCGTTCGCGCTCGACGATGATGCGCGTGGCGACCGATTGCACCCGGCCGGCTGATAGGCGCGGGAGCACCTTCTTCCACAGCACCGGGCTGACCTCGTAGCCGTAGAGGCGGTCGAGGATGCGGCGGGTCTCTTGGGCGTCGACCAGGTGCGCGTCGATCTCGCGGGGCGAGGCGACGGCGGCGGCGATCGCCTGCGGGGTGATCTCGTGGAAGACCATCCGGCGGACCGGGATCTTCGGGTTCAGTGTCTCGACCAGATGCCAGGCGATGGCCTCGCCCTCGCGGTCCTCATCCGTCGCCAGGTAGAGCTCGTCGGCGTCCTTGAGCATCGACTTGAGCCGGGCGACCTGCGCCTTGCGGTCGGCGCTGATGACGTAGAGCGGCTCGAAGTCGTTCTCGGTGTTGACGCCGAGACGGGCCCACGCCTCGCCCTTATGGGCGGCCGGCACGTCGGCGGCGTTGCGCGGCAGGTCGCGAATGTGGCCGCTGGAGGCCTCGACGAGGTAACCGTCACCGAGGAAGCCGCCGATCATCTTCGCCTTGGTGGGCGACTCGACGATCACCAGCTTGATGCCCCCGACCGACTTGGCGGCCTTCGGCTTCGCGGCAGCTTTCGCCACTTCAAACTCCTGTCCTGCGGTTCCCGACGCAACCGCGTAGCCGACCTGGTGGCCGGCGATCTTGCGCAGCCGACCGCGGGGTCGACCGTAGGTGCCAGTGCTGATCCGATGGCCTCAGTCGCCGGCCCCGTTGTCTGGTAGCTGTCGACTCACCTGCTCGCCAACTGTGGGCGAACCGGCCACCGGTAGTACCGAACCAGCAGCACAATAGCCAACGGCGACCAGTATGCGCGCCCGCCGTCGCCTGCCCGGCGGATGAGCTGAACGCCATTGTGACCAGCGCCACCTGTATCGGGCCGACGACGCGCCGCTTCAGGCCGGCCAGTCGCGGCCGGCACCGGGCGGGGCATCGGCCAGCAGTTCGGCCAGCCGGCGCAGTCGTTTGACCGAGCTGATCCGCCAACCCGGCTCGGTCCGCACGGTGATCGACGTCGCCGCCAGTCCGAGTGCGGCCAGCTGCGAACCGCCGTAACGGTGCAGCTCGTGCTCGGGATCAGCGGTGCCCAGCAGGTAGCCGCTGGGCTCGGGACGACCGGCAGCGATCGCCCACAGCCGCAGCCCGCGCGGCGTGAGGGCGAGTCCCGCGGGGGCGTGCACGGCCGCTCCGCGCGTCCACCGGGCGGCCTCATCGACCAGCCGGGCGCTGAAGTCGGTGCGCACGCCCGTCCCGTTCTCGGCCGCGGCGACGGATGAGCCGAGGCCCAGCTCGGTGAACGCGGCCGCGATCGCCTCGACCCGCCAGGGCGCCTCGACCACGACGGACAGCCGCGCCCGTCCCGGTTCGCCCGCTTCGGTGCGGACCCAGTCGCCGCCGGCCAGGATCACGCCGGCCAGGTCGTCCAGGGACGGCATAGCCAAAGCGGCCCCGAACAGTGAGAACTGCACTGTTCGGGGCCGCTCGGTGTACACGTTGTCGATCGCTACTCTCGAATCTCGACGGTCTCGATGACCTCGACGACGACGACTCCATCGACACCGTCGTCGGTGACCGAATCCGGCCGGCCGACACCGACCGCGGGGCCGCCCATCTCGATCTTGCGACGCTTCGAGATCACCACTGCGGTGACGACGATAGCGATGGCGACGATCGCGATCAGCAGGCGCAGCGGGATCGACGCGTGCGGGCCGACCGTCAACTTCACGACCGCGGGCGCCACCAGCACGGCGACCAGGTTCATGACCTTGATCAACGGGTTGATGGACGGGCCGGCGGTGTCCTTGAACGGGTCACCGACGGTGTCACCAATGATGGTTGCCTCGTGCGCGGCACTGCGCTTGCCGCCGTAGAGACCGTCCTCGACCATCTTCTTCGCGTTGTCCCACGCGCCACCGGAGTTGGCCAGGAAGATGGCCATCAGGACGCCGGCGCCGATCGCCCCGGCCAGGTAACCGGCCAGCGGGCCGATGCCGAGCAGGAAGCCGACCGAGATCGGACCGAGGATGGCGAGCAGGCCCGGCGTGGCCAGCTCGCGCAGCGAGTCCTTGGTGCAGATGTCGACGACACGGGCGTAGTCGGGACGCTCGGAGTAGTCCATGATCCCCGGGTGCATCCGGAACTGGTCGCGCACTTCGTAGACGACGCGAGCCGCGGCGCGCGACACGGCGCTGATCGCCAGGCCGCTGAAGAAGAACACGACCGAGGCACCGATGATCACGCCGAACAGGTTGTTGGGCTGCGACAGGTCGAAGCTGAACGACAGCTGGGTCAACTTGCCGGCCTTATCGATGCCGTTGGGGATCTTGCTCAGCGCGTCCGAGAACGCCTTGTTGAACGAGCCGAACAGTGCGGTCGCGGCCAGCACGGCGGTCGCGATCGCGATGCCCTTGGTGATCGCCTTGGTGGTGTTGCCGACGGCGTCGAGGTCGGTCAGCACGCGAGCGCCGGCCTCGTCGATGTCGCCACTCATCTCGGCGATGCCCTGGGCGTTGTCGCTGACCGGGCCGAAGGTGTCCATCGACACGATGACGCCGGCCGTGGTGAGCAGGCCACAACCGGCCAGCGCGACCGCGTACAGAGCGACGTAGACGGCACCGTTGCCGAGCAGGAATGCGCCCATGACGGCCGCGCCGATCAGGATCGCCGAGTAGACGGCCGACTCGAGACCGAGCGAGATGCCAGCGAGGATGACGGTCGCCGAACCGGTCTGCGAGGACGCGGCGACGTCTTTGACCGGACGACGGACCGTGTCGGTGAAGTAGCCGGTCAGCTGCTGGATGAGGACGGCCAGCACGATGCCGATCGCGACCGCGCCGATCGCGATCAGTCGCGGATCGCCCGTGCCCGGATCGGTGCCGTTGAGCTTGTCGAACGAACCGGGCAGGAAGATGAACGAGGCGATGATGACGAGCACGATCGACACGCCGGCCGAGATGAAGAAGCCGCGGTTGATCGGCACGAGGCCGTTGCGGTCGGACTCGCGGAGCTTGGTGGTCAGGATGCCGACGACCGAGCTGATGATGCCGATACCGCCGATGATCAGCGGCAGCAGAAGGCCCTTGGACCCGAACGCGGTCTGGCCCAGGATCAGCGCCGCGACCAGGGTTACGGCGTAGGACTCGAACAGGTCGGCCGCCATGCCGGCGCAGTCACCGACGTTGTCGCCGACGTTGTCAGCGATGGTGGCCGCGTTTCGCGGGTCGTCCTCGGGGATGCCGGCCTCGACCTTGCCGACGAGGTCGGCGCCGACGTCAGCGGCCTTGGTGAAGATGCCACCACCGACGCGCATGAACATCGCCAGCAGTGCGCCACCGAAGCCGAAGCCTTCGAGGACCGTTGGTGCGTTCTGGTTATAGATGATGAGAACGATCGAGGCACCGAGCAGGCCCAGGCCGACGGTCATCATGCCGCAGACCCCGCCGGTGCGGAACGCGAGATGGAAGCCCCGCTCGCGTCCACCGTTGCGCGCGGCGGCCGCGACGCGCAGGTTGGCGCGGGTCGCGATCGTCATGCCGATGTATCCGACGGCGGCGGAGAAGACCGCCCCCACGATGAAGAACAGCGCCCGCCCGAGCTGGACCGAGAAACCGCCCGAGTTGACCGGAAGAATCAGCAACAGCACGAAGACGAGCGCCGCGAAGCCGGCCAGCGTCTTGAACTGCCGGTTGAGGAACGCCGCGGCGCCCTCTTGGACCGCCTTGGCGATCTGCTGCATCTTCGGGGTGCCCTGGTCGGCCGCCAGTACCTCCTTGGCGAGGACGACGGCGAACCCCAGGGCGAGAAGCGCCAGCACGAGGATGACGGCGACAAAACCGCGCTCACCTCCGCTGATGCCTGGGGCGGCACTCAATACAGGCCGGGCCATGCAGACTCCTTAGTCAGCGCGAGAGCGCGATAACGAACGGTGGGGCCGCGCGCCTTCAGACCCTTACGTTTCGGGGGCAGGCGGCGACGAATTACAGCATGAACGTGGCGGAGTGTAGCTGTCCGGATAGGTCGACCTGAAGGGGCCGTAATAAGTTGTTTCCGACACCAAATCCGGGTCAAGAGGTTGCGAGGGCCTCGTCCACGCTGGGCCGGATCGAGAAGACCGAGTCCAGACCGGTAATTCGGAACAGCTTGAGGATCCGGTCGTGGTCGCTGACGAGCGTGAGCGTGCCGCCGAACTGCACCGCCCGGTTCAGGCCGGCCACCAGGGTGCCGATGCCGGTCGAATCCAGAAAGGTGACGTCGGCCAGGTTTACTATCAGCGACGAACTCGCGGCGTTGATGAGCTCGGACAAACGTTCTCGTAGCTCAGGGGCGGAGTAGACGTCGACCTCGCCGATGATGTCCAGCACGGGCCGACCCTCGACCGCGCGGACGTTGAGCGAAAGCTCCACTCGAGACCCTCCAACCACATCAAGTACCGAAGCGACGACCCATTATCTCGATTCGCGACCGCCCGGGGAATCGTATCGGGCGACTGGCCCCGGGCGCGCGGGTGACGTTCACTCCGCCAGCCGTTCGGCCCGCGCCCGGCCCTGAACACTCGAGGCGCCGACGATCGGCAGCCGAAGCGCGATCGCGACGACCACGGCGACCTGGCCGCTGCGGGCGTCGGAGGCCAGGACGAGTTGGCAACTCTGCAATCGGGCCCCGTTCGCGGTGGCGATCGCGCTGGCCGCGGAGCACGGAGTCGCGCTGATGCCGATCTGTCCGGCCGCGGCTAGGGCGGAGGCGTCGGCCGCGTTCTGGGCCCGATGGCGGACCAATGTGGCGTCGCCTCGCACGATCACCGCGATCGCGATGAGTAGGACGATGGCCGAGCCGCTGAGGACCCAGATGCCGGCCGAGCCGCGGTCGGCGCGCGAGGTCATCGCGGTCATGGCTTGGCGAGGGCGTTCGCGGCCGATGGAGCTTCGAGTGCGGCCACCGCCCGCTCGCTGATCGTATATGTGCCGATCACGCCGCCCAGTGGTCGCATCGTGACGGTGACGGTGGCAGTCACCCGGTCGTCGGCGGTGATGGTGCTCACCGTTGCCCCGGCCGGTGCGGACTCGGCGAACAGCCGGGCGGCGCCGCTGGGATCGCCGCGCGCGTCGGCTCGAGCAACCTCGCGGGCCGCGTCCTGGGCTCGCACTTGCTGGTCGCCGACCGAGATCGCGGCAACGCCGATCACCACGACGAACGCGAGGACGGGCAGGCATGCCGCCAGCTCGGCCGTCACCATGCCCGCGTCGCGAGCGGCGAACCGAGCGATCGTGCGGCGGACCCTAGACCGCATGGAGGGCCGAGGTGATCAGTGCGCTCAATTGGCTCTGCACCGCGTCACTGGTGACGACCTTGTACAACACCACCGCGAACGCCACGGCGGCGATCGTGCCCACCGCGTATTCGGCGGTGCTCATTCCGGCGTCACCCGCGAGAGCGCCCAGCCGCCGGACTCGCCTGATCAGCCGCTCGAGAATCCTCATGCCATGAGGTAAACAGGCTGCCTCGTTCATGGCCTGGCTCAACGCAAAGCTGTGGACGGCCGCGCCCGCTGTGGATACGGCTGGCTGTCCGGTTTGGAGCTCGTGCGGAGCGCAGCTAAATGTTGCCGTCAGTGAGCGCGGCGGTTGAGCCGGACGAAGCCGACACCGGCCAGCAGCGCGATGGCTATCAGCACCGAGCCGCCCACCGTGCGCAGGCTCGACGAGCTCGATGCGGATGAAGACTTCGCCACCGGTCGCTCCGCGAGGTCTGTGGCCGCCGCGGAGTTGGAATCAACCGACGATGACGTTTGCAGCACCGTGGTGGCGTCGATCCCGCCGCCCGAAGTGCCGCCCGCAACGGCGGCCAGTGGTACCGCGGCAGTACCGGCCGAGGTGGTCGCAGCGCGGGAGCTGGAGGTCGAACCCGCCGTCTTCGTCACCACCGATTGGGTCGTCGAAGTCTGGGTCGACGTCACGGTCACGGTCGAAGCCGGATTTGCGTCCGGCGGAGTCGAGCTGGACCGCGATGAACTCACCGGCGATGAGGCCGACGACGCTGAGCTCGACGCCGATGAACTGACCGGCGACTCCGAGGTGGTGCTCGTCGACGGTGTGGGTGTTGGTGTCGTCGTGCTGACCGAGGCGGGCGTATCCGTGGGAGTCGTATCGGCGCCGGCGCGGTGCCCGCCCAACGACATCAGCAGAGCCGCCAACGCCGCCAGCGCGAACGCGGCGATCGCGAGCCGCCGCGACCGGTTCGTTCGCCGCGGCCGAGGCATGGCACTCGACACTAATGTCCCGTTCTATTGGTATTCGACAAGCTCTATTGGCTTACGGCCACCGCAGCGCGGCCTTTACCGCCGATTTACCCGGAAGTGTAAATGAATGT
The DNA here is from genome assembly GCA_963730855.1 of uncultured Actinomycetes bacterium. Classification (GTDB taxonomy): domain Bacteria; phylum Actinomycetota; class Actinomycetes; order Mycobacteriales; family Jatrophihabitantaceae; genus CAVSTK01. The sequence continues at coordinate 36,432 of CAVSTK010000019.1, forward strand.
TAACGAATTCAACAAGCATCACCACGGCGAACGTTTTCTGCGCAACTTTTGAATCCGAAACATTGATGGCTTGAAGGGGTTGCGAGCTGCGTATTCCGGCTTTAAAGATTGGTAATCGCAGATATAGACCCGATGCCCCTAAATATGGTCTCCGTTAAGTTGCGCTCAAGGTTGAGTTTAGTCGTGTCGGTTTTAAGTGCTTATCAGTGCGCGAAGCGTGATGTTCAGCCACGAATCCTCACATGGAGTTCAAGAAAATGTTAGGCGTGTTGCTTGCGTGTCTGCTCCGCGTGACGTTAACGTGAGGTCACTTAATCGCCCCGCTTGTGCCGATGACTGCGGGGCAAAACAAGTTGCAAGCACGGGGGCTATCTCTTTTGTTTTACGCGCGGGGGCGCCGTCGCATGGCATTTTTAAGTGCCATTGTGGTCGGCGCATTGGTGTCGATTGCGCTCTATTTGGCGGGTGCGTCGGCGGCGGGTGCTACCGCCGATTCAGCGTCATCAGACGCGTCTACGACCGTGACTCCGCAGGTCTCCGCGCCCTTGACCGGTCAGAGCGTCGTGACGACGCCGGTGACCCCGTCCGATCCCCTCACGAGCACGACCGCAACGACGACAACTCCTGGGACGACGACCACTACGACGTCTTCGTCACCGGTGCTAACGCCCGCAGCCCCGGCCCTAACACCGGCCACGACGGGTGCCGCCGCACCGACCACGGGTACGTCGTCGTCGAGCAGCACGACCGCGCCGGCCGTCCCTGACACGACCTCCACCCGCCAGGCGCTCGCGAGCTTCGTGACCGGTTTGGTCGACGTCGTCGACGGATCGGTCGCACTTCCGGCGGCGCACTCCGGCGCGTTCGACGCGGTCAACTGCCAGTGCTCGATCGCGCTCGCGCTGGCCAACGGCGGCGACTCCAACGCGGTGGCCGATCCGGGCGCTGGCGCGACCGGGGCCGACCCCGGCGCGGGCAGCACGGGCGCCGCAACCTCGCTCAGTGTCAGTGGCGATGGCACTGCGACCGCGCAGGCAGCGTCCGGCAAGCCCGGTGGCACGGCGAGCGGAGCAAGCGGCCCGGTCGGCGGCCAACTCGCCCCCGCGACCACCCTCGACGCCACCTCGACCAAGACGTCTCAGCTCGACGGCGACGTCCGCGACCTGGTGACGACGCTGCTGAACGGCAACAGCCAGTCGGCCGCCCTCGGCGCCTCGGCCCAGTCGGCGATGACCTCGGACTGGACGCCGACCACCGCCGCGCAAGGGGTGTCGGTCGAGGTAGCGTTCGAGGCCGGCCGGACGGACCCGAGCAGCGGGTCGGCAGCGACGTGGTGCCAGTCGGTGACCGGCGTGGTGGGCGCGCAGTGGTGCGCCATCGCCGTGTCGATCTCGTTCGGCGCCCACGCGCACGCCACTGTGGTCCCGGGCGCGATGGCGGTGCCGGTGAGCGGCCCTACACCTGCGAGCGTTCCTACCGGCTGCGCCACCTCCGGCAGCGGACTGGCCGGTGGCGCGGCGGCGATCGCCATCGCCGACCACGGCGTCGCGTCGGCCACCGCGCAGCGCGGCAGCACGGCGACATCCGGTTGCGCCAACCCCGGCACCGCCCGCTCCGGCAACACCGGCAGCGCGCTCTCGGTCGCGCTGACCGAGACCGGTATCGCCGGGTCGGTCGGCACCTCGGGTGACTCCGGAGCGGCGGTCTCGACGGGTGCCAGCAGCGCGAGCGCCAGCGGCGCCGCGGCAGTGACCGGCGCGACCGGCGACGCGATCGGCATCGCCATCGCCAAGCTCGGGGCGTTGTCGGTCGTGCAGTCGGGCAAGTCGGGCGCGGCCTCGGCTGACTGCACCGGCTGCAACGTCGTGGTGTCACCGGCCGGCGGCAACGCGATCGCGATCGCCATCTCGGGCCACACCGGCATGAGCTACTCACTTGCGGTGGCCGGCCTGCAGGCCACCGTGCAAGCCCAATCCGGTGACAGCGGCAACGCGGTCTCGGTGTCGACCGGCGGTGACGCCACGGCCGCAACCGCAGGCCCCGGCACCTCCGTCGATGCACCGGGCGGCGGACTGGTCGTCGGCCAGTCGGGCGACACCGGCAACACGGTGGCGATCGCGGTCGGCCCGACGACCTGGGTTGCCGCCACCTCGAAGTCCGGCGACGCGGGTGGCGTCACCAGTACCGTCCGACCGGCCGTCAAGAGCTCGAGTCCGTCGGCATCCGCGGGCAGCGGTGATTCCGCTCCGGCCGTGTCGGTTCCCGGCGTCAGTGTGCGACCCGCCTCGCAGGGTGCGGTGCGGATCGCGTTCGGCACCGAATTCACCAGCGTCCTGCCCGTTCAGGACGGGGCACCGGTAGTGGCGTCGAGCCCGTCCGACACCGCCGGCAACGGATCGCTGATCGCCTCATCGGCTGATCAGCCAAACCCGAGCACCGCGGCCTTCGTGCGGACCCACAGCACCGGCTCGTCCTCGTTGATCGGTCCGATCCTCGTCGGCGCCGGATTCATCGTCCTGTTTTTGATCCTGCCCATAGCCGTCCTGATCGCGCACCAGCGCAAGCGTCACAAGTTCCGCAGTCGTCACAGCTAAATGAACCACCCGACCACAGAAATCCCCCGATCGGAATGAGGCACTAATGCTCGCAGAACTCATCTTGGCCGCGCAGATCCACGCTGCGTCGCTGCGTCAGCAGCCCGCATCTGCGGCCGATGCGCTGCTGACTGACACCGACCCGGGCGGATCCACCGGTAACTCGCACTCAACTGCGCAATCCGGCTCGACGAGCAACAGCGGTAACTCGAACACCACGTCGAACGGCTCGAGCGGGTCGGGTTCAACCGGCAACGCGACGAGCAGCGGTAACGCAACCGCCGCCTCCGGCACGGCCGCCGGTGGGACCGCCGGCGCGGCCAGCGGCAACAGCGGCGCGGGCGGTGCCGGTGGTGGCGCTGATGGCGGCACCGGTGGCGTCTCGATCAACGTCACGTCGGGCAACTCGGGCGCGGTCACGGGCACGGCTACCGGCGCGACGTCGGGCAACGCCACGTCGAACTCGTCGGGTAACGCCACCACGGGCAACTCGGGCAACGCGTCGACGACCAACACGGCGACGGGCGGCGGCACCGGTGCCGTCGAACTCGGGTTCGAACGCGACCTCGGGCGCGACGTCAGGTACCGGCGGTGCGTCCGGCGCCAGCGGTCCGTCGACCAACACCCAGGGCTCGACCACCGGCAGCAGCACCGGCAGTGGCAGTGGCGGCGCCGGGGCCGGCGGCACCCCCGACGCGAAGGCAGTGACTGGCGGCACCGGGCACGGTGGCACGTCCGGTTCGGCCGACTCGGGCGCGAACTCGAGCTCGAAGCGCGACCAGCGGCAACTCCAATGCATCAGTGTTCGGCACCACGGTCACCGGCGACACGGGCGACTCGTGGGCCAGCCCGACGGGTGACGCCGAGAGCGGCGACGCGCTGGCCGCGATGCTGATCCTGTCGTCCGGCATGACCGGCACCGTCACCGGTTCGACCGGTAACACCGGCAACGCCAAGGGCGGCGGCGGCTCGGGCGGCATCTCCGAGGTGCTGACCTCAGGTGACTCGGGCGACGTCAACGGCACCGGCACCGGTGGCATCACCGGCAACATCGTCTCGATCGTGAGCGGGGACGCGAAGTCGGGTACGAGCGGCGACGCGACGCTCAACGACACCGCGACCGGTGCGGCTTCCGGCGCCAGCACCAGCGGTTCGTCCGCGCTCTCGGGCGCGACCACCGGCGCAGGCGGTGCATCGGGCGCTAGTGGCCCGGCAACAGCGTCGGCGACGACCGGTTCGGGCAACAGCGGTACGACCCTTACGGCGGGGCTGACCACTCCCGCGGCCGGTACCGGCGGTTCGGGTGACGGCGGCACGGCGACGGCCGACTCGACCTCGGGCAAGACGGGCAACGGCGGTGACTCGGGTGGTGCCAACTCGGACGCGTCATCCTCGAGCAACGCCGCTTCGGGCGACACCAGCACCGTGGCGCTGGGTGGCGCCCAGTCCGGCAACACCGGTTCCGCAGTCTCGGCGCCCGTCTCGACCGCATACAGCGGCAACGCCAGCGGCGCGGTAGTCATCGGCACGTCCGGCGACACCGGCAGCGTCTACGGCACGACCGGCGACACCGGCAACACCCACGGCGGCGGTTCGGGCGGCATTTCGCTGACCTTGACCTCGGGCAACTCCGGCAACGTGACCGGCAGCGGCACCGGTGGTACGAGCGGCGACGTGTCGTCGACCGTCACTGGCAACGCGACGACCGGCGCGTCCGGTGCGGCCTCGGCCACCAACACCGCGACCGGCGGCAGCGACCGGCGTGGTCAATTCCGGCTCGAACGCGACCTCGGCCGCGGCGAGCGGTGCGGGCGGCGCGTCGGGCGCCAGCGGTCCCGGCACCTCGACCGCGACCACCGCGTCCGGCAACACCAACGGCGGCACCGCGAACCTGGTCGCCGGCACCGGCGGATCCGGTGACGGCGGCACCGCTCTGGCCGACAGCACCACCGGTAAGACCGGCAACGGCGGCGACAGCGGCGACGCGCAGTCGGCGGCCGCGTCCGCGGCCCTGGCCGGCAGCGGCGACTCGACGACGGTCAGTGGCGGCTACGCATCCAGCGGCAGCACGGGCGGCGCCATCTCGGCCCCCGTCTCGGTCGCCCAGAGCGGCGACGCCAGTGGCGCGATCGTCATCGGCCACTCGGGTGCGACCGGTGACGTGGTCGGCAGCACCGGCAACACCGGCAGCAGCGACGCCGGCGGGGGTTCGGGTGGCATCACCATGAACCTGACCTCGGGCAACTCCGGCAACGTCAGCGGCACCGGCACCGGGGGCACGAGCGGCAAGGTGACCTGGTCGGCGACCGGCACGGCGACGTCGGGTGCGACGGGCGCGGCGACCGTCAACGACACCGCCACGGGCGCGGCCTCGGGCGCCTCGACGGCCGGATCGTCGGCCCTGTCGGGTGGCGTGACGGGAGCCGGCGGCGCATCGGGCGCCAGCGGTGCGGCGACCTCGACCGCCGCAACGAGCTCGGGCAACACCGGCGGCACCAGCGCCGACAGCCTCGGCAGGGGCGGATCGGGCGCCGGCGGTCACGCGACCTCGATCGCCGATTCGGGCAACACGGGTTCAGGCGGCGCGAGCGGCGACGCCGGCTCGGGCGCCGGATCCGGTGCGGCCGCCAGCAGCGGCGACACGACCACCCTCAGCGGCGGTCTGGCGATCAGCGGTGACAGCGGCTCGGCCTTCTCGGCGCCGGTGTCGATCGCGCAGAGCGGTGACGCGAGCGGGGCGTTCGTCTACGGCACATCAGGTACGACCGGCGGCGTGTACGGGTTCTCGGGCGACACCGGCAACACGACCGGCGGGCGGCGGCTCGGGTTCGATCGCGATGAACCTCAAGTCCGGTAACTCGGGCAATGTGACCGGCAGCGGCACCGGCGGCACGAGCGGAGCGGTGAACTCGAACACCGTCACCGGCACCGCCGTCACCGGCGCGACCGGTGCGGCGAGCGCGACCAACACGAGCACCGGTGCCGCTTCCGGCGCCGTCAACTCGGGCTCGAACGGAACGTCGGCGGCCACCAGCGGCGCGGGCGGGGCAAGTCGGCGCCAGCGGCCCGGCGACCTCGGCCGCGACCACGCACTCGGGTAACAGCGGCAGCATGGCCGCCGGTACGTCCAACGGGACGGGCGGCACTGGTGGTGGCGGCACGGCGACGGCGTACAGCGATCTCGGGTAACACCGGGCACGGCGGAGCCAGCGGTGATGCGGTCTCGGGGGCGGAATCGGCCGCGTCCGGTTACAGCGGCGACACGTTCACCGGTTCATTCGGGGGCGCGGTGTCCGGCGACAGCGGGACGGCCGTTTCGGCGCCGGTCTCCTACGCCGCTTCGGGCGACGCCAGCGGTGCAGTCGTGATCGGCGCATCGGGTGACACCGGCACCGTCTTCGGCATCACCGGCGACACCGGTAAGGCCACCGGCGGCGGCGCGAGCGGCAACATCACCCAGTCGCTGACTTCGGGCAACACCGGCAACGTCATCGGCGCCGGCCCCACGGTCAACGGTGTCACCGGCCCTGCGACCGGTGGCGTGAGCGGCGACGTGACCTCGACCGTGACCGGCACCGCGAAGAGCGGCGGCTCGGGTGCGGCCACCACAGCCAACACCAGCAAGGGCGGCGCCTCGGGCACCGAGACCTCGGGTGCCTCCGCGCTCTCGGGTGCCATCTCGGGAGCGGGCGGCGCCAGCGCCGCCAGCGGCCCGGCCACCTCCACGGCCTCGACCGCCTCGGGTAACTCCGGTAGCGGCGGCGTCGGCGACACGCTCGGCAGCGGCGGATCGGGTGGCGGCGGCACCGCCGACGCCACGTCCTTCTCCGGTGATACCGGCAAGGGCGGGCGTTCGGGTGAGGCCGCGAGCACCAGCGGCTCGGGAGCCGAGGGCTACAGCGGCGACACCACTACCCTGACCGGCGGCTTCGCAGCATCGGGCAGCAGCGGTGACGCGATCGCAGCGCCCGTCTCGATCGCCGGATCGGGTGACGCGAGCGGTGCGGTCGTGCTCGGTGGATCGGGCACGAGCGGCGACATCCTGGGCTTCACCGGGGACACCGGCAACACCAGCGGTGGAGCGGGTAGTGGCGCCATCACCGAGACGTTGACGTCAGGCACCACGGGCAGCGTCACCGGCTCCGGCACCGGTGGCACGTCCGGCAAGGTCACCAGCACGGTGACCGGCACCGCGACTACGGGCACGACCGGTGACGCGGGTGCGACCAACACGGCCACCGGCGGGGCGTCGGGTGCGGTCAACTCGGGCTCGAACGGAACGTCGGCGGCCACCAGCGGTGCGGGCGGTGCGTCCGGTGCCAGCGGGGCCTCGACCTCGACCGCGTCCACCAAGTCCGGTAATACGGCCGCGACCACGGGCGGCAGCGCGGGCACCGGCGGATCGGGTGACGGCGGCAACGCCGCAGCGCTGTCGGTCTCGGGCGACACCGGTCACGGCGGTGCCTCCGGCCCGGCCTTCTCATCCGCGGACTCGACCTCGGGCGGCGGCAGCGGTGACACCTCGACGTCGGTCTTCGGCGGCGCATTCACCGGTGACAGCGGGACCGCGGTCTCGGTGCCGGTGTCGGTTGCGACCAGCGGCGACGCCAGCGGTGCCCTGGTCGGCGGCTTGTCCGGTTCTTCCGGTGACCTGTGGGGTGTCACCGGCGACACCGGCAAGACGACCGGTTCGGGCAAGGCCGGTAGTGGTCCGATCTCGCTCACCGAGACCTCGGGCGCGACCGGCAACGTCACCGGCATCGGTACCGGCGGTACGTCCGGCGTGGTCAGCGCGACCGTGACCGGTGCGGCGACCTCGGGTGGTACTGGCAACGCGACCACCACCGACAGCGCGACCGGTGGCGCCAGTGGCGCGGCCACGAGCGGCTCGTCGGCCTTGTCGGGCGCAATCTCGGGCGCCGGCGGTGCGTCGGGCGTCGAGCGGTCCGGCCACCTCGAGTGCCACGACCGCCTCCGGCAACACCGGCGGAGCTGCTCTCACCACGCTGGCCACATCGGCGCTCACACCGTTGGTTTCCGGGACGGGCGGTTCGGGCGACGGCGGCAACGCCTTGGCCGACTCCTACAGCGGTAACACCGGCAAGGGCGGCACCTCCGGCGCCGCCTTATCCGGGTCCGACTCGGCCGCTTACGCGACGAGCGGCGACTCGTACACCTCCTCGACGGGTGGCTCGTCCTCGGGTGACAGCGGCAACGCGATCTCGGTTCCGGTGTCCTACGCCGGATCGGGTGATGCCAGTGGCGCGATCGTGCTCGGCGCGTCGGGTTGGTCCGGCGATGTCTTCGGCGCGACCGGTGACACCGGCAAGTCCGATGGCTCGGGCGGCACGGGCGCCATCACCGAGAAGCTGACGTCCGGTCTCACGGGCAACGTCAGCGGGAACGGGACCGGCGGCACCTCGGGCGTGGTCGGTTCGAACGTCACCAGTTCGGCCGTCACCGGTCTCACCGGCAACGCGACCACGACCGACTCGGCCAAGGGCGGGGCGACCGGGGCCAGCAACGCTGGATCCAACGGCACCTCGGCGGCCACGAGCGGCGCGGGCGGCACGTCCGGTGCCAGCGCGCCGGCCACCGCGACCGCGGCGTCCTCATCCGGTTCGACCGGCGGCAGCGGCGGCACCGGCGACGGCGGTACGCACGTGATGGACAGCGAGACGGGCTCGACCGGCCACGCCGGCGACTCCGGTGACGCGGCGTCCTCCGGTGCGTCAGAGGCCGATAGCTACAGCGGCGATTCGATCACCGGCGTCGACGGCTGGTCGAGCACGGGCGACAGCGGTTCGGCCCTCTCGGCTCCGGTCTCGATCGTGGGCAGCGGCGCCGCGGGTGGCGCATTCGTCCTCGGTGTCTCGGGTGACTCGGGCGAGGTCGGCGGCTATTCGGGCGACACCGGTTCCTCGAGCGGCTCCGGTGCAACCGGTGCCAACACGGCGACCCTCACCTCGGGTCTGACCGGCGCGGTCAGCGGAACCGGCACCGGCGGCACGAGCGGTGCGGCGAGCTCGACCGTCAACGCCGCGGCGACCTCGGGTATCACCGGCAACGCACTGACGACCGACACCGCGAACGGCGGAGCGTCCGGGGCAGCTACGGCCGGCGCGTCCGGCCTGTCGGGGGCGAAGACCGGTGGCGGCACCTCCTCGGGTGACGCCAGCTCGATCGGAATCTCGAGCGCGGACGCGGGCAGCGGCGACTCGCACACCTGGGTCGATGGATCATCGCGCTCGGGCGACAGCGGATCCGCGCTCACCACGCCGGTTTCAACGGCGTACAGCGGGCCCGCGGGCGGCGCGGTCGTGCTCGGATTCTCGGGCGAGTCGGGCGACGTGGATTACTACGGCGGCCACACCGGCTCGAGCTACGGCAGTGGTGGTAGCGGGGCGCTGACCTCGACGTTGACGTCCGGAGCGACCGGTGCGGTAACCGGCAGCGGCGGCGGCGGCACGAGTGGTGCGGCGAACTCGACCATCACCTCGGCCAACGCCACCTCGGGTGCGACCGGTTCGGCCACCACGAACGACACCGGGACGGGCGGGGCGACCGGCGCCACGAACGCGGGCTCGAACGGCACCTCGGCGGCGACGTCGGGTGCCGGCGCGGGCTCGGGTGACGCGGGCTCGATCGCGTACTCCGGCGCCCACGCGTACTCCGGCGACACCTCGCTGAAGGTGGACGGCAAGTCCGGAACGGGTGACAGCGGCGACGCGTGGTCCACTCCCGGTCTCGGTGGCCGGCAGCGGTGCGGCAGGGGGCGGCTTCGTCCTCGGCGCGTCCGGTGACTCGGGCGACGTCCACGAGAAGGCCGGCCACACCGGCAACACGACCACGGGCGGCAGCGGGGCACTCACCTCGACGCTGACCTCGGGCGACGGGGCCGTAACCGGCGCGGTCGATGCGGCACGTCCTCGCACCGGCGGGACCAGCGGCGCGGCCACCTCGACGATCACCGCGGCCAACGCGGTGACCGGCGCGACCGGTGACGGCCAGCACCACCGACACCGGGACGGGCGGCGCCAGCGGCCTCGCGACCGCGGGTTCGTCCGCGCTCTCGGCGGCGACCTCCGGCACCGGCAGCTCGGGCGATGCCGACTCGGGCGCCGGTTCCTCGGCGCACGCCGGCAGCGGTGACACCAAGACCACGGTCGGTGGATCATCGTGGACGGGCGACAGCGGTTCGGCCCTCTCGGCTCCGGTGTCGAGCGCGATCAGCGGACCGGCCGGCGGCGGAGTTGTGCGTCGGCGCCTCGGGCGACAGCGGCGACGTGGGCCTGGGCTCGCATTCACCGCGGCACTACGCCTACGAGGCCGACAGCACGGGCAACACCGGCTCGGGTGGTTCGGGTGACCTGACGTCGACGCTCACGTCCGGGACGACCGGTGCGGTCACCGGCAACGCCGGCGGCGGCAAGAGCGGCGATGCCAGCTCGACGATCACATCGGCGAACGCCACCTCCGGCGGCACCGGCGCGGCCACGACGCACGATGTCGGGACGGGCGGCGCCACCGGCGCGAGCAACGCCGGATCGAACGGAACATCGGCTGCCATCAGCGGTAACGGCAACGGTTCGGGTGACGCCAGCTCGTGGGCCAAGTCGGGTGCGCACTCCGACAGCGGCGACTCGAAGACGTCGGTCAACGGTTCGTCGGACTCGGGCAACAGCGGCGACGCGGTCTCAGCTCCCGTCTCGACCGCTCTCAGCGGCCCGGCGGGCGGCGGCTCGGTGTTCGGCCTCTCGGGCGACTCGGGCGATGTCCACGCGCACGCTGGTCACACCGGCAACACCGGTACGGGCGGCAGCGGCGCGATCGTGTCGACGCTGACGTCCGGGAACACCGGCGACGTCACCGGCACTGCGGGCGGCGGCAAGAGCGGCTCGGCTACCTCGCTGGTGACGGCGGCCAACGCCTTGACCGGTACCACCGGCGCGGCCACGACGACCGACACGGCACCGGCGGCAACACCGGGGCCTCGACGGCCGGAGCCTCGGCTCTGTCCGGCGCGGTCTCGGGTGCGGGCGCCGGATCGGGCGACGCGACGTCGCACGACAAGTCGAAGGCTTACGCCGGCAGCGGCAACAGCACCACCCACGCCGACGGCTCGTCCTACACGGGCGACAGCGGCGACGCAACGGCCGTCCCGGTCTCGCTCGCGGTGAGCGGACCGGCCGGCGGGGGCAGCGTGGTCGGTCTGTCGGGCTGGTCCGGAACGGTCTTCTACAAGTCGGGCCACAGCGGTTCGACGGGCACCGGCGGCTCGGGTGGCAACACCGCGACGCTGACGTCCGGCACGACCGGAGCGGTCACCGGTAACGCGGGCGGCGGGACGAGCGGCAACGCCGCGGCGACCGTCACCAGCGGCAACGCGACGTCGGGTAACTCGGGCGATGCCCACACGACCGACACGGCCACCGGCGGCAACACGGGCGCGACCAACGCCGGCTCGAACGCCACCTCGGCGGCGGGCAGCGGCGCTGGTTCGGGCTCGGGTGACGCCAGCGCGCCGGGCCACTCGCACGCGAAGGCGACGAGTGGCAACTCCAACACCGGGACCGGCGGCACGGCGTTCTCGGGTGACACCGGCAGTGCCACGGCGGACCCGACGGCGACCGGCCTGTCCGGCGCGGCCGGCGGCGGTCACGTGTTCGGTCTGTCCGGTGGGTCCGGCGACGCATTCGAGCACGGTGCGATCACCGCGACCGTCAATACGGGCAACACCGGCGCGGTGAGCGACTCGGCCACCGGTGGCGTGAGCGGCTCGGGTAGCGCTTCGACGATGGGTGACGCCGTCAGCGGGAGCTCGGGCAGCGGCACGACGAATGACACGGCTACCGGGGGCAACACCGGTGCATCAACGGCGGGGTCGTCAGCGTCGACGACCGCGGCGACCGGCGGCGCGACGTCCGTGGCGATCAACTCGGCCATCACGGCTGCGTTGGCCGCGGCTGACCCGGCCAATCAGAGCAGCACCGATCCTGCCCTCGACGGCGTCAAGACCGTCGTCGTCAAGGTGCTCACGGTTACGCCGCCGGTCGCACCAACCGGACCGGTCGCCCCGGTGGCGCCGATTGCACCACTCGGTGTCACGTCGCCGGTCGGGCCCATCGCCCCGATCGGGCCCATCGCTCCGGTGGCGCCGACGGGACCGTCCGCTCCGACGGCTCCGGTGGGTCCGGTGGCTCCGTCATCGGGACTTGACGCAGCAACGATCACCGCTCAGAAGAGCGTGACCGGAGCTCTGGCGGTGGCTGCGGCGGGCGAGTCCGCCCTGGCCTTCACCGGCGTCGAGATCAGCCTGCTGCTTCCGGGCGCGGGGTTGCTGCTGGTGCTCGGTTCGGTCCTGACCGCGCTCGCTCGGCGCAAGAACGAGATCTGACGCCGAGAACACGGACTCAAGCTTGGTGCGTCGACCACCCCCGGTCCTCATCGGCGCACCAAGCTTGACCGTTGTAGGAAGCGACTGCGAGCGAAAGAGAGATAGTGGCCAGCGATCGCAGCAAGCTCGCTAGTTTGCCCACTTCGGCTCCGGCCGAGGTGTTGTGGAACCGGCCGGTCCCGGTGACTCGTAGCGATCCGACGGCCGGGGCGCTCCAGATCGCCGAGGTCGCCATTGCGATCGCTGATCGGGAAGGCCTCGCCGGCCTGTCGATCAAGCGAGTCGCCGCGAAGGCGCGGGTGCCGGTGGCTGTCCTGTCGCAGTCGATCGCCTCGAAGGACGACCTGCTCGACCTGATCTTCGACGCGTTCTACGGCGAGATCGATCCACCGCTCACCGAGTCGCCGGGCGATCCGGCCGACAGTTGGCGGACGGATCTGCGCGCGTTCGCCGCGGCCACCAAGAGCGCCCTTCAGAACCACGCGTGGGCGGTCGAGCTGATGGGAGCCCGTCCCCCGTACGGCCCGAACGGGCTGCGGACCAGCGAACGCGCGCTGGCCGCGGTGTCCGGGCTCGGCCTGGATTCGGCCGCGATGACCAGCGCGGTCAACGCCGTGCTGGCCTACGTCTGCGGCGCCGTGCGGCGGCAGGCACGAGCCGGCGTCGCGCGGACGCACGCGGGCACCGCGCAGTACCTGCTCGCCGCCGTCGGGTCAGGGCAGTACCCGCACCTGGCCCAGGTCTTCGCCGAGACGCAGGACCTCACCGAGCAGGAGCTCTACGACGCCGGCCTCGAGGTCGTGCTGGACGGAATCGCGGCTCGGGTGGCGGCCGTCACCTCGTAGCGGAATCAGTTGCTAGCGGCGCTGGCCGACGGCGAAGATGCGGCGGAACTCAAGGATCGTCCCGTGATCGGTGGACGGGTAGGCCGACCGAAGTCGTTCGGCGTATTCGGCCTCGAACTCGGCGTGGTCGGCGCCGGTCGGATCTTGCTCATCGAGCACGGCGAGGACGGGTCGCAGCCCCGTGCCGCGGACCCACTCCAGAACCGGGTCTGGGCCGGGCAGGATATGCAGGTAGCGCGTCTCCCACACATCGGCCGTCCAATCGGCTTCGAGCAGCAGGTTGGCGTATTCCGTCGGCGAATGCACCGCGTCCTCGTGGCGTAATACCCCACCGAGTTGGCCGACCCAGCGCGGCGATTCAGCCACCTCGCGCATCAGCGTGTGTGACGGTGAACCGAAGTTACCGGGAACCTGCCACGCGAACCAGGCGCCGGTCGGCAGCACGTTCAGCCACTGCTTCAAGAGTTCACGATGCCCAGGAACCCATTGGAACGCGGCGTTGCTGACCACTACGTCGATCGAGGCGTCAGGCTGCCACGTGGCGATGTCGCCGACCTCGAAACGCACCGGCGACTCGAGGCAGTCGGCCTTCGCGATCATCTCAGGCGATGAGTCGATGCCGATCACCTCAGCTCCGGGCCACCGGTGGGCCAATGAGGTGGTCAATTCGCCCGGGCCGCAACCCAGGTCGACCACCCGTCCGGGCGTCTCGGCCTCGACCCGGGCAACCAGGTCATAGAACGGGCGGCTGCGCTCGTCGGCGTAGTGCGCGTACTGGGTTGGATCCCATCGCATCAGAAGTCCTCTCGCCGATATTTATCTTGACGTCAAGAGACTATATCTCGTTGTCAAGAGAAGACTGGCATGATGAGATTATGAGCCCGCAAGACGAGGTCGACGCACTGGTTGCCGGATGGCACCAGGCGCGCGTTGATCTGGATGTCGAGCCGATGCAGATCCTTTCCCGGATCGCGCGGATCTCGGCCCGTCTCGACGATCGCCGGGCCGCCGCATTCGTCGAGCACGGCCTGCAGGCGCATGAATTCGACGTTCTCGCGGCGCTCCGCCGAGCCGGTGACCCGTTCGAGCTGACCGCCGGCGAGCTGTGCATCGCGACGCACGTGACGTCGGGGACGATGACCAGTCGCCTCGATCGGCTGGTCACCCGCAAGCTCGTCGTCCGGCGCCCCGACGCCACCGACGGTCGGCTGGTCGTCGTACGGCTGACGGCGGCCGGCCGCAACCGGGTCGATGCGGCGATGGAGGCACTGCTCGCCTCCGAGCGGGAACTGGTCGCACAGCTGCCGCAGGTCAAGCGGGATCGACTGGCCGCGCTACTGCGCGAGTTGCTGCTGGCGACCGGCAGCCCGAGCGAAGATTGAACTGTGCTGTCGGCGGCCGCGACTAGGCTGGCCGGGTGCTGATCGCGTTCGAAGGCGGTGAGGGGTCGGGCAAGTCGACCCAGATCGACGCGCTCGCCGCCACCCTGCGCGAGGTCGGTCACGCGGTGCGGGTGAGCTACGAACCCGGCGCGACGCCGGTGGGCCAGCGCATTCGCAACCTGGTGCTGCACACCGACGAGATCATCGCCCCGCGAGCCGAGGCGATGCTCTTCGCCGCTGACCGCGCCCATCACGTCCATACGGTGGTCCGTCCCGCGCTGGCGGCCGGTGAGGTCGTGCTGCTCGATCGCTTCATCGACTCATCGCTGGCCTATCAGGGGGCCGGCCGCGAGCTGGCGGTCGACGATATTCGCCGGCTATCGCTGTGGGCCACCGGGGGATTGCGTCCCGATCTCACCGTGCTGCTCGATCTCGCGGCGAGCGAGGGACTGGCCCGGGCCCGCGGCCGCAGCGACTTCGACCGGCTCGAGCGCGAGTCCATCGAATTCCACGAGCGAGTACGAACCGGGTTCCTGGCCTGCGCGGCCGAGGAACCGCGATCGGTACGTCGTGCTCGACGCCACCCGTCCCATCGCCGAACTGGCCGACGAGATCGCAAAGACGGTTACCGAACGGCTGGCGGTGCACGCGCGGTGAGCGACGTCTGGTCGTCGCTGATCGGGCAGCCCGAGACCGTCAGCCTGTTGCAGGCATCCGCGGCGGCGGCCGCGCAGTTGGCGTCGGGGCAGTCCATTGCGACCGGGTCGATGAGCCACGCCTGGCTGTTCACCGGACCAGCCGGATCAGGTCGCTCGGTGGCGGCGCGCGCGCTGGCGGCGGCGCTGCAATGCGTAGGGGACGGGCCGCCCGGTTGCGGCGTCTGTTCGGCCTGCCGCACCGTGCTCGCCGGCACGCACCCGGATGTGCGGATGGTCGTCCCCGAGGGCCTTTCGATCTCGGTGGCCGACATCAGATCCGTCGTCGCCACCGCCGCTCGCCTGCCGGCAATGGGACGGTGGCAGGTGGTCGTCATCGAGGACGCCGATCGGATGACCGAAGGTGCGTCCAACGCGCTGCTCAAGGTGATCGAGGAGCCGCCGGCCCGCACCATCTTCTTGCTCTGCGCACCGTCCACCCACCCGGACGACGTGTCGGTGACGATCCGTTCGCGCTGCCGGCTGGTGTCGCTGCGCACCCCGTCCGTCGAGGCGGTGCAGGGGGTGCTGACCGGTGACGGCGTCGACCCGGCGACCGCGGCTTGGGCGGCCGCGATCTCGCAAGGTCATGTGGGCCGGGCGCGCCGACTCGCCCGCGACCCGGACGCGCGGGAGCGGCGGCGGGCGGTGCTGGCGATCCCAGCCTCGCTGCAGTCCCTGGGTGCCTGCGTGCGGGCGGCCGATCAGCTGGTGCGCTCGGCCGAGGCCGAGGCCTCCTCCATCACCAATGAGCTCGACGCCGACGAGACGCAGGCCCTGCAGACGGCGCTGGGTGCGGGTTCGACCGGTCGCGGCACCGCGACCGCGGTCCGCGGGTCGGTCGGCGTCATCAAGGATCTCGAGAAGCGGCAGCGATCGCGGGCCACCCGGACCCAGCGCGACGCCCTCGACCGGGCCCTGGTCGACCTGGCCGGCTTCTATCGGGACGTGCTGTTCGTCCAGGCCGGTGCACAGGGCCCGTTCGCGCATCCGGACTTCGATGACGAGGTTCGCGCGGTCGCCCTCGCGTTCAGGCAGTCGCCGGCGGGGGCACTGCGATGCCTCGACGCGATCCTGGCCTGCCGGTTGGCGCTCGAACAGAACGTCAAGCCGATCATCGCCGTACAGGCCCTGACCGCTACCCTGCGATTGCCGGCGGCCTGACCATCCCCGTCCCGGCCCCCCTGATTTAGGCTGGACCGATGGCGATGGTGTGCGCGGTGACGTTCGAGCGGCACGGTCGGCTCTATTACGCCGACCCGGGCGAGCTCACGCCGCAGATCGGTGAGCACGTGCTGTACCCGACCGAGGACGGGGCCGAGGTGGCTCAGGTCGTCTGGGCGCCCCAATGGGTCAGCGAGGAGTTCGGCGAGCTGCCCGTCCTGGCCGGTCCGGCCGACGCGCGAGCCCTCGAGCAGGCCGCCGAATCCCGCCGCAAGCGAGCCCGCGCCCGGATCGCGGCCAAGCGCCTGATCCGCGACCATGACCTGCCGATGAAGGTGAGCGGCATCGACTACATCGACGCCGACGACCGAACCATCATCTACTTCACCGCCGCGCACCGGGTCGACTTCCGGGCGCTCGTGCGCGATCTGTCGGCGACGTTGCACGGACGGGTCGAACTGCGCCAGCTCTCGGCTCGTGATGAGGCCAAACTGACCGGTGGCCTTGGATCGTGCGGCCGCGAACTCTGCTGCTCGACCTTCCTCGTCGACTTCGAGCCGGTGTCGATCCGGATGGCCAAGGACCAGGGCCTGCCGCTGAACCCGATGCGGATCTCGGGTGCGTGCGGGCGGCTGATGTGCTGCCTCAAGTACGAGCACCCCCTTTATCAGGCGGCCAGCGCGATCTCGGGCGGGGGCGCCTGCTCGAAGATCGGCAGCTGCACGACGCACGCCGAGGCCCCGCAGCTCGGACAACCCTGGGACGAACTGCCGGGTGCGGGCGAGCCCTGCCCGTCGGGCTGACTTCCGTTGCCGCTTTTGGCGGATTTCCCGCCTATGTGACCGTCGGCCCGCCAAAAGTTGCGGTCGCTGAGCCGATAGACTGCACGGCGGTGCCCGAAAGGCGCCTGCCGCCTTAGCTCAGCTGGCAGAGCAACGCACTCGTAATGCGTAGGTCTGGAGTTCGAATCTCCAAGGCGGCTCCAACTTCGAATTTCGGGCTCGAGTCCCGGACGGGACGGTGGGGGCTGACTCGCGCCGTCCCCTTTGGGTGTCGCGGATCCAGCGCGCCGCCATGGCCTCGTCCGCATGGGCATCATTACGTCGGTGACGCGCCAGAGCCCACCACCCACGACGACGAGCCTGACAATCTCGAACGTGACGCGTAGTTCAACATCGCTGCGAGCCCGCGTCACGGCAGATCCGGTCGTTTATGCGTCTAGGCCTAGCTGCGCGAGCCGGACCGCAATCAACTTTCGCAACAAAGGCATCGGAAGTGCTTGGTCGATCGGAAAATGCAGTGCGCTCTTGGTGTAGTCGTAACCCGCCAGGTCCGATTCGAGGGCAATGAGCACCGAGCCGGTATGCGGGAGGTAGCTGAGGTGGTTCTTGAATGCGGCGAACCCGGCGACTACCTTGCCGTCGACCCTGAACGCGGGTGTCCCATACGAGATGCATTCCTCAGCGGTGGGCAGCACCGCTAGGATGTGTTCGCGGAGCTGCTGCAGCGTCGATCGCTTCGGCTCGCCCAGATCGGCGAGGTAGGCGTCGATGTCGGCACGGACCATATGCACATTGTGGCAATCCGTCCGCTCGGCGCGCACTCTCTTTGGCATACGCGGACGTTCACACGATTCCCGTGATCGCCCGGCGGACTCGGTCAATAGTGTCGTTGAGATCGCCGCTCGCGTCGACGGCGATTGCATCGGGACGGGCCAAGATGACGGCGTCGATCGCTTGAATCAGTTCGGGAACATCGTCTGGTCCGATGAGGGAACTATTGATCGGGTGTTCGGGTCTCTCAGGCGCGGCAGCTCGACGGGCCAGCCGATGTGTCAGCGTGGGTTGATCGACCATCAGGACGACCTCAACAAACGTGGCACCCGATCCCCGTGCGATCGCTTCGAGCTGCACGATGAACTCAGGTTTGGCCAGAAATTGGCCGACGTACACATTGTGGCCAGTGCGTAGTTGAACGTCGGCGGTCGCGATCGCTAAACGCCGCGCGTGGTAGCCGGCCGCGAGAGCGTCGGACTTCCACTGTCCGAGGGCGTGCTTGATGCCGTCAACGTCGAGGGCGAGATCTAGGGGCCGATCTCCGGCCAGGTGGTGTGCCACGGTGGATTTCCCTGAACCGGGTGCCCCGTTGATCACGACCATCCTCGCCACAGTCGAAGGCTACCGAGACCATGACGACGCACACCCTCAAGTCTTCGCGGGACACGACCTGACGAGGCAGCTCGAACGTGGCTGCACGCCGAGGTCGAGGTCATCGACACACGCTCCGGTCCGTCGCCGCGACGCTCCCATCGGTTCTCAGGACCCTGTTCTTAGCGGGCTCACGGGCGGGGCCTATCGAGATCATTGCTAATCCGAATCGGATCCGAACCTGGCCTGGTACGAGTGTTGACCCCGAGCACGGACAGTGGCTGTGTCAGCGCACCGCGATCCGCGGGGCCGGTCAAAGGAGATCAGCATGTGGAAGAAAGTTGTCATCGCATCGGCCGTGGGTGCGGCGATCATCGGCTCGGGTGGAGCGGCGCTTGCCGCGTCAACCACCAGCACACCAACTGCGCCGAGTACGCCCGCGGCGAGCGGTTCGGCTAGCACCACCCACTCGGGCACCGCGAAAGCCGGTAAGCATCACCGTGATCCGCTGACTCGTGCGTTGCATGCTCAATGGGTGACTCATGACAAGAAGACGAATACCAACGTCACCCACGACGAGATCCGCGGCTCGGTCACCGCCGTGTCCGCCACCTCGATCAGCATCAAGGCCAGCGACGGCGTCAGCCAAACCTACGCCGTGAGCACGGCGACGAAGGTCCACGCCAAGGGTGACACCAAAGCCGCGCCCGGCACCATCAGCCAGGTCAAGGTGGGTGACCAAGCTGCCGTGATCGGGACCGGAACCAGCTCACTCACCGCTACCCACATCGACGACCACGGGGTCGCCAAGACCCCGACCACCCCGAAAGCCACCGCTACCAGTTAATACAGGCCGTCGACACGAGGCAGGCGCCACCCGCGACTTCGATTATCGGATCGATTACGTGCGCGCGGTGCTGGTTATTCGAATCGATCGAAGCTGCACCCTGACCTGAACCGACAGTGCCCCGCCTCTGAATAGAGACGGGGCACTGCCAGGTCGTCATAGGAGAAGACAACCCCACGCTACGGCGCCTCGGAGCTCCCGTCACGTCCAGACTGACCGCGCACCCGACCTCAAGTCTTGTGCTTCCGAGCCGATAGGGGAGTACTCGCTGGCATCGACGCCGGTATACCCCAAGGGAAACCCTGATGCAGCGCTTGAAATCACTCCGCGACCAAGAAGACGGCTTCACCCTGATCGAGTTGCTGGTGGTCGTGGTGATCATCGGCATCCTGATCGCCATCGCGATTCCGCTGTACCTGAACTACGAGAACGGCGCCAAGAATAAGTCATCGGCCGCGGACCTTCGGGGTGCTATCTCAGCGATCGAGCAATGCAACTCGAACACCGGATCCCTGCCGGCGAGCTTCTCGGTCGCGTCGGGTACGACCACGGGGACGCCATGCACGGGGCAAACAGTGAACCTGTCCTCCGGCAGCGCGCTGAACTACGTACTCAGTGGCTCCGCCTATTCGATCGTGACCCAGCAGTCTGGGCAGACCACGTGGTACTGCTACTCCAGCGTCACCGGAGGATCAGTCAAGACCGAAACCGGCGGCGCATTCCCCACGGCATACCAGGCCGCCTGCTGATCAGCTCGACGTTCGACCGGCGCCCCGTCCCTATCCAGAGGCGGGGCGCTGCGCGTTGATATGGACCCAACAGACGGGTTTCGTCGGCCGAGTGACGGGTACCGAACGCGGGTGCCCAGGACGTCTTGGCCACGACGCGAAAGGAGCAGAACGCGGCACGACAGTCGATCGGTAGTGGCACCCCCTGTCTCAACCGGAGGCGGGGCGGAGGGGTCGGTTGTGCGTAGCTACCGATCGGCGACGGGCAGTGTGCTGGCCAGGGTGCTCGGATATTCAGGGTCGTGAAATAGCTTGGCGGTGAGGACGTCGGTGCGGCGGAACGCGGCGAAGATGGTCGCCGCGAGCAGCGCCCCAGCGCACGGTCCGAGGAGATAGACCCAGAGGTTGCTGAGTTGGGGAGCAATGATCGCCGGTGCCAGGCTGCGCGCTGGGTTGAGGCTCGTTCCGGTGTAGGGAGCGCCTTGCCAGACAAGGGTGGCGACTAATAGCCAGTTGCCGAGCGGAGTCCACCGGGCCGTCCTGGCGTTGGACGTGAAGAAGAAGATCATCAGCACCAGGCTGGCCGTCATAAGGGTTTCAAGGCCGGCTGCCTCCAGCGCGCTGAAGCCGTGCCCCGGTTGCGTCGACCCCATGTGCAGGGCTCGCGCGGCGTGACCCCACACGACGCGCAAACACGCCACGGCTGTGATGGCGCCGATCAGCTGAGCGACTATGTAGCCAGCGAGATCGTGGGGATGAACCTTGTGCTGGGTCCAGAACGCCAACGTGACGGCGGGATTGAGGTGCGCGCCGCTGCGACGCCCGAGTGGGCTGAGGGCGACCAAGCTACCGGTACCAGCGAACAGCAATCCGGTGAGCAGTAACCGATCCGGCGTGCTCGGCAGATGGGGTGCCACCGGGCTGCTGGGTCCGAAGTTTAAGAACACGGCAGATAGTCCTCCGGCCAACAGGATGGCGGTTCCGGCGAATTCGCAGAGCCAGGGCCCCCAGTGCCAGCCTCCTTGGGCCGGCGTTCCGGTTGCGGTAGCCGGACGTGATGTGCCCGCTCGGCCGTCCAAGGCCGGGCCGCGGGTTTCCCGTCGGGGACGGACCGGTTCCGCGCGGCGGGCCGGCATCTGACCAGTCAACTGTCGGGGTTTCGGCGGTGGGTGGCTATCAACACCCCCCAGCGGTCTGTCATAGACCGACGCTGCCTTGCATGATGCCGCCGTCGATGACCACCGTGGTCGCGGTCATGTAGCCGGCCTTGCCGGAGGCCAGGAACACGACGACGTCGGCGATCTCAGCGGGCTGCGCCATCCGTCCGAGCGGGATGGCGGCGTCGAGGGCCTTCATCTTCGCTGGGTCGGCCTCGGTGGAGGCGTTGATCGGCGTGGCGACCGCGCCGGGCGCGATGTTGACGACCCGGATGTCGTGGGCGCCGAGTTCGACCCCGGCGGTGCGGGTCGAGCATCCGGATGCCGCCCTTGGAGACGCAGTAGGCGATGTTGCCTGGCATCGGCCAGTCCTCGTGCACGGAGGAGATGTTGAGGATGAGCCCGCCGCCGCCTTGGCTGATGAACTGCTGGGCGGCGGCTTGGGTGCCGAAGAACGCGCTCTTCATGTTGATGGCCATGACCTTGTCGAAGTCGGCCTCGGTGGTGTCCAGCAGCGAGGTGCGGGTCTCGATGCCGGCGTTGTTGATCAGCACGTCCAGCCGGCCGTAGGTGTCGACCGCGGTCTGGACCATGCGGTGCAGGTCGGGCGCTCGGGAAACGTCGGCCTGCACGCCGACGGCGTGACCGCCGGCCGCCTCGACCTTGGCGATCAGCGCGGTCGTCTCCTCGGGGTGCGCGACGTAGTCGATGACGACGTTCGCGCCTTCGGCGGCCGCGGCGAGCACGATCGCCTCGCCGATGCCGCTGTTTCCGCCGGTGACGACGACGGACTTTCCCTGCAACAACATATGAGCTCCCAATACCAGAGGCCGACACGCCCCGGGGCGCCCGCACGTTTACGAGGTCTCTCTACCCATGGTCCGCCGACCCGGCACACCCACGGGCGCTAGGGCTCCGTGCGGATTCGTCAGCATCGCTCGCCTGGCACGATCAGAGGATGAGCCGCATCGAGGACTACGCCCTGCTCGGGGACCTGCAGACCGCTGCCCTGGTGAGCACCACCGGCTCGATCGACTGGCTGTGCCTGCCCAAGTTCGACTCGCCGGCCTGTTTCGCCGCTCTGCTGGACACCCCGGATGCCGGGCATTGGCGGATCGCCCCGGCCGGCGCCGAGCGCTCGCACGAGCCGGCGCTACGTCGGGGACACGCTGGTACTGGAGACCGAGTGGCGCAGCCCGCAGGGAACGGTCCGGGTGATCGACTTCATGCCGCCCCGCGGACACGCGCCCGACGTGGTCCGCATCGTCGAAGGCGTCCACGGCAGCGTCGCGATGCATTCGGAGCTGCGCCTGCGCTTCGACTACGGCCGAGTCGTGCCCTGGGTCCGCCACCACGCCGATCGGATGGAAGCCATCGCCGGTCCCGACCGGGTTCGGCTGCGCACACCAGCGCCGACCGAGGGCCATGAATTGGCCACCGTCTCGGACTTCACCGTCCGCGCCGGCGACCGGATCCCGTTCGTCCTCACCTGGAACCCCAGCCACGAACCGCCACCACCGCCGGTCAACGCCGAAGACGCGCTGCGAGACACCCTGACGTTCTGGAACGACTGGACGGCAAGCGGAACGCCGGTCCGGGGACCGCTACCGCGACGCCATCACCCGCTCTCTGCTCATCCTCAAGGCGCTGACCTACCAGCCGACCGGCGGCATCGTCGCCGCCGCGACCACCTCACTTCCCGAGCAGATCGGCGGACCCCGCAACTGGGACTATCGCTACTGCTGGCTGCGTGACTCCACCTACACCCTGCAGGCCCTCATCGCCGCCGGCTACCTCAACGAGGCCAAGGCGTGGCGCGAATGGCTGCTGCGCGCAGTCGCCGGCGACCCAGCCGAACTGCAGATCATGTACGCCCTCGACGGCACCCGCCGCCTGCCCGAAGCGGAACTGCCCTGGCTCGCCGGCTACGAGAACTCCGCGCCCGTCCGGACCGGCAACGCCGCCTCCGACCAGCTCCAACTCGACGTCTGGGGCGAGACGCTCGACGGCCTGGCCCTGGCCCGCAACGCCGGCATCAGCCCACACGACGACGCCTGGGACCTGCAGGTCGCCCTGATGAACCACCTCGAAGGCAACTGGAGCCAACCCGACAACGGACTGTGGGAGATGCGCGGCGCTCGGCGGCACTTCACCCACTCGAAGGTCATGGCCTGGGTCGCCGCCGACCGCATGGCCACCGCCGTACGCACGCACCCCGACCTGCACGGCCCCGCCGACCGATGGGAAGCGCTGCGCGACACCATCCACGCCGACGTCCTCGCCCACGGCTACGACCCCGACCGCAACACCTTCACCCAGTCCTACGGCGCGCCCGGCCTGGACGCCAGCCTGCTCATGATCCCGCGCGTCGGCTTCCTTCCCCCGACCGACCCGCGAGTGCTCGGCACGATCACCGCCATCCGAAGCGGCCTCACCGAGGACGGCTTCGTCAAGCGCTACGACACCACCGAATCCGGTGACGGTCTGCCCGGCGGTGAAGGGCTGTTCCTGGCCTGCTCGTTCTGGCTCGTCGACGCCCTGCACCTCGCGGGCCAACAAACACAAGCCACCGCGCTGTTCGACCGGCTGCTGGCGCTGCGCAACGATGTCGGGCTGCTCAGCGAGGAATGGGATCCGCAAACCGGACGCCAGCTCGGCAATACCCCCCAGGCGTTCAGTCACTTCCCTCTCGTCACCAGCGCCCTACAGCTGCACGCCGGCAAAGGTCACCACAGCAACCAACCCATCGTGCACTCCGGCACCTCCGCTTGAGCGGCCAGACGTGGTCGCGAGGGCAGACGTCGGCCGGTGCGCCTTCGGCCGCCAGGTTTGAGCGCGAGGCTCGCAGCCCGCACCTCGTGGCGTTCACGAGATCCGTAGCTCATCCGCCCATGCGGCGCGCAGAGCCTGAATCCCCACGGGTAATCGTGAGTGATGACCGGACGACGCGATGGTCGCGGACCCGGCGGAGGAGGGCTTCGCTATCGGCGATCAGCTAATCAACCAAATCTTCTGACGCGGATCGCTGGCGGTGGCGCGATTCGAGCGAGTTAACGACGGACGCTCCCATATCGAGCAGCAAGGGGATCACCCCGGTGCGGCTGCCCGGCCCTCGGTTGATGTGTTCACCGGAGACAGCGACGGCGGGACCGTCTTAACTGAATCTGAACATACCGTTGGTCGAGCCATGATTTGCCTGGTCGATTGTCTGTTGGTGGAACGACCCACCCACATGATCAGGAGAGTCGATGCTCACCAAGACTCATCGTGCCGCCCTCGGTGCGATCACGTTTATAACGGCGTGCTGTTTGGCGTCCGGCGTTGCGGACGCGGCTAGCGTGTCGCCGTCGTTGGCTGCCAGTAGCGGCCTGGCCGCAATCCAGGCCAAGGCCGCCGCTGATATTTCGGCGCGGGTGACCTCGCTGGACCAAGCCATCCCCGCAGTCACCGCTAATTCCGTGATCACCAGTGCCGATAAAGCGACTCTGCTGTCGACGTTGAATAACGATCTGTCCGGCGTGATCGCACTCGAACACACGATCGCCGGCGACACCACCGCGAAGCAGGCCGCCACCGACGCCGCAACCATCTTCACGACCTACCGCGTGTATGCGCTGGCGTTGCCGCAGGTCCGCTACGCTGAAGCGGCCGATGACATCACCGGCGGCGTACTACCGCAGCTAGCCAACGCCGACACGACACTCGCCGCACTGCTCGCGGGAAGCGACTCGGCGAAGAACACTCCCGCCGTGCAAGCAGCGATGGCTGATCTCGCGGCCAAAATCAGCGCCGCGACAACCGCGACCACCGGAACGTCGGCGGCGGTGCTCGCCTATACCCCGGCCCAGTACGACGCGAACCACGACCTGCTTAATGGACCTCGGCAGAATCTGACCACCGCGCAGGCCGACATCAAAGCTGCTCGCGGCGATATCGCGACCGTCCTCGGAGCCCTCTCATGACTGGGCGGCACACCGCCTCCGCAGCGCTACTCGCGCTATTCGTCGCGGGTCTGGTGACGGCATGCAGCGGCCACCACATCGCGACGCACACCCCGGCCACGCCGGCGGCCGCGGTGAGCTCCACGAGCAGCGACCCGGCGCCGACCCCAGCTGCCGGCCTCGGCTCTTCCGCGGCTATAGCATCCACGGCACCAGCGGCGGCGGAGCAGAGTTCGGCCATCTCCTCGATTGAATCCGATCTCAAGGGCATTGACGGCGCCACCAACCAAGCGAACAGCGACCTAAATGCCGGTGACACCGCCCGCAGCCAAAACGACAACGGCTGATCCGAAGCCCACCTCTGGTTGAGACGACATCGACCAATGCGACAACACCGGGAGCTCCTCGTAGCGGTCGTGCTTACGGTCGCGGCGGCAGGGTGGATCAGCGTCGACATTGCCCACGCCGACCGGACCGGCGCCAGCGAACGACTCACGATTGCGGCCACGACACCTCGCCCGACCGTGCCCTCCTCGACAAGTCCGCCAGTCCTCGCACCAGCCCCGGCCGCCGCGCCGCCACTGGCCTCCTCGGCCCAGCTCATCGCCGCCGACGTGGCCGGGGCCGCCGCGTACGCGCAGCAACGGGCCTACACGAGCGGGATCACCGTCATCGACACATCTTCGGGCGCCACCTACTCGGGAGGCGACTCAACTGGCTACTTCGCCAGCGAGTCCGTCGTCAAAGTGTTGATCGCGACCCGGCTCCCCATCGAGGGCCAGATGACCGGCGACACCGAAACAACCGCCTACCAGATGATCACACAATCCGACGACACGTCCGCAGACGATCTCTACGGCGACGTCGGCGGCGACGACCTGATCAACTGGGCCGATGCCTACTTCGGCATCAACATCGGCGCGCCACCCACCGAGGCCGGCTGGTGGGGCAACACCCACATCTCATCCAGCGGCCTCGCCGCGTTCTCAGGCGGTCTTCTGTTAGACGTGATCGTCATGCGAGTACGTTGCTCCCGCGCCGCGACGCAGCTGAGCCTCGTGACGGGCCCGGGTGAGTCCGAACCCGGAGTCGCCGTGGGGTCCGCAGAGCACGGACGTGACGGTGGCGAAGGCGTCGATCCAGGCCTGCCATCCCTGCTCGTCGTCGGGGCCGGTCGGAGAAGCGCCGATGATCGCGACCGCAGGTGCGGCGGCTGGATCGGGTGGCAGGCAGTCGAGCAGGTATTTGCGTTGCGTATCGAGGGTGTCCCAGAGTTGCTGGGCGTAGTTGCAGCTTTCGCGTAGCGCCCTTTCCAGCAGGCGAGTCTGCGATTCATCGTTCGCCGTGAAGTTATCCGTGTCGTTGAACAGACGGCGGTCTGGGTCTAGTACTTGGGGCTTTGGGATAGGTAATGGGTCCATTGCGGTGTCCTTAACTGGCCAGGCGGGTGGATGTTTCGATCATCAAGGCGTGAACGAAGGCCTGCGGCAGGTTGCCCCGCATCTGGTGCTGGCTCGAGTCGTATTCCTCGCTGAACAGTTCGGGCGGTCCGCTCGCTGCGCGGGTGCGTTCGTACCATCCCCGTGCGGCGAGCGGGTCACGCTGTTGGTGCAGCGCGAGTGCGGTGAGGAACCCGCAGAGGAGGAACGATCCTTCGGCGTCGCCGAGGGGACGTTCGTCGTGGCGGAAGCGGTAGGCATAGCCATCGACGGTGAGATCGCGAAGGTAGGCGGTTAGCGTGGCAATGGTGCGGGGGTCATCGGCCGGAATGGCGCCCCGCAGGCCGGGCAGCAGTAGCGCGGCATCGAGGGCGGGGTCGTCGGGGGCTCGTTGCCAGTGTCCATCGGCGTTTAGTGCGTGGGCAGAGGTGTCTGCGGTGATGTGGTCGGCTAATGAGATCCAGTCGGCGGTCTGGCGGGGGACCGGGTGTGCGGCGGCGATGGCACGCAGTCCACTGGCGGCGGTGAGCCGGCTGTGCGTCCATGCTCGGGGTTCGATCTCCCAGATCCCGGCGTCGGGCTCGTTCCATCGGTGGACGATCGCGGTGGCGGCGGCCTCGGCCGCTTTCCAGTGTTCGGTCTCGAGGCGGCCGTGATCGGCTGCCGCGGCGAACAGATGCAGGGCCTCGCCAAACGCGTCGAGCTGAAATTGCTGTGTTGACCCAGTTGCCGATCAGGTCGAATCCGCCGGGGTATCCGGGCAGACCGACGTGGTGTTGGTCGGGAACCGGGGCGCCGGTCGTGGTGTAGGCGGGTGCCATCGCGTCGCCGTGTTCGAGCAGTCTGGACGCGACAAAACTGACCGCGGCATCGAGCAGAGGGAAGCTTTCGGCGGCCGCGACCGCGATGCCGGCGTAGCACTGGTCGCGAATCCAGACGTAGCGGTAGTCGTAGTTGCGTCCAGCCTCGGCTCGTTCGGGCAGGCTCGTTGTCGCCGCTGCGACCATGCCACCACCGGCGCTAGTCAGGCCTCGCAGCACGGCGTAGCTGCGTCGGCTGTCTCGCGGTGCCAGGCTGTTGTCCAGCGTGGGGACGTCCTTGGCCCAACCGGCTTCGGTGGCGCGCCAACACGCGTCCGCGTCGGCGGGTTGGTCGGGTAGCGGTTCATCGCTGATCTCGAGCACGAGATCGTGCTTATGCCCGGGCCGAAGCGTGAGAGCGAGGATCAGCTGCTTGCCGTGCAGTCGGGTGTGGGCTGCCTCCGCACCAATCCAACGCAGGTGGAGTCGTCCGACCCGGCCGGTCCAGATCCCGCCGTGGCGTCGTAGTTCACGCAGCGGCTCCCGGTCGTAGCCGCCGCGGGGGCGAAGCGTCACCATGACCGTCGCCGGTGCATCAACAGCCTTGACTTGGCGCAGGAGTACCGCGCGATGCGGTTCAGATGGGTAGACCAACGCGTCGCGGCATTCGATGATCCCTTCGCCGGTGGTCCAACGGTTGCACCAGATCATCGACGACTCTTCGTAGTTGCCGCCCCACACATAGCGGGTGTCCGGGGTGACGGTGTAGCCGCCAAGCCCACCGACGAGCCCGGTGAAGATGGCGTCGCTGTCCCAGCGCGGCACACACATCCAGGCGATATCGCCGCGTGGCCCGACGACGGCGCCGCGTTCGCCGTCAGCAAGCAGGGCGTACTCACGCAGCACATGCGGTGGCACTACGGACTCAAGTCCGGCCGCGCCCAAAGACCGCGTCGTCTTCGCCGCTGCGGAGTCCTGCTCGGTCATGGCGACCTCCGCCGCAACCATGTCGCCAGCACGGCGGAAACGGTGGCATCGGTCGCGCTCGCAACTGCGCTGCGCCGATAGCGGGGTAACAGGACTGCAGCCGCGACCATGGTCAGGGCATGGCAGGTGTCGAGGAGGACACCGACGAGGATCACCGGTCGGGTCGGCCGGATGAACTGCAAGACGCCCTGGGCGACCAATCGGGCCCCGAGCACTCGAACCAGCCAAGGCGGCGGTAGCTCCTCGCCAGCGCCGACG
This sequence comes from uncultured Actinomycetes bacterium, assembly GCA_963730855.1. Taxonomy (GTDB): domain Bacteria; phylum Actinomycetota; class Actinomycetes; order Mycobacteriales; family Jatrophihabitantaceae; genus CAVSTK01. The sequence goes on from CAVSTK010000019.1 coordinate 64,813, forward strand.
AATCGGACGACCGCGACCGGACGCGCGATCAGCCCCAGGCCGGTGACGCATCGCTCGACGCGCCAGCGCCCGGATCCGGTCCCCGGCGAGGAACTGCTCATCGGCGCCGACGCCACAGCATCAATCCAACGGCAGCGGCGCCGGAGACAACGCCCGCCAACACCGTGTGATGGTGCGAGGCCCATAATTGCGGATCACGAGAGTGAGCGGTCTATCGAAGATGCCGTGGGCTCCGAAGTCGTGACCCTGGTCGCCGTCGGCTGGGTCCCATAGATTCACCGGCGCGTCCGGAGGTTTACGGTCGCTGGTCTGCTGCGAAGCGAAGCCGGTACGGCCGAGGTAACGGTCCAGCAGACCTGGGACGACAGCGTTGGCGGCAAGCGTGCCCATCGTGCTCGCGCCGACCCAGTATTCACGACGGTGGGGATGGTCAGCAGCGAACAGGACGCCGCGCGCGGCAAACTCGGGTTGGTAGATCGGCGGCACGGGTTGAGCCTGATCGGGCAGCCGAGACAGCACCCACGAGAACTGCGGCGTATTGACCGCCGGCATCTGCACCATCGTGACGTGCACATTGCTCTTGTCGTGCAGCAGCTCGCATCGCAGCGCCTCGTGAAAGCCCTGGATCGCGTGCTTGGCGCCGCAGTAGGCCGACTGCAACGGAATGCCCCGGTAGGCCAACGCCGAACCGACCTGGACGATCGTGCCCCGGTCGCGCGGCTTCATGTACTTCAGGGCCGCCATCGTCGCGTAGACGTAGCCGAGGTAGCTGACCTCGGTCACCCGCTTGTATTCATCGGGCTCGATCTGATCGAAGGGCGCGAAAACCGATGTGAACGCCACATTCACCCAGACGTCGATCGGGCCGATCTGCGTCTCGATCTGGTCGGCCGCGGCAAAGACGGCGTCGGCGTCGGCGACGTCGGTGGGGATCGCTAGGGCGTTGCCGCCGCCGGCCTCAACCTCCTGCACCGCCCCGGCGAGGCCAGCCGTACCCCGGGCCAGCAAGGCGACTGTGTCACCGCGCGCCCCGAAAGCAACCGCGGTGGCGCGCCCAATACCGCCGCTGGCACCAGTAACAACGACAACACGCGACACGGATCGACCTCTCTCGTAACGAGCCTCTTCGACTTGTTACCCCAGGATTGCAGTGTGCAAACATTGCGTACTCGGATGATTTGAGTCAGGCCGGTGATGTGTGCGAAGTGAGCGCCGATGCACCGTCGGTTACGACAATTCAGGCTTGCGCTCGTCGGGCGTGTCGGTGAACAGCGCGTCGAGCCTTCCCGCGAGACGAGCATCGGCGAGGACGAGCAGCTCGTCACCCGCGTGCAGTTCGGTATCGCCGTTGACTCGCACGAGTTGACTGTCACGGACGACGAAGGCGATCCAGGCATCGTCGCCGAGTACGTCGAGGTCGCTGATACGACGCCGGTCGGCCGCTGATCCTGCGCGGATGGTGAGTCGGTGGATGCCGTCGGGTTCGTCGCGCAGGCGTACGCCGAGCGCCCACGGTTCTGGCTCGACGATCCGCATCTGCAGCCGTACCAGTCGGGCCACCGCCGGCGTCAGGCTGCCTTGAACGACGACCGAGAACACCACAACAACCACGACGATCCCGTACAGCCGTTCCGCATGCGGGACGTGTGCCTCACGCAGCAGCTCACCGAGCAGGATCGGGACGGCTCCTTTGAGGCCGGCGAACAAGACGAAGTTGCGTTCGTTGGGTTGCAGTCGGGCTGGGAGTAGGCACAGCCCGACCAACAGCGGACGGATGATGATCGCGATCGCCGCGCCGAGGATGAGCCCGGGCGCCCAGACATCGGCATGCCGCAGTTCGTCGAGGTCGACGGTCATTCCCAGAACCACGAACGCCACGATCTCGCCCAATCCGGCGAGGGCGGCATGGAAGCGCTGAATCTCGAGCTTGTAAGGGGCGCGAGCGTCGCCGATGACGATGCCGGCGATGAACACCGCCAGGAACCCCGAACCGTGGGCCACAGTGGCCACGCCGTAGAGCAGCAATACGCTGGCTAGCGTTCGCAGTGGATACAGGCCCTCACTGGGCAGCGGCACCCGGCGCATGAACCACAACAGCGCGCGCCCACCGACGAGGCCGATCGCAGCGCCGATGAGCATCTGCTCGGCGAACTCGATGCCGACGTGGCCGAACGCGTGGCCGCTGAGGCCGCCGGCTGAGAGCAGAGCTGCCATCAAGGCGATCCCGACCGGATCGTTGGCCCCGGATTCGCCTTCCAAGATCGTCGCGCTGCGTCCGGCGATCTCGCGGCGGCCGAGGACGGAGAACACCATCGCCGGGTCGGTCGGTGCGACAGCAGTCGCCACGAGTAGCCCGGCGTACCAACTGAGTCCGAACGCCCAATGAAGCAGTACCGCGGCTCCGGCGGTCGTCAGGAAGGTTCCCGCGACGCCGACGACGACGATCGGAATCGCGGCCTCGTGAAAGCGCCGCCACCCGATGTGCGCACCTCCGTCGAACAGGACGCACACCAATGCCACCGTCACCAATCGTTCGACGGTTCGCGGCTGCGGGGCATGCAGCGCCGGGATCACCTTCACGGCAACCGCCGCCGCGATCAGCATCAGCGCGGGGACTGGAATCTTCAAGCGCTCGGTCAGCCGGTTCGACAGCACCGCGACCAACCCCACTGCCGCAGTCAGCACAATGATGAGGCCGAAGTGGACGGTCTCAGACACGGCGGGCTCCTGTCAGCGGTCATGGCTTTGACGTTGCCGACCAGACTTCCCGGCGCACCAACACGCACTTTAGCGGTGCGGCGCTGTATTGGGTCCGCAGTTATGGGTCTGTGCGCATACGGCGCGGAGCGTCGGCGCGCACCGCGCTGGAATGCCATAGCACTGAGGCGAACAGGACGATCGTGCAGACGTGGACTGCGGTGCACCACAGGCAGATCGCGTCGACTCGGAAGAGTTCGATCCAGACCAGATACAGCACCATTAGGGTGCCGATTGCAGCGGCACCGACGCGAATGATGTCTAGCCGAGGTTGCTGCCAAGCAGCTGGGCTCAGCAGCGCGACCATGGCGACAAAGAAGGCCAGCCCGAGGACGGCGACGGGGACGCCGGCGATGATCGACCAGCGGCTGGTGGTTACCTTGGCACAGTTGATAGTCGCGCTCTCGGGGCAGGCGAGCAGGTTGGACGAGCCATAGTGCTCGATCGTGAGGTACACCGAGATCGCCAACCCCAGGACGGCCACGACCAGCGCGGTGTGGCTCGACCGGCGAGCGGCCGCCGAGCCAGCGTTAGCTGACATCGCCCAACGCTTTAGCGGCCGTCGTGACCCCAGTCGAATTGCAAACCGCAGCCGGGACGGAGTTGGGGGTCTTGCAGATGGCTGCCGTGACGAGGTTCGCTGTCCCGTCGACGCCCTTCGCGATCGGCAATGCTGGGTTCGACAAGGCGGCCGCGATCTGGGCGTGCGTCTTGCCCTGCAATACGGAAGGGTCGTAGGAAGCGCCCGAGATCAGGTAGCGCCCGCCGATATCGATGAACGGGATCGCGCCGCTTCAAGCGAAGTACGGCGGGGCGTCGTATTTAGCGACCGAGAGCTTGGTCGTCGGCGGAGAGCGTGTCCAGCGGCGCCCATTGACCATTCACGACCTGGTTGCTTTCGAGTTCTTTCCCGGTGAAGGAGGAGGCGGTACCTCTGCCGACCGCATCCAGGGTCGCGGCAGGCACTGATGTCACGTCCTGGATAACGTTGTCACTTGCAATGGTTGCCGCCTTCCGGACTTTGGCGAGCCCGCCCCGGTCGCCAGCTTGACCCCGACCAGCGCAGCAACAGCGAGGATTACCACCGCGACTGGGATGCCAACCATCTGCAGGCGGCGGCGACGTTGGCTGCCGCAATGCGAGCCCGCGCCGCCTCAGACCGTTGGGCGGCGAGTCGTTGAGCCGCGGGGACGCGCGCAGAACCTTTCGTCGTCACGAACTGTTAGTCCGCTGGCGCGAACCAGAAGTTCCCGCGCTCATGAGGATCCTCGAGGTGAGGGCGGGACCGGCCGACCGGGCTGCGCACCGCGGCGAGGACGCGTTGGTGGGTGAGCCAGCCGACCAGGTGGCGCGCTCGGCGTCGAGGACCGGCAGCGCGCTGCGTGCGTTTTCGAGGGTGTCGAGGGCGTGTTCGAGTTTGTCATTGACGCTGACCGTGTCAGGGAGCTCGACGAGGCTGGCGACGGTCTGGTCGTCGGGCGCTCCGTCGGCGAGGGCGTCGGCGACGGCTCGGGCGGTGGCGATGCCTCGGTAGCGGCCGTCGCGGTCGGTGACGGGGAGCTGGCCGTGGGGTGCTCGGCTCAGCGGGCCGATGGCCTGGGCCAGGGTGGTGGCGTCGGGCAGGCGACCGCGGATGGGTTCCATGACCTGTTCGACGGTGATGGCGGCCAGGGCGAGCGCTTCGGGGGATTGGGTGAGGTCGACCCCTCGGCGGCGCAGTTTGAGGGTGTAGATGGTGTCGCCGGAGAGCAGGTGGCTGATGCCGGTGGCCAGGACGATCGCCACCATCAGCGGCAGGATGATGGTGTATTCGCCGGTGAGTTCGAACATGATGACGACGGCGGTGATCGGGCGCCCGGGCGGCGCCGGCGAAGACCGCGCCCATGCCGATCAGGCCGTAGGCGCCGGCTGATCCGGCCAGGCCGGGCATGAGGTGGTGCAGGATCTGACCGTAGGCGGAGCCGAGCATGGCGCCGATGAACAGGCTCGGGGCGAAGACGCCGCCGGAGCCGCCGATGCCGATGGTCAGGCTGGTGGCGATCATCTTGCCGATGAGCAGGACGATCAGGAAGGCGATGGCGTATTTGCCGGCGATGCTGTTGCCGAGCACGGGGTAGCCGACGCCGTACATCTCGGGCAGGACCAGCAGGACGAGTCCGAGCAGGACCCCGCCGACGGCGGGGCGCAGCCATTCGGGGCCGTGGGTCTTGAGCCAGGCCCAGTCGCAGGCGTCTTCGATCCAGTACAGGATGCGGGTGAACGCCGACCCCGATCGCGCCGGCGACAAGCCCGAGAAGGCGAACAGCAGGTACTCGATCGAGGTGGTGGACCTCGAACGCAGGCAGTTTGAGGAAGGGCTGGTTGCCCAGCGCGGCTCGGCCGATGACGCTGGCGGTGACCGAGGCGAGCACGACCATCCCGAAGGACTGGGCGGCGAAGTCGGCCAGGATCAGCTCCATCGCGAAGAACACCCCGGCCAGCGGGGCGTTGAAAGTGGCGGCGATGCCGCCGGCCGCGCCGCACGCGACGAGCACCCGCATCCGCGGCTCGGCGACCTTGACGACCCGACCGAGGGTGGAGCCGAGGGCGGATCCGATCTGCACGATGGGGCCTTCGCGGCCGACCGAGCCGCCGCCGCCGATGCACAGCGCCGAGGCCAGGGCCTTCACGGCGGCGACCTGCGGAGCGATCCGGCCCGCCGCGGCGGGCGACGGCGAACATCACCTCGGGCACCCCGTGGCCGCGGGCTTCGCGGGCGAAGACCTGCACCAGAGGGCCGTACAAGCAGGCCGGCGACAACCGGCGCCAGGAGGACGAACCACCGGCCGAGCCCGGGGACGTGCGGGTTGGCGACGTGGCCGAGACCGGCGTAGTCGCTGTGTCCGGACAGGGCCAGGGTGAAGACCTTGATCAGCCACCGGAACACGATCGCCCCGCCACCGGCGCCGGCTCCGACGATGAGGGCCAACACCAGCAGTCCACTGTTGGACGAGCGGAGCCTGGTCATCAGTTGGACCGCGCCCTTTTGCGCGGGTAGTCCCCGTGCGGGGCCCGGCGGGAGGGTGCGCCGATCGCGCGTGGGCGAGAACGGGGCAACGACATTCACGTTTGCAGTATGCAACAATTACTGTCTGCATTGGTAATTCAGGTCTATCGCAGCAGCGAGGAGAGTGGTCGGTGTCCGGAGTCACGCGCCCGCGTCGCCGCCGAGGGGCCGATGCCGCGGATGTGCAGGAACTTGTTACTGCGGTATTGACCGCCTCCCGCGTTCTGGTCAGCGTCTCCGCCCGGTCGCTCGCCGAGGTTGAAGACGTCGTGACGGTGACTCAGTTCCGGACGTTGGTGGTGATGGAGGCGCACGGCCAACTCAATCTCAATGGTCTGGCCGCGCTGCTGGACGTTGGGCCGTCGACCGCTCTGCGGATGATCGACCGCCTCCTGGTCGCCGACCTTGTCACGCGTCGGGACAACCCCGACAACCGGCGTGAGGTGTTACTCGAACTCACCGAGCAGGGCCGACGGATCGTGGCGAAGGTCACCAGTAGGCGCCGCGCCGAGATCACCAAGGTCGTGACCGCCATGCCCAGTGTCCAGCGCAGCGATCTAGTAGCGGCTCTGCGGTCCTTCGCCGACGCGGCCGGTGAGCTCGAGCCACAACCAGAATCCGCCGAGGTTCTGGGCTGGTAAGAATGACCGCTTCGGACGCGCGGCAGGGGAGACCTAGAAGGGTGTGTTCGCAAGCCAGGTCGTCCATGCGGTGGAGTCGCCGGTGGTACCCATGCCGGTCCGCTCAACGACGCGACGCCGGACGAGGGCGAGGAACAGGTCGCTCGTCGGGCCGGCCAACGCAGCGGTCGGATCATTCGCGCGGCCCGCGGTCCCAGCTGATCCCGCTAGTGAGTCCTCGAATCGTCCAGGCCACGCCGAGGTCCGTCGCGGCCAGTCCGAGCGTTGCTCCATCGGCCAGGGCTACGCCGGGTCGCGAGGGCAACTCGGTGGTGAGCCATTCGAGCCATTCCTCGATTCCGTCGGCCGCGACGGTGGGGGACAGCTCGTAGGGCTGACCAGCGGCCAGAGCTGCGTCGGCGCCGTGAACGGTGGCTTCATGCAATCGACGCCGGATCCACCAGTGAGCCGGGCGTGGTCCGAGGAATGTCTCGACCATGGTGTCCGGCCCGACTGCGGCCACCGCATCGAGGATCACCTGAGGACTGGACTCCAGCCACGCTCGGGCCCGCTCGGGGTCGTCGGGCGGTCGCCCGTCAGGGACCGTGCGCGGATCAAGATCACCGCTCGATCCGGTGGTGATGATGTGCGCGGCCCATCGGTCGCCGCGGCCGACGTGACGGATCAGCTGCAGCATCGACCAGCCGGGGCAGGTCGAGATCGGAGTGTCGGGGTCGGCGGCGAATGCCATCTCGGCAAACGCTCGGTTCGCCTCGACGAGCGCGGCCCCATGGTCCATTGCTACTTCTTCTGCCGACGGCTGCCGCCGTGCCAGTCCTCCTGGATGCCGGCCTCGTCGGGAGCGACGCCGAAGCTGGCCAGTTGAGGGCGCTCGCGCAGGCTGCGCTTGAGTTCGGCGAAGCCGGGGAATCCGGCCAGGCCGATGACGTGGTCCCACAGCTGGGCGGCGTCGGCGGGGCTGGGCAGGCGGCTGATCACCGGTCCGAAGAATGCGACACCGGTCGGGGGCTCGAAGTGGATGATCGGGGTGCCGACGTCCTTGCCGGTCAGCGACAGCGCCTCGTCGGTCTCGGCCCGCAGTTCGGCGTCGAAGGAGTCGTCGTCGAGCGCGTCGGCCAACTCGGGCGGCAGGCCGGCCTCGGCGAGTGCGGGCAGCAGGAAGTCGGCGCGTGCCCTGGTAGCCCGGGCTCGGGTTTGACGGGATCGGCTGGCGTGTCGAAGGCGCGGGCGCCGATCGCGGCGTAGAGCGGGCCGACGGCCTCGCGGCCGTACTCGGCCCGGGTCCGGGCAGCCACCCGCAGCAGCCGAAGTCCGGCGGTGTGGCCGGCCTCGTAGCCGGCTGGGGAAGTGGCTGTCGTAGTCGATGTGTGAGTTGATCATCCGCAGCGAGATGAATCGCCAGTCGACGCGATAGTCGCGCTGGTCGGCGACCAGGCGGACCCACTTGCTCGTCATCCACGCGAACGGGCAGAGCGGATCGAAGTAGAAGTTGATGTCGGCGTCGGTCAACGGCTCGGCAATCGTCATCGAGGGTCTCCATCGGTCGGCAGCGGGTCGGTCACGTTCCAGATCTGGCCAGTGTCCTCGCCGGGCAGCCGGGCCAGCAGCGATGCGGCCGACTGCTCGGGCGTGAGCAGGATTCCCTCGTCGACGTTGGCCATGAACCGTTGGTGCAGCCGCGCACCGATCAGCTCGGGATCCTGGCCGCGGATGAAGGCCTGCATCGAGGTGTCGACGCCGCCCGGCCGGTAGACGTTGACGCGTCACTCCGGTCCCGGCCAGCTCGGCGGCCAAGTTCAAGGAATGCGCCTCGACGGCCGCCTTGGTGGTCGCGTAGGCGTTGGCTCGCAGCATGCCGGCCGGGTTGGCCACGATGCCGCTCGAGATGTTCGCGATCCGACCCCAACCGCGCTCGACCATCGCCGGCAGCACGGCGAAGCTGAGTCGCGCGACGCGCGGTGACGTTGATGGTGAGCGCGGCCGACCACTCGTCCAGGTCGACCGCGACACTGGGACCGAGCGGCCAGACAACCGCGGCGTTATTGACCAGAACCTCGACCGGCCCCCATCGCTCGGTCGATCGCCTTCAGTGCGGCGCCGACCCGATCCGCGTCGCCGACATCGGCCGGGACGGCCAGTGCTTGACCGCCAGCTCCGATGATCAGGGCGACCACGTCGTCGACCTCAGCGGCCGAGCGGGCCAGGACGGCGACCTTGGCGCCCCGCTCGGCCAGGCCGAGGGCAATGGCCCGTCCGATACCGCGTCCACCACCGGTGACCAGCGCGACCCGTCCGTCCAATGCCTGCTGATTGGTGTTCACGAAGTAGTTAGCGACGGACGGCGTCGAGGTCTTACCTCGGTGGGCCAGCATCACCGGATGGCCGCGTTCGTAGACTCGCAATCGTGCCCCTTGCCGACGCCCCGCCGGAGTGCGCCGGCGACTCGAGCGCCGCCGACGGGCCCGATGAAGAAACGTTGCGCTGGCTACGCGAGCTCGCGGCGACGGGCCCGGAGCGTGACGCCGCGATCGGTCGGCTGCACGAGCTGCTGCTGCGAGTGGCGCGAGGCGAGCTTGCCCGCCGGGCGGGGCGGCACCCGATCACCGGGCCGGAACTCGACGATCTGGCCCATCAGGCGGCGGCCGACGCGCTCGTGGCGATCATGGACAAGTTGCAGCAGTTCCGGGGCGAGAGCCGGTTCACCACGTGGGCCTACCGATTCGTCGATCCTCGAGGTATCGGCCAAGCTGGGGCGGCATTTCTGGCAACGACCGACTGTGCCGCTCGACGCCGACCAGTGGGACCGGCTGCCGGAGCGGTTCGGCCTCGCACCGGACGACGCAACCCAGCAGAGCGACCTGCTCGCCGCAGTGCGCCGGGCCGTTGAGAACGACCTGACCGAGCGACAGCGAACCGGTCTTCATCGCAATCGTGGTCAACGCAATACCGCTCGACGCGCTGGTCGTGCAGCTCGGGTCCAATCGCAACGCGATCTACAAGACCATGTTCGACGCCCGACGTAAGTTACGGGCCGCGCTCGACGCTAACGGTTATCTGCCATCAAGCGATGGGACGGGGTGAGACGACGATGACCGGTTGGGTAGCCGCACTGGAACGATTCCTGCTAACTGATCCGGCCGACGTTGGCTGCGAGCAAGCGCTGCAGATCCTGGACGTCTATGTCGACCTTGTCCTTGATGGCACAGCGGCCGATCCATGGTCGAGGCAGGGTGGCGCTACCCGGGCGTCGCTGCGCACTTGCTCGCCTGCGGTCCGTGTCGTGATGACTACGACGGTCTGCTGGCGGCGCTACGGGCCGAACCTACGACCGACCCAGGAGCCCACCGATGACTGCATCACCCACGATCGCCGAACGAGTCGCCGAGCTGCGCGCCCGACGGGCTGATCAGCCGCCCAATCCGTTCGACCTCGAGCAGGCCGCACTTGCCGCCGCTGGCCGGCCCGACGGGATCGCGCCCGTCGGCACGCAATTGCCCGACGCCGAACTGCTCGACGTGCACGCGGCAACGACGACGCTGACGGCGGCGACTGGCGCGAAGTCGGCCGTGCTGGTGTTCTACCGGGGAGCCTGGTGCCCGTACTGCAATATCGCGCTGGCCACCTACCAGGAACAGCTGCTGCCGGCGCTTACCGAGCGCGGCTTTCCGCTCATCGCGATTAGCCCGCAGCACCCGGACGGGTCGTTGTCGATGCGCGACAAGCACGACCTTTCCTTTGCCGTTCTTTCCGACCCGGGCAATACCCTGCGCGAGCGTCCTCGGCATCCTCACCCACCCGTCAGACGACGCGCGAGCGGCGCAGCTGCACAACGGGCTCGACCTCACCACCATCAACGCTGATGCCACCACCACGCTGCCGATGCCGACCGTGGCCATCATCGACGCCGACCGAACGGTGCGGTGGATCGACGTGCACCGTGACTACAGCACCCGCACCGAATCGGGGCAGGTACTCGCCGCGCTCGACCAACTCGGTGGCTGACATCGAGCGTCACCGAAGACCGCGTGACTGACCTAAACGGACAAGTACAACGACCAGGTCCGTAGTAGAACGGTTACGTTGGCCGCGCGTTAAAAGTTTCCTTTCCGGGTAAACCATTGATATGACTTCTAAGAGGCTGACTTTCAAGCGATTCCGGTGTGGGCTCGGCCGACACGCCTGGGTCGCGGCCATCGACCAATCGGCCGACGCTGCCCGGGTCGGCATCTGTATGGCCTGCGCCGCTGTGACAATGCGCGCGTAACGCGGTGACTTCGGAGCTGGATTCAGAACCAGCGGCGTCGACTATCACCGGCGTCGACCTGGATCGGATCATCGGGATCGCGATGGTCCTGGTCGGTCTCGCCCTGGTTGGTGTCGCCGTGTACGCATTGGGCCGCTAAGGGCGGCACCGTGGTGGTCGGATCACACGGGTACGCCCGTCTCGATTCAGTTTTCGGTCGACTCGTAGGCAACGGCCGGCCACTGTGGCAGGGGCCCGGGCGGAGGGTTTATCTGTTCGATGCCCGCGACGTCGCGCCCGAAGGCGTACCCGAGTTTGCGGGCCGGACGGCGAGCGGCCCAGGCGAGGTCGGCTCGCCCCTGACTGGTAGCGAGGCGGAATATGCCGTGGGTGAACGCGCGTCCTAACACCTTTAGTACGTCGCGAAACAAGGCCGGTGCTCTGCGCCCCGGGATATCAGCGACCGCCTCTTCGTGGACATCGGTCGGCGCCACCTGGGCCCGGTACGCGGCAGCAACTCGCTCGTACCGCCACGCGTTTTGGCGTTCTCCGACCCCATAGGAGTACCCCTGGCGGAACGAGGCGATGACGCCTTCACGCCGGCGCGTCTGGATGCGCATTTGCGCAACGTGCACCAAGCGATGACCGGCCAGCTGGACCCGCCAGCAGAAGTCCAGGTCTTCACCCGATCGCAGCACTTCGTTGAAGCCGCCCACGGCCAGGTAGATCTCGCGACGGATAGCGAGATTGGACGAGCTTGCGGCCGGAAGTTCCGGCACCGGAGAGGTGGTGATCGCCCCCATGTGCTCGATGACCACGCCCGCGCGCCGTACTTGGTGGGCCCATTGCAGATAGCCCGCGACGAACTCGTGCTCGGCCAGCGCGGTCCGGGCCCCTTCGATCCATCCCGGGTCGGCCCAGTCGTCGGCATCGCAGAACGCGATCAGCGACGCTCGGGCCGCATCGACGCCAATGTTGCGCGCGGCGCCCGGACCGCGCCGAGCCGACGCATCGACCAACCGGATCTGCGGAAATCGAGCGTGGAAGTCCGCGACCACATCAGCCGTACCATCCAAGCTGCCGTTGTCGCAGACCAGGATCTCCCACGCAAACGGGATCGCCGCGGCAGTCAGCGCATCGAGCTGCTCACCCAACGTCTTGGCCGCGTTATAGGCCGGGATCACGACCGAGATCTCAGGTTCGCTCACTCCGGGTTCGAAGGTTAATCCAGCGGCTCGCACACAGCTTGTCCTGCCCAGTCGGTAGTAGATCTAGCGCGGAAGTGGTGATGTTCACGAATGCGTAACGGTGGGTCATCTCACCCTGGCGCGACGAGGTCCACAGCTTCGCTCTTGACACGAGGAAAACTATCAGCGATAGTTTTCCTATACGTGATAGGAAAACTCGAAGGGTCACGACGATGACCGCACCAGCACCCGACCGGCGCCAGGAGCGCCGCGAGGCAAAGCTGACGGCGATCCTCGACGAGGCCTGGCGACTGGCCCGCCGCGATGGGCTCGCGGCCATCTCGTTGCGCGACCTCGCGGACGCGGTCGGTCTGCGCCAGCCGTCGCTGTACGTCTACTTCGGCTCGAAGCTCGATCTGTACGACGCGATGTTCGCCGACGGGTACCGGCAGTTCATCGACTACGTGTCGCCACGATTACCCGAGCGATCCGCGCGATGCGTTGGTCCAGTTCGTCGCCGAGTGCGTGCGGTTCTCCGGCGACGACGTCGTCCGCCATCAGCTACTGCTCCAGCGCACGATCCCCGGCTTCGAGCCGTCGCCCGAATCCTTCGCCGTGGCGCTCGAGTTCTATGAGTTCGGCCTCGACCTAATGGGACGGGCCGGGGTGCACGACCAGGCCGATGTCGACGTATTCACCGCCATCACGACTGGTCTGGCCCACCAACAGGTCGCCAACGATCCGGGCGGCGACCGATGGGTGCGCCTCGCCGGCGGGGTCGTCGAGATGTTCCTCAACGACATCGAACGGCGAGATGCAGACTTCGAGCCAGGACCGGCGCACCAAGAACCCGCCGAAAAACGCCGGCGACCTGATCTAGGCGCGCTACGCCCGTCCGAACGTTTATGGCCACCGGCAGGTTTTGGCGTGCCGACAAGAAGCAGCCCACGACTCAGCACCATCAACCGAGGAGGCACCAAATGGCTACGGTGATCACGCAGCAGTGGAACTCGATTACCCCGGCGCAGTACGACCAGATCCACGCGCTCGTCCGCTGGGACGAAGACGTCCCAGCGGGAATGACTTTTCATGTCGCCTCGTTCGAAGGGGACACCCTGCGCATGCTCGATGTCTGGGACTCCGAAGAGCAGTTCATGACGTTCGCGCAAACCCGCATCATGCCGGCCGTCGCGCAGCTCGGCATCGAAGGATTTCCCGAGATGATCGTGACGCCGACGCACGACCTGTTCTCGAGCGTCGTCACCCACGTGACCGGCTGAGGCCGTCATGCGACAGGAACTCACCAGCGACAGCGTCAGTCGCTACATCGACGCGTCGCCCAGCGACTTGTACGACGATCGTCTCCGACGTCACCCGGACGCCCGAGATGTCGCCCGAGATCGTTTCGTGTACCTGGATCAAGGGAGCTACCGGCCCTGCGGTCGGGGCCAGGTTCAAGGCAATCAACCACGCGGGACGGGGCCCGAACTGGCCCAACAAGCCGGTGGTCGTCACCGCCGATCCCGGTCGCGAGTTCGCGTTCGCGCGCACCGAGGCGTTTGCCGGAACGGTCGAGTGGCGCTACCGCTTCGAACCAGAAGGCACCGGCACTCGGGTAACCGAGTCCTACGCCGTGACGAAAGAACTGACCATCGTCGGGCTGGTTCATCATCGACACCCTCTACGGTCTCAAGGATCGACGGACGGACCTTCGGGCCGGCATGGAGCGGACGCTCGACCGGTTGGCCGAGATCAGTGAAAGCCGATCGTCGATCTCGTAACGCGTGGCAGGAGACGCCGGATCTAGACCTTGGACCATCGGGCGGCGGCGAAGCCGAAGACCCCGAACGTGATCAATCCGGCGGCGAGGAGCCCGAGTAGGACCGGTCCGTAAGGGCGATCCGCCAGCGTTCGGAGCGCGCCGTCAAGACCCGTCGACTTGGACGCATCGTAGGTGGCGGCCGCGTCGACAACGAGCGCGCCGGCGATTGCGAATACGATGCCCCGGCGGACGAGAGCACCGAGACCATGGGTACTTACCTCCGCTGTCGGATCCGCGCGAGTCGCGGTCTGGGGCAGGCATACCCAAATCAGCGCGCAGATCCCCCCGACGCTCAATGCGGCGGCAGGCGCCGAACGGCTGTCCCCGGGCACGCTGCGATGGGCTGACCCGCCCTACCGGATCGTGGCCGATCCCGACGGTCGGCCACTTCGGCAACGCCTCAGCGGCCGGTTCTGATGCCTTGCGGTTCGGGTGGTCCGAGCTCGGGCGCGCGCGTCCGGCAGACTCGGCGTATGCGGATCCGGATCTGGCTGTTGGTCGTGGTGATGGTTCTACTGTCGGCCTGCTCAGGTGGTTCGGGCCACGTCGCGCCGGCCGACTCGACCGCCTCGAGCCAACCGCCGTCGGCATCGGCGTCCACGGTGAGTCAGAGCCAAGCTCCGACGACGAACCCGGATTGGCCGACCTATCACGGTGACGCCGCCCGAAGCGGTGTGTCGGCCAACATGCCCCCGGCGACCGGCCCGCTGACCGTCAAATACACGCTCAACCCGGGTGGCGCCGTCTACGCGTCGCCCATCATCGTCGGCGGGGTGACCATCGTTGCCACCGAGCAGGACGCGGTCGTGGCATTCGACAACACCGGCCACGAGTTGTGGCGTACCAGCCTGGGTACGCCGGCCGCGAAGTCCCAGTTGCCGTGCGGCAATATCGATCCGCTCGGCATTACCGGTACTCCCGTCTACGATCCGGTAACGCACTTCGTCTACGTGGTCGCTGAATACGGCAGTCCACCCCGGCATGAACTGGTCGCCCTGAGCCCGGCGGACGGATCCGTGAGCTGGCGGGTCAGCGTTGATCTGCCGGGGGTCGACGCCGCGGCCATGCAAGAGCGTGGGGCGCTGACCGTCACCGGCGGCTCGGTATGGATCCCCTTCGGCGGGCTGGCCGGCGATTGCGGGGCCTACAAGGGACGCGTCATCGGCGTACCTCTGACCGGTGCCCACACGCCGTCCGCGTTCACCGTTCCTACCGCGCGCGAAGGCGGGATCTGGACGCCGCCGGGCCCCTCGGTCGACTCGACCGGCCACCTAGTGGTGTCAGTCGGCAACGGAGCCTCCGGCGCGGGCGACAGCTATGACCATAGCGACTCGATCCTGCAGCTGGACGGCACGACGATGGTCGATTCCTTCTCGCCGACGACCTGGGCCACGGACAACGACGCCGACAAGGACCTCGGCTCCCAGGGACCGGCGCTCGTCGGTACTCAGTGGATCTTTATCGCCGGCAAATCCGGGACCGCGTACCTACTCCGTCAAGGTCACCTCGGCGGCATCGGTGGGCAGGTGTCAACTGCGCAGATTTGCATGTCATTCGGCGGTACTGCGGTGGTCGGAGACGTCGTATACGTCCCCTGCACCGATGGGGTCCGGGCCGTCCAGATCTCAGCAACCGGTCAGATGACGATCCTGTGGCACGCTGCCACCGACGTGACCGGCTCACCCGTCGTCGGCGGCGGACGGGTCTGGTCCCTCGACCCCGCGAAAGGCGTGCTGTATGCGCTCGACCCGACCAACGGCAAGTCGCTCGATCAGGTAAAAGTCGGAGCCGCGTCCCGCTTCGCCACACCGGCGATATCCGGCTCAGACCTGTACGTGCCGACGTTGACGGGCCTCGCCGTGGTGCAGGCCTCATGATCTCGTAGATGACCGTGTCGCGCGGCCAGATGAACCTCTGCCTGTTCATGACGCCGGTGGGCTACCACATCGGCAGTTGGCGTAGGCCGGACAGCCGCTCCGAGGACTACACGCGGTCGACGTTGGCGATCGACATCGCTCAGCAGGCGGAGCGGGCCAAGCTCGATGCCGTGTTCATCGCCGACGGGCTGATGCTCATGAACGATCAGCAACCCATCGGCCATCTGCTCGAGCCGCTGATGACCTTGGCCGCGTTGGCGCCGTCGACGAGCCGGATCGGTCTGATCGCGACCGTCTCGACCAGCTTCACCGAGCCATACAACCTGGCCCGGTACTTCGCCTCACTCGACCACCTCAGCGCCGGTCGAGCCGGTTGGAACATCGTCACCTCTTACGCCGGTGGGCCGAACTTCGACCGTGATCTGCCCAGCCACGATGAGCGCTACGTTCGCGCCGACGAGTACCTGCAACTGGTCACTGCACTCTGGGACAGCTGGGACGACGATGCGATCGTCAACGATCGCGAGTCGGGCGTCTTCATGCGGCCGGATCGCGTGCATGCCGTCGACTTCAACGGCAAGTACTATCGGTGCGCGGGACCGCTGAACGTCCCTCGGCCCCCGCAGGGGTGGCCGGTTCTGGTGCAGGCCGGGTCGTCGGATGCCGGAATGGACTTCGCAGCCAAGTACGCCGAAGTCGTCTTCACCGCGCAGCCGAGCCTGGCCGCGGCTCAGCGCTTCTACGCCGATCTGAAGGCTCGAGTCGCCAAACATGACCGCGACCCGAGCAAGGTCAAGGTTCTGCCGGGCCTGGTTGCGATCGTCGGTGCGACCGAGGCCGAAGCGCGGGCCACGGCTGACAACCTGGGCGACTTCATCGACTTCGAATCAGGCCGCAAGAACCTGCGAATGTTCATGGACAACATCGAGCTCGACGATCTCGACCTGGACGCCCCGCTGCCCTTGGAGCGACTGTCACGCCCGGAAGACGTCCAGGGCGCGGCGTCTCGCTACGAGGTCTATTACAAGTTGGCGGCCGAGAAGCGGTACACGTTGCGGGAGCTGATCAAAGTCTTCACGGCGTCATCTGGTCACTTCTCTTTGGTCGGCACCGCGGTGCAGGTCGCGGATGCCATGCAGACATGGTTCACCACCGGTGCGTGCGACGGGTTCAATCTGCAGATGCCGTATCTGAAAGGGCTCGACGGAATCACCGAGTTGCTGGTCCCCGAATTGCAGAGTCGCGGGCTCTTCCGAACGGACTATTCAGGATCGACGCTTCGTGAGCATCTCGGTCTCGATCGGCCGTCGCTGCGCCGAAGGATGCGGCCGCCCCATGAAAGTGGCTGACCTATGCGGTAGAGGCGCCCCTGACTGCGCGATGGTGCAGTTCAGCTAGACCGACGAAGCTTCAGGGCTTCTCCAGCCCGGCTTCGCGGGCGATGACGATCGCCTGGGCGCGGTCGGCGACCTGGAGCTTGCGGAAGATGTTCGAGATGTAGTTGCGACCGTCTTCGGTGACAGCGACAGCTCGCGGGCGATGGCGGCGTTGTTGGCGCCGGTGGCCATCAGATCGCAGGACGCTGCGCTCGCTGTCGGTCAGGTCGGGGAACGGTCGCGGTGGACGGATCGCGGCTCGCTGAAGAAGCGCATCATCCGGGTGGCGATGCCGCGCGAGAACAGCGCCTCGCCGCGTCCGACCGCGACGATGGCCCGGGCGAAGTCGTCGGCGTCCATGTCCTTGAGGACGTAGCCGCGGGCGCCGGCGCGCATCGCCGCGAACACCGAGTCGTCGTCCTCGAACATGGTGACGACCAGGACGTTCGCGGTCGGGGACTGCTCGGTGACAGCGCGGATCGCGGCCAGGCCGCCGCCGCCGGGCATCTGCAGATCCATCAGCACCAGGTCGGGCGGCGAGCTCGGCGGTCATGGCGACCGCGTCTCGCCGTCGGACGCCTCGCCGACGACCTCGACCTCGGGCACGGTCGACAGCAGCGAGCGCACGCCCCGGCGGAACAGGGTGTGGTCGTCGGCGATCAGCACCCGCAGCACGTCCTCGGTCATGACGTCGCCGATGGTCGCAGCGGCAGCACGGTCGTGACCGTCGTGCCTCCGGTTGCTGGTCAGCTCGACGGTGCCGCCGAGTTCGGCGGCGCGTTCGCGGATCGCCGAGACGCCGACGCCGTCGACGAGCGGGCTCGGGCAGGCCGCGGCCGTCGTCGCTGATCGTCATCCGCACCTCGTCGGCGGTGACCGTCGATGCTCACCTGGCACCGCCGGCCGCCGGAGTGGCGAACGGCGTTGTGGATCGCCTCGGACGCGATCCGGTACAGCGCGACCTCGACCGCGGCCGGCAGCTCGGGCAGCTGCGTCCGGGCTCGACGGTGACCTCGAGACCCGAGTGGGCCGACGGATGGTTGCGCAGGGCGGCGATCAGACCGAGCTCGTCGATCAGCGGCGGCCGCAGTCCGTAGACGAGGCGGCGGATGTCGGCGGTCGTCTCGTCCATGCCGTCGCGAACCTCGCCGAGCAGGTCGGCCGCCCGCTCGGGTTCCGCTTCCAGCAGGCGGGCGACCGCGGCGAGCTGCAGCTTCATCGAGGCCAGCGTCGGGCCGAGCCCGTCGTGCAGGTCGCGGCGGATCCGGCGCCGTTCCTCCTCGCGGGCGGTGACGAGCGCGGCCCGCGAGGCCTGCACCTGCTCGGACGCGCGGATCGCGTACAACGCGACCGCGAGCTGCTGGGCCAGGTCGGACAGCAGGTTGAGGTCGCGATTGGACAGGGTCGTTCCCGGGTGTCGGGGCGCGACGTACAGGTGGCCGATCTCGGCGCCCTGATAGGTCAGCGGCACGTCGGCGAGGTCGCGGTCGGACGGTCGCACGCCGACGACGCTGGTCTCGGCGTCGCCGTCGACGATCGCCACGTAGGGGACGTTCAGCGTGCGGGCGATCATCCGGGCCAGCGACGGGTCGGCGCCGGCCGGATCGCCGGTCGGTGCCGCGGCATCGATCTGCCGGTTGAGCTCGGTCATCACGGTGTAGGCGTCGTCGAGGTGGCCGTAGACGACGTCGTCGACGGTGAGCCGCAGCCAGCGGCGGACCGGCTCGACGGTGACGGCGATCAGGGCGACCGCGATGACGTGCGCCCACCAGTCGATGTGGGAGTTGGTGTCGCTCAGCCCGTCCGCGACCAGGACCAGCACATAGATGGTGGCGACCCAGCCGAGCAGGACGAGGCAGACGAGCGCCGTCGCCAGCCAGCGGGCGCCGCGACTCGGTCGCGCTCCGGGCGGTCGGCGGCGGGCTCGTCGGCCCTCGTCGAGGGCAGTCACGCGTTGAGTTCCGCCTTCGACTCGACCCGGCTGTCGCGGCGGAGCAGGAAGTAGATCGCGGCCGCCGAGACGACCAGGCCGAGTACCGAGCTGACCTTGTCGAAGACGGTCGGGCCGAATGGGATGCCGGGCAGCGAGATCAGCACATTGACGCACCATCAGCACCAGAGTGAGGATCACGGCCCAGCGCTGCGTCCGGAAGACGCCGTAGGCCGCGACCATGCCGATCAGGCCGATCACGACCTCGATCAGGATCACGGCGTACGGCGGCTGGTTGCTGCTGTGGTTGATCTTGTCGGCGCCCTGCGGCAGCACCGCCAGCGCGATGATGGCGTTCGCCAGCGACAGCACACCGGCCAGCACGGCCGCGATCGTGTAGTTCCGGGAACGGGACATGGCAACCTCCGAGGGACTGCCGGCACGAGGCCGGACGTGCCGGCGTCTGCCGGCCCGTCCACTTTCATTCTCGCGCTGTCCCGCCGTCTGCGGGCCGGTGTCCCGAACGTTTGGGATCTTCGCCCAGGCGGTCACGGCGGTCCGACCAGCAATCCGACTTGGCCAGCATTGTCTCCCCGCGGGAGGGATACTGACCAACATGTTGAGCGGAAGCGCTGCCTTCAGCGGGTTCACCGTCGACGATGTCCCCACGGCCAAGGCGTTCTACGTCGACGTCACGATCCTGAACTTCCCGGTCGACGACATCGACGCGGCCGTCGACCAGCTGACCGAGCGGGGGGTCGAATTCGCCCGCTACGACGGCTTGCCGCAGGACGACAAAGGCATCCTCCGCGGCCTCGCCAATAATCTTGGACCCGACATCGCCTGGTTCACCGACCCGGCGGGCAACATATTCGCGGTGCTGCAGCAGAACTGATCGGGAGCCGGCTAGCCTCACGCGGTCCTCGAATCCCACTAAACCCCTCAAAAGTTGCAATTCGCGACGCCATTCGTTTGATCGAGCCGATCAGGGGCTACAGGATCTGACATTCGCGGCCGATAGGAACTACCGGGAGTCGCAACGGCTCCGGTCCGGTCGGCGAAAGGTTCGTGGTCTGAATGCCTCGTTTCATCATCCCCACCGCGACGGCGCTCGGTGTCGTGTCATTGCTCGGAGCGGCCGGCGTGTACTGGGTCGCCGCACCTCGGCTGGCCGTGCTGCCGAGCGACACCAACACCACTCGGACCTACACCGGCACCGCCGCGACGCTGTTCAATGCGGCGGCGCTCACCTCGACGAACGCCGGGCCGGTGCTGTTGACGGACGTGCCGGTGACGCTGCCGCACACGACGAAGGTCCTACAGACGAAGGGCGACAACGCCCTGGTGTCAGATGCGGGCTCCGTGCTGGCCGACGGCAAGACAGTGGCGGGTTACGAGTACCGGTACGCCGTGAATCGCACCAGCATGGGACCGGGCAGCGGCTTCAGCAATGTCACCGCTCAGAAGGGCGTGACCTTCAACTGGCCGATTCGGTCGGCCAAGAAGGATTACTCCGCCTGGCTCTCCGACACCCAGACGACCGCGCCGCTCACGTATGAGAAGACCGCCACTCGCGGGGGCCTGTCGACCTACGTCTACACGCTGGCGTCTCCGGTCGCGGCCGTGACCGACCCGCAGACGCTGCAGTCACTGCCGGCTTCGCTGCCCAAGGACACCTTCGCCGCCCTCAGCGCCGGACTGAACCTGCCGGCCGCGCAACTGGACGGACTGCAGCAGGTGCTCGCCGCCGAGCCTGACCCGGTGCCGCTGAACTACACCTACCAAGTGACGGCGACCTACTGGGTCGAACCGACGACCGGTGAGATCGTCGACCTGCAGGAACACGAAGTACGCACTCTCGTGCTCAAGGCCGGCTCGACCGTCGTCCCGATCACGCCCATCCTCGACGTCAGTTACACCAGCTCGCCGAGCCAGTTGGCATCCGCCGTCGCCGACGCCCGCAAGGACGCCCGCTCGGTCAACCTGCTGTACGGCACGGTGCCCCTGGCTCTGGAGATAGTGGGCGCTCTGCTGATCGCGTTGGCGGTGGCCCTCTGGTTCCGGCGTCCGCGCCTCAGCCCGATGGCGCCCATCGCCGTGCCGCCGGCCGTAAACCGCACGCCGGTCTCGGTCGGCGGTGGCGGCGACGTTGCCGCTGAGCGGCCAACCCGTAACTCAGATCCCGATCGGCTGTAGCTCCTCGGCCCCGACGACGATGTCGTGCTCGGCGAGCCGGGCCGTCAGCCTCGGCTGAACGTCGCGGTGGAAGGCGGCGAGGTCATCGAGCCAGTTGACGAACGTGAGCTGGACGCCATCGAGCCCGCCGTCGACGATCCGCGCGGTCAGCACGTCGGCAATGGTGTCGGGTGATCCGGCCAGCGGCAGGCCGGCCCCGAATCCGACCATGCCGGAGTTCAGCAGGTGTTCCTTGCGGCGGTCGTAGGACGCCCGGTCGTCGCGTTCGGTCGCGCCGATGAGTGACATGACCGCCTCGATGTCGATGTCGCCGCGAATCCGGGCCAGTTCGGCCTCGGCCTCGGCGTCGGTATCGCGCTGCAGCAGGAAGACATTCGTGAGGATCTTGACGTCGCGACCGTGCTCGGTCGCGCGCGCTCGGACCGTGGCCGACAGCTCCGGGCCGGTGGCGCCGAAGGCGTAGTCGGAGTGCTTGCCCGCGAACGCCAACCCCTCGGGTGACGTGCCGGCGCTGACGATCAGCGGGTACGGCTTACGGACCGGTTTCGGGCTGCTCACACAGTCCTGCAGGTGGAACCAGCGGCCATCGAAGGTGGTCTTTTCCTGCGTCCACAGCAGCTTCATCACGTCCAGCCATTCGTCGGCATAGTCGTAACGGCTCTCGTTGTAGCCCTCGGGGACCATGCCCATCTGCTCGTACTCATCGAGGGTGTTGCCGGTGACGACGTTGATCCCGAACCGGCCTCCGCTGATTCCGTCGATGGTCGAGATCATCTTGGCCGCGACGCCGGGATGGAACAGCAGCGGGCTGATGGTCGCGAACAGCTTGATCCGCGACGTTGCTCCGGCAACGGCCGAGGCGACCGTGAGCGGCTCCAAGGTGCTCTTCCAGTACCCGCTGGTGCCGTCGTACCCCTTCCACTTGCCCATCCAGAAGACGTAGTCGAGCCCGATCTGCTCGGCCAGCACGGCGATGTCGCGGTGCAGCTCGAACGTCGGGTCGTAGCGCGGGGTGTAGTTCGACATCATGAAGCCGTTGCTGCCGACCGGCATGAATACCCCGATCTCGACGCGCCTCGTCATATGACCACCCCTCGACCTCGACGAATTGCCTGCGGCTAGCTCATCCCAGCCCGGTTTCGGCGCGATGACCAACCAATAGGCCACGAGTTACGCCACCGTTGGGCGGTGTTTCGTGGTCGCTGTGGCCGGTATTCAGGGGGTTCGAGCCGATCCCGGCCTGCAGGTCGCCATGCCGTCGAAGCGCGCACGGGTTTGGCTCCACGGTGCGGGTTCATCGAGGCCCCGTAGGCTCCAAAGCGCTGACGCCCGGGTCGGCCAGGGATGACAAGGGGAGCTGCAAGTGACTGACGACGTGACGCAGGAAGTGCTCGACGCCGAAGAGGCTCGCTGCGCGGCCGTCGCCGCCCAGGATTGGGACGCGGTCGAACAGATCGTCGGCGAGGACTTCCAGTACACGCACTCCAATGGCAAGACCGAGGATCGGGCCACCTGGATCGCCGGCATCAAGCCGTTGAAGCGAGCAATCGAACACGACGGCTTGTCGGTCCGGGTGTTCGGCGATGTCGCCCTCCTATCAGGTAGCTCGGTCAACCACTATGCCGAGCCATTTCAGGGCGACTCGCACTACGGCGTCATCATCGATGTGCTGCAGGTCTGGGTTCGTCGGCCCGCGGGCTGGCAGATCGTCGCCCAGCACGGCGTGAAGATAGCCGACCGGAACTAGCTACATCGTGCGCGTTCGGCGTCCGAACACGATTGCGACGGCTCTGCTTACAGCGATCGTCGCGGTCGGGCTGACGGCCTGCGGGTCGTTCGCGCCACCGGGCCAGATTGCATCCACCTCGTCGGCCGTGGTCAGTTCGACTTCCGCCGGCGCCTCGTCGGCCCAGACGAGCGTGACGCAGCTGCCTGCGCTAGCCACGTCGGTGATCGCGCCGCCGGCCCGGGCGCCGGTGGCGGGCAATGCGGCGACAACCGCCGCCGCGACGGCCCCAGCCGTTGCCGCCGCCGGTAATCCGTCGGGCGGCGCGGCGGTCCCGGTCGCTGCGCAAGCCGTGGACGTTTCGCATCCGACGCGGGTCATCGGTACTGGCACTCCCGCCAGCTGCACGTCCGCCGCGGTCGTCGCTGCCGTGGCCGCGGGCGGCATCATCACCTTCTCGTGTGGATCGGCCCCGGTGACCATCGCGATGACGGCCACCGCGAAGGTGGTCAACACCAGCGCCCAGGTCGTGCTCGACGGAGGTGGCCTGGTCACCCTCAGCGGAGCGGGCGCCCGGCGCATCTTCTACATGGACACCTGCGACCAAGCACAGATCTGGACCACATCACATTGCAACGACCAGCCGACGCCGCAGGTCAGCCTGCAGAACCTGACGTTCACCGACGGCAACTCAACCGGGCAGACGACCGACGGCGGTGGCGGCGGTGCGGTGTTCGTGCGGGGCGGGCGGGTCAAGGTGGTGAACTCGCGATTCACCGGCAACCGCTGCGAATCGAGCGGACCCGACCTCGGTGGCGCGGCGATCCGGGTGCTCGATCAGTCCGGCGGTCAGCCCGTCTACATCACCAACAGCACCTTCAGCGGCGGGGTCTGCTCGAACGGCGGCGCGCTCTCGAGCATCGGTGTTTCGTGGGTCGTGCTGAACTGCACGATGACGGGCAACCAAGCGATCGGCACCGGTGCGAATCCGGCGGCGAACGGCACCCCTGGCGGTGGCAGCGGGGGCGCGATCTACACCGATGGCAACCAATACACGGTGACGGTCTCCGGGACCGTCATCAAGAGCAACCACGCCAACGCGGGCGGCGGGGCCATCTTCTATGTCAGCAACGACCGCACCGGCACCCTTGCCATCGACCATAGCCAGCTCAGTGCAAACCCCAACGATGGCTTTCAGACCGCCGGCTATCCCGGCATCTTCTTCCTGGGCGCGCGGCCGCCGACGATCACGGACTCGTCGATCACCTGACCGGCGATCGGCCTCACGCCGCGTCGGCCAGGCGCAGCGCCAGGCGCGGAAAATCGGTGGTGTAGGCCCAGACTCGATGGTCGCGCTGCGCCGCGCGGATTCGCTTTTCGGTGTTCAACGTCCACAGCAGCACCGGTAGCTGATGACGGTGCGCCCAACCGAGCAGGCCGAATCGCGCGAGCCGGTGGTTTATGGCCAGCAGATTGGCATCGCAGGCCCGCACCCGGGCCTGCGGAAACAGCTCCGACCAGGCGCCGACGACGACGCGCCGACCCGTGCGCGCCCGGACGCCGGCGAGTGAGAGGCCGACGATCAGGTGCGGTCGTGCGGTTCGTATCCGGCGGACGCTGTGGTCGTGCAACGTGGTGATCACGAAGCCACTGGCACCCAGGCGGGCTTCGCAGAGATCGGCGATAGCGAGGTCTTCGCGCGCGTCTTTGAGGTCCACGTGGGCGATGGCGCGTCCCCGGATGAGGTCAAGTACTGATGGCAATGTGGGAACACCGGGATCGGCTTGCACGATGTCGGCCAGGTCGACGTCGGCAATCAGCCGCATCCGTCCGTCGACGGCCAACCGATCGGCGTGATAGACGATGAAGTTGCCATCGTGGGTGACCCGCACGTCGAATTCGATCAGGTCCACTCCGAGCTCGCAGGCCGCGCTGATCGCCTCGAGACTGTTGGGGTGAAGCCGGGCTTCGGGACCGCCGCGGTGGGCGGAGAGTTGGGACACGCCGCGAAGCTATTCCTCGAAGAAGAACAACGGCCGTTTCGGTGGCTCGGTCCGAAAAGACCACTACCTGTTCAACTGCACGACGGCTGCGGGATGGTCTGTTAATCAACTGTCCACCGAATGTTCGTTGGCCACTGCCGTGACCAGCCAGGTCACCTGGCTGCCGGTTGGATGCGCACGCCGCTTCGCTCGAGCTCGACACCGTGCGACAGCAGATCGCCCGGGCGATGCCGCTGATCGATCCCGCCGGCTCCAGTCAGCAGCAGCTGGATGCGCGCCGGAATTCCTGATTGAGACGAGTGGGGTGCACGACCCTCATCGCTCAACCGTCAATCACGCGCTGAGCCCGTTCACCCGGGGATCTGCGCTGAGACGGGTAGCGCGACGACCGCGGTCAGGCCCCCTCCGGGCGTGTCATCCAAGGAGATCGTGCCGTGCATCGCCTCGATGAAGCCGCGCGCGATCGCCAGGCCGAGTCCGACGCCGGCACCGTTGCTGGTGACGTGGTCGTCGCGGCGCTGGAACGGGGCAAAAACGCCGTCGCGTTCATCGGGCGGAATTCCCGGCCCCCGGTCGACCACCCGCAGCTCGACCATCTCGCCGTGGGCGCTGGCCGCGATGCGAACGGGCTGGTCGGCCGGTGCATAGCGCAACGCGTTCTCGACGAGATTGGCCAGGATGCGTTCGAGTAATCCGGCGTCGGCCAGCACCTCGGGCAATCCCGAGGGAACGTCCACCTCGACCCGGGCATCGCGCGGCCGCGTGATCCAGCGCCCGGCTGATCACCTCGCCGATGTCACCGGGCCGGCGGTGACCGACAGCATTCCCGCTTGCAGACGCGACAGGTCGAGCAGGTTCGTCACCAGATCCGTGAGCCGGTCGAGCGCGTCGTCGGCGTTGGCGAGCAATTCCTGGCCGTCGGACTCGCTCCACTCGACATCTCGGCTGCGCAGGCTCGACACCGCCGCCTTCGCCGAAGCGATCGGGGTCCGCAGATCGTGGCTGACGGCATTCAGCAGGGCCGTCCGCATGCGATTGGCCTCACCGACCGGCACCGCGGCCTCCGCGGCCTCGGCCAAACG
Source organism: uncultured Actinomycetes bacterium (assembly GCA_963730855.1). Taxonomy (GTDB): domain Bacteria; phylum Actinomycetota; class Actinomycetes; order Mycobacteriales; family Jatrophihabitantaceae; genus CAVSTK01. Next base: position 90,699 of record CAVSTK010000019.1, read on the forward strand.
CCGCTGCTCGAAGGCGACCGCGACCTCGGCGGCGAATGCCGCCAGCACCCGTTGATCCTCGGCCGCCAGGACGCGTCCGCGGAGCACCAGGCGAAGCTCGTCGCCGACCGCGACCTCGGTGTCGCCATCCTCGGGCCGAAGGCACGGATCGTCGCCGATGCTGGCTACGCACGACCAGGTGCCGCGCAGGCCGGTGCCACTGGTGCGTCCGTTCGCCGACGCGCCGCCACTCGCCGGGGCCCCGCTCTCGCGGCGCAGCAACGTGACGCTGTGAACGCCGAAGGTCTCTTGAACTCGCTCGAGCAGCGCGGGCAGTGCCTGCTGACCCCGCAGCAGGCTGCCCGCCAGCGTCGACAGCGTCTCGGCCTCAGCGTTCGATCGACCCGCCTCGGACGTGCGGCGGGCGGCCACATCGACGACCCGCGAGACCAGCGAGGCGATGACGATGAAAACGACCAGGGCCAAGATGTTCTCGGGCGCCGAGATCGTGAGCGTGTGGATCGGAGGCACGAAGAAGTAGTTGATGAGCAGGCTCGCCACGACCGCAGTGACGAACGCGGGGTAGAAGCCGCCGACCAGGCTGACGATGACGACCACCAGCAGGAACAGCAGCATGTCGCTGGACAGCCCGAGACCGCGACGCGACAGTGCGCAGGCCGGCGTGAGGATCGCCAGGAGTACGGCCGCAACGATCAGCCCGGCCAGCTGCCGCCGAATCGTCAGACCGCGGGTCAGATGCGGAAGTACCCGTCCTCGTCCGATGTAGTCGTGGCTGACGACGTGCACATCGATCGAGCCGGACGCTCGGGTGATCCGCATGCCGCTGCCGGGGCCGGTCAGCGCGGCGACGGCCGGATTGCGGCGACTCGCTCCGATGACGATCTGGGTGGCGTTGTTGGCGCGGGCGAAGTCGAGGATCGACGTGGGGACGTCGTCACCGATGATCGAGTGGTAGCTGCCACCGAGTGACTCGACGAGCAACCGCTGCTTGTCGAGTTCGGCGACGCTCGACCCGGTCAGCCCGTCGCTGCGGGCGATGTGCACGGCGAGCAGGTCACCGCCGGTGGCCCGCGCCGCAATCCGGGCCGCGCGGCGGATCAGCGTCTCGCCCTCGGGGCCACCGGTCAGCGCGACGACGACTCGCTCGCGGGTCTCCCAGGTCTTGGCGATCCCATGCTGCTCGCGATAGCGCTGCAGACCTTCGTCGACGCTGTCGGCCAGCCACAGCAGGGCGAGTTCGCGCAGTGCAGTGAGGTTGCCCGGGCGGAAGTAATTGCCCAGCGCCGCGTCGACCTTATCGGGCTTATAGATGTTGCCGTGGGCCATTCGCCGCCGCAGCGCCTCGGGGGTCATGTCGACGAGCTCGACCTGCTCCGCGGAACGAACCACCGAGTCGGGCACCGTCTCGCGTTGCGGCACTCCCGTGATCGCCTCGACGACGTCGTTGAGTGACTCGAGATGCTGGACGTTGACGGTGCTGATCACATCGATGCCGGCCTCGAGCAGTTGCTCGACGTCCTGCCAACGTTTCACATGGTCGGTGCCGGGCACATTGGTGTGCGCGAGCTCGTCTACGAGCGCGACCTGCGGCGCCCGGGCGAGGACGGCCGCTACGTCGAGCTCCGAGAACTCCGCGCCTCGATAGGTGATCCGCCGGCGCGGGACGACCTCGAGCCCCTCGAGCTGCTGCTCGGTGTGCGGGCGGCCGTGCGTCTCGACGAAGGCAACCACCACGTCGGCGCCCCGCTGGGCGCGGCGGTGCCCTTCGTCGAGCATCGCGTACGTCTTGCCTACGCCTGGGGCAGCGCCGAGGTAGACGCGCAACGTCCCGCGCCGGCGCACGGTGTCACCCACTCTTGAAGGGGTAGTCCCGGTCCAGGGCCACGTTGAGCTGCAGAACGTTGACGGTTGGCTGACCCATGAAGCCCAGTGCCCGCCCTGACTCGTACTTGCTCACCAGCGCCGCCACCTGGGCCACGCTGATGCCGCGGGTCTTGGCGACCAGGGCCTCCTGGATGTGCGCGTAGGCCGGACTGATGTCGGGATCGAGGCCGGACCCGGATGCGGTGACGGCGTCCGATGGCACGGCCGGGTCGGATGGTGCGTCGCCCCGGATCGGCACGATCTGCCCGTCCGAGTAGTCCTGTCCGAACACTCCGAGCTCGACCTTCACGCCCTTATAGGTGGCGATGAACGGAGTCGCCGGTGCCGTCTGGTTGATGCTGACGACCCGAGTGATGTGGCCGTGGTAGCCGGGGCCCGACCAGAAGACGGCCAGTACGGCACCCACGCCGTCGGAGGTGCAGAACGGCCGGGAGCCGTCCACGCCATCGAGCTGGCCGATCGTCAGGCTGCGGGCGCAGACCTGGGTGAGCAGGCTCTGCGTGCCGGTGTCGTCCTTGACCGACGGATCGGGCAGCGTATCGACGATCGATTCGGGGCCGAGGTTGCTGGCGCTGGAAGCGGTCGGGTCATAACCGTCACCGGCTGCGGACGGGCGGCTCTGGAAGTACTGCGGCAACGCGTTGCCGTCGCTGTCGGTGAAGCTCTGGCCGATCAGCGATGATCCCACGACGTTGCCGGCGACCGAGATCTGTGAGCCGTCGGCACTGGACTTCAATCCGGGTAGCTGGCCTAAACCCAGCACGACCAGGGGATAGGCCGCGCCGAGGATGACGGTGAAGATGAGCAGCATCCGCAACGCCGCGAGGTGTTGTCGTAAGCCGGTTACTAGATGCACGCATGACAGGTCAGCCGATCCCGGGAATGAACTGGATGATGAGGTCGATCGCTTTGATACCGATGAACGGCAAGCACGATGCCGCCAAGGCCATAGATATAGAGGTTGCGCCGCAGCATCTGACTGGCGCTGGCCGGCCGGTACCGCACGCCCCGCAGGGCCAGCGGGATCAACACCACGATGATCAGTGCGTTGAAGATGACGGCCGACAAGATGGCCGACTGCGGTGAGTGCAGGCGCATGATGTTGAGCTTGTCCAGGCCCGGGTACACCGCGGCGAACATGGCCGGGATGATCGCGAAGTACTTGGCCACGTCGTTGGCGATCGAGAACGTCGTCAACGCACCGCGCGTGATCAATAACTGCTTGCCGATCTCGACGATCTCGATGAGCTTGGTCGGGTCGGAATCGAGGTCGACCATGTTGCCGGCCTCTTTCGCCGCCGAAGTGCCGGTGTTCATGGCGACCCCGACATCGGCCTGTGCAAGCGCGGGCGCGTCGTTGGTTCCGTCCCCGGTCATCGCGACGAGCTTGCCGCCGGCCTGCTCGCGCTTGATCAGGGCCATCTTGTCTTCCGGCGTCGCCTCGGCGAGGAAGTCGTCGACACCGGCCTCGTCCGCGATCGCCTTCGCCGTCAGCGGGTTGTCGCCGGTGATCATCACGGTGCGAATACCCATCCGGCGCAGCTCGGCGAACCGCTCGGCCATGCCCTGCTTGACGATGTCCTTGAGGTGGATGACGCCGAGGACTCGGGGCGGTGCGTCGCCGATGCGCTCGGCGACCACCAGGGGAGTACCGCCGGCGGCACTGATTCCGTCGACGACCTCACCGGTGGCCGGCAGCACCGGGCCGCCGTTGTCGCGAACCCAGGCGATGACCGAAGCGGCGGCCCCCTTGCGGACCTCGCGGGACGGCGTCGCGCCGACCGCGGCCAGGTCCACCCCGCTCATCCGGGTCTGGGCGGTGAACGCCACCCAGGTCGCGTGGGTCAGCTCACCGGTCGAGCGCTCACGCAGCCCGTACTGGTCCTTGGCCAGCACGACGACCGACCGTCCCTCCGGCGTCTCATCGGCCAGCGAGGACAGCTGGGCGGCGTCAACCAGCTCGCTGATCGACACGTCGCCGATCGGGACGAAGTCACTCGCCTGACGGTTGCCGAGCGTGATCGTGCCGGTCTTGTCGAGCAGCAGAGTGCTGACATCGCCGGCCGCCTCGACCGCGCGTCCGCTCATGGCGAGCACATTGCGCTGCACGAGACGGTCCATTCCGGCGATGCCGATCGCCGACAGGAGCGCGCCGATCGTGGTCGGGATCAAACAGACCAGCAGCGACACCAACACGATCGCGGTGATGCCGTTGCCGTCGAGCGCCGAGGTGTCGGGGATCCCGGGCAGGTTCGCCTTCGCGAAGATCGCGAGCGGCTGCAGGGTCACTGTCGCCAGCAGGAAGATGACGGTCAGCGAGGCCAGCAGGATGTTGAGCGCGATCTCGTTCGGCGTCTTTTGCCGGCTGGCTCCCTCGACCAGGGCGATCATTCGGTCGATGAAGCTCTCGCCCGGCTTCTGGGTGATCTCGACGACGATGCGATCCGAGAGCACCCGCGTGCCGCCGGTCACCGAGTTTCGGTCACCGCCGCTCTCTCTGATCACGGGTGCGCTTTCACCGGTGATCGCGCTCTCGTCGACACTTGCGATGCCGTCGATGACGTCGCCGTCTCCGGGGATGACATCGCCGGCCTCGCAGCACGACCCGGTCGCCCTGTTGCAGCTGCGGCGCGGGGACGGATTCCTCGGCGCCGTTGAGATTGGCGCGGTCCACGAGCCGTCGGGCGATCGTGTCGGTCTTGGCCCGGCGCAGCGCGTCCGCCTGGGCCTTGCCGCGACCCTCGGCCACGGCCTCGGCGAGGTTGGCGAAGAGCACGGTGAGCCAGAGCCAGATCACGATCAGCCAGGCGAAGACCGACGGGTGGCCGAGCGCGACGACGGTGGTGAACACCGCGCCGATCTCGACGATGAACATCACCGGGTTCTTCCAGAGCGTCCACGGGTTCAGCTTGGCCAGGGCGTCCGGAATGGACGTCCACAGCATCTTGGGGTCGAGTAGCCCGCCCTGCACGCGCCGCGGCGCACTGGGTTGATCGGAGGCACGGAAGGAATCTTTTCGATGATCGCAGTCATGACTGCACGTCGCTAGTGCGGAGCCTCGCAGCGATGCGAAGCGAGCCGAGAGTGTGCCCGTCGCTAGTGCGGAGCCTCGCAGCGATGCGAAGCGAGCGAGGAGCGGAGCTAAATGAAATCTGCGTCATCAGTGCAAGCCTTCTGCGAGTGGTCCCAGCGCCAACGCCGGGAAGTAGGTGAGAGCGACCACGATCGTCGTGACGCCGGTGAGGAGTCCGACGAAGAGCAGCCGATGAGTCGGCAGCGTCCCTTCGGAGGCGGGGACGGGTTTCTGTTGGGCCAGTGAGCCGGCCAGGCCTAGGACGAACACCATCGGCAGGAAGCGGCCGAGCAACATCACGATGCCGAGCACGGTGTTGTACCAATTGGTGTTGACCGAGATGCCGGCGAAGGCGCTGCCGTTGTTGTTCGCCGCCGACGTGAACGCGTACAGCACCTCAGACAGGCCATGCGGACCGGTGTTGAGCATGCCGGCTCGTTCGCCCGGCAATCCCATCGCCAGCGCGGTACCGACCAGAACCAGCGCCGGGGTCGTCAGCAGGTAGAGCGAGGCGAACTTCACCTCCCGGCCACCGAGCTTCTTGCCCAGGTACTCGGGTGTTCGGCCGACCATCAAGCCAGCGACGAAGACCGCGATGACGGCGAGGACCAGCATGCCGTAGAGCCCCGAACCGGCACCGCCGGGTGCGACCTCGCCGAGCATCATGTTCAGCATCGTCATTGCGCCGCCGAGGCTGGTGAACGAGTCGTGGAAACTGTCCACCGCCCCGGTCGAGGTCAATGTCGTCCCGGTGGCAAAGATGCTCGAGTCGGGGACGCCGAATCGCTGTTCGGTGCCCTCGGTGGCGGCGCCTACGGCCGTCGGAACGGTGCCGTGGTGCATTCCCTGCACGACCAGCATCAGCACGACCGAGGTGATGGCCAGGATGGCCATGACCGCCACGATCGCCCGGCCCTGGCGTTTGTCACCGATCATCACGCCGAACGTGCGCGGCAGCGAGAACGGGATCGCGAGCAGCAGGAAGATCTCGATCCAGTTGGTCCAGGTGGTCGGGTTCTCGAACGGATGCGCCGAGTTGGCGTTGAACGAACCGCCGCCGTTGTTGCCCAGCTCCTTGATCGACTCCATGCTGGCGAAAGGACCGCCGGGCAGGGTCTGGTGGGCGCCGGTGATCGTCGTGACGGTGTTGTAGTCGTGGAAGTTCTGGATCATCCCGGCGGCGACGAAGACGATCGCGAAGGCGAACGAGATCGGCAGCAGGATGCGGAACGTGATCCGGGTCAGGTCGACCCAGAAGTTGCCCAGTCGATCGGTCTGGTTGCGGGCGAAGCCCCTCACCAGAGCGATGGCCACCGACACACCTACAGCGGCCGAGATGAACATCTGGACGGTCAGGCCGGCCATCTGCACCACGTAGCCGAGCGCGCTCTCGCCCGAGTAGGACTGCCAGTTCGTGTTGGTGACGAAGCTGGCTGCGGTGTTGAAGGCCTGCGAGGCGTCCATCTGCGGCACCGCGTACGGGTGTCCGAAGTGGTTCTGCAGCCGAAGGAAGACGTAGAGGAAGAGCACGGACACTGCGCTGACCGCGAGCACGGCGCGCAGATACCGGCCCCACGTCTGGTCGGCCTCGGCATCGATGCCGCCCGCCTTGTAGATGACCTTTTCCACCCTGAGATGTTTCTTGGCGCTCAGGACGCGAGCCATGTAGTCGCCCAGCGGCTTGTGCACCAGCACGAGTGCGGCGATCAGGACGGCAAGGAAGATGATCCCGGCCCAGGTGTTCGACATCAGAACTTCTCCGGCCGGACGAGCGCGATGATCAGAAAGATCGTCACGGCGATAGCGATGATCAGACCGATGAGGTTCGCGAGGCTCATAGCTTCTCGGCCCCCTTGGCGGCTAGCGCCAACAAACCGAAAACGACCAGGGTGAGCAGCACGAACAGCACGTCAGGCACAGTGGCTCCAACACAGTTGGGCTGAACGGCAACCCGCACCGGTCCGTCAGCTACCTGCCGGACGAACCCACTGAACTCCGCCGGCGAGCGCCCCGAAGGCAATTCGGGCAGCACTCACGCGTTCGTCACGGGGGTTCTCACGAGTCACTCGCGCTACCCACGATCGTTGAGACCGCCGCCACAGATCGCCCGGCGGAATGGGAGTTAGAACGACCTAGAGCGACTCAGCGAGCTCGCCGAGCAGATCGAGTCCGGGTGTCCATGGTCCGTGCCCGCTGGCGACATTGACGTGCCCGCAGTCGCCCAGGTTCACGAACCGGGCGCCCCAGTTCCGCGCTAGCTGCGCCGATGAGTCGAGGGGCGCCCAGGGATCGGTCTCGCTCGCGGCGAGGATGGCGGGAAACGGCAGCGGGGTTGAGACAGCCGGCCCGAAGGACGCGATCGGAGCCGCGCCCCGCGCGACCGAGTAGTCGATATCGGGGGGTGCAACCAGGAAAGCGGCTTGAACGGCTGTCGAGTCCGACCTCGCGGCCCAATGAGCGACCAGGTGCGCGCCCAGGCTATGAGCGACGAGGACCGCCGGTTCGTCCACGCGGTGGACGGCTTGGTGCAGGCGATCGACCCAGGCCGTCAGGTCCGGGTTGTCCCAGTCGTCCTGTTCGGCCACCTCGAAGCGCGGGTTGTCTTGCGTCCAGATGCGCTGCCAGTGATCGGCATCGCTACCGCCCCAGCCGGGGACGACCAGAAACCGTGGCATGCCGGACAGTGTAGGTATGACATCTGTTGACGACTTCGCCACAATCGCCGCGAAGGAACGTGGCCTGGTCGTCGTGTCGACCCTGCGAGCCGACGCCACCATTCAGGCCTCGCTGGTCAACGCCGGTCCGATCGCGCATCCACTGTCCGGACTGCCGGTGGTCGCCTTCGTCACTTACGGTCGGGTGAAGCTGGCCAATCTGCGGGCCCGTCCTCAGATCACCGTCACGGCCCGCTCGGGCTGGACCTGGGCCGCGGTCGAGGGGACGGCCACCCTGATCGGTCCCGACGATCCGGTGACCGGGATCGACGATGAGCGGCTTCGGCTGTTGTTGCGCGAGGTGTTCGTGGCCGCGGGCGGCGATCACGATGACTGGGACACCTACGACCGAACCATGATCGAGCAGCGCCGCACCGTCGTTCTGATCGAGGCGACCCGCGCCTACAGCAACTAGGCGGGCGGCGGCGGGGCAACCTTCAGCTCGGACGGGGGGACGGGATCGAGCCACTCGCCGTCGGGCGTGTAGTTCGGGCTCTGCAGCACCGGTCGGTAGGCCGAACCGGGCTGAGCCATCCGCCGGCGCACCGTGTCGTGAACCGTCGCCCCCACCGGAATCTTGCGGTGATGAACGCCGGCCAGGTACCAGATCTTGCCCGACCGGTGAATCTGGCCGTAGGCATCGTCGGCCTGCGTCGTGCAGATCCGCGAGTAGGAGTCGTCCTGACGCAGGATCAGGTCGCGGACCGCGCCGTCGACCACCCACTTGAGGGCGACCCGGGCGAGCTCGGGTTCCGCGAACGTCCCGCCGACGTCGGAGTGCACGCCCGCGAACCACACCTCCTCCAGCTTGCTGACAACGTCACCCGGGCCGCGCCGGTCGACCAGGAACTCGTGGTACGGCCGGCGGTCCTCATCGATCGAGACCGCGTGCCGGATCGACTCGACGTTGTTGAGCTGGTGGGTGTAATTCCAGTGCAGCCGCCCGAACGGGCCGAGTCCGGTGGCCTCTACCGTGTCCCAGATGCCGAGGTACTTGATGGGCACCGAGTGGATCGTCGCGGGATCGCCCGCCTTGTGCCAATCCGGCCACACCGGATTGAGCGGCGTGCCCCAGCAGAAGGCGTCTGCGAACTCCTGAATCCCGTCGACGCGCTTCGTCGTGTCCTTCTTACTGTTGGCATATTCGTGCACGGCGTATTCGACGAGGTTGTCAGATCCGGGACGCAACAGACCCGGCCGGTTGAGCAGGCTGACCAGGGCCCGAGCGGTATAGGCGCCGCGGCTGAAACCGAATACGTAGATGTCGTCGCGGAACTGGTAGTGCTGCATCAGCCAGGTGTATGCCTGCATCACGTTCGTCGTGATGCCCCACCCGAACGCGAGTTCCGCGCCGAGCGAAGCCAGCCGGGCCAGCTTGCCCCGGGCCGTCGAGGACGGCAACGTTCCGACCCCCGGGTCGTAGTAGGCGACCTGTTCCGTCGGCTCGGTCAGGCTGACCATCTCGAATGTCTTGCCGACGTTCGTGGCCCGCGAGACGCCGATCTGATTGCTGGTGCCATCGAGGCAGATGACGATTCTCTTTTTCGCGGGTAATGCCGGTATTGCAGGTATCACCGGGTCGCGGGGCAGTCCGGGCGCGCTCATCACGACCTCCTTGTTGCGTTGTCCGACGCTATCCACCGATGCGGGCGCGTCGCCAGAGTGAACGCCGACGAGTGGTTGGGCCGGGAACACGGCGGGTAAGGCGATGCCGAGTCATAAGCACGGCCGACGCAGCTGGAGTTGATCGATGAGTCCGCAACCGCTAGTACGGCGAGGCATCTTCGCCGCCCGCGAGGCCACCCGCTTCGCACTCGCGGCCGCGATGCTCGGGGCCGGGACCGGTCATCTGTCCTTCGCCCGCGCCGGCTTCCAAGCTCAGGTACCCGACTGGGTGCCGCTCGATAAGGACACCACCGTTCTCGCCTCGGGCGTCGTCGAGCTCGGTCTCGGGTTGGCCCTGGTCGTGGTCCCGCCCCGGCACCGCCCGCTCCTGGGCGCGACCCTGGCGGCGTTCTACATCGCAGTCTTTCCCGGCAACATCAGCCAGTACATTCACCGGCGGGACGGGCTGGGTCTCGACACCGACCGCAAGCGGGCACTGCGACTGCCGTTCCAGCCGTTGCTGGTTGCTGCGGCCTGGTGGTCGACCCGGATGCCCGCACGGTGACCAGAACTCCCAAGTCGGTCGACACCGCCAATTTGCGCCGGGTGGTGGGTGCGTGCGCTTTGGTGACCGCTGCGCTGCAGTCCGGCACCGCCGTGCTGGCGCTACGCGCGGGGCGCCGCGACTACGCCGACGGCATCTGGGGGCCGGGTCTGGCCGCGATCGCGGTTACCAGCGCGGTGCTCGGGACGGGTGACCGAGGCCGGCGCTGGTCCCTGGCGGCCGCGACAACGGCGTGGGCCGTCCGCCTCGAGCGCCAGATGATCACGCGGCTGCGCCACAGCGACGGTGAGGACCCCCGCTACACCGAGTTCCTCGATGGCGATGCCACCGCCGTCGTCGTCGCGAAGGTGTTCGTCACGCAGGGTCTCTCGCAGCTGCTCGTCTGCGCACCGGTTCAACTGGCCGCGTCCAGCCGGGTGCCCCGCAGTGCGCGCCGGTGGCTGTTCCCGATCGGCATCGCGGTCATGGTGACCGGCGCCGTGCTCGAGGCGTCGGCCGACCAACAGAAGTCGCGGTACCAGCGGCGCGAAGACAAGCCCGATGTGCTCGACACGGGTCTGTGGGGCTGGTCGCGTCACCCGAACTACTTCGGCGACTCGGTCGTCTGGGACGGCGCGTGGCTGGCCTCGGCAGCGTCGAGTCCGGGGGCGTGGACGGTCGTTGCCCCGGGCCTGATGAACTACCTACTCATCTTCGCGACCGGAGCCAGGCGCACCGAACGTCGGATGCAGCAGCGGCCCGGCTACCGCGACTACCAGCAGCGCGTGTCGTTCTTCTTCCCGCGGCCACCGCGCTAGCCTCGATTCATCGCCGCCGTGACGCCCGCGTTAGTGCGGACCGTGCCGTTATTTTTTCGTTAACCGGGCCGTCGCGCAGGTCCGCTGCGACGACCGTACGACGTAGTCGCAGGCCCCGTAACCAAAGCGTGATGGGCCGTCGCGAGACGGTTCGATGACGTGGCCCAACTAACACTGAGGTGTTGGTCTCACTCCACAACCCGCGACCGCTCAGTTGGAGGCGGACCACATTGGTCCACTTGAGCGAACTTCGTAAGCTCTGCTGATTACACGGACGAAATCTGACAGACACCTGTTAGCGGAAGCGCCTCCACTACGAGCGCACGTAGCGGAAGCGTAAAAAATTGCCAACTTCAAAGGTGTCTGCAAAGGCAGAGAACGCCGCGGGGAACTGAATCGTGCCTTTATTCGGCGATCCCGAATTCTGGAAAAGATTCACAAGCCGAGGGCTTCGTGGCTGCAAAAACCCACTACAGAGGGCCTTCGAGCCATCCGCCAAGGGCTTTTGCACCGCGATCCGAACCACAGATGAGAGCACCGGTCACGCGTTGATATGCGGACCGTCTGATAGCCGATCGAGCGGTAGTCGACCGCCGCTAGATCGGCAACCTTTCGATAAGGGGCGAAATTGAGAACAAGCGTAAAGGTAGTCACGCTGGCAGCAGCGGGGCTAATGGTTCTGACTGCCTGTAGCTCAGGTGGTTCCAAGTCAACGTCATCGTCCACGGCCGCCGCGGGCAGTGGCAGCAGTGCGGCTGTGTCCGTCACCGCTGCAACTACCGCGCCGACCGAGGTCAACGGCCAGCCGTACCCGGTCACCGACTACGTCAAGTACGTGGGCGGTAAGGCCGGGGCCGCGGACAGCTCGCTGTCCACGGTGCAGGTCGGCTGGTTCAACCAGTCCGGCGGTTCGGCCGACCTGGCCCCCGAGGCCACGGTTGGCGCCGAGCTCGCCACCAAGTGGATCAACACCTACGGCGGCGGCATCCAGGGTCACCCGGTCAAGCTCGTCGAATGCTCCACCAACGCCACGGTTGCCGGCGCGGCCCAGTGCGGCCAGCAGTTGGCCAACAACAGCGCGATCAACGTCATCGGCGGCGGTGCCGTCGAGGTCGGTAACTCGGCCCTGGAATCGGCTATCGCGCCGACCAAGAAGCCGATCGTGTTCTCGGTCCCCGGTTCGGAGGAGGACGTCTCTTACAGTCCCGGCTTCATCCTCTTCGGTGACGGTCTGCACCTGGAAGGCCCGATCTCGACCTTCGTCGCGCAGAACCTGAAGGCCAAGAACGTGGCCATCGTCTACGAGAACATCCCGGGCCAGTCGATCAGTGCGCAGATCATCTCCAACGGCCTGACGATCCTCGGTGTGAAGTCGAAGGTTGTCGCCTTCGATCCGAGCGCTCCGGACCTGACCGCACCACTCACCGCTGCCGGCGCCTCGTCGGCCGATGCGTTGGTCGGGCTCGTCTTCGGCAACTACTGCGTAACGCTGAAGAAGGACCTCGACCAGCTCAACATCAAGACCCCGGTCGTGGTGAACGTGCCCTGCATCTCCACCGACATCATCAAGGGTGACGGCGGCACACTGCCGAGCTGGTACTACGCCGTCGGTTCAACGCTCTACGGTGACGCGACCGACCCGGGCGCTGCAGTATGGACGAACACGGCCAAGCAACTGGGTGCCAGCGATCAAGCGCCTGACCCGTGGGTCAGCACGATCTTCGCCGGCATGATGACCGTCTGGAAGATTTACAACCAGGTCGGCCCGAGCGCGACCTCGGCGCAGTTCGCCACCGCGATCCAGGCGTTCAAGGGCCCCCAGCTCTGGGGTGCACCTGAACTGGACTGCGGCAAGTACCCGGACACCCCGAGTATCTGCAACGACAAGGTGCAGTTCTTCTACTACACCAACGGGGCCTTCAAGAAGGCCCAAGCGTTCATCGGCCCGCCTCCGGGATTGACCGTCCCGAAGTCCTAACGGACCGAGTCCGGCCCACCGGGGGCAACCCCGGTGGGCCGGACTTCCGCCGCTGAGTACAAACAGCGGTGAAAAGAAGTGGCTGTCGGTTCGGCACGAGCCACCGTGACACTACGAAGGGAGCCAGCGTGAAAGAGGTCATCACCTTTCTGCTACTCGGGCTGGGCTCGGGCGGACTGATCGCCGGCATGGGGCTGGGCGTCGTGCTCAGCTACCGAGGTGCCGGCGTCATCAACCTGGCTGTGGGCTCCATCTCGATGGTTGCTGGCTATTTGTTCTGGGCGATCAAGGCCGGGCACTGGGCCAGTCTGCCGACCCCGGTGGCCGTCATCCTCACGCTGGCGTTCTCGGTACTGATCGGCGTCATCTTCGACCTGTTGGTCGTGCGACCCCAGCGGACGGCGACGCCGTTGGCCAAGCTGATCGCGGCCTTGGGTGTGCTGCTTGCCCTGCAGGCGTTAGTGGTCGTCACCTTCGGCCAGTCGTCGCGGCCGCAGCCCTCGATCCTGCCCAGCGGTAACCTGCACGTTTTCGGGATCCTGGTGGCGGCCTACAACTTCTGGATCACCGGCATTCTGCTGGTCATCACCCTGGGTCTGTTGGCCCTTTACCGTTGGAGCCGGTTCGGTATTGCCACGCGCGCAGCGGCCGAGAATGAGGCGCACGCGATGTACGTCGGTCTCTCGCCGAACACGTTGTCGCTGATCAACACCGTCATGATGAGCACCCTGATGGGGGTCGTCGGGCTGATCTCGGCCTCGATCACTCAGCTCGACTCGAGCACGCTTCCGTTGCTCGTCGTGCCGGGGCTGGCCGCGGCGATGTTCGGTCGGTTCACCTCCTTCGGCGTCACCTTCGTCGCCGGGGTGCTGCTGGGTATGGGTGAGTCGCTGCTGCTGTACGCCTCGACACAGGCGTGGTTCCCGAATCAGGGCGGCGCGGGTAACCCGCTGCCGGGCGTCCAGCAGCTGCTGATCTTCCTCATCCTGGTGGTCGCCATGTTCTGGCGGGCCGGCAAAATCCCCAGCCGCGGTGACGTGCTGGAGCAGCGGTTGCCGATGGCGCCGATGGCCAAACGGCCGCTGCGCAGCACGTTGCTTTTTGGGACGGGGGTGGCGATCGCGCTGCCACTGCTGCCGGGCTCGTTCCGGGGCGCGCTGGTCGTCTCGCTCATCACGGCGATCCTGCTGCTGTCGCTGGTGATCATCACCGGCTACCTCGGCCAGGTATCGCTGGTGCAGCTCGCCGTCGGTGGCGCGGCCGGTTTCGCGATGTCGCACTTCTCGAAAAACTTCCACATCGGCTTCCCGTGGGCGCCGATCCTGAGCATCCTCATCGCGACCGCCCTAGGTCTTCTGTGCGGCATACCCGCGCTTCGTGTACGAGGGGTGAGCCTCGCGGTGGTCACGCTGGCCGCCGCGGTTGCGATCCAGAACTTCGGTTTCGCCAATACCAAGTGGGGCGGCGGCGTCACCGGCTCACCGGTCAAGACACCGTCCGTCTTCGGCTGGGACTTCGGGCCGAACGCTTCGCTGCACGGGTTGTTCGGAGCTGAGCCCAGCCCGTTGTTCGGCTGGTTCACGCTGCTGGTTCTGATCGCTATGGGCCTGATCGTCAATAACCTGCGACGAAGCGGTATCGGGCTGGACATGCTGGCCGTCCGCTCGAACGAGCGAGCGGCGTCCGCCGCCGGTATCGGTGTCCGCTACACCAAGCTGCTCGGGTTCGGGCTGTCATCCGCGGTCGCTGGCGTCGGCGGAGTAATGCTGGCCTACCAGTACGGCTCGATCACCCCGGCTAGCTACGACACGATCACGGCGTTCTCGCTGATCGCGTTCGCCTACATCTTCGGTATCACCACCGTCGCCGGCGCGGTCTGGGGTGGGGTCAGCTTCATCGGTGGCATCGTGGCCTGGTCTCTGCAGGACTGGTTCGGCCTGCAGGGTGAATGGTTCGCGTTCGCCGGCGGCATCCTGCTGGTCTTCACCCTTATTCGGGAACCGGCGGGTGTCGCGACCCGCGTGTTCTACGGCGACAAGACCGCCAAGAAGCCGAAGGAGAAGAAGGCCGACCACGCGTCGTCCTCGTCCTCGACCCGCCGCGAAGAAGTCAAGGTGGCCTCATGAGCGCGCTGCTGGAAGTCGACAACCTCAGCGTCAGCTTCGGATCCGTCCGGGCACTGGCCGACGTCAACCTGACCGTTCCGGAAGGGCAATTGGTCGGTCTGATCGGACCGAACGGGGCCGGCAAGACGACCTTCATCGACGCCGTCACCGGCTTCGTGCCGGCGACCGGTGCAATCGTGTTCGGCGGTGAGGACGTGTCGGCCCTACCGCCGCACACCCGGTCGCGGCGCGGTCTGGCCCGGACCTGGCAGACCATCGAGCTGTTCGACGACCTGACCGTACGGGAGAACCTCGTAGTCGCGGCTCGGGTCCCGTCGTTCAAGAACTCGCTGGCCGAAGTCGTGCTGGGCCGGCGGTCGCCGATCGCCGAACAGGTCGGGTACGCCCTGCGCATCCTCGACCTGGAAGACGTCGCGGGCCGGATGCCGAGCGAACTCTCCCAGGGCGAGCGCAAGTTGGTCGGCGTCGCCCGGGCGTTGGCCGGCCGGTCCAAACTCATCATGCTCGACGAGCCCGCCGCCGGCCTTGACACCAACGAGAGCCAGCACCTCGGGCGGCAGCTGCGACGAGTCGTCGATGAGGGCATCGGCATGCTGCTCGTCGACCACGACATGGGTCTCGTGCTCAACATCTGCGACACCGTCTACGTCATCGACTTCGGCAAGGTGCTGGCGCACGGCGCGCCGGAACAGGTCCGGACGAATCCCGACGTGTTGCGGGCCTATCTTGGCGGCCCGAGTTCCAGCGAAAACAGCGACGCCGCGGTTGCCGCCGAGCCGTCGATGGCGGCGACGCCGAGCGTCATGGCCGCCGAGCCGACCGTAGGAGGAAGCAAATGAGCGCCGACACCGTCTTGCACGTCGACGAACTATCGGCCGGCTATGCCGGCGCCGAAGTGATCCGCAACGTCGACATCTCGGTCGAGCCCGGCGAGGTCGTAGCCCTGTTCGGGCCGAACGGCGCCGGTAAGACGACCACGCTGCGAGTCATCTCGGGCCTGTTGCATCCGATCCGCGGCGGGATCACCTACAAGGGCGAGGACCTGGCGAAGATGTCGCCGACCAAGCGCGCCCGGTCGGGCATCTCGCACGTCCCGGACGGTCGCGGCATCTTCTTCGGGCTGACGGTCGCTGAGCACCTGCGCCTGGGCTACCGCGGCGAGAAGCTCGACTCCTCGCTCGTCTACAAACACTTCCCAGCGCTGGAGCCGCTCAAGGACCGTCGGGCCGGTCTGTTGTCCGGTGGCGAGCAGCAGATGCTGGCGGTCGGCCGGGCGCTGGCCCGTCAGCCGCAGTTGCTCCTTCTCGACGAACTCAGCCTGGGCCTCGCACCGCTGCTGGTCGAGCGACTGCTGCCGGTGGTGCGCAGCTATGCCCATGACAGTGGGTGTGCCGTCCTTCTGGTCGAGCAGCACGTCCGGCTGGCAACCGAGATCGCCGACCGCTGCTACGTGCTGTCTCACGGCGACATCGTGCTACACGAAACCGGCGCGCGGTTGATCGCCGAGCCCGATCTGCTGGTCGCCAGCTACGTCGGTAGCGAGCCCGTTGTGGCTGAGGCTGGCAGCACGGCATGAAGCGCAGCGAGGACCGGATCCTCACCACTCACGTCGGTTCGCTGCACCGACCCGCATGGTTGGAGGCCTGGCGGGCGAAGACCACCGGTCCCGAGCGTAATGACGACCCCGAGTATCAGGCCGCGCTGGCCGAAGGGGTCGACTGGGTCGTGCAGCAGCAGGTCGACCTCGGTATCGACATCGTCAACGACGGTGAGTACTCGAAGTCGTTGTGGACGGGCTACGAGCGCGAGCGGATGAGCGGTTTCACGGCCCGCCCCGTCCCGGCCCGTGGTGGTACGGGCGGCGCCCGGGACCGAGCCAACTATGACGAGTTCTACCGCGACTCGGACCGGCTCGGCCTGACCTGGTACCTGGACGATCTCGGCGAGGACCCGCTCGCGGCGAGCCGCGCGTCGGTATGCACCGAACCGATCGTCTACACCGGCCAGAAGCTGGTGGGGACCGATATCACCAACCTGCAGAACTCGGTGGCCAGGCTCGACGGCGAGTGTTGCCGAGTCCTTCCTGGCGGTCGTCGCCCCCGGCAGTGTGCAGCCGATCGTCCCGAACGAGTACTACAAGAGCGACGAGGAGTACATCACCGCGATCGCTGAGGGGCTCAAGGTCGAGTACCGCGCGATCGCCGATTCGGGTGTGCTGCTGCAGGTCGACGACGCGTTCATGCCGTTCGCCTACGACATGATGGTGATGGAGAAAGGGTCCTACCTCAAGTACGCGCAGATGCTGGTCGAGGCGGCCAACTATGCCCTCGAAGGTATCCCGCAAGATCGCATTCGCTACCACATCTGCTGGGGTAGCTGGAATGGACCGCATTCCTCCGACATCCCACTGAGCGACATCGTCGACCTGACGCTCAGCATCAACGCGGGTGCTTATCTGATCGAGGCGGCCAATCCGGCCCACGAGCACGAGTGGAAGGTCTGGCAGGACACCCCGCTGCCCGACGGCAAGATCCTGATTCCAGGAGTCGTCAGCCACGCGACGAACGTCATCGAGAACCCGGAATTGGTGGCTCAACGCATCATCCGGTTCGCCGACATCGTCGGCAAAGAAAACGTCATCGCCGGCACCGACTGCGGTTGGCGCACCCGCTGCCATCCGCAGATCGCGTGGGGCAAGCTGCGCGCGTTGGGCGACGGGGCCCGAATCGCCAGCGCCGAGCTCTGGAGTTAAGACATGCGAACCAGCCAAGACCGATTCCTCACCACCCACGTGGGCAGCCTGATCCGACCGCAGCGGTTGCTCGACGCCGGCGATGCCAGCGACAAAGACGTGACGAGCACAGAGGCTTACCAGCAGATCCTGCAGTCGAGCGTCGCCGAAGTTGTTGCCCAGCAGGCCGAGGTCGGCCTGGACGTGATCAACGACGGCGAGTTCGGTAAGTCGAGCTGGTCGGCCTACGTGCTCGAACGCATCGAGGGAATCGAGATCCAGCCAGACCGGCTCGTCCCGATGGATTGGCTCGGCCGCGACCGCGAGCGGTTCCCGGGCTTCTTCGCCGAGTCGATGGACCTCGGTGGCCAGACCGCGCTGCCGGCCGAGGTGTGCGTCGGCCCGATCAAGTACACCGGCCACGCGGCGCTCGAGCGCGACCTCGCCAACCTACGGGCCGCCGGCGCCGCCGTCGATGGTCCTGAGCTGTTCGCGACCAGTGTCGCGCCGGCCAGCACCGCGTACTCCGGCATCAACGAGTACTACGGCAGCGACGAGGAATACGTCTACGCCATCGCTGATGCGCTGCGCGAGGAGTACCAGGCCATCCACGCGGCCGGCTTCGTGCTGCAGGTCGACGACGCAGTCCTTGCGAACATGTACGACCATCTTGCGGCCGACGACCCGTCGGTCTATGACCGATGGGCCCAATTGCGAATCGACGCCCTGAACCACGCCTTGGCCGGGATTCCCGAAGACCGGATTCGCTACCACGTCTGTTATGGCAGCTGGCACGTCCCGCACGTGGCTGATGCACCGCTCGAGGCGATCGCGAAGTTCATGGTGCAGGTGAACGCCGGTGCCTATCTGATCGAGGCGGCCAATCCGCGGCACGAGCACGAGGCCGAGGTCTGGCACGACGTCAAGCTGCCCGAGGACCGGGTGCTGATCCCCGGCGTGGTCACCCACCACACCACCACCGTCGAGCACCCGGAACTGGTCGCGCGCCGGATCGGGCGTTACGCCGATATCTTGGGCAAAGAACGGGTCATGGCCGGAACCGATTGTGGGTTCGCGCAGGCCTCGTTCCTCAAGCGGGTGCATCCCGAAGTTGTTTGGGCGAAGTTCAACGCGCTCGTCGAAGGGGCCGAGTTAGCGTCGGGCCGATACTGGAAATAGTCGTAATAGGCCGCACGACCGAAGAGAGTGAGGATGCCATGACCACGACAACCACCACCGAAACCGACGAGACGCCGGCGAGGGACCGACCCGGCAAGATGTCCGGCAAGATGGTCCCGGAATGGCAGCGGGTCGCTGAGCCGGCCGAGGGCGAACTGCGTCAGACGCCGATCGAGATCGAGGGCCCGTACTTCCGGCTCGCCGCGCCGAACCGGTCGAACCTCCTCGAGCCGGGCGACAAGCCGGAACTGGTTCTGACCGGGCACGTGCTAAACGAAAAGGGAACGCCCATCCCAGGTGCCATCGTCAACATCTGGTCCTCGGACGCGGTCGGAAACTACGACATGGTCGGCTACCGCTACCACGGCTACCAGGTGACGGACGGCGACGGCAGCTACGAGTTCACGACGATCGTCCCGGGCTGCTACGAGCCGCGTGACGCGAAGCACCTGCACGTGAAGATTCAGGGCACGAGCAGCCCGATCACGACCCAGCTCTACATCGGCGGCGAACCCGGCAACTACGAGGACGACTTCTACTCGCCGTACCTCCTCGTCGAGTGCACCGAGGATGCGGACGGCGTCAAGCACGGCTCGTTCGACTTCGTCGTCCGTCAGGTGACGGAGCAGGAGAACGTCACGCCCGAGAGCCTCGCGGCGCGCGTCTGATCAGGCTCGGTCGGCCGGCGCTTCACCCGAGTCGGCCGACCGGGGCGGCGGCGGGCTACTGAAAGGTGGCCCGCCGCGCTCCTTCAACGAGAGATTCCAGCTTCGCCCACATGACGCTTTCGTGCGTTGTGGGCGTCAGCCATGGCGCGAAGCCGCAGTCGGTGCCCGCCATCACGTTCTCGGGGCCGACGAGATTTGCGAAGCGCCGGATGCGCTCGGCCACGAGATCCGGATGCTCGACGATGTTAGTCAGCGGATCGATCACGCCCGGGATCAGGATCTTGCCCGGCGGCAGCGTGATGTCGGCCCAGATCGCCCACTCGTGCTCGTGCCGCGGGTTCGCGTTGGCGAACGAGAAGCCGGCCGCCGGTATCTCGAGGATCAGGTCGACGATCTCGGCCAGCGGTATGTCGAACATGTGCGGGCCGTTCCAGCTGCCCCAGCAGAGGTGATAGCGCACGCGCGCCGGCGGAATGTTCTCGAGGGATACTTTGGTGGCCTCGACCATCAGCTCGACCCAGGCGCGGTACTCCTCGAACGACGCCGGCGGCACCATGACCTCGTACATATAGGTGAGCATCGCGTCGTCGAGTTGGATGTCGAAGCCGGCGTCGACGATGGTGCGGTACTCGACGTTGAGGGCGCGGGCCATGGCGAAGACCAGGTCGCTGTCGTGTTCGTAGTACTCGTTCTCAATGCCGAATGACGCACTGGCCGGCCCGATCGTCGTCATGAACGCCCGCTCGACTCCCGCCAGCTCGCAGGCTTCGCGAAGATCATCGATCGACGTCGCGAGGGCCTCTTGACCGACGTACTCGATCGGCGCGACGCAGTAGCGACGACCCGCGGCCAACACGTCGAGTTGCAGGCTGTAATGCGTCTGGTCGTAGTCGCGGTAGAACTCACCGAACTCGGATCGGTCGGCGCCGGCGAT
Source organism: uncultured Actinomycetes bacterium (assembly GCA_963730855.1). GTDB lineage: Bacteria > Actinomycetota > Actinomycetes > Mycobacteriales > Jatrophihabitantaceae > CAVSTK01. The sequence continues at coordinate 110,953 of CAVSTK010000019.1, forward strand.
CGAAACTCGGCTGGGTCGATAGAACGGCCGCAACACCACGCCGCTGATCCGGTCGTGGTGATAGTCGATCCAGCTCGGGTTGCCCAGGGCTCCGTTGGAGACGACGTCGATGCCGGTCTTGTGCTGCTGGCCGACGATGTCGATGACGGCTTGCCGGACGATCGATTTGTAGACGAGCGTGTCACTCGCCGGCTGTCCGTCCATCCGCTGGATGTATCGAGCGGTCTGCAGTTCGAGCAATGCCCGCTGCGGCACGAGCGTGCCGCCGTGGGTGACCTGAATACCGGACAATCAGGGTCTCCCGACTAGAGGCGTTTCTTCGTGACTGTTGAGCCGCTCGTGAATGTGGGTGGCCAGCTGAACCGCCAGCCGATCGGCGTAGGCGTCGAAACGCACCAGCTCCCGCGCCCGGGTTAGTCGGTAGTTGACCGTGTTCGAGTGGATGTGCAGCTCGCGAGCGGCGGCCTGCTGGCTGGTGCTGTGCCGCAGATAGGCGCTGAGGGTGGCGACCAGATCGGTTCCGTGCGCGCTGTCGTAGTCGAGTAGCGGACCGAGCACCTGCCGGACGTAACTGTTCAACGCGCTGCTGTCGGTCAGGCTCGAGAGCAGTACGTCCACTCCGAGCCAGTCGTACTCGACCATGCCCTCGGTGATGTTCAAGAGATCCGCGGTCGTCCGCGCCTTTCGAGCCTGCTCGAGCAGCACCCGGATGTCGCGGCCGAAGCCTTTGGAGCTGACGCCGGCGGCGAGGTCGAGGTCGAACAGGAAGCCCTTGGTGACGCCGATGACGAGGTCGACCAGACGACCGAGCTGACGGCCACCGTCGTCTTGTTTCGGCACGGAATACATCACGATCAGCTGATCGCCGGCGGTGCCGACGGCCGACTCGGGGAAGTTGCGGCGAACCGTCTCGATGATGGCCTTATAGACCGATTCGCGGACTGCCATCGTGGCCGGTTCGCGGATCTCGGGCGTACCGGATGCTGACATCGGGGCTCTGGAGGAGAAGGCCACGACCTTGTACACGCGGTCGGGATCGATCCCGGCAGATCGCAGCAGCAGCGCGAAGGTGTGCTGACTGGAGTAGTTCTCGCCGGCGAGGGCCTCGATGGCGGATGCCTCGACGTCGTCGCTGGCCTCGGTGATGCGATCCGAGCGCGACAGCACAACGGTTGCGATGGCGGCCGCCTGCTCGGCGACATAGACCAGGGCGTCGTCGAGGACGTCGTAGTCCCAGGTCGCCAGGACCAGGTAGGCCCGAGTGCGTCCACCGAGCTTGATCGGCGAGATCACGTGCGCCGGCCGCTTGATCCGGGTCGAGGAGAACGCAGGCCGGGCGAGGTGGTCCTGTGATGAGGCGGTGACCAAATCGGGCAGGCTCGCCTGCGTCCGGAGCCATTCGAAGGCCGACATCGAACCGTTCGGGTCATAGACCGCGAGCGGCAGAAGCAGGGGATCGAAGACGGCGACCGCGGACCGGCTGGCGGCGCCCAGCACCTCGACGAAGTTCTCGATGTCAGGCGCAAGGTATGCCTCGCGCAACAGTGCGGTGTTGGCCCGGATCAGCGCGACCAACCGAACGGTCGGGTCGATCGGGCTCGGGGCGGTGACCGGCTTCGTGAGCGCGTGCGGCGCCTGCTGTGTCGTCATCCCTACGAGCGAGACGGACGCGGCGCCGGTCGTCTGGACGCGCAGGCCGATCGCTGCGCCTTCGGAGAGGCTGCGCAGCCGAGCGTCGATGGGGCTGTGACTCGGCCGCGGTGCCGAATGTTTGATGGACTTCACGGCCCCTCCGAACTACCTGGTTGCCGCCTAAGGGTCGTCTGCAGGTGCTTATGAAGAAAATCACAATTGCCGAGCTTCGTCAATCAGGTCCAGCTGTTAACCGGTCCAGAATCGAAGAACCTCAGTCCTCAGAACCGAAAGCTTCCGTCCTCGTCGCGAGGCAGCGGGTGCACGGCCACGACGGCGACCACGGGCAGCGGGCCGTAGAGGTGTGGAAAGAGTTCACCGGTCGCTGGGCTCGGTTCTTCGCGCAGCTCGTCCGGCAGCCGATCGGGGTCGACCTCGAGCACTTGCAGGTCGTCGAGCTCGCGATAGTAGCGATTGGCGGTAGCGGCGACCTGCGCCGCGTAGGAGAAGTGGATGAACCCCTCGGCCGCCAACGAATCGGGGCGGTAGCTGCCGGCCGCCTGGGCGTCGTCCCATCCGGGGATCGAAACGATGTGGAAGATGTTCATACCGCCCACGCTACCGAGGCCGGTACGCTCCGCTCGTCCACCGGGGTGATCCGAAACAGGGGTGACGCTGATGTCTCTCGAGAGTCTGCGCAAATACGGTCTGAACGTCGGGCGGCTGTCGGCCAGCGGGCGTTATCTGCTCGAGCTGCCGATCGCTGAGGCCAAGGCTCATCTGCGGGCGATCGAGGACACCGGGGTGTCCAGCATCTGGTATGGCGAGACGTGGGGTCCTGAGGCGTTCACGTTCGCGATGCGGCTGCTCTACTCATCAGAACGGATCATCATCGGCAGCGGTGTCATTCGCGCGCTCGAACGGGGTCCGAAGAATGCTGCATCGGCCCAGTGGACGATCCTGCAGGAGTTTCCGGACCGCTACATCCTCGGCCTCGGCGCGAGCGGCGATACGCGCAAGCAGGGCAAGAGCCCGGTCCAATTCCTGCGGGACTACCTGACCGAGCTCGACGAGAACACCAGGCGGCTGACCGGCGGCGACGGTCGATTGCCGCGAGTGCTCGGCGCCTACTCGACCGGCACCACCACCATCGGCCGCGACATGTGCGACGGGATCACGACGGCCCTGATCACGGCCGAGCACACCACCTGGGCGCGCAATCTGCTGGGCCCCGATCCGTTCCTAACCGCCGGCATCACGGTCGGTGTCGGCGACGACGTCGAGAAGTACCGCGCCCACGCCCGCAAGATGCTCGAGTACTACCTGCCCCTGCCGCACCAGATCAACAAGTACAAGAACCTGGGCTTCAGTGAGGCCGACTACGAGCCGCCGGGTTCAGACCACCTGGTCGATTCGCTGATCCCCATCGGTCCGATCGACGTCGTCGCCGAGCGGTTGCGCCAGCATCTCGACAATGGTGCGGACCAGGTCAACGTGACGTTCCTCGGCGCCAGTCCCGCCGAGACGGTAGAGCACCTGGGTGCCTTGAGCGAACTGCTCGGCTAGACGTTCACTTGAGGTTGCTAGGCCAGCTGCCGGTACTTGCTGCCGTGGAAGATCATCGGCGCAATGTCGGGGTAGATCTGCAGCGCAAGGATGCGCAGCAGCACGATGTCGTGATCGCCGGCCGGCAGCTGGGCGTGGACCGCGCATTCGAGCCAGAGCGTCGAGCCGTGCACGAAGATCGCTCCGGATTCGGCGGCCTCCCAGGCGACGTCGGCGAACCGGTCGCCGGTCTTCGACGACAGCGACGCCGCAACCTCGGTGTGGTCCTGCGCCAGGACGCTGATCCCGAGTGCGCTGCGGGTGGCCAGCGTAGGCCAGGTGGAGGAGGAGTGTGCGACGCACACCGACACCAGCGGCGGGTCGAGCGACACCGAGGTGAACGAGCTGGCAGCCATCCCCTGTGGACCGTTGTCGAGCATCGCGCACACCGCGGTCACTCCGCTGGGGAAGCAGGCGAAGGCCTGACGCAGGGCGGTCGCGTCGAAGGTGGGCAGCGCGCCGGCGGTCATTGGGGCATCCCGGCGACACCGCGAGTCCGCTCCAGCCAGGCGGTGAGCGCGTCGCTCTCCTCGTAGGCCGAGTCGAGCAGATACAGGCCGGGCATCGGGCAGGTGAGCCCGATCTCGACGAGCACCGGCTTGAGCAGCAGCTCCGGAGCGAGCGCGTGTTGGGGGGCCGCCCCCAGCATCAGGGCGACTCCGGTGATGCCGTGCAACTCGTTGGCCCCGAACTGATCGAGGAACAGCTTGAGCAGGCCGGTGTAGGTGGCTTTGAAGGTCGGCGAGGCAACGATCAGCAGATCGGTGGACTTGACGGCGACCTTGGCCTCGGCGACGGCCGGGTCACCCCAGCCGAGAAGTCCGGCGCCCAGATCGATCACATCGATGACGGTTTCGGGGGGCTTCCCGGTCAACTTCTCCGCCAAGAGCTCGGCCGCGAGCCGGGTCCGCGAATTCGGCTTCGGGTTGCCGACCACAACGACGCTCAACTGATTCCTCCTCCAGAGGACGGACGGTGGAACATGAGATCCAATGATGATCTAACCCTGATCGCGTTTCCTGGACCGGTCGGGCGAGTTACATGGCCACTGCGCCGCCTCGAGTCGGCTCGGTGCGCCCGATTACCGCGACCGTGCGCCTGATTACGCCGCCGATCCGGCCCGACTTACGCATCCGGGACGGCGAAGAAGAGCTCCGAGGGAGCCCAACGGCGGTCAGCCAGCCCCTGAACGTGTGCGTAGCGAAGAAATGTCTCGAGCTCGGCCCGGTTGGCCTCGATGCCGTACGGCCAGAAGTCCTCGCCCATCAGTTGGCGCGTCGACTCGTTGTGGGCATAGAGCCACGGATCCATTGCGTGCACCTCGGCCGTTTCGGCGACCCCGTGCTGGGCGATGGCCTTGGCCGTGCTGAAGGCGTCAAACAGGCCGCCGGCAAGCTCCGGTCGTCGGTCGAGAAGTGACCGGCGGACGACGATCACATGCATCAGCGGGAAGAGTCGCGTCTGTTCGTAGTATTCGCGTTCGGCCCGCTGCGGATCGTCGAGCAGGCGGCGAACGAACGAGTCCGGCGCGGCCGAACGCGGCTGGTGCGCCCGGGGCATAGATCGCGTCGATCTCGCGATCGCGCAACAGATCGACCAAGCTCCGGTCGACCGGGGCCGTCTCGATCCGGACGCCTGCGGGTGGCGAAATCGGGCGAGCCGGACCGGTGCCGGGCGTATCGAGACCGCCGAGCACGTAGCTCACCGAGTCCACGGCCACGCCGTGCTCGTCGGCGAAGATGCCGCGGATCCAGACCATTGCGGTGATGTGCCAGGCCTGGATGCCGATTCGCGCGCCGATCAGGTCCTCGGGACGAGCGAAGTCGGCGTCGCGGTGCACGTAGACGGCGTTGTGGCGAAACATGCGGGACGGGAAGACCGGGATCGCGACGTAGGGCCGGTCGGCCGCGCTCAGGCTGGTCACATAACTCGCCAGCGAGTGCTCGGTCACATCGAATTCGGCCCGGGCGGCGCTGGCCAGCATGGGCCCGGTCGTCATCGGGGTGACGCGCAGGTCCACTGACGGCACGCCTACCTCGCCGGTGATCAGAGGTTGGGTGCGGTCATAGTTGCCCATGGCCACCGTGATGACTTCGTCCATCTGCGCGCCTCCTAATCGGGGAGGGGCCGCACTTTACGCACGCAATCGGTCGGCCGCCTAATCCGCCGCGAATCCGCCTTTGCGCGGTGGCGAGCTGGCCGAACGGCATTTCGAGTACGCCTGTACGACTGGGGATTCGTGGGTCATTTCGCGGACGGGCGGGTGGCGAAGCACGCCCTACACACATGGGCAACTACGCTAGAAATGACGGAGTGACCTACTGGTGCTCGCAACGACCTAACCGGCCCAGCAGGGAGTCAGCACCGTGACGAACGAGACCGACAAGCCGAAGATCGTCATCTTCTCCGGCCCACGCGCGACGATCCAGAACAGCGCACCGCTCGTCACGAGCGAGGACTCGACGCCCGAATCGGGTTACGACCTCGTCCGCTCGCAGTTGCTGGCCGCGCCGGTGACGGTCTACATCGAGGCGTTCTCGGCCCATCCGATGGAAAAGGACGTCCGCGAGCTCTACGGGCCGCCCGACGGCTGGGTCGACCCCGCGACGGGCGAGTTCAGCGCGGTCGAGACGGCCGTTGCGACCAAGCCGGTCTACAAGCGCACGCTGCGTCCCGAGGACGGGCCCTACCTGCTGCCGTACGCGGCCACCCAGTCCGACGGTCAGCCCTGGACCAGCACCTACACCAGCGCCGAGGCGGACCGGGGCGGCGCCCGGCAGGTGTTCTATCCGGACGCGTCGCGCATCGTCGCCGAGATCGATCGCTTCGGTCTCGGCGGGGACGGTCGCAACAACCTGATGAGCAAGATGGCCGACTTCGACTTCGTCCGTCCGGCCCCATCCGCCGGCTACACGAAGGGGCAGCCGGCGGCCGAGCGCACCGACGTCGGTGACGGCGACATCGCCCCCGAAATCCCGGGGGAGGACTTCTTCAGCTACGCCCCGGTGCGCCGCGAGCCGGCGCTGCCGGTGCTGGCGCGGCTCACCAACATCGTGCAAGAGACGATGGCTACCGGTAAATACACCGGCGGAATCTGGCTCGAGGGCAGTCCGACCAACGAAGAGACCATCTACTGGTTGAGCCTGCTGATCGACACCCCGGTGCCGCTGGTGGGCAATGCGTCGCAGAGCGGCCACGGCACGCTCGCCAACGACGGTGACCACAACCTGGTCCAATCGACCAGCTACATCACCTCCGGAATCTGGAAGGACGCCGACGGGCAAGGACCGCGTCGGCGCGGTGATGATCCAGAACGGCCAGATCTTCACCGCTCGCGACGTGACGAAGGCCGATGCCCGCCCGGGCGGTTACGTCGCGCACGGTGGCCACGGCGGAATCATCGGCAACACGGTGTGGGACCCGGTGCTGTCGTTCATCCCCGACAAGCTCAGCACTCACCGGTCGGACCTGACGCTTGCCTTCGCTGCCGAATACGGTCACCGGCTTCGTGCAGGCCGACGGCGTGATCGCGCCGGTCGAGGTAACGGTCAAGGACGCCGCCGGACGCCTTCAGGCCGCTGCGCTGCCGAAGGTCACCATCGCGCGTTACGTGAATTACGGCTCGGACGACTTCAGCAACGGTGATGACAACGAGGTCGAGATCCTCGCCCGCATCGAGAAGAATCTGACCACCTTCCCGCTGGCCGGATTCGTGATCGAAGGATCCTCGCCCTACGGCGCAATGAACGAATCGCTGCGTCTGGCGATGCAGCGGGCCGTCATGCACGGCATGCCGGTCATCGCGGTCAGCCGTGGCAATGGCGGGTTCGTGCCGTTGACCGCGAGCAGTGGTGGCATTTTCCTGTCCGGCAGCAACCTGTCCGCGACCAAGGCTCGGATGCTGCTGATGGCCTGCCTGCTGAAGTTCGGATCGCTGCCCGTCCCGGCCGACCCGAGCAACCCGAGCGACTTCGAGCTCGAGCAGATTCGCAAGGTTGTCAGCCAGTACCAGCAGGTGATCCTCACCCATTGAGCCGGATCGCGATCGATACCCGACCGCTTCGGATCCCGGCGTACCGGCGGCTGGTTGTCGGGCAGGGACTCGGCTTCGTCGGCTCGATGCTGACGCAGGTTGCCGTCCCGGTGCAGGTGTACGCGATCTCGCACTCCTCGTTGATGGTCGGCGTGGTCAGCCTCGTCGGACTGGTGCCCCTGATCGGCTTCGGACTGTACGGCGGCGCGATCGCTGACGTGGTCGACCGGCGCAAGCTGTCGCTGCTGGCCTCGATGCTGACCTGGCTGGTGACGCTCGGCCTGCTCGTCGCCGCCCTGACTCACGCGAACAGCGTCACGCTGCTGATGGGGCTGGTGGCCGTTCAATCGGCCGGTTTTGCGATCGCATCATCGGCGCGGGGCGCGATCGTTCCGCGGATCGTGCCCAAGGAGCTGGTGCCCGCCGCGAACACACTGAACTTCACCGTAAGCAACGTCGGGCAGGTGATCGGTCCGTTGATCGGCGGGCTGCTGATCGGCCGTTCAAATGGGTTCGCCCTCTGCTACACCGCCGACGCGGTGCTGTTCGCGGCCACGCTCTATGCGACGTTCAGGCTGCCGGCAATTCCGCCATCGGGACTGGCGACGAGCCGTCCGGGCCTTCGTTCGATGGGTGAGGGGCTGCGGTTCATCGCCGCCGAGCCGGTCCTGTTGATGTCGTTCACCGTCGACATCGTCGCGATGGTGCTGGCCAATCCGCGTGCGCTGTACCCCCAAGTGGCCGACGAGCGGTTCGGCGGCAGCGTCGGCCCGCTGTTCGCAGCGATCGCCATCGGCTCGGTGATCGGCGGGCTGACCAGCGGCTGGATCGGGCGCATCCGGCGCCAGGGCGTCGCGCTGACCGGCGCGGTGGCGATGTGGGGGATCGTCGTTGCCTTCGCCGGTTTCGCCCACAACGAGATCGCCATGGTGGCGCTCCTGGCCCTGGCCGGCGCGGCCGACCTCGTTGCCTCGGTGTATCGGCAGACGATCCTGCAGACCTACGCCCCGGATGAGATGCGCGGTCGGATGCAGGGCGTCTTCATCGCCACCGTGGCCGGCGGACCTCGGCTGGGCGATCTTCGTGCCGGCGTCAGCGCGGTCGCCTTCGGTCCGACGATTGCCTGGGTCGGTGGTGGGCTGGCCTGCACCGCTGTCGTGCTCGTGCTGGCCCGATCGGTCCGGTCGTTCTGGCGATACGACATCAGCGGGCAGCGATCGTCAGGTGGCGAGCTGGCTGAAGTGGTTCTCGACAACCCCGATCCGGCCGTGGATCCGGTGCCGGCGGCGCCGATGACTGGTGGCGAAGCAGGGACCTTACCCGCGAGCAACTGAAGAGAAACCTCAGTCCGGTCAACTAGTTCAGTCAGGGATGCAAACCCGTTCGGGCGCGCGTTCACGAGGTCAAAGGAGCATTGATGGTCGAGCTCGGGGTATTCCTACCGATCGGCAACAACGGATGGATCCTGTCGGAAACATCCCCGCAATACCTGCCGACCTTCGACCTCAACCGGACTATCACTCAGAAGGCCGAGTCACTGGGCTTCGGGTTCGTCTTGTCGATGGTGAAGTTCCGCGGTTACGGCGGTAAGACCATGCATTGGGATTACTGCATGGATTCGATGGCCCTGATGACCGGTCTGGCCGCGGTCACCGAACACATCAAGCTGTACGCATCGGTTTCGCCGATCACGATGAACCCGGCGATCGTCGCCCGGATGGCCGCCAGCATCGACGACATCTCGAACGGTCGATTCGGCATCAATATCGTCGCCGGCTGGAATCGCAGCGAATACGAGCAGATGGGCGTCTGGCGGGGCGACGACTTCTACAGCTATCGCTACGACTACGCCAGCGAATTCATGCACATCATGCGCGAACTCTGGACGACCGGTCACTGCACATTCCACGGACAGTACTTCGACTTCGACGACTGCGAGGTGCTGCCGATGCCGCAGCACGGCGTCAAGATCGTCAGCGCCGGGCAGTCGCCGCGCGGCAAGAAGTTCATCAGTGAGTACGCCGACTTCCACTTCGGCGCCGGATCGAACAAGGAAGAGGTGCTGCGGAGCAACTCGGAGCTGCAGGGCGAGGCCAGCGTTACCCAGCGCCGAGTCGGTGCGTTCGCCAACGCCATGATCGTGCTGGGCGACACCGACGCCGACGCCCAGCGCAAGGTGGACCTCTACACGCAGGGCGCCGATATCGAGGCGATCGACTTCCTCACCGGCCAGTACGCCCTCGACACCGCGAAGGACGGCTCGTCCGCCGCAATCGTCGCCCGCCGCAATGCCGCCGGCCCGGTGTCTCCGTTCTATGGCGGCGGCCAGCCGATGGCCGGTTCGGCCGAGACGGTCGCCCGTCGGCTGGATGAAATGGCCCAGGTGCCGGGGACGGACGGAATCATGCTGACCTTCGACGACTTCGTCGAGGGCCTGGACCGTTTCGGCGACGAGGTCATGCCGTTGCTGGAACACATCGGTAAAGCCGACTACGCCCTGAGCAGCGCCGGCCTGACGGTCGGGAGCGTTTCATGACCAAGCAGATGGGGCTCGCGCTGGACCTCTCGTTCACGCACATGGAAGGCCGCTGGCGGCTGCCCGGATCGTGGGTCGGACGCAACTTCCCCGACATCAAGATGTACAAGGAACTGGCCATGATCGCCGAGCGCGGCCTGATGGACATGATCTTCTTCGGTGACGGCACCGGTATCCCGAGCGCGTGGGAGAACTCGCGCGACGCGGCGATCCGGTGGGGCGCCGGCTGGCCCCGTCAGGACATGAGCCCGACGATCGCGGCGCTCTCGCAGATCACCGACAACATCGGCTTCGGACTGACCTACTCGTCGACCTATATGCATCCGTTCTACGTGGCCCGGCTGCTGAACTCGATGGATCACGTGACCAACGGCCGGATGGCCTTCAACGTCGTGACCTCCTCGCGCCCGGCCGATGCCGCCAACTACGGCTTCGACGGACTGATGGACCACGACGAGCGCTACGTCCGAATGGAAGAGTTCATCGACGTCTGCCAGGCGCTGTGGCGCAGTGTCGATGAGGACGCGATGCTCTGGGATCGCGAGACCGGCCACGTCGCCGACCCGACCAAGATCCGGCCGATCAACCACCGCGGTAAGTACTTCAACGTCGCCGGCCCGATGAACTCGGTCCCCTCGCCGCAGGGTGCGCCGGTGATCCTGCAGGCCGGTGGCTCCGGTCGGGGGATCGCGGCATCGGCCAAGTTCGCCGACGTCATCTTCGCCGGCTCGCACGGCATCAGCACGATGGCCCGGCACCGCACGGCCCTGGACGCCGCGCTCGCCCTTCAAGGACGAGACGCCTCCAAGGTCGGCATCTTCTGGGACATCCAGGTGATCGTCGCCCAGACTCACGAAGACGCCATGTACCGAAAGAACCAGCTCTACGGCCTGCTGCCCATGGAGGCGGTCGGTGCGCACGTGTCGGCCAACACCGGCATGGACTTCTCGACCCTGCCAACTAAGTTCATCCTCGGAGAGCTGCACGACCGAATCGTCGCCATGAACGCCTCACCGAAGGGCTTGGTGGGCGGCCTGATCGAAGAGCACGGCGTCGACTACGAAATGACTCGGGACGACTTCTTCGAACACGCGTGGCGCATTGCTTCGGGTTATGACCACACCATTGCCGGCAGCTACACCGAGGTCGCCGACGAACTGGAAGAGATATTCGAGGGGACGGGCGAACGCGGCGGCTTCATGATCGCGCACCCGCAGGTCACCCCGGGCGATCTCGTCGACGTGGTCGGTCTGCTGATTCCCGAGCTGCAGCGTCGTGGTCGATTCCGCACCGAATACGAGGGCGACACCCTGCGCGACACCCTCGGCCTCGACCCGTTCGATCGCACGCCTCAGGCGAGCCCAACTTTTGTCGGCTGACGTCCGTGTCCGAGCAGCAGAAAGGTCGATCGAGATGACCGCGAGCAGTACTAGCCGGTCGGGCCGAATAGATGTCTTCGGCTCGGTCAAATTCGACGGCGTTACCAAACGCTTCCCGGACGGGACGCAGGCCCTGGCGCCGGTCGACCTCAGGATCGGTCCGGGGGAGTTCGTCTCGGTCGTCGGCCCGTCCGGTTGCGGGAAGTCGACGCTGCTGCGAATTGCGTCCGGTCTGACCGATGCCACGACCGGCAAGGTGGACGTGGTGGCCGAGAACATCGGCTACGTGTTCCAGGACGCGACGCTGCTGCCGTGGCGCACGGTGCGCCGCAACGTCGAGTTGCTGATGGAGCTCGCCGGAGTCGGCCGCAGCGAACGACGCGCTCGGGCTCAGGAGGCGATCGAGCTGGTCGGCCTGCAGGGCGCCGAGGGCAAATACCCGCGGGCGCTGTCCGGCGGCATGAAGATGCGCGTCTCGTTGGCCCGCTGCCTGACGATGGCGCCCGAGGTGATGTTGTTCGACGAGCCGTTCGGCGCGCTCGACGAGATCACCCGGGAGCGGATGAACGACGAGGTGCTGCGGCTGTTCAAGGAGCGGCAGTTCTGCGGGCTGTTCATCACTCACTCGGTCAATGAGGCCGTCTTCATGAGCTCCCGGGTCGTCGTCATGTCAGGGCGCCCCGGTCGGGTGATCGAGGAGTTCGACGTGCCGTTCGACTACCCCCGCAGCCCCGAGCTGCGGTACTCGGTCGAGTTCGCGAAAGTCGCCGGACTCGTCAGCGCCGCGTTGAAGGAGGGCCACTCGTGAGCACTGCCGTCAGCGTCCCGGAAGTGGCGGACCCCCTCGCCGAGCTGGGTGAGATGCCGGTGGCCGCGCGGCCATCCCGGTCATCCGTCATCGGGCGCGTCCTGCTGGTCAAGGTGCTGCCGCCGTTCATCACGTTCTGCCTGTTCATCGGTCTGTGGTGCTGGGTGAGCTACGGCGTGCTTGCGCCTCGGCGGCGATTCCTGTTGCCACCGCCGATCGATGTGCTCCGCAAGGGCCTGTTCGACTGGACCAGCCTGCATCCGATGCTCGTCGCGCTCGGACTGACCGCGAAGGCCGCCCTGATCGGATTCGTCATCGCGGTCGTGCTCGGGCACCCTCGGCGCGATCATCATGAACGGCGCCCGCTGGCTCGAGCGTTCGTTGTTCCCGTACGCCGTCGTCATCCAGACGATCCCGATCCTCGCGCTCGTCCCGTTGATCGGCTTCACCCTGGGCTTCAACTTCAACAGCCGCGTCCTCATCTGCGTCATGATCTCGGTCTTCCCGATCGTGACGACGGTGCTATTCGGGCTGCAGTCGGTGGATCGGGGCCTGCACGACCTCTTCACGCTGCAGAAGGTCTCGCCCGGGGTGCGGCTGCGCAAGCTGCTCATCCCCGCGGCGTTGCCGGCCTTCTTCACCGGGCTGCGCACATCCGCCGGACTGTCCGTGATCGGCGCCATCGTCGGTGACTTCTTCTTCCTGCAGGGCCAGCCCGGCATCGGCGCGCTGATCAACGTCTACAGCTCGCAGCTTCAGTCCGAACAGCTATTCACGGCAGTGATCCTCTGCGTGCTGCTCGGCATCTCCGTCTTTCTCATCGTCGGAGCCATCTCGCACTGGGTCATCGGTGCGTGGCACGAATCGGCTCTAAAACCCGATCAGCGCTGAACGGGCGATCTCACTCACTCCACCATCAAGATAAGGACCGCCGTGACAATCAGACCGTCCAGTTCGTCTCGTCTGCGCAAACCGAGCGTTTTGCTCGGAGCCGCCGTCACCATCACCGCCCTGGCGCTCACCGCCTGCTCGTCGTCGAAGTCGAGTGCGTCCGGATCGACGAGCGCAGTTGCCTCAAGCTCGGGATCGTCCTCCGCGTCGAGCGTCTCGCTCGCGGGTGTCTGCCCGGCCACCATCGACATCCAGACCGGCTGGGATCCGGCGGTCGGCAACGATTACGAGCTCTATGAATTGGCCGCGCCGGGTGGTGACATCGACTCGAACAATAAGGTCTATACGTCAGAACTGATGTCGCACGGCCAGGACACCGGGGTCAAGATCAAGCTGCGGGTCGGTGGCGCGGTCAAGGCGTACCAGGGTGGTGGCGCGCTCATGGCCCAGGACGACAGCATCATGTTGACCGACGACTCGCTCGACACGAACATCAGCAACTCGGCCAAGACGCCATTGGTGGATCTCTTCGCGCCGCAGCTGCACAACGCGCTCGGCATCATGTGGGACGCCAGCAAGCCATGGACCACGATCTCGGACATCGGCAAGGCCGGCAACCCGATCATCGTGTCGAACTCGGGTCTCTACCCGTGGAACTACCTGATCGGCAAGGGCGTGATCAAGGCCAGCGAGCTCAACAAGTCCTATAAGGGCGCACCCGCGCTGTTCGTGGCTGCCAACGGCGACTCGGCCCAGCAGGGTTACGCCGACGCCGAGCCGTGGCTGTACGAGAACGCGATCACGCAATGGGCCAAGCCGGTCAAGTTCCAGAAGGTTTCCGACTACGGCTATGACCCGTACGCCAACGAGATCGCGACCACGGCCGCGAACGTCACCAAGTACGCGAGCTGCTTCGCCAAGCTGATCCCGATGATGCAGCAGGCCGGAGTCGACTACGTGCAGAACCCGGCGACGGCCAACGCGCTGATCGTCCAACTGGCCAGCAAGTACAACGACGGCTGGACCTACACCGCTGGTCAGGCCACCTGGGCCGCAAGCGCCATCGTCTCGACCGGTGTCGTGGCGAACAGCCCGGACGGCACCTTCGGAAGTATCGACCCGACCCGGGTGTCGGACTTCCTGACCCTGTTCACGCCACTGCTGGCCACGCAAAACATCAAGCCGGCGGACGGGCTCAAGGCGACCGATCTCTACACCAACCAATTCATCGACAAGAGCATCAAGTTGCCGGCGTCGGTGACTGCGCAAGCCGCGGCGAGTGTTACCGCGACCGCCAAGTAAGTCTCGAAGTGAACGACCAGCACGACAACCGCAGCGGCGGGCGAGTGAACTACTCGCCCGCCGCTCGGCGGTGCTGGGACGGACGCTCGGCCCGGAACGTAACGGTCAGCGAATCCTTGCTGTGCCGACCGTAGGTAATGAGCACGATGTCGCCGGCGGGATTGAACAACCGCGACTCCATGAACAGCACCGGACTGCCTTCGGCCACCTCGAGAAGGGCCGCACTGCTGGCGTCGGCTGCGATCGCCGACACCGCCCGCGAGCCACTGTGGATCGTGATGCCCAGCGACTGTTCCATGTACAGATACACATCGGCGACGCACGCGTTGGTGTCGACCAGCAGGGTGTCCGGCAGCGGCAGTAGGAAGGTTCGTAGGTCACTGGGCACCCCGGCCATCGCCGTGAGCCGTTCGAACACTGCTAGCCGGTGGCACGATTCCGGCAGCCCGAGCGTCGACTGCAGCCCGGCCGGGATGGACTCGAGGATGCGGAAGCCCAGCAACCGTTGTGATCTCAGCGGCCGCCGCTCGTCCTCGATGGTCGAACCTTCGACGATCCGGTCGAACGGGTAGCGCACCGGTACGGTTCGGCTGAAGCTGCCGGAGCCGACTTGGCGCTCGACCCGCCCCTCGCTGACCAGCAGCCCGAAGGCCTCGCGGATCGCGTTGCGCGATGCACCGTGCGTTTTGGCCACCTCGAGCTCATCGGGCAGTCGATCAGAGAGCAGTTGACCCTGTTCGAGGCCGCTGTTGAGCACATCACGAAGTCGGCGGGCCTCGTCGCGTCGCCGGTCGGTGCCGCCGAGATGCAATGCATGGACGGGTTGACGTCGAGGTCGCTGCATGTGGAAGTCCGCCTTACATACTGACTGGACTTTGATTGAACGGACGTCCTATTTCGTGCAAATTTCGTCAGCGTGACGGCTTGACTACGCCAGTCGCCCGGCCGACTCGCTCGCTGGCGCAGTCGCAAGCCATGGGAGGCTAGGCGACATGTTCGAGGAACTCGGCAGGTTCGGCGCGGCCCGACGGTGGAACCTGCTCACCGCAGCGATGGGCGCCGCGCTGGAGGACCTCGGTTACGGCGCGATCTGGGTCGCCGGTTCCCCCGACGGCGACCTCGCGTCGATCGAGGCCATCCTGGCGGCGACGAAGACGGTCACCGTCGTTACCGGCATCGTCAATATCTGGAAGGACGAACCGCAGACGGTCGCTGCTTCCTTTCACCGCATCGAGGCTCGTTACCCGGGTCGGTTCCTGCTCGGCATCGGCGTCGGCCATCCCGAAGCGATCAGCGACTACACCCGGCCGTACTCGGCGCTGGTGACTTACCTCGACCAACTCGACGCCGCCGACGTACCGGTCGATCGCCGTTTACTTGCTGCGCTGGGCGACAAGGTGATGGCTCTGGCCCGCGATCGGTCGATCGGCGCCAACCCCTACCTGGTCACCCCCGAACACACCCGGCACGCCCGCCAGATCCTAGGCCCAGACAAGCTTCTGGCCACCACGCACAATGTCATCGTCGAGTCCGATGCCGAGGTGGCCCGAGCCTTGGCGCGTCCGTCCATTGCCCCGTACCTCGAACGCGTCAACTACACCAACAGCCTGCAGGCCAACGGCTTCAGTGACGATGAACTCCTCGGATCGGGCAGCGACCGGCTGCTCGACGCGGTTTTTGCGCACGGCGAACCGGCCATGATCGCTGCCCAGCTGCACGCCCACCTCGACGCCGGAGCCGACCACGTGCCGGTCATGGTCTACACCGAAGCCGGGGCCGATCCGATGCCTGCGTTCACGGCCATGGCGGACGCACTGTTCCACTAGTAGCCATGAACGAACGGCCGGAGTTGCGGTCGCGACGCGAGCTGACGCTGGTCGCGCTCGCCGTGATCGTCTGCGCGCTGGCCCGGATCGGTTACCTGGTCAGTTCGCGCGCTGAATTCAACGCGGACGAGGCGACGACCGGCATCATGGTGCGCAACATCCTGCACGGCCAGACCTACGTCTTCTTCCCCGGCCAGCATTACGGCGGCACCTTCGAGGCCTATCTGCAGGCCGGGGTCTACCTGATCCTGCGGCTGCCCCAGAACCCGTTCACGCTGCGCCTGGTGCTGGTCGTATTCAGCATGGGGACGTGCGTAGTCGCGTACCTGATCGGGCGCCGCCTGCTGTCGAGCAGCGCGCAGGCGATTCTGGCGGCGTTCGTTTACGCCGTCTCCCCGTGGTTCAACGTGATCGGTTCGGCGACCTCGCTCGGCTTCTACGTGGTCGGCCAGCTGCTGCCGATGGTGGCGATCTATTGCACGCTGCGATTGGACGGGTCCCGACGCGACTGGGGGTGGTCCATTGCCGCCGGCGTGGCCTGGGGCCTGGCGTTGTGGACGACCGTCGCCACGGTCTATTTCCTGGTGCCCGTCGCGATCTGGCTCGCCCCGGTGGCCGGCCGAAGCCTGCGGGTACTTCTCGGATCGGTCGGCGGCCTCGTCGTCGGCGGGCTGCCGCTGTGGTGGTGGCTTGCCGTCAATCGCCGCCTGCCCCTCCCGCCGGATCAGATTCGGCACACTACGGTGCCGCAACGACTCGGGAACCTCGTCGACCCGGTGCTGCGCGAATACATCGGGGTCGCCTATCCACATGCGCGCGGCGACGTGCCCGTCTTCGTGCAGTTCGCACTGCTCGTCGCGCTGCTGGTCTGGTACGCGTCCGCCATCTGGCGGCGCCGTCGCGGGCTACTGAACCTCATCCGATTCCGTGGCGCACGGGGTGACGGCCGGGCGACGTACTGCTGGCGGTGCCGTTCGTGGTCGTCATCGCCTACGCGGCATCGACCAGTACTTGGTACACCGGCACGCCGCGCTACCTCTACACCACCTATCCGCTGTTCGCGATCGCGATCGGTTCGCTGGCCGCCCGGCGGTCGGCTCACTGGTCGTTCATAGCCGGTTCGCTGATCGTCGCGGTGTCGGCCGCGCTGAGCCTGCGGGGAGTGTGGGGGCCGGCGACCAATCCGTCGCGTGGCCGAGCAGTCGCGGGTCTTTGCCGAGGTCGGCCGGCACCTGGAGGCCGAGGGCGAGCAGTACGTCTGGGCGGACTACTGGACCGCGATGCCGCTGCAGTACTACGCCGACGGGCGGGTGACGGTCGCGGTGGCGGTGGGGTCGCACCGATTCGCGGCCAGTCAGGTCGCGGTCGCCGCGCATCGGCCGTCGGTGTTCGTGAGCAGCCCGCTCGATGGCGAGTCGGATCCGATCGCCAGCGCGCTGCGCAACCATCACGTCACCTACCGCGCGACCACGATCGGGTTCGTGACGATCTACGACCAGCTGCCGGCCGGCCTGTCCGCCCGCGACATCGGCCTGAACCGCTAGTCGGACAAAGCTAGCCGCGGACCGCGTTGTAGAGGCTGTACGCCGCCAGGCCCAGCATGATGACCGCGGCGATGCGGACGATCGCGGTGATCGGGATGAGCCGAAGGAGCGTCTTGCCGCCCAGGATGGCCAGCAGGCCGACGGCCCACAGACCCAGTACCGCGCCGATGCCGACCGACAGAGGGGAGTGATAGCGGGCAGCCAGATTGGCGCAGAGGATCTGGGTGAGGTCGCCGAACTCGGCCACGAAGATGACCGTGAACGAGGTGGCGGCGATCCGAAGGAATCCAGCCTCGTCCGGGATCAGGCCGCCGGTCCTGGCCTTCGTCGTCCTCGTCCTCGTTCCCCTCTCGCCACAGCAGCACGGCGCCGACCAGGAACAGCACCCCGACGATGGCCTCGAGCGGGCGGTGGGGCAGCAGCCCGATCAGCGCGCCCGCCGCGACGGCGATGACGACATGGACCGCGAATGCGGCTGCGACCCCGCTGAACACCCATCGAGCCGGGTACTTGGCGGCCAGCACGAGGCTGGCGACGGCGGTCTTGTCGGGCAGCTCGGCGACAAAGATCAAGCCGAAGACGGTGCCGATGACGGCCAGATCGAACACACATCATCCTATCGAAGCTGAGGGCCTACGACCCGACTCCGGGCGGAGCCGAGAACCGATCGCGGGCGAACCGGTCAGCTGCCCAGGCTGACGACGAGGTTGATCGAGCTGGCCAGGACTACGGCGCCGAGCAGATACGCCAGCAGCGCGTGGCGCAATGCCGTGGCCCGGATCGTCGAGCGCTGGATGTCGGTGTCAGACACCTGGAAGGTCATGCCGATCGTGAACGCCAGGTAGGCGAAGTCGAGGTAGCGCGGCGCCTGATCCTTCTGGTTGAAGCTGATCCCGCCGTCGGCGCCGGTGTAATACAACAGCGCATAGCGGAGCATGAATACGGTATGCACCGCGAACCACGACAGCGCGACACTGGCGACGCCGAGGCCGGCCAGCAGTCCTTGGGTCGCCCCCTTCGCCGAGGAGGCCTGGATCAGAACGCCGCCGACGGCGGCCAGGCTGGCGATCGCCGCGACCAACACAATGATGTCGCTGACGGTGCGGCCAGGATTCTCGCGGGTGGCATGACTCTTGGTGGCAGTGGCGTTCATCGGGGCGGTCACCACCCACACCCATACGCTGAATGTCAGCGCGGCCGCATCCCAGCCCGCGATGCCGGCGTAGGTCCAACTCCCCAAGGTGCCGGTCAGTACGGCCGCGACCAGACCCAGCGTCAGCATGACGACAAGCCGGGTCCGCGCACCTACGTTGTTCACGATTTGCTGACGATTACGAGGCGACGCGTCGCCCGGCGCGCCGCTCCTGGGCGACTGGCCCCACGACCCGAAGACCGGCCCGTGCGCTGGGCGGGGGGAGGGTGGGACAGCCCGGCGCCCATGGCAATCCAGCCGCGTCGGCGCTCGAGAAGTCGGTGTCCCACGCTCGCTGTCCGGTGCGCCAACGGCGCAACACCCGATGCTCGTCCGCTCGGACCAGGGCCGCGTGCGGCGCCTCGTGCCCGACCTGTAGCTGGCAGGCCGTTCGCCCCGCTGACAGGTCGTCGCATTGGATGTTGGGCCGCACGGTTCACCGGTACCCGAACTTGACCGAAGCTAAACATCGACGGGTAAGCCAAAGCGCTATATCCGTTCGAACTCTGCGGTGAAGATGGAGCGGGTGCCGTGCGCCTGCTGATCGGCGAGGACCTCATCCGTCGACGGATGCAGCGGCTGCTCGGCGGCGGCCAGAATCGCCGACAGGTTGCGCCAGTCCGACGAGGTGAGCAGGAAGAGCTCTGGGCGCGATAGTACGTAGCCGACAGCCCGTTCGATCGGGCCGACCTCGTTGAGCGGTTCATACCAGGACAGGCGCCGCTCGTCCGGTGCCGGTTCGGTATCCCAGCGTCGGCGCGCGGTGGATTTGATCGTCTGGATCGCAATCTGTCGGTCGACGCAGATCTCGATCAGGGCCTCGACGTCGGAGCGGTACTGCGGGTCGGCCAGCAGCGGCGCGTTGTAGGGAAACAGGACCGAGTCGAAGTCGAATCGCTCGAGGCTGCGCCGGTGCATGGCCGGGATCCGCAGGCCGTGACCGGTGACGCCGATGTGGTCGACCAGGCCCTCATCGCGGGCAGCCCGCATCGCCTCGACCGCGCCGCCCGGGGCGAACGCGGTCTCCCATTCGTCCTCCTCGACCAGGTTGTGCAGCTGGATCGAGTCCAGTTTGTCGATCTGCAGCCGGGCGAGCGATCGCTCCAGGCTCGCACGGGCCGCACCGCCGGTGCGCTCGCTCGTCTTGGTCGCGACGAAGAAGCGCTGCCGATGCTCGGGCATCCACGGCGCCATTCGCAGCTCGGCCTCGCCGTACCCGGCCGCGGTATCGAGGTGGTTAATTCCCTGCTCGAGCAGCAGGGCCAGAACGGCGTCGGCTTCATCCTGGCTCACTCGGCCTAGGCCGGCGGCGCCGAAGATCACTCGAGTGCTCTGGTGCCCGGTCCGTCCGAACGCGGCAGTTTCGATCATCGGCCCAGCCTAGACAGCCACCTAGACGGACCACGAGTGGACGGGCTCATTGCTATGCATCAAATCGACGTAGCGACGCAACATCTCGCGTAGTGCGGCCGGCCGGTCGCGGGTCGCTTGTTGTCGCCTCGATCCGGTGCACGACCCGCGACTGCCATTCGGCGCCGTTCTGTCGCCGCAGGCACCGTCCTTCGATGACCGCGAGCAGCCGGTCGCTGGTCGCGCGGTCGACGCCCCAGCGGGCGAGTCCCGACTTGCGCGAGCGGCAGCAGTTGGCGCAGCACGAGTTCCGCCGCCGGCACCTCGCCGACGCCAGGCCAGTACAGCGCGGCATCGATACCCAAGCGGGCGCCGGCCTCGAAGTTGTCGGCAGCGGCCGCGAACGACATCTGCGACCACAGCGGACGGTCCTGCTCGGTCAGTGCGCGCACCAGCCCGTAGTAGAACGCTCCGTTCGCGAGCATGTCGACGACGGTGGGGCCGGCCGGGAGCACCCGGTTCTCGACCCGTAGATGAGGCCGCCCGCGAGCGACGTCGTACACCGGCCGATTCCAGCGATAAATGGTGCCGTTGTGCATTCGTAGTTCGCTCAGCGACGGAATGTTGCCACCGTCGAGCATCGCCATCGGATCCTCGTCATCGCAGACCGGTAACAACGCGGGAAAATAGCGAAGGTTCTCTTCGAACTGATCGAATACCGAGGTGATCCATCGCTCGCCGAACCACACCCGAGGACGCACGCCCTGCTCCTTGAGCTCGACCGGTCGGGTATCGGTGGCCTGCTGAAAAAGCGCCACCCGGGTCTCGCGCCACAGCTCGCGGCCGAACAGGAAGGGTGAGTTCGCGCCGAGGGCCAGCTGCACGCCGGCGACACACTGAGCTGCATTCCAGGTGGCCGCGTAGTCCTGCGGGCTCACCTGCAGGTGGAACTGCGCGCTGGTGCAGGCCGCCTCGGGGGCAATCGTGTCAGCGTAGATATCGAGGCGTTCGGGGCCGTCGATGGCGATGTGCAGGTCCTCGCCGCGGGCGGCGAAGACCTGCTCGTTGAGCAGCCGGTAGCGCGGATTGGCGCTCAGCGATTCGCTGGTCACATCGTCGGCGGTCAGGGTCGGCAGCAGGCCGATCATAACGATGTTGGCGCCGGTCGTCTGCGACCGCGCGGCGGCGTCGTTGAGGCTCGCGCGCAGCTCGACCTCAAGCTGGTCGAGGGACGAGCCGGCGAGGCCGCGCGGCGGCACATTTATCTCGATGTTGAACTGGCCGAGTTCGGTCTGGAAGTCGTCGTTGGCGATCGCGTTCGAGCACGTCGGCGTTGCGCATCGCCGGATTGTGGTCGCGGCCGACCAGATTGAGTTCGACCTCGAGGCCGGTCATTGGATGCTCGAAGTCGAAGCGGGACTCGCCCAGCATGCGCGCGAAGACCTCGAGCTCGATCGTCAGCTTCTGTCGAAACCGTTGCCGATCGGCCCGCGCGAAGGTCGCGTCGTCGATGTCCTCACCCATCGCGGCGATCCGCCTAGGACTCGGTGACGCTCAGGCGCCGCTTGGCCTCGGCGTAGAGGTCGCCCGGCAGCACGCCCTTGGCGGCGTTGGCCAGGTTGACCCGCAGGTGCTCGACGTTCGACGTGCCGACGATCGTGCTGGACAGATCCGGGTGGCTCAAGGTGAACCTGAGCACGAACTCGATCGGGGTCATCCCGTCCAGGATCTCCTCGATCCGCGCATTCGCCCAACGCTGCTGTGCGAGTCCCGCCGCCATCCCGATCGGGCCCTCCTGCCACTGCTTGTCGGCGGCCGGCGCGCCCCGGGCGGCACCACCGCGGATGATCGTGCCCGCGCCCGCTGGCCGCGGCGGCGGTGATCATGTCCTCGTGCTCGCGCTGAACGGCCGAGTACGGGATCTGGAAGACGTCGAAGACGCCCATCTCGATCTGATCGGCGAGGTTCGGCAGCGTCCCGGACATGCCGATGAAGCGAACCTTGCCCTCGTCGCGCAGCGCCAGCATCGTGGCGACGGTGTCGTTGGCCGCCATGGTCGCTGGGCTCGGCGACGCGTGCAGCTGCAGCAGGTCGACCCGGTCGGTCGAGAGTTTGCGTAAGCTCTGCTCGACGCCGGCGCGGATATTGGCCGGGCTGAAGTCGTGCGGAGTGCCATCGGGCATCCCCGGCTGGCAGCCGCACTTGGCGGCCAGGAAATACTCGTCGCGGCGCGATCCGACGAAACGGCCGATCACTTCCTCGCTCTGGCCGTAGTCGATCGAGGTATCGATCAGGTTGATGCCGCTGTCGAGCACCTCGTTGAGCACCCGACCGCCCTCCTCTGCATTCACGTGCCGCAACGCCGCCGCCCCGTAGCCGAGGATCGTCACGTCAGCGCCCGTGCGTCCCAATCGGCGGGTCTCGATCGTCACTCGGCGAAGTCTAGGGCCCGACGCCGAGGCTGATACGGTCCGGCCATGCGCCTAGTCGAGGTGTCGAGGCAGATCCGATCCGGTGAATTGTCCCCGACCGACCACGTTGCCGACGTCCTCGCCCGGTTGGCCGACAATCCCTACAACGCGATCATCTATGTCGACGCCGAGCGCGCCCGGAGTGACGCCCGGGCGCTCACCGACGAGCTTGCGCGCGGCGTCTACCGCGGCCCGTTGCACGGCGTTGCCGTCGGCATCAAGGACATCATCGACGTCGCCGGCGTGCGGACGCGGTGCGGATCGGCGCTGTTCACCGACCGCGAGCCGGCCACGGACGATGCCGCGATAGTGGCGTCACTGCGGGCGGCGGGGGCGGTGATCGTCGCCAAGTTGCACACCCACGAGTTCGCGTACGGACCTACCGGCGACATCGCCGTCGAGGGCCCTTGTCGCAACCCGCGCGACGAATCCCGGATCACCGGCGGATCGTCATCCGGGTCGGCCGCGGCCGTCGCCGGTGGACTGTTCCCGCTCACGGTGGGCACCGACACCGGAGGCTCGGTGCGGATCCCGGCGTCGCTCTGTGGGGTCGTCGGACTCAAGCCGGCCTTCGGCTCGCTGTCGGTGCAGGGCGCCTTTCCGCTGTCGGAATCACTCGACCACATCGGCCTGTTCGCCACGGACGTCGAGTCCGTCGCGCTGGCCTGGCATGCATTGACGGGGACGGTCGCGTCCGCCGGGTCGCCTACGGACGCCGCTCCGTTGACCATCGGCCGTCCCACCGAGGCCTATTGGTCACCGCGCGACGAGGCGATCGCCGCTGCCGTGGACGCGGCGGCCGTGCGCCTGCGTGAACTCGGCCATCGCGTGGTCGAGGTGACCATGCCCGGTGTCGAGGAGTTCCCGGGCATCTACCGGCGCATCGGCGGTGCCGAGGCATGGGCCACCCACGCGGACTGGGCGGCGCAGCAACCCGAGGGATATCAGCCGGCCACCCTCGAGCGGATCCGGGCCGGGGGAGCGGCGTCGGCGCGCGAGTACATCGACGCCCGCCGCCGACGCGAGCAGATCCGCACCGACATCGCGGCCGCCCTGGTCGGCGTCGACGCGGTTCTGGTGCCGACGACGCCGATCCGGGCCACCAGGATCGGCGAGCTGTTCCTCGACGGTGACACCGATGTCCGAGCCCTGTTGCTGTCGTTGTGCTCGCCCTTCAACCTCATCGGTTGCCCGTCGATCTCCGTCCCGGGTGCGGCGAGCGACCGGCGAACTGCCGACCGGCGTTCAGCTGGCCGGGGTGGGGCTTTCCGAGGCTCGGCTGCTCGCGCTGGCCGCCGCCATCGACGCGAGCTGAACGCTGCGAGCTGGAGCCCGCGAGGGTGCCGTCGACCTACTTGATTACGCTCGGTAATCAGTTCGTGTCGTTCCGCTCGTAGCACGAAACGAGAGATGCCTGGCCCTAATGTGAGCGTCGTTAGGGGGGAACACTGGTGACGAATGTCGGCTCGTACGAGCTTCTCAGTCGTATTGCCGAATCAAAATCCGCGCAGCGCTGGCGGGGTCGGGACACGATGCTCGGTCGCGAGGTGCAGCTGCGCCAAGTCGGCACCGTCGGCACCAGCCCGCTCACGACGTTCGAGGCGCCGCAGATCGGCCCTGCGCGTACTGGCCGGACTGTCGCATCCGAACATCGTCGGGCTGCTCGACAAGATCGAGGCCGACGGTCAGGTCTGGCTGATCGACGAGACGGCCGACGGCGTCACCCTCGAGACGGTGCTGCTCGTCGCCTGGCCCACCCCGCAGCAGGCCCTAGGCATCGTGCGCGGGGTGCTGAAGGGTCTGGCGTACGTCCACAACAGCCGGGCGATGCACGGCGATATCAATCCCTCGACGGTGTTGCTGGACGCCAAGGGCATTGCGCGCCTGACCGACTTCGGCCTGCCGGCGCCGATCGTCGCATTGGGGTCCGAGCCGGTGTCGATGCTGCTGAGTCCCGAGGCAGTCAGTGGACTCGGCCTGAGCGTTCGCTCCGATGTCTACTCGGTCGGCGCGTTGCTCGCCCTGCTGCTGCGCGAAGATATCGCTGCGACCCTGCTGCCGATGCTCGACAAGGCGATGGCCCGAGACCCCACCGAGCGCTACCTCGACGCCGAGGAGTTGCTCGAGGCGCTCGAGGACGCCGCCGAGGCGGCGTACGGCGAGGCCTGGTTGGCCGAGGCCGACCTTGCTGAACTGGTTGTCGTCGGTCGTCGGCGAATAAGTCGTCGGCGAGTAGGGCTGGTGCCGGGCCGTTCGTCAGTGGCAGTAGCCGTAGGGGTCGATACCGCTGGCTTGCCCGATCAGCACATAGGAGTTGTGCGCCTCGTTCATGTACGCCGCGGCGCAGGGCACCGCGATTGCGATGATCCGCTGGCCCGGGCACTCGGCGCGTGGTTCACGCAGGTCATCGCCTGGTTGCCATCGGCGTACCCGGGGCACTTGAAGGTGAACCCAGGAGCCGCATGTGCGGCCAGGTAGGACAGCGCGGCCGCGCAGCCGTACCCGGTCGGGGTGTCGCTATTGGCGGCCGCGCGTTGGCCGGTGTTGGAACTGGCCGGGGCGCTCGACGCCGCGGGCGTCGGGGTGGAGACCGGCGCGGCGGGTTCGGCGTGCTCGGCCCGGGGCGGCATCGCCGCGACCGGGGTGAAGCCGGCCGAGGCGACGACCGACGTTGTCGGGTCGGCGACCGCCTCGCGGATCGAGAAAGCGGCCGCCCGCGCGGACAGCTGCGACTGCTGGGCCACCGGTTGGTCGGACGCCGCGACGGACGCGCCGCTGGGCTGGGCCGGTTGGGCGACGAGGAATCCGGCGACGGTCAGCAGGACTACGACCAACGACAATGGACGGACGGATCGGTAGAGCGATGACAAGCTAAAGCTCCCTAGGGCGCCCCCGCACCAGGTGGTGGACAGCTGTGCGTGACGTAGCCGGCCGAGCCCGAATACGTCAGCTGCTGGTCATCAGATCGACTGTCAGCCGGCGGATTAAAGCGTTATCGCCGGTGAGCTCAAAAAATGGACGCTCGTCGGCGCCTCGGCGCCGTTGCCCATCGCTATCCGTGGTCAGCTGTAGCAATGAGTCCGCGGGTCGTAATGGTCGGGGCGGGGCGGCTGGCCCGCTGGCTGGACGGTTTCGCTGAGAAACACGGCCCGGTCACCGTGACCGCGACTCCGACCGAGGTGGGGCTGACCGGCGCCGACGGCGCCCAGGCCCGGCTACGGTGCCCTTCCCGCCGTTATCCACCGGCGCGGGGCCGGGCGGACGAGCCGTTCGATCCTCGGGCGGCCCTGATCGCCCACGCGACCCGTCCCGGTTGGTCGGCGTGCTGCTGGTGCGCCGCGGCGGGTACGCCGCGGGGGTGTTCGAGGCGGACGCCCTGATCGCATCGAAGGTCGGCTCGGGCTACGTCCAGGGCACGACGAAGGCGGGCGGCTGGTCGCAACAGCGCTTCGCGCGGCGCCGGGAGAATCAGGCTCGCGCCTCGTTCGCGTCGGCGGCCGACGCCGCAGCGCGGGTGCTGCTGCCCTACGCGGACCGCCTGGACGCGCTCGTCTGTGGTGGTGACCGAACCGCGGTCGAGGCGGTGCTGGCCGATGTCCGCCTGGCCGGGGTCGCGGCGCGGCGATGCGATCCGTTCCTGGCCGTGCCGGATCCGCGGCTACGCGTACTGGCGGCGACGGCCGCTCAGTTCAACGCGGTCCGGATCACCCTCGACCCGTAAGACGTAGGGCGAACGGACGAGCCGGCCTCGCAGCGATGCAGCGGCGAGGAGCGGAGCTGGCAGGAGCGGAGCTGAATCGCTCGCGCGGAGCCTCGCAGCGATGCGCAGCGAGCGAGGAGCGGAGCCAGACCTCGCAGGCCGCCCGCGGCTCACGGGAGGGTGCGGGCCGCGGACGACGCTCTGCGGGAGGTGCAGGAGCTTTAGGGCCTGGCGACGGCTCCCCCGAGATGGTCGCCAGGCCTTCCAGCAAACAAAACATTAACGAGGAAAATATATTCACGCAAGCTACAAGCGTGTCCTGTTCGTGAGATCACATCCTGCGAATATCCGGGCAAATACTCGGCAAAGACTAAACGATCCGTCTATAGTCCGATACGGTGCGTACGCTGCATCCGCCTACGGTCGAACGACCAGCTAATCGGCGGATCGGACCGGCCGGCTGACGGCGCATCGGCCGGTGCTCGATGCCGTCCTCGTCGATAGTCCGGCGCCGTCACCGACGAAGCCGAACCGCGCGTACCAGGCGGCGAGTCGGACCTGTGCGTCGAGCACCACGTCGCGACCCGGATCGGTCGCGTCGGCGGCGCCGAGCGCGGTTCATCAGTACGGTCGCGATGCCGCTCGATCGCGCGGCGGGGGTGGTCGCGACCCGTCCGATCCGCACTGCCCCCGCTGATCCATCGGCGCCGAGTCGACCAGCAGGCGCAGCGTCGCGAGCACGTGCCGTCGTCGGCCTCGGCCCAGATCAACCGGGCCTGCGGCTCGAGCTCGCGCCCGTCCAATTCGCGGTAGGCGCAGGGCTGCTCGACGACGAAGACGTCGACCCGCAGCGCCAGGATCCGGTACAGCGTGGCCGGGTCGACGTCGGCCAGGTGCGCATCGCGGTCAGTCGCGCTCGCCGCCAGGCACGGTTCGACGGTATACCCGGCTGTTCATCGGGGCTCCGAGCTGAGGAATACACTCAACTGAGCACCTCGTGAACGCATTCACAAACGCGTTCACACTGATCGGGGCGCCGTCGCGAACGGAGGCAAGGCGGCTGAGCGCACCTCCAGGTGGCCGGCCCGGTCGACGCGGCGCGCTACGACGTGGACGCGATCGTCGTCGGCGCCGGGCCGGCCGGCAGCAGCGCCGCGTACTGGCTGGCCACCGCCGGCCTTGTCGGTCGCGCTGATCGAGAAGTCGAGCTTCCCGCGCGAGAAGGTGTGCGGCGACGGGCTCACGCCCCGGGGCACCCGGGCGCTGGTCGATCTGGGCATCGACGTCAGCGAGGACGCCGGCTGGCTGCACAACAAGGGCCTGCGGGTCATCGGCGGCGGCCTGCGCCTGGAACTCGACTGGCCCGAACTCGCCAGCTTCCCGAACTACGGACTGGTGCGCCCGCGCGCCGACCTCGACGCGCTGATCGCCGACCCAGGCCGTCAAGGCCGGCGCGGTGCTGCATCAGCAGACCACCGTGAGCGAGCCGATCCTCGACGTCGCCGGGCGCGTGGTCGGCGTCAGCGCGACGCACGGGCCCGACAAGCGGCCGGTCACCTATCGGGCCCCGGTCGTCCTCTCGGCCGACGGCGTGTCGGGCAAGCTCGCCCAGCACCTCGGCCTGCACCGCAACGAGAAGCGGCCGATGGGCGTCGCGGTCCGCCGCTACTACACCAGCCCGCGCACCCACGACGACTACCTCGAGAGCTGGCTCGAACTGTGGGACGGCCCGCCCGGCGCCGACGACGCCAAGCTGCTGCCCGGCTACGGCTGGATCTTCGGCATGGGCGACGGCACGGTCAACGTCGGGCTCGGCGTGCTCAACACCAGCGCCGCCTTCCAGAAGACCGACTACCGCGCGCTGCTCACCCGCTGGCTCGACGCGACGCCCGAGGAGTGGGGGCTGCGCGAAGAGAACGCGACCTGCCCGACCCGCGGCGCCGGCCTGCCGATGGGCTTCAACCGCGGGCCGCACTACGGCCGCGGGCTGTTCCTGGTCGGCGACACCGGCGGCTCGGTCAATCCGTTCAACGGCGAGGGCATCCCGTACGCGATCGAGTGCGGCAAGTTCGCGGCCGAGGCCGTCATCCAGGGCCTGGCCCGCCCGGCCGGCCCGCAGCGCGAGCTCGCCTTCGCGCCTACCCGAACCGGCTGCAGCAGGAGTGGGGCGCCTACTACCGGCTCGGCGGCGATCTTCGTGAAGCTGATCGGGCACCCCGAGGTCATGCGGGCCTGCACCCGCCACGGCCTGCCGCACCCGCGGTTGATGCGGTTCGTCCTGAAATTGCTGGCCAATCTGAGCGACCCGCATGACGGCGACGTCTCCGACCGCATCATCGCCGCGCTGACCCGATCACCCCGGCGGTGCGTTAGGCATGCCTACGCCTATCGGGCCGTCACCGACCGTCTAACCTGCTAATCGCAGCCACGACGAGAGATAAGGAGAAGCCCGCAGTGCTCGCGCCGTATCTGCCGATCGTGTTGCTGTTCGCCCTGGCCGCGGGATTCGCCGTCTTCTCGGTGGCCATCGCGCCGTTCACCGGGCCGAAGCGGTTCAACCGGGCCAAGCTCGACTTCTACGAGTGCGGCATCGAGCCGACGCCGCAGCCGCTCGGGCCGAACCGGTTCCCGATCAAGTACTTCCTGACGGCGATGCTGTTCATCGTCTTCGACATCGAGATCATCTTCATCTACCCGTACGCCGTGGCGAACGCGCAGCTCGGGCACGTTCGGGCTGGTCGAGATGATCTTGTTCATCGTCACCGTGTTCGTCGCGTACGCCTACGTGTGGCGCCGCGGCGGGTTGGACTGGGACTGAGCCATGGGATCTTGGGTCAGAAGCTGCCCGACGGCGTGCTGCTGGCCAGCGTCGAGAAGCTCGTCAACTGGACCCGCAAGTCCTCGCTGTGGCCGGCCACCTTCGGCCTGGCCTGCTGCGCCATCGAGATGATGACCTTCGGCGGCCCGCGCTACGACTCGGCCCGCTTCGGCATGGAGGTCTTCCGCCCGTCGCCCCGCCAGGCCGACCTGATGATCGTCGCCGGCCGGGTCAGCCAGAAGATGGCGCCGGTGCTGCGCCAGATCTATGACCAGATGCCCGAGCCCAAGTGGGTCATCGCGATGGGCGTCTGCGCGAGCTCGGGCGGCATGTTCAACAACTACGCCATCGTGCAGGGCGTCGACCACGTCGTGCCGGTCGACATGTACCTGCCCGGCTGCCCGCCGCGGCCCGAGATGCTGATCGACGCGATCCTCAAGCTGCACCACAAGATCATGAACGAGCCGCTCGGCCCGAAGCGGGCGGCGAAGCTGGCCGACGCCAAGGTCGAGCTGGTGCCCGTCGAGTCAGAAGTTCGCCCGATGACGCGCCGAGCAGCCCGATCGAGCCGGCCCCGACCAGCCGGCGGCCGAGATCCAGCCGGTCAGTCCGACGGCCGGTGGGCGCGCTCGAGTCGTCGTTCGGCGTCGAGCAGCGCGGTCTGTTCGGCGTCCAGGGCAGCGGCGACACGTCCGGCTTCGGTGGGCTGGTCCGCGAGCCGCTCGCGCCGACCGCGGCCGAGCGTCCCTACGGTGGCTACTTCGACGAGGTCGTCGACGCGCTGATCGCGGCCTACCCGCCGGCCGCGGCTGCGATCCGCACGGTCGTCGTCGACCGCGGCGAGCTGACCCTCTACATCGACCGCGAGCACAGCTGCCCGGCATCGCCCAGGCGCTGCGCGACGATCCGTCGCTGCGCTTCGAGCTGCTGTCGAGCGTGTCCGGCGTCGACTACATCGGCAGCGACGAACCGGCTGCACGCCGTCTATCACCTCACCTCGATGACCTACCGCCGGCGCATCCGGCTCGAGGTCTCGGTGTCGATCGACGACCCGCACGTCCCGTCGCTGACGGCGATCTACCCGACCGCCGACTGGCAGGAGCGCGAGACCTGGGACATGTTCGGCATCATCTTCGACGGCCACCCGGGCCTGACCCGCATCCTGATGCCCGATGACTGGGACGGTCACCCGCAGCGCAAGGACTACCCGCTCGGCGGCATCGCGGTGCAGTACAAGGGCGCGACGATTCCGCCGCCGGACGAGAGGAGGGCTTACCGATGAGCGACGACCTACAGCCCGAGCCGGCGACACGACCGAGGGTCGCGTCTACACCGTCACCGGCGGCGACTGGGACGCCGTCATCGGCGGCGACCCGATCGGCGACGAGCGGATCGTGCTCAACATGGGTCCGCAGCACCCGTCCACCCACGGCGTGCTGCGGCTGGTGCTCGAACTCGAGGGCGAGACGGTCACCGACTGCCGCGTCGTCGTCGGCTACCTGCACACCGGCATCGAGAAGAACACCGAGTACCGCACCTGGACCCAGGGCGTCACCTTCCTGACCCGGGCCGACTACCTGGCCCCGTTCTTCAACGAGACCGTCTACTGCCTGGGCGTCGAGAAGCTGCTCGGCATCGAGGCGCCGGCTCGCGCGCAGCTGATCCGCATCATGATGATGGAGATCAACCGGGTCTCGTCGCACACGGTGTGGCTGGCCACCGGCGGCCTCGAACTCGGCGCCCTGACCGCGATGACCAACGGCATGCGGATGCGCGAGAAGACGCTCGACATCTTCGAGCTGATCACCGGCCTGCGAATGAACCACGCCTACATCCGTCCGGGCGGCGTCGCGCAGGACCTGCCCGAGGGCGCGATCGAGAAGATGCGCGCACTGGTGCAAGGACTTCACGCAAGGAACTCGACGGCGTCGACAAGCTGCTGCGCGGCCAGACGATCTGGGTCCGACGGCTCAAGGACGTCGGCTGGATCGGCGTCGAGGGCTGCCTGGCGCTCGGCGTCACCGGCCCGATCCTGCGCGCCGCCGGCCTGCCCTGGGATCTGCGCAAGACCGAGCCGTACCTGGGCTATGAGACGTTCGACTTCGAGGTGCCGACCGATGACCGCGGCGACTGCTGGTCGCGGTTCGTGGTCAAGGTCGCCGAGATGCGCGAATCGATCAGGATCGTCGAGCAGGTGCTCGACCGGCTCGAGCCCGGCCCGACGATGGTCGACGACCCGAAGATCGCCTGGCCGGCGCAGCTCGTCGCTCGGCCCGGACGGCCTCGGCAACTCGCTCGCGCACGTCCAGAAGATCATGAACACCTCGATGGAGTCGCTGATCCATCACTTCAAGCTCGTCACCGAAGGCTTCCGGGTGCCGGCCGGGCAGGTCTACACGACGGTCGAGTCGCCCCGCGGCGAACTCGGCGCGCACGTCGTCAGCGACGGCGGCACCCGGCCCTACCGGGTGCACTTCCGCGAGCCGTCCTTCATCAACCTGCAGTCGACGGCGGCGCTGTCGGTCGGCGGCCTGATCGCCGACGTGATCGCCTCGGTCGCCTCGATCGACCCGGTGATGGGCGGGTGTGACCGGTGACCAGCCGAGTCATCGTCCGAGCGGTCGCCCGACGAACTCCCGCACGACGCTGCTGCAGCTGGACCGTCCCGGCGATCCGTCGGTGTTCGGCGCCGACGTCCGCGCCGCGGCGCTCGAACTGATGAGCCGCTACCCCGCCGGCCAGGGCCGTTCGGCGCTGCTGCCGATGCTGCACCTCGTCCAGTCCGAGCAGGGTTACGTCAGCCCCGACGGCATCGCGTTCTGCGCCGAGGTGCTCGACCTGGCCAAGGCCCAGGTCGCCGCGGTCGCGACGTTCTACACGATGTACAAGCGCAAGCCGACCGGCGAATACCTGGTCAGCGTCTGCACGAACACGTTGTGCGGGCTGCTCGGCGGCGACGAGATCTACGCGGCGCTGTCGGAGTCGCTCGGCGTCGGCATGAACGAGACGACCGAGGACGGCATGATCACGCTCGAGCACGCCGAGTGCCTGGCCGCCTGCGACTACGCGCCGGTCGTCACGGTGAACTACGAGTTCTTCGACAACCAGAGCGTCGAGTCGGCCACCGTACTGGTCGACGCGCTGCGCGGCCGGGCGAGCGGCCGCTGCCGACGCCGCGGCGCGCCGCTGTGCACGTTCAAGCAGATCGAGCGTCAGATCGCCGGCTTCTACGACGAGCGCCCCGAGGCGCTCGAGGCCTCCGGCTCGCGGCGTCCCGACCGAGATCGGCGTCAAGGTCGCCGCCGAGCGCGGCGAGTCGGCGCCGGCCTATCCCGCACCGGCGACGCCCGACCGGGTCCGCGCCGACCGCGACCGCCCGGCGAAGCCGCGGACCGAGGCGGCGACCGCCGCCAGGCCGCACCCAGCGCCTCGGCCCAGCCGACCAGCGCCCACGACGCGCCGCTGAAGACCGCCGAGTCCGATCCGGCACGCCGAGCCCGGGAAGGCGAACTGACATGCCGCTGACTCCGGTACTGACCAAGCGGTTCGGCACCGACCAGCCGTGGAAGATCGACAACTACGAGGCGCTGGACGGCTACGCCGGCCTGCGCAAGGCGCTGGCGATGACGCCGGACGAGATCATCGCGATGGTCAAGGACTCCAACCTGCGCGGACGCGGCGGCGCCGGCTTCCCGACCGGCATGAAGTGGCAGTTCATCCCGCAGGCCAAGGAAGGCGAGGTCGCCAAGCCGCACTACGTCGTGATCAACGCCGACGAGGGCGAGCCCGGCACCTGCCGCGACCTGCCGATCATGATGAACGACCCGCACTCGATGATCGAGGGCATCATCATCGCCTGCTACGCGGTGCGGGCCCGCGAGGCGTTCGTCTACATCCGCGGCGAGGCCGTGCACGCGATCCGCCGGGTCACCGGCGCGGTGCGCGAGGCCTACGCCAAGGGCTACCTCGGCGACGGACGTCATGGGCAGCGGCGTCGACGTGCGACATCACCGTGCACGCCGGCGCCGGCGCCTACATCTGCGGCGAAGAGACGGCGCTGCTCGATTCGCTCGAGGGCAAGCGCGGCCAGCCGCGGCTCAAGCCGCCGTTCCCGGCGACCAACGGCCTCTACGACGCGCCGACCGTGGTCAACAACGTCGGCACCCTGGCCCGCGTCCCGTACATCATTCTGGGCGGCGCCGACTGGTACAAGGCGCTCGGTCCCGGAAGGTCTCGCCCGGCACGTCCATCTATTCGCTGTCGGGCCGGGTCGACCAACCCGGGCCAGTACGAGGCGCCGATGGGCACCACGCTGCGCGAACTGCTCGAGATCGCGGGCGGCATGCGCGAGGGGCACACGCTCAAGTTCTGGACGCCCGGCGGCTCGTCGACGCCGATGTTCACCGACGAGCACCTCGACGTCCCGCTGGACTTCGACTCGGTCGTCAAGGCCGGCTCGATGAACGGCACGTCGGCGGTGATGATCTTCGATGACTCCGACTGCGTCGTGCGCGCCACCATGAAGTGGATCGAGTTCTACGAGCACGAGTCGTGCGGCAAGTGCACGCCGTGCCGCGAGGGCAACTACTGGATGGCGCAGATCCTCGAACGGCTCGAGGACGGGCACGGCACCACCGAAGACCTCGACACCCTGCTCGACACGGCCGACAACATCCTCGGCCGGGCGTTCTGCGCGCTCGGTGACGGTGCGGCAAGCCCGGTGCAGAGTTCGATGAAGTACTTCCGCGACGAGTACCTCGCCCACATCGAGGGTCACGGCTGCCCCTTCGGTCCCGCCCGTGTCCTGGCAGGAGCGCACTGACGATGACTTCAGCTGCGCTCCTCGCCGCTTCGCATCGCTGCGATGCTCCGCACGAACGAGGTGCGCTAATGACCGCAGTGAGACCGATCTCGTCACCGTCACGATCGACGGCATCGAGATCTCGGTGCCCAAGGGCACGTTGATCATCCGGGCGGCCGAGCAGCTCGGCATCGCAGATCCCGCGCTTCTGCGATCACCCGCTGCTCGCGCCGGCCGGTGCCTGCCGGCAGTGCCTGGTCGAGGTCACCGACATGGGCAACGGTCGCGGCATGCCGAAGCCGGCGGCGTCCTGCACCACGACGGTCATGCCGGGCATGGTCATCAAGACGCAGCTCACGTCAGCGGTGGCCGACAAGGCCCAGCAGGGCATCATGGAAATGCTGCTGATCAACCACCCGCTCGACTGCCCGGTCTGCGACAAGGGCGGCGAGTGCCCGCTGCAGAACCAGGCGATGAGCAACGGCCGGGCCGAGTCGCGCTTCCACGACATCAAGCGCACGTTCGCCAAGCCGATCGCGATCTCGTCCAACGTGCTGCTCGACCGCGAGCGCTGCGTGCTCTGCCAGCGCTGCACCCGGTTCTCGGAGCAGATCGCCGGCGACCCGTTCATCGACCTGCTCGAGCGCGGCGCCGCAGCAGCAGATCGGCACCTCGACCGACACCCCGTTCCACTCCTACTTCAGCGGCAACACCGTGCAGATCTGCCCGGTCGGCGCCCTCACCGGCGCGTCCTACCGCTTCCGGGCCCGTCCGTTCGACCTGCTCTCGCACCGACACCACCTGCGAGCACTGCGCGTCGGGATGCTCGCTGCGGGCCGACTGGCGCCGCGGCAAGGTCACCCGCCGGCTGTCGGGCAACGACCCCGAGGTCAACGAGGAGTGGAACTGCGACAAGGGTCGCTGGGCGTTCCAGTACGGCGTCCAGGCCGACCGGCTGCTGACCCCGATGATCCGCAACGAGGACGGCGTCCTGGTCGAGGCCAGCTGGCCGGACGCGCTCGAGCGGGCGGCCGAGGGTCTGCGCGAGGCGCGCGACGGCGGCGGTGTCGGCGTGCTCCCAGGCGGTCGCCTCACCGAAGAGGACGCCTACGCCTACGCCAAGTTCGCGCGGGTGGCGCTGTGCACCAACGACATCGACTTCCGGTCGCGTCCCGTCCTCGGATGAGGAGCTCGCGTTCCTCGGGGCGCGTGTCGCCGGCGTCACCCCGGACCACGTCTCCTACACCTCGCTCGAGGCCGCGCCGGCCGTCCTGCTGGTCGGGTTCGAGGCCGAAGAAGAGTCGCCGATCGTCTTCCTGCGGCTGCGCAAGTCCACGTGGGCCGGCACGACCAAGGTCTGGTCGGTCGCGGCGCTCGCCTCCGAAGGCCTGATCAAGTTGGACGGCACGCTGGTCCCGGCAGTTCCGGGCGACGAGGCATCCGTCCTCGGTGCGCTGGACGCCGACGTGATCGAGGCGCTGCGGCGCCCCGGGTGCGGTAATCCTCGTCGGCGAGCGGATGGCTGCCTCGCCCGGCGCGCTCACCGCGGCGGCCGAAGCTGGCTGACCAAACGGGCGCCCGGCTGGCCTGGATCCCGCGCCGGGCCGGTGAGCTCGGCGCGATCGATGCCGGCGCGCTGCCGACCCTGCTGCCCGGCGGCCGTCCGGTCACCGATGACGCGGCCCGGGTCGAGGTCGAGCGGGTGTGGGACGCGAGCGTCCCCGCGGTCGCCGGCCGCAGTGCCGACGAGATCCTCACCGCCGCCCGCACGGCCCGGCTCGGCGCGCTGGTCGTCGGCGGCGTCGACCCCGGCGACTTCGCCGATCCGACCGCGGCCCTGATGGCGCTGACGAACGTCGGCTTCGTCGTCAGCCTCGAGATCCGCGCGAGCTGCGGTCACCGACCGCGCCGACGTCGTCCTGCCCGTCGCCCCGGCGGCCGAGAAGGCCGGCCAGTTCGTCACCTGGGAGGGACGTCGCCGCCCCTTCGATCTGACCCTCACCAGCACCGGTGCCCTCTCCGACGCGCGGGTGCTCGACTCGCTGGCGGCCGAACTCGACGTCCACCTCGGTACTTCGACGGTCGCGGCCACTCGCGGCGAACTGGCCCGGCTGGTCCTCGAGGCGACTCCGGCATCGGCTCGGGTCAGCGGCCCCACGGTCAGCCCGCGCGCGGTTACCGCGCCCGCCGGGTCGAGTGCCGTACTGGCGAGCTGGTCGGAACTGCTCGACGCCGGCCGGATGTCGGACGGCGACGAGAACCTGGCCGGAACCGCCAAGCCGGCGCGCGCACTGCTCTCGGCCGTCACCGCGGCCGCGGCCGGCGTCGCTGACGGCGATCCGATCCGGGTCAGTACGGCAGCCGGGGCCATCGAGGTGCCGGCCGTCATCGCCGACGTCGTCGACGGTGTCGTCTGGCTGCCGGCCAACGCCCGCGGCTGCGCGGTGCGCTCCACTCTCGGCGTCACCGCCGGCGCCATCGTTTCGCTGACCCGGGGAGCTGGGGAGCAGTCATGAGCTCAACTCTGGTGGCCGCAACCGACTCGGTCTCTGACGTCGTTCCTGGCTTCGGCGGCCAGCCGATCTGGATCGACCTCATCAAGGTGCTCGGCGTCTTCGTCTTCCTACTCGTCATGACGCTGTTCTCGATCGTCTTCGAGCGCAAGGTCGTCGGCCGGATGCAGAACCGGATCGGCCCCAACCGGGTCGGTCCGTGGGGCACGCTGCAATCACTGGCCGACGGCGTCAAGCTGGCCTTCAAGGAAGAGGTCATCCCGCTACTGGCCGACAAGCCGGTCTACTTCCTGGCGCCGATCCTGTCGGCGATCCCGGCGTTCCTCGCCTTCGCGGTAATCCCGTTCGGCCCGACCGTCTCGTTGTTCGGTCACCACACGCCGCTGCAACTGACCGACCTACCGGTCGGCGTCCTGCTCGTCTTCGCCTGCTCCTCACTCGGCGTCTACGGCATCGTGCTTTCCGGCTGGGCGTCCGGTTCCAGCTACCCGCTGCTCGGCGGCCTGCGCTCGGCCGCGCAGATGATCTCCTACGAAGTCGCGATGGGGCTCTCGATCGCCGCCGTCTTCATCTACTCGGGTTCGATGTCGACGTCACAGATCGTCGCCGGCCAGGACCATCGTTGGTACATCACCTCACCGCTGTTCGTCTCGTTCGTCATCTACTCGATCTCGATCGTCGGTGAGACCAACCGCGCGCCGTTCGACCTGCCCGAGGCCGAGTCCGAACTGGTCGGTGGGTTCCACACCGAGTACTCGTCGTTCAAGTTCGCGATGTTCTTCCTGGCCGAGTACATCAACATGGTCACCGTGTCGGCCCTAGCGACCACACTCTTCCTCGGCGGTTGGCACGCACCCTGGCCGATCCACGAGCTGTGGCACGGCGCCAACACCGGCTGGTGGCCGATCATCTGGTTCGTGGCCAAGGTTGTGCTGTTCATCTTCGGCTTCGTGTGGCTGCGCGGCACGCTGCCCCGGATGCGTTACGACCAGTTCATGCACCTCGGCTGGAAGGTCCTCATCCCGATCAACCTGATCTGGTTGATGGCCGTCGCCGCACTGCACGTCCTCGGCCACGTCGAGCACAAGGGCACCTTGTACCTCTTCTTCGCCTTCGGGGCACCGTTGCTTCTGATCATGGTGATCGGTGGCATGGTCCTCGAGGGGATTCAGCGCAATCGCGCAACGGATGACCTGGAAGACGATGAGAACGAGGCTCGCCTCGGCCCCACATTCCCGACGCCGCCGATGAACCTGGTGGTTCCGAAGCCGCCTCGGGTCGGCGCGGCAACGCGTGCTCGAGCCGCACTTGATTTACCGACCGGTGGAGAAGATCAAGATGGCTGACAACTTCGAACCGGCGCCCACGCTAGGCGGATTCGCCAAGGGCTTCGGGATGACCTTCGCGACGATGTTCAAGAAGGTCTACACACAGCAGTACCCGTTCGATATCCACGCGACCGCGCCGCGCTATCACGGTCGGCACGTCCTCAACCGCCATCCGGACGGGCTCGAGAAGTGCGTCGGCTGCGAGCTGTGCGCGTGGGCCTGTCCGGCCGATGCGATCTACGTCGAGGGCGGCGACAA
Source organism: uncultured Actinomycetes bacterium (assembly GCA_963730855.1). Lineage (GTDB taxonomy): Bacteria > Actinomycetota > Actinomycetes > Mycobacteriales > Jatrophihabitantaceae > CAVSTK01. Next base: position 148,940 of record CAVSTK010000019.1, read on the forward strand.
CACCGAGACCGAGCGGTACTCGCCCGGCGAGCGCTACGGCAAGGTCTACCAAATCAACTATCTGCGCTGCATCTTCTGCGGCCTGTGCATCGAGGCGTGTCCGACCCGATCGCTGACGATGAGCAACGAATACGAGCTGGCGCTCGATAACCGTCAGGACCTGATCTACACGAAGGAGCAGCTCATGGCCCCGCTGCTGCCCGGCATGGAGGCGCCGCCGCACGCCATGCGCCTCGGTGACGACGAGAAGGCCTACTACACCGTCGAGTCGCAGGCTCCGCTCCAGCAAGGAGAAGCGCAGAGCACCGCGAACGTCGCCGGGCGCCCGATCACCGGGATCGCCATTGAGGTCGGCAGGCACCACGGATGATCACCTCTGCTGCTGGGCCGCTGATGCGCGGCGAGCTCCCGCTCGGCGAGGTGATCGCGTTCTGGATCCTCGGACCGATCTCGCTCGCGGGCGCTATCGGCATGGTCGTCTTCCGCAACGCAGTGCATTCCGCGCTGTCGCTGGCCGCCACGATGATGTGTCTGGGCGCGTTCTACATGATCGAGCAGGGGCCGTTCATCGGCTTCGTCCAGATCATCGTCTACACCGGCGCCATCATGATCTTGTTCTTGTTCGTGCTGATGTTGGTCGGTCGTGACTCGTCCGACTCGATCGTCGAGACGCTCAGGGGCCAGCGATTGGCCGCCGCGTTGGCCGGCATCGCGTTCGCTCTGATCATCGCGATCGGCGTCGGACGATCGTTCCGCGGGGTCGCTCCCACCAACCTGGCCCAGCCGAACTCGAACGGTCACAACGTCAACTCGATCGCGCAGGTGATCTTCACCCAATACCTGTTCGCATTCGAGCTGACCTCGGCCCTGCTGATCGTCGCCGCGGTCGGCGCGATGATCCTGGCCCACATCGAGCGGGACGAGCGCAAGCCCACCCAGAAGATGGTGGCCCGGGCCCGGATTCGCACCGGCCGCCCACAGCCGTGGCCCGGCCCTGGGGTGCTCAGCAGCGGAGACGCGATCGGCACGCCGGCGCTCCTGCCCGACGGATCGGCCTCGGCCGACTCGGTCATGGCCGCGACCCCGGGCCGTCGCGAACTCCCGGGCGCCAACTTCGAGGAGCTCTCATGACCCCGTCGTACTACCTGGTGCTGTCGGCCGCACTGTTCACGATCGGTGCCGTCGGGGTGCTGGTGCGGCGCAACGCGATCGTGGTCTTCATGTGCGTCGAGTTGCAACTCAACGCCGTGAACCTCTCGCTCGTCACCTTCTCGCGGATCAACGGCACGTTGGACGGCCAGATCATGGCGTTCTTCGTCATGGTGGTCGCCGCCGCCGAGGTAGTGGTGGGCCTTGCCATCATCATGTCCATCTTCCGCACGAGGCGCTCGGCTTCGGTCGATGACGCCAACCTGCTCAAGTACTAGACACACGACTCGACCTAGGTCATAGGGAGCTCAATGAACGCGCATGGCGTGCAGACTGCGGCGTGGTTGCTGCTGGCGCTGCCCGCGTTGTCGGCTGCCATCCTGCTGCTCGGTGGCAGACGCACTGACAAATGGGGGCACCTGCTCGGCACCTTCGTGCCGGTGGCACTTTTCGTCTACGCGATCATCTTGTTCTTCTCGGTCAAGGGTGAGAGCGGTACCGGCGGCCATCGCGAGATCAATTACCACATGTTCAGCTGGATCCCGGTCGGCCAATTCAAGATCGACGTCGGCCTGCTGATCGATCCGTTGTCGATGGTGTTCGTGCTGCTCATCACCGGCGTCGGTTCGCTGATCCACATCTACGCCGTCGGCTACATGTCGCACGACCGCGATCGGCGTCGCTTCTTCGCCTACTTCAACCTCTTCATCGCGGCGATGCTGCTGCTGGTCCTGGCCAACAACTACTTGGTCCTCTATGTCGGCTGGGAGGGCGTCGGTCTCGCGTCGTTCCTGCTCATCGGGTGGTACTCCGACCGTCCCACGGCCGTCACGGCGGCGCGCAAGGCATTCATCTTCAACCGGGTCGGCGACGTCGGGCTGTCCATCGCGATCATGCTGATGTTCGCCTACCTGGGCACCACTTCGTTCGCCGGCGTCTTCGCGCACTTCGGCGCCGGCGGCAATGCCAGCAAAGGCGTAGCCGCGGCCATCGCGCTGACCCTGCTGCTCGGGGCCTGCGGCAAGTCGGGCCAGTTCCCACTGCAGGGTTGGCTACCGGACGCGATGGAGGGCCCGACCCCGGTCTCGGCCCTGATCCACGCGGCGACGATGGTCACCGCCGGCGTGTATCTGATCGCTCGGTCGGCGCCGATCTTCGACGACTCGCAGGCTGCGCGCACCGTGGTCACGATCATCGGTGCGATCACCCTGCTGTACGGCTGCATCTGCGGCTGCGCCCAGGACGATCTCAAGCGAGTGCTGGCGTATTCGACGGTGAGCCAGATCGGCTACATGTTCCTTGCGGTCGGTCTCGGCCCGGGCGTTTATGCGATCGCGATCATTCACCTCGTGGCCCACGGCTTCTTCAAGGCGACACTGTTCCTGTCGTCCGGGTCGATCATGCACGCGATGAACGACCGGATCGACATGCGCCGATTCGGTGGTCTGTACAAGGTCATGCCCTACACGTTCATCGCCTGGTTCTGCGGCTACCTGGCGATCATCGGCTGCCCGCCGTTCTCCGGCTTCTGGACCAAGGACAAGATCATCGAGTCGGCGTTGGACAAGGGCGGCACATCGGGCTGGATACTCGGCATCGCAGCGCTACTGGGTGCCGGGCTGACCGCGTTCTACATGACCCGGGCCCTGATGATGACCTTCTTCGGTGAGCGGCGTTGGGAATCCGACGTCCACCCGCACGAAGCCCCGGCGATCATGAAGTGGCCGGTGATGGTGCTCGCCCTGGCATCACTGATCGGCGGCTACCTGCTGATCTTCGGCGGCGGCGTCCAGCACTGGCTGACCCCCTCGGTCGGTCCGTCGGGCGAGGAGGGCGTGCACACTGTGTCGCCGATCGTCCTCAGCATCCTCACGCTGGTGGTGGTCGCCCTCGGCATCGGCGGCGCCTACCTGGTCTTCGGCCAACGCCGGGTCCCGGCCGCGGCGCCGGTCGGTGTTTCGCCGGTCACCACCTTGGCCCGCAACAAGCTCTATACCGAGGCCTTCAACGAGGCGGTCCTGATGCGGCCGGGCCTGTGGCTCACCAGCGCTCTCGTCTTCTTCGACAACCGGGGTGTGGACGGCGCCGTCAACGGCATTGCCGCCGGCCTCGGCGGCGGGTCGGCCCGATTACGGCGAAGCCAGACCGGCTTCGTGCGCAGCTACGCATTGTCGATGCTCGGTGGCTCCGTCGCCGTGCTGATCGTGCTCCTCGCGGTGAGGTTCTCATGACCGAGCCGCACAACTTCGCGCTCGTCGCGTTCCTGCTGATCCCCCTGGTCGGGGCGATCGCGGTCTTTGCGATCCCGAAGACTCAGGCCAAGCTGGCCAAGCAGGTGGCCCTGGCGTTCTCACTGGCCACCGTCGTCTACGCCGTCGTGCTGGCCGCCGAGTTCAGCACGGCCGCGCACCCGCCGCGCTTCCAGTTCACCGGCGAATGGGTCTGGATCAAGACGTTCGGCGTGCACTTCTCGCTCGGCGTCGATGGCATCTCGCTCGTGCTGGTCGCGATGGCGGTCGTCCTGGTGCCGTGCGTCCTGCTCGCCTCCTGGAACAGCTTCGACAGCGTGACGGACGCGGAAGAGGCCAATAGCGCCCCGCGCAGCGTTCCGGCGTTCTTCGGGCTGATCCTGCTGCTCGAGGTCTTCATGATCGGTGTCTTCACGGCCACCGACGTGTTCCTGTTCTACGTGTTCTTCGAGGCCATGTTGGTGCCGATGTACTTCATCATCGGCAGCTTCGGCGGTCCGCGCCGCCAGTACGCGGCGATGAAGTTCTTCCTGTACTCACTCGCCGGCGGTCTGCTCATGCTGGCCTCGGTGATCGGCCTGTACGTCACCACCGGGTCGCGCACGTTCGAGTTCACCGAACTGATCGGCAAGGTTCCGAACGACACCTCTCAGAAGTGGCTCTTCCTGGGCTTCTTCATCGCGTTCGCGATCAAGGCCCCGCTCGTCCCGTTCCACACCTGGCTGCCGGACGCGGGAGCGGAAGCTCCGGCCGGCGGGGCGGCGCTGTTGGTCGGCGTGCTCGACAAGGTGGGCACCTTCGGATTCCTGCGCTACTGCCTGCCGCTCTTCCCGAACGCGTCGAAGTACTTCGCACCCACGATCCTGATCCTGTCGGTGATCGGCATCCTCTACGCGGCGTTCCTGGCGATCGGCCAGCGCGACATGAAGCGACTGGTCGCCTACACCTCGGTCGCCCACTTCGGCTTCATCGGTCTGGGCATCTTCGCGTTCACAACGCAGGGCGGCAGCGGAGCCGTGCTTTACATGGTCAATCACGGCCTCTCGACCGGCGTGCTCTTCCTGATCGTCGGACTACTCATCGCGCGCGGTAAGAGCCGTCTGGTCAGTGACTACGGCGGCGCCGGCAAGGTGATGCCGAAGTTCGCCGGAGTGTTCCTCGTCGCCGGGCTCTCGGCCCTGGCCCTGCCGGGTCTGAGCACATTCGTGAGCGAGTTCCTCGTCCTGGTGGGAACCTTCACCCGGCACAAGGGTCTGGCGATCATCGCGACCACCGGCATCATCCTGGCCGCGTTGTACGTGCTGATCATCTACCAACGCACCATGAACGGCGTCGTCAGCGAGAAGGTCGCCAAGTTCCGGGACCTGAATGTGCGCGAGGCGTTCGCGGTCGGGCCGCTCATCGCCCTGATCATCTTCCTGGGGGTGTACCCGAAGCCGGTGCTCGACATCATCAATCCCGCGGTCACCCAGACGCTGCATGACGTAGGTAAGACCGATCCGGCCCCGGCGGCCGGCGTTGCCGTGGGAGTCAAGTGATGTTGAGCGCCGCCGCGTCCCCGCTCGCCAAGGTCGCCTTCCCGGGACTGGCCTACAACGCGGTCCTGCCGATCCTGATCGTCCTCGGCGCGGCGCTGGTCGGCGTGCTCGCCGAGGCTCTGGTGCCTCGCGAACTGCGTTACCAGGCCCAGCTGGCCATCACCGGCGCCGCCCTGGTCGCGGCGGCCTGCGATATCGTTGCGCTGCACGGCACCCGGATCGTCACCGCCAGCAACGCGATCGCGATCGACCCGCCCGGACTCTTCCTGCAGGGCACCATCGTGGTGATGGCCTTCGTTTCACTGCTGCTCGTCGCCGAACGCAGTGACGACGTCGGCGGCAGTGCCATCGTGGCGCAGGCGGCCGTCGTGGTCGGATCGCAGCGCGATCGGCAGATGGCCACCAGCACGCGCATCCAGACCGAGATCTTCCCGCTGTCGTTGTTCGCGGTCGGCGGGATGATGCTCTTCGTCGTCTCGAACAACCTGCTGCTCATGTTCATCGCGCTCGAGGTGCTGTCGCTACCGCTATACCTGATGGCGGGCCTCGCCCGTCGCCGCCGTCTGCTGTCCCAAGAGGCAGCGGTCAAGTATTTCTTACTCGGAGCGTTCGCGTCCGCGTTCTTCCTCTACGGCGTCGCGCTGATCTACGGCTACGCCAACTCCGTCAACCTGGCCGACATCCGAACCGTCTCGAGTACCTCGGGCAAGCCGGACGTGCTGCTCTACAGCGGCATGGCCCTGCTACTGGTCGGTCTGTTGTTCAAAGCCGGCATCGCGCCGTTCCACAGCTGGACGCCGGACGTTTACCAGGGTTCGCCGACGGCCGTCACCGCCTTCATGGCCTCGTGTACCAAGGTTGCCGCCTTCGGCGCGATCCTGCGGGTGCTTTACACGGCCTTCCAGCCCACTGCCTGGGACTGGAAGCCGGTGATCTGGTCAGCCGCGATTGCCTCGATGGCGGTCGGCTCGATCTTCGCGCTGACCCAGACCGACGTGAAGCGGGTGCTCGCCTATTCCTCGATCGCGCACGCGGGCTTCATCCTGGTGGGCTTGGTCGCGGTCACCAATGACGGCATCTCAGGGGTGTTGTTCTACCTCGTCACCTACGGCTTCGCCACGATCGCCGCCTTCGGAATCGTCACGCTGGTACGCGACGGCAACGGCGAGGCGACCCACCTGTCGCAATGGTCGGGACTGGCCAAGCGCAGCCCGGTGGTCGCGACCATCTTCGCCTTCCTGCTCATGTCGATGGCTGGCATCCCGCTGACCGCCGGTTTCATGGGGAAGTTCTATGTCTTCCGGGCGGCTTATCACACCGCCGGGCCGCTGGTCGTCATCGCGCTGATCTCATCGGCGATCGCGGGATTCTTCTACCTGCGAATCATCATCCTGATGTTCTTCGCCGACCCGCCCGAGGACGGTCCGACGGTGGCAATCCCGGGCTGGGCCACCACGATCTCGCTCACCGTCTCGGTCGGGGTCACCCTGTTCCTGGGCATCTTCCCGCAGCCGATCTTGGATCTCGCGGTAAGCGCCGCCAAACTGAAAGTGTGACGCTGCCACGATCGTCGAGTCCGGGTCCGGCCGCCAGCTTCGGACTGGACTTCAGCGACCCGGCTCTCGAAGCGTCTGTCCGCGCCGGGTTGGACGACATCGAGCTGGCGTTGGCCATGGCGGTGCAATCCGAGGACGAGTTCGTCAGCGAAGTGGCTCGCCACTTGGTCGAGGCCGGCGGCAAGCGGTTCCGTCCGCTGGTGAGCGTTTTGGCGGCCCACTTCGGTGATCCGAGCAACGCGCAGGTAACGCCCGCTGCCGTCGTGGTCGAACTGACCCATCTGGCCACGCTCTACCACGACGACGTGATGGACGAAGCCACCGTGCGCCGGGGAGCCCGATCGGCCAACAGCCGCTGGGGCAACACCGTGGCGATCCTGACCGGTGACTTCCTCTTCTCGCGGGCGTCCAGCTTGCTGGCCGACCTCGGTCCCGAAGCTGTCCGGATCCAGGCCGCGACCTTCGAGCGGCTCGTCAAAGGGCAGATCCACGAGACCGTCGGACCCCGTGCCGGCGTCGATCCGGTCGAGCACTATCTGAGCGTATCTGGCCGATAAGACCGGTTCGCTGATTGCGACCGCAGCGTTGTTCGGTGCCTCGTTCGCCCGCGTCGATCCGGTTGTCACCGATCAGCTGCGCAACTTCGGTGAGCACATCGGGGTGGCATTCCAGCTCTCCGATGACATCCTCGATGTCGCGTCCGACTCGACCGAGTCGGGCAAGACACCAGGCACCGACCTGCGCGAGGGGGTGGCCACCCTGCCGGTGCTATACGCGCTGCGATCAGACGATCCGGCCGAGGCGCGGCTGCGCGAACTGGTCAGCCGTCCGATCACCGATGACGCCGAGCATGCCGAGGCGCTCGCGCTGCTGAGGGCATCCTCGGCGCTGGCCGACTCGCGGGTGACGCTGGCCGAGTACGCCGAGGTTGCGCGGAGCATGCTCGCTGCATTGCCAGACGTCCCGGCCCGCTCCGCCCTGGAAGCGCTGACCTACGGAATGCTCGACCGTACGGGCTGATCAGGTCCGGAAACTACGCGATGGTCCAGCTGTCGGCGCCGCTCAACAGCTGATCGAACGCGGCGTCATCACTGGGCGCACTGGCCGCGGCCCGGTCGAGCTGTTCGGTCATCAACGTGTCATAGACGCTTCGCTCGATCGAGCGGATGACTCCCATCGGCGTGTAGCCGCTCTCGTCGGCCGATAGCCGCGACAGCGCGAAGGCGTAGGAGGGGTCGTGGGCGTGCGCGTCGTGGATTACCACCCGCGGATCCCCGGCCGGCACGTCGGCCTCGACCACCAGCGAACCGTCTGCGGTGCGAATGACGGCCTTACTCGATCCGTCCTCGGCCGCGCGGCCGAAGCGCAGCGGTTGACCGTGCTCGAGCGAGATCACCCAGTCGTCGCGGGTGTCGTTGTCCTTGAGCAGATCGAAGGCGCCGTCGTTGAAGATATTGCAATTCTGGTAGATCTCGACCAGCGCAGTGCCTGGATGATCGGCCGCCGCACGCAGCACCGAGGTCAGATGCTTGCGGTCGGAATCCAGCGTCCGGGCGACAAAGGTGGCCTCCGCTCCCAGGGCGACCGAGATCGGGTTGAACGGCGCATCCAACGATCCGAACGGGGTCGACTTGGTGATCTTGCCGAGCTCGGAGGTGGGGGAGTACTGACCCTTGGTCAGACCGTAGATACGGTTGTTGAAAAGCAGGATCTTGAGGTTCACGTTCCGCCGCAGCGCGTGGATCAGGTGATTGCCGCCGATCGACAGCGCGTCACCATCGCCGGTGACCACCCAGACCGAGAGGTCGGTGCGCGAGGTCGAAAGTCCCGAGGCGATCGCGGGGGCCCGGCCGTGGATCGAGTGCATGCCGTAGGTGTTCATGTAGTACGGGAAGCGCGACGAGCAGCCGATGCCTGAGATGAACACGATGTTCTCGCGGGCCACCCCGAGGTCGGGCATGAAGCCCTGAACGGCGGCCAGGATCGCGTAGTCGCCACAGCCGGGGCACCAGCGGACTTCTTGGTCGGTGCGAAAGTCCTTGGCCTTCAGGCCAAGCTGGCCGAGCTGGCCGGCCGGCGTGCTCGGGCCATCGGTCAGCTCAGACACTCTCGATCACTCCCTGCAGCATGGTCGCCAACTCGGCGGCCCGGAAAGGCTCGCCACGAACCTGCGTCGCACTGATCACATCGACGAGGTATTTGGCTCGGACCAAGAGCGCGAGCTGCCCGAGGTTCATCTCCGGGATCACGACCTTGTCGTAGCTCGCCAGCACCTCACCGAGGTTGGCCGGGAACGGGTTCAGGTGACGCAGATGCGCCTGGGCAATGGTGGCGCCGGTGGCTCGCACCTCGCGGCAGGCGGCGCCGATCGGACCGTAGGTCGAGCCCCAGCCCAGGACGAGCACCCGGGCCGGCTTACTCGTCTGGGCCGAGGGGTCATCGACCGTCAGCGGCGGGATCGTCCGGGCGATGCCGTCGATCTTGGCCTGCCGGGTGCGAACCATGAAGTCATGGTTCTCGGCCTCATAGCTGATGTTGCCGGTCTTGTCGGCCTTCTCGATACCGCCGATGCGGTGTTCGAGCCCCGCGGTGCCCGGCACGGCCCACGGCCGGGCCAGCGTCTCGGGATCGCGCAGGTAGGGCAGGAAGGTGCTGCCGTCCTCGCCGTTCGGTTCAGTGGCGAACGGGACCCGCAGATCGGGCAGCTCGTCGAGGGTGGGGACCTTCCAGGGTTCGGAACCATTGGCCAGATAGCCGTCGGTGAGCAGGAAGACCGGTGTGCGGTAGGTCAGCGCTATCCGAGCGGCCTCGATGGCGGCCGCGAAGCAGTCACCGGGGGACTGGGCCGCCACGATGGGAACGGGCGCCTCGCCGTTGCGGCCGAACATCGCCAGCAGTAGGTCGGACTGCTCGGTCTTGGTCGGCAGCCCGGTGGACGGGCCGCCGCGCTGGATGTCGCAGATGACCAGCGGCAGTTCGAGCGACACGGCCAGGCCGATCGTCTCGCCCTTCAGCACGATGCCCGGGCCGGAGGACGAGGTGACTGCGAGTGCACCGCCGAAGGCGGCTCCGAGCGCGGCGCCGATACCGGCGATCTCGTCCTCGGCCTGAAACGTGCGGACGCCGAAGCGCTTGTGCTTGGACAGTTCGTGCAGCACGTCCGATGCGGGGGTGATCGGGTAGGCACCGAGGAAGAGGGGCAGGTCGGCTCGTTTGGCCGCGGCGATCAGTCCGTACGCCAGCGCCAGGTTGCCCATGATGTTGCGGTAGGTGCCGGTCGGAAGCACGGCCGGCTTGACCTCGTAGCTGACCGCGAACGCCTCGGTCGTCTCGCCGAAGTTCCAGCCGGCGTTGAAGGCGGCGACGTTGGCCGCGACCACCTCGGGCTTGGCCGCGAACTTGCTCTGCAGGAACTTCAGCGTGCCCTCGATCGGGCGCGAGTACATCCACGAGAGCAGGCCGAGCGCGAACATGTTCTTGCTGCGCTCGGCCTCCTTGCGGGTCAGCGAGCTGGCGGCCAGGGCGTCGAGGGTGAGCTGGGTGAGTTCGAGCGCGTGGACCGTGTAGTTCTCGAGCGTTCCGTCCTCGATCGGGTTCGAACTCCAACCGATTCGGGCCAGCGCGCGGGTGGTGAACTCATGGGTGTCGATGATCAGCGTGCCCCCGACGGCTACGTCACCCAGGTTGGCCTTCAATGCGGCCGGGTTCATGGCGACGAGCACATCTGGTCGATCACCCGGGGTGAGGATGTCGTGGTCGGCGAACTGAAGCTGGAAAGACGAGACGCCGGCGAGCGTGCCCTGGGGGGCGCGAATCTCGGCCGGGAAGGCGGGCAGCGTCGACAGATCGTTGCCGAAGGCCGCGGTCTCCTGGGTGAACCGATCGCCGGTGAGCTGCATCCCATCGCCGGAATCACCGGCAATGCGGATGACCACCCGATCAATTGGTTGGACGGTCTTAGTCATCGGCTTCGGTATTGCCCTTTGATCGATTTGGCTGGGGTCACGCTGGCGGCCAACCATTAAGTCTAGCGATATGTGTCGGCCAGGTTTCCGGTCCGGTGCCTGAGGTCACTGCTACAGCGGATGCGTCGCCGGCCGAATGAAGGTCGGGCGACGTCGGGAACGGAGGAGTCGAAAGTCCCGATTGTCGCCGGAATAACGCCATTTTGTCGGATTAATCGTACGGTCCGCATGAAGTGTCAGACTTTTTGAGGTATGAACGTTGCGAGGACCGAAGTCGCATTTGCGAAAGGCTTCGTCTCAGGAAGGGTGCGATGAAGAACGAGCTTGCGCTGCCCGCATTCCAACTGGACTGTCGAGACTGGTTGGTCATCACCCCGGATCAGGCCGGTCTGGAGGATGAGGTGGCGGGCGCGCCGCTGGTGGCGGTGCTCAGTACGGTCGTCCTCGACTCGGATGACTTCCGGTCGGTCAGTGCTGCCCTCACGCTCGCTCTGATACACGACGACGACGACGCTGCCACCGGCCTGCCGGTCGCGGACGTCGAATGGCTGGCCGCCGACCCGCCGGACTTCATCGACGACACGCACGGGGTCATGACCCGTTACATTTTGCCGGCTCCCGACGGCCAACTGGCCCTGCTGGCCGAGTTCACGTTTGTCGGGGCGGCCGACGCTGAGATCTGTCGACGGATCGATGCGTTGATGGCCTCGTTTCGATGGGCGACCTGACGCGGGAACGAAGCGCCCGCCGCAAAGCGTTGTAGCGGTATGCACAGCGTTTCGAACGGGCTGCGAACGGCCGCCCTACTGGGGCTTCTATCAGCGGTACTGGTCGTGGGTGGCGGGGCCCTCTTCGGCACGAAGGGTCTGGCCATCGGCCTCATCATCGCCGTGGCGTTCAACGGCGGCAGCTACTTCTTCTCCGATCGGATCGCGCTCCGTTCGATGCGGGCCCGTCCGGTCAGTGAGGCCGAGCAGCCCGTCATGTACGCGATCGTGCGCGAGCTGGCGACCACTGCCCGGCAGCCGATGCCGCGGCTCTACGTGTCGCCGACCAATGCACCCAACGCCTTCGCGACCGGCCGCAGCCCGCGCCACGCCGCGGTGTGCTGCACCGAGGGAATTCTAGGACTGCTCGACCGGCGTGAGCTGCGGGCCGTTCTCGGCCACGAACTGAGCCACGTCTATAACCGCGACATCCTGATCTCCTCGATCGCCGGCACCCTGGGCGCCTGCATCACGTATCTGGCGCAGTTCGCACTGTTCTTCGGCGGCGGCGACGAGCGCGACCGCAACCCGGCGGCCGAGTTGCTGATGGTCTTCCTGGGACCCATCGCCGCAACCGTTATTCAGCTGGCGGTGTCGCGCACCCGCGAATACCAGGCCGACGAGTCCGGCGCCGAACTCTCCAACGATCCGCTGGCGCTGGCCAGTGCGCTGGCCAAGCTGGAGCGCGGCGTGACCGCCCTGCCGCTGCCCCAGGAGCCCGGCTTGGTCAACACCAGCCACCTGATGATCGCCAACCCGTTCGGCCGGGCCGCGAACCTCTTTTCGACCCACCCGCCGATGGACAAGCGCATCGCCCGGCTGCAGCAGATGGCTCAGCGCGACCCGCGTTACCTGCAACGCTGAACCGGCCGACCCGAGTGTCAGCGCCGGGTACGGCCGACAGCTTCAGCGGCGCGGGCCACTTCCATCACGTACTGACCGTACGGTGAGCGCCCCTGCGCCTCGCCCAACCGGAATGCCTGGGCGGCGTCGATGAATCCACGAACCAGCGCGATCTCTTCAAGACACGCGACCCGCACGCCCTGACGATGCTCGAGCACCTGAACGAAGTGGCTGGCCTCGACGAGCGAGTCGTGGGTCCCGGTGTCGAGCCACGCCGTGCCGCGCCCGAGATCGATCAGGCGGGCGTCACCGCGTTGGACGTAACAGTTGTTCACATCGGTGATCTCGTACTCGCCGCGGGCGGACGGTTGCAGGTCGGCGGCGATGTCGAGTACGTCGTTGTCATAGAAGTAAAGACCGGTCACCGCGATGCTCGACTTCGGGTTGGCCGGCTTCTCCTCGATCGAGACCAGCCGGCCGTTGGCGTCCGCCTCGGCGACGCCGTAGCGGTGCGGATCGCTGACCCGATAGCCGAACAGCGTGGCGCCGTGTTCGAGCGCGGCCGCCTCGTCGAGCTGCCGACCGAGCCCCGCTCCGTAAAAGATGTTGTCGCCGAGTACCAAAGCGACCGAGTCCGATCCGACGTGGGACCGGCCGATAACGAACGCCTGCGCCAATCCGTTCGGCTCAGGCTGGACCGCGTAGGTGAGGTCGAGCCCGAAGTCCGATCCGTCGCCCAGCAGTCGGACGAACTGCTCCTGTTCGTGCGGCGTCGTGATGAGGAGGATCTCGCGGATCCCGGCCAGCATCAGCGTCGAGAGCGGGTAGTAGATCATCGGCTTGTCATAGACGGGCAGCAGCTGCTTGCTGACCGCACGGGTGATGGGATGCAGTCGCGTCCCCGATCCGCCGGCCAGGACGATCCCCTTCACCGCGAGGACATTAGCGGTAGTTCGTGAATTGAAGCGCGACGCCGACGTCGGCGTCCTTGAGGAGCGCGATCACGGCCTGCAGGTCGTCCTTCTTCTTCGCGCTCACCCGCAGCTGGTCGCCCTGGATCTGGGCCTGGACGCCCTTCGGGCCGTCGTCGCGAATCAACTTCGCGACCTTCTTGGCCTTCTCCTGGTCGATGCCTTGGGCCAGCTCGCCGGTAATCAGATACTGCTTGCCCGACGCCTTGGGCTCGCCCGTCTCGAGCGACTTCAGCGAGATCGAGCGCTTGATCAGCTTCTCCTTGAACACGTCGAGCGCCGCGACCGCCCGCTCCTCGGTGTCCGCCTTGATCGTCAGTTTCAACTCACCCGACATCTCGATCGAGGCGTTCACACCGCGGAAGTCGAACCGTTGAGCCAGCTCTTTCGAGGTTTGATTGACGGCGTTGTCGACCTCCTGTCCGTCGATCTTGCTTACGACGTCGAAAGACGGATCAGCCATCGGACTACCTCCAGCAACTCGTTCGAATACCCGTGGACCGCATCAGACGCTAGCCCAGTGACCGGCGCGCCAATCTCAACTGGCCGGTCGGCCGCACCAAGGCATCTGATGAGACAAGCCTAATGACGCGCGTGCCCAGCTCGTGACACGGCCGGCAAGCAGCCGTGTAGTCTTTGCTGCTGTTGTTGCTCCACGGCGGGTTGCCCGAGTGGTCAAAGGGAGCGGTCTGTAAAACCGCCGGCTCAGCCTACGTTGGTTCGAACCCAACACCCGCCACCGTCAGGTTGCCGGGCCGGAATTGCCGGCTACGGCGCCGGCGGTCCGAGCAGCGGGCGGTCGTAGGACGGGTCTTCCCTGCTGCGACGGGCCCAGGCGAGCGCCTGCGGATTCTCGGTAGCGTCGAGTGCGGCTGAGAACTCTGAGATGAGCACGCGACGGGCGATGCGCCACTCGCCGTTGCGACGTTCGAAGCGGTCGATGTAGCGACCGGCGCCCACCGAGAGTGCCGGTTTGCCCGTCCGCGCGGCCGCCTCCGCGGTCAGGCCGACGATGACTTGGAAGTACGTCTCGCCGTGGGCCTCGTCGCCGTCGATCTCGACCGTGGAGTTGAGCAGCAGATGATGGCTGAAGGCCCGGTCGGCGTCTCGGATCAGCCAATCATCAACGATCGCCACCGGGGCCGGGGTGTAATCGCCGTAGCCGCCGTGGTGATCGGTCGAGTCGTCGTGATAGGCCGACTGGAGCAGTTCAATGTCCTTGCGGTCGAGGCCTCGTGCGTAGCGATTCAGACAGGCAGCGATCGCCTGCCGATCCATCAGTTCCTGAACGGCTGCCTTCAGCTCTGCGTCGTCCATGAGCGCCTCCACGCCGTCGTTGATTGCTCAAGCATCCGCTCCGAAACTAAACGTTTCGTAGAGGCTTGCACACTGACGACGCCTTGTGCATACTTGGCGGAGCCTAGGTGGTCGTCCCCCCGTGCGACCACCTGGGCTTTTTCATGCCCAGACGTCGGGCGATCGGATCGGAGGCGGCATCCCCAGGATCGGGTCCGCGGCCTCCCGGCGCTATTTGCGCAGACCGATCTTGGCGCCCAGCCACACCAGCGGATCGTACTTCCGGTCGACTACGCGTTCCTTCATCGGAATCAGTGCGTTGTCGGTGATCTTGATGTGCTCGGGGCACACCTCGGTGCAGCACTTGGTGATGTTGCAGAAGCCGAGCCCATGATCCTCGACCGCCTCGATCTTGCGGGTCTCGCGGGTGTCGAGCGGGTGCATGTCCAGCTCGGCAATGCGCATCAGGAATCGAGGACCCGAGAAGTTGGGCTTGTTCTCTTCATGGTCGCGCACGACGTGGCAGGTGTCCTGGCAAAGGAAGCACTCGATGCACTTGCGGAACTCCTGGGACCGCTCGACGTCGACCTGTGCCATCCGGTACTCACCGGGCGCCAGGTCCGCGGGAGGGGCGAACGCCGGCACCTCGCGGGCTTTCTGGTAGTTGAACGAGACGTCGGTGACCAGGTCCTTGATGACGGGGAAAGCCCGCATCGGGGTGACCGTGATCGTCTCGTCCTCGGTGAAGGTCGACATGCGGGTCATGCACATGAGCCGCGGCCGTCCGTTGATCTCAGCGCTGCACGAGCCGCACTTACCGGCCTTGCAGTTCCACCGCACGGCGAGGTCGCCGGCCTGAGTGGCCTGCAATCGATGGATGATGTCGAGGACGACCTCACCCTCGTTCACCTCGACCGCGTAGTCGCCGAGATCGCCGCCTTCGGCGTCGCCCCGCCATACCCGGAAATTGGCCTGATAGGTCACTTGCCCTCCTTCGGGCCGAGTGCGTTCATCTCTTCGTCGGTCAAGTACTTCTTCAACTCGTCCCGATCGAAGAGATCGATCAGGTCACCCCGCATCGGGATCATCGGCTGCTCGACGACGTTGACGGTGCCGTCGGCGCCGACCGCGCAGATCAGATTCTTCTCGCGCCAGTACGGGTCCATCGCAGGGAAGTCGTCGCGCGTGTGGCCGCCGCGAGACTCCTGCCGAATGAGGGCCGCCTTGGCGACGGCCTCACTGACGATCAGCATGTTTCGCAGGTCGAGAGCCAAGTGCCAGCCCGGGTTGAACTGTCGGTGCCCCTCGACGCCGACCTTGGCGGCCCGTGCCTTTAGCTCGCTCAGCTTCACCAGGGCCGCTTCGATCTCTTCGGACTTGCGGATGATGCCGACCAAGTCGTTCATCGATTGCTGCAGTTCCTGGTGGATGGTGTACGGATTCTCGCGGTTCGGGTCGGTGTCGTCGAAGGGCGCCAGCGCGAAGGCGGCCGCGTCGTCCAGCTGCTTCTGATCCAGCGCCGGGTAGCTGCCGCTGAGCCCGTGGACGTACGCCGCGGCCCCCTCGCCGGCGCGGCGGCCGAAGACGAGCAGGTCCGACAGCGAATTACCGCCGAGCCGGTTCGAGCCGTGCATACCGCCGGCCACCTCGCCGGCCGCGAATAGACCAGGGACGCCCGTCGCCGCCGCGGTATCCGGCTCGACCTCGACGCCACCCATCACGTAATGGCAGGTCGGACCGACCTCCATCGGCTCGGCGGTGATGTCGACGTCGGCCAGCTCTTTGAACTGGTGGTACATCGACGGCAGCCGCTTGAGAATCTCTGCGGCGCTGCGCCGCGATGCGATGTCGAGGAAGACGCCGCCGTGCGGCGAACCGCGACCGGCCTTGACCTCGGAGTTGATTGCGCGAGCCACCTCGTCACGGGGGAGTAGCTCGGGTGGACGCTTGTTGTTGTCCGGGTCGGTGTACCAACGATCGCCCTCTTCCTCGGTCTCGGCGTACTGACCGCGAAAGACTGCAGGAACGTAGTCGAACATGAATCGCTTGCCATCAGAATTGCGCAGGACGCCGCCGTCACCGCGCACCGACTCGGTGACCAGGATGCCCTTGACCGAGGGGGGCCACACCATGCCGGTCGGGTGGAACTGAATGAACTCCATGTTCAGCAGGCTCGAACCGGCCCGGAGCGCCAGGGCGTGCCCGTCCCCGGTGTACTCCCACGAGTTCGAGGTCACCTTGAACGACTTGCCGATACCGCCGGTGGCCAGCACGATCGCCGGCGCCTTGAACTGAACGAATCGACCACTCTCGCGCCAGTAACCGAATGCACCGGCGACGGCACCGTCCGCGTCCTTGATGATGTCGGTGATGGTGCATTCCGCGAAGACCTTGATCCGGGCATCGAGATCCCCGAGCTCGCGCAGGTCGTCCTGCTGCAGTGAGACGATCTTCTGCTGCAGCGTGCGGATCAGTTCCAGACCGGTGCGGTCGCCGACGTGGGCCAGGCGCGGGTACTCGTGACCGCCGAAGTTTCGCTGGCTGATCTTGCCGTCTTTGGTGCGATCGAAGAGGGCCCCGTAGGTCTCGAGTTCCCAGACGCGTTGCGGCGCCTCTTTGGCGTGCAGCTCGGCCATCCGCCAGTTGTTGAGGAACTTGCCGCCACGCATCGTGTCGCGGAAGTGAACCTGCCAGTTGTCGTTGCTGTTCGCGTTGCCCATCGAGGCGGCGATGCCACCCTCGGCCATGACGGTGTGGGCCTTGCCGAACAGCGACTTGCAGATGATGCCCGTGCGCAGACCGGCTTCACGGGCGGCGATCGCGGCCCGTAGGCCAGCGCCACCGGCGCCGATGACGAGCACGTCGTAGTCGTGACTTTCGATCTCAGCCATTCAGTTCATCCTCTTTGCGCGAGCGATCATCGTCTCGCCGGTCCTAGAAGAAGCGCGGGTCGCTGATCGCGCCCGTCGCGACGCAACGAATGTAGAAGTCGGTGACCGCGAGCCAGACCAGCGACACCCAGGCCAACTGCATGTGCTTGGTGTTGAGCTTCGAGACGATCATCCAGGCCTTATAGCGGACGGGGTGGGCCGAGAAGTGCTTCAGGCGTCCGCCGGTGATGTGACGGCACGAGTGGCACGAAAGGGTGTAGGCCCAGATCAGGCTGGCGTTGATGATGAGGATCAGCGTGCCCAGGCCCGCGTGTCCCCAGTCGCCGGCGTGGTTGCGGAACGCGTGGATCGCATCCCAGCGCAGAGCAGCACCGCGAACAGCATCGCCGCGTAGAGGAAGTAGCGGTGGATGTTCTGGACGATCAGCGGGAAGCGCGTCTCGCCGGTGTACTTGGCGTGCGGCTCGGCGACGGCGCAGGCCGGCGGTGAGAGCCAGAAGGCCCGGTAGTAGGCCTTGCGGTAGTAGTAGCAGCTCATCCGGAAGCCCAGCGGGAAGATCGAGGATCAGCAGCGAGGGCGAGAGTGGCCAGCCGTTGCCGGGGATCCAGGTGCCGAGGTCGGCGGCGGCCGAGGGACACTTGCCCGTCACGCAGGGTGAGTAGAACGGTGACAGGTAGGGCTCGGCGAAGTAGTGCGCGTCCTCGAACGCCCGCCAGGTCGCGTAGATGATGAACGCGAGAAATACGGCGAACGTGACCGCGGGCTGGATCCACCACCGGTCGGTGCGAAGCGTCTTCGCAGCGATTCGAGCCCGTCCGGGCGTGGCGATGCCGGTCATAGATCTCTCCCCTTTGGGCCCGGAGTCGTACAGCCTGCCGCGTCTGGTGCGCAGGCGCCCGGACCGGCGGTGAGTGCGAAGTTCACTGGGGCGAAACTCCTCGTTAATCGGATGCGCTAGCGAGTCTGGCCCGGTGTGCTCGCATTTCCAAGCGCGCATCGACCGGAAGTGTCGGAGTGCACTAATGGCGTCGGTCACTGAGATGGAAGCGCGAAGGAGTCGTGTACGCTCGTCGGTCGGCGCAAATGTTGTGTAACTGCGGCAGTGCGGCGGTGGTTTGACCCGGCCCCCTTAGCTCAGACGGCAGAGCGTCTCCATGGTAAGGAGAAGGTCTACGGTTCGATTCCGTAAGGGGGCTCAGGCCAGCTCGACCGGTCTGAAGCCTGCGCTTGGCTTCGTTTCAGGGCGGGGTAGCTCAGTCTGGTAGAGCAAGCGGCTCATAATCGCTGTGTCGCCGGTTCAAGTCCGGCCCTCGCTACATTCATAGCATCATCCACAGCACTCTAAGATCAGTCATAAACCGAAAGGCACCACCGTGGCAGCCACCGAGCTCCGACCGAAGATCACTCTGGCGTGCCAGGAATGCCGGCACCGCAACTACATCACCCGCAAGAACCGTCGCAACGATCCCGACCGGATGGCGATGAACAAGTTCTGCTCCAACTGCGGCAAGCACACCGAGCACCGCGAAACTCGATGATCTCGGCCGTGCTTGCGGCCAACTTCGGTGCGCCGGTTCGGTGATCGACCCGTCCTTCGTCGGCCGCACCTATCCGCCGACCCCGGTCTATGAAGTCGGCCGGGAGAAGATTCGCGAGTTCGCCGAGGCGATCGGTGACGGCAGTGCGGTGTATCGCGATCCGGCCGCAGCGGTGGCGCTGGGCTACCCGACGTGATCGCGCCGCCCACCTTCGCCATCACGATGACGCTGCCCGCCGGTTGGCAGGTCTCCGATGACCCCGACCTGGGCATCGACTACTCCCGGGTCGTGCACGGTGAGCAGAAGTTCCTGCCCGTCCGGCCGATTACCGTGGGTGACCGGTTGCAGGTGATCGTGTCCATCGACTCGATCCGCTCGGCCGCCGGCAACGACCTGATCTCGACCCGGGCCGACGTCGTCACCGAGGCGGGGGAGCCGGTCGGCACCGCCTACGGGCTGATGGTCGTTCGCGGGCCGGACCGATGATCGACTACGACCAGATCGAGATCGGCGACGAGCTGCCGCCGCTGACCATGCCGGTGACCCGGCTGGACCTCATCCACTACGCCGGCGCGTCCGGTGACTTCAACATCATCCACTGGAACGAGCGCTTCGCCCGCGAGGTCGGCCTGCCGAACGTGATCGCCCAGGGCATGTTCACCATGGCCGTCGCCGGCCGGATCGTCACCGATTGGCTCGGCGATCCCGGGCGCGGTCGTCGATTACAGCGCGCGGTTCACCCGTCCGGTCGTGGTTCCCGATCCAGGGTCGGCGACGATCGAGGTGACTGCCAGGGTCGCGTCCAAGCAGGACGGACTGGTTGGCGTCGACATCACCGCGACCAGCGAGGGCCAGACCGTGATGGCCCGGGCCCGGATGACCGCCCGGCTGCGGAGCAGCGATGACATCCCGAGCTGCGGCAGCCTAGTGCGGGTCGACGGCACCATCGCCTACCCCCAGGGCTCGCCCGACGAGGTTTTCGCGATGCTCGTCGATCCCGAGTTCCAGCGTCGCAAGTGCGCGGCGACCGGCGCGATCAGCTACGACGTGTCCGTCACCGAGACCGGCGCCGACACGGTGATCGTCTGTCGCCGCACGCTGCCGACCGATGATCTACCCGACTTCGTCCGTCCCTTCGTAGCCGGCGGACTCGAATTGATCGAGACCGTCACCTGGGGTCCGGCCACCGCCGCTGGTGCGCGGCACGGCGATGTGCTGCTGGCCTTTACCGACAAGCCGCTGTCGATGACTGGGAAGTCTCGACATGGTCGCCGTTGGCGCGGGCACGAGCGCGCACATTGGTGGCGCAGTTGGTGGCGAGCATCCCATTGCTCGGTGGGCGGGTCGAGCGGGCCTGCGAACCGCTCGTTCACAAGGCGCTCGAGGTTGAGCAGACGGTCGGTATCACCTGGCTGGCCGAGCACAGTTGAGCGGCCCTTCCGACCCCGAGCGTTTCGCGCCCACCGGTGGTTTAATCGCCTGAGGCCACCATCGGAGGACCGGATGCTGGAAGTAGTCGACAACCGCGAGCGATCGCAGTACGAGGTTCTGCTCGACGGCGCCGTGGTCGGCTTCGCCGCGTACAACCACACGCCCAACGGCGTGCTCCTGCCGCACGCCGAGGTCCGTCCTGAACTCAACGGCCAGGGAATCGGTAGCACCTTGGCCAAGGGCGCGCTCGACGACATTCGCCGACAGGGTCTGCAGGCCGTGCCGCTGTGTCCGTTCATCGTCGCCTACGTACACCGGCACCCGGAATACCGCGACCTCGTCACGACGCTCTAGAGAACCTTCGACAGGAACGCCTTGGTGCGCTCGTGCTGCGGATTGGCCAGCACCTCGCGGGGATCACCCGACCTCGACGACCACCCCGCCGTCCATGAAGACGAGCGGTCGGCCGACCTCGCGGGCGAAGCCCATCTCGTGGGTCACGACGATCATCGTCATGCCGGCCTGCGGCGAGCCCGCGCATGACGTCGAGCACCTCGCCGACCAGTTCCGGGTCGAGCGCCGAGGTCGGCTCGTCGAAGAGCATCAGCTTCGGCTCCATCGCGAGCGCCCGGGCGATCGCGACCCGCTGCTGCTGGCCGCCCGAGAGCTGCGCCGGGTAGGCGTCGGCCTTGTCGGCCAGGCCGACCTGGGCGAGCTGCCGCGCGGGCGATCGCGACCGCCGCGGCCTTCTTCAGCTTCTTCACCTGCATCGGCGCCTCGATGACGTTCTCGAGCGCCGTCATGTGCGGGAACAGGTTGAAGTGCTGGAAGACCATGCCGATGTCGCGCCGCTGCCGGGCCGCCACGCGCGGGTGCAGCTCGTGCAGCTTGCCGCCGCGCTCCTCGTAGCCGACCAGCACGCCGTCGACGTAGAGCCGCCGGCGTTCACCTTCTCGAGGTGGTTGATGCAGCGCAGGAACGTCGACTTGCCCGAGCCGGACGGCCCGACCAGGCACAGCACCTGGCCGCGCTGGACCGTCGAGGTCGATGCCCTGAGCACCTGCAGCGAGCCGAAGTTCTTGCGCACGCGAGCGCGCGTCCACCATCGGCGGGCGCGTCACCGGCATGCGGCCACCGCTCGGGCCCGTCGGTCTGCGCCTTGAGCCTGGGCCCGCAGCTGGCGCGCCGGTCAGCTGCCGCGACTGGCCGCGGGCGAAGTGCCGCTCCAGGTAGAACTGGCCGACCATCAGCACGCTGGTGATCGACCAGGTACCAGGTCGAGGCCACCAGCAGCAGCGGGATGGGCCGGAAGTTCGCGCCCGAGATCTGGTGCGCCGCGAGTACAGGTCGGTGGTCAGCGGCACCGCGGTGACCAGCGAGGTCGTCTTGAGCATGCTGATGACCTCGTTGCCGGTCGGCGGGATGATCACCCGCATCGCCTGCGGCAGCACGATCCGGCGCATCGTCTTGCGACCACGACATGCCCAGCGCCGTGGCCGCCTCGGTCTGCCCCTCGCCGACCGAGGAGACGCCGGCCCGAACGATCTCGGCCATGTAGGCCGCCTCGTTCAGGCCCAGGCCGAGGAACGGCGAAGACGAACGCCGCTGTAGAGCGACTGGATGTTGAAGTGCACGAACTGGTAGCAGGAACGGGATGCCGAGCGTCGAGGTGCGGGTAGAGCGAGCCGAACAGTCCCCAGAACACCAGCTGGACGTAGACCGGGGTGCCGCGGAAGATCCAGAGGTAGCCCCAGGCCGTCGAGCGCAGCACCGGATTGGGCGACAGCCGCATGACCGCGAGCAGCACCCCGAGCACGATCGCCGAGCACCATCGCGTAGACGGTCAGCTGGATCGTGACCAGACGCCCGTGCTCGATGCGCTGTGTCGAACAGGTACGAGCGTAGGTGTCCCACTGGAAGTTCTTGTTCGTGGCCGCGCCGTAGACGAACAGGAACAGCAGGATCAGGATCGACGCTCGCGGCGACCCATCGTCCGGGTCGCCGCAGCGGAACGGCCTCGATCAGCTCGGAGTCGGCGACCTGCGCCCGTCGAGCCGTCGACGTCATCGTCAGCTCGTGGCGCCGTTGATCGCCGACGTCTTGATCTCGCCGGACTGCACGCCCCACTTCGTGCAGATCTGGTCAGGTAGGTGCCGTTGTCGATCAGCGACTGGAGCGGCCTTCTGCAGGGCCTGGGCCAGCGTCGAGCCCTTGGCGACCGGCCAGCCGTAGGGCGCCGACTCGTAGATCGTCGCCGGCGGCCTGCAGCTTGCCGCCGCTCTGCTTGATCGCGTACGCCGTGACCGGCGAGTCGGCCGACATCGCGTCGGCCTTGCCGAGGATGACCGCGTTGGTGGCGTCGTCCTGGCTGTCGAACTGGATCTTCTGATGGCCGGCTTGCCGGCGTCGTGCAGGCCTTGCTCCGGGCCGGCACGTCGTCGGTGTCCTCGGTGGTGGTGGTCTGCACCGAGACCTTCAGCCCGCAGGCGTTGTCGGGGTCGACCGTCTTACCGGCGGTGAGGCCCACAGGATGCCGGCGCTGAAGTAGGTGGTGAAGTCGACCGACGCCTCGCGCTCCTTGGTGTCGGTGAACGACGACATGCCGACGTCGTAGGTACCGGCGGTGACCGCCGGAATGATCTTGTCGAAGTCGGCCTCGCTGGTAGTCCGTGGTCAGCCCGAGCACCTTGGCCGTCGCATCGAGCAGGTCGACGTCGAAGCCGACGAGCTTGCCGCTGGCGTCCTTGTACTCATTCGGGGAGTACGGCGGGTTGACGCCGACGACGAGCTTGCCGGCCGTCTTGATCTTGGCCGGCAGCAGCGAGGCAGCGGCCGCGTGCTGGGTGACCGATCCCGGTGACCGAGCCGGTCGGGCCGCAGGTCTCGCTGTTGCTGCTGCAGGCCGACGCCAGTAGCGGCGGCGGCGACGGCGGCGGCCAGCAATACGGGATACCGCTTGATCACTATTCCTCCTCAGGACGGCCGGGTGACGCACCCGGGCCGCGATGAGTCGGCACCTTACTAGGCTGTGATTTCGATTTAGTTCGGCCGCCGAAGAGCTGAATCGGGTCGGGCCGCGGTCCGCCACCGCCCTGGAAATCGGCTGTTGAACGGGTTGCAAGCCGCCGGTAAGCCCGCGTCCGCGGGAAGGTCACGTCGGTGTGTCCAGCCCATTGACGCAACTATCGCCAGCGAGCAGCATCGCCCCTCACAGTCCAGGTCCGACCCATTGGTGGAGGGCAACATGTCGCAACGGTGGCAGAGGGACAGCACGTCGAAAGCGGGTTGCAGCCGATCGGTGGGTTTCTGGGGCCTGATGTTCGTGTCGCTCGGCTCGATCATCGGCTCGGGCTGGTTGCTCGGAGCGCTCAACGCCGCGAAGGTGGCCGGCCCGTCCGGCATCATTTCGTGGGTCCTCGGCGCGGTCATGCTGACATGCTGGCGTTGATCTACGCCGAACTCGGCGCGACCTATCCGGTGGCAGGCGGTACGGCCCGGTTCGCCTACTGCTCCCACGGCCCGGTCGCCGGCTTCCTGTCCGGCTGGGCCTCATGGCTGCAGGCGGTATCCATCGCCCCGGTCGAGGTCATCGCCGCGCTGACCTACTGTCGTCGGTCCACTGGGTCAACAAGCACTTCGATATGGTCAGCATCCGTCGGGATTGCTGAACGGCCGCGGCCTGGTCGTCGCCGTCGTCGCGATGGTCGGTTTCACCGCCTTGAACCTGGCCGGCGCCAAATTCCTGGCCGAGAGCAACTCCGCATCGTCATCTGGAAGACGCTGGTGCCGATCCTGACGGTCGTCGTGATCGTCTTCCTGTCCTTCCACGGCGCAAACTTCCACACTGGTGCCCACCAGGGCAGCGGCGGCGGCTTCGCGCCGGTCGGCATTCACGGCATCTTTGCCGCACTCCCCGCGGGTGTCGTGTTCGCCTTGCAGGGCTTCGAGCAGGCGGTCCAGCTGGCCGGCGAGGCCTACAACCCGAAGAAGGACATCTCGCGGGCGATCCTCTGCGCGATGGCGATCGGCGCGGCGATCTACATCGCCCTCGAGATCGTCTTCATCGGTGCGATCAACCCGTCGAACCTACGGGCGGCTGGTCCAACCCGCTGGGCGGCTCCGGCCCGTGCGACTACGGCGCCTGGTACACCCTGGCCTTGGCGGTCGGGGCGGGCTGGTTGGGGACGATCCTCATCATCGACGCGGTCGATCTCTCCCGGCGGGACCGGCCTGGTATATCTCGGCACGACCGCTCGCATCTCCTACGCGATAGGCAACGAGCCGGAGATGCCGTCGTCGCTGAGAAGACCAACAAGCGCGGCGTGCCCGTGTGTCGCTATCTCGTCGCCGCGGTCATCGGCTGATCCTTGCCTTCGGTCCGTTCAAGAGTTGGTCGGCCATCGCGTCGCATCGTCACCGACACGACAGCAGTGATGTACGCGTTCGCGCCGGTCGCCTTGGGCGCTCTGCGCAGGCACGATAGAGCCGACCGGCACCGTCCTTACCGGATGCCCGCTGCCGAAGATCCTGCTGCCGGCGGCATTCGCGTTCGCCAACCTGCTCATCTACTGGACCGGTTGGGACTTCATGTGGAAGCTCGACGTGATGATCATCATCGGCTTCATCCTGTTCTTCGTCGGTGCCGCCGTCCGGAAGACCGATGCGCTCGCCTCGGTGAAGTACGCCGTGTGGATCGACCGTGGCTGATCGGCCTGAGCATCATCAGCTCGATGGGCCGCTACGGGGCCTGGGGCCCGACCGAGACTAAGGGGCACAATGGTTGTCGCGCAACCACGACTTCCTGCCGAGCAGCTGGGATCTGCTGGTTGTCATCGTGTTCTCGGTTGGCGATCTACTACTGGGCACTCACCTGCGTCATGAAGCAGGAGGACGTCGACGCCGCGATCGAGCGTGACGCGCACCAGATCAACTTCATCGCCGAGTACGACGCGAGCGGAGCGGCACGGCTGAGCTAACCCTCCGCGACGAGCTTGGCGATCCGGCTGATCCCCTCGACCAGGTCGTCGTCGCCCAGGGCGTAGGACAGCCGGGCGTACCCGGGCGTGCCGAACGCCTCACCCGGGACGATGGCAACTTCGGCCTCGTCCAGGATGAGGGCGGCCAGCTCGGCCGAGGTGGTCGCCACCTTGCCGCGCAGGGACTTGCCCAGCAGGCCCTTGACCGACGGATAGGCGTAGAACGCGCCGTCCGGCATCGGGCAGATGATGCCCGGGATGTCGGACAGCAGGCCCACGATCAGCTTGCGGCGCCGGTCGAAGGCGGTCCGCATCTCGGCGACCGCGGACAGGTCGCCGCTCACCGCGGCGAGCGCGGCCACCTGGGCGACGTTCGAGACGTTCGAGGTGGCGTGCGACTGCAGGTTGGACGCCGCCTTGACCACGTCGGACGGGCCGATCATCCAGCCGACCCGCCAGCCGGTCATCGCGTAGGTCTTGGCGACGCCGTTGAGCACGACCACCCGGTCACCGAGCTCCGGGGCGACCGTCGCGATCGAGACGTTGCGCGCGTCGCCGTAGACGAGGTGCTCATAGATCTCGTCGGTGACGACCCACAGACCCCGTCCCGCGGCCCAGGCGCCGATGGCGGCGACCTGGTCCGGCGGGTAGACCGCGCCGGTCGGATTGGACGGCGACACGAACAACAGCACCTTCGTGCGGGGCGTGCAGGCCGCCTCGAGCTGCTCGACGGTGGCCAGGTAGCCGCTCGTCTCATCGACCACGACATCGACCGGCACGCCGCCGGCGAGCTTGATCGCCTCGGGATAGGTGGTCCAGTACGGCGCGACGACGAGCACCTCATCGCCCGGATCGAGCAGCGTGGCGAAGGTGTTGTAGACGGCTTGCTTACCGCCGTTGGTGATCAGGACCTGAGCGGCATCGACCTGGTAACCGGTGTCGCGCAGCGTCTTGGCCGCAACGGCCGCGCGCAGCTCGGGAAGCCCGGGAACCGGCGTGTAGCGGTGGTTCTTCGGGTCCCTGGTCGCCGCGGCGGCCGCCTCGACGATGTATTGAGGAGTCGGGAAGTCGGGTTCCCCGGCGCCGAATCCGATCACCGGCCGTCCCGCGGCCTTCAAGGCCTTGGCCTTGGCGTCCACCGCCAAGGTCGCCGATTCTGCGATTGCACCGATGCGGTCTGAGATCCGAGCTGCCATGACTCCATGATCCCAGATCGATTCAAGGGCGTTACGCGCGGCGACCCGTGGGCGCGTCCGAGGCCAGGGCCCGAGCCGGACGCGTCGACCACTGAGCGTCGGCTTCGAGCGTGGCTTTGTATGTCCCCGGCCCATCCCCGTACACTGGCTCGGGGTCGACCGTGGCCTTGCGTCAGCATGCTCGCAGTCGCCTGCAAATGGGTCGGAGCCGCCAACGCAGCAAGCGGTCCGCACAGGGGCGTGGCTCAATTGGTAGAGCACCGGTCTCCAAAACCGGCGGTTGCAGGTTCAAGTCCTGTCGCCCCTGCGAATGAACAGACCGGTCAGTGTGTGACGAGAGGAGTTCGTGTGACTGCGACGCGTACCGAGACTGCTGCACCCCGCCCGGCGGGTGGCGGTCGAGGCTGGTTGCCCGCGCGCTTCACCCGCGAGGTCATCGCGGAACTGCGCAAGGTCCTGCGACCGTCGCGCAAGGAGCTGCTGACTTACACCGCCGTCGTGATCGTGTTCGTGGTCGTCATGGTCTCGATCGTGGCCGGCCTGGACATCGGGTTCGCCAAGGTGGTCCTGGAACTGTTCGGCTGATCGTGCGCTCCGACGGCGCTGCCTCACCCAGCTCAAAATTTGCCTGATAACTCCGAATAACCAAGCTAGGAAGTAATAAGTGTCCGACTTCGATACCGTCCCGTCCTTGGACGACGACACCGCTGCGCCGGTGGAGGACTCGTCAACGCTCGGTGCGGCCGCGCGACTGCTCGGCGCCGATGCCTCCGACATCGAGCGCTCCGACGACGGGTCGGCCGATAACGAGCTGGATCTGGGTACCCTGTCGGTCTCCAGTGATGACGAGGATCTGACGCTGCCCGATGGCGACGACGCGATGTCGGACGCCGATTCGGCGGATTCGGCCGTTGTCGACGGTGTCGGCGAGGACGACGAAGACGCTGATCCGGCCGAGGCCATGCGGATGAAGCTGAAGTTCGCGATCGGTGACTGGTACGTCGTTCACTCGTACGCGGGGTATGAGAACAAGGTCAAGACCAACCTCGAGTCGCGGATTCAGTCGCTGGACATGGAGGAGTACATCTATCAGGTCGAGGTGCCGACCGAGGATGTCGTCGAGATCAAGAACGGCAAGCGGCAGCAGGTCCAGCGCAAGGTCTTCCCCGGCTACATCCTGGTTCGGATGGAGCTCAACGACGAGTCGTGGGGTGCGGTCCGCAACACGCCGGGTGTCACCGGCTTCGTCGGCGCCACCTCGCGGCCGTCCCCGCTGACGATCGACGAGGTCGTCAAGATCCTGGCCCCGGTCGTGCCCAAGGCGGCCGCAGTCGGCGGCCGGACCGGCGGGGGAGCCGCTGATCGGCCGAAGATCGAGCAGGTCGACTACCAGATCGGCGAGTCGGTCACCGTCATGGACGGCCCGTTCGCGACCTTGGCCGCGACCATCAGCGAGATCGACCCGATGCACGGCAAGTTGCACGTCCTCGTCTCGATCTTCGGCCGCGAGACGCCGGTCGAGTTGTCCTTCAGCCAGGTATCCAAGATCTAGCGTCCCTCCGTATCGAACATCCACATCTAAGAAGAAGAGATAGTCATGCCACCGAAGAAGAAGCTCGCCGCAATCATCAAGCTGCAGATCAAGGCCGGCCAGGCCACGCCGGCCCCGCCGGTCGGTCCGGCGCTGGGGCAGCACGGCGTCAACATCATGGAGTTCTGCAAGCAGTACAACGCGGCCACCGAGTCGCAGCGCGGGCAGATCGTCCCGGTCGAGATCTCGGTCTATGAGGACCGCTCATTCGACTTCATCACCAAGACCCCGCCGGCGGCCCGGCTGCTGCTGGCCGCGGCCGGCGTCGAGAAGGGCAGTGGTGAGCCGCACAAGACCAAGGTCGCCAAGGTCAGCATGAAGCAGGTCCGCGAGATCGCCGAGGTCAAGATGGAAGATCTCAACGCGAACGACATCGACCAGGCGGCCAAGATCATCGCCGGCACGGCCCGCTCGATGGGGATCACCGTCGAAGCCTGACGGACGAGACGCACGGCCGCTCTCGCCCGTAGCACGTGCGGAGCCTCGATGGGATGCGAAGCGAGCGAGGAGCGGAGCTAGATGACGTGGGAGAGCGTCGATGGTCGGCGCCCGTTAGAACCACAAACTCCAGTGAAGGGGAGTCTGATGAAGCACGGCAAGAACTACAACAAAGTGAGCGAACTGATCGAAGAGGGGAAAATCTATTCACCTCTTGAGGCCGCCAAGATCGCGAAAGAGACGTCGCCGACGAAGTTCGACGCCACCGTCGAGGTTGCGATGCGCCTGGGTGTCGACTCCCGCAAAGCCGACCAGATGGTGCGTGGAACGGTCAGCCTGCCGCACGGCACCGGCAAGACCGCCCGGGTGATCGTCTTCGCGACGGGCGACAAGGCCGCTGAAGCTGAGGCTGCCGGCGCCGACCGGGTCGGTAGCGACGACCTGATCGCTGAGATCCAGGCCGGATTCCTCGACTTCGACGCTGCGATCGCGACGCCGGACCAGATGGCGAAGGTCGGCCGGATCGCCCGGGTGCTGGGCCCGCGTGGCTTGATGCCGAACCCGAAGACCGGCACCGTGACCCCAGATGTCGGCAAGGCAGTGACCGACATCAAGGGCGGCAAGATCAGTTTCCGGGTCGACAAGCAGTCGAACCTGCACCTGGTCATCGGCAAGGCGTCGTTCACCGACGAGCAGCTGGTGGAGAACTACGCGGCTGCCCTGGACGAGGTCGTCCGGGCCAAGCCGTCCTCGTCCAAGGGGAAGTTCGTCAAGAAGGTCACCTTCTCGACGACCATGGGCCCGGGTATCCAGGTCGACCCGAATCGCACCCGGAACCTGACCGAAGACGTCACGGCCTGAGCAACTGCGCAACGGCCGGCCAATTCGTCAGCGATTTGGCCGGCCACCCAGTTGATGCGTACTGTTAGGAACTGATCCACCGAAGACCGCTGGTTGCCGGCGTCCGTCTGACGGGCCCGGCCGAAGGTGACGAAGCGCTCGTGGGCGCCGAGTTGGACCCGCGCAGGTTGGACGGTACGAGGTCGACCGCGAGAGCGTGTCGTCCCCTCGCCCCGTGCGCCCCGCGCCGGGGCTTTTCTCGTTCTGCGACGCGCCTCGCCCTTCGCCCGCCAGCCCGAGAGACTGCAAAGGAGGAATATGGCAAACGCCGAAAAGACCGCCGCGGTAGCGGAGATAACCGAGCATTTCGCGAACTCGTCGGCCGCGGTCATCACCGAATACCGCGGACTGACCGTCAAGCAGGTCGGCGATCTGCGCAAGTCACTGGGCCGCGAGACGACCTACGCCGTCGTCAAGAACACCCTGACCCGCCGGGCCGCCCAGGCTGCCGGCGTGACGATCGCCGATGAGCTGTTGGTCGGCCCGACGGCCATCGCCTTCGTGACCGGTGACCCGGTCGCGGCCGCAAAGGGGCTGCGCGACTTCGCTCGTACGAACCCGCTGCTGGTGATCAAGGGCGGGGTGATGGACGGCAAGACGTTGTCCGCTGCCGAGATCACCAAGATCGCGGACCTTGAATCCCGCGAGGTTCTGCTCTCCAAGTTGGCTGGGGCGCTCAAGGCACTCCCGACCCGCGCGGCTGGGCTGTTCCAGGCGCCGTTGTCGCAGATGGCGCGGCTGGCCCAGGCTCTCGCCGAGACCAAGCCGGCCGATTCAGCCGACGCGGCCGAGGTCGAGCGACCACAGCCGCGGCCGAGCCGGCCGAACCTGCAGCCGAGGTTGAGCCCGTCACCGACGAGGCGTCGACCGAAGCCGCACCAGTTGAAGATGCACCCACCGAGGAAGCGTCCGCCGAGCCGGCGGAGTAACCACCACACTGCCGGCTCAACCAAGCCAGCCCGAACAAAATCGAAAGATTGAGAAAGGACGCCACCAATGGCGAAGATATCCGCAGACGACCTGCTCGAGGCGTTCAAGGAAATGACGCTCCTGGAGCTGTCGGAGTTCGTTAAGCAGTTCGAGACCACGTTCGATGTCACCGCGGCCGCCCCGGTCGCGGCCGCTCCGGCCGCCGGTGGCGGCGGCGGCGCCGTCGTCGAGGCCGCTGAGGAGCAGAGCGAGTTCGACGTCATCCTCGAAGCTGCCGGCGAGAAGAAGATCCAGGTCATCAAGGAGGTGCGCACCCTCACCAACCTCGGCCTCAAGGAGGCCAAGGATCTGGTCGACGGCGCTCCGAAGACGGTCCTTGAGAAGGTCAACAAGGAAGCCGCTGACAAGGGCAAGGCCGCTCTCGAGGGCGCTGGCGCCACCGTCACGGTCAAGTAACACCAGCACTCCGCAGTAACCCAGCAACACCGAACCGCGATTGGCGGCTGAGGCGCGTATTGGCGCCTCAGCCGCCAATCTGCATTTACGGTCGCATTCGCCGCGAAAAATGGCCTCACAACTAGGCCGGCAGAACTTGACGGAGCGCCATTCGCGAGGCACGCTCTTTCCAGAACGGACGCCTGCACCACCCGGCAGCACCTTCAAGGGCGAGTGCGAGACCGTTACGACACGACTGAGAAATCGGTCGGTCGACAGGCATGCCCCCGCGCGCTAGACTGTGACGTTGCGCTGCCCTCTAACATCCTTGACGCCCCGGCCCTGTTCTGCCGGCGGCCACTTGACGATGCCCGACGGCAGCCTTCGGCCACCGGTATGTAGTCCTCGGAAGGACGAGTCTTGGCAGTCAGCGCTCGCGGCAATGTAGTACCCAACACGCTCCCCGGAATTCCCGGTTCACCCCCACGAACATCCTTCGCCAAAATTCGCGAGCCGTTGGAGGTGCCCAACCTCCTCGCGCTGCAGACCGAATCATTCGACTGGCTGGTCGGTAACGATGCCTGGCGTACGCGTCAGGCCAACGCCGAGCCCGGCACGGTCATTCGCGACCAATCCGGACTGGAAGAGATCCTCGGCGAGATCTCCCCGATCGAGGACTTCTCCGGCTCCATGAGCCTGTCCTTCTCCAACCCGCGCTTCGAAGACGTCAAGGCGTCGATCGAGGAGTGCAAGGACAAGGACATGACCTACGCGGCGCCGCTGTTCGTCACGGCCGAGTTCATCAACAACACCACCGGCGAGATCAAGAGCCAGACGGTGTTCATGGGCGACTTCCCGGTGATGACCCGCAAGGGGACCTTCATCATCAACGGCACCGAGCGGGTCGTGGTCAGCCAGCTCGTCCGGTCGCCGGGCGTCTACTTCGACCGAACCCTCGACAAGGCCTCGGATGTCGACGTCTACAGCGTCAAGGTCATCCCGGGTCGCGGCGCGTGGCTCGAGTTCGATGTCGACAAGCGTTCGACGGTCGGTGTCCGCATCGACCGCAAGCGCCGCCAGCCCGTCACCGTCCTGTTGAAGGCGCTGGGCTGGAGCTCGGATCGCATCCGCGAGCACTTCGGCTGGTCCGAGGCGCTGCTGGCGACCCTCGAGAAGGACCACATCGCCTCCACCGACGAGGCGCTGCTCGACATCTACCGCAAGCTGCGACCGGGCGAACCGCCGACGCGTGAGTCGGCCCAGGCGCTGCTCGAGAACCTCTTCTTCAACCCGAAGCGCTACGACCTGGCCAAGGTCGGTCGCTACAAGGTCGACAAGAAGCTCGAGCTGACGACGCCCATCAACGTCGGCACGCTGACCGAGGAAGACATCGTCACCACGATCGAGTACCTGATCCGGCTGCAGGCCGGCGAAGAGGGCTACGAGACCGACGACATCGACCACTTCGGCAACCGTCGCCTGCGTACGGTCGGCGAGCTGATCCAGAACCAGATCCGGGTCGGCCTGTCGCGCATGGAGCGGGTTGTCCGCGAGCGGATGACGACGCAGGACGTCGAGGCGATCACGCCGCAGACCCTGATCAACATCCGCCCGGTCGTCGCCTCCATCAAGGAGTTCTTCGGCACCTCGCAGCTCTCGCAGTTCATGGACCAGACCAACCCGCTCGCCGGTCTGACCCACAAGCGCCGCCTGTCGGCTCTCGGCCCGGGTGGTCTTTCGCGAGACCGCGCCGGCTTCGAGGTCCGCGACGTGCACCCGTCCCACTACGGCCGGATGTGCCCGATCGAGACGCCGGAAGGCCCGAACATCGGCCTGATCGGCTCGCTGTCGAGCTTCGGTCGGGTGAACTCCTTCGGCTTCATCGAGACGCCGTACCGCAAGGTTGACGAGGGTCGGGTCACCGACCAGATCAACTACCTCTCGGCGGACGAGGAAGACCGCTTCGTCATCGCTCAGGCCAACGCCACGATCGATGCCGACGGCAACTTCACCGAGTCCCGGGTGCTGGTGCGTAAGAAGGGCGGCGAGGTCGACTACATCGTGCCCAACGACGTCGACTACATCGACGTCTCGCCGCGCCAGATGGTGTCGGTCGCGACCGCGATGATCCCGTTCCTCGAGCACGACGACGCCAACCGGGCCCTGATGGGCGCGAACATGCAGCGGCAGGCGGTGCCGCTGCTGCGCAGCGAGTCCCCGCTGGTCGGTACCGGCATGGAGCTGCGGGCCGCGGTCGACGCCGCCGACGTCGTCGTCGCCGACAAGGCCGGCGTCGTCGAGGAGCTCTCGGCCGACTACATCACCGTGATGGCCGACGACGGCATCCGCACGACCTACCGGCTGGCCAAGTTCGCCCGCTCGAACCAGGGCACGAGCTTCAACCAGAAGCCGATCGTGAACGAGGGCGACCGGGTCGAGGTCGGCCAGGTCATCGCCGACGGGCCGTCCACCGACAACGGTGAGATGGCGCTGGGCAAGAACCTGCTCGTCGCGTTCATGCCATGGGAGGGCCACAACTACGAGGACGCGATCATCCTCAACCAGCGGCTCGTCCAGGACGACGTCCTCACCTCGATCCACATCGAGGAGCACGAGGTCGACGCCCGCGACACCAAGCTGGGCGCCGAAGAGATCACCCGCGACATCCCGAACGTCTCCGAGGAGGTGCTCGCCGATCTCGACGAGCGCGGCATCGTGCGCATCGGGGCCGACGTCGTGCCGGGTGACGTGCTGGTCGGCAAGGTCACGCCCAAGGGTGAGACCGAGCTGACCCCGGAGGAGCGCCTGCTGCGCGCGATCTTCGGTGAGAAGGCGCGCGAGGTTCGTGACACCTCACTGAAGGTTCCGCACGGCGAGGCCGGCAAGGTCATCGGCGTGCGGGTCTTCAGCCGCGAGGACGGCGACGAGCTGGCGCCCGGGCGTCAACGAGCTGGTCCGGGTCTACATCGCCCAGAAGCGCAAGATCCAGGACGGCGACAAGCTGGCCGGACGCCACGGCAACAAGGGCGTCATCGCCAAGATCCTGCCGCCCGAGGACATGCCGTTCCTCTCGGACGGGACGCCGGTCGACATCGTGCTCAACCCGCTCGGTGTGCCGAGCCGGATGAACGTCGGTCAGGTGCTCGAGACCCACCTCGGGTGGGTCGCCAAGACCGGCTGGCAGCGTCGACGGCAACGCGGACTGGGCGACGCGGCTGCCCGAGCAGGCCCGAGAGGGTGCGCCCGGCACGAACGTGGCGACCCCCGTCTTCGACGGCGCGCTCGAGCAGGAGATCACCGGCCTGCTCGACTCGACCCTGGCCACGCGTGACGGCGAGCGGTTGATCGGCAAGACCGGCAAGGCGAGGTTGCTCGACGGTCGTTCCGGCGAGCAGTTCCCGCACCCGGTCAGCGTCGGCTACATCTACATCCTCAAGCTGCTGCACCTGGTCGATGACAAGATTCACGCCCGCTCGACCGGTCCGTACTCGATGATCACCCAGCAGCCGCTGGGTGGTAAGGCGCAGTTCGGTGGACAGCGCTTCGGTGAGATGGAGTGCTGGGCGATGCAGGCCTACGGCGCGGCGTACGCGTTGCAGGAGCTGCTCACCATCAAGTCCGACGACATCCTCGGCCGCGTCAAGGTCTACGAGGCGATCGTCAAGGGCGAGAACATCCCCGAGCCCGGCATTCCGGAGTCGTTCAAGGTGCTGCTGAAGGAGCTGCAGTCGCTTGTGCCTCAACGTCGAGGTGCTGTCCTCGGACGGCGTCGCGGTCGAGATGCGCGACACCGATGACGACGTCTACCGCGCCGCCGAAGAGCTGGGCATCGACCTGTCGCGTCGGTTCGAGCCGTCGCAGCGTCGAAGAAGTCTAAGAAACACCCAATAGCACGGGCCGTTCTTTGGGGCCCCCGACCGGTTCTCACCGGAGCAGCCGGTCGGGGTTAAAAGGAAGAGGAAACACCTTGCTTGACGTCAATGTTTTTGACGAGTTGCGCATCGGCCTGGCCACCGCGGACGACATCCGCCGCTGGAGCCACGGCGAGGTCAAGAAGCCCGAGACGATCAACTACCGCACGCTCAAGCCCGAGAAGGACGGCTTGTTCTGCGAGAAGATCTTCGGTCCGACCCGGGACTGGGAGTGCTACTGCGGCAAGTACAAGCGGGTGCGCTTCAAGGGCATCATCTGCGAGCGCTGTGGCGTCGAGGTCACCCGGGCCAAGGTCCGTCGTGAGCGGATGGGCCACATCGAGCTCGCCGCCCCGGTCACCCACATCTGGTACTTCAAGGGCGTCCCGTCGCGGCTGGGTTACCTGCTCGACCTGGCCCCGAAGGATCTCGAGAAGATCATCTACTTCGCGGCCTACCTGATCACCAAGGTCAACGTCGAAGAGCGGCACCGCGATCTGCCGACCCTCGAGGCCGAGATCAGCGCCGAGAAGTCGACGCTGGAGAAGCGCCGCGACTCCGACATCGACACCCGGGCCAAGAAGCTCGAGGCCGATCTGGCCGAGCTCGAGGCCGAGGGCGCCAAGAGCGACGTCCGCCGCAAGGTCCGTGAGGGTGGCGAGCGCGAGATGCGCCAGCTGCGCGACCGCGCCCAGCGCGAGATCGACCGCCTCGACGAGGTGCTCGACACGTTCCGCAAGCTCGACGTCAAGCAGCTGATCGGTGACGAGCTGCTCTACCGCGAGCTGCGCGACCGCTTCGGTGACTACTTCGAGGGCGGCATGGGCGCCGAGGCGCTGCAGACGCTGGTCGCCAACTTCGACCTCGACGCCGAGGCCGAGTCGCTGCGCGAGACGATCCGCAGCGGCAAGGGCCAGAAGAAGATCCGCGCCCTCAAGCGGCTGAAGGTGGTGGCGTCGTTCCTGGCGACCACCAACTCGCCGCTCGGCATGATCCTCGACTGCGTCCCGGTCATCCCGCCGGACCTGCGCCCGATGGTGCAGCTCGACGGTGGCCGCTTCGCCACGTCGGACCTCAACGACCTGTACCGCCGCGTGATCAACCGCAACAACCGGTTGAAGCGACTGATCGACCTCGGCGCGCCCGAGATCATCGTCAACAACGAGAAGCGGATGCTGCAGGAGTCGGTCGACGCCCTGTTCGACAACGGCCGTCGTGGCCGTCCGGTGACCGGCCCGGGTAACCGCCCGCTCAAGTCGCTGTCGGATCTGCTCAAGGGCAAGCAGGGCCGGTTCCGCCAGAACCTGCTCGGCAAGCGCGTCGACTACTCCGGCCGTTCGGTCATCATCGTCGGCCCGCAGCTCAAGCTGCACCAGTGCGGCCTGCCCAAGGGCATGGCGCTCGAGCTGTTCAAGCCGTTCGTGATGAAGCGCCTGGTCGACCTGAGCCACGCGCAGAACATCAAGTCGGCCAAGCGCATGGTCGAGCGGGCCCGTCCGGTCGTCTGGGACGTGCTGGAAGAGGTCATCAGCGAGCACCCGGTGCTGCTCAACCGGGCACCGACGCTGCACCGTCTGGGCATCCAGGCCTTCGAGCCGCAGCTGGTCGAGGGCAAGGCGATCCAGATCCACCCGCTGGTCTGCACCGCGTTCAACGCCGACTTCGACGGTGACCAGATGGCGGTGCACGTGCCGCTGTCGGCCGAGGCGCAGGCCGAGGCCCGCATCCTGATGCTGTCGACGAACAACATCCTCAAGCCCGCGGACGGGCGCCCGGTGACGATGCCGACGCAGGACATGATCCTGGGTCTGCACCACCTCACCGCGCTGCAACGAGGACGGGCTCGGCAAGGGCCGGGTGTTCTCCTCGCAGGCCGAGGCGATCATGGCGCGCGACGCCGGCGGGCTCGACCTGCAGGCGCCGGTCCGGATCCGGCTGCAGGGTGTGCAGTCGGTCGACAACGCGGCCGCGGCGACGTGGACGCGCGCCCGAGGACTGGGTCGCCGGGCGAGCAGCTGCTGGTCGAGACCACGCTGGGCCGGTGCATCTTCAACGATGCGCTGCCGGCGGACTACCGCTTCGTCAACTACGAGGTGACCAAGAAGGAGCTCGGCCCGATCGTCAACGACCTGGCCGAGCGGTACCCGAAGGTGCAGGTCGCGCAGACGCTGGACGCGCTCAAGTCGGCCGGCTTCCACTGGGCGACCCGCTCGGGCATCACGATCGCGATCGACGACGTCGTGACGCCGCCGAACAAGGCCGCGATCCTCGACCGCTACGAGAAGGACGCGGAGAAGATCGAGACCCAGTACCTGCGGGGCCTGATCACCGCCGACGAGCGGCGCCAGGAACTGGTGGACGTCTGGACCAAGGCGACCAGCGAGGTCGCCAAGGAGATGGAAGCCAACTTCCCGAAGACCAACCCGGTCTACATCATGATCAACTCGGGGGCCCGAGGAAACATGATGCAGATGCGTCAGATCGCCGGTATGCGTGGTCTGGTGGCCAACCCGAAGGGCGAGATCATCCCGCGCCCGATCAAGGCCAACTTCCGCGAGGGCCTGTCCGTGCTGGAGTACTTCATCTCCACCCACGGCGCCCGCAAGGGTCTGGCCGACACCGCGCTGCGGACCGCCGACTCGGGTTACCTGACCCGGCGTCTGGTGGACGTGTCGCAGGACGTCATCGTGCGCGAGGAGGACTGCGGCACCGAGCGTGGTGTCACGCAGGTCATCGCGGCGACGACGTCCGGACGGCACGCTGGTCAAGGACGTCCACGTCGAGACGAGCGTCTACGCGCGCGTGCTCGCCGAGGACGTCGTGGCCGACGGCAGCCACGATCGCCACGGCCGGCACGCCGCTCGGGCGACGTGCTGATCGACGAGATGATCGCGCGCGGCGTCACCGAGGTGCGGGTGCGCAGCGTGCTCACCTGCGAGTCGGCGCTCGGCACCTGTGCCAGCTGCTACGGCCGCTCGCTGGCCACCGGCAAGATGGTCGACGTCGGCGAGGCGGTCGGCATCATCGCCGCCCAGTCGATCGGTGAGCCCGGTACCCAGCTGACCATGCGTACGTTCCACACCGGCGGTATCGCCGGTGAGGACATCACGCACGGTCTGCCCCGAGTGGCCGAGCTGTTCGAGGCGCGCGTCCCCAAGGGCGTCGCCGCGATCAGCGAGGCGGCCGGCAAGGCGCGCATCGAGGAGTCCGACGGCACCAAGGGCAGCACCCGGCGCATCGTCGTCACCCCGGATGACGGCACGCGAAGAGGTCGAGTACCCGATCCTGCGTCGCGCCCGGCTGCTGATCACCGAGGGCCAGCAGGTCGAGGTCGGCCAGCAGCTCATCGCCGGTGCGGTCAACCCGCACGACGTGCTGCGCATCATGGGCCCGCGCGAGGTGCAGCTGCACCTCGTCCGCGAGGTCCAGGAGGTCTACCGCAGTCCAGGGTGTCGGTATCCACGACAAGCACATCGAGGTGATCGTCCGGCAGATGCTCAAGCGCATCACGGTGATCGACTCGGGGGCGACCGAGTTCCTGCCCGGTTCGCTGGTCGAGCGCTCGATGTTCGAGTCCGAGAACCGCCGCGTCGTGGCCGAGGGCCTCGAGCCCGCGTCCGGACGTCCGGTGCTGATGGGTATCACCAAGGCCTCGCTCGCGACCGAGTCGTGGCTCTCGGCGGCCTCCTTCCAGGAGACCACCCGGGTGCTCACCGACGCCGCGATCTCGGCCAAGAGCGACTCGCTGCTCGGCCTGAAGGAGAACGTCATCATCGGCAAGCTGATCCCGGCCGGTACCGGCATCGCGCGGTACCGCAACGTCGACGTCAACCCGACCGAAGAGGCGCGGGTGGCCGCGTTCTCGATGGCCGGCTACGACGAGTCGGACTACTACGGGTTCGCGTCCGCCGGTGGCGGCCTCGGCCCGGCCGTGCCGCTCGACGACTACGGGTACGACGACTACCGGTAGTACTGCACACAGCAGCGTCGGCCGGGGCCGGGACTCGAAGCCGAGTCCCGGCCCCGCTGGCTGACGGCGCGGGAATCCGAGCGCTCAACGGCTTGTTCTAACCGATCGCGAGGTCGCTGTAAGGGCGCCGCAAGCAAGCATTTTTGCACCTGCGCCCAGCTGGCGAGTATCGTTGCTCGACGTGCCCGGAGCCTTCCGGGTGCTGGCTTGTGCCCGATGGTGTTTGGTAACGCCGACGAACACAGGGCGACAGGTAAACCACCGTCCAGACCGATGAATACCGGGCTGGCCTGCGGTCGGAGCGTGCGACACGCCCGACCTCGGGGACCGGTGGGGCACCACTCCACACCGCTAAAGAGAACGAGGAGATTGCAGGCCGTATGCCTACGATCCAGCAGCTGGTCCGCAAGGGCCGCGAGGACAAGATCGGCAAGACCAAGACGCCGGCCCTCAAGGGTTCGCCGCAGCGTCGTGGTGTCTGCACGCGCGTCTATACGACGACGCCGAAGAAGCCGAACTCGGCGTTGCGCAAGGTGGCCCGCGTCCGTCTCACGAGCGGTGTCGAGGTGACGGCCTACATCCCCGGCGTCGGACACAACCTGCAGGAGCACTCGATCGTGCTCGTGCGTGGTGGCCGGGTGAAGGACCTCCCCGGCGTCCGCTACAAGATCATCCGTGGCTCGCTCGACACGCAGGGCGTCCGTGGACGCAAGCAGTCGCGCAGCCGCTACGGCACGAAGAAGAGAGAAGTAAGCTAATGCCGCGTAAAGGCCCGGCGCCCAAGCGCCCGCTGGTCATCGACCCGGTCTACAACTCTCCGCTGGTGACCCAGCTCGTCAACAAGATCCTGACCGGCGGCAAGCGTTCGCTGGCCGAGCGGATCGTGTACGGCGCGCTCGAAGGCGCGCAGGAGAAGAGCGGCACCGACCCGGTGGTCACACTCAAGCGCGCGCTCGACAACGTCCGGCCGACCCTCGAGGTCAAGAGCCGCCGCGTCGGTGGCGCGACCTACCAGGTGCCGGTCGAGGTCAAGCCCAACCGGGCGACCACGCTGGCGCTGCGCTGGCTGGTCGGCTACTCGCGGCAGCGCCGCGAGAAGACGATGACCGAGCGGCTGATGAACGAGCTCCTGGACGCCAGCAACGGTCTCGGCGCGAGCGTCAAGCGTCGCGAGGACACCCACAAGATGGCCGACTCGAACAAGGCCTTCGCGCACTACCGCTGGTAGTCCGCGACGACCCCCGGCAACAAAGACGAGACGAGAGAGAAGTCATGAGCAACAACGCCGAGCTCGCCAAGACCCGAAACATCGGGATCATGGCGCATATCGACGCGGGCAAAACCACCACGACCGAGCGCATCCTCTACTACACCGGTATCAACTACAAGATCGGTGAAGTCCACGACGGCAACGCCACCATGGACTGGATGGAGCAGGAGCAGGAGCGCGGCATCACGATCACGTCGGCCGCGACGAAGTGCACCTGGAAAGACCACACGATCAACATCATCGACACGCCCGGCCACGTCGACTTCACGGTCGAGGTCGAGCGCTCGCTGCGCGTCCTCGACGGCGCGGTTGCCGTCTACGACGGGGTCGCCGGCGTCGAGCCGCAGACCGAGACCGTCTGGCGGCAGGCCGACAAGTACAACGTCCCCCGCATGTGCTTCGTCAACAAGCTCGACCGCACGGGCGCCGACTTCTACCGCTGCGTCGACATGATGAAGGACCGGCTCAACGCCAACACGGCCGTCCTCCAGCTCCCGATCGGTAACGAGGCCGACTTCATCGGCGTCGTCGACCTGGTCGAGATGCGGGCGCTCACCTGGCGCGGCGAGACCGAGCTCGGCGCGAACTTCGAGGTCGAAGCGATCCCGGCCGACATGGTCGAGCAGGCCGACGAGTGGCGCGAGAAGCTGCTCGAGACGCTTGTCCGACGTCGATGACGAGATCGCCGAGATCTTCCTCGGCGACGGCAACTTCACCGTCCCGCAGCTCAAGGCCGCGATTCGTCGGGCGACCATCGCCGACAAGATCAACCCGGTCCTGACCGGCTCGGCGTTCAAGAACAAGGGCGTTCAGCCCATGCTCGACGCCGTCGTCGACTATCTGCCGTCGCCGCTCGACGTCGATCACATCGAAGGCCTGCTGATGGACGGCGTGACGCCGGCCGAGCGCAAGACCGACGAGGCCGAGCCGCTGTCGGCGCTCGCGTTCAAGATCGCGACCGACCAGCATCTCGGCAAGCTGACCTACGTCCGCATCTACTCCGGCGTCGTCGAGAACGGCCAGCAGGTGCTGAACTCGACGAAGGACCGCAAGGA
This sequence comes from uncultured Actinomycetes bacterium, assembly GCA_963730855.1. GTDB lineage: Bacteria > Actinomycetota > Actinomycetes > Mycobacteriales > Jatrophihabitantaceae > CAVSTK01. The sequence goes on from CAVSTK010000019.1 coordinate 189,806, forward strand.
GCGGATCGGCAAGATCTACCAGATGCACGCGAACAAGCGTGAGGAGCTGCCACGCGCGGGCGCCGGCGACATCATCGCCGTGGCCGGCCTGAAGCAGACCACCACTGGTGACACCTTGTCGGACTCGCAGAAGCCGATCGTCCTCGAGTCGATGACGTTCCCGGCTCCGGTCATCCACGTGGCGATCGAGCCGAAGACGAAGGCCGACCAGGAGAAGCTCGGCGTCGCCATCCAGAAGCTCGCCGAGGAGGACCCGACGTTCCAGGTTCGCCAGGACGACGAGACCGGCCAGACGATCATCGCCGGCATGGGGGAGTTGCACCTCGAGATCCTCGTCGACCGGATGCGCCGCGAGTTCAAGGTCGAGGCCAACGTCGGCAAGCCGCAGGTGGCCTACCGCGAGACGATCCGTCGGACCGTCGAGCGCGAAGACCTCACCTACAAGAAGCAGACCGGCGGTTCCGGTCAGTTCGCGAAGGTGCAGATCTCGCTCGATCCCGCTGGAACTCACCTCGGACGGCCCGAACTACGAGTTCGAGAACAAGGTCACCGGCGGCAAGATCCCGAAGGAATTCATTCCCTCGATCGACCAGGGCGCGCAAGAGGCGATGCAGTACGGCGTCCTCGCCGGTTACCCGCTGGTCGGCGTGAAGATGATCCTGCTCGACGGTGGCTACCACGAGGTCGACTCATCCGAGATGGCGTTCAAGATCGCCGGATCGATGGTGTTCAAGGCCGCGGCCAAGAAGGCCAGCCCGGTCCTGCTCGAACCGATGATGGCCGTCGAGGTCGTCACGCCGGAGCCCAACATGGGCGATGTGATCGGGGATCTCAACTCTCGCCGTGGCCAGATCCAGGCCATGGAGGAGCGGGGTGGCATGCGCACCGTCAAGGCGCTCGTGCCGCTGTCGGAAATGTTCGGCTACGTGGGCGACCTACGCAGCAAGACACAGGGACGGGCGAGCTACTCGATGCAGTTCGACTCGTACGCCGAGGTCCCGTCCAACGTGGCCAAGGAAATCATCGCCAAGGCCAACGGCGAGTGATCACCGGCGGGTAACCGCCTAAAGCTTCAAAACAAATAGTCCAAACCGCCGGACATAGAAGACCGGCACATCCAAGAGGGAAAGGGATCCACAGTGGCGAAGGCGAAGTTCGAGCGGACCAAGCCGCACGTCAATATCGGCACCATCGGTCATATTGACCACGGGAAGACGACGCTGACGGCGGCGATCTCCCGGGTGCTGCACGACAAGCTTCCGGCGATCAACCCGGACACCCAGGCATTCGACATGATCGACAAGGCTCCTGAGGAGCGTCAGCGCGGTATCACGATCTCGATCGCGCACATCGAGTACCAGACCGAGGCGCGGCACTACGCGCACGTCGACTGCCCCGGGCACGCCGACTACATCAAGAACATGATCACGGGTGCGGCCCAGATGGACGGTGCGATCCTCGTCGTCGCCGCCACCGACGGCCCGATGCCGCAGACCAAGGAGCACGTGCTGCTCGCCCGCCAGGTCGGCGTCCCCTACATCGTGGTCGCGCTGAACAAGGCCGACATGGTCGACGACGAAGAGATCCTGGAGCTCGTCGAGCTCGAGGTTCGCGAGCTGCTGACCCAGTACGAGTTCCCGGGCGACGACGCTCCGATCGTGCGCGTCTCGGCGCTGAAGGCGCTCGAGGGCGACGCGGAGTGGGGCGACAAGGTCATGGAGCTCATGGCCGCGGTCGACGAGTCGATCCCGCAGCCCGAGCGCGAGACCGACAAGCCGTTCCTGATGCCGGTCGAGGATGTCTTCACGATCACCGGTCGCGGCACGGTCGTCACCGGTCGTATCGAGCGCGGCATCCTGAAGGTCAACGAGACGGTCGACATCGTCGGTATCCACCCCGACAAGCAGACGACGACCGTCACCGGCATCGAGATGTTCCGCAAGCTGCTCGACGAGGGGCGTGCCGGTGAGAACGTCGGCCTGCTGCTTCGCGGTATCAAGCGCGAAGATGTCGAGCGCGGCCAGGTCGTCATCAAGCCGGGTACGGCCACGCCGCACACCGACTTCGAGGCGACGGTCTACATCCTGTCCAAGGATGAGGGCGGACGGCACACGCCGTTCTTCAACAACTACCGCCCGCAGTTCTACTTCCGCACCACCGACGTGACCGGTGTCGTTACCCTCCCCGAGGGCACCGAGATGGTCATGCCGGGTGACACCACCGAGATGACGATCGCGCTGATCCAGCCGATCGCCATGGAGGACGGCCTGCGCTTCGCCATCCGCGAGGGTGGCCGCACCGTCGGTGCCGGTCGAGTAACCAAGATCATCAAGTAGTTCGACGATGCGGCCCCGGCGGGCGACCAGCCGGGGCCGCGGCTCGACAAGCAGTACCGGAGCGTTACCGCACGAAGAAGTTGCTCCGGCGCTGAGTGATCAGACCGCGAGCTCGATCCTGTAAGACCCGAGCATCAGCACAGTGAAGGTGAGTTGGCCATCATGGCGGGACAGAAGATCCGCATCAGGCTCAAGGCCTATGACCACGAGGCGATCGACGCCAGCGCGCGCAAGATCGTCGAGACGGTCACGCGGACGGGTGCTCGTGTCGTCGGTCCGGTGCCGTTGCCGACCGAGAAGAACATCTATTGCGTGATCCGGTCGCCGCACAAGTACAAGGACAGCCGCGAGCACTTCGAGATGCGCACCCACAAGCGGTTGATCGACATCCTCGACCCGACGCCGAAGACGGTCGACGCGCTCATGCGCATCGATCTGCCGGCCAGCGTCGACGTGAACATCCAGTAGATCCAGTAACCGGAGAAACTTTTCCATGGCTAACGACGACTTCCACGGCATCCTGGGCGAGAAGCTCGGTATGACCCAGGTCTTCGACGAGAACAACCGGATGGTCCCGGTTACCGTCGTGAAGGCCGGGCCCTGCGTGGTCACCCAGATCCGTACCCCAGAGAAGGACGGCTACGCCGCCGTCCAACTGGCCTACGGTCAGATCGACCCGCGCAAGGTGACCAAGCCGGTCGCCGGGCACTACCGCGCGGTGAACGTGACCCCGCGTCGCCACCTCTTCGAGCTGCGCGTCCCGACCGAGGGCTACGAGCTCGGCCAGGAACTGACGGCTGAGGTGTTCACCGCCGGCGGTCTGGTCGACGTCACCGGAACGACCAAGGGCAAGGGCACCGCGGGCGTCATGAAGCGCCACGGTTTCCACGGCCTGGGCGCCGGTCACGGTGTGCAGCGCAAGCACCGCTCGCCGGGCTCGATCGGCGCCTGCGCCACTCCGGGACGCGTCTTCAAGGGCGTCAAGATGGCCGGCCGGATGGGCCACGAGCGCCACACCACGCAGAGCCTGACCCTGTTCAAGGTCGACGCCGAGCGCGGCCTGCTCCTCATCAAGGGCGCCATCCCCGGTCCGACCGGTGGCCTCGTCCTCGTCCGTACCGCAGTGAAGGAGGGCTGATCGATGGCACTCACCATTACGCTGATCGATCCGTCCGCCTCGGCGTCGGCGTCAGCCGAAGACGGTCGACCTGCCGCCCGAGATCTTCGACGTGCAGACGAACATCCCGCTGATCCACCAGGTCGTCAACGCCCAGCGCGCCGCGGCCCGCCAGGGCACCCAGTCGACCAAGCATCGGGGCGAGGTGCGAGGCGGCGGCAAGAAGCCGTACCGCCAGAAGGGCACCGGCCGCGCCCGTCAGGGCTCGACCCGCGCTCCGCAGTTCGTCGGCGGTGGCGTCGTGCATGGCCCGAAGCCGCGTGACTACAGCCAGCGGACCCCGAAGAAGATGAAGGTCGCCGCCCTGCGCGGTGTCCTGTCCGACCGGGCCCGTTACGACCGCATCCACGTCGTCTCCTCGCTGGTCGTCGGCGACAAGCCGTCGGTCAAGGGCGCTTCGCAGACCCTGGCCGGCATCGCCGACTCGCGCCACGTGCTGGTCGTCGCGCACCGCACGGACGACCTCAGCTGGAAGAGCCTTCGCAACATCGACTCGGTCCACCTGCTCGACCCGGGTCAGCTCAACACCTACGACGTCCTGATCAGCGATGACGTGGTCTTCACCGAGGCCGCGCTCGCCGCATTCGTCGCCGGTCCGCCGAAGGGCAAGTCAGTCAAGGCCTCGGCCACCAGTGCCGATGTCGACGCCGAAGCGGCCACCGAGGGGGAGAGCTGATGTTCGACGATCCACGAGACGTACTGCTCGCTCCGGTCATCTCGGAGAAGAGCTACGGCCTGCTCGATCAGAACAAGTACACCTTCCAGGTGCACCCGGACGCGAACAAGACGCAGATCAAGATCGCGATCGAGAAGGTGTTCCAGGTCAAGGTGCTCGACGTCAACACGTTGAACCGCCAGGGCAAGCGCAAGCGCACCCGGCAGGGCTTCGGGCGCCGGGCCAACGTCAAGCGCGCAATCGTGACGCTGCGCGACGGCGACCGCATCGACGTGTTCGGCCAGTAGGGGATTAGAGATGGCTATTCGCAAATACAAGCCCACGACGCCTGGTCGTCGTGGCTCGAGTGTCGCCGACTTCGCCGAGGTCACCCGCGATACGCCCGAGAAGTCGCTGGTCCGCCCCCTGCATAACAAGGGTGGCCGCAACTCGACCGGCCGGATCACGACCCGTCATCAGGGTGGTGGGCACAAGCGTGCTTACCGGCTGATCGACTTCCGCCGCCACGACAAGGACGGTGTGCCGGCCAAGGTCGCGCACATCGAGTACGACCCGAACCGCACCGCTCGTATCGCGTTGCTGCACTACGCCGATGGCGAGAAGCGCTACATCATCGCGCCCCGGCTGCTCAAGCAGGGCGACACGATCGAGAACGGTCCGAGCGCCGACATCAAGCCGGGCAACGCACTTCCGTTGCGCAACATCCCGGTCGGCACGGTCGTACACGCCATCGAGCTCAAGCCCGGTGGCGGGGCCAAGATCGCCCGCTCGGCCGGCGCGTCCGTCCAGCTCGTCGCCAAGGACGGTCCGTACGCCCAGCTGCGGATGCCGTCCGGTGAGATCCGCAACGTCGACATGCGCTGCCGCGCAACCGTCGGCGAGGTGGGCAACGCCGAACAGGGCAACATCAACTGGGGTAAGGCCGGCCGAATGCGGTGGAAGGGCAAGCGCCCGACCGTCCGCGGTGTCGCCATGAACCCGGTCGACCACCCGCACGGTGGTGGCGAGGGCAAGACGTCCGGTGGACGTCACCCGGTCAACCCGGGTGGTAAGCCCGAGGGCCGTACCCGTCGCCACAAGCCCAGCGACTCCATGATCGTGCGCCGCCGTCGCGCCAACAAGAAGCGATAGGACCGGATAGATGCCACGCTCGTTGAAGAAGGGTCCGTTCGTCGACGACCACCTGCTCAAGAAGGTGGACGCACAGAACGACAAGAACACCAAGATCGTGATCAAGACCTGGTCGCGCCGCTCGACGATCATCCCGGACATGCTGGGGCACACGATCGCCGTGCATGACGGTCGTAAGCACATCCCGGTGTTCGTGACCGAAGCGATGGTCGGCCACAAGCTGGGCGAGTTCGCGCCGACCCGGACGTTTCGGGGCCACATCAAGGACGACCGCCGAAGCCGGCGGGGATAGCAGGATCGAAGATGGCTGCCAATACCGACACCGAAGAGGTTCGTACCGCGTTCGCGCGCGCTACGTACGTCCGCATCACGCCGATGAAGGCGCGCCGCGTCGTTGACCTGATTCGTCACCTGCCGACCGATCAGGCCCGGGCGATCCTGAAGTTCGCGCCCCAAGCCGCGAGCGAGGACATCCTGAAGGTCCTCGACAGCGCGATCGCAAACGCGACCCACAACTACAACCTCGATGCCGAGACGTTGATCGTCTCGCGCGCGGTGGTCGACGAGGGCCCGACGCTCAAGCGATTCCGCCCCCGCGCGCAGGGGCGGGCCTACCGGATCCGTAAGCGCACCAGCCACATCACGATCGAGGTCGAAAGCATCATTTCGACCCGGGCTACTCAGAATCGCTCGAAGGGACGGGCCCGCTAATGGGGCAGAAGGTTCACCCATACGGCCTGCGTCTGGGCATTACCACCGACTTCAAGAGCCGCTGGTTCGCCGACAAGCAGTACGCCGAGTACGTCAAGGAAGACGTCGCGATCCGTCGCCTCATGTCCAAGGGCATGGAGCGGGCCGGCATCGCGAAGGTCGAGATCGAGCGCACCCGTGACCGGGTTCGGGTCGACATCCACACCGCCCGGCCCGGCATCGTCATCGGCCGCCGCGGCGCCGAGGCCGACCGCATTCGCGGTGAGCTGGAGAAGTTGACCGGCAAGCAGGTCCAGCTCAACATCCTCGAGGTCAAGAACCCCGAGGGCGACGCCCAGCTGGTCGCCCAGGGGGTTGCCGAGCAGCTCTCGAACCGCGTGAGCTTCCGCCGGGCGATGCGCAAGAGCATGCAGTCGGCGCTGAAGAGCCAGGGCGTCAAGGGCATCCGGGTTCAGTGCTCGGGTCGCCTCGGTGGCGCCGAGATGAGCCGGTCCGAGTTCTACCGTGAGGGTCGGGTACCGCTGCACACGCTGCGCGCGAACATCGACTACGGCTTCTACGAGGCCCGCACGACGTTCGGCCGCATCGGGGTCAAGGTCTGGCTCTACAAGGGCGAGGTCCCGACGGGTGGTCGGGCCGAGCGCGAGGCCGCCGTCGCCGCCGAGGCACTGCGTCAGCGTCGCGATCGGCCGGCCGGTGCCGCCCGTCCGCGTCGTTCCGGTTCGCAGGGCACGACCGGCGTCAGCACTGACGCCGGCCGGGCCGCAGCGGCGCCGGCGGACGCGACCTCGGTCGACGAGCCGGTCGACGCGCTCGCGCTCGAGACCGTCGAGACGCCGAGTCCAGAGGTCGCGGCGGCCATCACGGCTGACGCCGGTACGGCTGACGTCGTAACCGAGGCGGCTTCGGTCGAGGCGTCGGCCGAGACCTCCGAGCAGCGCTCCGAGGCGACCCACTCTGATTCCGAAGAGGTCTGATCATGCTTATTCCACGCAGGGTCAAGCACCGCAAGCAGCACCACCCGAGCCGTAGTGGCAAGGCATCCGGTGGTACGTCGGTCGCCTTCGGCGAGTACGGCATCCAGGCGCTCGAGCCGGCTTACCTGACCAACCGTCAGATCGAGTCCGCTCGTATTGCGATCAACCGGCACATCCGTCGTGGCGGCAAGGTCTGGATCAACGTCTACCCGGACCGGCCGCTGACGAAGAAGCCGGCCGAGACCCGGATGGGTTCGGGTAAGGGCTCGCCCGAGTGGTGGATCGCCAACATCAAGCCCGGACGAGTGCTGTTCGAGCTGTCCTTCCCGAACGAGAAGATCGCTCGCGATGCGCTCACTCGCGCAATCCACAAATTGCCGATGAAGTGCCGCATCGTGACCCGTGAATCAGGTGATGAGTGATGGTGACGACTCCGCTCGAGCTGCGTGAGCTGCACGACAACGAACTCGAGGACCGACTGCGCGAGTCGAAGCAGGAGCTGTTCAACCTCCGCTTCCAAACCGCGACCGGTCAGCTCGACAACAACCGACGACTTCGGATGGTCCGTCGCGACATCGCCAAGATCTACACGATCCAGCGAGAGCGCGAGCTCGGCCTGTCCGTCGCTCCGACTGAAGGTGAAGTGGCATGACCGCGGCAGATAACACCGCCAACACCGCCCCGACGGGTGTACGTACAACCGACCGCAAGACCCGCGTAGGTCTGGTGGTGAGCGACAAGATGGAGAAGACCGTCGTCGTGGCGGTCGAGGATCGCGTCAAGCACGCGCTCTACGGCAAGGTTCTGCGTCGCACGAACAACCTCAAAGCTCACGACGAGACCAATGAAGTGGGTGTCGGTGACCGCGTCCTGATCATGGAGACGCGTCCGCTCTCGGCCACCAAGCGCTGGCGCGTCGTGCAGGTCATCGAGAAGGCCAAGTAAGCGCTCTGCGCTTACTTTCGAAACAGGAGTAACAGTGATTCAGCAGGAGTCGCGGCTTCGTGTCGCCGACAACACCGGAGCCAAGGAGATCTTGTGCATCCGGGTCATGGGCGGTTCCGGCCGGCGCTATGCCGGTATCGGCGACATCATCGTCGCCACCGTCAAGGACGCGTTGCCCGGCGCCGGCGTGAAGAAGGGTGACGTCGTCAAGGCGGTCATCGTGCGCACGGTCAAGGAGCGGCGTCGTCCGGACGGCAGCTACATCCGCTTCGACGAGAACGCAGCTGTGTTGATCCGGGCCGACGGCGAGCCTCGCGGCACCCGCATCTTCGGCCCGGTGGGCCGCGAGCTGCGCGACAAGCGATTCATGAAGATCATCTCTCTCGCACCGGAAGTGTTGTAGTCATGAAGGTAAAGAAGGGCGACGAGGTCGTCGTCATCGCCGGCAAGGACCGCGGCGTCAAGGGCAAGGTCATCGAGGCCATCCCTGAGCGCAACAAGGTCATCGTCGAAGGCGTCAATCGAATCAAGAAGCACACCAAGGTCACCACCGGCGTGCGCGGCGCGAAACAGGGTGGCATCGAGACTGTCGAGGCCGCCATCAGCGCCAGCAACGTGATGGTGATCGACGCTCAGGGCACCGCGACGCGGGTCGGCTACCGCCGCGACGAGGAGACCGGCCGCAATGTGCGGGTCTCACGTCGGTCCGGAAAGGACATCTGATGACGACCGCCGAACAGGTCGCGCCCCGGCTGAAGGTGCGCTACCACGCCGAGATCGCGCCGGCGCTGACCGAGCAGTACACCTACGCCAACGCCATGCAGGTCCCCGGGCTGATCAAGATCGTCGTGAACATGGGTGTCGGGGTCGCGGCTCGCGACGCCAAACTGATGGACGGCGCCGTCCGCGACCTGACCCTGATCACCGGTCAGAAGCCGCTGGTTCAGAAGGCCCGCGTCTCGATTGCGCAGTTCAAGCTCCGCGAGGGCATGCCGATCGGTGCCAAGGTCACGTTGCGCGGTGACCGGATGTGGGAGTTCCTCGACCGGTTGCTGTCGTTGGCGCTGCCCCGAATCCGCGACTTCCGCGGCCTGTCCGACCAGCAGTTCGACGGGCACGGCAACTACACGTTCGGTCTCAACGAGCAGTCCATGTTCCACGAGATCGACCCCGACTCGATCGACCGTCCGCGCGGTATGGACATCACGGTCGTCACCTCGGCCAAGACAGATGACGAAGGTCGCGCGCTGCTCAAGCTGCTCGGCTTCCCGTTTAAGGAGAACTGAGCATGGCCAAGACCGCCCTCGTCATGAAGGCCGCCCGCAAGCCGAAGTTCAAGGTGCGCGGCTACACCCGCTGCCAGCGGTGCGGACGTTCGCACTCGGTGTACCAGAAGTTCGGCCTGTGCCGGATCTGTCTGCGCGAGATGGCGCACGCCGGCGAGCTGCCGGGCGTCACGAAAGCCAGTTGGTAAAGCGCGACGTCCGTCGCCGCTCACGTAGGAAACCGCTTCGCGGCAGGCCGCTGGCAACAGCGGAACCGCCCCGAGAAAGAAGATGAGATGACCAGCACAACCACAAGCAGCCGGATCGAGGTCACACCATGGTGATGACCGACCCGATCGCGGACATGCTCACCCGGCTGCGTAACAGCAACTCGGCCTACCAAGAGGTCGTGTCCATGCCGCATTCCGTGCTCAAGGCGCACATCGCCGAGATCCTCAAGCAAGAGGGTTACATCGGTGGGTTCGACGTGGTCGACGCTCCGGCGGGCCAGGTCGGCAAGGTGCTGAGCCTTCAGCTGAAGTACGGCCCCAACCGGGAGCGGAGCATCGCCGGTGTTCGCCGCATCTCCAAGCCCGGTCTGCGGGTATACGCGAAGTCGACCGGACTGCCCCGCGTTCTGGGTGGTCTGGGTGTCGCGATCCTGTCCACATCGTCTGGCCTGCTGACCGACCGGCAAGCCGCCAAGCGTGGGGTAGGCGGAGAAGTTCTCGCCTACGTCTGGTGAGGTAGTCATGTCACGAATTGGACGCCTTCCCATCACCGTGCCCAGCGGGGTCGACGTGGCCCTCGATGGACAACTGGTGACGGTCAAGGGCCCGAAGGGCACTCTCTCGCACGCTGTCGCCGAGCCGATCAAGGTCGACCGCGACGACGACGGGATCCTGCACGTCACGCGCCCCGACGACGAGCGCGAGTCGCGCTCGCTGCATGGGCTCTCGCGGACGTTGATCGCCAACATGGTGGTCGGGGTGACCTCGGGCTACACCAAGACGCTCGAGATCGTCGGTACCGGTTACCGAGTCCAGGCCAAGGGTTCTGACCTCGAGTTCGCACTCGGGTTCTCGCACCCGGTGGTCGTCTCGGCGCCGAGCGGAATCACCTTCCGCGTCGAGGCGCCGACCCGATTCGCGGTCGAGGGTATCGACAAGCAGCAGGTCGGCGAGGTCGCGGCCAACATCCGCAAACTGCGTAAGCCCGACCCGTACAAGGGCAAGGGCGTGCGTTACCAAGGCGAGGTCGTGCGCCGCAAGGCGGGCAAGGCAGGGAAGAAGTAATGGCTGCATCCAGCATTCTCAAGAAGGCCCGTCGATCGGCGGGGGTCTCGGCCACTCGTCGGGTCGCCCGCTCGCGCCGGCACTTCCGCTTGCGCAAGAAGGTCGTCGGTACGGCCGAGCGTCCGCGCCTGGTCGTGAACCGATCGTCGCGTCACCTGTTCGTGCAGATCGTCGACGACTCCACCGGGCGCACGCTCGCGTCGGCATCGACCTTCAAGCTGAGCAACGGCGACAAGACGGCGCAGGCCCGCGAGACGGGATCAGCGCTGGCCGACGCCGCGAAGGCGGCCGGTATCAGCCAGGTCGTATTCGATCGGGGCGGCAACACCTACACCGGTCGGGTGGCGGCATTCGCAGACGCCGCTCGCGAGGGCGGGTTGGAATTCTAAATGAACATCTTTGAGAGGAACAGCTAATGCCCGGACCACAGCGCGGAGTGCGCGCCGGAGGATCATCGGCCGACCGGGCCGGTGCAGCTCCTGCCGGCGGCGAGCGCGGCGAACGGCGCGAGCGTCGTGAGGGCGGGCGTAGTGGCGGTGCCGCAGCAGAGAAGAGCGCGCACCTCGAGCGCGTGGTGACCATCAACCGGGTCGCCAAGGTCGTCAAGGGTGGTCGGCGGTTCAGCTTCACCGCTCTGGTCATCGTCGGTGACGGCGACGGAACGGTCGGCGTCGGCTACGGCAAGGCCAAAGAGGTCCCCGCGGCGATCGCCAAGGGGGTCGAGGAGGCCAAGAAGAGCTTCTTCAAGGTGCCGCGCATCGAGAAGACGATCCCGCACCCGGTTCAGGGTGAGGCGGCTGCGGGTGTCGTGCTGCTCAAGCCGGCCAGCCCGGGTACCGGCGTCATCGCCGGCGGTCCGGTGCGGGCCGTGCTCGAGTGCGCCGGCATCCAGGACGTGCTGTCGAAGTCACTCGGTTCCGACAACCCGATCAACATCGTGCACGCCACCGTCGCCGCGCTGCGCCAGCTCGTCCGTCCGGAAGAGGTTGCGGCCCGTCGGGGACTCGAACTCGAAGACGTCGCGCCGGCGGGTCTGCTTCGGGCCCGTGCGCGCGGTCTGGCCGCCGCGGCGGCCGGCAACAGTGGCGCGAGGAGCTAACGATGTCCAGACTGAAGATCACTCAGGTGAAGTCCGGCATCGGATTCCAGCAGAATCAGCGCCACACGCTGCGCAGCCTCGGCCTCAAGCGGATGCATGACACTGTTATCAAGGAAGACCGTCCCGAGATCCGCGGGATGGTCCACACGGTGACCCACCTCGTCACCGTCGAAGAAGTCGACTGAGAGAGCTAGCTATGAGTAACGGTCCACTCAAGGTGCACCACCTTCGCCCGGCACCCGGTTCGCACACCGCAAAGACCCGAGTCGGTCGGGGCGAGGCCTCCAAGGGTAAGACGGCTGGTCGTGGCACGAAGGGCACCAAGGCCCGCTACCAGGTCTCGGCCGGCTTCGAGGGTGGCCAGATGCCGCTGCACATGCGGCTGCCGAAGCTCAAGGGCTTCAAGAACCGCTTCCGGGTCGAATATCAGGTTGTCAATCTCGCGACCATCGCCGAGCTCTTCCCGCAGGGCGGGACGATCGGGGTCGATGAGTTGGTCAACGCCGGTGCCGTCCGCAAGAACCAGCCGGTCAAGGTGCTCGGCGATGGCGAACTGGGTGGCGTAAAGGTCGATGTGACCGTCCACCGCTTCTCGGCAACGGCGCGCGAAAAGATCGCTGCCGCCGGTGGGAGCGTCACGCAGCTCTAGTTCGGCGGCCCGTAATGTGTTGTCAATGCCGAGGACGGGCCAGGCTGTTAGCCTGACCTGTCGCCCCAATTCCGACTTCGGCCCATCTGCGTGGGAGGTTAAGTGCTTAGCGCCTTTGCGTCGGCGTTCCGTACCCCCGACCTCCGCAAGAAGCTGCTGTTCACGCTCTCGATCATCGTCCTGTACCGGCTGGGCGCGTCGGTGCCGACGCCGAACACCGACAGCTCGGCGATCAACACCTGTATCAACCAGGCCTCGACGGGCGCCTCGAAGAACATCTATGCCCTGATCAACCTGTTCTCAGGTGGGGCGCTGCTGCGCTTGTCGGTGTTTGCGCTGGGCATCATGCCCTACATCACCGCCAGCATCATCATCCAGCTGCTCGTGGTCGTGATCCCGCGATTCGATCAGCTGAAGAAGGAAGGCCAGTCGGGCCAGCAGAAGCTGACCCAGTACAGCCGCTACCTGACTATCGGTCTGGCCATCCTGCAGTCGACCGGATTCATCGCGCTGGCCAAGAGCGGGCAGCTCTTCCAGAACTGCTCGAGCTCGATCCTCTACCACGGGGATCTGTTCCACCTCGGCACGATGGTCATCACGATGATGGCCGGAACCGCCGTCATCATGTGGCTCGGTGAACTGATCACCGACCGCGGCGTCGGCAACGGACTGTCGATCCTGATGTTCACCTCGATCGCGGCCCGGATCCCGAACGAGGGCCAGACGATCCTGCAGAACGGTGGCGTCTTCGTCTTCGTCATGATCATCGCGTTGGGTCTGGCGATCATCTGCGCGGTCGTGTTCGTCGAGCAGTCGCAGCGCCGGATTCCGGTGCAGTACGCCAAACGAATGATCGGTCGCCGCCAATACGGCGGGACGTCGACCTACCTGCCACTCAAGGTCAACCAGGCCGGCGTCATCCCGGTGATCTTCGCGTCGTCCGTGCTCTACATCCCGCAGCTGATCAGCCAGCTCACCAGTAGCTCGACCTCGGGCTTCCAGCGTTGGGTCAACAGCTACCTGATCAATCAGCAGTCGGCCGTCTACATCGCGATATATTTCGCGATGATTATCTTCTTTGCCTACTTCTATGTCAGCATCACCTTCAACCCCGAAGAGCGGGCTGATGACATGAAGAAGTATGGTGGGTTCATCCCGGGCATCCGCCCCGGCCGACCCACCGCTGAATACCTGCACTACGTGTTGTCGAGGATCACGTTGCCGGGCGCGCTGTACTTAGGTGTAATTGCAGTGTTACCGAACTTGTTCTTCTCCCTTACTGGGGGCAATAGTCAGAATTTCCCGTTTGGTGGCACCGCCGTTTTGATTATGGTCGGCGTCGGCCTCGATACTGTTAAGCAGATCGAAAGCCAGCTGATGCAACGAAACTATGAAGGGTTCCTCAGATAAGCGAGCATCTCCTAGTGATGATCGCCGCGACGACTAGCTAGGAGGTAGCGGATCTTGAGAGCGATCCTCATCGGTCCGCCGGGCGCCGGCAAGGGAACCCAGGCTGAGTTCATCGCTGAGCACTTCGGCGTGCCAAAGGTCTCTACCGGCGACATCTTCCGTAAGAACGTTTCGGGCGGTACCGAACTTGGCAAGCTGGCCAAAAAGTACATGGACGCCGGGGATCTGGTGCCCGATGAGGTCACCAATGCCATGGTTCGCGACCGCCTCGGTGAGCCCGATGCGGCGAATGGCTTCCTGCTCGACGGTTTTCCGCGCACGGTCCAGCAGGCTTACGAGCTGGACGGCATCCTGTCCGACCTGGGTACTCAGCTGGACGCGGTCCTCGAACTCGACGTGGACGACGAGGAGGTCGTTCGGCGACTTTCGGGGCGGCGCACCTGTAAGAAGTGCGGTCACATCTGGCACGTCGAGTTCGATGCGCCGCTCGAGGGCGGAATCTGCGACATCTGCGGTGGCGAGCTCTATCACCGCGACGACGACTACCCCGAAACCGTGCGGCATCGTCTCGAGGTCTACGCGAGCCAGACCGAGCCGCTGATCGCCTTCTACACGGACCCGCTCGCAGTTGACCCGCGTCGAGGCGCTGGGCGTGGTCGAGGACGTCACCGAGCGGGCAATCGCCGCGCTCGGCGCCCTCACGGCCTGAACGCCGCCCAATCGGCTTCATGAACAGGCGTTCGTCCGGTTTCGAGATCAAGTCACTCGATCAGGTGCAGCTCATGCGGGCGGCGGGTCTGGTGGTCGCTCGCGGCCTGGCCCAGATGGGGGCCGCGGCGGTGGCCGGCGTGTCGACCGCGGACCTGGACGAGATCGGCCGTTCGGTGCTGCGCGATGCCGGCGCGACCTCATCGTTTCTGAACTATCACGGCTACCCGGCGGTCATCTGCGCCTCCGTCAATGATCGGGTCGTGCACGGCATCCCGTCGCCCACGGATGTACTGCGAGACGGTGACCTGATCTCGATCGACTTCGGGGCGATCGTCGAAGGCTGGCACGGTGATGCCGCCATCACCGTGGCGATCGGGGACGTCACGCCCGCTGCTCAGGCACTTTCAGCGGCCTGTGAGGCCGCGCTCTGGGACGGCTTGGCCGCGGCACACGTCGGCGCCCGATTGAGCGACATATCGCATGCAGTCGAGACCTCGACCCGCCTCTCCGGTGACTACGGAATCGTGACTGGGTACGGCGGCCATGGCATCGGAACGTCGATGCACATGGATCCGCATGTACTCAACTACGGCCGCCCGGGCCGGGGACCCCGCCTGGTGGCCGGCATGGCGCTGGCGATCGAGCCGATGTTGACGGCCGGCGGTCCGGATACCCGCGAACTGGACGACGGCTGGACAATTGTCACCGAGGACGGCTCGCTTGCGGCGCACTGGGAGCACACGGTGGCGATGCTCGAGGACGGTCCATGGGTGCTTACGGCCCCGGACGGGGGACGGGCGCAACTGGCCGCCCGGGACGTCGAATTGTCCCGACGGGCGACCTGAGGCAGGAAATTGGCACTGCCCGACCGATCTGCGTACACTAAACGCTGGCATCAGCCGCCCCTCTTCCATGCCCGCTTTGGCCGCGGGCCGACGAGGTGCAGACCCTCGCGACTGAGCTCGTACGTCCGGTGTAGTTCATAGACACCGTAAAGGAACGACGATTTCTCAAATCGACGTTCGCTGCCTCCTGCGCAACGCCGGGGGTGGTTTGTGCGGTACTAGTGGAATCACTGGAGTAACAGCGGATATGCCGAAGAAAGACGGCGCCATCGAAGTCGAGGGGCGCGTCGTTGAGCCTCTGCCCAACGCGATGTTCCGGGTGGAACTGAGCAATGGGCACAAAGTGCTCGCTCATATCAGTGGCAAGATGCGCCAGCACTACATCAGGATTCTTCCCGAGGATCGCGTTGTTGTAGAGCTGTCGCCCTACGACCTCACTCGTGGGCGAATCGTCTACCGCTACAAGTAGCCGATCAACTTTTAGCGAACAGGAAGGGCAGGGCCGTGAAGGTCAAGCCAAGCGTCAAAGCGATCTGCGACAAGTGCAAGGTCATTCGTCGTCACGGTCGAGTCATGGTGATCTGCGAGAACCTGCGCCACAAGCAGCGTCAGGGCTAGTAGGCACCACCAGCCAGGCACCACCAGCCAGGCACCACCAGCCAGGCACCACCAGCCAGGCACCACCAGCTAGGGCACGTACAGCTGGACCAGTTGAATATCAGGCGCATGCCACTGCGCACCGAGCGATCGGTGCGCAGGTCACCCTCGGACGAAGGCCGAGGCCGTCACTGCGGGCACAGTTTCAAACCGTGACGGACGGCAGCGCCATCAAACCTTCACCGGCACCCCGGTGCTGAGTAGCGATTGAGGAGAACCGCCCCGTATGGCTCGTCTTTCCGGCGTTGACCTTCCCCGCGACAAGCGGATGGAAGTTGCGCTCACCTACATCTATGGCGTCGGTCCGACCCGCGCCAAGGCCGCTCTGGCCGCGACCGGCATCAGCCCGGATCTGCGTAGCCACGACCTGAGCGACGAGGACATCGTCGCCCTGCGCGACTTCATCGACGGCAATTACAAGGTCGAGGGTGACCTGCGCCGTGAGGTTGCGGCCGACATCCGCCGCAAGATCGAGATCGGCTGCTACCAGGGCATCCGGCATCGCCGCGGCCTGCCGGTCCACGGTCAGCGGACCAAGACCAACGCGCGTACTCGCAAGGGTCCGAAGAAGACCATCGCCGGCAAGAAGAAGGCAGGCAAGAAGTAATGCCCCCCAAGGCACGCTCAGGCGCAGCTGGTCCGAAGAAGATCCGGCGCAAGGAACGAAAGAACGTCGCGCACGGCCACGCGCACATCAAGAGCACCTTCAACAACACGATCGTGTCGATCACCGACCCGACCGGAAACGTCATCAGCTGGGCGTCCGCCGGCCATGTCGGCTTCAAGGGCTCGCGCAAGAGCACGCCGTACGCGGCGCAGATGGCGGCCGAGAGTGCCGCCCGCAAGGCGCAGGAGCACGGCATGCGCAAAGTCGATGTCTTCGTCAAGGGACCGGGTTCGGGTCGCGAGACCGCGATCCGCTCGCTGCAGGCGGCCGGCCTCGAGGTCGGCACCATCTCTGACGTCACGCCGCAGCCGCACAACGGCTGCCGCCCGTCCAAGCGCCGCCGCGTCTGACGCCGGGAAAGGGACCCTCTAAATCATGGCTCGTTACACCGGACCCGCGACGCGAATCTCGCGTCGCCTCAATGTCGACCTGGTCGGCGGCGATGCGTCGTTCGAACGCCGCCCCTACCCGCCCGGCCAGCACGGCCGCGCCCGCATCAAGCAGAGCGAGTACCTGCTGCAGGTGCAGGAGAAGCAGAAGGCCAAGTACAGCTATGGCGTTCTCGAGAAGCAGTTCCGCCGCTATTACGAGGAAGCGGTTCGTCGCCAGGGCAAGACCGGTGACAACCTGCTGCAGATCCTCGAGTCGCGGCTGGACAACGTGGTCTACCGCGCCGGGCTCGCCCGTACGCGTCGGGCCGCCCGTCAGCTCGTGAGCCACGGCCACTTCATCGTCAACGGCCACAAGGTGAACATCCCGAGCTTCCGGGTGACGCCGTTCGACATCATCGACGTCAAGCCGAAGTCGCTCGAGACGCTGCCGTTCCAGGTCGCTCGCGAGACCGTCGGCGACCGCCCTGTTCCCGGCTGGTTGCAGGTCGTCCCGGGTCGGCTGCGGGTGCTCGTGCACCAGCTGCCGGAGCGGGCTCAGATCGACATCCCGGTCCAGGAACACCTGATCGTCGAGCTCTACTCCAAGTAGTCGCTCGAACAACTGAATAGAACGAAGGCTGAACGCGAGCACACCTGCTCGTAGCTGGTGCGGAGCCTCGCAGCGATGCGAAGCGAGCGCGGAGCGCAGCTGATGAAATCGCTGGGCGTCATATAGCGGGCGTCCCGACCCCAAGGAGTTCCAACTGTGCTGATCTCTCAGCGCCCATCACTGGCCGAGGAACCGATCTCGGACAGCCGTTCACGATTCGTCATCGAGCCCCTCGAGCCCGGCTTCGGCTACACGCTCGGCAACTCGCTGCGGCGCACGCTGCTGTCGTCCATTCCGGGCGCGGCGGTTACGAGCATTCGCATCGACGGCGTACTGCACGAATTCACCACCGTCGAGGGGGTCAAGGAAGACGTCACCGACATCATCCTGAACCTCAAGGAGCTCGTCGTCAGCTCCGAGAGCGACGAACCGGTCGTCATGTATCTGCGCAAGCAGGGTCCGGGTGAGGTCACCGCCGCCGACATCGCGCCGCCGGCCGGCGTGACCGTGCACAACCCCGACTTGAAGATCGCGACGATCAACAAGAAGGGCCGGCTCGAGATCGAGCTGGTGGTCGAGCGTGGCCGCGGCTACGTCACCGCCGTCCAGAACAAGCAGCCCGGCCAGGAGATCGGCCGTATCCCGGTCGACTCCATCTACTCTCCGGTCCTGAAGGTCACCTACGCGGTCGAGGCGACTCGCGTCGAGCAGCGAACGGACTTCGACCGGCTCGTCGTCGATGTCGAGACCAAGTCCTCGATCACGCCGCGCGATGCTGTCGCCAGCGCCGGCCACACCCTGGTCGAGCTGTTCGGGCTCTTCCGTGAGCTCAACGTCGAGGCCGAGGGCATCGACGTCGGGCCGTCGCCGGCCGAGGTCGCCGACATCGCCGCATTCGCGATGCCGATCGAGGAACTCGACCTGACGGTCCGTTCGTACAACTGCCTCAAGCGCGAGGGCATCCACACCGTCGGTGAGCTCGTTGGTCGCAGCGAGGCCGACCTGCTCGATATCCGCAACTTCGGTTCGAAGTCGATCGACGAGGTCAAGGTCAAGCTGGCCGGCCTCGGTCTGGCCCTGAAGGACAGCCCGCCCGGATTCGAGCTCAGCGCCGCGGCCGGCTATGACGACGATGACGATCTCGACGGCACCGACGACACCCTCGGCAGCGCCGACGACACCGCCGAAGGCGATGCCGACTACGCCGAGACCGAGGAACTGTAAATCCACAGCGCGCCACCGCCCGACGCAGTCCGTTTGTTGTTCTGACGGCCTGATTGCCCGAATAGGGCTCCAGCCGGATCTACCGGTTGGACTTGATGAGGAGCACGACATGCCAACGCCCACCAAGGGCCCGCGCCTCGGAGGCGGCCCCGCGCACGAACGATTGATGCTCGCGAACCTGGCGACATCGTTGTTCGAGCACAACCGCATCACCACGACCGAGGCCAAGGCCAAGCGGTTGCGTCCGCTGGCCGAGAAGCTGATCACCTTCGCCAAGCGCGGTGACCTGCACGCCCGTCGCCAGGTGACGACCGTGATCCGCGACAAGGAGGTCGTGCACAAGCTGTTTGCCGAGATCGGCCCGCAGTTCGCCGAGCGACCAGGCGGCTACACGCGAATCATCAAGGTCGGTCCCCGCAAGGGCGACAACGCCCCCATGGCGTTGATCGAGCTGGTCGAGGCCCGCACGGCGGCCCAAGAGGCCGAGTCGGCCGGTGAGCGGGCTCGGGCGACCAAGTTCGCACCGCGTCGCGCAGCCCGCGGCCGGACGGTCGAACTGGCCGAAGAGAACGCCGCTGAATCCGAGACCGCCGCGGCCGTCGCGGCTCAGGCGGCTGAAGACAGCGCCGTTGACGAGGCTGCGCCCGATGAGGCCGATGAGACTGTCGACGACGGCGCCCTCGCGGACGCCATCGAGGCCAACGGCGCGATCGAGGACGATGTCGAGACCGACGAGACCTCAGCTGACGCAGCGGACGCCGAGCCCGAGGGTGACGCACCGGAGAAGTAGCCTTTCTCATCCGTCGCAATATGTCTGCCAACGAGCCCGGCCCAACCGAGAGTGGGGCCGGGCTCGTTCGCGTCCGTCTCGATATCGCCTACGACGGTACGAACTTCTCGGGCTGGGCCCGGCAACCGCAACGTCGCACCGTCCAGGGTGCGATCGAGGCGGCACTGGCCACGATCCTTCGGATCGACCAGGTTCCGCTGACGGTGGCCGGGCGCACCGACGCCGGCGTCCATGCACAGGGTCAGGTCGCGCACCTGGACGTCGACGTGGCCAGCTGGGCGGAACTCGGCCCGTCGCTGGTGCGCCGACTGGCCGGAATCCTCGACCCCGATGTCCGGGTCACCGCGGTGAGCGCGGTGAGTCCCGACTTCGACGCCCGCTTCTCCGCTCTGTGGCGGCAGTACGTCTACCGGGCCACCGATGCCGCCGCCGGCGCCGATCCGCTGCGTCGGTTCGACACGCTGGCCTGCCCCCGTCCCCTTGATGTCGAGGCGATGGCTCAGGCGGCCCACCTGCTACTGGGCGAGCGGGACTTCGCCGCCTTCTGCCGCCGGCGGGAGGGGGCGACCTCGATCCGCACCCTGCAGCGATTGGACGTGATGCGCGCGGGCGATCAGATCAGCTGGCTCGTGCAGGCGGACGCGTTCTGCTACTCGATGGTCCGCTCACTCGTCGGCGCCCTGCTCAGCGTCGGTGAGGGGCGCCACGACGCCGACTGGCCGGCATCCAAACTGGTACTGCGGGTCCGGGCCGACGATGTCGCGGTAGCCCCCGCACACGGTTTGACGCTGGTCGAGGTGGGCTATCCGCCGGCCGGGGAGCTGGCCGCACGCGTGCAGGTCACCCGCCGCCGGCGGGACGGTCTGGTGTTACCGCGGCCTTCGCAGCGCTGAGCGGCGGACTGTCGGCGTTGGGCTTCACGGCTACGGCGAGCTGATCGTAGGCGGCGCCCCGGGCGGTGGCGTCGACCTCGCGCGAGCGACGGTTCGCCGGCCGGTTGGGCGCCAAGGGGGTTGAGGGCCAGCGTCGAGGCCCGCTCCACAGCGCCGGTGGTGCGCTGGTCGCGGTGGCCAGGGCAAGTGCGACCTGCTCGTAGTTCACCCGCCAGCCCCGAAAATGCGGCCACGCCTGCTCGTTCGTCCGTTCGATCGGGTAGTCCAACGACCGGAGCATTTCAGCGGCCGCCGCGAACTCCTCATAAGTCACCGCGGCC
The DNA here is from genome assembly GCA_963730855.1 of uncultured Actinomycetes bacterium. GTDB lineage: Bacteria > Actinomycetota > Actinomycetes > Mycobacteriales > Jatrophihabitantaceae > CAVSTK01. Next base: position 210,565 of record CAVSTK010000019.1, read on the forward strand.
AACGGGTGATCAGGATCCGGATCCTCGTTGGTCGGCAGGTTCATCGCCTGGCCGACCTGACTGAGCGCGGTGAACCCCATCCGCAGACACAGGCGGGCCTGGATCGTCGGTTCGACTCCGGGTGAGAGCGACAGGTGCAGAGCGGCGGCATCCATCACCGCGATCAGCGAGGTGACCCAGTGCGACATCGGCCGGGGAGACCGGAACTGGGTGAGGGTCAAGTAGGTCGAGTGCGACTCGGCGACCTCGGCCGACCAGCGCTCCCAGGTCGAGAACAGTTCGGCGAGCACTTGGCTGACGTCGGCCTTCTCGCTGATGCCGAACCGGGTGCGGGCCAGCAGCTCCGGGCCCCAGGCGGGCAGCCCGGCCCGCGACACCAGCAGCGTCACCTCGGTCTCGCGCCGGTTGAACGCGGCGTACAGAGTGGGCAGATAGCCGATCTGCAGGCCGACCACGATCAGCCCGGTGAAGGCGGCGAAATAATCGACGATCGTCATGCCCGATCCCCGCGGCGCCGAGTAGCCGAGGGTGAACATCGAAGACCCGGCCTCGGAGAAGGCTCGGGACGCGCTGTCCTCGACGACGGGCAGCAGGAGCAGTGCGTAACCGACGTAGAACAGCGCCAGCCAGACCAGCAGACGGAACACCAGGGTGATCGGGGCCTGCCAGGCCAGAATCGAATCACGGCGCGCGTAGCTCATCCGCAGCGGGCAAATGACCCGGAAAATTCCCTCGATCACTCCGTCGCAGAGCTTGGCGATGTGGCTGCGAACCCGTCGGGGGACCACCAGCGTGCCGATGACGCTGCCAGCCGTTAACAGCACCAGAAGCACGCCCAGCCCGAAACCGACCCACTGCATGCTGGGAATCGTAGGGCCGTGTCCTGGGGACCGAGACCAGCGGGATTTTGTCAGGGCGGCTGCACGCGGCTATTGTGGACGATTGGTGCCCACGCGCGCGGGTCCGCACCCCACGGTGCAGGCGGTTGCGCAGGCCAAAGCAGATCTCAGCACATCGCAATAAATCTTGGTCGAGCGCGAAGAAAGCAGATAACCGTGTCCACGTACACCCCGAAGCCGGGCGAGATCACCCGTCGCTGGCATGTCATCGACGCCAATGACGTCGTCCTCGGACGGCTGGCCACCCAGGCGGCAACGCTGCTGCGCGGCAAGCACAAGCCGCAGTTCGCGCCGCACGTCGACACCGGTGACTTCGTCGTGATCATCAACGCCGAGAAGGTGGCGGTGGCCCAGAGCAAGCTCGGTGGCCTGCGCTACCGGCACTCCGGCTACCCGGGTGGGCTCTCGCAGCGCACGGTCGGCGAGATGCTCGAGACGATGCCCGAGAAGGTCGTCGAGCTGGCCGTCAAGGGGATGCTCCCCAAGACCACGCTCGGTCGCAAGCAGCTCGCGAAGCTCAAGGTCTACGCCGGCCCGGTGCACCCGCACCAGGCTCAGGGCGCCCAGCCATTCGTCATCAAGCAAGTCGCGCAGTAGCGCGGAAGTAGGAGACCTACCGTGACGTCACCATCCGCACCCACCGTCGGGCGCCGCAAAGAGGCGATCGTCCGCGTTCGCCTGGTTCCCGGTACCGGGAACTTCAAGCTCAACGGCCGCACCATCGAGAACTACTTCCCGAACAAGGTGCACCAGCAGCTGATCCGCGAGCCGTTCGTCATCCTCGAGCTCGACGGCAAGTACGACGTCGTCGCGAGCCTTCGTGGCGGCGGGATCACCGGCCAGGCCGGCGCGCTGCGCCTGGGCATCGCCCGGGCCCTGATCGACATCAACCTCGAGGACCGTCCGGCGCTGAAGAAGGCCGGCTTCCTCACCCGCGACCCGCGGGCCAAGGAGCGCAAGAAGTACGGCTTGAAGAAGGCCCGCAAGGCTCCGCAGTACTCGAAGCGCTAACCGCCGACCGGCCCCGGGTTCCCGTATGGGTGCGCTCTTCGGTACCGATGGCGTCCGTGGCTTGGCGAACGCGTTTCTGACCCCCGAGCTCGCACTGGCGTTGGCCGGCGCGACCGCTCGGGTGCTGGCCCCGCCGAGGGAGTCGGTTGTGCCGGGGGGTCGACCGTGTCGCCTCGATCGGTCGCCGTCGTCGGCCGCGACCCGCGCGCCAGCGGTGAGATGCTCGAGGCCGCGGTCGTGGCCGGCTTGGCCTCGGCCGGCGTCGACGTGATCCGGGTCGGCGTGCTGCCGACCCCGGCGATCGCGTTCCTGACCGACGCCTACGACGCCGATCTGGGCATCGTGCTCTCGGCCAGCCACAATCCGATGCCCGACAACGGGTTCAAGGTCTTTGCCCGCGGCGGCCACAAGCTCGACGACGACGTCGAGATCGCGATCGAGGCCGAGGTCGCGGCCGGCCCACCGGCGATCCGGCCCGTCGGCGCCGCGGTGGGCCGCGTCCGCGATGCCGATGACGCCGCGGCCCGCTACGTCGATCACCTGCTCGAGGTCGTTCCGGTCGACCTGCACGGGCTGCACGTCGTCGTCGATTGCGCGCACGGCAGCGCGTCCACCGTCGCTCCCGAGGTCTATCGGCGCGCCGGTGCCCGGGTGACTGTGCTGGCCGCCGAGCCGGACGGCATCAACATCAACGACGGCGTCGGGTCGACCCATATGCAGACCCTCGCCGCCACCGTGGTCGAGATCGGCGCCGACCTCGGCATCGCCCACGACGGCGACGCCGACCGCTGCCTGGCGGTTGCCGGCGACGGCGAGATCGTCGACGGCGACCAGATCCTTGCGCTCTGCGCGCTGCGGCTGCGCGCGCAGGGTCACCTCGGCGCCGATACCGTCGTCGCCACGACCATGAGCAACCTGGGCTTCCATCACGCGATGCAGGCCGCGGGGATCAAGGTCATCACCACCGGAGTCGGCGATCGGTACGTGCTCGAGGCGTTGCGCGCGCACAGCCTGCCGCTGGGCGGCGAGCAGAGCGGGCATGTCGTGTTCACCGAGTACGCGACGACCGGCGATGGACTGCTGACGGCACTGAACGTGATGGCCGCCATGGCCGAGTCGGGACGGCCGCTGGCCGAACTGGCAGCCGTCGTGCGGCGGCTGCCGCAGGTGCTGATCAACGTCGAGGTCGCCGACAAGGACGCGGTGCCGCATCGACCGCCGTCGCAGGCGGCGGTGGCGTCGGCCGAGACGATTCTGGGGACGGGCGGGCGGGTGTTGCTGCGGCCGTCCGGCACCGAGCAGTTGGTGCGGGTGATGGTCGAGGCCGACACCGGTGAGCAGGCCCAGTCGCTGGCCGAGGAGATCGCCGCGGCGGTCGCCGCGAACTGACGGTCGCGTCAGGCCCGCTGGAACCGGTCGACGCCCGTCGGCGTCGGGTGCGCCGCGAGCCATCCGCGCAGGACGCCGACGTCGAGGTGCACCCGGGTCTCGCCGATGGCCAGCACCTGGTTGAACAGGTCGAGGTCGTCGAGCGCGTACTCGTGCCGCGTCCAGCGCAGGATCCGGGCCACCTCGAAGGTCGAGCCGGCGCCCTGATCGACGGCGGCGGCGACCGCCGTCAGCCGGGCCTCGTGGTGCGCGAGCAGCTCGTCGACCCGGGCGTGCACGCTGTCGGTGACCGGGCCGTGGGCCGGCAGCAGCCGGGCGTCCGGACGGGACCGCACCAGTCGCAGCGACTCCAGGTAGTTGGCCAGCGGCAGCCCCACGCTGTGTGGCTCGAGGCCGATCGACGGCGTGATCCGGGGCAGCACGTGGTCACCGGCGAACAGGACACCGGCCGCCAGGTCGTGGAAGACGACGTGCCCGCTGGTGTGGCCCGGGGTCTCGATCACCTCGAGCGGCGTGACTGCAGGGTCAGCGTCCCCGGCTCGATCCAGCTGTCGGGCAGCTCGTAGCCGTTGTCGGCCGCGGGCGGTGGCCAGTGCTCGGTTGAACGCGGTCAGCAGGGTCGTCGGCACCCGCCAGCCTTGAGGGCGGCGCGCGACGCCCGCAGCCAGCCCTCGTCCGAGCCGATCGACATCTGCACCGAGGCCTGTTCGCGGACCCCGATGCGCACCGGGGTGCCGAGCCGGCGGCGCACGGCGATCGCGCCGGTGTAGTGGTCGCGGTGGGCGTGGGTGACCAGGAACTCGCGGATGTCGGTCGAGCTTGTAGTCGAGCTCGGCCAGGCTGCGCTCGAACTGATCCATGCTCGCGGCGAGGGCCCAGCCGCCGTCGATCAGGACCAGCCCGTCGCCCTCGACGATGGCGTAGACGTTGACCGCGCGCAGCCCGTCGTTGGGCAGCGGCAGCGGGATCCGGAACACGCCGTCGAGCACCTGCACCGCACCCGGCTCGTCCCACTTCTTTTCGCTCACCCCTCTCGTCTATCACGACCGCGGTCACCGGGGTGCTTCGGTGGGGCATCCAACAGCGATCCGGCCCGATCGACGTGCCTCGAGCGTGAAGCATCCGACATCCGGCGCGGCCGATCACGTTCGTCACCGTAGGATCCGACCTATGTGCGGCATCGTGGGCTATATCGGAACGCGGGACGCCCTCGAGGTCGTGGTCGAGGGGCTGCGCCGCCTCGAGTACCGCGGCTACGACTCGGCCGGCGTCGCGCTGATCAGCGACGGCGAGCTGCGGGTCGCCAAGAAGGCCGGCCGGATCGAGAACCTCGACAAGGAACTCGTCCGGCGCGCTCGATGCCGGGCGTCGTCGGCATCGGTCACACCCGGTGGGCCACGCACGGCGCCCCGAACGACATCAACGCGCACCCGCACACCGACGCCGCCGGTCGGGTCGCCGTGATCCACAACGGCATCATCGAGAACTTCGCCGAGCTCAAGGCCGAACTCGAAGACGACGGGGTCGAGTTCGTCAGCGACACCGACACCGAGGTCGTCGCGCATCTGGTCGGCGCGAGCGGTCGCGGGCGGCGCCGACCCTCGCCGACGCGCTGCGCGCGGTCTGCCGGCGGCTGCAGGGTGCGTTCACCCTGGTCGTGCTCGATCGCGATCAGCCCGACAGCATCGTCGCCGCCCGGCGTAACTCGCCGCTGGTCGTCGGCGTCGGCGACGGCGAGATGTTCCTGGGCAGCGACGTGGCGGCGTTCATCGAGTTCACCCGCGAGGCCGATCGAACTCGGCCAGGACCAGGTCGTCGAGATCCGCCGCGACGGGTACACGATCACCGACTTCGACGGCGCAGCCGGCTGCCGGGCGTCCCTTCCACATCGACTGGGACCTCGCCGCCGCCGAAAAGGGCGGCTACGAGTACTTCATGCTCAAAGAGATCGCCGAGCAGCCGACCGCTGCCGCCGACACGCTGCGCGGGCATCTGGTCAACGGCCGGATCGTGCTCGACGAGCAGCGGCTTGTCCGACCGGGAACTGCGCGAGATCGACAAGGTATTCGTCGTCGCCTGCGGCACGGCGTATCACGCGGGGATGATCGCCAAGCAGGCGATCGAGCACTGGACCCGGGTGCCGGTCGAGGTCGAGATGGCCTCGGAGTTCCGCTACCGCGACCCGGTGCTCGACCGGCAGACGCTGGTCGTCGCGATCAGCCAGTCCGGCGAGACCGCCGACACGCTCGAGGCGGTGCGGCACGCGCGCGATCAGCAGGCCAAGGTGCTCGCGATCTGCAACACGAACGGCTCGCAGATTCCGCGTGAATCCGACGCCGTGCTCTACACCCACGCCGGCCCCGAGATCGGGGTCGCGGCGACCAAGACCTTCATCGCGCAGCTGGTCGCGGTCGAGCTGCTCGGCCTGGCGCTGGCCCAGGCGCGCGGCACGAAGTACCAGGAAGAGATCGTGGCCGAGTTCGAGGCGCTGGCGCACGGTGCCCGACCTGATCACCGCAGACGCTGGCGATGATGGGCGGCGTGGCCGACTCTGGCCCACGAGATCGCGACGGCGCGCGCGGTGCTGTTCCTCGGCCGTCACGTCGGCTACCCGGTGGCGCTCGAGGGCGCGCTGAAGCTCAAGGAACTGGCCTACATGCACGCCGAGGGCTTCCCGGCCGGCGAGCTCAAGCACGGACCGATCGCGCTGATCGAGGCCGGCCTGCCGGTCGTCGTCGTGATGCCGTCGCCCGGCGGGCCGACCGGTGCTGCACCAGAAGATGCTGAGCAACATCGCCGAGATCAAGGCGCGCGGTGCCCGGACGATCGTGGTCGCCGAGGCCGGCGACGAGGTCGCCGCGCGGATCGCCGCCGACCTGATCGAGGTGCCGCCGACGCCGACGCTGCTGTCGCCGTTCGTCGCGACGATCCCGCTGCAGATCCTGGCCGCCGAGATCGCCCGGGCGCGCGGCCTCGACATCGACAAGCCCCGCAATCTCGCGAAGTCGGTCACGGTCGAATAGGGCCGCTGCGGCTACCATCGCTGCGATGTGACGCGACATGGCGACGGAGCTCGGTCGACCTGGTGATCGTCGGCGCCGGTCCGGTCGGGCTGTTCGGCGCCTACTACGCGGGCGTGCGCACCCTGTCGACCGTCGGTGCTCGACTCGCTGGAGGAGCCCGGCGGTCAGATCACCGCCATGTACCCCGAGAAGTCGATCTTCGACGTGGCCGGATTCCCGGCGATCCGGGGCCGCGAGCTGGTCGAGCAGCTGCTGGCGCAGGCGGCGCCGTTCTCGCCGCACTACCTGCTCGGCCAGCAGGCGGTCGGGCTCGAGCGCGGCGACGGCGACATTCGCGATCACCTCGTCGACCGGCCAGCGGATCGAGTGCCGGGCGATCGTCATCACCGGCGGCATCGGCACGTTCACCCCGCGTCCGTTGCCGACCGGCGGTGAGTACCTCGGCCGCGGCCTGGTGCATTTCGTGCCCGACCCGTCGGTCTACGCGGCCAGCACGTGGTCGTCGTCGGCGGCGGCGACTCCGCGGTCGACTGGGCGCTGATGCTCGAACCGATCGCCAAGTCGGTGTCGGTGATCCATCGCCGCGATCAGTTCCGCGCGCACCCGCATTCGGTCGAGCTGCTGCAAGGCGTCGTCGGTGCGGCTGCTGACCACGGCGCAGATCGTCGGCCGTGCGCGGCGACCCGCACGTCATCGAGGTCGAGGTCGACGTCGCCGGCGAGCTGCAGGTGCTGCCGTGCGACAAGCTGGTCGCCGCGCTCGGCTTCACCGCCAACCTCGGCCCGCTGCTCGAGTGGGGCATCGAGATCCGCAAGCGCAACATCGTGGTCGACACGACGCGGCCAGACGACGGTGCCCGGCATCTACGCCGCCGGCGACATCGTCGACTACCCCGGCAAGGTCAACCTGATCGCGACCGGCTTCGGCGAGGTGGCGACCGCGGTGAACAACGCGGCCGCCTACCTCAACCCGGACGTGTCGGCGTTCCCCGGCCACCTGTCCGACTACGCGCCGCCGGGCGCGACCGGCTCGCCGACCGCCGGCTCGGTGCCGAGCCGGCCGACGGCGACTAGCGCCGAGCGTGATCGTCGGCGTCGGCATCGACGTGGTGCCGGTCGCCCGGTTCGCGGCGGCGCTGCGGCGCACGCCCGGCCTGGCCGATCGGCTGTTCACCGCGGCCGAGCAGCGTGACCGACTCCGGGGCGCCGCGCTCGCGCGGAGTCGCTGGCCGCCCGGTTCGCCGCCAAGGAGGCGCTGGCCAAGGCGCTCGGCGCGCCCGGCGGCATGCACTGGACGGACGCCGAGGTGCGCACCGACGCGGCCGGGCGCCCGTCCATCGTGGTCGTCGGGCACGGTGGCCGCGGTGGCGGCGTCGCTGGGCGTGACGCACTGGCACCTGTCGCTGTCGCACGACGGCGGGGTCGCCGCCGCCACCGTGATCGCCGAGTCCGACGTGGCGGAGCCGCGTGAACGGGCGTCTGTACCGGGTCGCTGAGATCCGCGCGGCCGAGCCGGCGCTGATGGCGCAGCTGCCCGACGGCGCGCTGATGCAGCGGGCCGCCGCACGGCCTGGCCGCGCAGTGCGCCGGCTGCTCGGCCGCGTCTACGGCGCGCGGGTGGTGCTGCTGGTCGGCGCGGGTCGACAACGGCGGCGATGCGCTGTTCGCCGGCGCGCGCGCTGGCCCGCGCGGGGCGCGCGGGTCGATGCCGTGCTGCTCGGCGGTGACCGCACGCACGCCGGCGGGCTGGCGCGCGTTCCGGCGCGCCGGCGGCCGGTGGACGGCGACCCGGCGCCGAGGCCATCGCGCTGGTCGCGGTCGGCCGACCTGGTCGTCGACGGCATTGTCGGCATCGGTGGCCACGGAACGCTGCGCGGCGCTCGCCGGCCGAGCTGGCCGCCGAGGCGCGCGCATCGGACGCGGTGACCGTGGCCGTCGACATCGCGTCGGGGGTCGACGCCGACACCGGCGCGGTCGACGGACGTCGGCGATCCGGGCCGACGTGACCGTGGTGATGGGCGCGCTCAAGCGCGGGCTGGTCGCGGCGCCGGGGCCGACCACGCCGGCGAGCTGCGGCTGGTCGACATCGGCCTCGGGCCGCACCTGCCGCCGCGCCGATGGTGCGGGTGCTCGACGGCGCCGACGTCGCGCGCCGTCCTGCCGAACCCGGGACCGACGATGACAAGTACACCCGGGGCGTGCTCGGCATCGTCGCCGGCTCGCCGGCCTACCCGGGCGCGGGCGTGCTGTCGACCGGTGCCGCGATCCACTGCGGCGCCGGCATGGTCCGCTACCTCGGCCGGGCCGCCGACCGGATCCGGGCCCGCTATCCCGAGGTGGTCGTGCAGGCGGACGCGCCGGCCGGGCGATGTGCGGGTGCAGGCCTGGGTGGTCGGTCCCGGACTCGGCACCGACGACGCCGCGCTGGCGCTGCTGACCGAGGTGCTCGCGACCGACGTGCCGGTCATCGTCGACGCCGACGCGATCACCCTGGTCGGCGCACGACCCGAGCTGCTGCGCGGGCACGATCCGCGCCGACCGTGCTGACCCCGCACGACCGTGAGTTCACCCGGCTCGGCGTTCGAGCTCGGCGCCGATCGCATCGGCGCGGCCGCAGCACGGCGGCGGCGGAGCTCGGCGTCACCATGCTGCTCAAGGGCAACGCGACCGATCGTGGCCGCGCCGGATCGGGCCACCTACATCAACCGCACCGGCACGCCGTGGCTGGCGACCGCGGGCAGCGGCGACGTGCTCAGCGGGATCATCGGCTCGCTGCTCGCCGCCGGTCTCGGGCCGCCGATGGCCGCGGCGGCCGGTGCCTACGTGCACGGGGTCGCCGGGCAGCTGGCCGCGGCCGACGGCCCGCCGTCCTCGGCCGACGTGCTGCGCGTGCGCGCTGCGATGGGCCGCAGTCCGCTGACCCGGCGCGACGGTCGCTGGGAACTGAAGCGTGCCGTCAACCGAAGCCGTCGTCGACCTGGCCGCGATCCGGGCCAACGTCGCCCGGCTGCGCGCCGGCACCGCGGCCGAGGTGATGGTCGTGGTCAAGGCCGACGGCTACGGCCACGGCCTGCTGCCCAGCGCCCGCGCGGCCCTGGCCGGTGGCGCCGGCTGGCTCGGCGTCGCCCAGCTCGACGAGGCGCTGGCCGTGCGGGCCGGCCGGCATCACCGCGCCCGTCCTGGCCTGGCTGTGGACGCCGGGCGAGACCGACTCGTTGCGCCGGGCGGTGGCGGCCGGCGTCGATATCGGGGTCAGCAGCCTGGTGCGCTCGCCGCGGTGCAGGCGGCCGCGCGCGACGCCGGCGACGACCGCGCGGGTCCACCTCAAGATCGACACCGGCCTGTCGCGCAACGGCGCAACGGCGGCCGACTGGCCCGAGCTGGTCGCCGCGGCGGCCACGGCGCAGGCCGCGGGCGAGATGCAGCGCGGTCGGCGTCTGGAGCCACCTGGCCCGCGCCGACGAGCCGGGTCATCGCTCGATCGACGAGCCAGCTCGGCGAACTTCCGGCCGCGCGTTGCGGTCGGCCGAGCACGCCGGCCTGCGACCTCGAGGTGCGGCACCTGGCCAACTCGGCCGCCACCGCTGACCCGTCCCGACACGCACTTCGACCTGGTCCGGGTCGGCATCGCCGCGTACGGGCTCTCGCCCGATCCCGGCGCTGGGTGGCTTCGGGCTGGTGCCGGCCATGACGCTGCGCGCGCAGGTCGCGCTGGTCAAGGAGGTCGACGCCGGCGCGGGGGTGTCGTACGGGCACACGTACCGCACGCGGCGCCGACGACGCTGGCGCTGGTGCCGCTCGGGTACGCCGACGGCGTGCCCCGCGCCGCGTCCAACGTCGGCTCCGGTGCAGATCAACGGCGCGCCGATTCACGATCAGCGGGCGGGTCTGCATGGACCAGTTCGTCGTCGACGTCGGCGCGGCGTCGGTCGCTGCCGGCGACGATGCCGTGCTGTTCGGACCGGGCCGCGACGGTGAACCGACCGCCCAGGACTGGGCCGACGCGGTCGACACCATCCACTACGAGATCGTCACCCGGATCGGTTCGCGGGTGCCGCGGCGCTACGTCGGTCGACCGCGGTGGACGCGGGGATGCGGTGACCGCGCGTGAGACGCGAACGCCGTCGGCCTGCTCGGCGCCGTCGCCGGCGTGCTCGCGGCCGGCACCGCGGTCGTCGTGGCCGTCGACCGCTCGATCGCGCGCCGCCGCGATCAGGACGGGCCGCAGTCGCTGCGCAGTTCGCCCTTCGATCGCAGCGGCCGGGTCGTCGCCGATGACGGCGTGGGGCTCTACTACGAAGAGGTCGGCCCGGCGGACGCACCGCTGACGGTGGTCTTCGTGCACGGTTACTGCCTGGCGCTGGGCGAGTTCGTGTTCCAGCGGCGCGAGCTGGCGGCCCACTTCGGCGAGTCGGTCCGGCTGCTCTTCTTCGACCAGCGCAGCCACGGTCGGTCCGACCACGGTGATCCGGAAAGGACGTCGATCGATCAGCTCGGCCGCGACCTGAGCAGCGTGCTCGACACGCTCGTGCCGAACGGTCCCGCGGTCCTGGTCGGGCATTCGATGGGCGGCATGTCGGTGCTGGCGCTGGCCGCCATCCGACCGGAACTGTTCGCGCCCGCCACGGGACGCCGAGGCCGCGCCCGCCAGCGGGTGGTCGGCGTCGCGTTGCTGTCGACCTCGGCGGGCGGAGCGGCGCGGTGAGCTCGGGGCTGGCCGGCCGCCATCGGCCGGATCAACCGGCCGCTCATGCCGCTGATCCTGCGCAGCGCGCGTCGCCAGGGCGATCTGATCGAACGCGGCCGGGCGCTGGGCAGCGAGTTCGCCTGGGTGCTGACCCGCCGGCTCAGCTTTGCCGGCGCCGACGTCGACCCGGCCACCGTCGATTATCTGAACGAGCTGATCGCAGCGACCCGCATCGAGGTGGTCGCCGACTTCTATCCCGCGATCGCGGCGCACGACAAGATCGAGTCGCTGCCCGTCCTGGTGCCGGTGCCGGTGCTGGTGGTGTGTGGCGACCACGATCTGCTGACCCCGCTCACGCAGAGCGAGCGACTCGCCGCCGCGCTGCCCCACGCGACACTGGTCGTCGTACCGAACGCCGGGCACGTCGCCCTGATGGAGCGCCCCGAGATCGTGACCGAAGCGCTGATCGAGTTGATCGAGGGCATCCCGCGATGACCACCATCCTGTCGGCCACCGCCGATGACACTCGCGCGATCGGCGCCCGGCTCGCCCGACGTGCTGCGCCCGGGCGACCTGATCGTGCTCGACGGCGCGCTCGGGGCCGGCAAGACCGCGCTCACGCAGGGGATCGGGGCCGGCCTCGGAGTCACCGCCGCGGTCGTCTCGCCGACGTTCGTCATCGCCCGCGTGCACCGCGACGGCCGGATCCCGCTCGTGCACGTCGATGCCTACCGGCTCGGGACGACGGTCGAGGTCGACGACCTCGACCTCGATGTCGACGTGGTTGACGCCGTCACGGTGGTCGAGTGGGGGCAGGGACTGGTCGAGCAGCTGGCCGACGCCTGGCTGCTGGTGTCGATCGCGCGCGATGACGAGTCCGACGTCCGGCGGCTGACCCTGACCCCGCACGGCGGCGACTGGTCGGCCCGGCTGGCCGCGACCGACCTCGCCGCCCTGGACCCGACCCGCGCCGCCGACCTCGATTAGGCTCGTTCGTCGTGCTCGTCCTTGCCATCGACTCCGCGTCCGCCGCCACCTCGGCGGCGATCGCCGAGGTGACCGCCGACGGCGTCACCGTAATCGCCGCTCGAGGCGAACGTGGACGCCCGCGCCCACGGCGAAGTGCTGGCCCCGCTGATCCAGTCCTGCCTGGTCACCGCCGGCCGCGCGCCCGGCGATCTGGCGGCGATCGTGGCCGGCGTCGGCCCGGGGCCCTTCACCGGCCTGCGGGTCGGACTGGTCACCGCGGCGGCGCTGGGGGACGCGCTCACCATCCCCACCTACGGCGTCTGCTCGCTGGACGCGATCGGGGGCGCGACCGCAGCGGCGGCCGAGTCGAGGTTGCTGGTCGCGGCCGACGCCCGGCGGCGCGAGGTCTATTGGGCGCGGCTACACGCACGGCGTCCGCGACGGCGATCCGATGGTCGCAAGGCCGGCCGATCTCGAGCTAGCGGGGTACACCGCAATGGCTGGGTCCGGTGCCCGGCTGTACGCGGACGCGCTGGGGCTGCCGCTGCTCGATCAGGACTATCCCGATCTGGCTGCGCTCATCGCGGTCGCGGCCGAGCGGATCATCGAGCAGGCGCCGACCGAGCAGCTGACTCCGCTCTATCTGCGCCGGCCCGACATCGCCGAACCGGCCGTCCGTAAGTCGGTGCTGTGATGATCATCGTCCCGATGACGGTGGACCACATCCGCGAGATCATGCGCTACGAACAGGACATGTTCGGGTCCGAGTCGTGGTCGGCGTCGGCCTACCGCGAGGAGCTGGCCGATCGGATCCAGCGGTATTACGTGGTCGCGCTCGACGATGACGCCGCGTTGCTCGGCTGGGCCGGAGTGCGGGTGCTGGCCGACGAGGCCGAGATCCTGACCATCGGCGTGATTCCGACGGCTCGCCGGGCCGGGACGGGCAGTGCGCTGCTGGGCGAACTGATCGAGGAGTGCCGTCGGCGCAGCGTGCGAATGGTCTTCCTGGACGTGCGGGTCGGGAACGAGGACGCGCAGCGCATCTATGTGCGCGAGGGTTTCGTCGTCGTGGGGCGTCGCCGCGGCTATTACGACAACGGCCGCAGCGACTCGCTGACCATGTCGATGGAGCTGGAATCGGTGCCGAGATGACCGACGAACCTTTGGTGCTCGGCATCGAGACGTCGTGCGACGAGACGGGCGTCGGCATCGTGCGCGGATCGACCCTGCTGGCCGACGCGGTCGCCAGCAGCGTCGATCAGCACGCGCGCTACGGCGGCGTCGTGCCCGAGGTGGCCAGCCGCGCCCACCTCGAGGCGATGGTGCCGACGGTCGCTCGCGCGTACGAGATGGCCGGCGTGCGCCCGTCCGACATCGACGCGATCGCCGTGACCGCCGGGCCCGGGCTGGCCGGTGCGCTGCTCGTCGGGGTCGCGGCGGCCAAGGCGTACGCGCTCGCGCTCGGCAAGCCGTTGTACGGCGTCAATCACCTGAGCTCGCACGTGGCGGTGGACCTGCTCGAGAACGGCCCGCTGGACGAGCCCTGCGTGGCGTTGCTGGTGTCCGGCGGCCACTCGTCGGTGCTGCTGGTGCCGAAGGTCGGGGGCGAGCAGATCATCGAACTCGGCGCGACCGTCGACGACGCGGCCGGCGAGGCGTTCGACAAGGTGGCCCGGCTGCTCGGGTTGCCGTTCCCGGGTGGTCCGCCGATCGACCGCATCGCGCGCGAGGGCGACCCGGCCGCGATCGCGTTCCCGCGCGGGATGACCGGCCGCGACGACCCACCGTTCGCGTTCTCGTTCTCGGGGCTGAAGACGGCGGTGGCGCGCTGGGTCGAGGCCCGGCAGCGCAGCGGCGAGTCGGTGCCGGTGGCGGATGTGGCCGCGGCCTTCCAGGAGGCGGTCGCGGACGTACTGACGGCCAAGGCGGTGCGCGCCGCGCGGGAACAGGGCGTGGGGCACCTGCTGCTCGGCGGAGGGGTCGCGGCGAATTCGCGGTTGCGGGCGTTGGCCCAGGAACGGTGCGCTGCGGCGGGTCTTCGGCTGCGGGTGCCGCGGCCCGGGTTGTGCACCGACAACGGCGCCATGGTGGCTGCGCTCGGATCGCAGCTGGTGGCCGCCGGCGCGCGCCCGTCCGACCTCTCGATCCCGGCCAACTCCAGCCTGCCCATCACGAGCGTCCTGCTGTGACGGCGACGACCAGGGCCCGCCGGCGAGCCGCACCCATCGACGTTGACACCTCAGCAGCTCGGCGTACGGCGTGTCGCGCAGCAGCGGTGTCAACGTCGCGTCAACCAGCGAAAAGGCACGAAGGGTGCCCGGAGCACGTGCGGAGCCTCGCAGCGACGCGAGCGCAGCGAGCGAGCGAGGAGCGCAGCTAAATGATCTTCTGGGAGGTTCGGGCGGCCGAAGGGCGGCTGGACGAGCTGGTGGACGCCGTGCTGGGTGCGACCGACCCGTCGGCTCAGGTCTTTCGCAGCGCGGAGCCGGACGCCCGGGTCGTGGTCATCGACCCCAGCGGACGGGGGGTCGACGAGGTGGCCGACGACCTGGTGGCTCGCCCGCCGCATAGCTGGACGTTCGAAGCGGTCCCGCGATAAGTCGGGGTTTGGCAGTTGGCACTCTAAGGGTTAGAGTGCTAGTCAGGGAACGGTTGACACCGCGACGACAACCGCGCCCAGCCATCTATAGACCCTAGAAGTGGAGATTTACTGTGACCGCCACCAAGGTCAGCATCAAGCCGCTCGAGGACCGCGTCGTCGTGCAGGCCAATGAGGCCGAGACGACGACTGCTTCGGGCATCGTCATTCCGGACACCGCCAAGGAGAAGCCACAAGAGGGCACCGTCGTTGCGGTCGGCCCCGGCCGCTTCGACGACAACGGCGCCCGTGTGCCGCTCGACGTTCACGTCGGCGACGTAGTCCTTTACAGCAAGTACGGCGGCACCGAGATCAAGTACGCCGGCGAGGAGTACCTGGTCCTCTCGGCGCGCGACGTCCTCGCGGTCATCGAGAAGTAGTTCCAACTCTCACGACCAGCTTCACCCCGACGCCCCGGAGCCCGAGCATCAGGCCCGGGGCGTCGGAGTGCCGCCGTCCAATACCGAACTTCGAGCACTTTGAGCACCTTTGAGCACTTTGAGCATTGACAAGAGCAAGGAAGGAATCTGATGGCGAAGACCCTCATTTTCGATGAGGACGCGCGGCGGGCGCTTGAGCGCGGCGTGGATGCGTTGGCCAACACGGTCAAGGTCACCCTCGGCCCGAAAGGCCGCAACGTCGTCCTGAGCAAGTCCTACGGCCCGCCAGTCATCACCAACGACGGTGTGACGATCGCTCGTGAGATCGAGCTCGACGACCCCTACGAGAACCTGGGTGCGCAGCTGGTCAAGACGGTTGCGACCAAGACCAACGATGTCGCCGGCGACGGCACCACGACCGCGACCGTCCTGGCGCAGTCGCTGGTCAACGCCGGCCTGCGCAACGTTGCCGCCGGCGCGAGCCCGGGTGCCCTCAAGCGGGGCATCGACGCGGCCGTCGAAGCGGTGACCGCTGCGCTCGACAAGTCGGCCACACCGGTCGATGGCGAGAAGGAGATCGCGCACGTCGCGACCATCTCGGCGCAAGACCCGGTCATCGGCGCCCTCATCGGCGAGGCGTTCACGCGCGTCGGCAAGGACGGCGTGATCACGGTCGAGGAATCGCAGTCCATGGTGACCGAACTCGAATTCACCGAGGGCATGCAGTTCGACAAGGGCTTCATCTCGATGTACTTCGTCTCGGACCCCGAGGCGGGCGAGGCGGTTCTGGAGAACCCCTACGTCCTCATCACCACCGACAAGATCAGCGCGATCTCGGACCTGCTGCCGCTGCTGGAGAAGGTCATCCAGACCGGTAAGCCGTTGCTCATCATCGCTGAGGATGTCGATGGCGAGGCGTTGTCGACGCTGGTCGTCAACTCGATCCGCAAGACCTTCGTCGCCGTCGCGGTCAAGGCGCCGTTCTTCGGTGATCGCCGCAAGGCGTTCCTGCAGGACCTCGCGATCGTCACCGGCGCCCAGGTCGTGGCGCCCGAGGTCGGTCTGAAGCTGGATCAGGTCGGTCTCGAGGTGCTCGGTCAGATCGGGCGCGCCGTCGTCACCAAGGACACCACCACGGTGACCCACGGCAGCGGCAACCAGAACGAGATCGACGACCGCATCGCCCAGATCCGCCGCGAGATCGAAGAGACCGATTCGGACTGGGATCGCGAGAAGCTGCAAGAGCGCCTCGCGAAGCTCGCCGGCGGTGTCGGCGTGATCAAGGTCGGCGCGGTCACCGAGGTCGAGATGAAGGAGCGCAAGCACCGCATCGAAGACGCCATTGCCGCGACGCGGGCCGCAATCGAGGAGGGGATCATCGCCGGTGGCGGTGCCGCTCTCGTGCACGCAAGCTCGGCGCTGGACGGCAACCTGGGCTTGACCGGTGACGAGGCGACGGGTGTCGAGATCGTGCGCACCGCGTTGTCGGAGCCGCTTCGCTGGATCGCCAGCAACGCCGGCCACGAGGGCTACGTCGTCGTATCGAAGGTCCGCGAGTTGCCGCTCAACAACGGCCTCAACGCGGCAACCGACGTGTACGAGGACCTCGTCGCCGCTGGTGTCGTCGACCCGGTCAAGGTCACGAAGGCTGCGTTGACGAACGCGGCGTCGGTCGCGGCGCTACTGCTGACCACGCAGACGCTGATCGTCGAGAAGCCCGCCGAAGAGGATCACTCGGACGCCGGCCATGGTCACGGTGCCCACGCGGGTCACAACCACTAGGTAGCTCGCTACCCGGTAACGCCAAACTGCCCCACCGAAGCAATCACTTCGGTGGGGCAGTTTCGCGTTCTAGCTACGACCGATTAGCTCGTGCGGAGGCAACGCAGCGATGCGGAGCGAGCGAGGCCCGCAGCTAAATGATTGGCGTTCGTGCGGAGGCAACGCAGCGATGCGAAGCGAGCGAGGCCCGCAGCTAAGTGATTCAGCGAGGCCCGCAGCTAAATGATTTAGCGCCGGCGAGCGGCCGCTTCGGTCGCGTCGGCATAGCCGCGGGCGTAGTCCCAGCTGACGTAGGAGTCCGGGTTCGGATTGAATGCGGGCTCGTGCACGTGGGTTCGACCCTCGCCGAGTAACGCACCGAGGTTGGCCGCCATCAGATCCCAGCTGAACAGGTGTAATTCGCCGCAGTCGCCACACTCGACCGAAATGCCGTTGACGCCGCAGGACTCGAGGGCCCGCCGGAACTCGGCCAGCTCTTCCAGATCGCCGAGCACGGCCGACCGCTCATCGTCGCTGAGCGGCTCAACGGGCTCGGAGTCCTCGAGCAGACTGGCCGGATCATTCGGGTCGCCGAGGAACGGGTCGAGTGGGCCGTCGTGAGCCGTCATCAGCTGAACTCTCGCTGACTCGGCTCACAGGTACGGGCAGACAACACGGTCACAGCACCACGGTAAGGCCGAATAGGGTCCGAGTGCCAGTCTGTACGGGGCCGGTCTTTGAAATCGCGATGGGTCCGTTATGCCTCGGAGATCGCCTCGAGCGGCTTGGTACGCGCCGCCCGCACTCCGGGCCACAGGGCCGCGAGTACTCCGACGGCACCGGCGACGAACAGGAAGATCACGTCCTGTGCCCACGGAATCGAGATCACGGTGAGACCCTGGCTGCGCAGCGTGTGGGTGAACAGCGCCCCGAAGCTGATGCCGAGCGCGAGGCCGAGGATCGCGCCGAAGACGGCGATCAGCAGCGATTCGAGGTAGATCGCTCGGCGAACCTGTTTGCGCTGGGCCCCGATCGCCCGCAGCATGCCGATCTCGCGCCGGCGCTCGACCACCGATAGCGCGAGCGTGTTGATGATGCCGAGGATCGAGATGACGATCGCCAGGCCCAGCAGCCCGTACAGGATGTTGAGCAGACCGTTGATCTGGTTGGCCTGCTGACCCTTGAACTGGTCGCGGGTCTGCACCTGGGCGATGTAGAACGGGTCGACCGCATTCTGCAGGTTGGCCTGCAGCGCGTTCAGGTTCGTCCCCGGGGCGGCGAGGACGACGCCGACGTCTTGGGTGATCTGGTTGGTCGGCACCAGGGCGCGCAGGACGTCGTCGGACACGATCCAGTTGTTGAACAGCTGGTTGTCGGCGTAGATGCCGGTCACCGTCACCGTCCGGCTTCCGCCGCCGGGCTGGGTCAGGGTCTTGGCCTGCCCGAGCGACCAGTTGTGGGAGTCGGCGTAACCGTTCGAGACGACGATGCCGGTACTGGTGATCGTGCCGCTGCCTTGGAGCACCTTCATGTTGAACACGGTCGACAGGTCGCCGGCGACGGCCGAGCCGCTGGTGTTCGATCCGTCGATGGTTGGTGCGATGTCATAGATCGAGACGTAGTCCGCGATCCCATCGACTTTGCTGGCGGCCAGCGAGGCGGCCGGCGGCAGCGGCTGGTTGTCGGTTCCGGTGATGATGAAGTCGCCCTTGACGCTCGAGTCGATGATCGAGGCGAGATTGGCCTTGGTCGAGGCGCCGACGACGCCGATGGCGCTGACCAGCAGCAGGCCGACGGTAAGGGCGAAGGCGGTGGCCGCGGTGCGCCGCGGATTGCGAACCGCGTTGGTGCGGGCCAACCGTCCCATCGCCCCGAACGGACGCACGATGACGGACAGGGCGCCGATGATCCACTGCGCGAGCTTCGGGGAGAGCAACAGAGCGCCGGCGCCGCAGAACAGCAGTCCGAGGCCGACGAGGGACGCACCATTGCCGGCGCTCTTGGCCGTGCCGCCCCCGATCGCGGCGAGTACGCCGAGCCCGAAGATGACGGCGCCGATGATGGTGCGCGTCCGTAGCGACGTACCGGTCGAGGCGAACTCGGCGCGCATCGCGGCGACGGGCGGAATCTTGGCCGCCCGGCGGGCCGGGGCGTAGGCCGAGACGACGGTGACCCCGATGCCGACGATCAGCGAGATGATGACCGTTCGGGCCGAGAGCACGAGACCCCCGCCGGGTAGCCCGGAGCCGGCCGCCTTGAGCAGCGCGGCCAGGCCGTAGGCGAGGCCGACGCCGCCGGCCAGGCCGAGCAGACTGCCGAGCAGCCCGATGATCGCGGCCTCGAAGAGCACGGACCGGCTGACCTGGCGCCGGCTGGCGCCGATGGCCCGCAGCAACGCCAGCTCACGCAGCCGCTGGGCCACGATCATCGAGAAGGTGTTGTAGATGATGAAGGTGCCGACGAGCAGGGCGATCAGGCCGAAGGCCAGCAGGAAGTAGTTGATGAACGAGAGGATCGTCTGCAGGGTGTCCTTCTGGTCCTGGCGCACCTGATCGCCCGTCTCGGCCTTCAGGTCGGCCGGCAGGACGGCGGCGATTCGCGCGGTCAGCGTCTTCTCGCTGACCCCGGGCTTCGCTGCGACATAGATGGACGGGACGTGCTGGCCGTCGGTGAACAGGGTCAGGCCCTGCGCCGGTGGGAAGAGGATGCCGACGTAGCCGCCGACCGCGGTCTTGAGGTGATAGATACCGGTGACGGTCACGTCAATGACGCCGGACGTCGGCACCAGCACCTTGGCCTTGTCGCCGGCAACCAGATGGGCCTTGGTGGCTGCGCTTTCGTTGATCACGACCTGGTTGGCGCTGGTCGGCGCCGTGCCCGAGGTGATCGTCGGCGGCGTGTCGATCGACTGCATCGGCGGCCGTCCAGATCCCACCGATGCTGGGCGCGCCACCGCCGCGGACCACCTTGCCGTTACTGCCGATCAGCAACGCGTCGCCGCTGACCTCTTCCTGCACGGCCCGAACCCCGTCGATGGCGGTTATCTGGTTGGTCAGGCTGATCGGTACACCGACGTTGCGGTCGCTGACGGGCTTGATCTGCGTGTCGACGCCCTTGAGCGAGTTCGAGAGGATCGAGTTGAAGGTGCCGCTGAGGGTGTCGGTGAAGACGAACGAGCCGCTGATGAACGCGGTCCCGAGTACGACCGCGATGACGGTCAGTACGAGGCGCACCTTGTGCGCGCCGAGGTTGCGCAGCGATACCCGCCGCATTGCCGATGCCATGATCGTCAGCCCGTCGCCGTCTCGAGGCGCTTCATGTGATCGAGGACGCCGTCGGCGGTCGGGTTCGCCATCTCGTCGACGATCCGTCCATCGGCCAGGAAGATGACTCGATCGGCGTAACCGGCCGACCGCGGGTCGTGGGTCACGATGACCACCGTCTGGCCGAGCTGGGTCACCGAGTTGCGCAGGATGCCCAGCACCTCACCGCTGGAGCGCGAGTCGAGGTTGCCGGTCGGCTCGTCACCGAAGATGATGTCCGGTCGCGACACCAGCGCGCGGGCACATGCGACCCGCTGCTGCTGGCCACCGGAGAGTTCGGACGGACGGTGACCGAGGCGATCGCGCAGGCCGAGCGTGTCGATCACCGAGTTGAGCCAGGCCTGGTCGGGCTTCTTGCCGGCGATATCCATCGGCAGCGTGATGTTCTCCATCGCGGTCAGGGTCGGCACCAGGTTGAACGACTGGAAGACGAAGCCGATCCGGTCGCGGCGCAGCTGGGTCATCTTCTTGTCCGACAGGGTGGTGAGTTCGACATCGCCGACGCGCACCGAGCCGGAGGTGACGCTGTCGAGGCCGGCCAGGCAGTGCATCAGCGTCGACTTGCCCGAACCCGAGGGTCCCATGATCGCGGTGAACTGGCCGCGGGCCAGTTGCACGCTCACGCCGGCGAGCGCGTACACCGCGGTGTCGCCCGTCCCGTAGGACTTGACGACGTTGATGGCCTCGGCGGCGACGGGCCAGCGGTGGGCGTGACGGGCGGGATGACGTGCTGACGGGGGGTAAGACATAGCTCCACCCTGGCCTAGACGGCGACCTAAGCTATCGGGGTATTCGCCCGATCTCAGCCTGACTTTTGTCATCGGTGATGGCGGCGCTGCCCCGAGCCGTCCCTTAGACTGACACTTCGGGACCTGAGGAGCGGAACCCTTTGAGTATCGACAGTGTTGACGGTCTTCCCGCCAAATTTGCCCAGCTGGGCCTGACCTTCGACGACGTGCTGCTGCTGCCGGGCGCGTCCGACGTGATTCCGAGCGAAGCCGACACCGGCTCGTGGGTCACCCGAAACATTCGGGTCCGAGTGCCGTTGCTGTCCTCGGCGATGGACACCGTCACCGAGTCCCGGATGGCCGTCGCGATGGCCCGTCAGGGTGGCGTCGGGGTGCTGCACCGCAACCTGCCCGCGGACGAGCAGGCGATCCAGGTCGACCTGGTCAAGCGGTCCGAGGCCGGCATGGTCAGCAACCCGGTGACCTGCTCACCGGACGCCACGCTGGCCGAGGTCGAGGTGCTCTGCTCGCGCTACCGCATCTCGGGGGCGCCGGTGGTCGAGGCCGACGGCACGCTGGTCGGCATCGTCACCAACCGCGACATGCGCTTCGAGACCGACCAGAACCGACTCGTCCGCGACGTGATGACGCCGATGCCACTCGTCACCGCGCGCACCGGCGTCGGCAAGGACGAGGCGCTGAGCCTGCTGGCCCGGAACAAGGTCGAGAAGCTGCCGCTGGTCGACGACGCGGGCCGGCTGACCGGATTGATCACGGTCAAGGACTTCACCAAGAGCCAGGACTTCCCGCTGGCGACCAAGGACGCGCACGGCCGGCTGGTCGTCGGAGCAGCGGTCGGGGTCGGCGAGGATTCCTACAAGCGGGCGCTGCTGCTCGTCGAGGCGGGGGTCGACTTCGTCGTCGTCGACACCGCGCACGGGCATTCGTCGGGCGTGCTCGAGATGGTGGCCCGGCTGAAGAAGGACACCAGCGTCGACGTCGTCGGCGGCAACGTCGCGACCCGCGCCGGTGCGCAGGCGCTGGTCGACGCCGGCGCCGACGGCGTCAAGGTCGGCGTCGGTCCGGGCTCGATCTGCACGACCCGCGTGGTGGCCGGCGTCGGCGTTCCGCAGGTCACCGCGATCTATGAGGCGTCGCTCGCCTGCCTGCCCGCGGGCGTTCCGGTGATCGGCGACGGCGGGCTGCAGTATTCGGGCGACATCCCGAAGGCGATCGTGGCCGGGGCCGACACCGTCATGCTCGGCTCGCTGCTCGCCGGCTGCGAGGAGTCGCCCGGTGAGCTGATCTTCATCAACGGCAAGCAGTACAAGTCCTACCGCGGCATGGGGTCACTCGGCGCGATGCAGTCCCGCGGCGAGCAGCGCTCGTACTCGAAGGACCGGTACTCCCAGCAGGACGTCTCCTCCGACGACAAGCTGGTGCCCGAGGGCATCGAGGGCCAGGTGCCCTACCGGGGTCCGCTCGCCGCGGTCGCGCATCAGCTGGTCGGCGGCCTGCGGGCCGGCATGGGTTACGCCGGTGCGGCGACGATCAGCGACCTCAAGGAATGCGGTCAACTGATCCGGATCACGGCGGCCGGCCTGACCGAATCGCACCCGCACGACATCCAGATGACGGTCGAGGCGCCGAACTACTCGCGCTGACCGCGCGCTCTGGACGCCTACTAACTGAACGGGATCGTGGCCCCGGCGGCGAAGGATTCGTAGAGCTCGGTGTAGGCCGGCGACCCGACACCGACACCCATCGCGATCACCGCTCCGGCGCCGAAGTCGTGCAGGGTATTGAGCCGGTGGCCCCAGCAACCGCTGCTATTGGTCGTGGTGCAGTCGATGTTGGGCGAGCCGAGTCCGTCGTCGTACATCCAGGCGTAGTAGGTGAAGAGCGCGTTCGGGTAACCCGAGGCCCAGTTACTGGCCCAGGCCGTCCACTTGACGGATCCGACGTCGGTGCCGGCCGGGTCGCCGCCCGCGGTGATGCCGGCCTGCGCGGCGGTGTTGAGATCCGCGTTGATACCGGCGATCGCCGGCAAGCCGTACAGCGCGCGGTCCTCGTTCGACAGCGTCAACAGCTGATGAGGAACGTCCATCGTCGCGAAGTTGGCCAGGATGACGTAGGCGGGCAGGCCGAGCGTGCTGCGGGCGTGGTTGAGGGCGGCGATCGCTGCATTGGTGCACGCGCTGCCGGTCGGCGCCGTGCGGCAGCTGCTGTCGGAGGCGGGCACGGCCGGGACGTCGGTGGTGATGCGGATCGTCGTCTGGGGAGTGATCGAGGCGGTTGGCGATGGGGCCGGCGCCGCGGCCGAGGTGGTGCTCGACGCCGGCGCTGAGGTGGATGGCCCGGCGGCGGCGCTGGTGGAACTGGATGCCGATGGCGTCGGGGTCGGTGACGTCGATGAGCCCGGATGGGCGGCGGGCCCGGAGTTGACCGGGTCGCCGTTGAGTGCGGCGGCCGACTCCTGAACGCGGGCCAGGTTGCTCGAATCGCCGACGGACCCGGTGGCCGGCGAAGCCGCGACCTGGCTGCCGCGGCCGGCGGTGTGCTGGGGGGACCAGGGCTGCATCGATGGTGACGGCAGCCGCCGATGCGGTGATGGTGAAGGCGGCGAACAACGGAATCAGAACGGGCGTCCGCCGCCAGAGTCGACGACGATGGCCCGCGGACGATGGAGCCCGATGACGTGGGGGAGCACTGCGCGACAAAACCGACGAACCCTCCGTTAGCCCCCCAGCTACCTGAACGTCTCGCAGGGGCAGCCTAGCGAGCCTCATGTTGCCAGGCGGTGAGATCGCTGGTTGGTCGCCGCGCGATCGGCGATACGGCAGAATTCGCGCCATGCCGGAGACAGTCGAGATCGGCCTGGGACGCAGCGTGCGCCGGGGCTACCACCTGGATGAGCTCGCGCTCGTCCCGAGCCGCCGGACCCGGGGGGCCGAGGTGGTCTCGACCAGTTGGCAGATGGATGCCCTGAGCTTCGAGATTCCGCTGGTCGCCGCGCCTTCGGACGCGGTCGTGTCGCCGGCCTCGGCGCGCGAGTTCGAGCGTCTCGGCGCCCTGGCCGTACTGGACGGCGAGGGTCTGTGGGCCCGCTACGCCGACGCCGACGAGCGACTGGCGGACATCGACGCGACGACGGAGGGATTGCAGCAGCTGTATCGCCAGCCGGTGTCGCCGGAGTTGCTGCGCCAGCGGATCGCGCGAGCTGCGCGAGGCCGGCGTTCGGGTGGCCGTGCGACTCTCACCGCAGCACACGGTCGACCTGGCGCCGCACGTCCTCGCCGAAGGCGTCGACCTGCTCGTCATCCAGGGCACCGTCATCTCGGCCGAGCACGTCGGCGCGGACGGCTCGGACACCACCGAGCTCAACCTGAAGACGTTCATCGCCTCACTCGACGTGCCGGTCGTCGTCGGCGGCTGCGGCGATTATCAGACCGCCCTGCACCTGATGCGCACGGGCGCAGCCGGCGTGATCGTCGGCTACGGCGCCCACTTCGGCTCGACGACCCATCTCAGCCTGGGCATCGATGTGCCGATGGCGACCGCGATCATGGACGCCGCCGCGGCCCGCCGCGATTACCTCGACGAAACCGGCGGCCGCTACGTCCACCTGATCGCGTACGGCGATATGGCCACCGGCGGCGACATCGCGAAGGCGCTGGCCTGCGGTGCCGACGCGGTCATGCTCGGGCACGCACTCGCGGCGGCGAGCGATCTGCCCGGTCAGGGACGGTTCTGGGACGCCACGGCCTCGCATCCGCGCGTCCCGCGGTCGATGGCGTACCTGCTCGCCGACGACGATGACGATGACCAGCCGACGCTGGAGGAGATTCTGCGCGGACCGGCCACCGACGCCAGCGGCGAGCGGAACCTGTTCGGAGCCGTCCGCCGGGCCATGGGCAAGTGTGGCTATTCGTCGCTGAAGGAGTTCCAGAAGGCCGGCCTGATCCTGCACCGCGGTCGGTAGTCGCTGTCGCGACGGGCGGTCGGTAGTTAAAGCCAGTCCTTCTTGCGGAACGTCAAGTACAGGGCTCCGGCGATCAGCAGGATCGCGGCCGAGCTGAGCGCGAACCCCCATTCGTGGCCGAAGCCGGGGTAGGGGATGTTCTGACCGAAGTAACCGGTGATCGCCGTCGGTACCGCGATGATCGCCGCCCAGGACGTCAACTTCTTCATGATCACGTTCATGCGCTGATCCGAGAGCGACAGATTGGTCTCGAAGATCGATCCGAGCAGGTCGCGCAACGAGTCCGTCCACTCGCCGGCCCGCAGGATGTGGTCGTAGAGGTCCTCGAAGTACGGGGTCAGCTCGTTGTGGCCATCGTCGGTGACGCGGCGCATGACGGTGGTGACGACCTCGCGCATCGGAAGGATCGCCCGGCGGGCGTGTAGCAACGATTTGCGTATCTCGTAGGCGTGCCGCTGACCCTCGGTCGTGTTGTTGCGCGCGTCGTCGAACAGGCCGTCCTCCAGCTTCTCGACCTCTTCATCGAAGGCGGTAATGGCGACGAAGTACTCGTCGATGATCTCGTCGAGCAACGCGTGGGCCAGCGCGCGCGGTCCGAACTTCATCAGGTCGGCGTTGTCGTCCCAGCGCTGGACGACCTTCTGCATATCGAAATCGTCATCGAGGCGGACCGTGATCAGACCTCGATGGAGACCGAAGGCCGAGACGTTGCTCAGATCGAGCTCGCCGGTCGCCGGATTGAACTTCAACGCGTACGCGCTCATGAACAGGTGAGTGCTGTACCGGATGGCCTTCGGGCCGCTCGTGCTCCGAGGTCGCGTCCTCGATGGCGTGCGGATCAAGGCTCAGTTCTTCGCCCAACGCGGTCAGCCGGTCCGCAGACGGGCGCAGCAGATCCGCCCATACGAGACAATCGGGATCTGGCAGATGTAATCGGAGATGCGTTCAAAAGGGAAGTTTTCGGCCTCAAGCACGCCGTTTCGCCAGACGCGGGTCCGGACCCCATCTACTACACCCTCGGCATTCCCCATTGTGGCTGTTCGACGGGCGTAAGCGCTCGTTTCTCCGTAAGTTCTGTGTTATGAGTTGGACCGCCGCCGACCTGCCGGATCTCTCCGGCCGGTTCGCCATCATCACGGGTGGCAATTCGGGCGTCGGCTGGCAGGCGGCCAAGGCGCTCGCCGAGCACGGAGCGCGCGTCCTGCTGGCCTGCCGCGATCTCGACCGGGCGAGCGCCGCCGCGCAGCGGATCCGGGCCGCCCACCCCAAGGCCGAGGTCGAGGTCGGGCCACCTCGACCTGTCGTCGATGGCTTCGGTGCGCGAGTTCGGTGAGAGCCGATCGTCCGAGCCGATCGATCTACTGATCAACAATGCGGGCGTCATGGCGCCGCCGCGGCGGGTCATCACCGTTGACGGCTTCGAGCTGCAGTTCGCCACCAACCACCTGGGCCACTTCGCGCTGACCGGTCTGCTGCTGCCGATGTTGATGCAGTCAGACGCGCCGCGGGTCGTCACGGTGTCGTCGCTCGCGCATCGCAGCGGTGGCACTGACGTCGTCGACGGCAACGCGATGGGCCCCTACCAGCCCTCGCACAGCTACTCCAACACCAAGCTCGCCAATCTGCTGTTCGCCCGCGAGCTGCAGCGGCGGGCGATGGTGCAGGGCAGCCGGCTGACGTCGACGGCCGCTGCATCCGGGCCTGGCCGCCACTGGCCTTTTTCGCGATAGCGCCGGCGTCGGAGCGAGCCGGGTCATGCGACTCGTCGGCTCGCCGGTGATGCGGGTGGTCGCGCAGTCGGCCGCCGCCGGCGCCTTGCCGACGCTCTACGCCGCGACGTTCGCCGATCCGGGCTCGTACACCGGTCCGCAGCACCTGGGCGAAACGCGCGGCGATATCGGACCGGCCCGATTGTCGGAGAACGCCGAGGACGCCCGGCTGGCCTACAAGCTGTGGGGCGTCAGCGAGGACCTCACCGGCTTCCGGTATCTCTGGCCGCCGCAGTCGATGTCGGCCTGAGCTGTCATCCGGCTAATCATTCGGCGCAGCCCGACATCCTGACCCACGGGCCTCGAGCGGGCCGATAAGCTTGGTCGAGTGCAGACCGACCTCGTGCTCGTCGTCGACTACGGCGCCCAATATGCCCAGCTGATCGCGCGCCGGGTGCGCGAGGCCCACGTCTATTCCGAGATCGTGCCGCACACGATGCCGGTGGCCGAACTGCTGGCCCGCCGTCCGGCGGCGATCATCTTGTCCGGCGGACCGGCGAGCGTCTACGCCGACGGCGCCCCGAAGATCGATCCGGCGCTTTTCGACGCCGGCGTTCCGGTGTTCGGCATCTGCTACGGCTTCCAGGCGATGGTCGTCGCGCTCGGCGGCAACGTCGCGCACACCGGCGGCAACGAGTTCGGACGCACCGAGCTGACGGTGTCGGCCCCCGGCTGCCTGCTTCGGGGGATGCCGAACCAGCAGCAGGTCTGGATGAGCCACGGCGACGAGGTCACCGAATCGCCCGCCGGTTTCGACGTGCTGGCGTCCACGCCCGGCGCCCCGGTCGCCGCGTTCGAGGATCTCGACCGTCGCATCGCCGGCGTGCAGTTCCATCCCGAGGTGCTGCACACCCAGCAGGGGCAGGCGATCCTGGTCCGGTTCCTGACCGAGATCGCCGGCCTGCGTCCGTCCTGGACCGAAGCGAACATCATCGACGATCAGGTGGCCTCGATCCGGGCCCAGGTCGGTGGCAAGCGGGTGATCTGCGGGTTGTCCGGGGGAGTCGATTCCGCGGTCGCGGCGGCGCTCGTGCAGCGCGCGGTCGGCGATCAGCTGACTTGTGTTTTCGTCGATCACGGGTTGCTGCGGGCCGGCGAGGCCGAGCAGGTCGAACGCGACTTCGTCGCCGCGACCGGTGTGCGGCTCGTGGTGGTCGATGCCACCGAGCAGTTCATCACCGCGCTCGCCGGGGTGAGCGACCCGGAAGAGAAGCGCAAGATCATCGGACGCGAATTCATCCGTACGTTCGAGGCGGCGGCGCGCTCGGTGATCGACTCCGCGGGCGCGCACGGCGAGACGGTCGATTTTCTGGTGCAGGGGACGCTGTACCCGGACGTGGTCGAATCCGGCGGCGGTACCGGCACCGCGAACATAAAGAGCCACCACAACGTCGGCGGGCTGCCCGATGATCTGCAGTTCGAGCTGGTCGAGCCGCTGCGGGCGCTGTTCAAGGACGAGGTCCGCCACGTCGGTGAGCAGCTTGGGCTGCCGGCCGAGATCGTGTGGCGCCAGCCCTTCCCGGGGCCCGGGCTCGGCATCCGGATCGTCGGCGAGGTCACGGCGTCGCGGCTGGATATCTTGCGGCGGGCCGACGCGATCGCCCGCGCCGAACTGTCGGCTGCCGGCCTTGATCGCGAGATCTGGCAATGCCCGGTGGTCCTTTTGGGTGACGTGCGTTCGGTCGGCGTACAGGGGGACGGCCGGACCTATGGCCACCCGGTTGTGCTGCGTCCGGTGTCGAGTGAGGACGCGATGACCGCGGACTGGACTCGAGTTCCCTACGACGTGCTCGAACGGATATCGACCCGCATCACCAACGAGGTGCGTGAGATCAACCGGGTCGTGTTGGACGTGACGTCCAAGCCGCCCGGCACCATCGAGTGGGAATAGACCGGGCGGAGACCACGGGCGGGTCGATCCGCTGAGCCGGTCATCGTGGGCCGTCGCGGTCGACGCGGCTGGGCAGGCCGAAGGTGGTCCGCACTCCCGGAGACCAGAGCGGCCGCAGCATCTCGGCGCCGCCGATGTCGACGCCGCACGACGCCACGAGGTCGCTGTCCAGAGCGAGCAGCTCGGCCTCGTGCAGCGGCCACGGTCCGTGCTCATTGGGCACCCAGATGCTGCGTCCGGCGACCTCGGTGTGCAGGCCCCAGCGCGACGTCAGCCAGGTCTCGACCGGCGTCGGGCTGGTCAGCGCTCCGACGCGGACGGCGACGGTGCTCCCCGCGGCGCGCCGGCGCTTTGGCCAACGACGCAGCGAGCGATAGACGACGTCCTGGCCCGCACGCCGAGCACTCATGCTCGACCACGCGTAGGGCAGGCCCAGGCTGGACCGCGCCAGCAACACGGTCGCTAGACGGGAGGCGTCCAGGGTGAGGAACACGATGCCGTGCCGGTCCTTTCCGTCGACCGAGTACAGGCGCACGTTGGTTTCGCAGAAGCGGCCGAAGAAGGGCACCGGTAACCGGCCCGGACCCGCACCGCGCATCTGGAAGGGCACCAGCCCGACGTAGGTCACGCCGTCCAGGACGTCAGCCCGGACGCCGGGCGGGAAGAGGCCCGTCAACGACGCGGGATCGACCGGCCAGTGCAGGAAGCTCAAGTTGTCCCAATGCTGGCTCGACAGCGTCGGGCCGCTCAGGGGCGGGGCAACCTCGTGGACGGGCACGAGCCCATCATGTCCTGCGGGTGCGGCATCAAGCTGTCCGGCCCGCGCCCGAGGCACAACGGGTGCTGGTCGTTTCGGTCGGGCGATCGCCTACTGGCTCGGCAAGGTGCGGTGGTACGTCATGCCGAGCAGGTCGTGGACAGCGGCCAAGGTCCCGTCGGCCAGCTCTCGCGTCTTGGCGTTGCCGCTAGCTAGGACATCATCGAGGTAGGACGGCTCGGCGGCGAGCTCGGCCCGGCGCTGACGGACCGGACGGAGCAGGTCGTTGATCGCCTCGGTGACCTTTCGTTTCAATTGCCCCGAGCCGGATCCGATCTCGTCGGCCAGCGCTCGTGGATTCCGTCCGGTGACGGCGGCCAGTAGATCGAGAAGATTGGCGATGCTGGGCCGTGAAATCGGGTCGTAGGTGATGTGCTGTTCGCCGTCGGTCGGCGCGCGCCGGATCACTGCGGCGGTGTGATCCTCGCTGTCACATAGTGAGATTGCATTGCCTCGCGTCTTGCTCATCTTCGCGCCGTCCAGTCCTGTCAGCAGCGGGATCTCGGTCAGGAGTGGTTCCGGTTCGGGGAAGAACGGCTCGCTCCCGGCGTAACGGTCATTGAATCGGCGTGCGATCAGCCGGGTCATCTCGATATGCGGCAGTTGGTCGAGGCCGACCGGCACGAGGTTGGCGCGGCCGAACAAGATGTCGGCCGCTTGGTGAACGGGGTAGCACAGCATCAGGCCGCTCGGCGGCTTTCCGCTGGCCACGGTCTCGGCCCTGACCGTGGGATTGCGGTGCAGTTCTGCTTCGCTGACCAGGCTCAGAAAGGGCACGACCAGTTCGTTCAACGCCGGGACGGCGCTGTGGGTGAAGATCGTCGATCGGTGCGGGTCAATGCCGACCGCAAGGTAGTCGGCAACGAGCCCACGAACCGTGGCCGCTAACCGAGCACTCGCAGGTCGGTCGGTAAGTACCTGGTAGTCGGCGATCAGAACTGTTACGTCGACACCGAGGTCTTGCAGCCAGACGCGATTCTTCAGCGTGCCGAAATAGTGCCCGAGATGAAGCGGGCCGGTCGGGCGATCACCGGTCACGACTTTGAATCGGTGCGGCGCGGCCAGAACCTGACGGTGCGTCGCCGCGCTGCGATCGAGCGCGGCTCGTTGGGAATTAGTGCGATCGGTCATTTACGGTCTCCTCAGCTCGAGGTCGACCTGTCGGCAGGCGTCGTGCGCTTCTGAGGCCGCCTCAAACAGGCGACCCGGAAGTTCACGAATCAGGGTTGCCGCTGTTGCGGCTCCCAACGGACGACGACGTTGCCGGACACGCCACGATCCTGACCAATCCGCCGTCGGTGCACAACCAGTTTTACGTCGCCGCGGTTGCGATCACCGTCGGCACGGCATAAGTGGACGGTCACTGCCGATCACTAGGTGTGATGTCCAGGCAGGTTGGTCAGTCGGCTGATGGGCGGTAGGGCTCCGATTGCGCTGTGGGCTCGGTGGTGATTGTAGAAGTGCAGCCATCTGGGCAGGGCTTCTCGGCGGGCGGTTTCTGATTCGTAGAAGCTGGCGTAGGCCCATCCGTCGGCCAGGGTGCGGTGGAAACGCTCGATTTTGCCGTTGGTCTGAGGTCGGTAGGGCCGGGTCCGCTTGTGCTTGATCCCTAGTGCCGTGCAGGTTTCGCGCCAGGCGTGAGAGCGGTAGCAGCTGCCGTTGTCCGACAGCACTGCCTCGACGGTCACGCCTCGGTCAGCGAACCACGCGGCTGAGCGTTGCAGGACGCCGATGGCGGTGTCGGCTTTCTCGTCGCCACAGATCTCGACGTAGGCAACGCGCGAATGATCGTCGATCACGGTGTGCAGGAATGCCGTCCCGGTGCGCGGGTTACGGTCGGCGCCCTTGGGCAAGTCCGGGGTAGCTCGCTTGTTCTTGCGGCCCTGCTGGCGCCCGACGAAGCGATGCCCGCCGCCGTCGGGGATGTTGCCGAACTTGGTGACATCGACGTGGATCAGCGAACCGGGATAGTCGTGTTCGTAGCGGCGGATCGGTTCTCCGGTGACCCGGTCGATGCGCGAGAGCTGGTTGATGCGACAGCGAACCAACACCGCGTGCACAGTCGATGCCGGCAGCCCGAGCTGACCGGCGATCTGCACCGGCCCGAGTCGCTTGCGCCAGCGCAGCGCGACGATCTCCCGCTTGACCCGTTCAGGGGTCCTGGTCGGGCTGAGATGCGGCCTCGAAGACCGGTCGGCCATGCCGGCGGGCCCTCGGACCGGTAGCGGTCGGCCCACTTACGGGCCGTCCTCGGCGACGACCATGAACATCATGGCCGCCGCTGAACACGTCCAGCCGGTCTCAACGACCAGACGCGCCAGCCGTAGGCGAGCACGCGGGGTCAGCAGGGCATTAGCGTGGGACATGAAGGCCTCCGGTCGGTGAAGCGGTTCCTTAGACAGCTCCACTTCACAACCGGAGGCCTTCGCCTGTCTCAACGACAGGCCGAGATCAACTCAACTTGGAACAACGTCCCTGGACATCACAACTAGGTCAGCAGGCGCGGGCCACGAGGGCGACAAAATCCGAGGGATGTCCGTCGATCGGCCCGGCGCCGTCAGGGTCCTGCAGACATCGCACGGTTATGCCCGCGGCGGCGAGGTCGCGCTCACCGGCATCGGAGATCACCGACCACGGCACACGGGCCCACCGGCCGGCCCCGCAGGACTCTCGCGCATCGTCGACGCTGTCCACCTGGTCAATTCGGCCGTCGCGGAATTCGGTTGCCTGGGCCAATAGGTTCGCCGTGAGATCTTTCGGACCCAGGTCCAGGCGCAGCGGAATGCTAGCCGGCTGACCAATCAATGGCGGGCGGCTTCACTGCGGCGAGCCGGACCCGTCCGCGGGCGTCGACGAGACCTACGCGTCCGGTGAGTAGTCCGCACTCGATGGCCGCGGCCAACGTGCCGTGATCGACCGCGGACAGTAGGAGTTTCGATCGGCCGAACATCGCGAACTTCTCATCGACCCAGGTTCCCCACGACAGATAGATGAAGCGATCGCCCGGGCGACCCTGTACGTACGGTCCGCGCAGGTCGATCGCGGCGTCAGTGGCGACCGCGGTGACATCGAATTGCCAACGGACTTCGGCGGTGTCGGCCGGTACGGCATCGAGGATGTCAGCGCTGTCGCCGCGACGCTGCACCCCGACGAAGATGTCGCGGTGTTCGCGGTTGTGTCGCCCCGGCAGGTCGTAGGCCTCGATCCTGATCTGCACGTCTTCCATCGTCCCCACCGGGGCGGACCTATTTCAAGCCGGGCGTGACAACCGCTGTTGACATCGACAACCGCAGTTGTCATCATGGTCTGGTGCCGCAACCAGCCGACTACCAAATCGAATTCGATGAGCTTCGTCGGGTGAGGTCCGAAGCTCTCTCGCACTGGCTCAAAGCCCAGGAGTTCCACCGGCAACGCAAGGCGATGATGCAACAGCTGATTGCCGAGGGGTTCTCGCAAGCTGAGATCGCCCGCGAACTCGGCGTCAGTCGTCAAGCGGTGCAGAAGATGCTGACGATCTGATGACGACCTGTGCCTGCCCGCCCGGGATACACGAGCGCACCTGCGACTACTGCGGCTATGTCTGGGACGACTCCCAATGCCCGCACGAGGAATTTCAGCACCCGTGTCCGGAGTGCGACGTGCTCCCGGTCGTCCAAGCTGTCTGACGTCCGGGCGACCATCGTCGCCCACGCCACGTTTCACCGTCGCGCAAAGCATTGGAAGGCTGGATCCTCAACGCCATAATCCGAGGATGGGTCTCGCGCAACAATTTGGGCACCCTCGCGGTTTGCTCGGTGCGGTCGTCGGCCGCGGCATGGCCAAAGGGAACGCCGACTTAAGCCGATGGGTGGTCCAGCAGGCCAGGATCCGGGCCGATCGTCCGGCCTTGCGCGTCGCTGAACTTGGTCCCGGGCCGGGGGTCGGTCTCGAGGAGTTGCTGGTCCAATTCGAGCAGGCCCAGGTGTGGGGCGCTGACCTCTCATCCGTCATGATTTCTCAAAGCCACGCGCGCAACCGCGTGGCGGTCGCATCCGGCCGGCTAATCCTTGTCGAAGGCGGTACGTCAGCCCTAAGCGGAAGCCAGCCGGCCGATCTTGTGATGGCAAATCATGTCATCTACTTCTGGCGTGACCCCATCGCTGAGATGTCGCTCATCCGCGGCTACCTACGACCGGGCGGGATCTTGGCTATGGGCTACCAGCTGAGGCAGAACATGCCGGCAATGGCCCAGAGACGCTTCCCGCCTGCGGGACATCGGCTGTATGAGACTGAGGACGAACTGACTCAGCTAGCGACCGCCGCGGGCTTTACTTCGATTACCCACCTAACCAAAGGCCCGGCCGACGCACCCGAAGGCCGCGTCACCCTCGCGACGGCCTGAACCCTGGACCAACAGATCACCTCCGTGCTGCACCGAGCCTCGTCGGACGGTTCGTTGCGGACGTCGTATTAACGACCAGCGGTGTTGACGAGCTCCGCCGCCCGATCTACGAGCAGGTCGTGCTGATCTCGCACGTCGGTTTGCCGTGACCGATATTCAGGACGGACAGGGTGTGCCGACAGAGACGTGGACGGTCATGACCTGAGCTCCCGCTCGGACCTGGACCGGAACGCACGCGGGTTTCTCGAGTGAGAGCCCACCCGGAAAGACTTGCCACTCACCTTGAATGCAACCACGTTGAGCGCCGCTCTCGTGGGCACAGATGATGCGCGATAGCGGACGCTCGGCGCATCAACCCGTCAACTAAGACGTCTGATCCCCGTTGCGCGACGGCTGGCCATCGGTCTCTGGAACACTGCCACAATGGCGTGGCTGTGGCAGGCAGTCGTCCTGTTCGCCGTCACGAACATCGATGACATGGTGGTACTCAGCCTGTTCTTCGGGCGGGCTCGGGGTGACCGCCGCTCGGCCATCGGCGTCGTCATCGGGCAGTACATCGGATTCGCCGTGATCCTGACCGTCTCGATCGCCGGTGGCGCGGTCGGCGCCCTGTTGCCGCACCGCGCGACGTCCTACCTCGGTCTGGTGCCGATCGGCATCGGCCTATGGGCCGGGTGGCGGACATGGCGCGAGCGCGGCGCGGGCCCCGAATCTGCGCCGGCCCGAATCTCGGTCTTGGCCGTGGCGTCGGTGACGGTCGCGAACGGCGGTGACAACCTCGGGGTGTACGTCCCCGTCTTCGCTGAGAAGTCGACCGCGGTGGTGGTGGGATTCGCCGTCGTCTTCCTGATGCTGGTCGCCGTATGGTGCACGGCCGGATATCTGATGACCGCGCATCACCGAGTGGCTGAGCAGCTCGACCGCTGGGGGAGCGTCATCTACCCCGTGGCGCTGATCGTCGTTGGTCTGGTGATACTCGTTGGAGGTGGTGCATTCGGAGTCTCGTCCTGACCATGCGGCTCAGGACGTCGGTCGGGGCAGATCGCCGAGGACTTGGTTCGCGATGCGGAACGCTGCGTTGGCCGCGGGTACCCCGCAATAGATGGCGCTCTGCAGCAGGCATTCGACGATCTCGCGGTCGGTCACTCCGTTGTTGCCGGCGGCGCGTAGGTGCATCGCCAGCTCATCGTGGTGCCCGAGGGCGATGAGCGCGGTGATCGTCATGAGCGAGCGCGTACGCCGGTCGAGCTCGGGCCGCGTCCACACCGACCCCCACGCGTACTCGGTGATGAACTCCTGGAAGTCGCGACTCAGGTCGGTGATCTGCGCGGTTGCCCGGTCGACATGGGCATCGCCGAGGACGGCCCGGCGCACTGCCATCCCGCGGGCGCGCGTCTCAGCGTGGGTCTCTAGGTCGCCGCGAATGATCCGGGCGACCGACGTCGGATCCTCGGCCGGCGGCAGGTGGGCAACGTCGTCGAGCACGACCAGCCGACCATGACGCACGCCGTCGGCCACGATTCGCAGCACCTCGACCGAGGTGACGCGGTCCTGGCCACCAGCGATAGCGAGGATCGGGGCGTCGATCCCAGGCAGGCGCTCGGTCAGGTCGAAGGCGGCCAGGGCGAGACAGGCGAGGGCATAGCTCTCATCGTCGGTCGCCGCTAATGCGTCGACCAAGGCGGCGGCGGTGGCCGGCTCCCGCTCGGTGAAGCCGGCCGCGAACCATCGGCTCGGGCGCGCTCGTCCGCAGCGCATCGGTCCCCTGGCTGCGGACGAGGTCGGCCCGCTCGATCCAATCGGCCGATGAGCCGATCACAGCTCCAGTCGCCAGCAAGGTCGCCGCGGCGATCCGCTCGGGGCGATCGCACAGCAGCTGCAGGCCGACCGCACCGCCGATGGACACCCCGGCATAGCGCACGGCCGCGCCCGGTTCGTTTCGCTCGTCCAACGCCTGGTCGATCGCGCCGAGAACGGCCGAAGCGAGCTCCGCCAGGCTGAATGTCTCGTTCGCCGGCGGACTGTCGGCGTGCCCCGGGAGATCCCAGCCCAGCACGTCGAACGATCCGGCCAGCTCGACGGCGCAGGCGCCCCAGAGTGCCGCAGCTGAGGTGCCCAGTGCCGGCCCGACGACCAGCACCGGCCGCGGCTCGCCGCGGGGCGTGAGGTAGCTGGTGCTGACCGGGGGGAACGTCATGCCTGCTCCAGCGCGGTTCGTGCCCGATCGATGGCAGCGTCAACGAGTGCCCCGGCGTCGCCCAGGTAAGGATCGTCCTCGACCACCGTCAGCCCCAGTGCGTGAGCCAGGCCGTCGCGCTCCGACCGCATCGAATCGCCGGCGGCGGCCAGGTTGCTCGCCATCCGGGATGCGTCCACGACCAGACCGGTGACGAGTTCGGTCAGCTGGCTGGCTGCGACCGCCGACAGCCGGGCCAGCCGCTGCAGTGCCGCCCATTCCAAATGCCACGCACCGGCGGGGCGCTCGTCGGCCATGTCGGCCGCGCTCAGGTGCAGCTCGGCCGCAATGCCCGGCGCGGCCAGGCCGGCCCGCCGGATGAGGATGGCCAGAATCGGGTTGGCCTTGTGCGGCATGGTCGATGATCCGCCCCGGCCGGCCGCGGCGGGCTCGCTCAGCTCAGCGATCTCGGGGCGGCTCAGGGTGATGACATCGTTGGCGATGCGAGACCAGGCGCCGGTCAGCGACGTCAGCAGGTCGGCGGTGCGGGTGAGGGGCCAGCGGTTGGTCGCCCACGGCGCCGATCGAGCCAACGCGAGACGGTCGGCGGCACGTTCGACCAGCGCGGTCGCGGTGATGCCCGTGCCGGCGGCCAAGGCTGAGGCCGACGTCGAGGCGAGCAGCGCGATCGCCGACCGGGTGCCGGCGGCCCCGCCGATCTGGATCGGCAGCTCGGAGTTCAACTCGGCCAACGGCGCAGCGGCATCCAGGACGCCGGTCAGCCAGTTCGCGACCTTGAGACCGAAGGTGTACGGGACGGCCGCCTGCCCCAGCGTGCGGGCGGTCATCGGCGTGTCACGGTGACGCGCGGCGAGTGTCGGCCAGCCCGCTGACCTGAGCCTGGATCGCCCGCCCGTGCTCGTCGAGCAGATCACGCACGAGCAGTACCAGCGCGGTGTCGAGGACGTCCTGGCTGGTCAGTCCACGGTGCAACCAGTTGGCGGCCGGCTCCTCCAGGCGCGCCCGCATCAGCGCGACGGCCGGGATCACCGGGTTGCCACCCGCCTCGGCCTGCGCGGCAATACTCGCCAGATCGGCCGGCGAGGTGAGGGAGCCGAAGCGCGTCGTCGGAAACAGGCGGAGCCAGGCCGACGTCGCGCAGTACCTGATACCACGCAACCTCGACCGCGGTCATCGCTCGTAGCAGCGCGGCATCGTCGAAGACTCCGGCGGCCCGGTTATCGCCGGGCCAGAACAGGCTCATCGGGACGGTTCAACCGATCCGAGGCTGGTCGCGGTAGGTGAGGAAGACGGTCTCGGCGTCGCCCTGCAGGTGGATGTCGAACTCGTAGCCGTCCCCGCTCGGGCGCGCAATGAGAGTGGCTCGACGATCGGCGTCCAGGCCGGCTAGCAGCACGTCGTCGGCCAGAGCGGTCTGGTCCGGCAGGTAAGCGCGCGTAAAGAGTCCATCCAGCAGTCCACGGGCGAAGATCGTCAACGCGAAGAACGGTGCGCCCGCTCCGATCGGGCCGGGGGGCAGAGTGGTGAACCGGTACCGCCCGGCCCGGTCGGTGGCGCAGCGGCCCCAGCCGGTAAACGTCCAGCCGTCGCGGTGCAGCGAACCGGGGCGGGTGACGAGCTGGCCGTCGGCGTCCGGCTGCCACAGCTCGACCACGGCGTCGGGGACGGGCGCACCACTGCCATCCAGCACTCGGCCCGACAACAAGATCGCGTCGGCCCGACCGGGGGAAACCAGCTGGGCGTCGCCGTCGTAGGGGAGGGCGAAGCCAAAGAATGGACCAATCGTCTGGCCCGGGGTCGGCTGCGGAGTCGTCATTGCGCGGCCTCGGTGGGGGTGCGCGCAGATCCGGACAGCACGATGTCCCACCGGTAACCGGTGGACAGTTCGGGCTCGGTGAGCGAGTGGTCGTAGGCCGCGATCAGCCGCTGCGCTGCCCTCTGGTCGGTTATGGAGTTGACGATCGGGTCGAGCGGCAGCAGTGGATCGCCCGGGAAGTACATCTGGGTGATCAGGCGTTCGGTGAACGCGGTGCCGAAGAGCGAGAAGTGGATGTGCGCCGGCCGCCAGGCGTTGAGGTGATTGCGCCACGGGTACGGCCCGGGCTTGATCGTGAGAAACCGATAATTACCGTCGGCATCGGTCAGGCAGCGCCCCATGCCGGTGAAGTTCGGATCGAGCGGCGCCGGGTGCTGGTCACGCTGATGGATGTAGCGACCGGCCGCGTTGGCCTGCCAGATCTCGACCAACTGACCGGCCACCGGCCGCCCCGATCCGTCGATGACCCGGCCGGTCACCACCATCCGCTCACCGATCGGCTCGCCCCGGTGGACGATGGTCAGATCGGCCTCCAAAGGATCGACGTCACTCACCCCGAAGACGGGCGCGGCCAGCTCGAGCACTTCGGGGTCGGCCTGGACCAACGCCTTGGTCGGGTGCCGCAAGCAGCGAACTCCGGTAGGGCGGATAGTCCAGCAGCGGCACGGTTGAGCCGCCGCCGCCGACCGGTCGCAGAGCAGCGATCTCGGCGCTGATGGTGTCCTGGTTGTCCACCGGACTGACGCTAGGCCTGAGCGCCCGTGGTGCGCCACCCGCTCCGGTACTCGAGCCGGGCGGCCACCGCGTAGGGTACCGGGCTGACGATCGCGCGCACGGCCAGCTGCTCGTGGCGCTGCACCGTGCTCTTGCGGCTGCCGCCGTCGGGCTCGCCCCACATCAGGGTGAGCTCGGTGCCGATCTCGATGTCGGGGTCGACCGTGCCCAGCGAGAGCGCGCTCTTCTCGTTCGCGCTGTAGCCGCTGAACATCGACAACCCGACGGTCTTACCCGATCGGTCGAGGACCGCGTCGTAATTGGACGATCCGTAGTTGGCGACCGGCAGCTCGAACATCTGGTAGCCATCGGTCCCGAGTTCGAACAGCGAGGCATAGATCTTCGAGACGTCCTCGGCGTTCCAGGCGAAGGTGACTTTCTTGCGCTGGGCGGCCGGGTCGAGTTGCTTCAGCGCGTCGGCGCCGATGAAGTCGTGGTCGAACTTCACGAACGGGCCGTAGCCCAGCTCCCACGGATTGACGTAGTAGTCCTCGATGTTGTCCGAGACGAAGCTGCCGGCGATCGCGTTGGTGGCCTCGTAGCTCGTGGCGCCGAGCCACTCGCGGTAGGCCCGCATCTCATCGCCCGTGTAGATGGCCGGCAGCGGCGAAGGGATCCAGCCCGACTCGAGCGTGTTCGAACCATAGGCCCGGGATCCGACCGGCACGATGCCGAACTCCGCGCCGGCGGTCAGGATCGCGTTGCGCGTCTTCTCGTAGGTTTCATAGGGTCCCCACAGCTCGAGGCCGGGGGCGCCGGCCATGCCGTGACGCAGGGTGCGAACTCGCTCGCCGGCGATGTTCATGTAGTCCATGTGGAAGAACTTCAACTGCTCGACCGGGCCGCCGTTGACCTTCTCGATGACCTTCCAGGCGTTGGGTCCCTGGATCTGGAATCGCCAGTACTCGCGGGTGACGGCGTGGCCGTACGGGCGTGACGGCGAGCGGTCATCCTTGAGGATCTCGACGTCATAGCCGCCGGTCTCGCCGTGGAACTGCAGCCAGTTCGCGGCCGGTGCCCGTCCGACGAAGACGTACTCGTTCTCCTCCTCGTGGAACAGGATGCCGTCACCGATGACATGGCCGGCCGGTGTGGTCGGCACGTACTGCTTGGCCCGGTCGACCGGGAAGTTGGCCGTGCTGTTGATCGCGGTGTCGGTGATCAGCTTGAGCGCATCCGGGCCTTTGACGAACAGATTGACCATGTGGTGCGACTGGTCGAAAAGGACCACCGAGTCGCGCCAGGCCTGCTGCTCGTGCCGCCAGTTGCTGAACTCGGACGGGACGACCGGGTAGATGTAGGCGCCAAGCTGCGAGTTGCGCAGGAGTTCGACGATGTTGCCGCTCTCGTCGAGCAGTTCCTGCAGATTCGATGCGCTCATCGTCGCTACCTTTCGCCCAGCATCTGAAGGCGCCACTCTTCGGTCGGCGCGACCTCGTTGAACGTGAACATGTGCAGTCCGGCCAGGTTGGCCGTCGATGACGCGCGCCGTGACTCCAGCTGCTTCACCAGCCGGGCCGGGCTGTAACCACTGGGTAGGAAGAACCGCCAGAACATGCCTTGCTGCTTCTTCAGGAATCGGGCCGACGCGCCGAGTCCGATCTGCGCCGAGATCCGGATCAGCTTCTGCCGCGAGACCGCGCCCGGTACCCCCACGAAGATCGGCAGGTCGATGCCACGTTCACGTACCTGCTCGCCCCAGCGCAGGATCACCTCGGGGTCGAAACAGATCTGGGTGACGATGCGGGTGGCATAGGGCGCCTTGTCGTCGAGCGAGGACCAGAGATGCTCATCATCGATGGCGGCGTGGCCTTCGGGATAGCCACCGATCCCGATCTCGGTGAGCCCGTGCCCGATCTCTTTCATCGCCTGCAGCAACCCGAGGGCGTCGCTGAATTCGCCCACCGGATCGTTGTCACCGCCGACGACGAAGGCATCGGTGATACCGGCTGCGGTGAGCCGGCCCAGGATCTCTTCGAGCTCGGCCCGGTCGTGGATCAGGCGAGCCGGCAGGTGCGGCGCGACCCGGTGCCCCTTGGCGCTCAGCCGCTCGGCCAGGTCGATCGTCGCAGCGATCCCCTTGGCCGGCGATGCGGTCACGGTGACCCGAGTGTCGCGTGGCACCGTCGCGAGCACGGCGGCCTCGGCGTTCTTCAGCGGCAGCACTTCGAAGCCGACGTTCTGAACCAGTCGTTCGGTCACTTGTGGGCGTCTCCAACCGGCTCGTTGACGGGTGGGGTCCCGTGGGTGTGGAAGGTGTCGATCGTCTTCAACCCCCAGGCCTGGCCCTTGGCCCGTTCGGCGGCCGTCCACGAGATCGGCTTCCAGTCGGGCGCGTAGAGCACCCGGGCGCCGGCGTTGCACAGCTCGATCCGGTTGCCGCCCGGTTCGTAGAGGTACAGGAAGAACGTCTGCTGGATGGCGTGCTTGTGCGGGCCGGTCTCGATGTGGACGCCGTTCTCGAGGGCCACGTCGGCCGCGCGCAGGATGTCCTCGCGCTGATCGGTCGCGAAGGCGACGTGATGCAGGCGTCCCTCGCTGCCCGTCCAGTCCTCGGTATAGACGAGGTCGTAGGACTTGTCGCTGACCTGGTACCAGACCGCGGCCGGTTCACCACTGTCTTTGACGATCTGTTCGGACAACCGGGCACCGAGCACGTCGGTCATGAAGGTGGCGACAGCGGGAATGTCGCGCGCGAGGAAGTTCACGTGGTCCAGGCGACGGACGTTGGCACCCCGCCCAGGGAACTTGTCGGCCTGGTTCTTCAGCGACGGACCCTGCCCCGCCGCGGCCTCGAACCACTCGCTCTCGAAATAGATGCCGTACTCGTGGCCATCCGGGTCATGGAACAGATAGGTCGGGCCGATGCCGTTCTCGCCATCGACCCAACCCTGACCGAAGCCGGCGTCCTGGATCGTCTCGATCCGTCGCTGCAGGGCGTTCGGTCCCGCGGCCCGGATCCAGGTTCGACCGAGGCCGGGTTGCGCCGACGCCGTCACCTTAACCGTGAACTTCTCGTAGTCATCCCAGGCGTGCACATAGATCGAGTCACCGGACCGTCCGGCCTCGCTCAGGCCGAGCACGCGGACGAAGAATTCGGCCGTCTCCTCCGGGCTGGGGCTCAACAGTTCGACCGCGCCGACGTGGGCTATGTCTCGAGACCGTTCCTCGTTCATCGGCCTTCACCCTCCTGTTGAACCAGCCGCTCGACCGGCCCTGCGGGGGTCGTCCCAGCCGCCGAGCCTAACCATCGTCGATTATGTTGTCGATGATTTCGTTAGAAGTCTGGACCGCTACCGCGCCGAGGATTCGGGCGGGGTCGAGCTCTCGGCGAGCAGCTGGCGCAGCCACAACTCACTGGCGTGCGCGATACGCGGCTCGATCCCGAGTTCGGTCAGTAGTTGGGTCGAGGCCGCCATCTCATCGATCCGGCGGCGGGCATGCCGGACGCTGCCTTCGACCAGCCGCTCAACGGTGGCTGCCGACGCCTGGGTGAGCTCGCCGGCGATGTTCTCGCGCAGCCAGTCCTCGCAGCCGGCCGCGCGGCCCGCCCGCAGCGACTCGATCACCGCCGCCGCCAGACCCTTGTAGAAGACGCTGCGAACGAGCTTGCGGGTGGCGGCGGTTCCGGGTGGCCCGGCGACGATCTCGATCGACGCACCGAGCGGCCGGAGCAACTCGGCGAACCGATCGCTGGCCGGACCGCTGATCAGCATCGGCGTCCGCAGGCCCTTGCCGGGCACCGGCGACATCAGCGCGACGTCGACGAACCCGACTCCCGCGTCAGCTGCCCGCGTCGCCAAGTCGCTCTTGAGGCCGGCTGAGCCGGTGTTGAGGTCGGCATAGATCGCCGTCGCGCCGATCCCCGGCAGCGCCAGCTCGAGGGTCTCGATCGCCTGGTGGCCGCTGGTCAGCGCCAGCACCAGATCGACCGACTCCGTCGCCGTAGCGTCACTGTCATGGCCGATTACGCCGTTCGGAGGAGCCAGTTCAGGGTCGAAACCGTGGACCTCGGCCCCGGCCGCGACCAGATCGAGGGCGAAGGCCGACCCCGCCTCGCCCAGGCCGAGCACGGCGACCGCCACCGCCCGGCCGTCGCTCACGACCGTGTCCCGACCGCCAGCGCCTGGAAGGCTTCGAGCACGCTGTCGAGGTGCCGGTGCATCGCCTGCTCGGCCGCGTCCGCGTCCTTCGCGGTGATCGCGACGACGATCGCCTCGTGCTGCGGCAACGAGACGCTGGATCGGCCGGGGACCAGGGACAACGAGAAG
Source organism: uncultured Actinomycetes bacterium (assembly GCA_963730855.1). Taxonomy (GTDB): domain Bacteria; phylum Actinomycetota; class Actinomycetes; order Mycobacteriales; family Jatrophihabitantaceae; genus CAVSTK01. Next base: position 253,270 of record CAVSTK010000019.1, read on the forward strand.
GCGTGGCGGACCGTCTGGTCACGCAGCGTCCGCAGCAGCCGGGCGCACGTTTCGTTCTGGCCGATGTCGCGAATCCGGCCGTGTAGTTCGGCGTTCAGTTCGCTGTAACGGATCGGGTCGCCGGCGGCCACCGTGCTTTGCATGTCCTTGATGATTCGGCGCAGGTCCCTAGCTTCGTCGCGCGTGACCCGCCGTGCGGCCTGGGCCGCCTCGAACCCCTCGAGCAGCCGGCGGACCTGGGTGATCTCGATCGCTTCATCCAACGAGATCTCGCGCACCCGGGCGCCGCGATTGCGCTGAAACTCCACCAGGCCATCCGCTTGCAGCTCCTGCAGCGCGGTGCGGGCGACGAAACGGGAGGTGTTGAAGCGCTCGCACAGCTCGATCTCGACCAGCCGCTGCCGGGGGGCGTACTCACCCCGGATGATCGCCGCCCGCAGGGCAGCAACGACCGTCTCTTTCGGTTCAACCGCCATCTCGCTCATGCTGAGTCCTCGTTCTCCCGATGGAGCGGTTTTTGCGAATAATACTGGCTACAACACTGGTGGCGGTTTACGCTCGGCGGGGTTGTTTGTCAACACAACGATGAGGTCAGGACGACATCACGAACGACAACGTGACTTTGATGGTCGGCCCTCACCGGCACCTGGATTCGCTGCGCAACGATGCCGCCCGGCTGGTCCGATCCCAGGTGGAGGTCTTCGCGCCGCAGAAGGCGATCTCGGCCGAGTTCCCGGCGATGGTTCGGACGCAGCCGTACGACTTCTCCGAGATGGCGATCGCCACCTATTTTCAAGCGCGGGCCGCGGGGTACCCGTTGGTAATGCTTCCCGTCGTTCTGCTCGGCCGGTCCCAGCACGACGCACTGGTCTATTCAGCGATGGTCGGGCCGATGACCGTGCCGGAATTGCCCAGCACCCGGATCGCGATTCGGTCCTATTCGCAAACGACTGGGATGTGGTTGCGGGGCATGATCGACGAAGGGTTCGGTATCGCCGACGCCGAGCTGACCTGGTTGACGACCAGCCCGTCGCACGTCCCCCACGTCCCCGATCCGGCGAACGCCATCCGGATCGCGGACGGCCGGCGGCCGGTGGATCTGCTGCGAGACCACTCGGCCGGCGCTGCGGTGATCGGCCCCGAGGACGAGGCACCCGATCTGGCCTGCGTCTTCGGTGACGCCGCCGCCGCCGATCGCGACTGGGTCTTGGCGCACGGCTGCATACCGATCAACCACGTACTCGTGGCCCACGATGAGCCTCGGGTGCTCGAGCGAGGGGCCGACCTGGTCAAGCTCGTCACTCAGGCCAAGACCGACAGTCAGGCCAGCGAGACGCCGGAACGTGACGTGTGGCTGCGCGGCGTCGGCCTCGATCCGTGGCCCATCGGTTTAGCGGCGATGCGGCCGGCGCTCGAACTGGCTCACCGGTACAGCGTGAACCAGGGACTGATTGATTCCACCGCGAAACTGGACGATCTGCTCGGACCGCTGGCCGGGCTCTAGGTCAGCAGCGAGCTATGAACCCGCGGGCGGTGCGACGACCTCGATGTCGGTGCGGACGTCGATGACCACCGGGCGGTTGGCTGCGATCGCGCGCTCGAGCGCCGGCGCGAAGTCCGACGGCTTCTCGACCCGGATGCCTGAAAGCTCCCACGTTCTCGGCCAAGTCGGCGAAGTTGACGTCGGTGAACGTCCACATCGACCGTCCACCGGGCGTCTGCTGGCCGCCGTACACCGTGTCGAATCCGCGCTTTGACTGGTTGCCGCCGGAGTTGTTGTTGACGACGGTCACCGAGTTGAGCTTCCAGCGGACCGCGGTCTCGAGCTCGCCGATGTGGTACCAGGCGCCGGCGTCGCCGGTGAACACGACGGTCGGACGGTCGGGGGCGCCGGCCTTCGCACCCATGCCAGCGGGCAGCGCCCAACCCAGGTGGCCGCAGCTGCGCAGGTAGCTCTGCTGCGGGGTGCGCAGGTCGTAGTAGCCGCCCATCCACATGCCGGCGTGACCGGTGTCGACGACCACGATCGAGTCGTCGGGCAGGAATTTGCTCAGGTCACCGCAGATCCGTTCGGGACGGGTCGGGGCATCGTCGGACGTCAGCACGGCGTCGTTCTGCTCGCGCCATTCGGCGTTGGCCCGCGCTGCCTCGGCCAGCCATTCGGCGTGGGCGGGTGCGGTGCCCTGCGCCAGCGTGACCATGCGGGCCACGACCGCCTTCGCGTCGCCGTTGATCGCGACCTGGGTCGAGTAGTTGCGGCCGATGTTCTCGGGGTTGAGGTCGAGCTGGATCGCGGCGGTGCCGGGCTGCGGCAGCGACCAGAAATGGGTCGTCATGCCGCCGGTCTCGGTGCCGATGAAAAAGACCAGGTCGGCCCGGCGCATCACCTTGTTGGCCGACTGCCGGGAATAGGTGCCGACGACGCCAACGACCAACGGGTGCGAACCGACGAAGCCGTCCCGCCCGTTGAGCGACGTGACGATCGGGATCGAGAGCGACTCGGCCAGCGCGATCACCTCGGCGGCCGCGCCAGAGGCCCGTACACCACCGCCCGCGACGATGAGCGGACGCTCGGCGGCGGCGAGCTTCTCGATCGCCGCCAGCAGCGGACCGTCCTCGGACTGCGGACGGAACGGTGGGACGGCTGCGAACATCGGCTCGACCGAGGTGTCGAACGTGCCGGTCTGCTTGTCGAGCTGGCCCTCGTTGCCCTGGAACTGCAGATGCACCGGTCCTGGCTCGCCGGTCGTCGCCGAGCGGTACGCCTGGCGCAGCATGTCTGGAATGCGCTCGACGTCATCGACGGTGGCGTTGAACTTGGTGACCTGCTCGAAGGCCGGAACATCGTCGATCTCTTGATAGACCTTCTTGAACTTGGTCTTCGGATCGCGTCCACCGGTGAGAGCGATGACGGGAGAGTGCGCGAGCCACGGTTCGCGCAGCCCGGCGGCCAGGTTCATCGCACCGATGATCTGCGCCGCGCACACGCCCGGCCGTCCGGAGGCGCGCGTGTAGCCGTCGGCCATGTAGACGGCCGACTTCTCGCCGTGGGCGTGGATGCGGGCGATCGACGGGTTCACCTTCTCAAGCTCCGCCATCGTGCTACGCAGGACCGCCGGGACGTGAAAGATGTGCGTGACCCCGTAGCCGTCGAGCATCTGGGCGAGGGCCTGGGCCCCGGTGGTGACGCTCGGATTGGTCTCGCTCATCTGCGACTCCTCGGCTGGTCGGTGTCCGTGAACGATCTTGGACTCGAGTCCGGATCGTAGCCAGGGGCAGATTCTTGCCCTCCGCTGATGGGCTGGATGGCTGACCACTATGCCTATGATCGCGCTATGCCCGGGCCGAGTGGGGCCGAGTTCGACCCGACGATGATCGAGATCATCGACGACTCAGCCGCCGTCGAACCGGTCACCGACGATGACGCCATCGCGCCCCGACGCGAGCGGAACGGTTGGTGGCATACCTCGCGCAACGTCTATCTGATCGCAGCCGCGTTGCTCATCGTGGTGTTGCTCATCGCCTACCAACTTGGACGCCACCAGGGGCGCCCAGGAGCGGCCGGGCCGACCCCGGATCTGTCGGCGAGTCCGAGGGCGAGCCAGCCGTCCGGCCCCAACCGGGTCAACGTGGTCGCCGAAACGGGCAAGCAATGTGCCAGCCAGCCCGGGCCGCAGCGACTTCAGCTCGGCATCGAGATCGTCAATCAGACCACCCAACCGGTGACATTGGTGAGCCTGACGCCCACAGGCACGCCATCGGGTGTGCTGCGCCAGACGGCGCAATCGGCGGGGACATGCGGTCAGCTCAGCTTCTCGACCGGGGTCTCGGGCTACGTGCTGGCGGCCGGCGCGTCGACCTGGATCACCACGACGTTCGACGTGCTGGTCGATTGTCCGGCGCCGTATCCGGTTCAGTTCAACCTGATGGTTGCGGTCGCCGCGGCGACGTCGACGCCAACGTCGACAACGGTCAAGTTGGTCGGATTCGCCGATCTTGGCGACGTCAGTTATTCCAGTTGCGGCTCGTCCTGACTCCGCACCGGCGGGCGGGCGATTACCCGGCGGTGACCGAACGCAGCTCGGCCAGCGACTCGTTCATCAACCGCCCGAGGGCGGCTGGATCGTCCTGGCCCACCCAGTGGGCGAAGCCGACGTGGAACACCGTGACGCCGGCCTGCGCAGCCAGGCAGGCGGCGTTGGCCGAAGTGCCGCGACGGACGAGCGCCGCGTTGATCGCGTCGGCCAATGATTGAAGTTTGATCAGCTCGCGCTCTTGCAGATCGGGGTTGGCGGCGATGATCTGCGACCGCACTCGCGCGAAGGAATGACGGTCCAGGAACAGCTTCGCAACCTCCTCGAGCCCGGCCGACACCGCGGCCATCGGGGTGGCATCCGGCGGGGCGGATTCGATGCCCGCTATCCACTGCTCCTGCAACTCGTGGGCGCCCTTGAACAGCACCTCGCGCTTGTCGGCGAAGTAACGGAAGAAGGTTCGCTTGGTGAGCCCGGCCATTTCGGCGATACCGGCGACGGTCGTCTGGTCGTAGCCCACCTGGTCGAAGGACGTGATGGCGGCCTTCACCAATCGTCCCTCGGCGTCGGGTTCCCAGCGGGCCATGAGTCGAGGATAGTTGATGACACCGGGTGTCGTGCCGTTGTAGAGTGATGACACCAGGTGTCATTCGATCGAGTGGAGTTACCAATGCGCGTCTTCGTCACCGGTGCGTCCGGCCACATCGCTTCCGCCGTCATTCCCGAACTGATCAGTCACGGCCACCAGGTCGTCGGTCTGGCCCGGTCCGAGGCCAGCGCTCAGGCCGTCAGGGCGATGGGGGCCGAGGTTATGCGGGGCGACCTGGATGACCTCGACGCGTTGACGGCCGCTGCCACCACGACCGACGGCGTGATCCACCTCGCCTTCAAGCATGAGGCGATGCGGACGGGCGGTTTCATGGCTGCCATCGACTCGGACCTGGCTGCCATCACCGCGATGGGTGATGCCTTGATCGGCACCGGCAAACCGTTCGTCACCACCGGCGGCACCCTGATGCTGGCGATGGGTGGGATCTCCGGTCGCGCGGGCACCGAGGATGACCAGTCCGACGGCGGCCCCCGGATCGATGCGGCGAACTACACAATCGCGCTCGCCGAGCAGGGAGTGCGATCATCGGTCATCCGGCTCGCGCCGATGGTGCACAGCGACCTCGACCACCACGGATTCACGCACGCCCTGATCGAGTTCGCCCGCACAAGCGGCGTCGCCGCCTATACCGGCGACGGCTCGAACCGCTGGCCGGCGGCCAACACCTATGACATCGGCGTGCTCTATCGGTTGGCGCTCGAGCAGGCGCCGGGCGGATCGACGCTGCACGGTGTCGGCGACCTGGGTATCCCACGAAAGGTGATCGCCGAGACGATCGCCGGCAAACTCGGCATCGAGGCCAAGAGCGTCGGTGACGACGAAGCCGAGCAGTACCTCGGCTTCCTGGCCGCGTTCGCCGGCCTCGACAACCTCGTCTCGAATACCAAGACGCGCGAACTACTGGGGTGGGAGCCGACGCATCCCGGTTGGGTCGAGGACGTCCAGTACGGTCACTACTTTGCCTGATCCGGCGATCTCTTCGGTAGACGCGCATCAGCTGCGGGGCTAATTGACGGGACGGGTAGCGCGCCCTGCTTCTAGGCTGGCCGGGTGACGCAATACCCACCGCTGCAGGCGTGCATCTTCGACTGGGGCGGCACGCTCACCCCGTGGCACACGATCGATCCGGTCCAGGCCTGGCTCGCCTCGGTCGATGACCCCGATATCGCAGCCCGACTATCGCAAGCCGAGCGCGTGTTGTGGCGCCGCCAGCAGGACGAGCATCGCAGCGGCGGCATGAGCGAACTGCTGGCGATCGCCGGCGTCGACCCGGCCGATGTTCGGCTCGAGGACTTTCACGGCTGGTGGGAGCCGCACACCTTCTCCTACCCGGACGCAGCCGAAGTGCTGGGCGCATTGCGTGGGCGCGGGCTCAAGATCGGCGTGCTGTCGAACACTCTGTGGCCCGGCACCGAACACGATCGGATCTTCGCGCGGGACGGACTCACGGAGTTGATCGACGCTGCGGTGTACACGTCCGAGATTGAATGGACCAAACCGCACCCCGCGGCCTTCGGTGCGATCCTGACCGCCCTCGGTGTCTCTGATCCGGCCGCCGCCGTATTCGTCGGTGACCGGCGTTTCGATGACATCCACGGGGCAAAATCGGCCGGAATGCGGGCTGTGCTCATTCCGCACAGCGACATTCCGGCCGAGCAGCACGGTCACACCCAAGGTGAGCCGGACGCGGTGATCGAGCGGCTGAGCGACCTGCCGCCGATCATCGACGGCTGGAATTCGGCTGGTTAGCCAAGCACCTTGTTCGGGTCGTGCAGCACCACCGTGTTAGCGATCAGGTCATGAATCGGCTTGTGGTCCGGGCGGCTCAGGAACAGGACGAACGAGATCAGCTCGGTGATGATGCTCAGGATGCCCTCGGCAATGCGTCCGACGATCTCACGCAGCGCCATGGTGCCGAAGGTGGCCTTGCGCTGTTCGGCGGGCTTCCAGACCTTCATGCCGAGCACCTGCAGGGCCGGGGTCGTTCCCTTGGTCCAGGCGATCAAACCCCAGATGAGGTAACCAATGATCAGGGTGACGATGACGAGCAGGTAGCTAAGGAAGAACGCGCCGATGCGGCGACCGGTCGAGGCGAGCGTGGTGCCTTGTGGGATGAAGATGCCGCTGTTCGGATCGGCGTACAGGCCACCGGGCACGGCGACGCCGCCCGTGGGGTAGCCGGCCGGCGCGCCGTACTGGGGCGGCTGACCGTATTGCGGGGCTTGGCCGTACTGCGGGGCTTGGCCGTACTGGGGCGCCTGGCCGTAGGAGGGCGGACCAGCCGGCGGCGGGTTGTAACCACCGGCCGGCGGACCGGAGGGGAACGAAGGCGGTGGCGGGTAGGACGACGGAGGCTCAGACGGTGGCGGGGTCGTCATTTTCTTGCTCCTCTACGAGGACCGAAGATGGTCATTCGCGGCAACCTATCGCGGCCCAGCGCCCGGCGCACGTAGTCGCGCGGCAATTAGGGTGGCCGATGTGCCGAAGCCGCCCTCGATCAACGAGTCGTTTGCCATTAACCAAGCGAATTGGGACTCGCGGGCGCCCGCCCACGCCGGATCGGTTGACTATGCGATCGAGCGGCTGTTGGCCGACCCCGAACGACTCAGTGGCGTGGTCCGCTTCGATCGGGACCGCCTCGGTGACATCGGAGGGCTCCGGGCCGTCCATCTGCAGTGTCACATCGGCACCGACACGCTTTCGCTGCTGCGGCTCGGCGCGAACGTATCGGGGTTGGACTTCTCGCCCGCGTCGATCGAGGTCGCCCGCGATCTGGCCCGTCGGGCCGGCGCTGACATCGACTACCGCGTGGCCAACACTTACGACGCCGTGGAGGTTTTCGGAGCTGGACGGTTCGACCTCGTCTACACCGGTGTCGGAGCGCTGTGCTGGCTACCCGATATTCGTCAATGGGGCCAGATCGTCGCAGATCTGCTGACCGACGGTGGTCGATTGTTCATTCGGGAGGCCCACCCGGTCCTTTGGTCGCTCAACGAGCTGAAGACTGACCAGCTCTCGATCGAGCTTGCGTACTTCGAGCAGGCCCAGCCCGAGATCTTCGACGAACCGACCACCTACGTTCGTACCGACCGGCCGATCACGGAAACGATCACCCATAGCTGGAATCACGGCATCGGTGAGATCGTCACTGCCTTGCTCGACGCCGGACTCACGTTGACGATGCTGATCGAGCACGACACCGCACCTTGGAACGCGCTGCCGGGCCAGATGGTCAAAGGTCCGGAGGGGGAGTGGCGGTTGCGCGATCAGCCGGAACGGCTGGCGGCGTCCTACACGTTGCAGGCGATCAAGCCGGTCGGATCCGCGCCAACTCGTTGATCATCGTCGCCACGATGTAGGCGCGCGGCGCCCACGGGAAGTCGGGCGCACCAGAACTCAGACTGGCGTAGCCATGCATTGCGGACCACAGGATGCAGGCATCGGCGAAGGGGTCGGTGCTGCTGGAGCGGCCCGCAGCCACGCAGGCGGCGATTGAGTCCACCAGGATCGCGAACGCCTGTGCCCCGATCAGATCACTCAAATCGGCCGGCTCCGGCTCAGTTGGCGTCGCGGGATCGGCGCGTCGTGCGAACAGCACTCGGTACTGCTGCGGCTGTTCGGTGGCGAAGCGCAGATATCCCTCGCACCCACCGTGCAGACGCTCGACCGGGTCGGTGAGGCCGTCCATGCCGGCCTCGACCGCGACGATCAGCTCGGTGAAAGCGCGGCTGATCACCGCGGTGAGGATCGCCTCGCGATCGGCGAAGTGTGAATAGATCGACGGCGCGGTGATATTGGCCTGCCGGGCGACGGCGCGCAGTGTCAGCGCGTCTTCGCGGCCGGTCTCGTCCAGCAGCGCCGTCGCGGCGTCGATGATCTCGTCGGCCAGCCGACTGCCCTGGCCGCGCGGGTTGCGTTCGCGCACCCTGTCCAAGCGTTTCACCCCGATGACTTTACAGATGTTTACCGACTGTGCAACACTAACGCCTGTAACCAAACGGTCGTTAACCTGGAGCCCCGGATGAAGCCCACCCGTTTTCCCGAAGGACACCCAAAGCGTCGGCAGATCCTGCTGGTGCTGTGCCTGTCGTTACTGATCGTCGTCATCGACAACACCATCCTCAACACCGCGCTGCCGACGCTGGCCCGGGTGCTGAACGCCTCGACCGTCGACCTGCAGTGGATCACCGATTCATACACCCTGGTGTTCGGCGCGCTGCTGATCGTCGCGGGCTCGCTGGGGGACCGGTTCGGGCGACGCGAAGCGCTAATCGGCGGCCTGGCCGTCTTTGCCGGCGGCTCGACGATGGCGGCGCTGTCGAGCAGCTCGGAGATGCTGATCGCCTCGCGGGCCGTGATGGGACTGGGTGGCGCGTTCGTCATGCCGGCCACGTTGTCGATCATCGCGGCGGTGTTCCCGGCGCGTGAGCGGGCGGCCGCGATCGGCGCCTGGTCGGCGGTGTCAGGTATCGGCATCGTGATCGGACCGACGCTGGGCGGGTTCCTGCTTGATCACTTCGCCTGGGGCGCGGTGTTCTGGGTCAATGTCCCGCTTGCCGCCATCGCGATCGCATTGATCCTTACGGTGATCCCATCGCTGGGCGGCACCCGCTCCGGGACGCGACTCGATTGGCTGGGCGCAGCATTGTCGGCGCTGTCGATGGTCGCGATCATCGACGCCGTCATCGAGGGGCCCGACCGTGGTTGGACGAGCGGTACGACCCTCGTCGAAGGTGCCATCGGACTCGGACTGCTGGTCGGTTTCGTGGCGTGGGAGCTGCGCTGCGTGGCGCCGCTGATCGACGTGCGGGTGTTCAAGCACCGCGCCTTCTCGGCCGCGGCCGGCGCGGTCGGGCTGACGTTCTTCGCTCTCTTCGGTGCGCTGTTCGCGCTGACCCAGTACCTGCAGCTCGTCGCCGGCTACACGCCACTCGGCGCCGGACTTCGGGCGTTGCCATTCGCGGCGGCGGTCCTGGTCACCGCTCCGCTCTCGGCGCTGCTCGTCGCCCGGCTCGGTATCCGGGCCGTGATCCCGGTCGGGCTGACGCTGATGGGAACCGGGCTACTGCTACTGGTTCAGATCGATTCGGGTACCGGCTACGGGTTCATCGCGATTGCCGTCGCGGTCATGGGTGCCGGCATGGGGCTAACCCTGGCGCCCGCCGGTGAGTCGATCATGACCGTCCTACCCGCCGATCAGGTGGGCGTCGGCAGCGCGGTCAACGACACCGTCCAAGAGGTCGGCGGCAGTCTGGGCGTCGCGGTGGTCGGCAGCTATGTGTCGGCGTCCTACCGGGCCAGCGTCGGCTCGTCCGCGCTGCCCGATGCGGTGCGGGTGCCGGCTCGGGCCTCGATCGGTGCTGCGGATCAGGTCGCTCGTCACGCCGGTGCGTTGAGCGGCCAGGTTCTCGATGTCAGCCACAGCGCGTTCATCAGCGCGATGAGCGGCGGCTACCTGATCGGCGCAATCGGTGCGCTGGTCGGTGCGGCGGCGGCGGTGGCTTTCCTGCCCAGCCGGCGCGAGGCCGCTGAGACGGCCGCAGCGAACGCCGCCGTACTGGCGGCCGAGAACGAATCCGCAGAACCCGCGCTCGTCTGAGGCGGTAGCGCCCGGTTGTCTGATCGCCGCTTCGGCGCCCTACTGTCGAACGGGACGGTAGGGCACCAAAAGCTGTCTCAGCTGTCTCAGCTGTCTCAGCTGTGTTCGATGTCGAGGTCACCGGTGGCGAGGTGAACGACGATCGTGAGCCGGGCACCGGTCGCGGTCGAGGGAGCCGCCACGTCGTGGGTCAGATTGAAGCCGCCGATGTCGTTCGGTCCGGCGTGGTGCGCCGTGGGGTCGACCCGCACATCGCCGAAGTGCACGTTCGCGTGGACGGCCGCATTGAGCGTTTTGGGTAGCAGCAGTCGCACCTGCCCGCTAGCCAGGGTGACCTCGACCGTCCGAGGTGCATCGAGGGTCGGGATCGAGCGCAGATCCAGCGTGGATTGCCCGAAGGCGAGCCGGTACCGACTCTGCAGTTCGTTCACCGAGGTCGGCGCGGCGAGCGTCCGGCCGGCACCGTCGTGCAGGCTGGCCGGGCTGTTGCCGAACGCGATCAGCCCGACCACAGTCGGCACCAGCAGCGGGGTGAGTCCCCACGGCGTGCGGCGAAGGATCAGCCCGGCGATCAGGCCGGCCAGGACGATCGAGCCGCCCACCCAGAAGTAGACCGGCAGGACGATGCCGCTCGCCGCGTCCGCGATCGCCAGGCCGCCGAGCGCGACGGCGAGCACACCCAGGGTCGCCCACCGGACCGGGGCCGCGCGCCGTCGCCGCTCGCGTGACTCCTTGATCCAGGCCCGCGTCTCAGGCAGATAGGTCCTGGAGAAGGTGGCCGCGTCGAGTGGCACGGTCTCGTGCGGCAGGGTGGCGTCGAGCGGCAGGGTGGCGTCGAGCGGCAGGGTGGCGTCGAGCGGCAGGGTGGCGTCGAAAAACGGTGCCGCGCTCGCCGTCGGTGCGGCCGGCATCGGTGGTGCGGGTTGGCGGGCGAAGGAGGCGACCGGGGCCGGCGGCTGAACCGGGCTGGCCGGCCGACGAGCCAGGACGACCGCCAGGATGATCACCGCAACCACCAGGACGCCCGCGGGGCCGGGCAGCCACCAGCTGAAGAGCAGGCCCCAGCCGATGATCACCACGATGCTCGCAACGAGCCAGAACGGCACCTTGTGTCGTCGCAGCCGGGCCGCTAGCCGGTCGATCGGTGCCTGTTCGGCGAAATGATCGGGGATCAGCATCCAGGCGATCAGGTAAGCGATGATGCCGGCGCCGCCGAAGAAGGACGTGACGGCGAACAGCACGCGGAACAGCACCGGATCGACGCCGAAGCATTCACCGAGACCGCCGGCGACGCCGGCCGCGACCCGGTCGGTAGCACTGCGCCGCAGCCGGCGCGGTCCGACCGGACCGCCGGGGCCGCTCGGTCCGTCCGGCGCAGTCGGGGCGGCGCCGGGGTCGTCAGTCATAGTTGTCATGACGTCGAGCATCGCCAGGACGGGCGCTGGGCGCATCGGGCATGACCCTGATCGAACCCTGAACCTCAGCCGATCGAGCGCGGGGGTCCGTCCCTGATGCGCGAGTGGTCCTGGACGGGCAATCATGGTGCGGTGACCATCGCTGCCGTGACCGCCGACCCGGCGGCCGGCCGTCCCACGCTGTACCGGAGGTCGAGTCATCGGCTGCTCGGCGGGGTCGCCGGCGGGATCGCCGACCATCTGCGGGTGCCGGTACTGGCGATCCGCGTCGTCTTCGTGCTGCTCAGCTTCGCCGGCGGGGTCGGCGCCCTGCTGTACTGCGTTTACTGGATCGTGGTGCCGACCGCGCCGGGCACCGTCACCGGTAAGCGCGCGATGTTGCTCGAATACGGCGCCGCCGTCGTCGTATTTGTCATTGCGGTTGTCTTTGCGCTGCAGGGCACGCCGCTCGGGTCACTGTTCGTGCCGGCTGTCCTCGGCTGCGTCGGCGGCGCGCTGATCTGGCGGCAGGCGTCGGAATCGCAGCGGCAACGGTGGTGGCGTCTGTCGCAGAGCTCGCTGTCGGCCCGCCACCGCGACCGGTTGGGACGGGCCCGGCTGGTAGCGGGTGCTTCGTTCGTGGCTATCGGCGCGATCGCGGTGCTCGCTCGGCACAACCTCAACGCGGTGCGCGACGGTTTGGTCGGCGTCGCCGTCGCCGCCGTTGGGATCGCCGTGATCACCGGGCCGTGGTGGGTCAAGCTGGTCAATGATGTGTCGGCCGAGCGGCGCGAGCGGCTGCAGTCTCAGGCCCGTGCCGATCTGGCCGACCGGGTGCATGATTCGGTCCTGCAGACGCTGGCCCTGATCCAGCGCAACGCGTCGTCCCCTCGCGAGGTGGCTCGCCTCGCCCGCGGGCAGGAGCGCGAACTGCGGGGCCTGCTCTATGGCGCGCCGAGTACGTCCTCGCATCTGGCCGACTCGCTGCGGGCGGCCGCGGCCGAGGTCGAGGACGCGTACGGCATCGTCGTCAGCGTGGTCGCGGTCGGTGATGCCGAGCTCGACGAACCGCGACGCGCCCTGGTCGCAGCGACCCGCGAGGCGCTCGTCAACGCGGCCAAGCACTCAGGCACATCGACCGTCTCGCTCTATGTCGAGGTTGAACCCGATTCGGCGGTCGCCTTCATCCGCGACCGCGGACGGGGTTTCGATCCGGCCGAGGTGGCCGATGACCGGCAGGGTCTACGTCACTCGATCGTCGGTCGGATCGAACGATTCGGCGGGCAGGTGACGGTGCGCAGCGCCGCCGGCGAAGGAACCGAAGTCGAGATCCGGCTGGGTGCGCGATCAGGGAGCAACGAGTGAGCGTGCGGGTCGTTCTCGTCGATGACCATGCGATGTTCCGGGCGGGGGTCCGAACGGAGCTGGCGGAACTCGTCGACGTCGTCGGTGAGGCCGAGTCGGTGGGTGAGGCGATCGCGGTGATCACGCGCGTCCGTCCCGATGTGGTGCTGCTCGACGTGCACATGCCCGACGGCGGAGGCCTGGCGGTGCTGGCCGGACTGGCGGCGGCGGGCCTCGAGACCAGGTTCCTGGCGCTGTCGGTGTCGGATCAGGCCGAGGACGTGATCGCGGTGATCCGCGCCGGCGCAAAGGGTTACGTCACCAAGACGATCTCAGCCGTCGAACTGGCCGACGCGATCAACCGGGTCGCCGGTGGGGACGCGGTGTTCAGCCCGCGACTGGCCGGCTTCGTCCTCGACGCCTTTCGCGAGGTGCCGGCCGCCGCCAGCACCAACGACCCGGACCTCGATCAACTGACGCCGCGCGAACTCGAGGTGCTGCGGCTGCTCGCTCGGGGCTATTTGTATAAGGAGATCGCCGCGGAGCTGTTCATCTCGATCAAAACGGTCGAGACCCACGCATCGAACGTCCTGCGCAAACTCCAGCTGTCAAACCGGCACCAACTAACCCGCTGGGCCGTCGACCGTCACATCTAGGTGCCACTCTTAGCTCGTGCGGAGCCTCGTAGCGATGCGGAGCGAGCGAGGAGCGCAGCTGGATGTCACCGTACGCCGCGTCCGACGCGCAGCAGGGCTTCGGCGAGGACGACGCCGTCCGGGCCAAGTCCCTTGCGGTAGCCATCGAGCACGACGCGCTCGCGACCGACCTCGACGCGGGTGCCGCCGGTGCTGATCCGGGTGGCCTGGATGCGCTTGGAGATACGGGTGCGCTCGACGACGAGCCGGATGATGGCCGCGTCCATAGAGTCGATCTGCGTACGCAGCATCGAGATGGTGTCGAGGCTCTCGGTGATGTCGATATCGCCGGACTCGCTCGCTGCTTCGGTGTCGTTCGGCGGGGTGATGGCCATGGTCATGATGGTCCTCTCGGTGTCTGGGCCGGCCGGCTTCGGGGGCTGGACACGGAAAACGCCCCGAGGCACTTGGGCCCGGGGCGTTTGACTGCGCTGTTGGTCAGCTAGCTGCAGAGTGAGCCGCGGGCATCGCGATAGCGATACCCGTAAAAAAACTCGTAAGCGTGGCTGCGCACGTCCTAGATGGTGGCACGGACGCACCGGATTCGGCAAGCCAGGCGGATTGCGGCAACAGCGGCGATGCGTCGCCGCTGCGCCCGCGACGTCAGCGCCCGACATTAGGCTGGGACGTGATGAGCGCCCCCTCGACCACGGCCGCGCTGCTCGACGGGCTCAACCCGCAGCAGCGGGCCGCGGTCGTGCACGCCGGGTCGCCGCTGCTGATCGTCGCCGGCGCCGGGTCGGGCAAGACGCGGGTGCTCACGCATCGGATCGGGTACCTGCTCGCCGAGCGGGGCGTACGTCCGGGTGAGGTCCTGGCGATCACGTTCACCAACAAGGCCGCGGGCGAGATGAAGGAGCGGGTGGCTGCGCTCATCGGCGCCCGGGCGCGCGCCATGTGGGTCAGCACCTTCCACTCGATGTGCGTCCGCATCCTGCGCGCCGAGGCGACGGTCCTCGGGTTCAAATCGACGTTCACGATCTATGACCAGGACGATTCGACCCGGCTGATCACGCTCGTCTCGCGGGAGCTCGATCTCGACCAGAAGCGGTATCCGGCCCGCGCTCTCGGCACTCAGATCAGCAACCTCAAGAACGAACTGGTGACACCGGACGCGTGGACCGAGAAGGCTACCAACGCGCACGAGAAAGTGCTCGGCGAGGTCTATCGCCGTTATCAGCGGCGGTTGACCGAGTCGAACGCGATGGACTTCGACGACCTGATCATGTCGACCGTGCTACTGCTGCAGGGCTACCCCGAGGTCGCCGACAAGTACCGCCAGCGGTTTCGGCACGTCCTCGTCGACGAGTACCAGGACACCAACCACGCGCAGTACACATTGGTGCGGGAATTGACCACCGCGCCCGCGTCGCTTCCGGATTTGCCGCCGGGCGAGCTGGCGGTCGTCGGCGACGCCGACCAATCGATCTATGCGTTCCGCGGCGCGACCATTCGCAACATCCTCGAGTTCGAACGCGATTACCCGAATGCCGAGACGATCCTGCTCGAGCAGAACTATCGCTCGACGCAGAACATTCTCACCGCGGCGAACGCGGTCATCTCTCGCAACCCCGACCGCAAACCCAAGAACCTGTGGTCGCAGGCTGGTGCGGGCGAGAAGGTCCTCGGGTACGTGGCCGAGAACGAACATGACGAGGCGGCCTGGGTCGCGCAGCAGGTCGCAATCCTCACCGATGACGAGGGACTCAACGCTTCCGACATCGCGGTCTTCTATCGGACCAATGCGCAGTCTCGAGTATTTGAAGAAGTGTTCATCCGCATCGGTCTGCCGTACAAGGTCGTCGGCGGCGTGCGGTTCTACGAGCGGCGCGAGATCCGCGATGCACTGGCCTATTTGCGGACGATCGCGAACCCAACCGACATCGTCAGCCTGCGGCGCATTCTCAATACCCCGCGACGCGGCATCGGCGACCGGGCCGAGGCGGCGATTTCGGTGCTGGCCGAACGCGAGGACATCCCGTTCTCCGAAGCTCTCGACCGCGCCGCCGAGGCGCAGGGACTGGCGACCAGATCGCTCAAGGCGATCATCGACTTCTCGACCTTGATGACGTCGCTGCGCGCGGTCGCTGTCGCGGCCGGTCCGGCCGAGATCCTCGAGGCAGTGTTGGACCAGACCGGCTACCTGCGTGAACTCGAGGCCAGCACCGATCCGCAGGACGAGGGTCGCGTCGACAACCTGCAGGAACTGATCAACGTTGCGCGCGAGTTCGAAGAGGCCCGGGCCGACCTCGTCGACGCCGACGAGGCGACTTCGCTCACCGCGTTCCTCGAACAGGTGTCGCTGGTGGCCGATGCGGATTCGATCCCGGACGCCGGCGGGGGGATGGTCACGCTGATGACCCTGCACACGGCCAAGGGCCTCGAGTTCCCGGCCGTCTTCCTCACCGGCATGGAAGAGGGCGTCTTCCCGCATTCGCGCGCGCTCAGCGATCCCACCGAGCTGTCGGAGGAGCGCCGGCTCGCCTACGTCGGCATCACCCGGGCGCGCGAGCGATTGTTCCTGTCGCGGGCGCTTTCGCGTTCGGCCTGGGGCGCGCCCGCGTGGAATCCGCCGGCCCGATTCCTGGAAGAGATCCCGGACGAGCTGGTGACCTGGACGGGAGCGGTCGGCCGGACGCCGTTCATCGATCGGTACGGCGACGACGGTGACGTCCGGCGGAAGTTACGGCGACCACGGATACCGCGCCGGCGGCAATCGATCGAGCCGGCCGTCCCGCTCGGCGTGTCCCTCGGCCCAGGAATCGCTCGCGTCATCGCGGTTGTCGGGCGGCGGCCTGCGCGGAGGAGTCGGCAATCGACCGCTGATCGTCCTCGCGGTCTCAGACCGGGTCACCCACGACTCCTGGGGGCTCGGGACCGTCCTCGACCTTCGCGGCAGCGGTGAGCAGTCGCAGGCACAGGTCGACTTCGGTAGCGCCGGGGTCAAATGGCTGGTGCTGCGTTTCGCCAAGCTGCAGAAGCTCTGAATCTGGCTGGCGACAGTGGCTATCCAATTCAGCCGAGAGTTGCGCGAGGCAGTCGCCTCGGGCGCCATCACGGTCTCGTTCCGGCTCTGGCAACGGCCGCAGGCGAAGGTCGGCGGCCGGTACGAGGTCGGCTCGGTGCGGATCGAGGTCGACTCGATCGAGTTGATGCCATTCCACGCAATCTCAGCTGACGATCTGCCCGATACGGGCGAGGCCGATCTCGAATCGCTTCGACTGCGGGCGGCCCACGCGGGTCCGATCACGCCCGACACGCTGCTCTACCGAGTCGAGTTCCACGTCGTCGACTGACGCGGGCACCGTCCAATCGGGACCAACGACCCTATGAGCCGCAGAATCTCGGCCAGCAGGATCGAATCGACACCAAATCTTGTCCCGCTGAAATGGGAGCTCGACATGCCTACTCTGCCGCACGACCTCACTGACCTGAATCTTGCGCCGATCGCCCTCGCGATCGACCAGCGGATCGAAGAACTGGGCCGACTCGACGCCAAGGACCTTGCCTACGAGATTGCGCTCAAGAGCGACCAGCCCGATTGGACGGCCGAGTTCCGCAGCGGCGGGACTGGTGGATGCGCTTGAACGTGGGCGTGGACACCTACGAGTGGGAGCTGTCGATCGACCCGCGCGGGATCAGGCTCACCCATAACCAGAACGCGTTGGTTCTTGGCATCCCTGACTCGTTCCGGGCGTATCTGTCCGGCTCGTGATCGTTCGTTCGGCCCGATCGATCAGCCCTTGCCGGGGCCGAGCGGTTTGCAGGCGGCGGACGGGCCGGCGTAGTTCGGCGACTTGAGCAGCATGACGCCGTCCTGCACGAAGACCGCGCGATAGCCGGCGCTTCGGAACCTCGCCAGCACCTCAGTGGGGGACGGCCCGAAGTCGCCGACGTCGGAGTATTTGAAGTCGAGGGCGACGAAGTCGGCGGTGCCGTACTGGGCGTCGGCGAGGGTGACGTAGTCGCGCCGGGTCAGGTGTGGGGCGAGGTGGTCGTCGGCCGCCACGCAGACGTCGTCGGGAACCATCGCGGTGACGGCGGCCGAAGCGCGGGACTCGGCGGTCGATCCGAATGCGCTGCCATTGATCAGCCGCTGAATATCGTTGGGCACGACCGTGCTGAACAGACCGATCCAGATCGGAACGACGACGAGCCAGCTCATGAGCGCATATCGCCACGGGCGCCGCTCGAATAGGTGCAACCGAGCGGCACCGTCGATCATCGCCAGCGTCAGCACCGTCCACGGCATCGCGTTGTAGTGAAAGTGCGTCGACCACAGCAGATCGCGACTGTTGAAGAAGCGTTCGGCGAGTAGCGGTACGACGACCAGCAGATAGCGCGAGCGCAACGGCAGAAAGGCCAGCGGCACGAACAGGAACCCGAGCGTCTGGAGTCTTGGTCGACGGGGTGAAGAAGACCCGCGCCGCATGCCAGGGACGGGCGACGATATCGATCAGCGCGGCCGGCAGGTTCGGGCCCAGGGCCTGGTAGGACCAATAGTTGAACTTGCCGTTCGATGCGAACAGCGGGATGAGTACCGCCGTGGCCAAGGCGTAGCCGGCCAGCCCGGCGATGATCAGCGCCCACCCCGGCCAGCGCGATTGTGTACGCCAACCGGCGAGCAGTCGGACGATGCCCAGCATCACCAGCACGGCGCCCATGTCTTCGCGAACGAGGAGCAGCAGGCCGCAGTAGATCAGCAATGACCGGTCGGCCCGGCGGTCTAGGGCGTCGATGGCGAGCGCGATCAGCGGGACGCCGAACGCGACCTCGTGAAAGTCGAAATCGATCATCGACTGGAACGCCCAGCCGACCGCGTACGTGACGCAGATGACCAATCCGGTGCCGCGAGAGGTCCGCCGCCGCGCGAACCGGTAGACCACCGGGATCGAGCCGGCTATCAGGGCGGCCTGCACGATCAGCAGGACGCAGGCGCTGTTCCAGATCCAGTACAGCGGGGCGATCACCGCGATGATCGGGTGGAAGTGGTCGCCCAGGACGTTATAGGCGGCGCCCTTCAACGGCACGATCGGTGCCTGGAAGTGCGCGTACGCGCGGACGGCCTGGTCGAAGATGCCAAGGTCGTAACCCGCGCTCAGATACGTCTGATATCGGCTGACCGAATAGACCAGGTAAAACGCGAATGCGGCGAGGGTCAGCAGCGAGACGACCAGGTATTCGCTGCGCGCGACCTGTGCCAGTCGCGCGCTCGGTGAGCGAACGGGCGGGGATTCGGTGTCGGGGGTAGCCGGTGTGTCCGCGGCTACGGCGGTCATGGAGCTGTGCTGACAGCGTCCTGGTGCGTTCGCAGCCAGACCTGCTTGCCGGCCTGCCAGGCCAGCACCACGAGCAGGACGTTACGAGTGGCCAGCACCGTGACCGAGAGGATCGGGGTGAGCCCGCGCATACTGATCAGCGCCGGGTAGAACAGTGGGTAATCCAACTGCGTCAGCACGCTGATCACTAGCAGCAGGATGCCGGCGCGGCGCACCGCCCGGTCGCCCGGCGTGCGGATCCATAAGGCGGCCAGCGGACCGCCGAGCCAGAGGATGTACTGCGGACTCAGTGTCTTGTTGGTGATCGTGACGATGACCGAGGTCGCCAGGAACAGCCAGCCCATGAGGTCCACCGTGACCGTCGGCAGCCGGCGGGCCCGCAGCCACAGCCAGCCGAGCACGACCAGCCCGGCGACCGTGGCGATGGTGCTGAAGATCAGCATCTCGCGGACGCCCCAGCCGAACAGCTCGAACGCCTTGTACTGGCTCACGTGCGATGACCAGACGTGGTGGCGATGGAACAGCCGCGCGATCACGAGTGGAGTCGCCGACACCGACTCGACCTGAAGGCCACGGTCGTTCTGCCAGGTCAGCGGCGACAACAGCCGGCCGACGCCACCGAGCGCGAGCGCGGCACCGACGACCACGATGCCGGTCGTGAGGAAACCGACCAGCACCCGGCGTCGATCGATCTTGCGCAAGAGGAACGTGGGCAGCATCAGGGCCGGCCACAGCTTCAATCCGGCGCCGATCGCGGTCAGCGAGCCGGACCAGCCCGGTCGTCGCCCGGCCGCGAGCACCGCGGCCCCGGCCAGCATGGCCGGCACCAGATCGAAGCGGAAATAGGCCATCGGCCCGACCGCGGGAACGAACCACAGCCAGAAGCGCAATGCGTCGCTGCGGGCCCGTCCGCCGGTGCGCCACAGCGTCCAGGTGAAGGCGGCGTCGACGGCCAGCATCGACACGACGAACAGCACCGCGAACGCCAGCGCATTGGTGGCGGCCAGCAAATACTGCGGCAGCATTATTGCGAGCACGGGGAGGGGATATTCCTGCAGCACCTCGCGGATCGAACCGCCGTGAAAGAGCGTGTGCAGGCTGCGGGCGTAGTAGCTGACGTCGCCGGTAACCGACGGTTCGACCGTGACCGCGAGGGCGAGGGTCAACGCTCGACTGGCCAGCCAGCTGAGAATCAGGGCGCGGCGACCGGCACCGGTCAGTTCGACCGGCAGCTGCCATCGGGTCGACGTCGGAGTTCTGCTCGCCAGCGGCGCGGAAACCGGGGCCTGGGCGAGGAACGGCGCCGGATCGACGGTCGCGGCTGCCGCGGGTCGGACCGATGGCTGAGTCTCGGTTGCCGCCATCGTCTCCCCGCTGATCACACTGCCCCTGGCCGAAACTGCCGAACTGCCGACAATGCCGAATTGGTTGACCTCAGGGCAAATTAGGCCGATTGAGTTTCGTCACACGCGTTCCCCAGTTGGCCATATTCTCAACCGATCCTGTGGAGATCCGAAGGATCGGCTACGTTTTCCGGCCGACTGCGTTCAATTTGTGACCTTCACCTTGTGGTCGCCGTGGTGACCAGATTGCGGCACTACGCTGGCCAGTGCTCACTAGTGCTCACTAGCGAGCACTGCGCACGGATCATCACTGACGTCGAGAACGGCTAAAAGCGTGGACTTGTTCGAATATCAGGCCAAGAAGCTCTTCGCGGCGAACGGCGTACCCGTAAGCCTGGGTGAGGTGGTCGACACTCCCGAGGCAGCCGAAGCCGCAGCCGCCGCGATCGGCGGGGTGACCGTCGTCAAGGCTCAGGTCAAGGTCGGTGGGCGCGGGAAGGCCGGTGGGGTCAAGGTTGCGAAAACGCCGGCCGACGCGAAGATCGCGGCCGAGGCAATCCTCGGCATGGACATCAAGGGACACACCGTGCACCGCGTGCTGGTCGATCCTGGGGCCGACATCCGTGAGGAGTATTACGTCTCGTACCTCCTCGACCGATCCAACCGGACGTTTCTCGCGATGGCGTCCTACGAGGGCGGCATGGAGATCGAGCAGCTAGCGGTCGAGCGGCCGGACGCGTTGGCGCGGGTACCGGTCAACGCCCTGACGGGAGTCGATGAGTCCACAGCTCGCGAGATCGTGTCGGCCGGTGGCTTCCCGGCCGAGATCGCGGACGAGGTCGCGGCGATTCTGGTCAGCCTGTGGCAGACCTTCGTGACCGCCGACGCGACGCTGGTCGAGGTCAACCCGCTGGCCCGGGTCGGCACCCCGGACGGCGGCACCACCATCACCGCACTCGATGGCAAGGTGACCCTCGATGACAACGCCGACTTCCGTCAGCCCGGAAATGCGGCGCTGGCCGACCTTGCGTCGACCGACCCGCTCGAGCAGCGGGCGAAGGAGAAGCACCTCAACTACGTCAAGTTAGATGGCCAGGTAGGCATCATCGGCAACGGCGCCGGACTGGTCATGTCGACGCTCGATGTCGTCGCCTACGCCGGCGAGCGGCACGGTGGCGTGAAGCCGGCGAACTTCCTCGACATCGGCGGCGGCGCGTCGGCCGAGGTGATGGCCAACGGACTCGAGATCATCCTGTCCGACCCCGACGTGCGTAGCGTGTTCGTCAACGTGTTCGGCGGGATCACGTCGTGTGACGCAGTGGCCAACGGAATTGTCAGCGCGCTCGGCATTCTCGGCGACGCGGCGACCAAACCGCTGGTCGTGCGACTGGACGGGAACAACGTCATCGAGGGCCGGCGAATCCTGGCCGAGGCGGCGCACCCGCTGGTAATCCTCGTCGACACCATGGACGATGCGGCCGAACGGGCCGCCGAACTCGCGGACAGGGCCTGACATGTCGATCTTTCTGAACTCGTCCTCGCGCGTCATCGTGCAGGGCATGACCGGCTCCGAAGGCAGCCGGCACACCCAGCGGATGCTCACTTCGGGCACCAGCATCGTCGGTGGCGTCAACCCGCGAAAGGCCGGCCAGAAGGTCGACTTCGACGAGACTTCAGTCCCCGTCTTCGGCAGCGTCGCCGACGCGATCGTCGACACGGGCGCCGACGTCACGGTGCTGTTCGTGCCCCCGCCGGCGGCCAAGGCCGCGGTCATGGAGGCGATCGACGCGGGCATCGGCTTGTGCGTCGTCATCACCGAGGGCATCCCGATCCACGACTCGGCCGCGTTCTGGGCCTATGCACAGGGCAAGTCGACCCGAATCATCGGCCCGAACTGTCCCGGTCTGATCAGCCCCGGCCAATCGAATGCCGGCATCATCCCGGCCGACATCACCAAAGCCGGCCGACTCGGACTGGTGAGCAAATCCGGCACCTTGACCTATCAGATGATGTACGAACTTCGCGATCTCGGTTTCTCGACCGCGGTCGGCATCGGCGGCGATCCGATCATCGGCACCACCCACATCGACTGCCTGGCCGCGTTCCAGGACGACCCCGACACCGATGCCATCGTGATGATCGGTGAGATCGGCGGCGACGCCGAGGAGCGTGCCGCGGCGTTCATCGCCGAGCACGTCACCAAGCCGGTCGTCGGTTACGTCGCCGGCTTCACCGCGCCCGAGGGCAAGACGATGGGACACGCCGGCGCGATCGTGTCGGGCACGTCCGGGACGGCCGAGGCCAAGAAGGTGGCGCTCGAGGCGGCCGGTGTCCTGGTTGGCAAGACGCCGAGCGAGACCGCGGCGCTGATGCGCAGCTTGGTCGCAAAACTCTGAGTCGACACCCTCGTCGGCCGACTTCACGATAGTGCGCCAGTCGGATAAAAGCGACCTATCGCGCTTTGTTCGCGACTCGCGATGGTATTTCAGCGATGGAGTTTCCTCCCGCCTCCGGTACGACTAAGTTTCCGCTGAGAGACGCACATCCGGTTCGGGTTACATCGCATTGGAGCACCCATGTCGTTCCAGCCTCCTCCTCAGCCCGGGCAACCGGACTACGGCCAGCAGCCGCAGCAGCCACCACAGCCGCCGCCGGGTTACGCGCCGCCACCCCCGCAGGGCTACGCCCCGCCGCCGCCTCCGCCGGGCCCGGCCGGTTACCCGCCGCAGGCCCCGCAGGGTTACCCGCCAGCAGGCAACCGCCGGGTTACCCGCCGGCGCCACCGCAGGGTTACGCCCAGCCCGGTTACCCGCCGGCGCCCGGCTACGGTGCGCCGCAGTCGACCGGCCCCAGCTTCAAGTTCGATCCCGCGGTGGTCAACCCGATGGACTGGGCGATCATGGGCCTCGGATTCCTCACCTTCATCTTCTCGTTCTTCGCGTACTACACGGCGTCGGTCGACTTCGAGGGCTTCCACGAGAGTGCGTCCGAGAGTGCTTGGCACGGGTTCTTCGGCTGGTTCGCCGCGTTCGTCGCGCTGGTCTCGGCCGCGCTCATCGCACTCGAGCTCTTCATGCCCGACCGTCAAGTTGCCGTTCCCGATCCGATTGGCTTCGCTGATCGGTTGGGCGGTCGCCACCCTGTGTGTGTTGCTCGCGCTGCTGGTCATCCCGGGTACCGACGGGGCGGACGCCGCTGGCGTCAACACCGGCCACGGTTTCGGTTATTGGGTCAGCCTGGTGTTCATCATCGCCGGCCTGGTGCTGTCGGTGCTGCGGCTCAAGGCAACCGGCGGCAAGCTGCCGTGGGAGAAGGGCCCCAGTGGTCCGGCGGCTCCCGGTTACGGAACGCCTCCTCCCGGCTACCCGCAAGGCTGATTTCTTGATCGGGTAACCCCGGTCCGGCGTGGCAAGCCGCCCTGACGGCGGATTCTTGCGAGCCTGGCTGGGTGCCCGCGCAACCTGCTCAGCGCATCATCGACCACGGCGCAGCGCCGATAGCCCAGCGCTCGCTGTGGTCGATTGCTGTTCGCAGCGCGCTCGTCGCCGTGGTCGTCGGTGCCGTCACCGCCATCGTCGTCGCGGTGCTGTGTTGGCTGCCCGACGCGGGGGTGTCCGGACGGGCGGGCTCGGCGATCCGGGCCGGGCTGCTGGCCTTCCTGGCGGCCCAGCACGGCGGAATCACTGTCGACGGCGTGCCGGGTCAGTTCGTCCCGCTCGGCATGTTCGTGGTCGTCGTCGCGTTCATCTGGCGGGCCGGGCGGACCGTGGCCGCGGCCGTCGATGAAGGCACCGCCGTCAGCCGGCTCGCCGCTGTGCTGGTCGTGGCCGCGCTCTGTTATGCGGCCGGCTGCGCCGTGCTGGTCGAGGTGTCGCGGCTCGGCACCAGTCACGCGTCATTGGTCAGCGGTGCCGGTGGCCGCCTTCCTGCTGTTCCTTGTCGTCGCCGGCGCCGCGGTCGCCAGCCTGGTCCCGATCGAGCTGCCGCCCGCGTCGATCGCCGCCGCTCGTGGGGCCGTGTCGGCGGCGGCGCTGTATCTGGCCAGCGGTGCGCTGCTGGTGGCCGGTTCGCTGATCGTGCACGCCCACCGCGTCATCGACATCTCGCGCGAGGTCGGCGGCGGGCTGTCGGGGCTGCCGATTCTGGTCATCTCGCTGCTATGCGCCCCGAACGCTGCGATCGCGGGGGTGGCGTACCTGGCCGGGCCCGGGTTCGCGGTGGGTCACGGCACGACCGTCAACGCCTTCTCGACCAGCCACGGCGTGCTGCCGGCCCTGCCGGTACTCGGCGCCGTCCCGGACGGCCATGGCGCCAATGTGGTGGTGCTGGCGTTGATGGGTCTCGTCGCCCTGCTCGGCGCGGCCGTGGTCGTCCGGGCCGTACGCCGGGCCGTCCAGTCCGGATTCTGGTCGCAACTGCGCGGCGCCGCATCGAGTGCCGCGATGACCGGGCTGATCCTGGCGATCGCCACCTGGCTCGGCGGTGGCAGCGCCGGGACCGGACGACTCAGCGTCGTCGGCGCGTCACCCTGGCAGGTCGGCATCGCGGTCGCGGCGGTCGTCGCGGTACTCGCCTCGCTCGGCGTCGTCGTGCTCAGTGCCTGGGATTGGCTGGTGCCGCCCCGCCCGGCAACCGGCGACGGGGTTGCCCCGCAACGCGACCTCGTCGCCGCCGGCAGTTCCGTCACCAAGTAGCCTCAGCGCTCGTGGCTCCCCGACTGGTGATCCTGGCCTCGGGCAGCGGCACGACCTTGCAGGCGTTGCTCGACGCCGAACTGCCGGCGCTCGTCGTCGCCGCCGGTAGCGACGTACCCGGTTGCCGGGCGATGGAGCGAGCCCGCTCGGCCGGGGTGGCAACCTTCGGCGTCGACCGCGACGCATATTCCGATCGCGGCGCCTGGGACGAGGCAATCTTCGCTGCGGTCGCCGACCTCGACCCGGATCTGGTCGTGTTGGCCGGGTTCATGCGGATCTTGGCCCCGGCGTTCGTCCGCCGGTTCCGAACCGTGAACACTCATCCGTCGCTGCTGCCGGCGTTCCCCGGAGCGCACGCGCTGCGCGACGCCCTCGAGGCCGGTGCATCCTCGACGGGCGTTACCGTCCATTGGGTCGACGAGGGGGTCGACACCGGGCCGGTCATCGCGCAAGCGGTCGTCCCCATCGAGGCCGGCGACGATGAGGATTCGCTGCGCTCGCGGGTCCAGGCTGTCGAGAAACCCTTGTTCATAGACACCATCGCTGCCCTCTGCAAGGAGTTGTTCCCGTGACCAAGATCGTCGTTCGGCGCGCACTGATCAGCGTCTATGACAAGACGGGACTGGACGTGCTGGCCCCCGGCCTGCACGCCGCCGGTGTCGAGATCGTGTCGACCGGTTCGACCGCGGCGACCATCCGGGCGATGGGGATCCCGGTGACCGCGGTCGACGAGGTCACCGGCTTCCCCGAGATCCTGGGCGGCCGGGTGAAGACGCTGCACCCGCACATCCACGCCGGCCTGCTCGCCGACCAGGGCGACCAGGAACACGTCGACGTGGTCACCAAGCTCGGCATCGACACCTTCCAGCTCGTGGTGTCGAACTTCTACCCGTTCACGGCCACGGTCGCCTCGGGGGCCACGCCGCCCGAGATCATCGAGCAGATCGACATCGGTGGTCCGGCCATGGTGCGGGCCTCGGCCAAGAACCACGGTTCGGTTGCCGTAGTGGTCGACCCGGCCCGCTACGGCGACGTGCTGGCGGCCGTCCAGTCGGGTGGGTTCGACGTGGACGCCCGGCGCGCCCTCTCGGCGGCGGCGTTCCGCCACACCGCGTCGTACGACATCGCCGTCGCCAGCTGGCTGGGCAACGTCGTCGCGCCCGACGACGTGATCGACGGGCAGTCGAGTGGTTTCCCCGGCTGGATCGCCGCGTCCTGGGAGCGCGCCGATGTGTTGCGCTACGGCGAGAATCCGCACCAGCGCGCGGCCCTCTATGTCTCGCACGGCAACACGGCTCCGGGGCTGGCGCAGGCCGATCAGCTCGCGGGCAAGGCCATGAGCTACAACAACTACATCGACGCGGACGCGGCCCGGCGCGCGGCCTATGACTTCGACGAGCCCTGCGTGGCCATCATCAAGCACGCCAACCCGTGCGGCATCGCGGTCGGCGCCGACATCGCCGAGGCGCACCGGTTAGCGAACGCCTGCGACCCGGTCAGCGCGTACGGCGGGGTCGTGGCGACCAACCGCCCGGTGACCGTCGAGCTGGCCGAGCAGCTGCGCGGCATCTTCACCGAGGTCATCCTGGCGCCGTCCTACGACGACGGCGTGCTCGAGGTATGGGAGAAGAAGAAGGACCTTCGCGTCCTGGTCGTTGCCCCTCGGTCGCCCGATCCGATCGAGCTGCGGCCGATCTCGGGCGGCCTGCTGGTGCAGAGCGTCGACCGGGTGGACGCGCCGGGCGATGATCCGTCCACCTGGACGCTGGCCTGCGGGGCGGCGGCCGACGAGGCGACTGCTGGCCGACCTCGCCTTCGCCTGGCGGGCGGTGCGGTCGGTGAAGTCGAACGCGATCCTGCTCGCTTCGGGCGGCGCCACCGTCGGCATCGGAATGGGCCAGGTCAACCGGGTCGACTCGTCGCGGCTGGCGGTGCAGCGGGCGGGGGACCGGGCCGCCGGCAGCGTCGCGGCCTCGGACGCGTTCTTCCCGTTTCCGGACGGACTGCAGGTGCTGATCGACGGCGGCGTGCGCGCAGTCGTTCAGCCGGGTGGCTCGGTTCACGACCCCGAGGTGATCGCCGCGGCGGAGCAGGCGGGCCTGACGATGTACCTGACCGGATCACGGCACTTCTACCACTGAGCCCGATTGCGGCGGTGGCCGTAGGAGCGGCTGTGGCCTTGAAAAGGGTTGAAGCGGCGATGGTACGTTCGGCACCGTGGCAGCCACGATTCTGGACGGCAAGGGCACCCTGGTAACGATCAAATCCGAGCTCGCCGCTCGGATCGAGGCTTTGCGTGAGCAGGGAATCGTCCCCGGGCTCGGGACGCTGCTGGTGGGCGACGACCCAGGCAGCCACTGGTACGTCGCGGCCAAGCACAAGGACTGCGCCGAGGTCGGCATCGCCAGCATCCGCAAGGAGCTGCCGGCGACCGCCACCCAGGCCGACATCGAAGCGGTGATCGACGAGCTCAACGCCGATGAGGCCTGCACCGCCTACATCGTCCAGCTGCCGCTGCCCAAGGGGATCGATGAGTTCGCCGTGCTCCAGCGGATCGACCCGCTCAAGGACGCCGACGGACTGCATCCGATCAACCTCGGCAAGTTGGTTCTCGGCGAGCCGGCCCCGTTGCCGTGCACCCCGAACGGCATCGTCGAGCTGCTGCGCCGCTTCGGCGTTCCGATCGCCGGCGCCAACGTCGTCGTCGTCGGTCGAGGCATCACCGTGGGCCGTCCACTCGGGCCTGATCCTGACCCGCCGCAGCGAGAACGCCACCGTCACGCTGTGCCACACCGGTACCCGCGATCTCGCCGCCGCACGTCCGCGAGGCCGACATCGTCGTGGCCGCCGCGGGTGTGCCGAACCTGATCACCAAGGACATGATCAAGCCGGGCGCGGCCGTCCTCGACGTGGGCGTCAGCCGGGTCGACGGCAAGATCGCCGGCGACGTGGCGCTCGACGTCGCCGAGGTGGCCGGTTTCGTGGCGCCGAATCCCGGTGGTGTCGGTCCGATGACCCGGGCGATGCTGTTGAGCAACGTCGTCGAAGCGGCCCAGCGCGCCTCGCAGCTGTGACCCGGGCGGTGCGTGGGCTTCCGGGTCCTCGAGCCCTCCAAGCCGCCCGTCGCGACATTCCGTTCCTCGCCGTCCTGGTGCTGCTGGTGGCCGGGTTCGTGTTCATCCGGATCCAACCCGAGCATTGGCTTCGCGGGGTACTCGTCATCGGCGTCGACCTGATCGCGGCCGCCATCCTGCGGCTGGTGCTGAGCGGTCGCCGAGCCGGCCTGCTGGCCGTTCGGAGCCGACTCTTCGACACCGTTGCCTACGCCGGCCTCGGCGTGCTGGTCATCACGTTCGGCCTCTTACTACCGCGCTAACTGGTAGCCAGGAACTACGGTCAATGCCGCCCATCGAGAACAGGAGTTCCATTCATGTCAACACCAACCCGTCGGGGCAAGGTCACCGTCGTCGGTGCCGGTTTCTACGGTTCGACCACCGCGCAGCGCCTCGCTGAGTACGACGTCTTCGAAACGGTCGTCCTGACCGACATCCTCGAAGGACGCGCCGAGGGCCTGGCGCTCGACATGAACCAGTCCCGTCCGATCGAGGGGTTCGAGACCCTGGTCGTCGGTGCCACGACCACCCCGGACGGAGGCGGCTACGAGGCCACCGCCGACTCGGACGTCGTCGTGATCACCGCGGGCCTGCCGCGCAAGCCCGGCATGAGTCGCATGGACCTGCTCGAGGTCAACGCCAAGATCGTGCGCGGGGTGGCCGAGAACATCGCGGCGCACTCGCCCAACGCCGTCATCGTCGTCGTGTCGAATCCGCTCGATGAGATGACTGCGCTCGCCCAGCTGGCTTCGGGCTTTCCGAAGGAGCGTGTCTTCGGTCAGGCCGGTGTTCTCGACACCGCCCGCTTCACCAACAACGTGGCGGTCGCTCTGGGCGTCCCGGTCGGTTCGGTGACGACGCTGACCCTCGGTTCGCACGGCGACACCATGGTGCCCGTCCCGTCGGCCTGCTTCGTCGACGGCAAGCCACTGGCCGACGTCATGCCAGCCGATCAGATCGCCGAGATCGTGCAGCGCACCCGCGACGGCGGCGCCGAGGTCGTGGCGCTGCTCAAGACCGGTTCGGCGTACTACGCGCCGTCCGCCGCGGCCGCCCGGATGGCTCGCGCGGTGATCACCGATTCCGGTGCGACCATTCCGGCGTGTGCCTGGGTCGACGGTGAGTACGGCATCAACGGCGTCTACCTCGGCGTCGAGGCGGTCATCGGTGCCGGCGGCGTGAAGCAGATCGTCGAGCGGGACCTGACCGAGTCCGAGCTCGCCGGCCTGCACGCGGCGGCCGAGGCCGTCCGCGCCAAGCAAGCCGACATCGCCGCGCTGTAACCCCGCCGCGCCACCCCTCATACCCGATCGGGGTAGATTCTGCGTCCTCTCGACGCAGAATCGTGCCCCGATCCGGGGCTGTGGATGACCATTTACGGCAATTCGTCGGGCTGCGGCACGCTCGGCCACATGGATTGGCGGGATGTCTCGCGGCAGCAAGCCGGCGCCGTATCGCGAAAGCAGCTGGGTGAGTGCGGTCTGACCGAGGACGAGATTCGCGGCCTGGTCCGACGACGGGACCTGATCGCCCTTCTGCCTGGCGTTTACTCCGCTAGACCCGTGCCCGCATCACAGTTGCAGCGGTCGTGGGCCGGTGTGCTGTGGTCAGGTGGCGTGCTCAGTCACCGAAGTGCGGCCGCGATGTGGAACTTGCCGGTCGCGGCACCGTTAGACGTGCACCTATCGCTGCCGCACCGGCGACACCGCGAGATTCCGCCGGGGGTGCGGATGCACCGGATCGTTCGCGATGTCGACGCAACGACAACACTGGACGGTCTGCAGCTGACCGACCGCCGCGACGACGATCGTCGATCTGCTGCGCACGGAGCGGCTCGGCAGCGCGATGCTTGCTCGACCGTGCGTTGCAGCAAGGCTGGATCGTCGAGCGGTGACCTGATCGATTGCGGTGATCGCCGGACGTTGTCGGACCCGGTAACGCGCAGCTGCGACAGCTGATCGATCGGCTGGAACCGGGTGCGGAGGCCGAGTCCGAGCGCATGTTGCACGGATCTGCTGCGACGGGCCCGGCCTGACGGTTGGGAGCCGCAGTATCGGGTTCGTGTGGCGGGTGGAATCGCGCTACGTCGACATTGCGTTTCCCGAGCAACGACTGGCGATAGAGGTCGATGGCCGGCGACATCACGACGAGTTATCGGGTCGCTTCGAGTCGGATCGGACCCGGCAGAACGAGCTGCAGGCCCAGGGTTGGCGGGTGCTCCGGTTCACCTGGCGAATGCTGATGGACGAGCCAGAGTGCCGTGGTCGCCAAGATCAACCAGGTTCTCGCGCCGATCGGGGTAGGTTCTGCGGTCGACGCGACGCAATACCTACCCGAATCGGGGGACTAGAGGTCGCCGAGGACGGCCGCGCGCAGCACGTCCAGGCCGACGCTGCCGATGTCGAGGGCGCGCCGGTGGAACGCGGTGAGATCGAAGGACGGCCCGGCGGCGGCCGCCGCATCGTCACGCAGCTGCAGCCAGAACCGCTCGCCGACCTTGTAGGCCGGCGCCTGCCCGGGCCAGCCGAGGTAGCGATCCAGCTCGAAACGCCGCACCGCCTCGGTCAGCTGACCGTGGGTGGTCAGGAAGCGCCACGCCTTGTCGTAGTCCCAGGCGCCGCCGCCGACCTCGCTCGGGGCGGTCGAAGCCGCAATGGACGCCGACGTCGATCACGACCCGGGCCGCGCGCAGCGACTGGGACAGCAGCATCCCGAGCAGATCGGCCGGGTCGTCCAGATAGCCCAGGTCGGCCATCAGCCGCTCGGCGTACAGCGCCCAGCCCTCGCCGTGGCCGGAGGACCAGATGCCGAGCCGCCGCCACCGGTTGAGCAGGTCGCGCCGGTACACCGTCTGCCCGATCTGCAGGTGATGCCCGGGAACGCCCTCGTGATAGACGATCGTCAGCTCGCTCCAGGTGGAGAACTCGGTGATGCCCACGGGCACCGACCACCACATCTGGCCGGGACGACTGAAGTCCTCGCTCGGGCCGGTGTAGTAGATGCCGCCGCGCGTGGTGGGCGCGATGATGCACTCGAGGGTGCGAATGGGTTCCGGGATGTCGAAGTGCGATTGCCCCAGCGACGCCACCGCGGCATCGGACTTGGCCTGCATCCAGGCCTGCAGGGCCGCGGTGCCGTGCAGCTTGCGGGCGGGGTCCGCGTCCAGGGCCGCGATCACCTCGGCGAGCGGCTCGTCGGGCAGGATCCGCTGGGCCACCGCATGGATCTCGGCCCCGATCCGGGCGAGCTCCTGCTGGGCCCAGTCATAGGTCTCGTCGAGGTCCAGCGACGTGCCGAGGTGGGCCCGCGACATCAGCGCGTACCGCTCGCGCCCGACCGCATCGACCGCCGAGGCCAGCGGCATCAGTTCCTCGCGCAGGACGGATCCGAGGTCGGCGTACGCGTCACTGGCCAACGCGGCCGCCCGGGCCAGGTCGGCCTGCAGGGACGCCGGCAAGCGGCTGACCGTCCACCGTGGCCGAGCCCACGAACGAAGCGAAGAAGCCGCTCGGGCCCACGTTCTTGTGCGCCTCGACGATGGCCGCCTCGACCTGGCGCTGCGCGCTGACGTCGCCGCGTGCGGCCGCGACCTGCAGCGAGGTCGTATAGCCGGCCAGCGCGGCGGGGACGGCGGCCATCCGGGTGGCGATCGTCGCCCAGTCCTCGACCGATTTGGTGCCCATCAGGTCGAAGACGTCGCGCACCTCTTGGACGGGGGATGCGATGTTGTTCAGCCGGGACTCGTCGGCCCCGGTGGCGCGGATCAGCTCGGCCACCGTCAGCTCTTCGCGCAGCGCGGCGACGGTGACCCGGTCGCACGAGTCCACGGCGGCCGCGTCATCGAGCGCGGCCAAGGTCCGCCGGCGCAGCAGCGAGACGGCCTCGAGCCCGTCCGGCGACAGGTCGGGCAATTCGGCGTCGTGCCCGACGACTCCCATGATGGTGGCGGTTATCGGGTCCAGCGCGCTGAACTCGTCGAGGTAGGCTGTCGGCGATGGTGTCGACCGGAGTCGAAGGGCGGACCATTCCGCTGAGATTAGGCCCCTGCGGTTCAGCCCGACGCGGGTGGCGGATATCTTGATGACGAGAGGGTTCGTCAAGTCGCGGAGGCAGCGGAGATATGTCGAAGATCAAGGTCGAGGGAACGGTTGTCGAGCTCGACGGCGACGAGATGACCCGCATCATCTGGCAGTTCATCAAGGATGAGCTGATCCTGCCCTACCTCGACATCAACCTCGACTATTACGACCTCGGCATCGAGCACCGCGACGCGACCGACGACCAGGTCACCATCGACTCCGCGAACGCGATCGCCCGGCACGGCGTGGGCGTCAAATGCGCGACGATCACGCCGGACGAGGCGCGGGTCGAGGAGTTCGGCCTGAAGAAGATGTACCGCTCGCCGAACGGCACGATCCGCAACATTCTCGGCGGCGTGATCTTCCGCGAGCCGATCGTCATCTCCAACATCCCGCGACTGGTTCCCGGCTGGACCAAGCCGATCGTCATCGGCCGGCACGCCTTCGGCGACCAGTACCGCGCCACCGACTTCGTGGTGCCTGGCGCCGGCTCGGTGACCATGACCTACACGCCTGCGGACGGCGGATCGCCGATCGAGGTCGAGGTGGCCAAGTTCACCGGCGGCGGCATCGCGATGGGCATGTACAACTTCGACGACTCGATCTTCGAGTTCGCCCGAGCCTCACTGCGTTACGGCCTCGAGCGCAAGTACCCGGTGTACCTCTCGACCAAGAACACGATCCTCAAGGCGTACGACGGCCGGTTCAAGGACATCTTCGCCCACGTCTTCGAGACCGAGTTCAAGGCCGACTTCGACGCCGCCGGCATCACCTACGAGCACCGGCTGATCGACGACATGGTCGCCGCCGCGCTGAAGTGGGAGGGCGGCTACGTCTGGGCCTGCAAGAACTACGACGGGGACGTGCAGTCCGACACCGTCGCCCAGGGCTACGGCTCGCTCGGTCTGATGACATCGGTCCTGATGAACGCGGCCGGTCAGGTCGAGGCCGAGGCCGCGCACGGCACCGTCACCCGGCACTACCGCCAGCACCAGCAGGGCAAGCCGACCTCGACCAACCCGATCGCCTCGATCTTCGCCTGGACGCGTGGCCTGGAGGCCCGCGGCCGGATGGACGGGACGCCGGCGGTGTCGGAATTCGCCCAGACCCTCGAGCAGGTCTGCATCGAGACGGTCGAGAGTGGTGCCATGACCAAGGACCTGGCGCTGCTCATCGGGCCGGACGCGCCGTGGCAGACGACCGAGGAATTCCTCGCCTCGATCAACGCCAACTTGGCCAAACGACTCAGCTAGACCGCCGAGCCGCCCTAGGATCGAGGGCGTGCAGCACCCGCCGGTCCACCGATGAACACCCTCGCGCTCAACATCGGGATCGTCGTGATCCTGATCCTGATCGAGGGTGTCTTCGTCGCGGCCGAGATCTCGCTCGTCTCGCTGCGCGAGAGCCAGGTCCGGGAGATGGCCGAACGGGGCCGTCGTGGGGCGGCCGTAGCCCGGTTGGTGCACGACCCGAACCGGTTCCTGGCCGCAGTCCAGATCGGCGTCACCTCGACCGCCCTGCTCTCGAGCGCATACGGCGCGGTCACGCTTGTCGGACTCGGCCAAGGAAGCGCTGATCAGGCACGGCATGGGCAAGGGCTTGGCGGCCGCCGTCGGCATCATCGGCGTGACGCTGATCATCTCCTTCGTCACCCTGGTGCTCGGCGAGCTGGCCCCGAAGCGGCTGGCGTTGCAGCGCACGGAGGCGGCGGCCCAGCTCTTCGCGCCACCGCTGGCCCGGATCGCGTCCTTCTTCCGGCCGGTGATCTGGCTGCTGTCGAAGTCGACCAACGGCGTCGTGCGCATCCTCGGCGCCGATCCGTCCGCCGGCCGTGAACCGATCAGCGAGCAGGAACTGCGTGGCCTGGTCGCGGCGCACGAATCGCTCAGCGCGGACGAACGCCGGCTGATCGACGAGGTCTTCGCCGCCAGCGAGCGCACGGTCAGTGAGGTGATGCTGCCGCGCACCGAGGTGATCTTCCTCGAGGTCACCATGACCGTCGGCCGGGCGGCCCGTCTCGCCGGCGACTCGCCGCACTCGCGTTACCCGGTTATCGGCCGCAGCCAGGACGACGTGCTCGGCTTCGTGCACATCCGCGACCTGGTGCTGGGTAATTCCGCCACCGGTGAGCGCCCCGACCGCAGCCGCACGGTCGGTGAGCATGCTGCGCGAGATCAAGCTGCTGCCCGGATCCAAGAACGTGCTGTCGGCGTTGTCGGAGATGCGCCGCGAACGGCATCAGCTGGCGATCGTCGTCGACGAGTACGGCGGGACGGACGGGATCGTGACGCTCGAGGACCTGATCGAGGAGGTCATCGGTGACATCCGCGACGAGTACGACGAGGCCACCGTCGGCGCCCGCCGCCTGATCGGGGGAGCGGTCGAGGTGGACGGCACCGTCAACCTCGACGAACTAGATGAACTGACCGGACTCGAACTGCCCGACGGGCCGTACGAGACGGTCGGTGGCTTCGTCATGGCGGAGCTTGGCCGGCTGCCCGAGATCGGTGACGAGGTCGAGGCGAACGGCTACCGGCTGGCGGTCGCCGCGGTCGACGGACGGCGCACGTCCCGGGTGCTGGTGACGCCGCCGGCCCCGACGGTGTCGACCGCCCCTGACGGTGCTGGCATCGCCGAGGCGACCGCAACGAGCGCGGTGGCCCAGGCCGCGGATCAATGAGCCCATTAGGGCCGGATGGGGCAGCAGTGGCAGGATCTGGTCTCGTGCCCGCTCGTGCCCTGCCCCGCGTCCTGTCGGGGATCCAGCCCACGGCGGGATCCTTTCACCTCGGCAACTACCTGGGCGCGGTCAAGCAATGGGTGACACTGCGGACGACGAACGAGGCGTTCTACTGCGTGGTCGACCTGCACGCGATCACGCTCGACCCACCGGCGCCCGACGAGCTGCGCCAGCGCACCCGCATCTCGGTCGCCCAACTGCTGGCGGCGGGCCTCGATCCGGCTGACTGCACGCTGTTCGTGCAGAGCCACGTCGCCGCTCATTCGCAGCTGTCGTGGGTGCTCGAGTGCCTGACCGGCTTCGGTGAGGCCAGCCGGATGACCCAGTTCAAGGACAAGTCGACGCGCTCCTCCAGTGAGCATTACTCGGTCGGGCTATTCACCTATCCGGTGCTGCAGGCGGCCGACATCTTGCTCTATCAGGCCGACGCCGTGCCGGTGGGTGAGGACCAGCGCCAGCACCTCGAGCTGACCCGCGACCTGGCCCAGCGCTTCAATGCCCGCTACGGCGACACGTTCAACGTGCCCGAGGCCTACATCGTCAAGGACACCGCCAAGATCCTGGATCTGCAGGACCCCACGTCGAAGATGAGCAAGTCGCTGCCGGACGCGGGCACGCTGAACCTGCTCGATGACCCGGCGCTGCTTGACCCGCAAGATCAAGCGGGCCGTCACCGACACCGACACCGATATCCGCTACGACCCGGTGACGAAGCCGGGCGTATCGAACCTGCTGAGCATCCTGGCATCGGTCACCGACAGCTCGGTCGACACGGTGAGCAAGGGCTTCGAGGGGCGCGGCTACGGCGCGCTGAAGGCCGACGTCGCCGACGCGGTTGTGGCCTTCGCCGAACCGTTCGCCGCCCGCACCGCCGAGCTGCTGGCCGACCCCGGTGAGCTCGACTCGATCCTCGCCGCCGGGGCGATCCGGGCGGCCGAGGTCGCCGATGGCACGCTGGCCGATGTGTACGACAAGATGGGCTTCCTGCGTCCGGCCGGACGGGGTTGATCGGATCCCATGTCGACTGCGGGCAAGTGCGTGAACCTCGGGGTGCTGATCACGATTCCTGAACCGCACGCGAGCGTCCTGGCCGACTGGCGCCGCCGGGTCGGTGATCAGCTGGGCGAGCTGATCCCGCCGCACGTCACCCTGCTGCGCCCGACCAGCGTCGACCGGGACGATCTGCCGGCCGTCCGCGCGCACCTGGCCAAGGCGGCCGAGGCGGCGAGCCCGTTCCCGATGCACCTGCTCGGCACCGGCACGTTCCGCCCGACCTCACCGGTCGTGTTCATCCAGGTCGCCCGCGGCATCGCCGAGTGCCAGTCGCTGGAGGAATCGATCCGGTCCGGCCCACTGCTGCGCGCCCTCGACTTCACGTATCACCCGCACGTCACGGTGGCCCAGGAAGTCTCGGACGCTGCGCTGGATGAGGCGTACGAGGGTCTGTCGAACTTCGGCGCCCGTTTCCCGGTCGACCACTTCAGCCTCTTCTGCCAGGGCGACGAGGGCGCCTGGACGCACGAGGACTACCAACTCGGCGTCTAGCGTCGCTCGGGATTCGGCGCTGCGCCGGAATGCCGTCGGAAAACGGGCTCTGGGCCGCAACGGATGTTAGCGATGTGACCGTCGAGCCGCGAGCGATCGGGACGGCGGCGCCGCCGGTGGACGACATCGGCCAGGGCGCTGGCCAGCCCGCTGAGCACGGCGAGGACGGCCAGCGTCGCGCCGAGCGCGTAAGCCGACTCGGCGGGTGCTCAACCGGGTCGAGTGCCCGCCTGCCGCCAGCCAGTCGGGTTGCCGCCTTCGCCGCGCTGGTGGCCGCGGCCGAGTTGGCCACGGGCGCGCTCTTGACCGCCACCGCGGCGTCGAGCTGGCCGACGGCCGGAGTCCCCGCCGGCAGCGCGTAGCCCCAATCGAACAGCGTCGCCGCCTGCTGCCACTGGTCGATGGGCCAGCGCTGGGCCCGCAGGAAGACCACTCCGAGCTTGCGCCCGTTGCGGTCGGTCGCGGCGAGGTAGGTGTGCTGGGCGGCGTCGGTGAAACCGATCTTGGAGAAGAAGCCGCCGGGCACCTCGGTGAGGAAGGGATTGCCCTGATTGACCAGGGTGATCGCGTCGAAGCCGTTACCGTTCACGTGCTGTTCCGGCAGGACCGCCTTCGGCTGCTGGTCGTAGGCGACGAAGCGCGGGTTCTGCACCGCTGCGCGCAGGAACAGCGCCATGTCGTAGGCGCTGGTGAGTTGCTGCCAGCCGTCCAGCCCCGACGGCGTCTGGACGAAGGTGTCGTAGGCGCCCAGTTTCAGCGCTTCGGCGTTCATCGCCGCCACCGTCTGGGCGACCCCGCCGGCCGCCTCGGCCAAGGCCGTCGCGGTGTCGTTGCCCGACACCAGCAGCAGCCCGGAGAAGAGCTGGTCGACGGTATAGGTGCCGCCGGCGATCAGGCCGGCGCGCGAGCCCTCGGTGTTGGCCGCGGCCTCGCTGACCGTCACCACCTTGTTGCCGGGCAGCTTGGGCAGCAGCGTGTCGACGGTCAGGATCTTGAGGATGCTGGCCGGCTGGTAGCGCCCGTGCGGGTCCTGGGCGGCCAGTACGGCGCCCGAGTCGAGGTCGACCAGCGCCCAGGCCGCGGCGGTGAGACCGGTGGGCAGGGCGGCCGCGCCCGGCGGGGTGACCAGCCCGCGGCTGGCCAGGGCCGCGCCGCCGACGGCCTCGCCCAGCGGGCCGATGCCGCCGGCGGGCGGGTGCGGATCGGGCGCGCCCGGCGAGTTGGCGGTCGAGGTCGGCTGGGGAGCGGCCGGCGGCACCACCGACCGTGGGCGACGGCCGTGCCGGGGTCACGGCACACCGCGCCGGCCGCGGGCAGGCCGAGCGCGCAGAGGAGGACCGACGCAGCGAGCGCCAGCAGCGCCGGCCCGCCACCGGCCGTGGAGGCGGCGACGCATAAAGCCAGATTAGGGGCGGATCGCCGGTTAATCCTGGACGCATCGCCCGGCTGCGTCAGTGGATTGCCGATTTGACAACGATCCAGTGACAACCGCGCACCCGCTCGTTCGCGTTCACATCGAAGTATTAGGTTGACGCGATCAGGCAGACGTCCTCTGCCGTTGACTGTTATCGAGGAAGGTGCGTTTTGCGCGTATCTCGTGGGTTGCAGGTCGTCACCGTGGTGGCGCGCCGCCGCTCTGGTGCTGGCCGCATGTGGCAGCAAGGCCAAGTCGTCGAGTTCGTCCAGCGCCGCCGCCAGCGGCAGTGGCTCGTCCAGCGCGGCGGCGACCGCGGCGTTCAACGCCTGCATGGTGCTCGACACCGGCGGCGTCGACGACAAGTCGTTCAACCAGTCGTCCTGGGCCGGTATGCAGGCCGCCAACAAGGCCAATCCGAACATCACGATCTCGCTACGTGCCGTCGAACTCGAGCAACGACTACACGCCGAACCTGACTCAGGAAGCGGCCAAGAAGTGCGACACGACGATCGCCGTCGGCGGCCTGATGGCCGACAACGTCAAGGCCGTCGCCGCCGCCAACCCGACGCTGCACTTCGCCGAGGTCGACAACCCGTCGTCCGGTGCGAACGTGTACGGCCTGCAGTACAACACCGCGCAGGGCGGCTTCCTCGGTGGCTACCTCGCCGCGGGAATGACCCAGACCGGCAAGGTCGCGACCTGGGGCGGTCTGAACATCCCGCCGGTCACGATCTACATGGATGGCTTCTGGGAAGGCGTGCAGTACTACAACTCGCAGAACAGCAAGAGCGTCAAGGTGCTCGGCTGGGACGAGACCAACCAGAAGGGTGGGACGTTCGCGGGTAGCTTCACCGACCAGGCCAAGGGCCTGTCGATCAGCCAGACGTTCATCCAGCAGGGCGCTGACATCATCTTCCCGGTCGCCGGTGGCGCCGGCCTCGGCTCGGGTGCCGCGGCGCAGTCCTCCGGCGGCAAGGTCAGCGTCATCTGGGTCGACACCGACGGCTGTGTGTCGGCGTCGCAGTACTGCCCGCAGTTCCTGGCCAGTGTCACCAAGAACCTGACCGACTCGGTGAACACGTACGTCACCGCCGCGGCCAAGGGCACCTTCCCGACCGGCTCCTACATCGGCACGTTGGCCAACAACGGCACCGGTCTGGTCCTGGGCACGACGCTGGGCTCGAAGGTGCCGGCGGCGCTGACCACCCAGCTGGCGACGGTCAAGGCCGACATCATCAGCGGCAAGATCACCATCAAGTCGCCGAGCCAGCCGACCAGCTAGTCGACCGGTGGGCGCAGTACATCGCTAGGTAGTGCCGCAGCGGCGAGGGCGGGTCTGACAGACTCACCCTCGCCGCTGTCGGCGATCGAGTCTGGAGGCTTCGGTGAAACTCGAACTGCGGGGCATCACCAAGCGCTTCGGCTCGCTCGTCGCCAACGACGGCGTCGACCTGGTCGTCGAGCCGGGCGAGA
Organism: uncultured Actinomycetes bacterium; assembly: GCA_963730855.1. GTDB lineage: Bacteria > Actinomycetota > Actinomycetes > Mycobacteriales > Jatrophihabitantaceae > CAVSTK01. The sequence goes on from CAVSTK010000019.1 coordinate 292,629, forward strand.
TCCACGCGCTGCTGGGCGAGAACGGCGCCGGCAAGAGCACCCTGATGAACGTCCTCTACGGCCTTTACGAGCCCGACGAGGGCGAGATCCTGATCGACGGACAGCCGGTGAAGTTCCACGGCCCGGGGGACGCGATCGCCGCCGGCATCGGCATGGTCCATCAGCACTTCATGCTGATCCCGGTGTTCACGGTCGCCGAGAACATCATGCTCGGCCACGAGGACACCGTCGGCGGCGGATTCCTCGACCGCCGCCGGGCCCGTCGCGATGTGGCCGCGATCTCGAAGCCAAGTACGGCCTGGACGTGCCACCGGACGCCTTGGTGGCCGATCTTCCGGTCGGCGTCCAGCAGCGGGTCGAGATCATCAAGGCGCTCAGCCGCGACGCCAAGATGCTGATCCTCGACGAGCCGACCGCCGTGCTCACCCCGCAAGAGACCGACGAGCTGATGACGGTCATGCGCGCGCTGCGCGACGGCGGCACCTCGATCGTGTTCATCACCCACAAGCTGCGCGAGGTCCGGGCGGTCGCCGACCGGATCACGGTGATCCGGCGCGGCCGCGTCGTCGGCACCGCCGAGCCGACCGCGTCGGCCAACGAGCTGGCCTCGCTGATGGTCGGGCGGCCCGTCCAGCTCACGATCGACAAGGGACCGGCCAACCCGGGCGAGGTGATGCTTGTCGGTCGAGGGCGTCACCGTGATCGATGACGGCGTGGTCGTGGTCGACGACGTCAGCTTCGACGTGCGCGGCGGGCGAGATCTTCGCGCTGGCCGGGGTGCAGGGCAACGGCCAGACCGAGCTGACCCAGGCGCTGGTCGGGCTGGTGATCCCGGACCGAGCGGCAGGATCCGGGTCGAGGGGCAGGACGTCACCGAACTCGGCACCAACGAGGTGCTCGATCTCGGCGTCGGGTACGTGCCCGAGGACCGGCTGCACGACGGGCTGGTCGGGTCGTTCTCGATCGCCGAGAACCTGATCCTCGACCTCTACGACCAGCCGCCGTTCGCCCGCGGGATCGCGCTGAACCTGCGCGAGATCGCCACCAACGCCGACGCCCGGGTAGCCGAGTTCGACGTGCGCACGCCGAGCGCGCAGCTGGCCGCGTCGACGCTGTCGGGCGGCAACCAGCAGAAGGTCGTGCTGGCCCGCGAGATGTCGCGGCCGCTGAAGCTGCTGATCGTCGCCCAGCCGACCCGCGGCCTGGACGTCGGGTCGATGGAGTTCGTCCACCGGCGGATCGTGCGCGAGCGCGACCGCGGCGCGGCGGTCGTGCTGATCTCGACCGAGCTGGACGAGGTGCTCGGGCCTGGCCGACCGGATCGCGGTCATGTACCGCGGCCGCATCGCCGGCGAGGTCGGGCCCGACGTCAGCGCCGAGCAGATCGGCCTGTTGATGGCGGGAGGCGGGTGCGGCGTGACCGCTGGACGTCACCGAACCGCCGGCCGAGGACGCCGAACATTCCGCCGGCCGAAGCCGTCGTGGTCGACTCGGCGGGTGCTCGACGCCTACCGCTACGGCAACACGGCCGTGCTCACCGTGCTGGCGCTTGTCTGTGCGCCTGATCATCGGCGCGATCCTGATCGCGCTGGCCGACCAGCCGACCCGTACCGCGCTGGGCTACTTCTTCCAGGCCCCGGGCGACACGTTCAGCGCCGCCTGGTCGGCGATCTCGAGCGGCTACATCAACCTGTTCGAAGGATCGATCGTCGACCCGTCCGGCGTTCTCGAGCGGCGACGCCGACAAGATCCTCTACCCGATCTCGCTGACCCTGTTCGAGGCGGCGCCGCTGATCCTGGGCGGCCTCGGCGTCGGGGTCGCGTTCCGGTCGGGGCTGTTCAACATCGGCGGCCAGGGCCAGATCATCGCCGGCGCGATCTGCGCGTCCTACGTCGGCTTCGCCTGGAACCTGCCGCCGTTCATCCACGTCGTGGTCGGCCGTCATCGCCGGCATCATCGGCGGCGCGATCTGGGGCGGCATCGCCGGCGTGCTCAAGGCGCGGACGGGCGCGCACGAGGTGATCACCACGATCATGCTCAACTACGTCGCGCTCTACCTGCTCAACTACCTGCTCAGCGTCGAACGGCTTCCAGAAGGCGCGGCTCGGCGCAGGCGGTCTCGCGCACGATCCACGGCAACGCCCGGCTGCCGCACCTGTTCGGCGCCGGGCTGCCGGTCAACGCCGGCATCCTGATCGCGCTGGCCGCGGCGGCCGGCTGCTGGTGGCTGCTGACCCGCTCGACCTGGGGCTTCTCGCTGCGCACGGTCGGCGCGAACGCCGCCGCGGCCCGCACCGCCGGCATGAACGTGTCGCGCAACACGGTGATGGTGATGGTGCTCGCCGGCGCGCTGTTCGGCCTGGCCGGCGTCGCGCTGTCGATCGGCTCGACCGGCACCAACATCACCAACAGCGTCGACGCCGGCGTCGGCTTCGACGCGATCACCGTGGCGCTGCTCGGCCGGGCCAGCCCCGGCGGCACGGTGCTGGCCGGGCTGCTGTTCGGCGCGCTCAAGGCCGGCAGCTTCCAGATGCTGGCCAACAGCCACGTGCCGGTCGAGGTGTCGACCGTCCTCGAGTCGCTGATCGTGCTGTTCATCGCCGCGCCGGCGCTGATCCAGTCGATCTTCCGGCTGCGGGCGTCGCGCGGTGGCGGAGTGTCGCAGCTGGCGAAGGGGTGGAACGGATGACCACTACACAGCAGCCGGACGAGGCGCTGGTCGTCACCCGGACCGTCATCGACGAGCCGATCAGCGCCCGCAGCCGGCTCATCGGCGGGTCGATCATCGTGCTGGCCGGCGCGATCTGCATCGTCGCCTGGGGCTCGGCGCCAAGTCGCACTCGGCCGCGTTCTCGTTCTCGCAGCTCGGCGACAACGTCACCGTGCCGACGCTGCACGTCAACGGCCGGATCACCGCGATCGTCCTCGGCGTCCTGATCGCCGCGCTCGGCGCGTGGCACCTGGCCCGCGGCTTCTCGCGCCGGCAGCTGAGCTGGGTGCGCATCGGCGGTCATCGTCGCGTTCGTCGCTCGCGTTCCTGTGCTGGGTCGGCACCGGCACCCAGGGCGGCGGCGCGATCAACCTGCAGGGCCTGCTGCAGCAGACCGTGCTGCTGTCGATCCCGCTCATCCTCGGCGCGCTGGCCGGCATCGTCGGCGAGCGCAGCGGCGTCATCAACGTCGCCATCGAGGGGCAGCTGCTGGTCGGCGCGTTCGCCGGCGCGCTGTTCGGCTCGCTGGCCAGCAACCTCGGCGTCGGCGTCGTCGCCGCGATGCTGGCCGGCGGCCTGATGGGGGCGCTGCTGGCGGTCTTCGCGATCCGCTACCAGGTCAACCAGGTCGTGCTCGGGGTCGTGCTCAACGTCTTCGCGCTCGGCCTGACCGGCTACCTCTACAAGTCGCTGCAGGCCACCAACCAGTCGCTGAACAAGGCCGACCACCTCAGCCCGATCAAGATCCCGCTGCTGGGCGACATCCCGGTCATCGGCCGGGCGCTGTTCGACGACAACATCATCGTGTACCTCACCTACCTGCTGATCATCGGCGTCGACGTCGCGCTGTTCCGGACCCGGTGGGGACTGCGCACCCGCGCGGTCGGTGAGCACCCGAAGGCGGCCGACACGGTCGGCATCAAGGTGCTGCGCACGCGGTACCGCAACGTGATGATCGGCGGCCTGATCGCCGGCCTCGGCGGCGCCTACCTCACCGTCGGGCAGGTCGGCACGTTCACCGAGAACATGTCGGCCGGCAAGGGGTTCATCGCGCTGGCCGCGGTCATCTTCGGCAAGTGGAGCCCGCGCGGCGCGGTCGGCGCGGCGCTGTTGTTCGCGTTCAGCGACGCGCTGCAGACCGTGCTCTCGATCGTCGGGTCGCCGGTGAGCATCCCGTCCAACATCTTGCTGATGCTGCCCTACCTGGTCACCATCTTCGCCGTCGCCGGACTGGTCGGACGGGTGCAGGCGCCCGCCGCCGACGGCGAGCCGTACGTCAAGTGACCGATCGGCCGATGAGCGACATCGATTGGGCCGCGCTGCGCCGCGCCGCGCTCGAGGCGATGGGGCAGGCGTACGCGCCGTACTCGCAGTTCCCGGTCGGCGCGGCGGCGCTGGTCGACGACGGCCGGATCGTCGTCGGCTGCAACGTCGAGAACGCGTCCTACGGGCTGACGCTGTGCGCCGAGTGCGGGCTGGTGTCGGCGCTGCTCCTGTCCGGCGGCGGTCGGCTGGTCGCGTTCAGCTGCGTCGACCGGCACGGCGACGTGCTGATGCCGTGCGGGCGGTGCCGGCAGCTGCTGTGGGAGCACGGCGGCCCCGACCTGCTCGTCGAGACGGTGGACGGGCCGCAGCCGATGTCGCGTCCTGCTTGCCGTACGCGTTCGGACCGGGAGCGAGATCCAGATGAGCTGAGCCGTTCGCCGCGGTGGACGTGATCATCGCCAAGCGCGACGGTCGGTCGGATCCCCGATCGAGCAGATCGACTGGGTGATCGACGCCTACACCCGCGGCGCGATCGCCGAGGAGCAGATGGCGGCGCTGGCGATGGCGATCGTGTGGCGCGGCATGGAGCCCGACGAGCTGGCCCGCTGGACGGCCGCGATGATCGCCTCGGGCGAGCGGCTCGACCTGTCCGGGCCTCGACCGGCCGACCGCCGACAAGCATTCGACCGGCGGGGTCGGCGACAAGATCACCCTGCCGCTCGCGCCGCTGGTCGCCGCGCACGGGGTCGCCGTGCCGCAGCTGTCGGGGCGCGGGCTCGGCCACACCGGCGGCACCCTCGACAAGCTCGAATCGATCCCGGGCTGGCGGGCGGCGGTGTCGAACGACGAGTTCCTGGCCCAGCTGCGCACGGTCGGCGCGGTGGTCTGCGCGGCCGGCGCCGGCCTGGCCCCGGCCGACCGCAAGCTCTACGCGCTGCGCGATGTCACCGGCACGGTCGAGTCGATCCCGCTGATCGCCAGCTCGATCATGAGCAAGAAGATCGCCGAGGGCTCGTCGGCGCTCGTGCTCGACGTCAAGGTCGGCACCGGGCGCGTTCATGAAGACGCGCCGAGTCGGCCCGCGAGCTGGCCGAGACGATGGTCGCGCTCGGCACCGCGCACGGGGTCAAGACGGTCGCGCTGCTGACCGAGATGTCGACCCCGCTCGGGCTGACCGCCGGCAACGCGCTCGAGGTGCGCGAGTCGCTCGAGGTGCTCGCCGGCGGCGGCCCGTCCGATGTCGTCGAACTGACCCTGGCGCTGGCCCGCGAGATGCTGGCCGCGGCCGGGCAGCCCGACGTCGACCCGGCCGACGCGCTGCGCGACGGACGGGCGATGGACGTCTGGCGGGCGATGATCACGCGCCCAGGGCGGCGACCCGGACGCGCCGCTGCCGGTCGCCCGCGAGAAGCACGTGGTCACCGCGCCGGCGAGCGGCGTGCTGAGCCGCCTCGACGCCTACGCGGTCGGCATCGCGGCCTGGCGGCTCGGGGCCGGACGGGCGCAGCAGGCCGATCCGGTCTCGGCCGGCGCCGGCGTGGTGCTGCTGGCCAAGCCGGGCGACACGGTCACCGCCGGGGCAGCCGCTGGCCGAGCTGCACGCCGACGACCCGGCCCGCTTCGACCGGGCGCTCGAGGCGCTCGAGCCCGGCATCGAGATCGGCGGCGAATTCACGCCCGGCGCCGCTGCGTCGATCGATCGACGTCGGGCTTACGGTAGGGCGATGGCCGCGCCGCTCACCCCCGAGAACATCCGCCGGGCGCCCGAAGGTCGTGCTGCACGACCACCTCGACGGCGGCCTGCGGCCGCTGACGATCATCGAGCTGGCCGAGCAGATCGGCTACACCGACCTGCCGGCGACCGATCCCGACAAGCTCGGCCAGTGGTTTCGCGACGCGGCCGGACTCGGGCTCGCTCGAGCGCTACCTCGAGACGTTCGCGCACACGGTCGCGGTGATGCAGACCGAGCACGGCCTGACCCGGGTCGCCCGCGAGGCGGCCGAGGACCTCGCCGACGACGGGGTCGTGTACGCCGAGATCCGCTGGGCGCCCGAGCAGCACACCGAGGACGGGCTGTCGCTGGCCGCAGGTGGTCGATGCGGTCAACGACGGGCTTTCGGCAGGGCGAGGCGCTGGCGGCCGCAGCGGGGCACGCCGATCCGGGTCGGCGCGCTGGCGACCGCGATGCGCCACGCCGCCCGCTCGCGCGAGATCGCCGAGCTGGCGGTGCGCTACCGCGACCGCGGCGTGGTCGGTTTCGACATCGCCGGCGCCGAGGCCGGGTTCCCGCCGACCCGGCACCTGGACGCGTTCGAGTACCTGCGCCGCGAGAACTTCCACTTCACCATCCACGCCGGCGAGGCGTTCGGGCTGCCCTCGATCTGGGAGGCGATCCAGTGGTGCGGCACCGACCGGCTCGGGCCACGGCGTGCGCATCATCGACGACATCACCGAGACGCCGTCCGGGCCCGCAGCTCGGGCGGCTGGCGCAGTACGTCCGCGACAAGCGGATCCCGCTCGAGATGTGCCCGTCCTCGAACGTGCAGACCGGCGCGGCCGCCTCGATCGCCGAGCACCCGATCGGGCTGCTGCGGGCGCTGCAGTTCCGGGTGACGGTCAACACCGACAACCGGCTGATGAGCGGCACCTCGATGAGCCGCGAGATGGCGCTGCTGGTCGATGCGTTCGGCTACGACTGGACGCGATCTGCGCTGGTTCACGATCAACGCGATGAAGAGCGCGTTCATCCCGTTCGACAACCGGCTGGCGATCATCAACACGATCATCAAGCCCGGCTACGAACGTCTGATGAACTGACGGGACACTCCGAGCCGACGCTCAGCCGACGCGGGGCAGGCTGAGCACGCCGGCGTCGGCCAGGCCGCGCGGCAACTCGTCGGGCCCGAACAGCTCGCGGGTCAGTTCGAGTGACCGGATGCGATCGCCCTCGGCCGGGGCCTGGACGGTGATCATCAGTTCGTCGGCCTGGGTCGCTGCCAGTAGGTTGCCGAGCCGCTCGACGACGGTCTCGCGGCTGCCGATCGCCTGGTTGGCCCAGCGCTCCTCGACGAAGGCGCAGCTCCATCTCGGTCCACTCGTGATCCTGGGCCTGCTGGATCGTCGGCACCGGCCCCGGGCGGCCCTGCCGCAGCCGTACGAAGCCGAGGGCGGACGGCAGCGCCAAGCGGCGAGCGTCCTCGTCCGTCTCGGCGCACATCACCTGGGCGGTGACCATCGCATAGGGCTCGGGCAGATGCTCGGACGGACGGAAGGCATCCCGGTAGACCCGGAACGCAGTCAGCGTGTTGCCCCCGCTGAAGTGGTGCGCGAAGGCGAACGGAAGGCTGAGCAGACCGGCGAGCTGAGCGCTGTAGTCACTGGATCCGAGGAGCCAGATCGGCGGGACGTGCGTCGCGTGCGGCACCGCACCGACCTGGCGATAGGGGTGACCCTCGGGGAACTCGCCCGACAGGAAGCAGGCGAGTTCGCCGAGTTGTTGCGGGAAGTCTTCTGCCGACAGCTGACCGGTGCTGCGGCGCAGGGCGGCGGCGGTGCGCGGGTCGGTGCCGGGCGCGCGGCCAAGGCCCAGGTCGATCCGCTCAGGGTAGAGCGCCGCCAGCGTGCCGAACTGCTCGGCCACAACGAGCGGCGCGTGGTTGGGCAGCATCACACCACCCGAGCCCACCCGGATCCTCTTCGTTGCCGCGGCGATGGCGCTGATGAGGACGGCCGGCGCCGAACTGGCGATCCCGGGCATGCCGTGATGCTCGGCGACCCACATCCGGGTCAGGCCGAGCTGGTCAGCGCGCACGCCCATTGCAATGGTCGTGCGCAGGGCATCGGTGGTCGTCGCGGTCACGCCGACCGGGGCGGTATCCAGCAACGACAGGGGTAACGGCTTCAACGATAGAATTTGCGCCACAGTAAGCATTGAACGCGCAGCGAGGTGCGGCTGTTCCCGGCCACCAGCTACGGTTTGACCTATGGCGGCCAACAAGAATTCCGCGCCTCTGGTGATCCCCAAGGGAGGCGCCGCATCGCGCCTGGACGGGCAATACCGTGCAGCGGCCTGGTCGCTGCTCGGTAACCAGGAATTCGACATCGTCGTCATCGGCGGTGGGGTCACCGGCGCCGGCGCCGCCCTGGACGCAGCGACTCGGGGCCTCTCGGTCGCGCTGATCGAGGCCCGCGACCTGGCCTCGGGCACGTCCAGTCGCTCGTCGAAGCTGTTCCACGGCGGGCTGCGCTACCTCGAGCAGCTCGAGTTCGGATTGGTTCGTGAGGCGCTGCGCGAACGCGAGCTGATGAGTACGCGGATCGCCCCGCACCTGGTCAAGCCGGTGGAGTTCATCTATCCGCTGACTCACCGCGGTTGGGAGCGTCCCTACGTCGCATCCGGCCTGGCGCTCTACGACTCGCTGGGTGGTTCGACCAGCGTGCCGAACCAGAAGCACCTGACCCGGGCGGCGGCGCTGCGGTTGTTCCCCGGCCTGCGGCGCGACTCGCTGATCGGCGCCGTCACCTACTACGACGCCCAGGCCGACGATGCTCGGCACACGATGACGGTGGCTCGTACCGCGGCCCGGTACGGCGCCGTGATCCGCCCGTCCACCCAGGCGGTCGGATTCGACCGCGAGACCGATCGGGTCGTCGGGGTGCGGCTGCGCGATGCCGAGGACGGTCGCGAGACAACGGTGCGGGCCGGTGTCGTGGTCAATTGCACGGGTGTGTGGACGGATCAGATCCAGGCCCTGTCGGGAGGCCGCGGCCGCTTCAAGGTGCGGGCGTCGAAAGGCGTTCACATCGTGGTGCCGCGCGAGAAGATCACCGGCGACGCCGGCTTGATCCTGCGCACCGACTCATCGGTCCTATTGGTCATCCCCTGGAAGAACCACTGGCTGATCGGCACCACCGACACCGACTGGAACCTCGATCTCGCCCACCCGGCGGCGACCCGCCGCGACATCGACTACCTGCTGGAACACGTGAACCGGGTGCTGGTGTCACCGTTGACCCACGACGACATCGAGGGCGTGTTCGCCGGTCTGCGGCCGCTGCTCGCCGGCGAGTCCGAAGAGACATCAGCCCTCTCGCGCGAACACGCGGTGGCCCGGGTCGTCCCTGGTCTGATCTCGATCGCCGGCGGTAAATACACCACCTATCGGGTGATGGCCGCGGACGCCGTCGACCTGGCCATCGAGGATCTGCCCAAGCTGGCGCGGCCGTCGATCACCGACCGGGTGCCGCTGCTCGGCGCCGATGGCTACTTCGCGATGCGTAACCAGATCGATGCCCTGGCCGCCGAATACAGCCTGCATCCGTACCGCGTCCGGCACGTGCTCGACCGGTACGGCTCGATGATCCGCGACGTGCTCGATCCCGGACTGACCGACCCGGGGCTGCTCGAGACCGTGCCCAACGCGCCCGACTATCTGATGGCCGAGATCCGGTACGCAGTGACCCATGAGGGGGCGCTGCACCTTGAGGACGTGCTGACCCGCCGCACCCGGATCTCGATCGAGTACCCGCACCGGGGCACCGAGTCGGCGGTCGCGGTGGCCGATCTGATCGCGCCGATCCTGGGCTGGGACGTCGCCATGCGCGTTCGCGAGATCGACCAGTACTTGGCCCGGGTGGCGGCCGAGCGCAAGTCCCAAGAAATGGACCACGACCCCGAGGCGGACGCCGTGCGCAGCGGTGCGCCCGATGCCCGTCCGTCCTTGGTGGATTCCCTACGGGACGGCGTAGCTGCCGGTACTGACTGAGGCCGCTACTTGCCCGGCGCGAATGCCCCTACGCGTCGTCCTCGGATTGAAGGCAGGTCTCGATCTCGGCGACGAGGGTGTTCCAGGCCTTGCGGTCGATCTTGGCCGCGTTGCCGATGTCGCCCAGCGTGTCGAGGTCGGCCTCGAGGTCGCAATAGTCCAGCAGTTCGGCCACCAGATCGAGCGCCGAGTCGGACGGCTTGGTCAGGTCGTAGGTGTTTGCCTTGGTCGGGGCGAACAGGTCGTCGTCCTCGACGTCGGCCAACTCGGCCCAACGCTCGAGCCGGACCAAGTCATGCCCGGTTGCGGTTCGGCAGTACTCGGCCAGGTCGACGAGGTGGTGGAAGACCACGACCGTGCCGTCGTGCCCCATGAAGAGCGTGTCGTCCTCGTCGCCGCGTAGGTCGGGGTCATCGGACGCGGTCGTGGCGATGTCTTCACCGGTGCTGGCGCCGTAGCCGCGGATGGTCACGTACGTCGCGTCAGCGAAGATGATCTTGATCGGCTCAGCGCCTACGCGGTCCCAGACCGTCTCGGCCTCGAGTTCGACGTTGTCGAAGTCGCCCTGCCAGCTGAGCCATTGGTCGACCCGATTGATGGCCCGCTCCCAGGTCTCGACGATCAGATCACCGAGCTCGACCCAGCGCTTGCGACCGTCCCGACCGAGATAGCTGACGTCCTCATCGACCAGTTCAACGTATGCCGGGGTGTTGCTGACGAGGCTGCGCAGGGCGCCGTCGTCGCAGCAATCGGCGATCTTGGCGACCATGTCGACGACGTTGGCCAGGGCCGATACGTGGATCGGGTCGGGTTCGCCGGCGGCCCAGTCATATACCTGATCGAGGTCATAGGCATCGTCGCCGCCCGGGCGGAGTCCCTCGGCACCGAGTCGGCGCACGGCGTCCCAGGCCGGATGGTCGGACAGGTCGTTCTCATCGCTGGACGCGACGAATTCGGCCAGCTCGCGGGCGTTCGGGAACATCAGGATCTTGGCCCCGTCGCCGAGGAAACCCTGCCATTCCTCGCCGTCCTCGTCCTCCCACGGCGGTGCCCACAGGGTCAGGCCGGTTTTGCCGTTGATGGTCAACGTGATCGGAATTATGGAGGCACTCGTCGCGCTCGTCATGACGCGCAACTTACCGGTAGCGGCTGTGGCGGCCTGCACGCGTTCGCGAAACAAGTTCGTTGACGATACGGCGCCCTCGAGGTTCTGGGCCCACGCCGGAGCAGTCCCTAGGTGGGAAGCGCGGCTGCCCAGGAATCGAAGCGGCGGCGTAACAGCTGTGGCGTTAGATCGGTCCGTCCAATGTCGTAATAGTTCGGTGACCAGGTGTCCACGATCTGGTCAGCCCGGGCCGCCGCCCGTAGATCCCACCCATGCTGGTCGGTAATGGTCGCTCCGGTCGCGAGCGCGTATTCATTGAGGAACAGGTCAGCTGCGTCGACCTCGCCGAGAAGCACGAGGTCCAGGCGACACCATGCGATATCGACACCCCGCGGTGCGCGGTGCGCGCCCACCCAATCGACGACCCCGGTCAGCATCGGTCCATCCCAGAGCGCGTTGCCGCACCAGAAGTCCGAATGCGTCAGCACCAGGTCGGCTTCATCCAGCTGTGGCCAGGTCCGTGGGGCGGCGAGCGTGACCGGACTCGTGTCTGTGGAGGGTTTGTTTGTCCGGGGGCGAAGTCCTTCGCCGTCCAGTCGATGGATCTGGGCGAGGGCGTGGGCCATCTGCACCGCAATCACGGCGCCGGGCAGGTCAGGTGACGGGTGTCCGCCGGGCACCCGCGTCGTGACAATGAGCGGCCCGGTCACGTCAAGGGTGTGGGCGATGAGTCGAGGGACCCACTCGCCAAGTCCGTTGACGTAGCGCAGTACCTCGACTTCGCGTTCGACCGCGTCGTCGCCGGCCGGAAACGACTGAATCACCATCTCGGTGCCGTCGTCAGCCTCGGCAACCACGGTCAACGCGTGCTGGCCACCGCCCAGGCGGGAGGTGATTCGGACGTCACGCCCGATGAGCTGCGAAACACGATCCTCGATCGCACGTAACCAGTCCTCGCTCATAAGGACAGGATCGCATCGGCGGACGACGCATTTGGACGCGGTCACACAAGATTGGCGCATGTATCCGGGCAAGGACTTCCACGATCGCCGCCCTATTGGTCATTCTGACGCGCTGATTGACCTTGCGTCGACGTGGGAATCGATACCGCGTGCTGGCCGCAGGGGACGCATCCGACGACGGTCCCAAGGCGGCCGACCAAGCGGTCGCCTTCGGTCGGCGGTTCCAGCTGACGCTCGCTGAGTACATGAGGGCCAAGGATTCGCTGGACCTGCTTCCCACCGAGTTGGCCAAGACCTGCGCTCAGGTTCTGGACGTCGACGGCGCCGGCTTGAGCCTGTTCGGAGCCAAGTTCCGGGTACCGCTCGGCGCGAGTAGCGAGCAGGCCAGCGCCACCGAGCGTCTTCAATTCACCGTGGGCGTCGGGCCCTGCATCGAAGCAATGGCCGAGCACAACGAGGTGAGGGTCAGCGAAGCCGATATAGCCCGTCGTTGGCCGGCCTTCTACGACGACCTCGTAGCGCGAACCCCGTACCGTTCGATCGCCGCGTTGCCGATCCAGATCACCGCCGATATCGCCGGCGCGATCGACCTCTATTTCACCGACGCGACGGCCGCGCTGACCACGGATCTGGGCCGCGCCGCCCAGGCCGCTGACCACATCGCGGGCGCCCTGCGCGCCGCGGCGATGATCACCATCCCGGCGATGAGCGCCCGGGACGCGCTACAGCCGACGTGGATGGCCGCGCCGGCCGCGACCCATCGACTGCGCACCTGGATCGCCGCGGGTGTCGTGGTCAGCGAGACCGGACTGGCCGCCGCCGACGCGCTCTCGCGTCTGCGCGCCCATGCCTACGCCAACGACGAGGACGTCGACCACGTCACCGACGCGATCCTCGGCGGCCGGCTCAAACTGGCCTGAGCGCCTCAGATGCCGATCGGGTGCCAGACCGTCTTGGTCTCGACGAAGGTCGTTAGCCGTGACAGGCCCGGATCACCGATCCACGTCTCTGCCGCCGACGGCACGTAGACGCGTTTGATCGTCTCAGCCGCGGCCTGCTGCAACGCGACCCGGTCGGACGGTGCGACGCCGGTCAGATCGAGTGCGTTGACGTCACGATGGCTGGCCAACCACGGTGCTAGTTCGGTGGTGAAGCCACTGAGCAGATTCACCACGCCGCCCGGCAGGTCTGAGGTGGCCAGCACCTCACCCAGACTGACGGCGGGCAGCGGACGGTTCTGCGAGGTGATCACGACCGCGGTATTGCCGGTGGCGAGGACGGGCGCGAGCACGCTGACCAGTCCGAGCAGGCTCGATTCCTGGGGCGCGAAGACGGCAACAACGCCCGGTCGGCTCGGGCAGGCTGAAGTTGAAGTAGGCGCCCGAGACCGGGTTGGCCGAACCGACCACCTGCGCATATTTGTCGGCCCAGCCCGCGTACCAGACCCACCGGTCGATGGCCGCGTTCACCGAGGCTGTAGCCGCCCGAGCGGTGGTCTGTTCGGCGGCCGAAACCTCGGCCACGAATTGGTCGCGTCGCCCTTCGAGCATTTCAGCGACCCGATACAGCACTTGCCCGCGGTTGTACGCGGTGGCTCCGGACCAGCCGGCGAAGGCCTTGCGGGCCGCGACGACGGCGTCGCGGGCATCCTTACGGGAAGCCTGGGCGGCCTGGGCCAGCAGCACATCCTTCGCCCCGTACACCGGATAGGTGCGCCCGGACTCGGACCTAGGGAACGCGCCCCCGATGTAGAGCTTGTAGGTCTTGCGTACGTCCAATCGCTCAGGCAAGGTAGCCCTCCAGCCCGTGTCGGCCACCCTCTCGTCCGAAGCCGGATTCCTTGTAGCCGCCGAACGGTGACGCCGGATCGAAGCGGTTGAAGGTGTTGGCCCACACGACGCCGGCCCGAAGTTGTGAAGCCATCCACAGGATGCGCGAGCCCTTCTCGGTCCAGATACCGGCCGACAGTCCGTAGGGCGTGTTGTTGGCCTTCTCGACCGCCTCGGCCGGCGTGCGGAACGTCAGCACGGACAGCACCGGGCCGAAGATCTCTTCGCGCGCGATGCGGCTGGCCGTCGACACTCCGGTGAACACGGTCGGCGCGAACCAGAAGCCCCGCGCCGGCAATTCGCACGGCGGCGACCAGCGCGTTGCGCCCTCGGCATCGCCGGAATCGACCAGCTCGCGAATACGCGCCAGCTGCGCGGCCGAGTTGATCGCCCCGATGTCGGTGTTCTTGTCGAGCGGGTCACCGAGCCGCAGGGTGAGCAGTCGTCGCTTGAGGGCGCCGATCACCTCGTCCGCGATCGATTCCTGCACCAGCAGCCGGGAGCCGGCGCAGCAGACGTGGCCCTGGTTGAAGAAGATGCCGTTGACGATTCCCTCGACGGCCTGATCGATCGGTGCATCCTCGAAGACGATGTTCGCGGCCTTGCCGCCGAGTTCGAGCGACACTCGTTTGCCGGTGCCGGCCGCGGCCTGCTGGATCAGCCGGCCCACCTCGGTCGAACCGGTGAACGCGATCTTGTCGACGCCCGGGATGCTCGACCAGGGCCTGGCCGATCGACGGACCACCGGCCAGGATGTTGACGACGCCCGGGGGCAGATCGGCCTCGGCGATGATCTCGGCCAGCGTGAGCGCGGTCAGCGGAGTGGTCTCGGCCGGCTTGAGCACCACGGTGTTACCGGTGGCCAGCGCCGGCGCGATCTTCCACGCGGCCATCAAGCAGCGGGAAGTTCCACGGGATCACCTGCGCCGCAACGCCCAACGGACGCGGGGACGGACCGAAGCCGGCGTACTCGAGTTTGTCGGCCCAGCCGGCGTAATAGAAGAAGTGGGCCGCCGCGAGCGGGATGTCGGTGTCGCGCGACTCCTTGATCGGTTTGCCGTTGTCGAGGCTCTCGAGCACCGCCAGCTCGCGGCCACGTTCCTGAATGGCCCGGGCGATCCGGAACAGGTACTTGGCCCGTTCGCGCCCGGACGTCCTCGACCAGACGGTGTCGTACGCGCTTCGAGCCGCACGAACAGCGTCGTCGACATCGGTCAGCCCCGCTTCGGCGACCTCGGCCAGCGGCTGCTCGTCGGCCGGATTGATGGTCTTGGTCGCGGGGCCGGTCCCGTCGCGGAACTGACCGTCCACGAAGATCTGGTATGAGCTCTTGAGACGGGCGATGTCGCGCGATTCGGGAGCGGGCGCGTAGTCGAACTTGGTCATTTCTCGCTCCGCGAGCGATGCTCGGTCATCAATCCACACTCACGTAGTCGGGGCCGTCGTAGGCGCCGGTGGTCAATTTATGACGCTGCAGCAATAGATCGTTGAGCAGACTCGACGCGCCGAGTCGGAACAGCGACGGCGTCAGCCATTGCTCGCCGGCCACCTCGTTCACCATGACCAGGTACCGCACCGCGTCCTTGCTGGCGCGAATGCCGCCGGCCAGCTTCACTCCGCGCAGTTCACCAGTGGCGTCGGCGAAGTCACGCACCGCCTGCAGCATCACCAGCGCGACCGGGGGAGTAGCGGCCGGACTCACCTTGCCGGTCGAGGTCTTGATGAAGTCGCCACCGGCCAGCAGGGCCAGCCAGGATGCGCGGCGGACATTGTCGAGCGTCACCAGTTCGCCGGTCTCGAGGATCACCTTGAGATGCGCGGGACCGCAGGCCGCTTTGACGGCAACGATCTCGTCGAAGACCTGCTGATAGTGACCGGACAGAAATGCGCCGCGGTCGATGACCATGTCGATCTCGGTCGCGCCGGCCGCGACCGCCTCGCCGACGTCGGCCAGCTTGGTGGCCAGCGAGGCGCGACCCGACGGGAAGGCGGTGGCGACACTGGCCACCGCGATCGGAGCCCCGTTCAGGGCCTCGACCGCCGTCGCCACCAGGTCGGGATAGACGCAGATCGCAGCGACGGAGGGCACGCTCGGGTCGCCCGGATCAGGGTGGATGCCCTTGGCGCACATCGACCGCACCTTGCCGTGCGTGTCGGCGCCCTCGAGCGTGGTCAGGTCGATCATCGAGATGGCGGTATCGATGGCCCACGCCTTGGCGGTCGTCTTGATGCTGCGGGTGGCCAGCGCGGCGGCGCGTCCCTCGGCGCCGACCTGATCGACACCGGGCAGGCCGGCCAGGAATCGGCGCAGCGACCCGGCGGTGGTGAAGTCGCCCAGCTCGCCGAGCGACGATGCTCGATCAAGGGTGCTGCTCATCAACCCAGTCTAGGAGCCGGGCGGGCTGCGCGCTTCGGCAGCACTTCTGCGCCGGTTAGGGTCTGGTACATGGAGATCCTGGTCATCGATCACCCGATCGCCCAAGCCCGGCTGAGCGTGATGCGCAAGAGCGATACCGGCAACGCCGAGTTCCGCGCCGCCCTGCGCGAACTGGCGACCCTGCTGGTCTACGAAGGGACCCGGGGGCTGGCCGTCAGCACGGTGCCGATCGAGACGCCGCTCGGGCCCACCGACGGCACCGAGCTCGCCAACCCGCCGCTGATCGTGCCGGTGCTGCGGGCCGGACTCGGGATGGCCGAGGCCGCCTTCAACCTGCTCCCCGAGTCCCAGATGGGATTTGTCGGGCTCGCCCGTAACGAGCAGACCCACGATCCCGAGGCCTACATGGCGTCACTGCCCGAGACGTTGACCGGACGGCCGGTCCTCGTGCTGGATCCGATGCTGGCCACCGGCGGATCGCTGCTGCACTGCATCGAGCTACTAGTCGCCCGGGGCGCCGAGGACATCACCGTTGTGTGCGTCCTGGCGGCCCCCGAAGGCGTCGCCCGGCTCGAAACCAGCGGGTTCCCGGTCCGGCTGGTCACCGCCAGCATCGACGAGGGTCTCAATGAGAATGCCTACATCGTGCCCGGCCTGGGCGACGCCGGCGACCGGCAATTCGGGCCGAGATAGAAGGGTCTGCCCATGAACCAAGTACCTGACGTGAAGTTGAACGACGGCAAGACGATCCCGCAGTTCGGCTTCGGGGTCTTCAAGGTCGATCCGGCCCAAACGGCCGAAGCGGTTGCGGCGGCGCTGCAAGCCGGCTACCGCCACATCGACACCGCGCAGGCCTACGGCAACGAGAGCGGCGTCGGCCAAGCGGTGGCCGAGTCGGGCCTGGACCGGGGTGACGTCTTCGTCACCAGCAAGCTGCACAACGGAGCGCACCTGCCCGATGACGCTCGTAAGGCCTTCGACGGCACGCTCGCCGAACTCGGTTTCGACTACCTCGACCTGTTCCTGATTCACTGGCCGGCGCCAGCGCTACACGACGGCGATTTCGTCTCGACCTGGCGGGCGCTCGAGGAGTTCCAACGCGAGGGGCGGGTGCGTTCGATCGGTGTCTCGAACTTTCAGGTGCACCATCTACAGCGGATCCTCGATGAATGCGACACCGTCCCGGCGGTCAATCAGATCGAGGTCCATCCCTATCTGACCCAGGTGGAGGTGCGAGCGTTCTGTGCCGACCATGGCGTCGCCGTCGAAGCATGGTCGCCGATCGCTCGCGGTCTGGTGGTCGACGATCCCGCAATCAACGCGATCGCCACGAGCCTCGGCCGGACGGCGGTTCAGGTTGTGCTCCGATGGCACATCCAGCGCGGCGACATCGTCATTCCGAAGACGGTGAGCCCGCAACGCATGCGCGAGAACATCGACGTCTTCTCATTCGAACTGGGGCCCGAGGCGATGGAGGCGATCAGCGCCCTGAACCGCGGCCACCGAACGGGCCCTGACCCCGACCAGCACAACTTCGTGCCGGAGCCGACCCAGCCGTGACCGTCGCGCCGTACGGAGAATGGGTATCGCCGATCAGCGCGGCGGACGTCGCGACCGGGGGCGTCAGCTTGTCCTTCCCTCGACTGGTGCGGCACGGCACCGGCCGGGCCGAGGTGTGGTGGACCGAGGGACGACCGAGCGAGGGCGGGCGTCAGACGGTGGCCCGCGTCGGAGACGGCGCGGTCGTCGACGTGCTGCCGGCGCCGTGGAATGCGCGGACCCGGGTCCACGAGTACGGCGGCGCAAGTTGGCTGTCGATCCCGACCGGCCTGGTGTTCTGCGAATTCACCGACCAGCGCCTCTGGCTGCTGGGTGCCGGCGAGATCGAGCCGATTCCGCTGACGCCCGAGCCGCACGAGCCGGCCGCGCTGCGCTACGCCGAGCTGACCCTCGTGGGTGAGGAGATCTGGTGCATTCGCGAGCGCTATGACGCGGACGGGCGCGTAGACCGGATGTTCGTCGCCGTCGCGACCGACGGCTCGCTGGCCGTGCGCGACCTGATCGGCGGCAGCGACTTCCTCTACGGTCCGCGCCTCAGCCCGGATGGTCATCAGCTGGCTTGGATCGCGTGGGACCACCCGCGCATGCCGTGGGACGGTACCGAGCTGCGAGTCGCGCCGATCACCGACGGTGCCGTCGGTGCGTACCGGACGGTCCTGGGTGGATCGACCGAGGCCGTCCAACAGCCGGAGTGGGCCGGTAACGACCATCTGTTCGCGATCACCGATCGCAGCGGCTGGTGGAACCTTGTTCGGGTCGCCGCTACCGGTGGTGACCCCCAGCCGATCTACCCGGCCGCCGAGGAGTTCGGGGCCCCGCAGTGGCAACTGGGCCAGCGCACCTATGCGGTTCTGCCGGACGGGCGCCTGGTGGTCACCCACGGCACCGGCACCCGGAGTCTGGGGCTGCTCGATCCCGAGGCCGGCACGCTGACCGACCTCGACCTGCCCTATACGGTCTGGGCTCCGTCGATCGATCTCGACGGTATGCACCTGGCCGCGGTCGCCGGCTCACCGACGCTGAGCGGGCGGATCGTGACGGTCGATCTCGAGAGTGGGCAGGCGAGCGCCGGTCAAGCCTCCTCGTCGCTCTCGATCGACTCGCGCTACCTGCCCGAACCGACCGTCGAGGCGCTGCCCGGGCCACACGGACGCACGGTGCACGCCATCGTCTATCCGCCGAAGAACCCGGACTTCGAGGCACCGGACGGGCAGCTGCCGCCGTATGTCGTCTTCGTCCACGGCGGCCCGACCTCGCAGGTCATGGCCTCCTACAGCACCGAGAAGGCGTTCTTCACCAGCCGTGGACTCGGCGTGATCGACGTGAACTACGGCGGTTCGACGGGGTACGGCCGGGCCTACCGCGAGCTGCTGCGCGAGCAGTGGGGCGTGGTCGACGTCGAGGACTCGGTGGCCGCGGTGACGGCGCTGGCTGACGCCGGGCGGGCCGATCGGGCCCGTCTGGTCATCCGCGGCGGCAGCGCCGGCGGCTGGACCGTACTGGCCGCGCTGACCCGGACCCAGGCCTTCGCCGCCGGCGCGTCCTACTACGGCGTCGCCGAGCTGCTGCGATTCGCCGAGGACACCCACGACTTCGAGTCGCGCTACCTCGACGGCCTGATCGGTCCATTGCCGAAACAGCGGGATCGTTACATCGAGCGGGCGCCGCTGTCGCACGTGGACGGGCTGTCGTGTCCGGTGCTGCTGTTACAGGGTGACGAGGACAAGGTCGTCCCGCCGTCACAGTCCGAGCTATTTCGCGACGCGATGGTGCGCAAGCAGATTCCGCACGCGTATCTGCTGTTCGCCGGCGAACAGCACGGCTTCCGCAAGGCCGAGACGATCGTTGCGGCGCTGTCGGCCGAGCTGTCGTTCTACGGCCAGGTGCTGGGCTTCGAACCGCCGGGCGTCGAAAAACTGCAATTGACCATCGGCTGAGCAAGAACCCCGGGTTAACCGTCTGCGTGCTGGCCGGCCGAGGCCGGGTCGATCGCGCCGCTCAGCAGCGCGCGGATGTCGGACTCGCGGTAACGGCGGTGCCCGCCGAGCGTGCGGATCGAGGGCACCTTGCCGGCCTGCGCCCAGCGCGTCACCGTCTTGGGATCGACGCGAAACAGCGTCGCAACCTCGGACGGGGTGAGCAGGTTCTCGGGAATGGCTGGGGCTTCGCGATTTTCCGGGTGGGTCATTCGGGGGGTCCTTCCACCGTCTTCGATTCGAAATTCTTCTTGGTTGGAGCCGACTACGAATTGCCGATCCGGGCTTACCGCGGGTCGCTGATCAACGGGACGCGATGAATTGTTCGAGCGCGGCAACGATCAACGCGTGGTCGTCGGCGGCCGCCAATCCGGACACCGAGATCGCGCCGACGACGCCGACACCGGCGATGATGAGCGGGAAGCCGCCGCCGCCGAACGCGTGGTCCATCGGATCGACACCGGTGCTCGGACCGAACTCGAAGCCGCGGGACAGGAAGGTCTGCTGCACGAGGTAGGACGAGGTCTGATAGCGCCGGACGACGTTGTTCTTGCGCCGCAGCCAATGATCGTTGTCGCCGGTCGTCCCGGGTCGTGCGGCATGGAAGAGTTGCTGGCCGTTACGTTCGATATCGATCGTAATGCCGAGGCCCTGCGCGATGGCCATCGAGACGATCAGGCTGCCGAGCTCCCAGGCGTCCTCATTGTCGAACTTCGTGAACTGCAGGCGGCGCTCCTGATCCTGAAGCTCGGCGATCAGGGCGGCAGTGGCGTCATCAGGGCTGGTCACAGGGCAAATCTAGCCCGTCCGCAGCAGCGGCCCGAGCTCAGTCCGAAGCCGGGCGAGCAGGGATGCGGCGATTGCCGGTGAGCCATCTCCGCGACGGGCATCGGTGACGATCTCTAGATAGGCCTTGAGCTTCGGTTCGGTGCCGGACGGCCGCACCACGGCCCGTCCGCCCGCCCAGCTCAGCGTGACGATGTCGGCCTCGGGCGCGAGATCGGTCACCGTGACGGCGTGTCCCAACAACGTCACCGGGGGACGGCCCCGCAGCCCGGCCATCAGGGCGCCGATCTGCGCGAGGTCGTCGACCCGCACCGAGATCTGGTCGGTGGCGTGCCGGCCGTACTCGACGGCAAGCTCGTCGAGCCGAATGAGC
Organism: uncultured Actinomycetes bacterium; assembly: GCA_963730855.1. GTDB lineage: Bacteria > Actinomycetota > Actinomycetes > Mycobacteriales > Jatrophihabitantaceae > CAVSTK01. The sequence goes on from CAVSTK010000019.1 coordinate 313,340, forward strand.
AGCGACGATCCGGCCGCGTGTAGCCGGGCGGCGAGCTCAGCGATCAGCAGCGCGGCGCTGATGCCGTCCTTGTCGCGCACCAGCTTCGGCGCAACCGCGTAGCCCAGCGCCTCCTCGTAGCCGAAGCACAGATCGGGGGCGGCCCGCGAGATCCACTTGAAGCCGGTGAGAGTCTCGGCGTACCCGACACCGGACCGCGCCGCCATCAGCCGCAGCATCGTCGACGACACGATGGTGGTCGCGTAGGTGCCGGTGACGCCCTTGGCCAGCAGCGCGTCGGCCAGCAGCACGCCCACCTCGTTGCCGGTGAGCTGGCGCCAATCGCCGTGCTCGTCGACGGCGGCGACCGCGCAGCGATCCGCGTCCGGGTCGTTGGCGATCACCAGCTGGGCGTCACTCGATCGGGCCAGGTCCAGCGCGAGGTCGAGGGCCCCGGGCTCCTCCGGGTTGGGGAAGGCGACGGTCGGGAAGTCGGGGTCGGGGTCGGCCTGCGCGGCGACGGTCAGCAGCGGCGCGAAGCCGGCCGCCGCGAACACCCGCTCGATCACCGACGTGCCGACACCGTGCATCGCGGTGTGCACGATCCGCAGCTCGCGGGGACCCGGACGCGATCAGTGCCGCGATCGCGGTCACGTAGTCATCGACGAGCGACTCGCCGGCGACGGTGAAGGTCGGCGCGAGCGGAATCTCGCGCGCCGGGCCGACCGCGTTGATCGCCGCCTCGATCTGGGCATCGGTCGGCGGCACGATCTGGGCGCCGTCGCCGACGTAGACCTTGTAGCCGTTGTCGGCCGCCGGGTTGTGCGACGCGGTCACCATCACCCCGAGCGCCGCCTCGCAGGTGCAGCACGGCGAACGCGAGCACCGGGGTGGGGAGCAGGCGCGGCAGCAGCACGGCCTCGTGGCCGGCCGCGGCGAAGATCGCGGCCGAGTCCTCGGCGAACTCTCGGGATTGATGACGTCCGTCGTAACCGATCACGACCCGGGCCGGCCCGGCGGCAGAATCGGTCAGCCACGCGGCCAATCCCGCGGCGGCCCGCCGCACCACCGCGCGGTTCATTCCGTTCGGCCCGGCCCGTAGCGGCCCGCGCAGCCCGGCGGTGCCGAAGGTCAACGGACCGCTGAACCGGTCGGTCAGTTCGGCGACGGCCGCGTCATCGCCCGCGGCGAGCAGGGTGCGCAGCTGCGCGACCGAGTCCGGGTCGACGTCGTCCTCGATCCAGGCGTTGACGGCCGCGGCCAACTGCTCGTTCACAGCCGGCCGATCAACTGCGCGAGCAGCGTCCCCATCCGGGTGGCCGCGGCCTGACCGGCGGCCAGCACCTCGAGGTGATCGAGCGGCTCGCCGGACAGTCCGGCGGCGAGGTTGGTCACCAGCGACAGCCCGAGCACCTCGCAGCCCTCGGCGTGCGCCGCGATCGCCTCCAGCGCGGTCGACATGCCGACCAGATCGCCGCCGAGCCGGCCGACCATCGTGATCTCGGCCGGCGTCTCGTACTGGGGTCCGCGCGAAGGCCGCGTACACACCCTCGGTGATGCTCGGGTCGATCTCGTGCACCAACGCCCGCAGCCGGGTCGCGTACAGATCGGTCAGGTCGACGAACCGCGGACCGATGAGTGGCGTTCGGGCGGTCAGGTTGATGTGGTCGCTGATCAGCACCGGGTCGCCGACCGCCAATCCGGGCCGCAGGCCGCCGCAGGCATTGGTCAGCACCACGATCCTGGCTCCGGCCGCGGCCGCCGTCCGCACGGCGTGGACCACCGGCTCGACCCCGCGGCCCTCGTAGAGGTGGGTCCGGCCGAGGAAGACCAGCACGCGCTTGCCCGCGACCTCGATCGAGCGCACCCGCCCGGCGTGACCGCTGACGGCCGGGGCGAGGAACCCGGGTAGCTCGGTGACCTCGAGATCGGCCACCGCCGGGCCGAGCATGTCGGCCGCCGGCGTCCACCCCGATCCGAGCACGATCGCGACGTCGTGCCGGTCGACACCGGTGCGATCCGCCAGCACCTCAGCCGCAGCTTGAGCTGATGCGGCGGGATCTGACCAGGAGTTCGAGTAATCAGTGCTCGTCACAGCGCCCGAGCCTACGGATCGGGCGGACGCGGCGATACGCGTCCCTTACTATCGCGAGGTATGGGCCCGGCATCGGAGTTCGCGCTCGCCGCGTCAGTTCCCGCCGGCGACCCGTGAGCAGTGGCGCGCGCTGGTGGCCAAGGTGCTGGCTCGTGGCGGCGGTGACCCGGCTGTCGACCCCGAGCAGGCCCTGAGTCACTCGACCTACGACGGCTTCGACCTGCGGCCCCTCTACACCGCCGACGACGTGCCGCCCGCGTCGGACTGGCCGACGGTGCCGCCCCGGCCGGCCGAGGGCGGTGCCGGCTGGGATGTTCGCCAGCGCCACGCCGACCCCGATCCGGCGCGGGCCAACGCCGCGATCCTGGCCGATCTCGAGAACGGCGCTACCTCGATCTGGCTGGCCCTCGGCGACGGCGGCATCGCGATCGCCGACCTGGCCCAGGTGCTGGAAGGCGTCCAGCTCCACCTGGCTGCGATCGCGCTCGACGCGGGGCCACAATCCGATGCCGCCGCGGCGGCTCTCTTCGAGCTGGCCGCGTCGTCCGGACTGAGCCCCGATCAGCTCAGCGGCACCCTCGGCCTCGACCCGATCGGCGCCCGCGTCCGCACCGGTGCGGACGCCGACCTGGCCGCGCTGGTCGATTCCGTTCGGGCGGCGCGCGCGTATCCGAACCTGACTCCGATCACCGTCGACGGCGGCACCTATCACGACCGCGGTGGCAGCGATTCCGAAGAGATCGCAATGGTCGCGGCCGTCGCGGTGGCCTACATCCGGGCGCTGACCGACGACGGCTTCAGTGCGGCGGATGCGTTCGGCCTGGTCGAGTGCCGCTACGCCGTCAGCGCCGATCAGTTCGGCTCGATCGCGAAGCTGCGCGCCGCCCGGCGCGTCTGGGATCGGATCGGTGAACTATGCGGGCTCACACCGGCCGAATCGGTAATGCGCCAGCATGCGGTGACGTCCCGCGCGATGCTCACCAAGCGCGATCCGTACGTGAATCTGCTTCGCACCACGGTGGCGTGTTTCGCCGCCGCGACCGGTGGGGCCGATGTGATCACCGTCGAACCGTTCGACTCGGCGGTCGGCATTCCGGATGGGTTCGGCCGGCGGCTGGCCCGCAACACCCAGTCGATCCTGAGCGCGGAGTCGAGCTTGTCCCGGGTCGACGATCCGGCCGCGGGGTCGTGGTACGTCGAGTCGCGCACCGATCAGGTGGCCCAGGCGGCCTGGGCTCGGTTCATCGACATCGAGCGGCACGGCGGCGCGGCGGCAGCGGTCGAATCCGGTTATCTGCAGGGACTGCTCGGGCCTTCACAGGCGATCCGGGCGAACGCAATCGCGCACCGCCAGGATGTCATCACCGGGGTCAGCGAATTCGCGGTGATCGATGAGCCGAGGTTGGAGCGGCCGCCCTATTCGAGCAGCTCCACGCCGCCGCACCTGTGGCCGCACCGCTACGCCGAATCGTTCGAGGCGTTGCGCGACGAGGCCGATGCGCAGCCCGTACGTCCTTTTGTGTTCCTCGCCGCCCTCGGCGGGGTCACCGCGCATGCCGGACGGGTCGACTTCGCTCGCAACCTGTTCGCCACCGGCGGCATCGCGTCGGTGGTCGGTGCCGGTGAGCTGGCCGAGATCGTCAAAGCCTTCGTGGCGTCCGGTTCGAAGCTGGCCTGCCTGTGCTCCTCCGATGCGATGTACGCCGAGCAGGCGACGTCGGCGAAGGATGCGCTGCTCGCGGCCGGTGCCCAAGAGGTCTGGACGTCGGGTGAGGATCTGTACCCGGGGTGCAATGCGGTCGGCGTTCTCTCGAGCGCGCTTCGGGTCTTGACGGGGAGCAGCCGATGAGCGCTGTTCCGGACTTCGCGAACGCATCGCTGGGTCATCCGCGTCCGCTGCCCGCAAACGAAGAATCGACCACCCGGTGGGCGACCCCGGAAGGGATCGAGGTGTCAGCGCATTACGGCGCCGAGGATCTGGATGGTCTCGACTTCCTCCACACCTATCCCGGCATCGTGCCGTTCCTGCGTGGGCCGTACCCGACGATGTACGTCAACCAGCCGTGGACCATTCGGCAGTACGCCGGTTTTTCGACGGCCAGCGATTCGAACGCGTTCTACCGGCGCAACTTGGCGATGGGGCAGAAGGGGTTGTCGGTTGCGTTCGACCTGCCGACCCACCGCGGTTACGACAGCGATAATCCGCGGGTGCTCGGTGACGTCGGCATGGCCGGCGTGGCGATCGACTCGATCTATGACATGCGTGAACTGTTCGCCGGCATTCCGCTCGATCAAATGAGCGTGTCGATGACGATGAATGGTGCGGTGCTGCCGATCCTGGCGCTTTACGTGGTCGCGGCGGAAGAACAGGGCGTCCCCCCGGAGCAGCTCAGCGGCACCATCCAGAATGACGTGCTCAAAGAGTTCATGGTGCGCAATACCTACATCTACCCACCCGGTCCGTCCATGCGGATCGTGTCCGACATCTTCGAATACACCGCAGCCCGGATGCCGAAGTACAACTCGATCTCGATCTCGGGCTATCACATCCAAGAGGCCGGCGCGACGGCCGACCTCGAGCTCGCCTACACGCTCGCCGACGGCGTCGAATACGTGCGCGCGGGTCTCGCGGCGGGAATGGACATCGACTCGTTCGCGCCCCGGCTGTCATTCTTCTGGGCGATCGGGATGAACTTCTTCATGGAGGTCGCGAAGCTGCGGGCGGCCCGGTTGTTGTGGGCGAAGTTGATGGCCGAGTTCGAGCCGAACAGCGATAAGTCGTTGGCCCTGCGTGCGCATTCGCAGACGTCGGGGTGGTCACTTACCGCGCAGGATCCGTTCAACAACGTCATGCGAACCTGCGTCGAGGCGATGGCCGCGACCCAGGGTCACACCCAGTCGCTGCACACGAACGCGTTGGACGAGGCGCTGGCGCTGCCGACCGACTTCTCGGCCCGGATCGCGCGCAACACCCAGCTCTTCCTGCAGCAGGAGTCGGGGACGACTCGCGTGATCGATCCGTGGGGCGGTAGCGCCTACGTCGAGCGGCTGACGCACGATCTGGCCGCGCGCGCCTGGGCGCACATCACCGAGGTCGAGCAGGCCGGTGGGATGGCGGCGGCGATCGCCGCCGGGCTGCCCAAACTGCGGATCGAGGAGGCCGCCGCGCGGACCCAGGCCCGCATCGATTCGGGGCGCCAGCCGGTGATCGGTGTCAACCGGTACCGGGTCGAGGACGAGGCGCCGCTCGACGTGCTCAAGATCGACAACTCGGCGGTGCGGGCCGAGCAGAGCGCCAAGCTGGCTCGGCTGCGGGCTACTCGCGACAGTGCGGCGACCGAGGCCGCGCTCACCGCGCTGACCGCCGCGGCCGACGCGCAGGCCAGCGGCACCCGCAAACCCGGCCTGGAGCAGAACCTGCTGGCATTGGCGATCGACGCCGCCCGCGCGCAGGCGACGGTCGGTGAGATCTCGGACGCGCTCGAGCGGACGTACGGTCGGCATCGGGCCGAGATCCGCACGATCGCGGGGGTCTATCGCGCCGAGGCCCGGGCCGGCGGCCAGGATGGAGCGATGGCGGCCAACGCGATCGAGGCGGCGCGGACGGCGGCGGACGAGTTCGCCGTGCTGGCGGGGCGGCGGCCGCGGATCCTCGTCGCCAAGATCGGTCAGGACGGGCACGACCGCGGCCAGAAGGTGATCGCCACCGCGTTCGCCGACCTCGGGTTCGACGTCGACGTCGGGCCGCTGTTCCAGACCCCGGCCGAAGTGGCTCGTCAAGCCGTCGAGGCCGACGTGCACATCGTCGGCGTCAACTCCCTCGCCGCCGGCCACCTGACCCTCGTGCCCGAACTGCGACGCGAGCTCGAGGCGCAGGGGGCGGGGAACATTCTGATCGTCATCGGGGGAGTGATCCCGCCACAGGACTACGCCGCCCTTCGAGACGCCGGGGTGGCGGCGATCTTCCCGCCCGGCACCGTGATGGCCGAGGCCGCGCAGCAGTTGCTGGCGGTGTTGCGTACGCAGCTCGGCCTGGCCGACCCGCGCCCGTGACCGACCTCGACGCGGTCGGCGAAGGCATCCGCAACGGCGACCGGGCGAGCCTCGCTCGGGCGATCACCCTGGTCGAGTCCAGTCGCGCCGACCACCGGGATCAGGCCCAGCAGCTGTTGCGCGAGCTACTGCCGTTCGCCGGCAACGCCCACCGGGTCGGCGTAACCGGCGTGCCCGGCGTCGGCAAATCGACCTTCATCGACACCCTCGGAAGTAACCTCACCGCGGCCGGGCATCGAGTGGCCGTCCTCGCGGTCGATCCGTCCTCGGCTCTCACCGGCGGGAGCATCCTGGGCGACAAGACCCGGATGACGCGCCTCGCAATGGATCAAGCCGCGTTCGTCCGCCCGTCGCCCACGTCGGGGACGCTCGGTGGGGTGGCGAAGGCGACCCGGGAATCGATCGTGCTGGTCGAGGCCGCGGGTTATGACGTCGTGCTGGTCGAGACGGTCGGGGTCGGTCAGTCCGAGTACGTCGTCGCCGACATGGTCGACACCTTTCTGCTGCTCGCGCTGGCCCGCACGGGCGACGAGCTGCAGGGCATCAAGCGGGGGATCCTCGAGATCGCCGACGTCGTTGCCGTGAACAAGGCCGACGGGCCGGACGAGCCGGTCGCGCAACGAGCTGCCCGAGAGCTCGCCTCGGCGCTGCGGCTGTTGCGTGAAGAGGCGGGGCGTCCGCCGGTGCTCGCCTGCAGCGGTCTGACCAACGCGGGTCTCGGCGACGTGTGGACCGCAGTCACCGCGCACCACGCCGCGCTGGCCGGCTCGGGCGAGCTGGTCGAGAAGCGCCGCCGTCAGCTGGTCAGCTGGACCCAGGCCATGGTGGCCGCCCGACTGCTCGGCCGGTTGGATCAGCCGTCGGTCCGGCCCGTCGTCGAGCGGTCCGAGGCGGCCGTGCTGGCCGGCGAACTGACACCCGATCAGGCCGCGGCCGCGATCGTCGCCGCGGTCGACGGACGCTAGCGGACGTTTAGACCCCTTCACACAGCGTCGCGACCGTCATCGGCCCGCGCTCGACGAGCAACGGGGCGATCAACGACGCCGGCGCGTCGGCACTCGCCCGCCAGGCCCGGTACGCGTCGTCGTCGGCGGCCGACGCCCAGCGTTCGACCAGCTGGATGTGCGCGGGATCCTTGACGTTCTGCACGACCTCGACGCCGAGGTTGCCATTGAACGCACGGGTGTCGATCAGCGTCGTGTGCAGTGCGGCCAGGGCCTCATCGATGTGTTCCGGGTCGAAGTGCATGTTCAGGATCGAGATCACGGGCATCTGCGGTTGCTCCCTCAGGTGAAGTTGTCCACCGACGCTAGCCGACCGAATTCGGCTCGGACTGAGCGGCCAGTGCAGCCGGCGCAGCCAACAGCTCGACGATTGCGTTGGCGGCGGCGCGGCCGGCGCGATTGGCCCCCACCGTCGATGACGACGGCCCGTAGCCGATCAGATGGACGCGGGGCTCGTCCGCGACCTGAGTGCCGTCCATCCGGATGCCACCGCCCGGTTCGCGCAGCCCGAGCGGGGCGAGATGATCGAGGGCGGCGCGAAATCCGGTCGCCCACAGGATGACGTCGACCGGGTAAAAAGTGCCGTCCGCCATCCGAACCCCGGTGGGCTCGATCCGGTCGAACATCGGATGCCGGTCGAGCACACCGCGCGCGGCCGCAGCCTGCAGCGCCGGCGTCCGTACCAGCCCGGTAACCGAAACGACGCTGAGCGGCGGCAACCCTTGGCGCACCCGTGCGTCGACGCGGGCGACCGCGGCGCGGCCGATCTCTTCGGTGAATCCGCCTTCTCGCCAGACCGGCGGGCGGCGGGTGAACCAGAGTCGTCTCAGCCACCTGCGAGATCTCGTCCAGCAGCTGGACGGCCGAGACGCCACCACCGACCACGGCCACCCGCTGGCCGATGAATTCCTCGGCTGAGGTGTAGTCGGCCACGTGCAGCTGGCGCCCGGCGAAGTCCGACCGCCCTGGGTAGTACGGCCAGAACGGGCGCGTCCAGGTGCCGGTCGCGTTGATCACCGCGCGGGCCGACCAGTCACCGCGATCGGTCTCGACCAGCAGCCGTCCGGCCGGGTCGTCATCGACTCGGTGCACCGCGCGGACGTGCACCGGGCGCCGGATCGGCAGGTCGTAGTGGGCCTCGTAGTCGGCGAAGTAGCGGGGGAGCAGCTCAGAGCTAGGCTCACCCGGATCGATCTCAGGCTTGGGCTGACCCGGCAGGTCATAGATGCCGTTGACGGTCGCCATCCGCAACGACTCCCACCGGTGCTGCCAGGCCCCACCCGGCCCGGATTCGCCGTCGAGCACGACGAAGTCGACCCCGCGTCGGCGCAGGTGGTAGGCGGCCGACAAGCCAGCCTGGCCGGCCCCGATCACGACGACGTCGTTCGACTCCACGTCGCCATAACATCCGGCGTCCGTTTGGGCTTCCGCAGTGGCGCCGTGACGTCATCCGTGCGCGCCGACGGTCGCCATCCGTCCTCGTCCCGGATCGATCGCTTGCCCTCCCGGCACCAGGTGCTGCGCCCGGTGCCTATAGGGCGGCCTCTTGATTAGGAGGGTGCGTGAAATTCACACGAGCCTGAGTGCCTAACTGCAAGCACGCAGGTGCGGCCGCTCGGTAGGTGGGTCATACCGCAGAGCTGGTGGTCTGCCGCGTCGGAGTCAATCTCGCTGTTGTGCGCCTGAGGGCTCGTAGCGTCGCCGTGCGGTTGGCTGGCAACGGGGACCGGGTCGGGGTCGACCTCGATTAAGTCCGGGTCAGGTGGAACCGTCGGATCGGCCATACCTCGTTATACGCCACCCAACGGCTGATCGTCGGCCGGCACAGCCGCCACTCCGTGAGCGGTCGGTTCGCAGGTGTTTCCGTTCTCGTCAATGATGGGTAGTCAGGTGCCGTGGAAGGTCCAGACGGTCCAGACGACGGCCGGCAACGTGGCGGGGATCGGTAGCGCAGCAATGGTTGACACAGACATGGCCCAGTGGAGCGACGACCGCCTGGTTCGGCGACTCCAAGAAGTCACGAAATCGTCGAAGGTGCACCACACCGACGCGCGAGAGGCTGAGATTCGGCGGGAACTCGCACACCTTCTTTTCGAGCTGCGTTCGCGCGGAATCGAAGAGATCCACAGCGCGGCTGCCGATAGCAAATAAGGTTCACCCGCGCGCAGCGTCGGCCGATGAGTACACCTAATCCGTCAGGTTCCCGAGGACGAGGATTGCGAGCTTCGAGGTGTCAGCGCAGTGGGTGTTCGGCTCGCCAAAGTGCCGGCGACCGCCCGGTATGGCGTTTGAAGGCGCGGCTGAACGCCTCTTCGGCCTCGTAGCCGACCCGCCGCGCGACGGTCGCCACGGCAAGGTCGGTCGTGGCGAGCAGGTCGCGCGCTAGATGCAGTCGCCACTCGGTCAGGTAGCGGATCGGGGAGCGACCCAGCACGTCCCGGAAGCGAGCGTCGAGCAGCGAGCGGGAGACAAGTGCGCGACCGGCGAGATCCGGCACGGTCCACTTGCGGCCGGGATCAGCGTGCAGGGCGGCCAGGGCGGGGGCAAGCACCGGGTCACGCAGCGCGGCGAGCCAGCCCTGATCGGCTGCGGGTGTGCTGGCCAGGTGGACGCGTAGTACTTCGACGAGCAGGAGTTCGGGCAGTCGCGTCTTGGGCGCGTCCGGCCCGAGCGGGGCGACGTCGGCCTGGGCCAACGCGTACGCGATGGTCGCGCGGACCCACTCGGCGGACGGACCGGGCGGCAGGCGCACTACGAATACCGGCGGGAACGCCCGCAGCGAAGGATCGAACAACACGTCATCGCTGTGCAGGAAACCGCACACCACGTCGGTGCGCTCGCCGTCCGCGCCGTGGCGAATCACGGGCATCGCCGACCACGGCGGCGCTTGCAGGATCACGCTCAACGGCACGGCGTCGGCCTCGGCGACCCCGCCCATCCGGTGCTGGTCGCCGTAGGGCAGGACGATCACGTCGCCGGGCCCGGCCCAGTGCTTATCGCCACCGTCGACGGCGACCCAACAGGTGCCACTAGTGACCAGGTGGAACAGCACGACCCGATCGGTCCCCGGGCGCAGTATCGCCGCGGTGACCGGCCCGGTCGCCGACTGATACGACCAGGGTTCGCGGTACTCGGCCCGTAAGAAGATTGCGCCTTCAAGGCGCAGTCGCTGCAGGGCCTCGTCCATCGGACGGGCACCCGCAACCGTCGTGGTCACCGGGTCATCGAGCGAGGTGCCGCGGTCATGGTCGTCGTGGGCCGCTCGCATGAAACTGATAGTGGCAGCGAGAGCCGCCGCCGTCGAGAAGATTGGATAAGCACATGCGAGTCGGCTTCGCTCGTCCTCCGTCAGAACCCGGGGAAGCGGTGTCCCGATGACGCCGGCATCGCCGTCGTCTTATTTGGACCAGGCCGCCTCTGCTCGGGCCGACCGGCGACGGTCATTGACCTGATCGACGAATCCACCGCACCGAAAGTTGGAGAACACCCATGTACGCGCTCTACACGCACTCCCCGCACTCGGTTGACGTCTTCTTGTCGACGCAATCGCAGCTCAGCCACGACGCCGCCGAGCGGCACGCGCTTCTGGCGGCCCTGCGGGAACGCCGGCGAAACGAGCGCAGCCGCATTGCTCGCCGGCTGGGGCTGGCTCCGGGGCCACAGCATTCCCGACGTCGCCGCGCTCGGATCGGACGAACTGACCAGCCGATTCGCATCGCCGCGACCCCAACCAACGAACACACGACGAAAACCAGCGAGGTGGCAGATGAGTAACAAAGCGGTGGTCAGTTTGACCACAGGATTGGAAGATGCCGAAAAGGTGACCGTCGCGTTCCTCGTGGCCGTCGGGGCGGCCGAGACCGGCCGGGACACAATGATGTTCCTGACCAAGGAAGCGGTCCGCTTTGCTCTTGGTGGATTTGCCCACGCAACCGCTTGCGACGGGTGCCCCGATCTCGCATCGCTGCTCGAGCGTTACGCCGCGGCCGGCGGGCAGTACTTCGTGTGCCCGATCTGCTTCACCGCCCGCAAGCTCGACGCGAGTGAGCTGCTCGACAACGCGGTCTTGAACGGGACGATCCCGCTCTGGCAATGGATCGGTGAGGACCCTGCGGTCACCTTCAGCTACTGAGCCGACGGCTACGGCGTAGCCGCTTCGGCCGGTTCTTGTCGGGGGAGTCGGGCGACAGCTGGCAGACCTCGTCCATCAAGCCGTAGCCGAGCGAGAAGACTCGTACGTCAAAGCTCCCGCAATTGACCTTCGATTCGCCTGGGACCATGGATGGCATGGTGAACCGAAGTCGGCAACCTCGCGGCCCGATCGCTGGCGGGCCCACACCAGCATCTCAGGAGCGACGCTTACACGGTTTGCCATTGCGTTGCTCCTTTCTGCGGTGCTGCTACCTGGCGCTCAAGGCTAGGGTCACGACCGCGGACCTCGGGGTCACGAACCACTCCCAATCTGTACCTTATCCATACGACATCCGCATAAATCGGACACGGGTCGAGGATCGTTGGCCGATGTGGGTCAAACGGATGCGGGACGAGCTCGGGTGACCTGCTCTTAGGTCAAGCTTCGGACACGGGATCCCGTTTGCCCCTAACAGCGCTGCTGCGGCGCTGCCGTCGTTTAGCTTGACGTCGAGTTCGTGGGCCTTGCTGGGAGTGAGATAGGCGGTCTCTGGTTCGGGATCTAGGTGGTATTCCTGGGGCGCCAAGTGAGGACGTCGGGCCAGGCCAGATCTCGGTCGGCGATGTCGCCGAGTGCGACAAGCTGTGGGTCGATGCCTGTGACTCGTGCGCCGGGTAGTTCAGCGCTTATCGCTGCGGCGACTTCGACGGCCGCGCCAAGCGGGTCCGCAGCCGTTGTGTGGAGTGGCGATGACTTGCCCGCTTTCGGAGTGCCAGATCAGGTCGCCGAAGTGGGTCCCGTCCAGCTCCAGGGTGGGTTCGTCGTCAAGGTCAACCCCAATCACGACGAGCGGGATGTTGATCTGCTGGGCTGGCATCGCAGGAACCTCCTCCGCCGAGAGGCTCGTCCACTTCGCGACTCGCACGGCTGCCGGTATCTTCTCGGCATGGCCGACGTCATGATCAGGTTCGTCCGCGCAACTAATCCAGGCCGTCCAATCGCCAACGCCACCGACTACGAGCGAAGCGTGGATATGACTATGGTGCCCCAGGTCGGAGACTGGATTCAGTTCAAGAACGGCACTCACAAGGTCGAATCGCGTACATGGGATTACACGGGTAACGCGCCGATCTGTCTCCTCAGAGTCGACGTGCTCGGCGAAGTCCTTTAATCGTTCGTAACCGGCGTTCATCGGGCGCTGACCGCAGAGTAAGGATTCGGCGATTCAGGACAACCGCCGGTTGTGGACTGTTCTACGCCGTGATCCCGGGCAGTTCTTCGAGTTAGCCGTTCTGTACGCCGTTCCGCAGCTGACGCCCGAGGTCAACCGGTGGCACCAGACTTGGTCCTCGCGCTACCAGGGTGAGTCGACAGACCAGCTCGCTCGGCGAGTCACTCGAGAATCGACCCGGACGGCCGCTTATGGCGGGGCGGTGATCGGCTCATCCTTCTACGTCGGGATGGTTCCGGCGACCGTGATGATTTATTGCGACCAGCTGGTCACCATTCTTCGAATTGCCGCGCTCTTCGGTCGCGACCTCGACGACCCGGTTCGCGCCGCTGAGATCTTGGTGATTCAAGGCCGATACCGATCAATCGCTGCGGCTAGTGAGGGGCTCTCAAGGGCTGCTGCAGGACCCGACCAGGCAATCCGGCCGGGCCGACTTTCGAGATTTCGGACGGCGTTACGTGAGCTGCTGGCCATGATTGGACTTCAACTGGGCCGGTTCAGGTCACCGGTTGAGCTCATCGTGACGACGGCTGAGGTGCTCGCTTATCTCATCCCGATCGTCAGCATCCCCGTGTGGATGACGGCGAACATGCGGACGTCCAAGCGACTCGGCCGGGACGCGACTCGCTTCTACCGGCAATATCCACTGACCGCGGACGATCGAGTTGAAACAACGTTGCCTGCGCTGGCCGCCCGCCACCGTAGGGGCCGGTTCATCGCGGCCCTTACCGCGGCGACCGCCTTGCTCCTAGGACTCGGGATCGTCATCCTGCCGCGCGGCTACCTTGCGCACCATTTACCGTTCGGCGGTGTTGCGCTGGCGGAAGCGGTCTTGGTCTGGACCTTTGTTCGGCTGCTTCAACTCACCCGGCCCGCTCGTCGCGGACGGGCCGGCCGGCTCTGAACCGGGTCAACGTCCTATTCGCCGGCACGCTGTCGCGGCTTGCGGACCAACACGAACGAGGTCACCGCGCCCACGACCGATAGCGCCAGCACGGCCAGGAAGACGGCGCCGTAACCCAACTTCGAGGCGTCGAACGCCGGCACGAGGAACCGCACCAATGCCTGATCGAAGTGATCGGGGGAGAGTCCGGTCTGCTCGGCGGACTGAAGAGCGGAGCTGAGCTGGCTTCCCTGCTCGGGGGTGAGCCCGTTCGCGGAACCGCTGTGGGTGAGGTCTTGGAGCCGATGGACGTAGACGCCGTGGAAGACGGCGTAGAGCGCAGCGATGCCGATCGCGCCGCCGGCCTGCTCCGCCGTGGCCGACACGCCCGTGACCTCCCCGGCGAGCGTGTCGCTGACCGAGTCCAGACTGACCGGGTCGTTGACGGCCAGCACCAGGGCGAGGCCGGTGCCGAATAGAAGGAGCCCGGGCAGGAGGACGAAGTAGTCCCGTCCGGTCGGCTGCAGGGTGTGCACGCCGACCGCCAGTGCGATCGCTGATACCGCCAGGATGCCGAACCCGACCACAAGCGGTGGACGGCCCCCCGACCGGTCGTACCACTTACCCACCGACGTCGACAGCACAATCATCGGCACCGTTGTCGGGATCAACGCGATCCCGGCCAGTAGCGGACTCATCCCGAGATCGAGGATCAGCAACAACGGAAAGATCAGCCCGAGTCCCATCTCGACGAGACCGGCCAGACCTTGGGCGATCGTCGCCCCCAGGTAGTTCGGGGTCCGCCGAAACATCGTGATGTTCATGAGCGGGTCGTGGACGCGTTGTTCCCACCAGAGGAAGGCCAACCCCGACCCGATCGCGAGGACCACCGGAGCGAGCACCAGTGGTGACATGAATGAGTGGGCCTGGGTCTCGGACAACCCGAACACCAGCCCGACGACGGCGAGGCAGAGCCAGCCGGCGCCAAGGAAGTCGACCCGACCGGCCCGACGGAGGTCGTGGTCTTTCGGCACGGCAATCAAGGTGGCAAACACACAGGCGCCAGCCAGCGGCAGATTGACCAACAGGACGACCCGCCAACTCGCGGCCGACGTCAACGCTCCGCCGATGGTCGGACCCAGCGCTCCTGCGATCGCGGCGACCCCACCCATCGTGCCCAAGGCCTTCCCACGTTCCGCGGCGGGGAAGGTTGCGCTCACGATCGCGACCGAGCACGGGAGCATCAACGCACCGCCAAGCCCCTGGACGACCCGGGCGGCCAGCAACGTCGCGAACGTCGGGCTCAGACCGGCGACGGTAGAACTAGCGGCGAAGCCGATCGCGCCGATCAGGAAGATCCGCCGCCGACCGTACTGATCACCCAGCCGACCACCAAGGACCAGAAAGCCCGACAGCGCGAGCAGGCTGGTGTTCAGCACCCACTGCGCTCCCTGAGTGCCGACATCGAACGTACTGATGACGGCTGGAAGGGCCAGCGGGACGGCCGTCTGGTCGATAAGGATGATCGAATTTGCGAGGATCATCGCCACCAGCACGACCTGTCGACGCCGCCCGGACGCGGCTGTCTCGCCGCTCATTCGACGGGGCCGATCACCGACAGAAATGTACCCGGTCGCCAACGCCTCGCCGAAGCCCGACGCCCCGATCTGGGGAGCGGCGGCGCAGGCGCTCCGCCAAGTTGCCCGCGCCGCCGCCAGGGCGACCCGAGTCCCATTAAGGGTAGGACTCGAGTCGGCCGGTCGGAGTGCTTCGCCGCAGGCCTAGGCGTGCTCGGCTGTGCGAAGCGGCGGGGACGTCGGGATTTGCGTCGCTGAATCAGGTCGTAGCGATGCTCCCTCGATGTCGAGGTTCGGCAGGATCCGATCGAGCCACTTCGGAAGGTGCCAGGCGGCGCGGCCGGTAAGTGCAAGGACGGCCGGGATGATCGTCATTCGGACGAGCAGGGCGTCGCAGGCGACGCCGATTGCCAGCGAGAAGGCGATCGGTTTGATGATGGCGCTGTCGGACATGACGTAGCTGGCGAAGATCGACGTCATGATGAGGGCGGCGGCGACGACGACGCGGGCGGCTGAGCCGCCGCCGGCGACGATCGCGTCCTTGGGGCTGTGGCCGTGGACGAAGGCTTCGCGGATTCGCGAGACGAGGAAGACCTCGTAGTCCATTGCGAGGCCGAACAGGACTGCCATCAGGATGATCGGCAGGAAGCACGCGATCGGTCCGGTCTTGGAGACTCCGACCAGCCCGTCCAGCCAGCCCCATTGGAAGACCGCGACGACCGCGCCGAAGCTGGCCGCCACCGAGAGGAGGAATCCGAGCGCGGCTTTCACCGGGACGATGAGCGATCGGAACACC
Source organism: uncultured Actinomycetes bacterium (assembly GCA_963730855.1). Classification (GTDB taxonomy): domain Bacteria; phylum Actinomycetota; class Actinomycetes; order Mycobacteriales; family Jatrophihabitantaceae; genus CAVSTK01. Next base: position 329,090 of record CAVSTK010000019.1, read on the forward strand.
GCCAGGAGCAGCAGCAGGGAGAGGCCGACGACGATGATGCCGAAGGGGACGAGTGCCGCGCTGAGCTTTTCGGCTACGTCGACTCCGACTGCGGTGCTACCGGTCACCGAGATCTGTGCGCCGGTGCTGGCTTTGATCGTGGCGGCGTCGTCGCGGATGTGACGTACGACCGTCTGCGTCTCGGTTGCCCCAGGAGCGGTCGTCGGCACGGCCTGGATCAGCGCCGCCGTGTTGTCCGCGCTGACCCGCGCCGCCGAGACCGACACGATGTCTGGTTCTTTCTTCAGTTGCGTCACCACTTGGTCGGCCTGCTGCTGTGCCGCTTGCTGGCTTGAGGTGTTGGTCAGTTCGGAGATCACCAGGAGTGGGCCGTTGAAGCCGGGACCGAACGATGAGCTGATCGTGTCGAAGGTCGTGCGCTGGGTTGTACCGCTCGCGGCCGATCCGTTGTCGGGCAGCGACAACTTGAGCGCGAACGCGGGGATCGCCAGGCAGACGAGAACAGCGACGGCCAGGCCGAGTGCGAGTGCCGGTCGGCGAACGATCATCGCGAGCCAGCGATCGCCACGGGTCGGCTTCACGCCGTGCGGCTCGTGCAGCGCCATGGCCGTGCGCGTGGCCAGGCGAGCGGCTCGTGATCCTGGCTTGGGGACGAGCCGGTGGTTGGCGATGCCGAATATCGCCGGCAGGAGCGTGTTGGCGACGAGCACCGCGCCGATGACCGTTCCGGCCGCCGACAACCCCATGACGGTCAGGAACGGGATTCCCACGACCGACAACGCGGCAAGGGCGATGACGACGGTGGTGCCGGCGAACACGACTGCCGAGCCGGCGGAACCGACGGCCAGGCCGGCCGATTCGCGGGGTGTCAATCCGCCCGCCAATTGTGACCGGTGCCGCGACATGATGAACAGCGCGTAATCCACCCCGACCGCGAGACCGATCATCGTCGACAGCGTGACTGCAGTCGACGAGATCGAGAAGACCGCCGCCAGGCCCTTGAGGCCGAGCATCGACAGGCCGACGCCGACCAGCGCGGAGATGAGCGGCATTCCCGCGGCCAAGAGTGAGCAGAGGGCGATCGTCAAGACGATCAGGGCAACGACGAGGCCAATCACCTCGGTCGAGCTAGAGCCGCCCGAAGAGCTCGAGAACGCGGGACCGCCGACATCGACGGTGAGTGTGCCGGACGCGCCAGCGTGCGCGACGTTCTCCAGCGAATCGAGCGTGCCCGAATCCAATCCAGATGACGCGACCGAGTACTCGACGACGGCGATCGCCGTGCGTCCGTCCGGCGTCACTGACCCGGTCTGGTCGGGCGAGAGCACCGCCGCGACCTGGGGCGCGCTCGCGGCTTGTTTGAGCACGTTGGTGATCGCGGCGGCGTTCGCGCTGGACTGCAGGTTGGTGCCGTCCTTGGCTTGGAAGACCAGCTGGGCGCTCGTCCCGCTGGCCGTCGGGAACTCCTTGGCGACGACATCGAGTGCCTTCTGCGACTGCGACCCGGGGATGGTGAAGGCGTTGTCGAGTTGCGCGTCGGCGATCTTCATCCCGACGCCGGCGGCGATCAGCAGGATGATCCAGACGGCGACGACTCGCCATTTGTGGGTGAAGCACCAGTCGCCGAGGCGGTACAGAACGCCGGGCAGCGTCCGGTTGTGGGTGACGCTGTGCGGGTGTGAGCTCATGGCGGTGAGCCTTTCGAGTGGAGCTGGCAGCCGACCGTCGGCCCAGAAAGTGTCGAACCGCCGAGCGCATTCGCGCCCTGTATGAAATTGACAGTTTCTTTCAGCCCTCGGCCGGCGGCACAGTTACTGCGTGGGAGTCACCGATGTGGAGGACGGGCAGATTCGCGATCCCGTGGGCCAGCCGATCCGGTTGACCCAGCTCTCGTCGTCGGGTCGCCGGCGCGCGATCCTGAGCGCGGCTGTCCGCTGTGCCTTCAGCGTCGGCGTCATCGGCGGTCTCTACTTCGTGCTGCCGCTGCGCGGCCATTTCGGTGGCGCGGCGGCGGTGGCCAAACTCGTCGTCGGGATCGGGCTGTTCGGGCTGGTTATGTACCGCCAGATCCGGCGAATCGCCCACTCCCATATGCCGGAACTTGATGCCGTGCAATCTGTGGTCATCGCGGTGGCGGTGTTTCTGTGCACCTACGCCAGCTGCTACTTCACGCTCTCGCACCTACACCCGAGCAGCTTCTCCGAACACCTCGACCGGAGTCGGCAGCCTGTACTACACGGTGACAACATTCGGCACCGTCGGTTACGGCGACATCGCCGCGAAGTCCCACCTTGCTCGGCTACTGGTCAGTTCGCAGATCCTGCTCGACCTGGTCTTCATCGCCTTGACCCTGCGCGTCGTATTCGGCGTCTCGCGGCGTGCACTCTCAGCGGGGGACTAGATGGCCAACCCGAACGCCGCCGGCTCGGACCGAACGAGTTCGACCAAGTCGTGCCGGGAGCGCACTCCGCTCTTGTCGTAGATGTTGCCCAGGTGGTAGCCGACCGTGCGCTGGGTGATGAACAGGTCGCGGGCGATCTGGGCGTAGCTCATTCCGGCGATGACCAGCGTCAGCACATCGCGTTCTCGTTCGGACAAGCCGACCGGTGGCCGTGAGGGTCGTTCGGCTTGCTTGGGCCGCAGTGTCTCGACGCGGTCGAGGTAGGCCGCGGCAGTCAGCGAGCGGTAGATCTCGGCCGCCCGGTCGATCGAGGCCTGAGCTGAGTTCCGGTCGCCGGCCAGAACGCTGATACGCGCATGGTCGTAGAGGACGTGCGCCTGGTAGAGCGGCACCGCCGAGAGGTCGGCCTGGACCGCATTCTTAAGATGCTTGAGCGCAGCGGGGACGTCTCGGCGGCGCCTCGACCGACAGCCCTCTGATCCACTCCACCGCGCCGGCGGTCCAGGCGGCCGCTCGGGGCCGGCGCTGAAGCACATCGGCGAGCTCGCACAGCGGTGTCGGGCCGGTTGGCCCACATCGCCGCGAGCGCGACGTGAACGATCCACATGACCGACTTCGCCGGCGCCTGCTCGACGGCGTCATCGAGTACCGGTGCCAATTGCGCCAGCACGTCGGCGGGTACGGCCGCGTGCGCGTGCGCGAAGGCCACCTCGACGATCGTCGATTGGTCGACCGCCTCGCGCCATCGAGCTTGTTCGAGTCGTTCGCGGGCCTCGGTTATCTGCTCGCGCGCCCGGGTCAGGTCACCTTCGCCGATTGCCTGCAGCGGTAGGGCGGCCGTCACGATCAGGTGCGAGGTCTGGTCGCGCAGCTCGACCGACGCCGCGAAGTTGACTCGGGCCCGGGCCCAGTCGCCGCTGAACCACTGGGTCCGAGCGAGGATGGCGTGATACGTGCCCGCGCTGAAACCCATCGTCCCGGCCTGCATGCGCGCGGTCACTTCGGTCAGATCGAGCGTGCTGCGCCGGAAGTGCCCCAGGCCGGCGGCCATGATGCCCCGCCAGGCCAGGGCGGCGGTGGCGGCCAACGGGCACCGCTTGGGGTTCGTCGGGCAGCGCCGCCAGCGTCGCGGTCGCCGCGACATCATCGGTGCGCCGCGTCGCAAGCTGCCCACGCGCGATCAGCACCAGCCGCGATACGACAGTGTCGTCGAACGGCAGTGTGCTGGCCCGTTCCAACGCCAGTCGGATCTGGTCGTCGTCGGCGTCGCTGATGACGAGGGCCCACGCGAGCGTGCCCTCGATGCGGTACTGACACAGGTCGGCCGGGCCGCCGGCTGACCACGGTTGCAGCAGGCGCACCGCCACATGCGGACTGGATTCGCGAATCGCGAGGCGGGCCAGGATGAGGTCGCGTCGACGGCGATCCCGCGCGTCCTCGATGGCCGGCAGCGCCGCTTTCACGATCGCGGAGTCGTCGTTGTCGACCGAGTCGATCAGCGAGTCCAGCCAGCGTTGCTCGCGTTTAACCGAATCCGCGGTGACGGTGCTGGCGAATTGCAGATAGCGCGCGGCCGACCGGTATTCACCGTCCGCCCGGAGGACGTCGGCGCGCAGTTCCAGATCGTCGGCCAGCGCGTCGTCGTAATTCAAGGTGGCGGCGATCCGGTGCTCGAACACAGTCTGCTGACCGCGAACGATCGAAGCTGCTCGCAGGTGCAGGGCCCGCCGAGCCCCGGGTGGTATCGCGAGGTAGACCGCCGAGCGGGCGAGGCCGTGCTCGAATCGAAGTGCGATTGCCTCGCCGGTTGCCTGCCGTGCGCTTAGCAGCCGAGCGTGAAGCAACTCATCGACGACTGACCCGTCCGCCACTTCGGCGACCGCCGCGATATCGGGGAGGGAGTGCCAACCGTCGCCGAGCACGGCCGCGGCCTGGCCGAGCGACACGGCATCGGGCGAAAGCCGGCGCAGGCGCGAGTTCACGGCTCGGGCGTAGGCGGTCGGCGCTGGCAGGATGGGCAGCTCGGCCAGCTGCGACTCGTCGTACTCCTCGGCGAGTTCGCGCAGGTACAGCGGGTTGCCCTCCGCGTGCCGCCAGACGGCCTCGGCCAATTCGGCGGATATGTCCGGTCGCACGCTGCGAAGCACTTGTTCGGCGGAGTCGCGGTCCAGTCCGTCGAGGGCGACCGAGTGCACGTTAGTTGCGTGACGCTCCCAGCGCTGGAACGCGACGTGATCGGCGGGCCCGAGTGGGCGAGTGGCTAGCACCACGAGCAGCCGCTCGGCCTCGGCCCGGGCCAGGACGGCCAGCAGCGCCTCGACCGACTCCGGATCGGCCCACTGCAGGTCGTCGATCGCCACGAGTACCGGCCCGTCCGCTGACCATTCGTCCAATGCGACCCGTATGCGCTGTGCCGCCAGCGGCGCCGAGATCACTACCTCCGGCGTCGAGGTGTCGAGTCCGAGCTGCGCCAGGGTGCCGAATGACTGCGGGGTCTGATACGGCAGGCATTCGACCCGTCGAACCACGAATCCGTCGGCGTTGGCGATCGCTGCAGCTAGCAACGACGACTTGCCGATCCCGGCCTCGCCCCGCACGACCAGCACCGTCGGTTGGCCGGTCCGGGCCGACTCGATCACGCCGGACAACAACTCGAAGTGATCGGTTTCCCACCGCACGAGCAATCCCTGGCTGAGTCGAACGGATAGATTTTGATCACCATAAGCCCTACGGTCGCGAGAAGATATGGCGCTGTACGTACGCGTATAGGAGCGATAAGAACGCGGCCGCCGCGCAACGAATGTGAGCGTCGGTAGATGGATATTGGCTTGCACGCGCTGGGTATCGGCACTGGCGCCGGTCGCAAGACGATCGACGTCGTCGCGTCGACCGCCGAGGCCCGCGGCTTCACCGCATTGTGGGTCGGCGAGCACGTCATCGCCGTCGAGACGTCGACGTCGCGCTACCCGTACTCGCCGACGGGCCGAATAGCGGTGCCGGCCGAGGCGGCCTGGAACGATCCGATGATCACGCTCAGCTTCGCCGCGGCCGCAAGCACGACGATCACGCTGGCGACCGGGATCTTGCTGCTGCCGGAGCACAACCCCGTCATCATCGCCAAGCAGGCGGCTACCTTGGACCAACTCAGCCATGGCCGGCTCGTTCTCGGCGTCGGCCTCGGCTGGTCGCGCGAGGAATTCACCGCGCTCGGGGTGCCCTTCGCGCGGCGGGGCGAGCGTACCGAGCAGTACGTACGGGCAATGCGAGCCTTATGGCGAGATGATCCGGCATCCTTCGACTCGGAGTTCCTCCGATTCGACGCCGTTCGTATGCACCCGAAACCCAGCAACGGCACGAGCATTCCCGTCGTCCTGGGCGGGAACAGCGATTCAGCGCTCCGGCGTGTGGCCGCGTGGGCTGACGGTTGGTACGGGTTCAACCTGGATACCGTGTCCGACGTCGCCGACCGGCTCAAGTTTCTGGAGGCTGCGTGCCGCGAGGCAGAGCGCGACATGGACGAGTTGCAGTGCGCGGTTGCGTTACGCGATCCCACGCTCGGCGACCTTGACGCGTTGTCGGACTTGGGCGTCGACCAGCTTGTGATAGTTAGTTCGCCGCCGGCTGATCCCGACCGAGCTATGGATTGGGTGGACGATCTGGCCAGCCGCTGGTTGCAGTAACCGCCACGATCGGTGAGGAACCCCGCGGAGCGGAGCGACGACATTTCCGATGCACGACAGTGGTTCGCCGATGTGCTGGGTCCGGCTCCGGCTCGACCACGTCAGCCGGTGGCGCATTGGTTGACGTACGAGTCACGTGAACAGTGATGGCAGACGCCAGCGTCAAAGGTTCCAAACTCGTGCGTCAAAGCGTCTCAATTGATTTTCGATTCGCCTGGGACGATAGATGGCATGGTGAACCGACTCGCGGCCTCGACCAGCCCTTACCTCCTGCAGCATCAGGACAATCCGGTCGACTGGTGGGAGTGGTCGCCCGAGGCGCTGGCCGAGGCCAGGCAGCGCGACGTGCCGATCCTGCTCAGCGTCGGCTACTCGGCCTGTCACTGGTGCCACGTCATGGCGCACGAGAGCTTCGAACACCCCGACGTCGCCGCACTGATGAACGAGCACTTCGTCAACATCAAGGTCGATCGCGAGGAGCGGCCTGACATCGACGCCGTGTACATAGAGGCGGTCAGCGCGATGACCGGCCACGCGGGCTGGCCCATGACCTGCTTCCTCACACCGGACGGGTCGCCGTTCTACGCCGGCACCTACTTTCCGCGGGTGCAGTTCAGTCAACTACTGAACGCCATCGCCAAGTTGTGGCGCGAAGACCGGGACCAGGCGATCGATGCCGGCCAGAACGTGATCGAGGCCCTGTCGGGCGTGAACCGCGACCCGTCCCGATCCGCCGGCATCAACCTCGCCGGCCTGGACGTGGCGGTGTCCCTGCTCGCGCAGAACTTCGACTCGGCCCGGGGCGGCTTCGGGGGCGCGCCGAAGTTCCCGCCGTCGATGGTGCTCGAATTCCTGCTGCGGGCGCATGAACGCACCGGCCAGCCGCTGGCGTTGGACATGGTCGCCCGCACCTGTGACGCGATGGCTCGCGGCGGCATGTATGACCAGCTGGCCGGCGGCTTCGCCCGGTACAGCGTCGACGCGAACTGGGTCGTGCCGCATTTCGAGAAGATGCTCTACGACAACGCGTTGCTGCTACGCGCGTACCTGCACTGGTGGCGGATCAGTGACGACCCGTTGGCCCGGCGGATCGCGATCGAAACGGCCGACTTCCTGCTACGGGATTTGCGCACGCCCGAGGGCGGATTCGCCGCGGCGCTCGACGCCGACACCGACGGGGTCGAGGGGCTTACGTACGCCTGGACGCCCGAGCAGCTCGCCAGCGTGCTCGGCGCGGACGACGGATCTTATGCGGCGGCGCTGTTGTCGGTGACCGTCGAGGGGACGTTCGAGGACGGTGCGTCGACCTTGCAACTGCGTCACGATCCGGAGGACGCGCAGCGCTGGGCCGACATTCGCGCGCGGCTGTTCGCGGCCCGGGCTGAGCGTCCGCAGCCGGCCCGCGACGACAAGGTGGTCACTTCCTGGAACGGCCTGGCGATTGCCGGCCTGGCCGAGGCATCGGCTCTGTTGGCGGACAAGCGCTACCTCGATGCCGCCACGGCCGCAGCCACCCTGCTGCTCGAAACACATCGGGTCGACGGGCGGCTGCGACGCGCTTCGCGGGACGGCCGGGTCGGCGATGCGGCCGCCGTCGCCGACGACTACGGGAATCTGGCCGACGGGCTGTTGATGCTGCACCAGGTGACGGCGGACCCGACCTGGCTGACCGCAGCGGGTGAATTGCTCGATGTGGCGCTGGCGCATTTCGGCGATCCGGTCGGCGGCTTCTTCGACACCGCTGATGATGCCGAGCAGCTGTTCCGGCGCCCGCAGGACCCGACCGACAATGCCAGCCCGTCCGGAGCCAGCGCGCTGATCGCCGCACTGGTGGCCTATTCGGCGCTCACGACGTCGACAACTCATCGCGAAGCGGCCGAGTCGGCGGTGGCGGTCGTGGCCCGGTTGGCCACATCGCAGCCGCGCTTCGCCGGCTGGGCGCTGGCGTCGGCCGAGGCGCTGGTCTCGGGGCCGATCGAGATCGCGATCGTCGGTGAGGACGGGGAGGGTCCGCTCACCGCGGCCGCCTGGCGCGATCGACCCGGTGGCGCGGTAGTGGTCTCCGGTGCGCCCGATGCCGCCGGCGTCCTGCTGCTCTCCGGCCGCACCCTGATCGACGGGCAGCCGGCCGCGTACGTCTGCCGCGGTATGGTCTGCGACCGTCCGGTGACCGGCGTCGCCGAACTGATCGCGGGCCTGGGCAGCTAGGCCAGACGACGCGCCCGCAGGATCACGTCATGGGTGTGGCCCGCGCCGGCGCCGGCGGTCAGGTGGCGGGGCCGGGTCTCATCGGTCTCGACCTGCCAGCGGTCATCGAGGTGGGCGGCGACATCGGCCGGGCTGACGAAGTCATCGGGATTGAAACCGTGCGCGCGGGCCTGTTCGGGGCTGATCGCGTGATGCACGACGAGCAGGGTGCCTGCGGGTACGACCAGTGCCAGCAGTGCGAGCTCGGCGTCGTCGCCGGGACTTCGCGGCAGGGCAGGGTATTGCGCTGACACCAGGTCGAACGACGCTGCTGGCAGCGCCGCCTCGATCAGCCCGGCGTGCAGCCAGCGCACGGCAACGCCCACGCGATCGGCCTGCTCAGCCGCACGGTCAAGAGCGACCTTGGAAACCTCCAGTGCGGTGACATCCCAGCCTTGTTCGGCCAGCCAGATCGCATCGGCGCCTTCGCCGCAGCCGACGTCGAGTACCCGTCCGGGGCGGAGCCCGCGAATCTCGTCGACCAGCGCGCCGTTCGGCTGCCCGCTCCACATCTGCGTCATCTCGGAGTAGCGCGCGTCCCAATAAGTGGCGTTCATCTCGGTCATGACTGCAGCGTGACGCGGGTTAGCGGAATTGACAAATTACGTTGCCAAAGCGGCAAATAGACGAATGACCGACGAGATTGAGGAGAAGCTGGCAGCGGTAGGCCCCCGCCTGCGAGCGATTCGTGAGCTACGCCAGTGCACGCTGGCCGATCTCTCGAAGTCGAGCGGCGTGTCGGTGAGCACGCTGTCCAGACTCGAATCCGGTGGTCGCAAACCCACCCTCGAGCTGTTACTGCGTCTGGCCCGTGCCCATGAGCTGTCGGTCGATGAGTTGCTGGCCGAAGCCGCCACCGATGACCCAGTGGTGCGCACCAAGCCGATCACTCGCAACCACCTGACCATGCTGCCGCTCACCCGCCGCCCCGGCGGCGTTCAGGCCTACAAGATCATCATCGAGCCGGGCGCACGCGGTCTCGCGCAGCAGACTCATTCCGGCTACGAATGGATGTACGTGCTCAGTGGTCGACTACGCCTACTCCTCGGCGAGCTCGACATCACGATGCGTCCGGGTGAGGTCGCCGAGTTCGATACGCGAACCCCACACGCCTTCGCCAGCGCCGACCGGCGTCCGGTCGAACTGCTGATCCTGTTCGGACCGCAGGGCGAGCGCCTGCACGTTCGCGCCCGTCCGGCGGCCCGTCGGTAGCCGTGGCGCCGGCCGGCTAACCCGGGCGTCGGTCAGGACAGGTTCGGCCCCTCGGCCCGCAGCTTGTCCACCTCGGTCATCGCTGACCGCAGTCCGCTGAGCCACTCGTCGGTGTGCTCGCCGACCAGGCGGACGCACCACACCAGTGCCTCGGCGCGCGATCGCGCCACACCCGAGTCGACCAGGGTGTCGAGCACCCGGCGGTCGGGTTGACGTAGCCGGGTCATGACCGGCACGGCCAGATGGGTGAAGAGCTGGCGGCTGTCGCCGAGCGAGACACCCCACGCGACCTTGCGGCCATAACGGGCCTCGGCCTCGTCCGAGATCTGCATCCGGGCCGAGCGGGTCTGCTCCCGGAACAGACTGATCCGGCCGGCGTCGGCCGCCCGCTTCGCCGCCTCGTCGCTGTCGGCCGGGTAGTCGGGTGCGGCGATCTCGCCGATCACGGTGATCTCTTCGCGGTCGGTCACGACGGTCGCGGCGCCGGTGAACCAGTCGTCCGGCAGGCGCCCGGCGAACCAGGCATCGACATCGTCCGCGGCCGGTAGGTCGGCCTGCTGCCAGCCGCCGGGACGACCGAAGCCACGCCCGAAACCGCGACCACCGGGTCCGCCACGGCCACCCGGGCCGCGCCCGCGGCCGCCGTGCGCCCGGCCGGATCCACCCTCATCAGAAAAGTCTTTCATTGCTCTCCTCCACCAGCTCGGATCAATTATTACTTGATTACACCGTAACAGTGATTGCAAATGTTGGGGGCTGGTGATCTACCCGTGCAGCGCTAGGCTCCGTCAGGTGGGGGTTCGCCGCGCGGTTTACTCGATCTACGAGCGACGGCTGCGCGGTCACCTGTACGGGCTGCCCGTCCCACGCCACATTGCGGTGATGCTCGACGGCAATCGGCGCTGGGCCCGCGCGGCCGGCTTCGAGGACGTCACCGAGGGCCATCTGGCCGGTGCCCGGCACATCACCGACCTGCTCGAGTGGTGCACCGAGGCCGGGGTCCAGCACGTGACCCTGTGGTTGCTGTCGACCGACAACCTGGCCCGCCCGGCCGCCGAGCTCAACCCGCTACTCGCGATCATTACGGGAGTCGTTGGGGAGCTCTCGGCCGATGGGATGCCGTGGCGGGTGAATGCGGTCGGTGCGCTCGACCTGCTGCCCGAACCGACCGCGATCGCCCTGAAGACCGCCGAGGACCGTACGGCCGATCGCCCTGGCCTGACCGTCAACGTCGCCGTCGGATACGGCGGTCGGCGCGAGATCGCGGACGCGGTGCGGTCGCTGCTGCAGGAGCATGCCGCGGCCGGCACCTCGATCGAAGAGGTCGCCGAGTACCTCGACGTCGATCACATCGCCGAGCACCTATACACGAAGGGCCAGCCCGATCCCGATCTGGTGATCCGCACGTCCGGTGAGCAGCGTCTGTCCGGTTTCCTGCTATGGCAGTCCGTCCACTCGGAGTTCTACTTCTGTGACGCGCTCTGGCCGGACTTTCGCAAAATCGACTTTCTGCGAGCATTGCGCGATTACGGCAATCGGCAGCGTCGCTTCGGCGAATAGCTCGACCGGTCGGCGAGATGTCGGGTTTCAGCAGCGCAGTGCGCTGTTCATCCAGCCGTTCCAAAGATGTAACAGCGTGGCCGGGGTCGATTTGGCGTTCGACGAACTACGGTAAGTGGGCCAGTTGATCCTGCGGTCGGGGTTCGCCCCGCCGGTACCGGAGGTCGCGCGTGGTGGTTGGAACGGGGAGTCGGCTTCAGGCCGGCCCCCGTGCTGAACCGACGCCATCGCCCGCATCGAGCTGGGTCCAGGCGGTCCACACCGCGGCCCATGCTGCCAATTTCGCAACATCCCTTCTAACGCCAGGAGAGTGCGATGTTTGATGCCCGAAACTCCTCGACTGCTTCGGCCCGCACGTACGTCCTGGACACCTCGGTCCTCCTGTCCGACCCCGGCGCGCTCGGGCGATTCGCCGAGCACCAACTCGTCATTCCGCTGGTGGTACTGAAGGAACTCGAGGGCAAGCGGCACGATCCCGTTCTGGGTCACAACGCCCGCACCGTACTGCGGGCCCTCGAGGCGCTGCGTGAACAGCCGGGCGCGGATCTGCGCAAGGGCGTCCCGGTGAACGATCAGGGCGGCAGCCTGCGGATCGAGATCAACCACGTCGACACCTCGCACCTGCCCGAAGCGCTGCGCTCCGAACGCGGCAACGACACCCGCATCCTGTCCGTCGCCGACGCCTTGCGGCGCGAGGGTCACGACGTCCGGGTGGTCTCGAAGGATCTGCCGCTGCGGCTGCTGGCGCACGGTGGTCTCGGCATTCCAGCCGAGGAGTACCGCAACGAACAGGTCAGCGACACCGGCTTCAGCGGACTGGTCGATATCGATGTGAGTCAGGAGCAGGTGGACGAGCTCTACGCCTACGGCTCGATCGACCTCGGCTCCCATGACCTGCTGGTCAATACCGGGGTCAAACTGCTCGGCCCGAACTCATCGGCGTTAGGCCGGATCGGGCACGACAAGCGGGTCGAGCACGTCCGCGGGGATCTGGTCGCATTCGGCGTGCACGGGCGCTCGGCCGAGCAGCGGATCGCGCTGGCGCACCTACTCGATCCCGAGATCGGCATCGTGTCGCTCGGTGGGCCGGCCGGCACCGGCAAATCGGTCCTAGCGCTCGCCGCGGCGCTCGAGGCCGTCCTCGAACGTCGTACGGCGAAACGGATCATGGTGTTCCGGCCGATCATGGCCGTCGGCGGTCAGGAGCTCGGCTACCTGCCCGGCACGGAGGAGGAGAAGATGAACCCGTGGGCCGCGGCCGTCTATGACGCGCTGCGGGCCATCGGCAGCGACCTCATCGTCGATGAGATCCGCAGCCGGGGCATCCTCGAGATCCTGCCGCTCACCCACATCCGCGGACGGACGCTGGGTCCGAACACGATCGTGATCCTGGACGAGGCGCAGAACCTCGAGCGGTCGACCATCCTCACCGCCATCACCCGACTGGGGGAGGGCAGCCGGATCATCCTGCTGCACGACGTCGCTCAGCGCGACTCGCTGCGGGTCGGTCGCCACGACGGGATCGCCGCCGTGGTCGAGACGCTGAAGGGTGAGGAATTGTTCGCGCACACCTCGCTCACCCGTTCCGAACGCAGTCCCGTCGCCGCCCTCGCAGCCCGCCTCCTCGACGACGGGATGATCTGAGCCGGCCGCGCCGATTACGCGCTGACTACGGGGCGAACGGTGCCACCGTGAAGATCCATGCCCCGATCACGACCGACGAGATCGCCAGCGTCGACAGCGCGGCCATGGTGATGCGTGTTCCGAGCCGATCGAGCAGTAGGGCGAGCGGAACCAGCAACGGGAAGACCGGCAGCAGAAAACGCGGAATCGATGCGTACGTGCCGGCCGACGCGACCGCCGCGAAGGCACTGCCGATCAGGTAGCTGGTGATGATCGCAGGCGGTCGCTGATAAACGGCGATGCCGACGAGCACCAGCAACGCGATCACCAGCTCGGCCCGCATCGCTCCATGGTCCAAGCCGCCGTAGCCGTCGAGGCCGTTGCGCAGGGCCCGCAGCGTGTCGAGACCGCCGTCGACGTGCGCTCCCCATCCCTGCGATTCGGTGACGAACCAGGCGTCCCAGCGGCCAGCGTTGGCGCCGATCCAGGCCCAGGACGCAAACACTCCCAGCGGGGCGAGCGCGACCGAGATCAGGCTGCGCAGGTCGCGCCGCCGCTTGATCGCGATGATCGCAGCGACCAGACATACCAGCGATAGGACGGCTCCGGTCGGACGGGTCGCGCCGGCCAGCAGCGCGAATAGACCAGCGCCGATCCACCGCTCATCGAGCAGGGCCAGCAGGCAACCGGCGGCCAGCATCGTGAACAACGCCTCGGAGTACGCCGCCGACAGCACTCCGGCCATCGGCAGCGACGTCCAGATCACCGCCGTGATCAGCGCAACCCGTTCGTTGGCGTAGCGACGCACCACCAGCGCGATCAGTGCGGCGGCGACCGTCGAGCAGACCGTCGCGAGCGCGAGCGCGGCGAACCAGAACGGCAGGCCCAGCGTCATGATCGCCCGCGCGAGCAACGGGAAGAGCGGAAAGAATGCGGCCGGGCTCGGTGCGACGGTGTCGGAGGCCATGGGCAGGCTGTGCGGGTAACCGTTGACCGCGATCGCCGCGTAGTACGCCCCGTCCCAGCGCACCGGGATCGCGGCGAACGGACGGTGCTCGGTCCCGAGGCCGAAGTGGGCGGCGGCGCTGATCGCGAAGGCGGTGATCGTCAGCGTGCGCACGACGAGGTTGGCGGCAGCGGCCCGGATCATCAGGCGGCGGCTGGAGTTCGGTGACCGCGGGGAATCGTCGCTGAGCGCCGAACCGCGCCCGCGAGTCGTTCCGCGCCCGCGAGTCGTTCCGCGCGCCAGAGATTCGGACAGAGCCACAGTTCCCTATCGGCCGGCGAAAGCGTCAATAAAGCCCCGCCGAACTGGGCGAATTCGTGCTCACTACGATTACAACTGGATTACGAACAGCCCTCCTTCGACGCCAGAGAGGTGCCCATGCCGGTCTCATTTCCCACTCGCGAAAACCAACCTGAACTGCCTGAGGATTGGAACGAGCCTCATGTCGAGGAGCTGATCGAAGGCGCCATCGACACCCACACCCACCCGTTCCCGTCGCCGTTCCCGCGCCGGATGGGCATCATGGAACTCGCGCGTGACGTTGCCGACGCGAAGTACCGCGCCATCGTCGTGAAGTCGCACCACCACTCGATGCTGCCCGAGGTCCTGGCCCTCACGGATGAGGCCGGTCTGGGTGACATCCCGGTCAAGGTCTTCGCCGGTACTCCGACGAACTGGTCGGTCGGCGGGCTGAACCCCTACGCCGTCGACCTCTGCCTCAACATGGGCGGGCGCTGGGTCTGGTTCCCGACGCTGTCGTCGCCGGCCCACGTCCAGCACGTGCACGAAGAGAACGCTGAGGGACGGCCGGGATTCGTCGTCGCCTCGATCACCGTGCGCGCTGACACGCCTAACTCGATCCTCGATGAGAACGGCAAGATCAAGCCCGAGGTCACCGATATCTGCGAGCTCATCGCCCAGCACGATGTCGTCCTGTGCGGTGGGCATCTGCCGGCGAACGAGTTCAACCTGCTGATCGACGAGGCCCAGCGGGTCGGCGTCCAGCGCATCATCTGCAGCCACCCGCCGTTCATCGTCGGCGCGTCGGTCGAGATGACCGGTGAGTGGGCCCGCAAGGGTGTCTATATCGAACATGCCGTCACCATGTACGGCGACGCGTTCGGGCGTAAGGCCGGTCGCTTCACCTTCGAGCTGCTGCAGGAATACATCAAGGCGGCCGGCCCGTCCCAGACCGTCATGGTCTCTGACACCGGACAGAAGCTCAACGAGCGGCCGGTCAACGCGATGCGCGGCGTGATCCGCCAGCTCATCAACGCCGGTTACAGCGACGCCGACATCAAGATGATGACCGGCGGCGCCGCGTCGAACCTGCTGCTCAAGGCCAGCGACGGTCTTCCGATCGGTTAGCCACGCCTGACCATGGTTGTGGCAATCTGCGTGCCCACAGGCGCGTCAGATTGCCACAACCGCGCGGTCAGCCGGCCGGACGGGTCATCGACAGGACGTCGAGCACCTCGTCGAGCTTGGCCTCGGTGAGCGTGCCGGCGGACACATGACCCCGTTCGATCACGACCTCGCGGATCGTCTTGCGCTCGGCCAGTGCCTGCTTCGCGATCTTGGCCGCCTCGTCGTAGCCGACGTAGTGGTTGAGCGGGGTGACGATCGAGGGTGAGGACTCGGCGTACTCGAGGCAGCGTTCGACGTTGGCCTCGATGCCCGAGACGCAGCGGTCGGCGAAGACGAGCGACACGTTGGCGATCAACCGGATCGACTCGAGCACATTGCGCGCCATCACCGGCAGCATCACATTGAGTTCGAAGTTGCCGCCGGCACCGGCCCAGGCCACCGCGGCGTCGTTGCCGATGACCTGGGCGACGACCTGGCAGACCGCCTCGCAGAGCACCGGATTGACCTTGCCCGGCATGATCGAGCTACCGGGCTGCAGGTCGGGCAGGAAGATCTCGGACAGACCCGTGCGCGGACCGGATCCCATCCAACGGATGTCGTTGCTGATCTTGTTCAGGCCGACCGCGATCGTCTTCAGCGCGCCGGACAGCTCGACCAGCCCGTCCCGGGCGCCCTGGGCCTCGAAGTGGTTGCGGGCCTCGGTGAACGGCAACCCGGTCTGCTCGGCCAGCATCTCGATCACCTCGGCGGCAAAGCCCGCCGGTGCGTTGATCCCGGTGCCGACGGCCGTGCCACCTAGCGGCAGTTCGGCGACGCGGGGGAGCGCTGCGTCCAACCGCTCGATGCCGTAGCGGATCTGCGCGGCATAACCGGCGAACTCCTGGCCCAGGGTCACCGGCGTTGCGTCCATCAGGTGCGTGCGTCCGGACTTTACGACGCCCGCGAACTCGGCCGCCTTGGCCTCGAGTGCGCCGGCGAGGTGACCGAGCGCGGGGCGCAGATCGGTCACGACCGCCTTGGTCGCGGCGACGTGGATCGCGGATGGGAACTGGTCATTGGACGACAGCGGGTCGTTCACGTCGTCGTTGGGATGCACGGCCGAACCCAGTTGCTGCGCGGCGAGGCTGGCCAAGACCTCGTTCGCGTTCATGTTGGACGAGGTGCCCGAACCAGTCTGGAAGACGTCGATCGGGAACTCGGCGTCCCAGTCGCCGCGCGCGACTTCGAGCGCCGCCGCCGCGATCGCCTCGGCCTTGCCCGCATCGAGCAGACCGCGCCCGGCCCGTACCCGGGCACCCGCGCCCTTGATGAGGGCCAGGCCCGCGATCAACTCACGCTCGATCGGCTGACCCGAGATTGGGAAGTTCTCGACGGCGCGCTGCGTCTGCGCGCGCCACAGGGCGCGGGCCGGAACCCGCACCTCGCCCATCGAGTCCTTCTCGATCCGGTAGTCCTCAACGCTGGCCATGGGGCGGCTTCTCCTCATTCGATCAACGACAGCTTGTCGTCACCCATCCAACTCGCCCGGACCGGGCGCCAGCGATCCGGGGTTAGCGCTGCTCCTGCTGGTACGGGAATCCGGGCGGCGGCTGCGCGGGCTGCGTCGGTCCGGCCGGTGGGGGCGACTGAGCCGGCTGCGGCTGGCCGTAGCCCAGCTGGGCCGCGGTCTGGCGGGCCGCCTCGGTGACCGGAATCGCCACGACGGCTGTGCCGTAAGCGCAGATCTCGGTCCAGGTGTCACCCATCTCGGAGGTGTCGAAGCGCATCGCGATCACCGCATTGCCGCCTCGCGCGCGAGCGGCCTCGAGCATCCGTCCCATGACCTCGTTGCGGCTGTTGGTCAGGTTTTCGGTCATCCCACGCAGCTCGCCGCCGGCCAGTGATTTGAAGCCGGCGCCGATGGTCGAGAACACGTTGCGCGATCGGACGGTGAGCCCGAAGACTTCGCCGCAGACGCGCTGGATCTCCCAGCCGGGGATGTCGTTGGTCGTGACTACCAGCACGATGACTCCTTGGGGGAAGCTGGTGATGTGAGCAGTTCGGGGGAGTTCTGCTTAGGTCAGGTCGAAGTCGACCGCTGAGTAGGCCCGCAGCTTGCCGAGTTGATGCACCGAGTCGAGCACCCGGATCGTGCCGGACTTCGAGCGCATGACGATCGACTCGGTCTGGACCGAATCGTGGCGGTAGCGGACGCCGTGCAGCAGTTCGCCGTCGGTAATGCCGGTGGCGGCGAAGAAGATGTCCTCGCCGGTCACCAAATCGGTGGCGGTCAGCACCCGGTCGAGGTCGTGGCCGGCGTCGACCGCCTTCTGCCGCTCGATGTCGTCGCGCGGCGCGAGCTTGGCCTGCATCCCGCCGCCCATGCAGATCAGCGCCGCGGCCGTGATGATGCCTTCGGGCGTCCCGCCGATGCCCAGCAGCAGGTCAGCGTTGCCGCCCCGCGCGGCCGAGATCGCCCCGGCCACGTCGCCGTCGAGGATGAAACGGATCCGCGCGCCGGCGGCCCGGACCTCTTGGGCCAGCTGCTCATGTCGCGGCCGGTCCAGGATGCAGACGGTGACCTCTTCGACCGACTTGCCCTTGGCCCGCGCGACCTGGCGAATGTTCTCGGCGACCGGTGCGGTGATGTCGATGACGTCTGCGGCCTCGGGGCCGGTCGCGATCTTGTCCATGTAGAAGACGGCGGACGGATCGAACATGCTGCCGCGCTCGGCGACCGCGATGACCGCGATCGAGTTCGGCATGCCCTTGGCCATCATCGTCGTGCCGTCGATCGGATCGACCGCGACGTCACACTCGGGGCCGGTGCCGTCGCCCACCTGCTCGCCGTTGTAGAGCATCGGCGCGTTGTCCTTCTCGCCCTCGCCGATGACTACGGTGCCGCGCATCGAAACGGTGCCGATCAGCTTGCGCATGGCATCGACCGCGGCGCCGTCGCCGCCGTTCTTGTCGCCGCGGCCCACCCACTTTCCGGCGGCCATCGCCGCAGCCTCGGTCACCCGTACGAGCTCTAGGGCAAGGTTGCGGTCGGGGGCCTGGCGAGAGACCGCGAGTTCAGGCGGGAGCCCGATCCGGCGAATATCTGGGTCCGCGGTCATGAGGGGGGCTCCATTCGGCGCCGTCGAGGCGCGGTCGAGGCCAATGGCGTCATCCTTGCAGACATGGGTTACACCCAGCAGCTCGGTCGGCCGGTCGGACGGACCACGTCACGATTCGCCGGCGTCCGTTCCGGTCACACCGTCCGTTTCGCGTTTCGCGATGGCGGTGTCGAGCCGGGCGGTAGCGTCCTGCAGCCAGCGCTGGCAGATGTCGGCCAGCTCCTCGCCGCGCTCCCAGAGCGCCAGCGACTGCTCGAGCGACTGCCCGCCGGTCTCGAGCTGGCGGACGACGTCGGCGAGTTCGGCTCGAGCCGCTTCGTAGCCCAGCTCTTCGGTCACGCTGTAGAGGGTATTGGGGTGACCTGGAATTCGCCGCGTGCCACCCGCACCCGTAGCGTTCCGGATGCCTCCGCGGGCTCCCGGACAACCGTCGAATCACTCAACCGGGTCAGCACCGCGTAGCCCCGGTCGAGGGTGGCCTGCGGCGACAACGCCTGCACGCGGGCCCGCACATGGGTCAGCTCGCTCGTGGCGGCAGCCAGCAACGCAGCGATTCGGCGCCGGGCCCGATCGGCCGACTCGGCGGTGTCGCGTGCATCTCGGCTCAGACGTCCTCGAACCGCCGACTGCAGCCGGCTCGGCAGACCGGCGATCAGGTCGGTCTCGGCCGCCACCCGGCGCCGGATGGTCTGCCGGCCGCGCTGCCGCGAGTCATCGATCGCCGCCAGCTCGGCCACCAGGTCGGGGACGATTCGTTTCGCCGCGTCGGTCGGCGTCGACGCCGCGAAGTCGGCCACCAGGTCGAGGATCGGGGTATCGGTCTCGTGGCCGATCGCACTCACCACCGGCGTCCGGGCCGCCGACACCGCCCGCACCAACGTCTCGTTGCTGAACGGCAGCAGGTCCTCGACGCTGCCGCCGCCGCGCGCGATGACGATCACGCTGACATCGGGGTCGGCGTCGAGTCGGGCGAGCGCCTCGGTGACTTCGGTGACCGCCAATGGTCCCTGCACGGCAACGTTCTCGATCCGGAACCGGGCCGCCGGCAGCCGCCTGCGGACGTTCTCGACCACATCGCGTTCGGCCGCGCTGGCCCGTCCGGTGATCAGACCGATCCTGGTCGGCAGGAACGGGAGGGCCCGCTTGCGGTCGGCCGCGAAGAGCCCCTCGGCGGCCAGCAGCCGCTTGATCCGCTCGAGGGTCGCCAGCAACTCACCCAGTCCGACGAGGCGGATCTCGTTCGCCCGCAGGCTCAGCGTCCCGCGCTCGATGTAGAAGTCCGGTCGGGCCCGCAGAACAACGCGCGAGCCCTCCTGCACCTCGTCGGACAGCGCGCCCCGGGCGCAGGTCACGTTCAAGGAGATGTTGGCGTCGGTGTCGCGCAGCACCAGGAACTGGGTCGGCACACCCGGCCGACGGCGCAGTTCGGCGATCTGCCCCTCGACCCAGATCTCGCCGAGCTTGGCGATCCACAGGCCGATCTTCTGGGCGACGACCCGGACCGGGACGGGCTCCTCCGGTGAGGTTTCGAGCCGGGTCAGGGTTGGTCGCCGCCGATCCGGTCGAAGGCCGACGGCCGGCCGGTTCGCGGGGACGGGACGGCGCGGGCCTTGATCGGCGTCGGCGTGACCGTCGCGGGCGCAACCTTGGTGGCCGGCCGCTTGCTCGGTGCCCGTTTGGCGGCCCGCTTTGCGGGCGGGTCCACCAACGCCACGATCGGTGCCTCGACGAGCAGCTCGGGTTCGGCTGCGGGCACCGGCTCGCTGGGCCGGGGTTCGGTGGGCGGCAGTCCCGGCTCGTCGTCGAACTGGGCCCAGGCCGGCGGCTCCTCCGGCGGCCCGCCGCGTAGTTGCGAGAGCAGCTCGTCACCGCGCACGGTCAGCGCCGCGTAGCGCTGCTGGGCCCGCAGTGACGCCTGCAACGCGGTGCTGACCGCAAGTACCGGCAGCTCGAGGGCCTTGTCGGCGATCCCCTCGACCAAGCCGTCCGGCAGACCGCGCCCATCCTTGATCGCGTCGGCGACGGAAGCGATGAGTCCGAGAGCGGCCCGAACGGGTACCGGAAGTTGTGCCATGCCTCAAGACTGCCCGACGGCGCGCCCGGCCACCAGTGCCGGCCACCGGTGCCGCCCACCAGTGCCGCCCAACAGCCGCCCACCGGGCGGGCCGTCCCGGTGCACTCGGCAGTTTCCGTACCATCTACAGCATGGCTTCCAAGCGGGTTCTGCTCGCCGCACCGCGCGGCTACTGTGCCGGAGTCGACCGCGCCGTTCAAGCAGTGGAAGCGGCGCTGGATCGATACGGCAGCCCGGTCTACGTTCGGCGGCAGATCGTGCACAACCTGCATGTCGTGCAGGCCCTGCAGGACCGCGGCGCGATCTTCGTCGAAGAGATCGGCGAGGTACCGCTCGGCGCCACAGTGGTCTTCTCGGCCCACGGGGTCGCCCCGTCCGTGCACGTCGAAGCGGCCGAGCGCGAGTTGCGCACGATCGACGCGACCTGCCCACTGGTGACCAAGGTGCACAACGAGGTCCGTCGGTTCGCCGGCAGCGGGCATCACATCCTGCTGGTCGGCCACGAGGGTCATGAAGAGGTCGTCGGCACCACCGGCGAGGCGCCCGACCAGATCCAGCTCGTCGACGGGGTCGAGGGCGCGCTGGCGCTCGAGGTCGAGGACCCGAGCAAGCTGATCTGGCTCTCGCAGACCACCCTTTCGGTCGATGAGACGATGCAGACGGTCGAGGCCCTCAAGGCTCGCTTCCCGCAACTTCAGGCGCCGCCATCGGACGACATCTGCTACGCCACGCAGAACCGGCAGGCGGCCGTCAAGATCATCGCGCCGCAGGTAGACCTGTTCCTGGTCGTCGGCTCGGCCAATTCCTCGAACTCGGTCCGGATGGTCGAGGTCGCCCAGGCGGCCGGCAGTCCGGCCGGTTATCTGGTCGAGAACGCCGCGGCCATCGATCCCAGCTGGCTCGTCGGGGTCGAGACGGTCGGTGTGTCATCGGGCGCGTCGGTACCCGAGATCTTGGTGCGCGGTGTGTTGGAGTTGCTGGCCGAGGCGGGCTACGGCGAGGTCGAAGAGATCACGCACACCGAGGAACGGTTGGTCTTCGCCCTGCCGCGCGAGCTTCGCAAGGACCTCGAAGCGCGCGACCTGCAGACGGGCTGAGCACCCGGGCCGTAGCTCGCCGGCTATTTGCCGAACACCAGTCGGATGCCGGCGATGATCAGTACCGCGGCCGATGCGCCGGCGATGGCTGGGAAGCCGTAGACCAGTAGGTTCGCGGCCGAGTCGGTGAGGATCTTGCGGTTGTGCAGACCGCCCGAGCGGACGTAGAGCACCGTGCCGTAGGCGAGGACGTACAGGATCGGCGGCGCAACGACGATCGGAAACATGTCGCGGTGCCGCACCACCACGATGGCGGCGATCGAGGCGATCACCAGCGCGATGTCGAAGCCGCCGCGGATGCTCGTGCCACTGATCAGGTCGATGACGCCGCCGACGCCGGCGATCGCCACCATGACCAGCAGCGCCGCCCAGCCGGCCAGACCGCGTTGGCGGACCATGCGCCGAGACTGGGATCGGGTCAGGTAGGGAACGTCGGATGCGACTCGAGGCGAAGCGCTCGCCTCATAGGCTGACCGATGAGGTCGCGAGGGCACCCGCGGCGAGTAGGCCGACTCCGCGCTGCGGGCCCTGGTGGGCGTGCCGGCGGTGACGCCATCGTCACCATCCCCGTCGCGGCGACCGGAGTGATAGGACGTACTGGACGACCAGGCGTCCGCCAAAGCACGCTCCGTTCACTCGCCGCTGAATATTACGACCCCCAGACTACCGGGCCGAACCCGCCGAGTACGGGCGTCATAGGCAATTGCCAGGGACGAGCCGTCACTCGCTGTAGCCGGATAGTGGCGCCGAGCGGCATGGTTTGACAGTCAGCTGCCCCCTGATGCCTCCGGCAGGAGCGTGGTCTGCCCGACGATCGGGCGGGACTTCGGCAGCGAGATGAGTCGCTGTTCGATCAGCTCGCTGGCCTGGGTCGCGCGCGGCACCTCGGTGAGCTGTGCCGGTGCGGGCAGCGAGGCGCCCGGCTCGGTGACGTGCAACTCGCTCATCTTGCGGGCCGATACGAACACCCGGCTCTCGAGGGAGGAGACGGCCTGGTTGTAGGAACTCACAGCACCGCCGAGTGACCGGCCGAGCTTGTCGATGTGTGACCCCATGGTCGACAGCCGCTGGTACAGCTCCTTGCCGAGCTTCTGCACCTCGGCCGCGTTACTGGCCAACGCGTCCTGGCGCCAGGTGTAGGCGATCGTGCGCAGCAGGGCGATCAGGGTGGTCGGCGTCGCGACGACGACGTTGCGGGTAAACCCGTGCTCGAGCAGCGCCGGATCCTCGCGCAGCGCAGCGTCCAGGAACGCATCAGCCGGCACGAAACAGACCACGAATTCGGGTGACGGGGTGAACTGCTGCCAGTACGCCTTGTCGGCGAGCGCGTCGATATGGGTTCGCAGGTGCCGTGCGTGGGCCTTGTAGCGGGCGGCCCGGACTTGTTCGTCGGTGGTCTCCATCGCCTCGAGATAGGCGCTGAACGCCACCTTCGAGTCGACGACGATATTCTTGCCGCCGATCAGGCGCACGATCAGGTCGGGCCGGACGATGCCGTCGCTGCCCGTAGCGCTCACCTGTGTCTCGAAGTCGACGTGCTCGACCATGCCTGCTGCCTCGACCGTTCGCTCGAGCTGCAGCTCGCCCCACCGGCCGCGGACCTGGGGGGCCCGCAGGGCGGTAACGAGCTGTGCCGTTTCGGTGCGCAGCCGCTCCGACGAGGCGCGCATCCCATCGAGGTGCTCACGCAGGGCCGATTCGGCGTTGGTTCGGCCTCGCTCGGCGCTGAGCAGCTGATCCTGGACCCGCTGCAGCGACTCGCGCATCGGAGCGACCATTGTCTCGATCGCCAGCTGGCGCTGAGCCAGGTCGCTGTCGGCGGCGGTGCGGGCACCGGTGAGCTTCGACTCGGCCAGCGCCAGCAACTGCTCGCTGTTGCGCGCGAGCGCCTCGGCCGCCATGCCGCCGAAGGCCTCGCGCAGCTGATGGTCGCTACGGTTGCGCAGCTGCTCGCGCTCGGCCGCGGCGCGACGCTCGGACTCGAGTAGCGCGTGCAGCCGGGTGGATTCGGTCCGGCCGGCCTGCACTTCGGCGTCGGTGCGCCGAGCCGACGCCAGCCAGCCGATCACGGCACCCAGCGCGAGGGCCAGGACGACCAGAGCGACCACGACGAGAACCACGGTGACGTTCATGCGGTCGATGCTTGCATCGTGGCCCGACAATTTCGGCGAGCGACGCGCGCACCGGCCTGGCGAGGGCCGGGGAACCGGGTGGCGGCCCGGCGATTGGTCAACCTGAGCCCCGGCCGTCCGTAGACTGGCCGCTCGTGGCGCTGAGTATCGCAATCGTAGGGCTTCCCAACGTCGGCAAGTCGACGCTGTTCAACGCGTTGACACGCAATAACGTGCTGGCGGCCAATTATCCGTTCGCAACGATTGAGCCGAATGTCGGGGTTGTCGGAGTTCCCGATGCCCGGCTGGATGTATTGGGCAAGCTCTATAACGCAGCCCGCGTCGTCCCGGCCACCGTGTCGTTCGTCGACATTGCCGGCATCGTCAAGGGTGCCAGCGAGGGCGCCGGGCTTGGTAACAAGTTCCTGGCCCATATTCGCGAGGCCGACGCGATCTGCCAGGTCATCCGGGCCTTCGCTGACCCGGATGTGGTGCACGTCGAGGGGGCGGTCGATCCCAAGGACGACATCGAGACCATCAACACGGAACTGATCCTGGCCGACCTGCAGACGATCGAGAACGCCTTGCCCCGGCTGCAGAAGCTCTCGCGCACCGAGAAGGACCGGGTGACGCAGGTGGCCGCGGTGGAGCAGGCCGCAGCGGTGCTCAATAAGGGACAGACGGTCTTCGCCGCCGGTCTTGACCGCGAGCCGCTGCGCGAGCTCACCCTGCTGACCGCCAAGCCGTTCATCTACGTGTTCAACCTCGACCAGGATCAGATCGACGATCAGACGGTTACCGACGAGCTGCGCGCGCTGGTCGCCCCGGCCGAGGCGATCTTCCTCGACGCCAAGACCGAGGCCGAGCTCAGCGAGCTCGAGCCCGCGGACGCCCGCGAGCTATTAGCCTCGATCGGGCAGGACGAGTCGGGCCTGGATCAGTTGGCTCGAGTGGGTTTCGCGACGCTCGGGCTGCATACTTTCCTGACCGCCGGGCCGAAGGAGGCCAGGGCCTGGACGATCAAGCAGGGCGCGACCGCTCCGCAGGCCGCGGGCGTGATCCACACCGACTTCGAGCGTGGTTTCATCAAGGCCGAGATCGTCTCGTACGAGGACCTGATCGCCGCCGGCTCGATGGCTGAGGCCAAATCCCGCGGCCGGGTCCGGATCGAGGGCAAGGACTACGTGATGGCCGACGGCGACGTGGTCGAGTTCCGCTTCAACGTCTAGCGACTGACGCCACGGGCTAACCGGCCGGCTTGTCGTGATGGCTGGCGGTCTCGCGATCTTCCCGGCCGACGGCTAGCCGCAACTCGATCAGGTCCTGGCGCAGATTCTCGTCCTGATGCCGGCTGGCCTGGTGATCCATCAGATCGGCCAGCCCCGTGGCCACTGCGTTGAGCTTGCGCTGGCTCGCATGGTGTCGTTGCCACCGGTCGCTCGACAGGACCAGACCTTTGGTCGTTCGTCCCCGGGATGTCTCTCGTTATGGGGCAGCCCTCTTCATGGGAGAAACCTCGTCCGGCGCTACGGCTGCGCCGGCGGACCCGGCGGAGCCTCGCCGGGTCCTGGCTCTGCGTCGGGGCGCGCCCCATCGTCATCGTTGAGGGCTGACTTGAATTGCGCTCCGACGTTGCGCAGGTGGGCCGCTGGACCGGCCAGTCGTTTCGACGCCGTGTCTCGGCCCTTCTCAGCGCCACGCTGCAGGTTTGCGCGCAGCTCCTCGCGCTTCTCCGGATCGTCGAGTGTCTTCTTGACTTCGCGCCAGTTGGGCCATTTCGCCATGCGTACATCGTGACACGGGTGAGCCGCGGGATGGGTGACTGAATGCGGCGGGCGTGGATAGAGTCGAGGCGTGCTGGTCCCAGTCGAGTTGCTCCGATGACCGCCGAACTCACGCCGCAGGTGTTGCGCGCGGCGTTCGCGAACTTCCCGAGCGGCGTTACCGCGGTCGCCGCGATGGTCGGAGCCGAACCGGTCGGGATCGCTGCGAGTTCGTTCACCTCCGTCTCCATCGACCCGCCGATCGTTTCGGTCGGCGTCGCGTTGACCTCGACGACCTGGCCCCGGCTGCGCGAACTTTCCCGCCTCGGCTTGAGCGTGCTGGCCGAGGAACACGGCCCGGTCGCCCGCGCCCTCGCCGCGAAGGGTACCGACCGATTCGCCTCGATCAGCTGGGAACCGACGCCCGAGGGCGCCGTCTTCGTCCACGGCTCGGCGCTGTGGCTCGACACCACACTGGTGCGGGAAGTTCCGGCCGGTGATCACATCATCGCCTTGCTGCAGATCGAGCAGCTGTGGAGTTATCCCGACATCGCACCACTCGTCTTCCATGGATCGACGTTTCGCCGGCTGCGGGAGATCAGCGACATCGGCGAGTGAAATGCGACCATGATTGACGTGACCTCGCAGCCGGTGACGAGCTCCCTGCGGTGGCCGCTGCCCGGGCTGGGTCGGCGTAGCTGGGCCCGCGTGGTTTCGCAGGCGGTCGCGCTGGCGTTCTGGTTCGTGCTGCCGGTGCTTTGTGCGCTCATGCTTGGGTTCGGCACCGACAAACTGTCCACCCACCTGAACAACGTGCCGCCGGGAACGCTCGGCCTGTACCAGGTGACCTCGCACAGTTGCAGCGGAGAGGTGTGCGTCACGGGCGGCACCTTCATGAGCGCGGACGGCAAGTTGGTCGAGAAGAACCTGCTCGGCGTCTACAGCTGGCAGGACGGCGAAGTTCACAAGGCCATCTATGACTCGACCTCCGTCGACGTGATCCCGTTGCCCACGCACTGGGATCCCACATCCACCGTGGTCGGGATGGCCGGGGCGCTCGGTTTCGTCGTGCTCTGGTCGTTCTGCCTCTATGGCGCCGTCCGTCGACGGGTGGCTTCCGCCTAGGTCGGTCGCCCCGCGGGCTGCGGTGGTGTACCCGGACGGCCCGATCAGTAGGTGAAGTTAGCCATCATCCGGTCACGGGTAAGCCATCCTCAGCGTCGGACGGGCTACGGCCGTACGCTCTCTCATTCGCCCAGGAGTGACAGATGGCCGAGTCAGCGGTGAAGTCGGGTCAGCCAGTACGCAGTCTCGTTCCGGCCCGCCTCGATCGGCTGCCGTGGGCCCGCTTTCACTGGTTGATCGTCGTCGGCCTCGGTGTTTCGTGGGTCTTGGACGGTCTCGAGATCCAGATCGTGTCGCAGGCGGGTTACCAGTCGTCCCTGGGTCTGAGTAATGCAGCCGTCGGCGCGGTGGGCAGTGTCTACCTTGCTGGTGAGGTTGCGGGGGCGCTGATCTTCGGCCGGATCACGGATCGGCTGGGCCGGCGCAAGCTCTTCATCCTGACGCTCGCCATTTATCTGGTGGCCAGCGGCCTCGCCGGCTTCTCGTGGAACCTGTGGTCCCTGTTGATCCTGCGGTTCATCGCCGGTACCGGAATCGGCGGCGAGTACACCGCAATCAACTCAGCCATCGACGAGCTGATCCCGTCGCACTACCGCGGCCGGGTCGACATCGCGGTTAACGGTACGTACTGGGGTGGCGCTGCCCTCGGGGCCGCGGCGAACCTCTACCTGTTGTCCGACCACGTGCCGTCGAGTGTCGGATGGCGGATCGGATTCTTCATCGGCCCGGCCATCGGGCTGGCGATTATCTTCCTGCGCCGAACGATTCCCGAGAGCCCGCGCTGGCTGATGACGCACGGGCGCGAGGAAGAGGCCGAACGGACGGTCGCAGAGATCGAGCAGCGGGTCGAGGCCAACGGCTTCAAGCTCGACCCGGTGTCCGATGACAAGGCGCTCGAGGTGGTCGCCAGCAAGCAGGTGTCATACGTACAGATGGCGCGGGTGTTCTTCGGTCAGTACCCGTCTCGGTCGATTCTCGGTTTCACCATGATGGTGACTCAGGCGTTCCTGTATAACGCGATCTTCTTCACCTACGCGCTGGTCCTGCAGCACTTCTATGGTGTTTCGAAGGCCGACACCAGCTACTACTTCTTCCCGTTCGCGCTGGGCAACCTGGCCGGCCCATTGCTGATCGGCCACTTGTTCGACACGATCGGCCGACGGCGAATGATTCTGTTCACCTATGCGACGTCCGGCGTGCTGTTGCTCGTGTCGGCCTATCTGTTCCACGGCGGCTATCTCAACGCGAGCACTCAGACCGCGTTCTGGTGCGTCATCTTCTTCCTGGCCTCGGCCGGCGCGTCGTCGGCCTATCTGACGGTGAGCGAGATCTTCCCGCTCGAACTCCGCGGGCAGGCGATCTCGTTCTTCTTCGCCCTGTCGCAGGGCGCCGGCGGCGTGGTCGCGCCATTCCTGTTCGGTCACCTGATCGGCGGCGCCAACAACCCACACCCGGACCGTACGCCGCTATCGTGGGGGTACGTGATCGGTGCGTCGATCATGATCGTCGGTGGATTGGTGGCGTGGTTCCTGGGTGTCGACGCCGAGCGGAGGTCGCTCGAGGACATCGCCAACCCGCTTTCAGCCGCCCAACCGTCGGCATCACCGCCGTCGTCACCGCCGACGCAACCTCCGTCGCCACCTCGGAGCGGTGCCGCGCCGCGAGCAGTTGCGGCCTGAGGGAATGAACGTCGAATTTCACGATTTATGAGGGAGATGGAAGCGTGTGCTCACTGACACCGAAAACCTAATGGCGAGCGATTGGAACCAAACCGACTTGGACGAGGTGACGGCGCGGGTGCCGGCGAACCGCCGCTACGTCGGTGCGCTGCGCGCGCTCACCACCGCCCTCGCCGTGCAGTGTGACTTGACCATCGATGAGATCGAAGACGTTCAGATGTCGGTCAATGAGGCCTGTGCGCTCGTCCTGCCGTACGTGGATCCGTCCCAGCCGTGGATCGATGTCCGTTTCCGGCTGACCCAGGGACGCTTCCTCGCCTCGGTCGATATAGCCACCACGACGACGGTCCAGCTCGATCGAGACCACCTGTCCTGGACCGTCCTGGCCGCGCTGTCGGATGACGCCCACGTGTCGACGAACGGACACGCGCTCGCGATCACCTTTACGAAGCTGCGGGTGGTCGACCGACCGTGACGGCTGAGAACGCAACTACCAGCAGCCGCGGCAGCGAGGTCATCGAATCGATCGTCGCACTGCGCAACGCCGAACCCGGCAGCCGGGAAGCGCAGCTGCTGCGCGAGAAGCTCACTGAACAGCACATGCCGCTGGTCACCTACCTGGCCCGGCGATTCGCCAACCGCAACATCCCGCTCGACGACCTCGTACAGGTCGGTGCGATCGGGCTGATCAAGGCGATCGACCGCTTCGATCCCGAACGCGGAGTCGAGTTCGCCTCCTATGCCGCCCCGACCGTCGTGGGCGAGATTCGGCGGCACTTTCGCGACACCGGTTGGTTGTTGCACGTCCCGCGGCGGGCCCAAGAGCTGCAGTCGACGATCGCACGGGCACGGGCCGACCTGAGCCAGCAGCTTCACCGTTCCCCGACCGTGGTCGAACTCGCCGAACACACCGGGGTCACCCAGGATCTGATTATCGAGGCCCTCGACATCGCGCACGGCTACACCGGCGTGCCGATCGAGGCGTTGACCGATCCAGAGAACGGCGGCGGACAGGGCGTACTGGCGACCACCGACTCCGGACTGGAGAACGTCGAGATGCGGGCCGTGTTGCGTCCTGCGCTGGCAGCGTTGCCCGAGCGCGAGCGAATCGTGTTGATGCTCCGGTTCGTGAGCGGCAAGACGCAGACCGAGATCGCCGAGATCGTCGGGGTTTCCCAGATGCAGGTCTCGCGGTTGATCGCGCGCAGCCTGGCCGAGTTGCGGGTACAGCTGAAGGTCGAGGACGGCTCAGACCTTTACCCCGTCTGACGGGATACTCCTCGTGGGCCGACGGGGGGAGCGACATGCAGGCAGTACGGTACGACCGTTTTCGTCGGCTACCGGAGCTGGTCACGGTCACCGACCCGCGGTGCCCGCCGGACGGTGCCGTCATCGAGGTCGCCGCGACCGGCCTGTGCCGAAGCGACTGGCACGGCTGGATGGGCCACGATCCGGACATCACGCTGCCGCACGTCCCCGGGCACGAGTTCGCCGGGGTGATCGCAGAGGTCGGATCCGCGGTGCGCGGTTGGCGGATCGGTGACGCGGTCACCGTTCCGTTCGTCTGCGCGTGCGGCCGGTGCGCCAGCTGCCGGCGCGGTGAGCAACAGGTGTGCGACGACCAGTTCCAGCCCGGCTTCACCCACTGGGGCTCGTTTGCCGAGTTGGTGGCGATCGAGCGGGCCGACGTGAACCTGGTCCGGCTCCCTCCAGACATGGAGTTCGAGACTGCGGCCAGCCTTGGTTGCCGGTTCAGCACGGCGTACCGGGCAGTGGTCGAGCACGGCCGGGTGGCGGCCGAGGACTGGGTCGTCGTGCACGGCTGCGGGGGAGTGGGCTTGTCCGCGGTCATGATCGCGGCGGCGCACGGTGCCCGGGTCATCGCCGTGGACACCGCGCCGGCCGCACGCGAGCTGGCCCGCTCGCTCGGTGCGGTAGCGACGGTCGACGCGGCCTCGGTGGGTGAGGCCGACGTCGCCGGTGCCGTCCACGACCTGACCGGCGGAGGCGCTCAACTGTCGATCGAGGCGCTCGGCCAGGCGGCGACGACCCGCAGTTCGATAATGAGCCTGCGCAAACGGGGTCGTCACGTTCAGATCGGCTTGTTGCTCGGCGACGACACGGACCCCGCGCTGCCGATGAGCCGCGTCATCGGCTGGGAGTTGGAAGTCATCGGCAGCCACGGCATGGCGGCCCGCGCCTACGGTCCGATGCTGGCCGAGATTGCCGACGGACGGCTGACGCCCCAGTCATTGATCACCCATCGGATCTCACTGGCCGAGGCGCCCGGCCGACTCGCGACAACGGACGAGCGTACCGGGGATGGCGTGACGATGATCGTACTGCGACCGTCCGTCCAAGACCCGCTGCTAGCATCCGAACGCAGCTAATCGCGAATATAAAAGGGGAAGTCCATGCCCATGCGCTACACCACCTTTGGGCGCCGAACCGGGCTTCGTATCTCGGAATACGCCCTCGGTACGGGCAACTTCGGCACCGTGTTCGCCGCCGGCTCGGACCTCGACGAGGCCCCGAAGATCATCGAGACGTTCGCCGAGGCCGGCGGGACGCTGATCGACGGCGCCGACTCCTACAATCACGGCCAGTCCGAGAAGTTCATGGCCGAGGTCATCGCCGCGGAGCGCGACCACTTCGTCGTGGCCACCAAGTTCACGGGCAGCGCGTTCGCCGATCCCGACATGCAGCGGCGCGGCAATTCGCGCAAGAACATGATGCTCTCGGTCGAGGATAGCCTCGAGCGCCTCGGCACCGACTACATCGATATCTACTGGGTGCACATGCCGGATGCGATCACTCCGCTCGATGAGATCATGCGGGGCTTCGATGACTTGGTGACCTCAGGCAAGGTGCTGCATATCGGTCTGTCCAACTTCCCCGCGTGGCTGGTCGCCCGAGCGGCGACACTGGCCGACTTCCGCGGTTGGGCGCCGCTCGGCGGTATCCAGATCGAGTACAGCCTGGCCGAACGGTCGGGCGATCGCGAGTTGCTGCCGATGGCGAACTCGCTGGGCTTGGGCATCACGATGTGGTCGCCGCTGGCGGGTGGCCTCCTCACCGGCAAGTACCGACGCGGCGAGACCGGCCGGCTGGGTCAGAAGCGGCGGATCCATACCGAGAGCACGCCCGAGAAGGTGGCCACGGTCGACACGGTCATCGCGATCGCCGACGAGATCGGCGCGACGCCGACGCAGGTCTCGCTCGCGTGGCTGCGCGAACTCGGCCTGCGGTCGGGCAATCCGTCGATTCCGATCATCGGACCTCGGACCGTCGCCCAGCTCGAGGAACAGATCGCGGCGCTCGACATCACGCTGGACAACGAGCAGTTCAAGCGCCTCGATCAGGCCAGCGCGATCGCGATGGGCGCGCCGCACGATCTGGTCGCGGGGTTCCGGGCCAGCCTGCGCGGCGATGATCCGGACCGCTTCCTGGGATCGGACGAGTGGCGGTCATAAGCGCGCTGAGCGAGCTCGGCCCTATTGCGTCATTGGCGGTAGCCCGAGGTACCGACGCGGATTGACGGCCAGCATGGTGTGCAGCTGTTCCGGCTGCCAGCCCAGGTAGGCCAACTGCTCGGCGAACATCCGCAGCGTCTCCGGTTCCGGTGGTACCCAGCGCGAGAACACGTCGGTGGAGAGAACGACTTGATCGACGCCGATCTCGCCCAGCAACTCGTGCACGTCGCGAACCTTGATGTGGGCATCCGGATGCAGGATCGGTGAGTTGCAGAACTCGATGAACGCGCCGAGCTCGGTGAACTGACGCAGGTCACCCGGCGCCTGGATGAAGTGGATCGGGTGCGTGATCAATACGGGCTGCCGGCCGGCGCAGTATTGCGCCACCGCCAGGCTCTCGGCCAGCGCGCAGTGGCCGGTGGCGAGCGACAATCCGAGCTGATGACAGGCATCGATCACGTCGACGGCGGCCCCACTCAATCGGCCGTTGGCATCGAGGATCGAGATCGCGTTGCGGGCCGCGAAGGCGTCGAATGAGGGTGCGATCCCGCGGAGCTTCTCGGCGATGTAGCCATTACGGGCGATGTCCGCCGCCGCACCCCAGGTGGGCAGGAAGACGACCCGGGCGCCGTGGGCGGCCGCCAACTCGACGATGGTCGATTGGAGGCCACCCATAACCGGATTGAGGGTGACGCTGCCGTAAATGTCGAAGTCGAGCCCGGCCAATTGTTCTTGGATGAGCCGGGCGCGGTCGGTTGTCAACCACAGATGCGACTTGAGCACCCAGCCGTCTATGCCGTACGCATGTGCGAGCTTGGCGACGTCGACGTCGGACCCCCGGTTGACCAGGCTGGGCCCGAGATCCGGCTGGCCGTGCACGTGTACGTCGATAGCGCCCCGCAGCAGCTGACCGAACTCGGCCGGCAGGGCGCGCAGCCACAGCGGAGGCCGGGTCGATCGATTGAACCTCGTCGGGCACGAGTCGCTCCCTGGTCGAGAAGGTGACTGTCGGCGACAGTATGCCGGTGGTCTATTCGGGGGGGACGATCCCGAAGACCGACAGCTGCAGGGCGACCACGTAGTACCAACCGATCAGCGAGGTCGCCTCGAGAAGGCGGGATTCGCCCAGCTGCCCGACCGCGCGCGCATACTCGGCATCGGTCAGGCCGCCGTGGTCCATCAGGGCAACGGCAACCTCGTAACACACCTGCTGCTCGGGGTCGGCGAACGAGACGGGGCGGCCGGCCGACAGCGCTTCGATGTCGGCCGCGGCTACGCCGGCGCGCGCGGCGGCGCTCTCGTGCGCGACTCGCTCGAATGCCGCACTCAAGCGCTGGGCGTGGACCAGGATCATGATCTCTTGGGCCGCGCGGGTCAGTTCCAGGCCGGCTCGAAAGACCAGGCCCAACTGCTGAAACGCCTCGCCCAGGGGCGGATGCAGCAGCCAAATGCCGGGTGGGCCATTGAGGTGGCCCTCGTCGTCCATCAGCGGGATCGCCCCGGGGACGCTGGCGCGATTGCCGCCGGGCCCGAACTGGTCATAAATGGCTCGCTGGGCCGGCGTCAACTCGGTCGGTTCGAGCTTGCGGAGCCGCTCTGTCATGGGAACAACCTAGCTCGCCGGCCGGCGCATCAATCGGCGGCCCGTTCGGCGCTCGCCCGCGGTGCCCCGACGCCGATATCGGTGCGGACGTCGATCACCACCGGTCCATTCGTCGCTACCGCCTGCTCGAGCGCACCGGCGAACTCCGACGGCTTGTTGACCGCCAGCCCCGTGACGCCCATCGACTCGGCGACCTTGGTGAAGTCAACGTTGTTGAAGTGCCAGAGGTCGCCGTGGCGACCGTGCAGGCTGCCGCCGTAGGCCTTGGAATAGATGCCGATCTCTTGGTTGAGGGCGCCGTTGTTGTTGATGACGATGATGGCCGGGATGTTCCAGCGGGCCGCCGTCTCGAGCTCGCCGATGTGGTAGTAGGCGCCACCGTCACCGGTGAACAGCACGACCTGTTTGCCGGGCGCCCCGAGCTGCGCACCGAGCGCGGCCGGCAGTCCCCAGCCCAGCGAACCGGCGGCGCGCAGGTAGTCCTGGCCGGGCGAGTTCAGGTCGACGTATCCGGCCGTCCACATTCCCGAATGCCCGGTGTCCGACATCAGGATGGCGTTCTCGGGCAGATGCTGGGTGAGCTCGGCCGACAACCTTTCCGGGCGCATCGGGACCGCATCCGAACTCAGTTGCTCATCGACCGCCTGGTGCCAACGCCGGCCCAGGTCCTGCGTGCGGGCGACCCAGGTCGCGCGTGCTTCGGGGCCGGCGTCACCGACGGCGGCGAGCATGGCGGCGAGCCCCAGCTTCGCATCGCCGTGGACGCCGAGCGTGTTCATGTAGTGGCGGCCGAACTCCTCCGGGTCGAGGTCGAGTTGAATGATCCGGGTGTCGCGGCTCGGGATCGTCCAAGTGAGCGAGACCTGACTGCCGGTCTGGCTGCCGACGTAGAAGACGAGGTCGGCCTCGACCAGTACCTGATTCGCGCTGGCCCGGGGATACAGGCCGGGCACGCCCACGTTGAGCGGGTGGTTGCCGGGAACGGTGGCCTTGGCGTTCATCGACGTGGCGATCGGGATTCCGAGGCGCTCGGCGAGGCTGATGAGTTCAGCTGACGCCCCTGCCGTCCGGACGCCGCCGCCGGCGACGATCACCGGGCGTTGCGCCGCGAGCAGGACCTTGAGCGCGGCGGCGATCGCGTCCGGGTCAGGCTGCACCCGCACCCGCGGAACCGTGTACGGGCCGTCCGTTGGCAGTTCGACGTCGATCTCGGCGTACTCGAATGCATCGGCCGAATGCCCGGCCAGTTCGAGATGGGTCGGGCCCGGTTTGCCGGTGGTCGCCGAGCGCGCCGCCTGCGCGAGCATCGACGGCAGGTGCACGGGATCGTTGACCTGAGTGCTGAACTTCGTGACGCTCTTGAAGAGCGGGAAGTCCTCGATCTCTTGGTAGTAGTGGCGGCCGCGGCTCCACTCGAACGGTCCACCCGTCATCGCCAGCATCGGTGTGCGGGCCAGGAAGGGATCGCGCAGGCCGGCCGCCAGGTTCGCCGCACCCACGTTCTGCGCGAAGCAGACGCCGAGATGGCCTGAGGCTCGGGCGTAACCGTCGGCCATGTAGGCCGCCGACTTCTCGCCGTGCGTCATGATGCGCGAGATCGAGGTGTGTTCCTCCATCTCGTACAGCATCCGGCTCAGCATCGTCGGCACGAAGAACACCGACGTGACGCCGTATTCCTCGAGGGCGAGGGCCATGTATTTCGCCACTGACATCTTCGGCATTGCAATCCTCTTCTCGGATCGACACCGCGGTCATAGTTGCCGGCAAAGTACGTCGGCATCAGGCCATATCGAGGAACGTAGCACTGGCGGTTCGAGCGTCGCCGAGTCGGCTACGGCCGTCTGCGCTAGCGCAAAATGTATGAATCGGCCGTCATTGCCGACGATATGGTGACGACCAGACAGCGCCGATGAGCCGGCCGTTGACCGTGGCCGCTCACCTAGGCTAATGTCGCGGCAAATTGTAGGTTGGTATGGCAATGTGGGCCCGGCTGCCGCTGTTTTCGGCGGCGTTGCGCTCTGGCAGTACGGATGAAGCGGCTATGAGAACGGCCCGACGATCGGGGCGGCAAGTATCGATCGAGACTGACGGCATCGAAACACTTGACACGTCCATGCCCTCAGTAGCGACGATACGGCCAACCCGACGCGGTCGTTCACCGGACTCAGGGAGCGGTATGAAGCAGGTAGCTATAGATGTCGGCTAACGCAGAACTTCTCGAAGCGCCGAGGGTTGGACCGGTCGACGCCGGTCCGTCCTCCTCGCCCGATGTATTCGGCCGGTCGTGGCGCTGGTTGCGTCGCTCCGGACTCCTCCTCGCGGCGCCGGCCCTGATCGGTCTGACGCTGCTCTTCTTCCTGCCGCTGCTGCGCATCGTGTGGCAGAGCATCAATGAGCACCCGACGCTCACCGGCGGAACGAAGCACTTCATCGGCCTGGGCAACTACAAGACGTTGTTCACGGACGGCTACACGGTGCGGATCCTGATCCGGACGCTGATCATCGGCGCGATCATCTCCGCCGTCACCGGCCTGTTCGCGTACCCGTACGCGTACGTGATGACGATCGTCGGGCCGCGGGCGCGAGCAATCCTGATCACGGTCGTGCTGGTGCCGCTCTGGACCAGTAACTTGGCCCGAAGCTTCGCCTGGGTCGTGCTGCTCCAGGCCCACGGACCGGTCGACAACATCTTCCACGTCGTCCTCAAGGGCACGCCGGTCGCGGTGACCATCGCGATGGGCCAGGTGCTGCTGCCGTTCATGGTGTTGCCGATGTACTCGGTGATGCAGGGGATCGACCGCAATCTGTTGTCGGCGGCCGAGAGCCTCGGCGCCAGCCGTTTCTCGGCCTTCCGGCGCGTCTACTTCCCGTTGTCGCTGCCCGGAGTGACGACCGGCATGACTCTGGTGTTCGTCCTCTCGCTCGGCTTCTACCTGACGCCGGCGCTGCTGGGGACGACCCAGGACGCGGTGATCGCTCAGCTGATCATCATCAAGACGCAGCTGCTCGACTTCGGCGGAGCCGGCGCGCTGGGTGTCTTCATCCTGGTCGTGACGTTGCTCGTGCTGGGACTCGGCGCCCGGTTCGCCCGGGGCCGGGGCACGCGGGTGTCGGCCGGTGGCGCTGTCGGCGCCGGCGCCGCCACCGTCCAGGCGGGTGATGCGGCGTGAACCGTCGCAACCGCCCCGGCTGGTTCCTGTGGGCGATCGTGGTGTTCACCGGGATCGTCCTGGTGGCGCCGACACTGATCCTGATCCCGATGAGCTTCTCCAACGCCGAGACCTTCGCCTTCCCGCCGCCCGGCTGGTCGGACCGTTGGTACCGCAACCTGGTCGATGACCCGGTCTGGCGCGACAGCATCGAGCTGTCGTTCAAGGTCTGCCTCATCTCCACGCCGTTGGCACTGATCATCGGCACGGCTGCGGCATTCGGGCTGATGCGGATGGGCGCTCGGGTGCGCGGCTTGCTCAGCGCCGGCATTTTGGCGCCGTTGATCGTGCCGCAGGTACTCGTCGCTCTCGCGATCTACGGGACGTTCCTGAAGCTGCAGCTCAACGGGACCCTCCGCGGATTGGTGTTCGCGGACACCGTGGTCATTCTGCCGTTCGTCGTCATCGCCGTGATGGCGCGACTACAGGGGCATGACTCGCGGCTGCGCGACGCGGGCCTGAGCCTGGGTGCGTCCCCGATGAAGGTGTTCGTCAAGATCACCTTCCCGCTGGTGCTGCCCGGCATCCTCGCCGCCGCGCTGCTGGCGTTCGTATCAGCGTTCGACGAATTCATCATCGCCTTGCTGCTCCAGGGTCCGACGCTCAAGACGCTGTCCGTCCAGATGTATGACAGCGTCGCGCTCGAGATCGACCCGACCATCTCGGCGGCGGCGACGATCATCGTCATCGTCGTCAGCATCGTGATTCTCTCCGGCCAACTCTTCGCCACTCGTAAGAAGAAAGTGAATGTGTCCAAGTGACCTCAACCCAGACGCACGGCGCCGAGATCCAGCTGGTGGATCTGTGCAAGCGCTACGGAGCCGACCAACCACTAGCGGTGGACCACGCGAACATCACGATTGCGCCCGGTGAGTTCATCACGCTGCTCGGACCGAGTGGGTCGGGCAAGACGACGACGCTGAACATGATCGCCGGCTTCGTCGACGTGACTTCCGGCCAGATCAACCTCAACGGCAAAGACATCTCGCCGGTCGCGCCGCACAAGCGCAACTTCGGCATGGTCTTTCAGAACTACGCGCTGTTCCCGCACATGACGGTCGCCGAGAACATCGCGTTCCCGCTCAAGCAACGCAAGAAGAGTTCGGCCGAGATTCGCAAACTGGTCGGCGACGTGCTCGCGCTCGTCGACCTCGAAGGCCGCGAGAACCGCAAGCCGAACGAGCTGTCCGGCGGTCAGCAGCAGCGCGTCGCGCTTGCTCGCGCGGTGGTCTTCTCGCCCAGCGTCCTGCTGCTGGACGAGCCACTCGGTGCGCTTGACCGCAAGCTGCGTCAGGGTCTGCAGGCCGAGATCAAGCGGATCCATCGTGAACTGCAGCTCACCTTCCTGTTCGTCACGCACGACCAGGAAGAGGCGATGTTCCTCTCGGACCGGATCGCGGTCTTCAACGAGGGCAAGATCGAGCGCATCGGGTCACCGGCCGAGCTCTACCACGATCCCGGTACCCGCTTCGTGGCCGAGTTCCTCGGCGAATCCAATGTGTTCGCGGGCAACTCGTCGGCCAGCGGGGTCTACTCGTGGCGCGACAGCAAGTGGATCGTGCCGACGACGATGGCCGCCGAGGGCAAGGGCGCGCTGATCGTGCGCCCGGAGCGGGTCGACATCCTCGATCCGGGTACGGCGGTGCCGTCGGGCATGAACTCGGTCTCGGCGATGGTGACCAACGTCGGTTTCCTCGGCACCGTGCGGCGGGTCGAGCTCCAGTACGACGCAGAGACTCGCGGCTGTGCGGTGCTGAACCCGTCGAGCGCTCAGCACGCAGTGCCGGGCACGCAGGTCACCGTCGTCTGGAATCCGGCCGATCAGGCGCTGGTCACCGCCTGAGTGCAGATCCGACGTCAGACCTGCAAGAAGCCGGCCCCTGCGGATCATCCGCGGGGGCCGGCTTCGTTGGCGTTCGTGTGCGAGTCCTTAGCGCGGCGACGTAGCCGCCGTCGACGCTCAGGATCACTCCGGTAATGCCGATCGCCTTGGGCGAGACGAGGAATCCGATCGCCTCGGCGACATCCTCGGGACTCGAGATCCGGCCCAGCGGGTGCCGCGAGATGACCTCGGCGCGGGTCGCCTCTGGGTTCGGGTCGACCCCCGGCGTCCCCTTGGCGGCGAAGTCGGTGTCGATCATGCCGGGAGCGACCGCGTTGACCCGGATCCGCTGCGGCGCGAGTTCGATGGCCAGCTGGCGGGTCAGCTGGACGAGCGCGCCCTTGGTGATCGAGTACAGCGCCTGATTGGCCGAGCCGACCAGGCCCGAGATCGAGGCCAGGTTGATGATGCTGCCCTGCGTCTCGGCCAGGCTCGGGATCGCTGCCCGGACGTGGGTGAAGGCGCCGAACACGTTGGTGGTGACCAGCCGGTTGAAGTCCTCGTCGGTCGAATCCAGCACGCTCTTACGCAGGAAGTGGGCCGCGTTGTTGACGAGCAGGTCGAGGCGACCGAAGGTGCTGTTGGCCAGTTCGACGGCCTTGACCGCGGTCGCCCGGATCGGTGACGTCGGCCTGGAACGGCACGACCAGATCCGGGCGGGCCAGGTCCTGCACCTTGTCCGCGATGTCCTCGGCGATGACGCGGTAGCCATCGCGCACCAAGACGTCGACGAGGGCACTGCCGACACCGCCGGCGGCACCGGTGACGATGGCGACGGGTGAATTACTGGATGCGGTCAAGGGAACTCCTGTCGATGGCCCGAGTCGAAGTCGGGCTGGTGGTAGTCAGGGACGGCTGCAGTCTGACTGTCTGACAATACGAGATCGGTGACGACGACGCGAGAGTGCGCGGCCACCCGTTTGCCGGGATCAGCGCGAGACGGCCTCGCCGGCCAGCGGGTGATAGGTATAGCCGCCGCCGGCAGCGACGCGTACCCGGCCCGGCACCAGATCGGGGAAGTGACCCGGGAACAGCACGGCGCCGGTGTCGGCCGCATCGCGCAGGACGGCCTCGCGCGCCGTGGCGGCATCGGGCGGGCTGCTGCAGAAGTCGGTGCTCCATTCCGGGCGGACGAGCTGCATCGCGTGATGGATCATGTCGCCGGTGAAGATCGCTCGGTCATCCGGCGACGTCACCTCGACGCAGACGTTGCCCGGTGTGTGACCGGGTGCGGGGACGAGACGGATACCCGGCGCCACCTCGTGGTCCGGTTCCACCAGACGCAGCAGCCCCGCTTCCTGCAGAGGGGTGATCGTGTCGGCAATGTAATTGCCCAGGCGGGCGTCCCCGGCGCCGGACGAACCGGTCCAGTAGGCCAGCTCCGCCTCCGTGGTCAGATGCTCGGCGTGGGGGAAGGTCGGGTCGCCAGCCGCTGGCGCGTGCCGGTCGCGCTTGTGGCATAGCCCACATGATCGACGTGCAGGTGGGTGAAGACGACCGTCGAGATCTCGTCCGGGGTGGCACCCGCCTCGGCCAACCGAGCGAGCCACGCGTCGTCGCGGTCGACGAAGTGCGGGTTGGGGCGCGGCTTGCCGTTACCGACCCCCAGATCGACCAGCACCTTCCGGTCGCCGGCGACGATCAGGAAGCCGCCGATGTCGATCGTCATCCAGCCGACTTTCATGTACGGCGGGTCAAAACACCAGGTATTCGGCTCGATCGGGTCGTCCGCGCTGAACGGGAAGAGCCGCAGCGGGTCCATGAAGTAGTGGAACTGCAGGAGCGGATAGACCTCGACCGCGCCGATCCGATAGCGACGCAGCGGTTCGTCGGGATCGCTTTTGCGGATAGGAATCGGACCTAGCGCTGAACTCGTCATGGCCTTCCTCGGTGATCATCTCCGCGGCTGGCCCGACCGTACTTCATCGGGTTCGACCGGTTTTCGGCGCCCGCCGGCCGGGGCGGGCGGCTACCCGTCGGCAGCGCAAATGGTCGGCACGGTTGCCGCGTGTCCGTAAGCTCGGTGTGTTCCATCAAATCTATGAGACTGAGGGTATTTCCTGTGGTGACCAGCCTGCGCAGCGATCTGCGGAACGTGGCCATCGTCGCGCACGTCGACCATGGCAAGACGACGCTCGTCGACGCGATGTTGTGGCAGACCGGCGCCTTCACCAAGCATCAGGCCGACACCGGTGACGTTAACGAGCGCGTGATGGACTCAAACGACCTCGAGCGCGAAAAGGGCATCACGATCCTGGCCAAGAACACGGCCGTGGATCACGTCGGTGTCAACGGCCAGAAGGTCACCATCAACATCATCGACACCCCGGGTCACGCCGACTTCGGCGGTGAGGTCGAGCGCGGACTGTCGATGGTCGACGGTGTGGTGCTGCTGGTGGACGCCTCTGAGGGGCCGCTCCCGCAGACTCGCTTCGTGCTGCGCAAGGCTTTGGAATCCAAGCTGCCCGTCGTGCTGGTCATCAATAAGGTCGACCGCCCGGACGCGCGGATCGCCGAGGTGGTCGATGAGACCTACGAGCTCTTCCTGGATCTGGACGCCGACGAGCACCAGATCGAGTTCCCGATCGTCTATGCCTCGGCCAAGGCCGGCCGGGCCTCGCTGAAGCGACCGATCGACGGTGAGATGCCGGAGGAGGAGAACCTCGAGCCGCTATTCGAGACCATCCTCACCGCGATCTCGCCCCCCACCTACACCGAGGGCGCACCGCTCCAGGCGCACGTCACGAACCTGGATGCCTCGCCCTACCTCGGCCGGCTGGCGCTGTGCCGCGTACACAACGGCACCATCCGCAAGGGCCAGCAGGCCGCGTGGTGCCGCGCCGACGGCACCATCGAGCGGGTCAAGATCACCGAGCTGCTGCTGACCCACGCGCTCGACCGCGTCTCGGCCGAATCCGCCGGCCCCGGTGACATCATCGCGATCGCCGGCATCCCCGAGATCACGATCGGTGAGACGCTGGCCGATCCCGAAAATCCCGTTCCGTTGCCGGTCATCACGATTGACGAGCCGTCCATCTCGATGACCATCGGCATCAACACCTCACCGCTAGCGGGGGAGTCGGGCAAGAAGCTGACCGCTCGGCAGGTGATCAACCGCCTCGACGCCGAGCTGGTCGGCAACGTCTCGATCCGGGTGCTGCCCACCGAGCGCCCCGACACCTGGGAGGTCCAGGGCCGCGGTGAGCTCCAGCTGGCCATCCTGGTCGAGATCATGCGCCGTGAGGGCTTCGAGATCACGGTCGGTAAGCCCCAGGTGGTCACCAAGCTGGTCGACGGCAAGGTGCACGAACCGATGGAGCGCCTGACCATCGACATCCCGTCCGAGTACCAGGGCGTGATCATCCAGCTGCTCGCGCTGCGCAAGGGTCGTCTCGAGCAGATGGTCGACCACGGCACCGGATGGATCCGGATGGAGTACATCGTCCCGGCCCGTGGCCTGATCGGTTTCCGGACCGAGTTCCTGACCGAGACACGCGGCACCGGGCTGCTGCACCACATCCACGAGGGGTATGAGCAGTGGGTCGGCGAGATCCGCACCCGCCCCACCGGCTCCCTTGTCGCCGACCGTCGCGGTGCCACCACGGGCTTCGCGCTGTCGAACCTTCAGGAGCGCGGGACGATGTTCGTCGGCCCGACCACCGAGGTCTACGAGGGCATGATCGTGGGCGAGAATTCGCGCGCGGACGACATGGACGTCAACCCGACGAAGGAGAAGAAGCTCACGAATATGCGACAGTCCTCCAGCGACGTGCTGGTGCCGCTCATCCCGCATCGGGCCCTTTCCCTGGAGCAGGCGCTGGAGTTCTGCCGCGACGACGAGTGCGTCGAGGTCACGCCGGCCACGGTGCGGATCCGCAAGGTCG
The DNA here is from genome assembly GCA_963730855.1 of uncultured Actinomycetes bacterium. GTDB lineage: Bacteria > Actinomycetota > Actinomycetes > Mycobacteriales > Jatrophihabitantaceae > CAVSTK01. Next base: position 371,185 of record CAVSTK010000019.1, read on the forward strand.
TCCTCAATGCGACCGATCGGGAGAAGACCCGCGGGCGCCGGGCCAAGGCCTCGCTCGGGTCGTGATCTCGCAGTAGGCATTCTCTGCTGGTGATCTAGGGTGGCTGCCGTGCCAACGACAGACCCACTCATCGACCGGATGCGCAGCTTCGGCACCACGATCTTCGCCGAGATGTCGGCCCTCGCCGTGGTCACCGACAGCATCAACCTCGGGCAGGGCTTTCCCGATACGGACGGTCCGCCCGAGCTGCTCGAGGCGGTGGCCCGGGCGATCACGTCCGGTGGGAACAACCAGTACCCGCCGGGACTCGGGGTGCCCAAGCTGCGCCGCGCGGTGGCGGAACACCAGCGACGGTTCTACGGGTTGGAGTTCGACCCCGAGACCGAGGTGCTGATCACCGCCGGCGCGACCGAGGCGATCGCGGCCACCATCATGGCGCTCGTCGACGACGATGACGAGGCCGTCATCTTCGAGCCGTTCTACGACTCCTACGCGCCGAGCATCGCGCTAGCTCGCGGGCATCGCAAAGTGGTTCGGCTGGTCCGCGACGGGCAGCGCTGGATCTTCGATCCGGACGAACTCGAGCGGGCCATCACGCCGAGGACCAAGCTGATCCTGATCAACAATCCGCACAACCCGACCGGCAAGGTCTTCACCCGGGCCGAGCTCGAACTGATTGCCGAAGTCGCCATTCGCCACGACCTCATCGTCGTGACCGACGAGGTCTACGAACACCTGATCTTCGATGCCGTGCACGTCCCGATCGCCACCCTGCCCGGCATGCGGGATCGCACCGTCACGATCTCGAGCGCCGGGAAGACCTTCAGCGTCACCGGGTGGAAGGTCGGCTGGGTCTGCGCATCGCCGCCGCTGATGGCTGCCGTCCGGTCGGTGAAGCAATTCCTCACCTATGTCAACGCGGGCCCGTTCCAAGCGCCGCTGGCCGACGCGCTCAACCTGCCCGATGAGTTCTTCCGCGGAGCGGCCGCTGCGCTGAAGAGCCAACGCGACCTGCTGTGCGCCGGGCTGGCCGACATCGGACTCGACGTCATCGTGCCTGAGGCGACCTACTTCGCGACCGTCGAAATCGATGAGGACGGCCGCGATTACTGTGCCCGGCTACCGCTCGAACATCGAGTCGTGGCGATCCCCAGCGGCGTCTTCTACGACTCGTCGGCCGGCGACCACTTCGTGCGCTTCGCATTCTGCAAACGGCCCGAGGTGTTGGCCGAGGCGGTGCGGCGGCTGAACACGGTCGCGGCCGTGGGGACCAGTCGATAAAGGCCCCATCACAATCTGGCTTCAACCGGCACTGACGTCGTTCGTAGTAGCCGGCTCGTAATAGCGTCGAGACCAACGCGCCCCAACGCACCTTGGAATTGTCACGGTGAAAGCAAGGCGGTAAGTATTAATCACAACTCAATGCGCGAACGTTCGGAACTCAGAGCGATCGAGAGCCGGGCATAGCGCTCGAATCGACCGAAACAGACGGTCGGGTCGTTGATGGCCTCGTAATGCAGCTCGGTTAGGGTGCTGCACCTAAGGCGGCTGCGGACCACGTGGTCAGCGCTGTCATCAAAGTAGTTCGGATCGGCATTCAGGTGCCACTGATTTTAGGGAAGCGAATGCGAATGCGTCGTAACGCTTGGTTGGCTGCCGTCGGCATTGCTGCCGCGGCTGCGCTCACGCTCAGTGCGTGTGGCGGGTCCAGCAAGTCATCCTCCAGCTCGAGTGCGAGCGGGGGTGCGAGCAGCAGCGCGTCGACGCAGAAGACGGGTGGCACCATCAAGGTTGTCGGCGGTACGGCGCCCGACAGCCTCGACCCCGGATTCGGCTACACCACGCAGGCGCTCGAGGCGGACAATATGGTCTACACACCGCTCCTGCAGTACGCGTTCAAGTCGGGAACCGCTGGCACCGTGCTGATCCCGGGCCTGGTCACCGCGCTGCCGACCGTGTCAAGTGACGGCCTGACCTACACGATGAAGCTGCGTTCGGGGCTTACGTACTCCGATGGCACCCCGGTCAAGGCGTCGGACTTCACTTACGCGATCGAGCGTTCGATCAAGATCAGCTGGGGTGGCTCGTCCTTCTTCACCGGCTACATCAAGGGCGCCGACGACTACGGTTCGGGCAAGGCGACCGGCATCAGCGGCATCGTTACCGATGACTCCACCGGCGCCATCACGATCACGTTGTCACAGGCCTACGGGGCGTTCGACAACATCCTGGCCTTCATGGCCGCGGCCCCGATCCCACAGACGACCCCGATGACGGTGGAGTCCAACACGCCGCCCGTTGGCATCGGACCGTACAAGTTCGGCACCATCGTGCCCAATGCCTCATACACGCTGGTGCGCAACCCGTCGTTCGCCGGATTCAAGATCCCCGGCATCCCCACCGGCTTCGCCGATGAGGTCGACGTGACGATCAGCAGCAACACGACCACCGAGGCTCAGCAGGTTCTGACCAACCAGGCCGACCTGTTCGACCCAGGTGACACGCTGCCGGCTTCGGTCCTCAGCGACGTGACGACGACGGCCAAGGATCGCTACACCCAGGAGCCGTTGGCCTCGGTGTACTACTTCTTCCTCAACACCCAGGTTGCGCCGTTCAACAACGTGCAGGCTCGACTCGCCGTCAACATGGCGGTCGACCGGACGGCGCTCGCTCGACTCTCGAGCGGCTCGCTGACCCCGGGCTGCCACTTCCTGCCGCCGACGATTGTCGGACACGCTGACGGTCCCTGCTCCTTCGGTGACCCGACCCAGGTGCCCTCGGCTGCAACTGTGGCCAAGGCCAAGGCCATGATCGCCTCGGCCGGCCTCGCCGGTACAGCGGTGACGGTCTGGAGTGAGACCCGTAGTCCGCGCCAGGAGTACATGTCCTACTACACCGACCTGCTCAACCAGCTGGGTTTCAAGGCAACGTTGAAGGTCATCCAGGACTCGGTGTACTTCCAGACCATCGGTAACCAGAGCCAGAACGCTCAGACTGGTTTCGCTGACTGGTCGCAGGACTTCCCGAACCCGTCGGACTTCTACCTGCTTCTGTCGAAGGCCGGCATTCAGGCGACCAACAACGAGAACTTCGGCAATGTTGACGACCCGAAGATCGAGAGCCAGTTGGCTACCCTGACCGCTCAGCCGGCGTCGCAGTTGCAGTCTTCGGCCGCGGCCTGGACCACGCTGGACAAGTACGTCGCCGACCAGGGTTACACCGTGTCGTTCGGTTACGACACGGCACCGAAGTTCATGTCGAACCGAGTTGACTTCGCCGACGCGGTCTTCAATCCGGTGGCCTACCTGGAGTTCTCGACGATCTCGCTGAAGTAGCAATCGATGGTTGATGAACAGCTAGGGGTGGTGTCCGCCGGTTCGGCGGACACCACCGCTGCGCCTGCCGTCTTAGCCGCGATCAGCGGCGCGGGCGCACCTGGGGGCACTGGTCCATTCCGGCTCGCGCTGCACCGCCTGCGCCGTAACTACACGGCGCTATTTTTCGGAGCAGTCTTCCTGATCGTGGTCATTCTCTGTCTGCTCGCTCCGATCTATTCGAGCGACATCGCTCACGTCGGGCCGAATACGAACAACATCAGCGAAGTGATCAAGGTCAACGGCAAGAGCGTGAATGTCGTCAGCCTGACCGGCATCCCTACCGGTCCGACGTGGCACACGAAGTTCCTGCTGGGGGCTGATCCCAACGGCCGCGATGTCGCGGTGCGGCTCCTTTACGGTGGCCGCAACTCACTCGAAATCGGCCTGCTGGCCACGCTCATCACGATCATCGGGGCGATGATCTTGGGGATCTCGGCCGGCTTCTTCCGGGGCTGGGTCGACACGATCATCTCGCGACTGCTCGATCTGATCTGGGCCTATCCGGCTCTGCTGCTCGGGGTGGCCCTGGGGGTCAGTCTCGCCGTCGGCGGGTTGAATATAGGTCCGATCCATATTCAGGGCGGATCCAACTTCATCCCGGCATTGGTGATCGGCGTGGTCTATATCCCCTACGTTGCCCGCCCGATCCGCGGTGAAGTCCTCTCGCTGCGCGAACGTGAGTTCGTCGACGCCGCCCGGATCCTGGGGTATGGCCGGTTGCGGATCATGGTCAGCGAGATCCTGCCCAATCTCTTCTCAACGCTGATCGTCTTCTTCGCACTTCAGTTGGCGCAGTCGATCGTCCTCGAAGCTGGGCTTTCGTTCCTGGGCGCCGGCGTTCAGGCCCCGAACGCGTCGTGGGGCACGATGCTGTCCGACGGAACGCAGTTGATCACGAGCGCCCCGCATCTGACGCTGGTGCCCGGCATCATGCTGGTGGTGACCGTTTTGTCGGTCAACATCTTCGGTGACGGCCTGCGCCAAGCGTTTGACCCACGGGCTCGCATCCGAGCGGAGCGTTAACCATGGGCTTGTTGATCTTCGCCCTCAAACGACTCGCGTCAGCCGTCGTGGTGCTTTTCGCGGTCAGCGTGCTGACCTTCCTCATCTTCTTCGCGATCCCGAACGGCAATCCGGCGCTCCGGTTGGCTGGCCGGACCGCGACGAAGGCGACGATCGCGCATGTCACGCAGGAGTACGGCTTCAACAAGCCGATCTGGGTGCAGTACTACCGGACGATGAAAGAGGTCCTCGACGGCAAGATCCAGTCGTACACGCAGCATGTCAGCGTCTGGGGTCAGATCGAGCGCGGTCTACCGGCCACGTTGTCGCTGGCGATCGGCGCGGCCATCATCTGGATGGTGGTCGGCATCGTCCTGGGTGTGATCGGAGCGCTGCGGGAAGGAAGGTTCACCGACCGAGTGATCACGGCGGCGAGCTTCGTCGGGATCTCGGCGCCGACCTTCGTCGTCGGCGCGGTGCTGCTCTACCTGCTGGCCTTTAAGGCCTCGATATTCCCGTTCGGTGGCATACGTCCGTTGACGAAGGATCCGGTGTCCTGGGCCGAGCACTTGGTTCTGCCGTGGTTCTCGCTGGCGATCCTGTATATCGGGGTCTATGCCCAGGTGCTTCGATCCGGCGTGCTGGAATCGATGACTACGGACGCCGTCCGCACCGCCCGCGCAAAGGGGCTCTCGCCGACTCGGGTTCTGATCAAGCACGTCCTGCGGGTGTCGCTGATCCCGATCATCTCGCTGTGGGGCCTCGACTTCGCCGCGGTCATCGGCGGTGCGACCCTCATCATCGAGCAGGTCTTCAACCTCAACGGCGTCGGCCAGTACGCGGGTCAGTCAGTGCGATCCCTCGACGTTCCGCCGGTGCTGGTCGTGACCCTGTTGGGCGCCTGCTTCGTGATTGTGATGAACGCATTGGTCGACGTTCTGTACGCGGTACTGGATCCACGCATCCGGGGGGCTCAGGCATGAGCGAGCACGGTGCTGACCGTCGAACATCTGCAGGTGGGATTTCGGACCGAGCAGGGTCTCGTCCATGCTGTCGACGACGTCTCCTTCGAACTGCGCCGCGGCGAGGTGCTGGCTCGATCGTCGGCGAGTCCGGCTGTGGTAAATCGGTCACCGCGATGACGCTGATGGGACTCACCCGATCGAACAACGCCGACATCGCGGTACGGCGACCCTGGCCGATCGGACTGAGCTGCTCAGCGCGTCGGAGGATGAGCTGCAATCGATCCGCGGCGCGCGGATCGCGATGATCTTCCAGGACCCGATGAGCGCGCTGACGCCGGTGTACCGGGTCGGTGCCCAGATCGCCGAGCAGATCCGCGCCCACGAAAAAGTGACCAAGAAGGCGGCCGCAGGCCCGGGCCGTCGACCTGCTCGATCGGGTCGGGATCCCGCACGCACGTGAGCGGGCCCGGTCCTTCCCACACGAGTTCTCCGGCGGCATGCGCCAACGCGTAATGATCGCCATGGCGTTGTCGTGTTCACCCGAGATCCTGATCGCCGACGAGCCGACGACCGCCCTCGACGTCACGATCCAGGCCCAGATCCTGCGCGAGATCGAAGAGCTTCGTGCTGAGACGGGCGTCGCCGTCCTGCTGATCACGCACGACCTTGGGGTCGTGGCCGAGGTTGCGTCGCGGGTCGTCGTCATGTACGCCGGCCGGGTCGTCGAACAGGCGGACGTCCACGAACTATTCAAGGATCCGCTGCATCCCTATAGCTGGGGGCTGCTCGGATTCGGTGCCGCGAGTCGACCTGGCCCGACCGGACCCGACTGCCGACCATCCAGGGCGCACCGCCGTCGCTGCTCAATCCGCCGACGGGCTGTCACTTCATCGAGCGCTGTCCGCACCGCCGACCGGGCTGCGAGGTCGAGCCGGAACTGCGTGAGAGCCGAGCCCGGCAGCGGGCACACTGATCGCTGCCTGCTCTCACTTTCGGAGAAGCGCAGCCTGCGTCTCGTCGACGGCGCGATCGGCCTGCCAACCACGCTGACCGGGAGCCGGACGTGACCGAACCGAGTCTCGGCCCGATGTCGGCCGAACCCCTGGCTTCCGCAGCGCAGCCGGTGGCACCCGCGACAGTGTCGCCCACGGCGCCGGTGCCGCTGCTGGAGCTCGAGCATCTTCGGGTGTGGTTCCCGATCCGCACCGGCGGCTTCGGCGGCACCAAGCGATTCGTGCGGGCCGTCGACGATGTGACGTTCACGCTCTACCAGGGCGAGACGCTCGGCCTGGTCGGCGAGTCGGGCTGCGGCAAGACGACGCTTGCCCGCACCTTGATCCGGCTCAACAAGCCGACCGGGGGCGGCCTGCGCTTTCGGGGCGAGGATCTGGTCAGCAAGTCCAACCGGGGCCTGCGGGACTTCCGTCGTCAGGTCCAGATGGTCTTCCAGGATCCGCAGACCTCGTTGAACCCGCGCAAGCGGGTCGGGCAGATCGTCGGAGCGGCGGTACGACTGCGCGGCGGCGCGGCGCGTACCCGCAAGGCCGATGTGCTCGAAGCTGCTGCGAGCAGGTGGGCCTGGATCCCAGCCACGCCCAGCGCTACCCGCACGAGTTCTCGGGCGGCCAGCGCCAACGGATCGGTATCGCCCGCGCGCTCGGCGCCGAGCCCGAAATTGATCATTCTGGACGAGCCGGTTTCGGCGCTCGACGTGTCGGTGCAGGCTCAGGTGGTCAACCTGCTCGATGATCTGCAGGACGATCTGGGGCTGTCCTACATCTTCGTCGCCCACGACCTGAGCGTGGTCCGGCACGTCTCGGACCGGATCGCGGTCATGTATCTCGGCAAGATCGTGGAGTTGTCCCCGGCCGACACGCTCTACAAGAGCCCCAAGCACCCTTACACCGCGAGCCTGCTCGACGCGATCCCGATCCCCGATCCGGATCGGGTGCGCCAGCATGGGGCGAACGTGGCGCGGGGCGAGCTGCCGAGCCCGATCAATCCACCCCCGGGCTGTCGCTTCAACACCCGCTGCCCGTACGCGACTGATCTGTGCCGAGAGGTCGAGCCACCCTTGGCCCAGTACCCCGAAGGACATCTCGCCGCCTGCCACCATCCGCTCAACGTCACCGCGGACGAGCTCGCGGGCGCGGTGCGCTCGGACTCGAGCCCACTCGAAGCGGGCCAGGAACTGACGCTGACGCCAACGACGTAGGCTGCCTCGCGTGAGAGTCGATCGACGACTGCTGCTGGTCCACGCTCACCCGGACGACGAGTCGATCAACAACGCGGCCACCATGGCCCGCTACGTTGCCGAGGGCGCCCAGGTCACCCTGGTCACCTGCACCCTGGGTGAGCTCGGCGAGGTGCTCGAGGCGCAGTACGCCGGCTTGGCGGCTGAGCGGGCGGATCAACTCGGCGGCTACCGGATCAGCGAACTGAAGACCGCGATGGCCCTGCTCGGGGTCACCGATCACCGCTTCCTCGGCGGCGCCGGCCGTTGGCGCGACAGCGGCATGATGGGCACGGCCGGCAACGACGACCCCCGGTCTTTCTGGCGCTGCGGCACCGATCCGGCGCGGTTCGACGAGGCCGTCGATTCACTGGTCGAGGTGATTCGCGAGGTGCGGCCGACGGTCTTGGTCACCTACAACGACCACGGCGGATACGGCCACCCCGACCACATCATGGCCCACCGGGTGGCCCTTGCCGCGGTTGATCGGAGCGCCGAAGGGGCTGACGCCTGGGTGGTGCCGAAGGTCTACTACAGCGCCACCGGCCGCTCGGTCCTGCGCAAGCTGGTCGAGGCTGCGCAGGCCGCCGGCGCGCCATCGCCGTTCGGAGCCACGAGCGTCGACGAGTTGCCGTTCGGCGACGACGACGACACCGTCACCACGACGGTCGATGGTCGGGCCTGGGTGGACGCCAAAGTGGCCGCCCTGCGGGCGTACCGGACGCAATTGGCCGATGACGACGTCGTCTTCCAGGCGTACACGTACGGTGGTGCCGACCTGCTCGGCGTCGAGCAGTACCGGCTCGTACGCGGTGAGCCCGGCCAACCCCGTGACGCGGCCGGCCACGAGACCGATCTGTTCGCCGGCGTGGGCGCATGAGCGAAGGCGCGAGCGCCCCAGAGCCCGCGTTGCCGAAAGGCGCCGCGGCGCTGGGCGTCACTGCCTACACGCTCGTCGGCGTTCTCTCGGCGGCGATCGAGGTGTTGTTGATCCCGCTCTATGTGGGCAGCCACATCTTCCCGGTGACGGTGCTCGCCGCCGTCGTCGTCAATTACTTGCTGCCCGCACTGGTGCGGATGATGGTCGACTGGCGCTGGGCCGTCGTGCTGCCATTGGCCGGCTGGCTGGTGGCCGCGATCATCCTCGGCTTCACCAACACCAGCAGCGGCAGCGTTCTGGTGCCGGGTGGCGGCGCCGATGGCTACGTCGGACTGGCGCTGTTCTTCATCGGTACCCTGGCCGGTTTCATCGGCGTGATTCGTCAGCTGCCGACGATTCGGCTCGGCGCCGGGTCGGCCGGCCCACCCGCACCTACTGGGGCGGCGCGTCGCTGAACCGGGGCCGGTTGGCTTCCTTGAGCGCTTCCTGGACGGCGGCGATCGCGGCCGGCGGCAGATCGGACTCGATCAGGCTGGCACCGGGGTAACGGGCCAGCTCCAGCTGCAGGTCGGTGATCGACACGTGGCTGACCAGCAGCGCCAGCGCGGTCCGACCGGGGGGCACCTGGGTACGCAGCTCGTGCACGGTCTCGTCCTTGATGCCGTGGTCGACGAGCTTCGCGTACAGAGCGCCGCCACCTGCGCTGGCCGCGCCGACGACCAGGCCGCCGATGGGTCCACCGAAGAGGGTGCCGAACAGCAGGCCCCAAATACCGACGCTGAGCGCGCCCCGGCCGGGTGTGATGTCGGTGGTCTCGACGACGTGCGAAGTACCGTCCTCGTCGCGCCGGATGATGACCGCGTCGTGCAGTTGCAGCTCGTTGTTCTTCTGCAGCCGGACGACGGTCAGCAGAAGTTCCTGCGCCTTGAGGACGTCATCGAAGGAGATGACCAACAACTTCTGATTTTCCGGAGTGCTCATGTCAGCCATCGTAGGGCTCGCTCGACCCGACCGGCTCCGGATCGCTGCGATAGACGTACGTGTGGTGCTCCCAGAAGCCGAGCCGACGATAGAGCGCGATCGCACCCGCGTTGGCCCGCTCGACCTGAAGGTAGGTGCGGGTCGCGCCGAGCGAGGTCGCCCAGGCCGACAGCGAGCCGATCAGGGCACCGGCCAATCCCTGCCGCCGGTGCGCCGGTGCGACCTCGATCGCGCTCAGCCCGAGCCAGCCCTCATCGACCACGCCGCGGGCGATCGCGACGACCCGACCGTCACGCCGGACCGACGCGAACGCGACAAGCTCGGGCCGCGTGAGCAAAGCCCGGACGACTTCGGCCGACGGTGCCGGATGGTGGTAGCCCGCCAGCCAGGCGGGGTCGGGGGCGGTAGCGATCTCGACCCCCGGGACCGAGGTCGAGATCTGGTCAGCGGTCCGCGAGATCATCATCGAGATGTCGTTGGCAATCGTCCAGCCCGCCCGCGCCAGCGCCTGGTCGAGGGCACGACGCGCCGGCAGCGGCAGCGCGATCAGCAGCGGCAATCGCCGGTCGGCGTACCAGGCCCGGCTCGTCGCCAGCGCGCTCGCCAGATTCGGATCGGGGGAGTGCAGGGCCAGGACCGAGTTGGCGCGAGCGCTGAATCCGTGGTCGGCCCGCAGTAGCCAGCCGTGCGCGGCGACGGTCTCGATCGACGGCCACCCGCGCGCGGCGACCCGCTCGAGGTCGATGATGTCGCGGGTGGAGGCCTCGACCAGCCGCGCGGCCCGGATGCTCGCCAGCTCGATCTCGACGTCGCGGCCGTCACGAGTGCGAACGACCGCCCGCTGGTCATCGAGTGTCCGCAGCTCGCCGATGAGGTCGCTCGCGCCCCCCCGCCAGGCGCGCCGAACCACCACTCGCCGCCCCAACCAGATTCGTTCGAGCACGAGCGGCATACTAGATGCGCCAGTCAGTTCGCTAACCAGTTTTCGTCCCCGAGTTGACCGAAGGACCTTCAGTGACCTACGTGATTGCCGAGCCATGTGTCGATGTGCTCGACAAGGCATGCATCGAGGAATGCCCTGTCGACTGCATCTACGAGGGCGGGCGGATGCTCTACATCCACCCGGACGAATGTGTCGACTGTGGGGCATGCGAACCGGTCTGCCCGGTCGAGGCGATCTTCTACGAGGACGACCTGCCTGAGAAGTGGCGCGATTACACCGCGATCAACGTCGACTTCTTCGACGAGCTGGGCTCACCCGGCGGCGCGGCGAAGGTCGGCAAGACCGACAAGGACCCGGCGCCCGTAGCCGCCCTGCCACCGGCTGATCACTAAGGTGCGCTCCTGATCGTTAAGCTGCGCTCCTGATCATTGAGCTGCGCTCCTCGCTTGCTCGCTGACGCTCGCGTCGCTGCGAGGCTCCGCACGAGCTACGAGCGGCTTGGCTAAATCTTGAGCGGCTACTGCTTGTGCAAGACGGCCGTCACAGCGCCACTGCTGGCATCCTGGTCCACTTTCCAGCCCTTGGTCCGTGACCAGGTGCGCTGGGCGTAGCTCACCGATTCGATGCCGTACCGGTTCGCATTGGCCACCAGCCAGCCCGCCGTCGCCCACGAAGCGCCCGGAACCGTCACCGAGCCCTGGCTCGCGTCAACGGTCGGCGGGTTCACCGGCAGATCCGCGCTCAGCCCGTCGGCGACCTGCTGCGGGGTGGCCACGGCTGTCGGCTTGGGGAAGCTGCAGCTGATGCCGGCCGGGTTGGCGCCGCTCAGCGCATCGGCCAGGGCCTGCGCCTCGGGCTCGTGCTTGGCGTAGAGGCTGCCGTCGGATGAGATCTGGACGGTCTGGATGGCGTCGGCGAGCGTCTTGGTCTGCCAATCGGACTGCTTGACGAGCGCGTCGAGGAACGCGCCGGTCGCGTAGTGCAGGTCGCTGAGCTGCTCGATGGTTCCCCAACCTTGCGACGGACGCTGCTGCAGCACACCGACCGAGTCGCGATCACCGTCCCCGGACGCCAGGTTGCTCAGCTTGCTCTCTTGCAGCCCGGCCGCCAGGACCAGCACGGCCGCTCGTTCGGGCAGGTTCCGGGTGATGACGACGCCGACCATGGTCGCGGCGACCGACGCCTGGTCCGGGGTGATCGTGTATTCGCCGACGTGGCACGCCGTCGAGACCGTTGTCGTCGTGGTCGCGTGGATCAGTTCTCGTACCCCCAGTGCGACTCCCGCGGTGATGACCAGCAGCGCCGCAATGGCTCCCGCGATCGTCGCCAGTCGCCGATTTGCACTCATCGAGGGTACTTAGTCGTTCGCGTGCAGCTCGGCGTTCAGCTCCACCGTGCCGCCGCCCACGAGGTCGCGGGTGCGAGCCTCGAGGGCACCGGTCAGGCTGTTGCGCCAGTACTGCAGGCCCGGACGGCCCGAGAGTTCGAGCGCCTTCACCGAACTGCCGTCCGAGAGCCGCACCTTGGCGCCGGCGGTGACGTAGCAGCCGGCCTCGACGATGCAGTCGTCGCCCAGGCTGATGCCCACGCCGGCGTTGGCGCCGATCAGGCAGCCCTTGCCGATCCGGATGACCTCTTTCCCGCCGCCGGACAGGGTGCCCATGATCGATGCCCCACCGCCGACGTCGGAGCCGGCATCGACCACGACACCGGCCGAGATCCGGCCTTCGACCATGGACGGGCCGAGGGTGCCGGCGTTGAAGTTGACGAACCCTTCGTGCATGACGGTCGTCCCCTCGGCCAGATGGGCACCGAGCCGAACCCGGTCGGCATCGGCGATGCGCACGCCGCTGGGAACGACGTAGTCGGTCATCCGGGGGAACTTGTCGACTCCGAACACCTGCACCCGCCCGTGTGACCGCAGCGCCAGCCGGGTCAGTTCGAACCCCTCGACCGGGCAGGGCCCGACCGACGTCCAGACCACATTCGGCAGCACACTGAAGATCGAGTCCACGTTGACGCCGTGCGGGGCGACGAGTCGGTGCGACAACAGGTGGAGCCGCAGGTAGGCGTCACTGACGTCGGCGGGGGGCGCATCCAGGTCGATCTGGGTCAGTACGACCTTGAGCAGCACGCCCCGCTCGGCCGCGCCCTCGTGCACACCGGTCAGCGACGACAACTCATGCGCAGCGCCATCACCCGGGCCCGGCTCGCCCAGTTCCGGCTGCGGATACCAGGTGTCCAGGACCGAGCCGTCGAGAGTGGTGGTGGCCAGGCCGTATCCCCAGGCGTGTCGTGTCACACCGGTCAGCGTAACCAGCTCAGCTGAAAAGAGGCCTGACCCGCGGGGACGTCGGGTGGTGATTCCCGCGGCCCTCGCGGTCCACTATTACCTCGTCCTGACGTGCAAGGATCGTTAGGTGCTTGATCTCGCGGCCGATGGCGTCGCCCTCACCGCCGCGCTCGTCGACGTCGAGTCGGTGTCGGGCGATGAGGCGCCCCTCGCCGATCTGATCGAAGAGGCGTTGCACGGCTGCGCCGGGCTCGAGGTCGAGCGCGACGGCAACGTGGTCCTGGCTCGGACCGCGCGCCGCCACGACCGGCTGGTTGTGCTGGCCGGTCACCTCGACACGGTGCCGATCGCCGGCAACCTGCCGTCGCGACTGGATGGCGACCGGCTGTGGGGCTGCGGAACCACGGACATGAAGAGTGGTCTCGCGGTAGCCCTGCGCTTGGCCCATCTGGTGTCGACCGGCGCGATCGAGCCGGCCGCCGACCTGAGCTGGGTGTTCTACGACTGCGAAGAGGTCGCGGCCGTCCGCAACGGACTCGGCCGGTTGGCCCGCGAGCGTCCCGACGTATTGGCGGCCGACCTGGCGATCCTGCTCGAGCCGACAACCGGGTTGGTCGAGGCCGGCTGCCAGGGCACCCTGCGGGCCACCGTGACCACTACGGGTACCCGCGCGCACAGCGCGCGATCCTGGCGTGGGGTCAACGCGATCCAGGCCGCCGCGCCCGTCCTCAACCGGTTGAACGACTACCGCGCCCGCGAGCCGGTCATCGATGGGCTGCGCTTTCACGAGGGACTCAACGCGGTCGCGATCGTCGGTGGGGTCGCGGGCAACGTCATCCCTGACGTCTGCACGGTCACGGTCAACTTCCGCTTCGCGCCCGACCGCAGCGCCGACCAGGCCAGCGCGTATGTCACCGAGTTCTTCGACGGCTTCGCGGTCGAGGTCGTCGACCTCGCGCCGGCGGCCGATCCCAGCCTCGACAATCCCCTCGCGCAGGCCTTCGTCGCATCGGTCGGGTCAGCGCCGCAGGCCAAACTCGGCTGGACGGACGTGGCCCGGTTCACCGGGCTCGGGATTCCGGCGCTCAACTTCGGTCCGGGCGATCCCGAGATCGCGCATACCCGCGACGAGTACGTCGCGATCGAGCAGATTGCCGCGGCTGAGGCGGCGCTGCTCAGCTTTCTGAAAGGTGCGTATGTCTGACAACGAGGCGCCGCTGCACAACGAGGCGCCGCTGCACAACGAGGCGCCGCTGCAAACGAGGCGGCGCCCGAGCGGCGACGCGGCCCGGTCATTGAGCGTCGCTCGCAGATCCGGCCCGGCACCGCCGATCAGCGGCTGCTCGATTCGCAGGGCCCGTTCGAGTTCGTGCACACCGATCCGTGGCGGGTCCTGCGCATTCAGAGCGAGTTCGTCGAAGGATTCGGCCTGCTGGCCGACCTCCCGGCGGCAGTGTCCGTCTTCGGTTCGGCCCGCACCCATCCCGACAGTCCCGAGTACGCCACCGCGCGCGAACTCGGGGGAGCGCTGGCCCGGGCGGGGTATGCGGTGATCACCGGCGGTGGCCCGGGGACGATGGAGGCGGTCAACCGCGGGGCGAGTGAGGCCGGCGGCACATCGGTCGGCCTGGGCATCGAGCTGCCGTTCGAGCAGCGGCTCAACGACTGGGTCGATCTTGGTATCACCTTCCGCTACTTCTTCGCCCGCAAGACGATGTTCGTCAAGTACGCGCAGGCGTTCGTGATCATGCCAGGGGGCTTCGGCACCATGGACGAGCTCTTCGAGGCGCTCACGCTGGTCCAGACCCGCAAGGTGACCCGGTTCCCGGTCATCCTCCTGGGCAGCGCGTACTGGTCCGGGCTCCTCGACTGGATGCGGTCCTCGCTGCTGGGCAATGGCAAGATCGGCGCGACGGACCTTGACCTGATCACCGTGTCCGACGACGTCAGCGAGATAGTGGCCCGCATCGCCGCTTCGAACCGGGCAAGTTCCTCGCAGGAGGTCGCCGAGGAGCGGGCCGCCCAGTCGCTGGCCGAAGAGAGCGGTGATCGGTGACCGCCGTCTGCGTCTACTGCTCGTCGGCCGAGCCGATCGAGGCGCACTTCATCGAGCTGGCCACCGCGGTCGGTACCGGCATTGCCGAGCGTGGTTACTCACTCGTCTCCGGTGGTGGCCGGGTGTCGATGATGGGCGCGGTCGCCCGGGCTGCGCGGACCGGTGGCGCGCACACGCTGGGCGTCATCCCAGCGCATCTGGTCCCGCTCGAGGTCGCCGACACCGACGCCGACTCACTCGTCGTCGTCGACACGATGCGGGAACGGAAGCGGGTCATGGACGATGCCGCCGATGCGTTCATCGCGTTACCTGGCGGTATCGGCACGCTCGAGGAGCTCTTCGAGGTCTGGACGGCCGGATCTCTCGGTATGCACGCCAAGCCGGTGATCGTCCTCGACGACGGCTCGTTCTATCGACCGCTCTGGGATTTCCTCGAGGCATTGGTCGTCCGCGGCTTCGTCCGACCCGCCGCATTGGACGGGCTGATCCGCGTGAGCCGGGTCGAGGACGCCTTCGCCGCTCTCGATCAGGCCCTCGCGCGTCGGTCCTGACCGGCTACCGTCGCCCGATGGCTACTCCAATGACCGATGAGCAGCGCCGGGCGTTCCTGAGCGCCGGCACCCGTACCGCGATCGTCTCGACCGTCCGCGCCGACGGCCGCCCGCACGCTGCACCCGTGTGGTTCGTCCTCGACGGCGATGACCTCTTGTTCAACACCGGCGCCGACACGGTGAAGGGTCGCAATCTGGCGCGGGACCCGCGGGTGGCAATCACCGTCGATGACGCAACGGCGCCCTATTCGTTCGTCGCGATGACCGGAACCGTGGTGCTGGCCGACAATCCACCCGAGTCACTGCTTTGGGCCACGGCCATCGGCGCTCGCTATATGGGCCTCGAGGCGGGCGAACAGTTCGGCCGTCGCAATGCCGTCCCGGGGGAATACCTCGTCCGGTTCACGCCAACCACCATTACCGCGCTGGCGGACCTGGCCGACTGATTCGGACCCGCCTGCACCGATTGTCGGCGGGCCATGTCACCATCGTCGAGTGGTGACGCTGCTGGTCTACGCCCTGCTGGCGATCGTCGCCGTCGGCGCACTGTACGGGCTGGCAATGCTGTTCCTCGCGCAGGAACAAATCTCGCCCGCCGCCCGCGACGAGGCGCCGTGGGCGATCAGCGATGAGCAGCTCGAACCGGCCGACATCGTCGGTGTGCGGCTTCCCGTGGCGCTTCGTGGTTATCGATTCGCCGAGACCGACCTACTGCTCGATCGGTTGACCGACGAGATTCGGCTGCGGGACGAGGAGATCAGCCGGCTGCAGGCCCGCAATCACACCGAGGCCGCCCCGACACCTTCGGCCGCCACTAGTCCGTCGTTGTCACAACCGGTGCCGTCTGAGGTCGCTGACCAGCCGCTCGACCGTGGCTGGTAGGCCGAGGCAACGCTGCGCCTGGGCCGGCGCGGCACCCGAGTACGTCGAGTATCACGACAACGAGTGGGGCACCCCGCTGCACGGCGACCGGGAAATGTTCGAGCGGCTGAGTCTCGAGGCGTTCCAGTCCGGCCTCTCCTGGCTGATCATCCTGCGCAAGCGGCCGACCTTCCGGGCCGCCTTCGCCGACTTCGACATCGCGACCGTCGCCGCGTTCGACGACGACGACCGGACCCGGCTGCTGGCCGATGCCGGCATCGTGCGTAACCGGGCCAAGATCGATGCGACCATCAACAACGCCCAACGCATCCTCGATGCAGTGCCCGAGGGCCTCGACCAGCTGCTGTGGTCCTTCGCTCCGCGTCGGCGTGGACCGATCACCGCGGTGCCGGCGGTGTCGGATGAGTCCACGGCGCTGGCCAAGGAGCTGAAGAAGCGCGGTTTCAAGTTCGTCGGGCCGACCACGGCGTACGCGCTGATGCAGGCCACCGGCATGGTCAACGACCACCAACCGCCGTGCTTTCGGGCACCGCGAGCACCCCGGAGCACTCATGCAGCTGGTTAGCGTCACCACCAATGTCAGCGACGAGCCCTGCGCCGCAGTACTGGACGACGCGCGGGGCCTGATCCTGTGCACCCAGCTGTCGCACCCGCTGCCCGGAGACGCCATGGCGGTGCTGTCGGTGGTCTCGCCCGACGAGCTGCGGGAGCGGATGGCCGACACTCCAGCGGCCCGCTTCCGCGATCCGGACGACGCCACGTTCGTTGCGCCCTATCGCCACCCCCGAAAGATCTGGGGGATCGGGATCAACTATTCGGCCCACGCCGCCGACCTCGGGGCGAGCGCACCGCAGGGCGAGCCCGCCTCCTTCATCAAGGGCGATCACACGATCATCGGTCCCGGCGAGGCGATCGAGCTGCCGTCGCAGAGCCAGCGGGTGACGGCCGAGGCCGAACTCGGGCTGATCTTCGGCGCGGTGGGCCGCAACGTGCCGATCGAGTCGGCGCTGGACAGTGTGTGGGGCGCGTGCACGGTGCTCGATCAGACGGCCGAGGACATCCTGCAGGTCAACCCGCGCTATCTCACCCGGGCCAAGAACTTTCCCGGGTTCTTCTCCTTCGGCCCGGGCATCGTGCCACTGGACGAGATCCTCGCTGCCGACGGCTCGCTCGACTCGATCGAGGTGAGCACGATCCTCAACGGCGAGGTGGTCGTGTCGAACACGGTGCGCAACATGCTCTTCTCGCCCCACCTGCTGGTCAGTTTCCACAGTGCGGTGATGCCCTGGTACCCGGGCGACATCCTGTCGACCGGCACGCCCGGGGCCGTCAAGCTCAGTCCCGGCGACGTGGTCGGTGCGACGGTCACCGGCCTGCCGGCGCTGAGCAACCCGGTGATCGCCGCGCGCTGAAACGACCCGCGCCTGCCCGCCGGCCACGCTTACGTCGCCGTGAAGGTCGGTTTCTGCTTGGCCACGAATGCCTCGACGGCCGCCCGGTGGTCGAGGGTGCGACTGAGTCCGTCCTGGATGTGAGCCTCGTTGGCCAGTGCATCGGCCAGCGACGAGCCGGCCGCGTAGTCGAGGGCTGCCTTGATTCCGGCGAAGGCCAGGGTGGGTCCGTCGGCCAGGCGCTGCGCGAGTTCGAGCGCCGCGGGCAGCAGGTGCTCGGGTTCGACCACCGCGTTGACCGCGCCCATCTCGAGGGCCGCGTCGGCCGCGACCGGCTCGGCGAGTAGCGACAGTGCGCGGGCGCGAGCACCACCGATCAGACGGGGCAGCGTCCACGACGTGCCACTGTCCAGCCCCAGGCCGACGTTGGCGAACGCGAGCAGGAACGACGCCCGGGTGCTGGCCAGCCGCAGATCGCAGGCGAACGCCAGGCCCGCTCCGGCGCCGGCGGCCGGGCCGTTGACGGCAGCGATCACCGGCTTGCCCATGGTCGCCAGCGCCAACACGATCGGGTTGTACTGCTCGGCCAGGATCATCTGCAGCGTCTCTCCGGCGCGCAGCGCGTCGAGGTGCTCACCCAGATCGTGGCCGACGCAGAAGCCGCGACCGGCCCCGGTCAGCACCACGGCTCGGACCGAATCGTCGGCGGCGATGTCGGTCAGCGTGGCGAGCAGATCTTGTCGAAGGTCCGTATTGAGGGCATTCAACGAGTCCGGACGATCGAACGTGATCGTCACCACAGCACCGGTCGGGACAACTTTCAGCACGTCAGTCACGCCGCCCGACGCTACCTTCACCCTGCGCGCTGATGCGGAGGCGGCGTGCGGGAGAATAAACTAGAGGTCGAGGCCGCCCGAGCGGGGTGGCGAAAGTTACAGCACGAACTTACGGCAGGACAGAGCGGGCGCAGATCGCGCTCACCGGAGGAGGCATCAATGGCGGCCATGAAGCCGCGGACTGGTGACGGACCGCTGGAAGTCACCAAAGAGGGGCGCGGCATCGTCATGCGTGTTCCCCTCGAGGGTGGGGGCCGACTGGTCGTCGAGATGACGCCCGATGAGGCCACCGCGCTCGGAAATGCATTGAAGTCCGTCGTCGAATAGTCGACCAGCTGCACCACCCAGCCCCGGTCCGCCGCACCCGGCGGGCCGGGGTTGTTGCATTTCGGCGATGCTTACGGCGCGCCGCCAGGGCTGCCAAGATGGGCGGCGTGCCGATTGTCGTCGTCGATGAGCTCAGAACCCGCCCGACCGTGGTCGCGCTCGGGCTGACCCGCGAACTGCTCGACGGGCTCGGTGGCTCGGTCGGTGCCGACGGTTTGACCGTTCTGGACGGGTTAGGTGACGCACCGGACGCGGTCCGGGTCCTCAGGCGTTACCTGATCGCAGGCCGACCCGATGCCGATCGGCTGACACGGCCCGGGGCGGTGGAGCGGATCGCGCTAGGGGCCAGTGACGGCCCCCGACTCGTGTTGCTCACCGGGTTCGGCGACGGCAGCCCGGGCGCCCTGCGTCGCGCCGGCGCCGCGATCGCCCGGGCCGCGCTGGACGAGCCCGATGCCGGGTCGCTCTTGATCGTCGGGGGCGCGGCGTCGCCCGATTCGAGTGCAGCCGTGGTCGAGGGGCTGCTGCTCGGTGGGTACCGGTTCCGGGCCGATGGAGCGCCCACGCCGGTTGTCCGGGTCGCACTGCCGGGCGCCGATCGGGGTGGACGATCTCGCGGTCAGGCCTACGGCGAGGCGACGGCCTGGGCGCGCGACCTGATCAACACCCGGTCGTCGGTCAAGACGCCGGCCTGGCTGGCCGAGCAGGCGCGAAGTGAGCTGGTCCCTCGTGGAGTGGACGTCATCGAGCGTGACGTCGAGTGGTTGGCCGAGCACCGCTTCGGCGGCGTCCTAGCGGTCGGTGCCGGATCGTCGGCGCCGCCCCGTTTGATCGAGGCGCGGTGGAATCCGCGCGGCGCCCGCCCCGGTCACGTGGTGCTCGTCGGCAAGTCCATCACGTTCGACAGCGGCGGCCTGAACATCAAGCCGCTCGAGAGTATGAACTCGATGTATTCCGACATGGCCGGTGGCGCCGTGGTGCTGGCGGCCGTCCGACTGGCGGCCGAACTCGAACTGCCGATCAAAGTCACTGGCCTGCTGCCGGCGGCCGAGAACTCCGTCTCGGGCTCCGCGATGCGCCAGAACGACGTCATCCGCCACTATGGCGGTCGCACGAGCGAGATCGTGAATACCGATGCGGAGGGGCGCCTCGTGCTCGCCGACGGGCTGGCCTACGCAGCGGCCCGGCTCAAGCCGACGACGTTGATCGACCTGGCGACCCTGACGGGAGCGATGAAGGTTGCGCTGGGGACGCGGACGGGCGGCCTGTTCGCCAGCAGCGACGAGTTGGCTGCTCAGCTGATCGCCGCCGGCGCCGCCGCCGGTGAGCCGTTGTGGCGGCTCCCGCTCGATGATGGGTATCGATCGAGTCTCAATTCCGATATCGCCGATATGAATAATTCACCGGGCAATCCGGGTGCGATCACGGCCGCGCTCTACCTACGGCCGTTCGCCGCTGGTCTGCCGTGGGCGCATCTCGACATCGCCGGCCCGGCGCGCAGCTCCGACCAGGACGGCGAGCTGAATCGGGGCGGTACCGGCTTCGGGGCCCGCCTGCTCGCCGCATATCTCACTGGTCTGGGCTGACCGCTCGGGCGCTGCTATTCCACCGCCAGGACTGACTCATACAGCGCGACCGTTCGGGCGGCGATGGCGCTCCAGCTGAACTCGTCCACCGCCCGCGCCCGGCCGGCTTGTCCCATCGCGAGGACGCGCGCGGGGTCGCGCACGAGCGTGTTCACCGCGGCGGCCAACCCGGCCTCGAAGGCAGCTGAGTCGTCGGGGGAGTAATCGACCAGGAGTCCGGTGACGCCGTCGTCGACGACCTCAGGGATGCCTCCGACGGAGCTGGCGACCACGGCCGTCTCGCACGCCATCGCCTCGAGGTTGACGATGCCCTGCGGTTCGTAGATCGAGGGGCAGACGAAGACCGTCGCGGCGGTGAGCAGCTCGGCCACCTCGGGGCGGGGCAGCATCTGCTCGATCCAGATGACGCCGGAGCGCTCGCGTGACAATCCGGCGACCAGCTCCTGGGTCTCGGCCGCCAGCTCCGGGGTGTCGGCCGCGCCGGCGCAGAGGATCAGCTGCACTTCGGGGTCGAAGGACGCGGCGGCCCGCAGCAGGTGGCTGACCCCCTTCTGCCGGGTTACCCGCCCCACGAAGATGACCGATGGACGACTGGGATCAATGCCGTACCGCTCGCCGAGACCGGTCGGTGCCGTGGGCGAGTACAGGTCGGTGTCGATGCCGTTGTGGATGACGTGGACCTTGCCCGGATCGAGGAACGGATAGGCCGCGAGCATGTCGACGCGCATCGCCGCGCTGACCGCGATCACCGCCGCGGCATTCCCGTAGGCCTCGCGCTCGGCCCAGGACGAGATCCGGTAACCGCCGCCGAGCTGCTCCGCCTTCCAGGGACGGGCCGGCTCGAGTGAATGAGCGGTGAGGATGTGCGGAATGCCGTGCAGCATCGAACCGAGTACACCGGCCAGGTTGGCGTACCAGGTGTGCGAGTGCAGGATGTCGGCCGCAGCGACGCCGGCCGCCATCTCGACGTCGATGCCTAGGGTCTGCAGGGCTGCGTTGGCCGTGTTCAGGGCGGGCTCGGTGCGATATGCGGTGACTCCCGGCTCGATCCGAGGCGCTCCCCAGCAGTGCACCTCGACCTCGACCAGCGAACGGAGCTCACGGACCAGGAATTCGACGTGGACGCCCGCGCCGCCGTACACCTCGGGCGGGTATTCACGGGTCAACACGCCAACTCGCATGGTTGAGACCCTAAGACATCCAGCTGCGATCCTTGCTCGCTTCGCATCGCTGCGAGTCTCCGCACAAACTACGGGCAAGACGAGTGACATTCAGCTGCGATCCTTGCTCGCTTCGCATCGCTGCGAGTCTCCGCACAAACTACGGGCAAGACGAGTGACATTCAGCTGCGATCCTTGCTCGCTTCGCATCGCTGCGAGTCTCCGCACAAACTACGGGCAAGACGAGTGACATTCAGCTGCGATCCTTGCTCGCTTCGCGTCGCCACGATTCTCGCTACGAACTACGGGCGTCAAAGGCGCGGGTGGCCGTTAGGGTGTGGGTATGGCGAGAGATCCGAGAGTGCTCGGCATGGTGCTCGCCGGCGGCGAGGGCAAACGACTATGGCCGCTGACCGCTGACCGGGCCAAGCCGGCCGTCCCGTTCGGTGGCACCTACCGGCTGATCGACTTCGCACTTTCGAACCTCGTCAATGCGGGTTATCTACGGATTTGCGTACTTACGCAATACAAATCGCATTCGCTCGACCGGCACATTACCCAGACCTGGCGGATGTCGACGATCCTCGGCAACTACGTCACTCCGGTACCGGCGCAGCAGCGCCTGGGACCGCGCTGGTACACCGGCTCGGCCGACGCGATCCTGCAGTCGTTCAACCTGATCTATGACGATCGGCCCGACTACATCGTCGTCTTCGGCGCTGATCACGTGTACCGGATGGATCCCTCGCAGATGGTGGCCCAGCACATCGAGAACGGTGCGGGCGTGACGGTCGCCGCGATCCGGGTGCCGCGCGCCGAGGCCAGCGCGTTCGGCGTGATCGATGCCGATGCCGACGGTCGGGTGCTCAGCTTCCTCGAGAAGCCCGACAACCCGCCGGGACTCGTCGATGCCCCTGACCAGAGCTATGCATCGATGGGCAACTACGTCTTCACCACCGAGGCCCTGATCGAGGTGCTGCGTCAGGACGCCGCCGACGAGGGCTCGGTGCACGACATGGGCGCCAGCATCATGCCGATGATGGTCAAGCAGAACGCCGCCTGGGTCTATGACTTCGCCGAGAACGACGTGCCGGGTGCCGAGGAACGCGACCGCGGGTACTGGCGCGATGTCGGGACGATCGATGCGTACTACGACGCGCACATGGACTTGGTGGCCGTCCATCCGATCTTCAACCTGTACAACAGCCGCTGGCCGATCCACACGAACTTCCCGGCCCAGCCGGCGGCGAAGTTCGTCGAAGGCGGCCTGGCCCAGGAGTCGATCGTGGCCTCGGGCGCGATCATCTCGGGTGCCACCGTGCGGCAGAGCGTCGTGTCCGCCAATGTGCGCATCCTGGCCGGGGCCTACGTCGAGGGCTCGGTGCTGATGGACAACGTTCAGATCGGCCGGGGCGCGGTCGTGCGCCGCGCCATCCTCGACAAGGACGTGGTCGTGCCGGACGGCGCGCACATCGGCCTAGACCCGGAAGCGGATCGGCAGCGTTATCACGTCTCCGGCGGCGGCATCGTGGTGCTCGGCAAGAGCCAGCTCGCGCTACCGACCTGACCTAAGCCGTGAGGTGCCGCGCTTCGAGGGCGGCTCGGGCGCGCGCCCGACGCTGCTGGCGGCTTCGGCGCACCGCAGCCCAGTGGGCCGCCAGGACCTCGTCGTCGGAGCGGCCGAGCCGGTTGAGTTCGGACCAAAGATCCACCGCGTCGAGCGGCGCGTTGGCGTGACTGTCTTCAGGGGAAAGTGACACTGTGTGATCTCTCGTGCAGATGCTGGCGGGCGCGAGCCCGCCTCGGGGGAAGTTCGAGATTGTCACCGTGGGCCTGACCGTTCGAGTCGCCACGCCGATCTCTTAACTTCTTATTGAGCTTTAGCCTTTGCTGTAACAACGCCGTGATCTATGGCGCCGGACCGTAAACCCGCCGCGGCAATGCAGCACAATGGCGCCGTGAGCCTCGCCACGGTGCCTGAATCGAGCGCAGCCGGAGTCCGTCACCGGGCGACCGCACCCACCGACGCCCGAGAGATCGCCGCCGCCCTGCGGCGCGCCGGTCTGGCCTCGGTCGACAGCTCGACCCGTCGTCGGGCCGAGTACTCATCCGACGCCTCGAACTACCGGGTGGTGCCGGCCGCGGTGGCGTTCCCGCGCGACGCCGACGATGTCGCCACGGTCCTGGCGACCGCGCGCGACGTCGGGTTCGCGGTGACGGCGCGGGGGGCGGGGACATCGATCGCCGGCAACTCGGTCGGGCCCGGAGTCGTCCTCGACTTCTCCGTCCACATGAACAAGGTGCTGTCGATCGACCCCGAGTCACGCACCGCCGTGGTCGAGCCCGGCGCCATCCTCGACGCTATTTCGGCGGCGGCGGCACCCCACGGGCTGCGCTTCGGGCCTGACCCGTCGACCCATTCGCGGGCGACGATCGGCGGGGCCATCGCGAACAACGCCTGTGGTTCGCGGGCGCTGAAGTACGGGCGGACGGCCGACAACGTGTCCGAACTCGAGGTGATCACGGCGGCCGGCACGGCTCTCACCGCTGGCACCCTCAAAGACCTCGTTACCGCGGGCGGCGACACCGGCATGCTGGCGACCCGCCTCGACTGGTTGGTCGGCGAGCAACTCGCTCTCATCCGGACCGAGTTCGGCCGCTTCACCCGCCAGGTGTCGGGCTACTCCCTCGAGCACCTGCTGCCCGAAAACGGCGGCAACCTGGCCCGCTTCCTGGTCGGCACCGAGGGCACGCTCGCAGTCACGACCCGGGCCACCGTCAACCTGGTCAGCGACCCGGCCGCGGTCGCGCTGGCCGTGCTCGGCTACCCGGACATGCCGTCGGCGGCCGACGCCGTCCCCGCGTTGTTGCCGCACCATCCGGTC
Organism: uncultured Actinomycetes bacterium; assembly: GCA_963730855.1. Classification (GTDB taxonomy): domain Bacteria; phylum Actinomycetota; class Actinomycetes; order Mycobacteriales; family Jatrophihabitantaceae; genus CAVSTK01. The sequence goes on from CAVSTK010000019.1 coordinate 395,533, forward strand.
GCGATCGAGGGAATGGACGCGCGGATGGTCGGCGTCGTGCGCGACCGCCGGGGCGCGGCGGCCGTGCCGCCGTTGCCGCGGGGCGAGGGGTGGCTGTTCGTCGAGACGTCGGGCGAGACCTTGGACGAAGCGCGGGCCGCGGCCGCCGAGATCGTGGCCGATGCCGGCGCCCTGGACGCCACCATCGTCACCGGGCCGGCCGCGGCGCTGCTGTGGCGGATCCGCGAGGACGGCGCCGGGCTCGGTGGACGCACGCCGAGCAACGAGCCGGCCTGGCCCGGCTGGGAGGACGCCGCCGTCCCACCCGAGCAGCTCGGTGACTACCTGCGCGAGGTGTCGGTGCTGATGAGCAGCTACGACCTGGACGCGTTGGTGTACGGCCACTTCGGTGACGGCTGCGTCCACTCGCGAATCGATTTTCCGTTCCGCACGTCGCCGCTGACCTACCGCAAGTTCATGACCGACGCGGCCGTGCTGGTCGCCAAATACGGCGGCTCGCTGTCGGGCGAACATGGCGACGGACGGGCCCGCAGCGAGCTGCTGCCGTTCATGTACTCGCCTGAGGCGATCAAGACCTTCGCCGCGGTCAAGGCGATCTTCGATCAGCACAACCTGCTCAACCCAGGGGTGATCACGGCCGCGGTGCCGATGGACCAGTCGCTGCGGTTGACCGCCGTTCGACCGATGACCACTCGGCTGGGTTTCAGCTACCTCCACGACGGCGGCGACTTCACCACGGCGGTGCACCGCTGCACCGGCGTCGGCAAGTGCCGGGCCGACAGCACCGGCGTCGGCGGTGTCATGTGCCCGTCCTACCTAGCCACCCGCGATGAGAAGGACTCGACCCGGGGCCGGGCCCGGGTGCTGCAGGAACTCGCCAACGGCTCACTGGTCAAGGGCTTCGGCTCCAAGGAGGTGGCCGAGTCCCTCGACCTGTGCCTGTCCTGCAAGGGCTGCGCGAGTGACTGCCCGACCGGCATTGACATGGCCACTTACAAGGCCGAGGCGCTGTATCAGCGTTACCGGCGTCGGTTGCGGCCGCTGTCGCACTACTCGCTCGGGCGGCTGCCGCGATGGGCCGCGATGGCGTCGCACGCCCCGAAGCTCGTGAACGCGCTACTGGGTTCGGCCCTCGTGGGCCGGGTGGCCAAGCGGCTCGGCGGCGTCGATCAGCGACGCCCGCTACCGAAGTTCGCGACCACCTCGTTCAAGCGATGGTTCGCGACCCGCCAACAGGTCGTCGGCACCGGCGTCGGCCCCGGCGTACTGCTCTGGGTCGATACGTTCACCAACCACTTCACCCCCGAGGTCGGACGGGCGGCCGTGCAGGTTCTGGAGAACGCCGGCTACGCCGTCCAGATCGCCGACGAGCCGGTCTGCTGCGGGCTGACCTGGATCTCGACCGGTCAGCTCGACGGCGCCCGGCGTCAGTTGCAGCGCACGATGACCGCCCTCGAGCCGGCCCTGGCTGCCGGCATCCCGATCGTCGGTCTCGAACCCTCGTGCACGGCCGTGCTACGCAGCGACCTCGTCGATCTGCTGCCCGACGATCCGCGCTCGCACCAGGTCCAGGCCGCCACCGTGACGCTCGCCGAACTCCTCGCCAAGACCGAGGGCTGGCAGCCGCCGTCACTGGCCGACGTACAGGGTGTCGCCCAGCCGCACTGTCATCAGCACGCGGTACTGGGCTGGCAGGCCGACGCCGCGCTGCTGGCCGGGGCCGGCGCCCAGATCACCGCGGTCGGCGGCTGCTGCGGGCTGGCCGGCAACTTCGGGGTCGAACGCGGCCACTACGACGTGTCGGTGGCGGTCGCCGAGACCGCGCTGCTACCGGCGGTTCGTAAGCTGGACGGCGGCGGCACCGTGTTGGCGGACGGCTTCTCGTGCCGTACCCAGCTCGAGCAGCTGGCGGGGCGGCCGGGCCGCCATCTGGCTGAGGTGCTCGCGGAGAGGTTGGACAATTGATCAACGAACCATTCGTGCCGCCGCCGTACCCCTACGACCGGCTCGATGACGTCATCAAGATCGCCAACAAGCACGAGGGTGGCGCCGTCGATCTGTCGATCGGTACCCCGATCGACCCGCCGATGCCTGAGGTACTCGAAGCCTTCGCGCGGGTCGAAGCGGTGCGGGGCTATCCGTCGTCCATCGGGTCCGCGGCCCTTCGCCGCGCCGCCGCCGGCTGGTTCGAGCGTCGGCTGGGGGTAACGGTCGATCCCGACACCGAACTCGCCGCATGCGTCGGCACCAAGGAGTTCGTCGCGTCGCTACCGCAGTATCTGCGCCTACGACGCCCCGCCCGCGACACGATCCTCTACCCGGCGATCAGCTACCCGACCTATGACATGGGGGCCACCCTCGGCGGCTGCCGGGCGGTGCCGTACCTGCACCTGGAGGACATCGACGAGGCCGACGCGGCCCGGGCGTTGGCGCTCTGGGTCAACTCGCCGTCCAACCCCACCGGCGAACTGTCCGATCTCGCCGCAGCGGCGGCGTGGGGTCGCGCCCGCGATGTGCTGGTCGTTTCGGATGAGTGCTACGTCGACTACACCTGGGTAGGTGAACCGGCCACGATCCTGACGGGCGGGACGGCCGGAGTTCTCGCGGTCCATTCGCTGTCAAAGCGCGATAACTTCGCGGGTGCCCGGGTCGGCTTCTACGCCGGCGATCCAGACGTGGTCTATTACCTGCAGGAGGTCCGCAAGCACGCCGGCCTGATGGTGCCCGGACCGGTGCAGGCGGCGGCCGTCGTGGCATTGGGCGACGATGCGCACGTCGACGTCCAGCGCGAGCGGTACTGGCGCCGGCTGAACATGATGATCGAGATCCTCGAGGTCGCGGGTTACCCGGCCGAGCTGCCGCAGGGCACGTTCTACCTCTGGGTTCCGGCGCCCGACGGTGACGCGTGGGCCGCCGCGAACGACCTGGCCGAACGGGCCGGGCTGGTGATCTCACCGAGCGACTTCTACGGCGATGCGTCGGCGGCGTTCTTCCGGGTGGCCGTGGTGGCTCCGGACGAGCGAATCGCCCTCGTCGGCGAGCGGCTACGGTCCTGAAGCGGGCAATCGCCCCGTCACGCCGTCGATACATTTCCGCCATATGATCTCGAATATGGCGGCCGAGCTGTTCGAGAGTTACCCCACGGGTGCAGCTTGGGACGAGATGATCGACTCGGCCGGCAACGTGCGGGAGACGATGCGCGGGCTGCACGAGTCGATGCAGAAATCGGGCGTCGGAGAGCTGCGCGCGAGCGTCGACACGCTGGCTCGCGGCTACCTCGACCAGGGCGTCACCTTCGACGTCGGCGGCGAGGAGCGGCCGTTCCCGCTCGACATCATTCCGCGGATCATCGACGAGCCGAGCTGGCAGAAGATCGAGAAGGGCGTCCAGCAGCGCGTAAAGGCACTCGAGGCCTTCCTGGCCGACGTGTACGGACGCGGCGCGGCCATCACTGACGGAGTCGTCCCGCGATCGGTCGTCACCTCCTCCAAGCACTTCCACCGCGCCGCGTACGGCATTGAGCCGCCGAACGGCGTGCGGGTGCATGTCGCCGGCATCGACCTGATCCGCGACGAGCAGGGCGAGTTCCGGGTGCTCGAGGACAACGTCCGGGTGCCGTCCGGGGTCAGCTACGTGCTGGCTAACCGCAGCGCAATGCGCCAGCACTGGTCGCAGACCCTCTCGCAGCTGCGGCTGCGGCCGGTGTCGCACTACCCGCAGCGGCTGCTGGCGGCGCTGCGCCGGGCCGCCCCGCGCGGTGCGGCCGACCCGTGCGTGGTTGTGCTGACGCCCGGCGTCTATAACAGCGCGTACTTCGAGCACGCCTGGCTGGCCCGCGCGATGGGCGTCGAGCTGGTCGAGGGGCGCGACCTGATCTGTTCCGGCGGCACCGTGCGGATGCGCGACACCTCGGGGGAGCGGCGCGTGGACGTCATCTATCGCCGGGTGGATGACGAGTATCTCGACCCGGCCCAGTTCCGGGCCGACTCGGGGCTCGGATCACCCGGACTGCTGACCGCGGCCCGAGCGGGGAACGTGACGATCGCCAATGCGGTCGGTAACGGCGTCGCCGACGACAAGTTGATCTACACCTACCTGCCCGACCTGGTCCGTTATTACCTGTCGGAGGAGCCCGTCCTCAACAACGTCTCGACCTGGCGGCTCGAGGAGCCCGACGCGCTGGAAGAGGTGCTCGACCGGCTCGACGAGCTCGTTGTGAAGCCCGTCGACGGCGCCGGCGGCAAGGGTCTGGTCATCGGACCGCAGGCTTCGCGACCCGAGCTCGACGAGCTGCGCAAGCGACTCATCGCCGACCCTCGCGGCTGGATCGCCCAGCCGGTCGTGCAGCTCTCGACGGTGCCGACCCTCATCGGTGACAAGTTGGCGCCACGGCACGTCGACCTGCGACCGTTCGCGGTCAACGACGGCAACGACGTCTGGGTGTTGCCCGGTGGATTGACCCGGGTCGCGTTGGTCGAAGGATCGTTGGTGGTCAATTCCAGCCAGGGTGGGGGCTCGAAGGACACCTGGGTGCTCGCCGGCGAACGGACGACCGCGGCGGCCGAGCAGTGGCAGCAGGCGGCGGCCCTGGTCGGCCGGGAGCGCATCCCGATGGCCGCACCCGGCAACCGGGCCGAAGAGGAGCCGATGGAGCAGCAACAACAGCAGCAGCAGCAGCAATCCCAGTCCCAGTCCCGGTCCCAGTCCCAGTCCTCGGCTGTCGGGACATCGCCGTGTTGAGCCGGATCGCTGAGTCGCTCTACTGGATCGGCCGCTACGTCGAGCGGGCCGAGGACACCAGCCGGATCCTCGACGTGCACCTCTCGCTGCTGCTGGAGGATCCGTGGGCCCCCGAGGACGTCGTCTGCGGCTCGCTGTTGTCGGCCATGGGGCGCGAGACGAGCGACGCGGTCGGTTCGGCCGAGGTGCTCGACTACCTGGCCTGGGACTTCAACGACTCGGCCTCGGTGGTCGGTGCGATCGGGGCGGCCCGCGAGAACGCGCGGCGGTCTCGCGAGATCATCTCGACCGAACTGTGGCAGAGCATCAACGTCACCTGGCTCGACTGCGCGGCCCCAGCCCTGCGAGCCCGTCCCCACGCGTTCTTCAGCTGGGTGCGGGAGCGGGCGGCCGCGTTCAACGGCGTCGCCGACGCGACGATCTCGCGCGACGATGCCTGGCACTTCCTGACGCTCGGCCGCTCGATCGAGCGGGCCGACATGACCGCTCGACTGGTCGCGGCGCGCGCGCTTTCCGGCGACGTCGGGCCGTCCTGGGTGACCCTCCTGCAGAGCTGCGGCGCCTACCAGGCGTTCTTGCGCAGCTCGCGCGGCGCGGTCGAGGACCGTCGCGCCGTCGAGTTCCTGCTGCTCGACCACCTGTTCCCGCGGTCGCTGATCAGCGCGCTCATCCTGGCCGAACAGAGCTTGGACGAGCTCGACCGCAACGCGTCCTCGCGCGAGCGCGGTTGGCGAGGCGGTGAGGCCCATCGGGTGCTCGGCATGATGCGCTCCGAGCTCGAGTTCGCGCCGACGAGTGAGTTATGGGACGACCTCTACAACGTGATGGAGCGGGTCCAGAGTGCCTGCTCGGTGGCCAGCGATGCCGTCACCCGCCGCTACTTCCCGCACGGCGCCGCTACGTCGTGGAAAGCGTCCTAGGAATGGTCACTCGTCTACAGGTGCGCCATGTGTCGCGCTACGCCTACGACCAGCCGGTCAGCGCATCCTTCAATGAGGCGCGGCTGACCCCGGCGTCGTTACCGTGGCAGCGGCGCCTCGAACACGAGCTGCGCGTCGAACAGGCCACCTGGCAGCACAGCTACGTCGACTATTGGGGTACCGAGGTCCGCACCTTCGAGGCGCTGCGCACCCATCGCGAACTGGTGGTCGAATCCAATTCGGTGGTCGAGATCGACGGCCGCCTGCTCGCCGCGCCATCGGCGGACCTGACGTGGTCGGATCTAGCGGCCCCGGCGATCCGTGAGCAGTTCGGTGAATATCTGACTCAGACCGAGGCGACCGTCCCGGACGCCGAGCTGGTGGCGCTGGTCGAGAAGGTGTCTAGTGAGCAGACCCCGCACGAGACCGCGCTGACCATCTGTTCCTACGTCAACGAGCAGATGACCTACCAACCGGGCTCGACCGGCGTCAACACACCGGCACTCGACGCCTGGCGGGCCCGCACCGGCGTCTGCCAGGACTACGCGCACCTAGTCGTCGGCACCCTGCGCCAGATCGGACTGCCCGCCCGCTACGTCTCGGGCTACCTGCACCCGGACTCGGACGCGGCCATCGGTGAGACCGCCGTCGGCGAAAGCCATGCCTGGGTCGAGTGGTGGCTCGGCGAATGGACCGGGCACGACCCAACGAACAACGGGGCCATCGGCGAGTGGCACATTATCGTGGGCCGCGGCCGCGACTACACCGATGTGCCGCCGATCAAGGGCCTCGTCGCCGGGTCGTCCGGCGCCGCCGAGCTAGACGTGTCGGTCGAGGTCACTCGACTGGCGTAGTCGGTGGGTCGGCGCGATCAGCGGGGTCGGCGGCATCAGCTTTGCGTCGACGCAGTAACGCCCCGACCTCATGCATGGTCAATTCCAGCGCGCCCAGGGTGATCGCCTCGTGCCGGCGGTGAGCCGGGAGGTCGTAGTGCCAGCGCCACGGATGATCTTGGAAGAAGCGCCGCGGCACACCGAGTTGTTCGGCGATCTCGTGCAACTCACTGCGTGTGTCGGCGAGCAGGTGGCAGAACTCGCTGAAGCGCAAACCCGCCTCGGGGTAACTACGGGCGCTATCGACGTAGGTGGCCACAGTGGGTGCGCAGGGATTGTTGACGCGCGAAGCGCTCAGCGCCGGACGGCGACGAGCAGCCCGTCGCCGACCGAGAGCAGCGAACAGTGCAGGCGCTTGTCGTCGCGGACCGTCCGGCCGACCTCGCGCAGCGTCGTGGTCTCACTGTCGCGGACCGAGGGGTCCGGAACCCGGTTGCCCCACAGCATGTTGTCGTAAACCACGACGCCCCCGACGCGCAGCAACCGCACGGCGTGCTCGTGATAGAAGCCGTAACCCGACCTGTCAGCGCCGATGTAGACCATGTCGTAACCGCCGTCGGTGAGCCGGGGAAGTACTTCGACGGCCGAGCCGTTGATCAGGCGGTATCGATTGGCCGCGAAGCCGGCCTCGGTGAAGGCAATCTTGGCCGCACGCTGATTGTCCGATTCGATGTCGACCGTCGTCAGCACGCCATCGGCTCGCATGCCGGCGAGCAGGCTGAGCCCGGATACGCCGGCTCCGGTGCCGACCTCAACCACCGAACGGGCACCGGCGGCCGCGGCAAGGACGGTGAGGGCAGCGGCGCCGCCCGGCTCGATCGAGGAGCAACCCAGTTCCTCGGCGCGCGCCCGCGCCGCAGTGGCGGCGTCGGATTCGCTGATAAACGACTCCGCGTAGGAGAAACTTGCCGTGTTCACGATTGCTTAGGCTAGTCCAGGAAAGCCGTCGGACTAGCGCATCGACTCGATGAGCACGGCCAGATCCTCAGCCGTCGTCTGCGGGTTGACGATGGCGAATCGCGAGCACGCCCGGCCCCGGTAACGCGTCGGCGTCACGAACCCCAGCTGCTCCTCGACGAGTCGGGCGTTCCACTGCAGGTAGTCATCGAGGTCCCAGTCGACCCGCTCGAACACCAGCACACTGAGCTCGGGCTCGATCAGCAGCGCCAGGTGCGGGGCGGACCGGATCAGTTCGGCTCCGGCGCGGGTGACGGTGAGGGTCCGCTCGACGGCCTCCGTGTAGGCCGCGGTGCCGTTGACCGCCAGCGAGAACCACAGCGGCAGGCCCCTCGCCCGACGAGTCAGCTGAATCGCGAAGTCGGACGGGTTCCACTCGCCCTCAATGTTGAGCGGATCGAGGTAGTCGGCGTGTTGGGTGTGGGCCGCCCGGCCCAGCGCGGGATCCCGATAGATCAGTGCACAACAGTCGAACGGCGCGAACAGCCACTTGTGCGGGTCGACGATGAACGAGTCGGCCCGCTCGATCCCGGCGAAGTGATCGCGGACGGACGGTGCCGCAAGGGCCGCGCCGCCGTAGGCGCCGTCGACGTGCAGCCACCAGCCGAACTCATCGGCCGCGTCCGCACACCCGGCGATGTCGTCGACGATGCCGAGGTTGGTCGACCCGGCGGTCGCAACGACGGCGAAGATCTGGTCGCGCTGCTCGGGGGACAGGGCGGCGACGCTCGCGCGCAGGGCGGCGCCGGTGAGCCGACCCCGGTCGTCGACCGGCACGGTAACGACGTCGACGTCCATCACCACCGTCAGCGCGTGTTTTACCGACGAATGGGTCTCTTCGCTGATGCAGACGGCGCCGCGTCCGTGCAATGGTCGCGTTCGCGACGCCGGGCCGGCCCCGGAACGAGCGCTCCAGCGGGCCGCGACCAACGCCGAGAGGTTGCCGACGGTGCCGCCCGGGACGAAGGCGCCGCCGGCCGTCGAAGGCAGCCCGGCCAGCTCGGCGAGCCAGCGCAGGGCCTGATTCTCGGCGTACACCGCGCCGGCCCCCTCAAGCCACGATCCGCCGTACAGGCTTGAGGCGCCGACGACCATGTCGAACGCGGCCGCGGCCTTGGTCGGGGCATTCGGGATGAAGGACAAATAACGCGGATGATCGCTCGACAGACACGCCGGGGCCAGCACCTCGGTGAAGATGCGCAACGCCTCGGCCGGTCCGAGGCCGCCGACCGTGACCGTATCGCCGGCGGCCGCCGTGAGGGCCGCGGGCGTCGCCGGGTGATCAAGGGGGACCGGCTGGTCCAGACGTTGCAGGCAGTACTGCGCCAGGGCCTCGGACAATTCTCGCGCCGCGGGGGTGAATGCATGCACCGGGTCAGACTATGACGCAGCGCGATGGCCCACGATCGCGTTCACAGCAAACACCTTGTGATCGCTCAGATAACGCTTGGTTCGGACATGGGAACCTAGGCCCGATTCGAGACCGGCGGTCACCGTCGAGTCGCGCCGGCGCCGTTGGGAACGTAAGACTGGGCTGAGGCGTTGACCCGCTAGCGACCAGGCGCGTGTTTGCTGGGAGACCAGCCGAACCGTTCATCACCTTCTTCGGTCGCAGCAGATAGGACACCAGCGTGGAGTTCGAGGCAGTGGGCGCCGACCCCCAACCGGCGTGGGTTCCGCCCACGTGGGACGTTGTTGTGCGCGAGCATGCCGACCGCGTATACCGGCTGGCCTACCGGCTCTCGGGCAATCGTGCCGACGCCGAGGATCTGACCCAAGAGACCTTCGTCCGAGTGTTCCGCTCGCTGGCCGAATACACCCCGGGGACGTTCGAGGGCTGGCTGCACCGCATCACGACCAACCTGTTCCTCGACATGGCCCGGCGCCGGCAACGGATCCGGTTCGAGGCATTGCCCGACGATGTTGGCGACCGGTTGGCCAGCGCTGAACCCGGCCCCGAACTCGTTTATACCCAGAACCACCTCGACCCCGAGATCCAGGCCGCGCTCGACCAGCTACCGCCCGACTTCCGAGCCGCCGTGGTCCTCTGCGATCTCGAGCAACTGTCCTACGAAGAGATCGCGGCCACCCTGAACGTGAAGGTCGGCACCGTGCGTTCCCGGATACATCGCGGCCGGGTGCTGTTGCGCGAGGCACTGGCTCATCTGGCGCCCGGCGTGCGTCCGGCCGAACCGGCCGGCTTATCGGACCCACCGACCGCGCCGATGTCGGCGGGTTCGGCCGCCGCCCCGATCTCGCCGCTTTCCGCACTCGAGCGCGGGTAGTCATGAACCTTCCGGTCCAGCACCTGTCCGACGAGGCGGTCGCCGCCTTCGCCGACGGGATGTTGGCGACCTCGGCGCAGAACCGCGTTGTTCGCCACATCGCCGATTGTGGTGAGTGCGCGGCGGCGATCGCCGAGCAGCGTGCGGCCGCCTCAGCGCTTCGAGCCGCCCCCGCCCCGGCCATGCCGGCCGGCCTGCTCGAGCGCTTGCGCGCGGTTCCGGTGACGACGCCGTTGAGCCCACAGGTGATGGCTCTCGCGCCCGACGGGTCCGCGGTCTTCCCGGCCTTCGGCACCGGTTTCGGTGCCACCGGCTCGTGCGTCAGTGTCGACTGCCACATCCGCTTCGCTATGGCCGCACCTGCCTCATCGGCCGCATCTACCCGGTATGAGCCGGCGGGGGCAGCAGTTGGCCCTGGTCGCAGTTGCGGCGGCGATGATCACCGCTGGGTCCGCGTCGTCGGCGTCCGCTGGTTCAGCCGGCCCATCTCCGGTCCGCTCGGCACCGAGTGGCGGTGTCACGCCGGCCGGCGCTCCGATCGGAGCATCGACCGCCCGGCAGAACGAGCTAGTGAGTTCGGTCTCGGGCAAGCGGAACTAGCCGACGCCGCTGATTAGCGGACCCTCAGTTGGCTAAGGCAGACTCGAACCATGGCAGCTCCGGGCAGTGACGACGGCGACCGCCCCGACGGCAGGCTCGCCGAACGGTGGTGCGCCGACCGCAGCTGAGGTTGCGGCGGCCGACGCCTATGCCCGTCCGGACGGCGTGTTCGGCTCGTTCTCGCCCCCCAGCCCGCCCCCGCCGGCTTATTCGCCGCCGCCGCCGACCTTCCCGCCGGAACTTCGCGAGGTCTTCGGCCGGCCCGCGACCGTTCCCGCCGACACTCCGTTCGCCGCCCCGCCGCAGGACCGTCTCCCGCCCACGCACGTGAATCCGACCGCGCCCGTTCCCCCGGGGTCGGTCGAGACCTTCGGACGGACGAGGACAGCGACCGCCGACGGTTTCGATCCGGTGCCCGGCACCCGCATCGACCCGACCGGACGGCCGGCCGAATCGCCCTGGTGGAAGGCCGATGCCCACCGCGATCCCTGGCGTGATCCCCGGTCCCCGGCGTGGCTCGGGCGTCCGGCGATCTTCGCGGCCGGCCGGCCCGAGCAGCTCGACCCCGATGTCGACACCGAACAGGACGACGACGGTCCGCCCATCCCGCCGACGGCCGACGAGGTCGCCGACGAGCCGAAGTCCGACCGGGGGCGCCGCGGGCGCTTCGGCCTATCGGGTCTGATGCTGGCCCTCGTGGTTGCCCTGGTCGCGGGAACCCTCGGCGGCGGCGCCGGCTATTGGCTGTCCGAACGCGCCCACAATTCGCTGTTCAACTCCGACGTGAAGCTGGCCAAGACCGCGACCGCCGCCAACCGGCCGCCGGGCTCGGTCGCCGGCATCGCCCAACGGGTCGAGCCGTCCGTCGTCGCCATCGCGGTGCATACCGCCACCGTCGACGGCATCGGCTCGGGCGTCGTCATCGACAAGAACGGCTACATCCTGACGAACAATCACGTGGTCTCGGCCGCGGCGACCGGCGCCGGCAGCACTTTGGTGGTGACCTTCAGCAACCAGCAGACGGCCAGTGCCACGATCGTCGGCCGCGATCCGGCCACCGACCTCGCGGTGATCAAGGTCGACACCACCTCACTGACGGTGGCCGCGCTCGGTGATTCGAGCAAGCTGGCGGTCGGTGACCCGGTCGTTGCGATCGGATCTCCACTGGGACTGCAGGGCACGGTGACGTCGGGGATCGTCTCTGCGCTCGACCGTCCCGTTCACGTGTCAGGTGAAGAGAGCGATACCAACGCAGTCATCGACGCGATCCAGACCGACGCCGCGATCAACCCGGGTAATTCGGGTGGGCCGCTGGTTGACGCCCAAGGTGCGGTCATCGGCATCAACTCAGCGATCGCCAGCCTGCCCTCCACCTCGACCAGCCAGCCCGGCAGCATCGGGCTGGGCTTCGCGATCCCGATCAACGCCGCGCGGACGATCGCGCAAGAGCTGATAAAAACCGGCAAGGCCGTCCACGCCAGCATCGGACTAAACACTCGCTCGGTGACCGATGGCAGCCGGCAGGGCGCCTATATCTCGCAGGTCATCCCGGGTGGCCCGGGCGACAAAGCCGGGTTGAAGGCCGGCGACGTGATCACGCTCGCAGATGGGAACTTGATCACGTCCGGCGACGAATTATCAGTAGTCGTGGGGCAGCACCAACCAGGTGACACAATCTCGGTCAGGTATTTCCGCGCTAATGTCGAGACGACGATCTCAGTCGTGCTGGGCAGCGCGTAGCCAGCTGTCGGCGTCCACCGAATAGCCACCGAAGGCAGCGAGAGGAGGGTGCGGCAGTGTTCAACATCGGTCCGCTCGAGTTGGTCGTGCTCGTCTTCGTCGGATTGGTCGTCCTCGGTCCTGAGCGGGTGCCGGGCCTGGCCCGTGACGCCGGCCGGATGATCCGTACGCTGCGCGAACTCGCCACCGGTGCACGCACCCAGCTGCGCGAAGAGCTCGGCCCGGAGTTCGCCGACATCGACCTCCGCTCGCTGAACCCGCGTACGGCCATCACCCAGGTACTACTGGGCGAGGAGTTCTCCTCGGGCGCAGGCAAGAGCGTCTGGCAGCGGGCGCTGGGCGATCCCGACGCCCCAACGAGCACCAGCAACGACACCTCGGCGGCCGGGATCACGGACAGCGCACCGTCCGGTCCAGTGGTTCACCGTCCGGCTGAGCGTCCGTTGGGGCGCGAGGAAGCAGCGCCCTTCGACTCCGACGCGACGTGACCGTCTCGGCGCCACGACCGGCTTGTTGCGCCTGAAGCGGTAACGCGCCGATCGTGCCGGAGCTCCAAGGTCAGCGCCCGGCCGGCGTCAACCCGAGCGAGCGTCCGACGAGGCTGTGCGCCCGTCCGGCCAGGATGCCGGCCACCTTCTGCAGCGCGATCGCGGCGGGAGAGTCAGGCGCCGTGAGGACGACCGGGCTACCGTTATCGCCGCCCTCGCGGACCTCTTGATCGATGGGGATCTGCCCGAGCAGCGGAACTCGGGCGCCGGTCAGCTGGGCCAGGGAGTCGGCGACGGCCTGTCCGCCGCCGTGACCGAACAGCTCCATCCGGCTACCGTCGGGGAGCTCCAGCCAACTCATGTTCTCGACCACTCCGACGATCTGCTGATGGGTCTGCAGCGCGATCGAGCCGGCCCGCTCGGCCACCTCACGAGCGGCCAGCTGGGGCGTCGTAATAACCAGAAGTTCGGCCGATGGCACCAGCTGGGCGACCGAGATCGCGATGTCGCCCGTGCCCGGGGGCAGGTCCATCAGTAACACGTCCAGCTCGCCCCAGAAGACGTCGGCCAGGAACTGCTGCAGGGCCCGGTGCAGCATCGGACCACGCCAGACGACCGCGGTATTGCCGGGCGTGAACATGCCCATGGAGATGACCTTCACGCCGTGCGCCGCCGGCGGCATGATCATTTTGTCGACCTGGGTCGGCAACCCGGTCACACCCAGCATCCGAGGCACCGAGAAGCCGTAGATGTCTGCGTCGAGCACGCCGACGCTAAGCCCGCGCTGGGCCAGCGCGACGGCCAGGTTCGTTGTCACCGAAGACTTGCCGACGCCCCCCTTGCCCGATGCGACCGCATAGACGCGGGTTCGCGAGCCCGGTTGGGCGAACGGGATGTCGTTCGTGGGGGAGTTGCCGCGAAGTTTGATGCCGAGTTCGGCCCGTTGCGCGTCGCTCATGACCCCGAGGGTCACGGCGACTCCGGTGACACCGTCGAGTGGGGCCACGGCGGCGGTCACCTCGCGGGTCAGCTGGTCCTTCAACGGGCACGCGGCCGTCGTCAACAGCACCCGGACAGTGACCGATCCGGACGCGGAGATGTCGATCGAATCGACCATTCCCAGCTCGGTGATCGGCTTGCCGATCTCGGGATCGAGAACCGTGCTCAGGGCGGCTTGGATCGAGGCGGTCTGCGGCGTTGGCACGTTCTCGATCCTACGGCGCGTTGCGGCCCGTCGATCGGCCCTAGGATCGGGAGTTGTGACCGACGTGCCCCCGCTTCGCGCCGACGATTGGCGGATCGGGGTGTGGCGGGCCTACCTGCGTACCCATGCCGAGATGGTTCGCCGACTCGAACAGGACCTGCAGGCCAGCGCGAATCTGCCGCTTCCCTGGTATGACGTGTTGCTGCAGTTGGCCGAGGCCGATGGGCATCGATTGCGGATGGCCGAACTGGCTGACCGGGTACTGCTGTCGCGCTCGGGACTGACCCGCCTCGTCGATCGGCTGGCCGCCGAGGGGCTGGTCACCCGCGCGCCCTACCCGGGTGACGCCCGCGGGCTCTACACCGTGCTCACCGATCAGGGTCTGGCCCGGCTGCGCGAGGCGGCGCCGGTGCATCTCGACGGCATCCGGCGCTACTGGCTCTCGAAGTTCACCGATGCGGAGCTGGTTGAGCTGGGCGAGTTGTTCGCCCGGCTCGAGGTCGAGTGAGTTCGGCCCGTCGGGCGATCATCCGCAACTCGCTCGGGGTCGGGCTGGCGGTCGGCGCATATGGCATCGCGTTCGGTGCTGCGTCCGTAGCGGCCGGGTTCAGCGTGCTGCAGACCGTCCTGCTGTCGTTGCTCGCCTTCACCGGCGGCACCCAGTTCGCGGTCGTGGGCGTGGTCGCCGCCGGTGGCGGCGTTGCCGCGGCGTTGGTGAACGGACTGCTGCTCGGTAGCCGGAATCTGTTGTATGCGATGCGGATGGCGCCGCTTGCTGCGCGTTCGCGGTGGACGTCGGCTCTTAGCCGCGCTGGGAACGATCGATGAGTCGACCGCGATGGCCGTGGCGCAGCCGGATGAAGGAACTGGGGCGCATGGCGTTCTGGTGGACCTTCGGCGGCGTGTACGTCTTCTGGAATCTCTCGACCCTGCTTGGGTGCCGCTGGTGCGCAGGCGCTGGGCGATCCGAACCGGTTCGGGCTGGACGCGGTGGTTCCGGCCGCCTTTCTGGCGCTGCTCGCACCCCGGCTGCGCAACGACGCGGTTGAGCGACGAGTCGCTGCCGGGGCCGCGGTGATCGCCTTCGCGCTCATCCCGTTCACGCCGCCGGGGATTCCGGTACTGGCCGCCTGCGCGGCCCTGCTGCTCGCGGGATCGCTGCGGTCCGAACGCCGGCCGGGCGACGTCGACGAACCCGAGCAGGGGCCATGACGACCTGGGTGCTCGTCGGCGCCACGGCGGTGGGCTGTTATCTGCTCAAGCTGGCCGGATATCTGGTGCCGGCCCGAATGCTGAACCACCCCCGGGTTCGACGGCTGGTGGAACTGCTGCCGGTCGCCCTGCTCGCGGCGCTGGTCGTCGTCGAGGCGGTCGCCGACGGACGGCACCTGCATGTCGACGGCCCTCGGCTGGCCGGCTTCGCCGCAGCGGCTATCGCAGTCTGGCGGCGAGCGCCGTTCTTGCTGGTCATCGTCGTGGCGGCGATGGTCGCCGCGCTCCTGCGCGCGGTGTAGCGCGGAGCGCGCCTGGTCTCCGGAAGGAAAGGCCTCGGCCGGGTTCGTGCGGGAAAGGCCTCGGCCCGGTTCGTGCGGGACAGGCCTCCGCCGGGTTCGTGCGGGACAGGCCTCGGCCCGGTTCGTGCGGGACAGGCCTCCGCCGGGATCAATGGATGCACTCGTTTATCTCCGGCGCAAGGTCAGCCCACCCGGGCGTGGTGGTGTCGGGTGTTGCGTTGGGGTTGTTGGTTGGGGTCGATGTGGGTGGGTGGTATCCAGTGGGGGATGCCGTTGATCATGGCGGCGCGCCATCCGGTGGGGCTGAATGATCGGTGGTGGTAGCCGCAGACCAGTCCGAGGTTGTGCACGGAGGTGCTGCCGTGGTCGCGGTCCCATTCGTGGAAGTGGTGGGCTTGGGTCCATTGCGGGGGGCGGTCGCAGCCGGGGAAGGTGCAGCCCTGGTCGCGGGCGTAGAGCGCGAGTCGCATCCCGGCGGGGGCGAGGCGGCGGGTGCGGCCGTAGTCGAGGATCGCCGCCGTGCGGATCGAACACGACGCTCATCGTTTGTGAGTCGACGGCCAGGTCGAGGATCCGCCGGACCGGGATCAGGTCGCCGTGGCTGGTCGTGGCGTAGCCCGTGCCCGATTCGAGCCTGGTCGGTGGTCATGGTGACGAGCAGGGTAGCGACGACGCCGCCGCAGTCGGGCAGGGCGGTGGTGCGCAGCAGCATCAGCGGGATCTCGCGCAGCGCGTCGTGCATCCGCTGCCCGGCGGTCCGCGGGTCGGGGGTCCCATCAAGGGCAGGCGCGGGGGCGGCGAGGGAGTCGAACACGGTCCGCCACGCCGCGCCGCATTCGGGGGTCAGCACCGCAGTCAACGCGAACATCCCATCGCCGCGCTGCAACAGCGACGCGTCGCGGCGGTGCTCGATCTCCGCATCCGACAGGCCAGCGTCGGGGTCGATCGCGGCGGCGGCGCGGGCGGCGGTCCGGGCGAGTTCGCCCGGGTGCACGGTCGTGGCCTGTGCGAGCAGGTCGGCGGTGAACCGTTCACCGTGCTCGGCCTCCACCAGCCCCGGCAGCGCGTCGACGGCGCGGCGGATCACCGCCGCGTGCTCCACCGAGATCTGCCCGTCGGCCATCGCGGCGGCGACGGTCGGGAACACCGGACCCACCACCGCACCCGACCCCATCCGCCGCGGGCCCAGGTCAGCCGCGGCCCGGACCCGGGCCCGGGCCTCACCCGGGGCGATACGCAGCTCCCGGACCAGCAGCGCCGCCACATCCGGCCCACCCAACGAGTGCACGTCCGCGGCGTCGACGTCGTTGATCAACGCGTGATCCACCGTCGCCAACCGACGCCGCAGCCCCTCAACCCGACGCAACACCGCAACCTTCTGCGACACCGACCGCCCACCCCCGGCCAGCACCCCCGCCAGACCCTCAGCCAGCAGCGACAGCGCCCGCTCATCACCCGCCGACAGACCCGACGCACCCACCGCGACGGGCCAAGGTCGATGTCACAAAACAAACCTATGACCAGGGTCCGACAAAAACTCAAAAAAACTCGACTACTTCGGTTGGTCGGCCTCGTCGAGGTGATCGCTCAGGCGCCCCAGCTCGGCCCGCAGGAAGTCCCGAGTGGCAACCTCGCCCAGCGCCATCCGGATCGCCGCGATCTCGCGGGCCAGGTACTCGACGTCGGCCTTCGCCTGCCGATCGCCCTCACGGTCAGCGTCGAGGTTGACCCGGTCCCGGTCGTCCTGGCGATTCTGCGCGAGCAGGATCAACGGCGCCGCGTAGGCCGCCTGCAGTGAGAGCACCAGGGTCAGGAAGGTGAACGTGTACGGGTCGAAGTGCGGGATGCCCGGCAGGGTGTTGACGGTGAACCAGACGACGATGACGACGGTCTGGACGATGAGGTAGCGGCCGGTACCCAGGTAGCGGGCGAATCGCTCGGTCCAGCGGCTGAACGCCTCGGGGTCATAGCGGGGGGTGAAGCTACGACGGGAATCGTGCGGCTGGTCAAGCCGCGGCCGCCGTTCAGCCACGACCGTTGCCGTTGCCGTTGCCGTTGCCGTTGGTCGGCTCGGGATCGTTGTCGCGCCAGTCCTCGGGCAGTAGGTGGTCGAGCACGTCATCGACCGAGACGGCGCCGAGCAGCCGGCCGGCGTCGTCGAGCACGGGCGCCGCAACGAGGTTGTAGGTCGCCAAATGCTTGGTGACGTCGGCGATCGGGGCGTGCGGGCTGAGCGGATCGGTATCGGTTTCGAGGATGCCGCTGACGAGCGTGGACGGCGGTTCGCGCAGCAGCCGCTGGGTGTGGGCGGTGCCGAGGAAGCGCCCGGTCGGGGTTCCCTGCGGCGGCCGGACCACGTAGACCTGAGACGCGAGGGCGGGGAGAGGTCCGGGTTGCGGATCAGTGCGAGTGCCTCGGCCACGGTGGCATCGGGCAGCAGGATCACCGGCTCGGACGTCATCAGGCCGCCGGCCGTGTAGTCGGCATAGGTCAGCAGTCGACGCACCGGAGCGGCCTCGTCGGGCTCCATCAGTTCGAGCAGGCGCTGCTGATCGGCGGCCGGCAGCTCACCAAGCAGGTCGGCTGCGTCGTCGTCGTCCATCGCCTCGAGGACGTCGGCGGCGCGCTCGTCCGTCAACGAATTGAGCAGATCGACCTGGTCGTCCTCGGGCAGTTCCTGCAGGACGTCGGCCAATCGCTCGTCGTCGAGAGCGGCGGCGACCTGCAGACGTCGTTTGCCGGGCATGCCCAGTAGCGCCTGCGCGACGTCGGCCGCGCGGAGCGAGGACAGCACCGACAGCAGCGAGTGGGTGCCCTGCTCGGCGCCGGCGAGCGACAGACCGTCGACCTCGTCCCAGTCGACCTGAAACAGCTCATTGCGGCGCCGGGCCAACCGCCCGGCCGGGCCGCGCCCGCTGGCGGTACGGACGGCGAGCTTGGTGATCAGCCAGTCCCGGGCACGGTTCTGCTCCATCGCCGCATCGACGATGGTCACCGGCTGCCCGTCCTCGACGATGTGAACGTTTCGATCGAGCAGGCCCGCGAGCACCAGGACCTCACTGTCGCGAGGTTCGAACCGGCGCATGTTCACGGTGCCCGAGGCAAGAAGTACGGCACTGGGCTCGATCGAGGTGACCCGGCCCATCGGAACGAAGATGCGGTGCCGGTGCTGGACCTCGATGACCAGGCCGAGGACGCGCGGCGGCTGGCGATCAGATCTGAGGGTGGTTACCGCTTCGCGGACACGGCCGAGTTGGTCACCGTTCGGGTCAAATACCCCGATACCTGACAAGCGGGCGATAAATACCCGCGTCGTCGTAGTCATGTCGTCCTCACGCACGAAGGGTAGTCGCTGTCGGTGGTCGAAGGCGTTTGTTGGGCCCTGACAGGATGAACGTGTGGTCGATTCGGGTCAGGTGCGTCCGATGTCGCAGTCGACCTTCAACGCCACGCTGATCGCGATCGCGGTGGCCGGGATCTCGTTTTCGGGGCCGCTGATCGCCCTCACCGCCGCCCCCGCCCTGGCGATCGCGTTCTGGCGGACCGGCCTCGCGGCCGTCGTCACGCTACCGGCGCTGCTCGGCCGCCGTGGATCGACCAGTGAGCTCGATCGCCGGACGCTGGCGGTCGCCGCGCTGGCCGGCGTGGCCCTGGCGCTGCACTTCGCGACCTGGATCCCCAGTGTTCAGATGACGTCGGTGGCCTCGGCGACCGCTCTCGTGACGACTCAATCGATCTTCACGGCCTTGATCGCCCACGTGCGGGGGAGCCGGCTGCCGGCGTTCGCGTGGATCGGTATTGCCGTGGCCACGCTCGGCGCGATGTTGGTGGCCGGCGCCGACATCGGAATGTCGGGCCGAGCGCTGCTCGGCGACCTGCTCGCGATCCTTGGCGGCTTGTTCGCGGCCATGTATGTGACGATCGGCGCGCGAGCCCGCCAGCTGCTGTCGACGTCGGTCTACACCTCGGTCTGCTACCTGGTCTGCGCGGCCGGACTGCTGGCCGGCGCGTTGGTCGGCCGCGTGCGGCTCACCGGCTTCTCGAGCGACGCGTGGCTGAAGATCCTCGCCGTCACCGTGTGCGCCCAGCTACTCGGGCACACATTGATCAATGTCGTCCTGCGCGATACCAGTGCCACCGTCGTGAGTCTCGCGATCCTGCTCGAAACCCCCGGAGCGGCCGTGGTCGCGGCCGTATGGCTGCATCAACACCCACCGTGGCTGGCCGTGCCCGGCATCGTCGCATTGTTGGTGGGCCTGGCCATCGTCGTCCGCAGCGGCACACCGGACGTTGTGCCTGAGCTGCTGGATTGATGCCGGCCGACGCGCGACGGAGGGCTACCAGCCGAGCTCGTGCAGACGGTCGTCGCTGATACCGAAATGGTGGCCGACTTCGTGGATCACCGTACGCCGGACCTCCTCGATCACTTGATCCTCGGTCCAGCAGATTGCGCAGATGGCCTGGCGATAGATGGTGATCTGGTCGGGCAGGACGGCCGAATAGTCGTGCGTCCGCTCGGTCAGCGGCACCCCGACATATAGCCCGAGCAGGCCGTGTTGGGTCGAGTCGCTGTCGACGACGACGGCGACATTACGCATCACCCGGCCGAGCCTGGGCGGCAGGCCGTCGAGCGCCGTTGCCACCATCTCCTCGAACCGCTGCGCGGCGATGTCGATCATGGCGTCTCGTTCCTGCGGCGCTTGACATCAGTCGCTAACGTGCCGATCATGAGTTCCTGCCGTACTACTTGAGCATCGTCGTCGACCGAGAGATCGTGACCACATGCGTCGCCCCCGCCAGATCAGCCTATCGGTGAGCACGGTTGGCGTTGTCGTCGTGCTGCTGTGCGCTTGCGCCTGCGGCGGGTCGGCGCCGTCGACGAAGGCGTCGAACTCGGTCCGCCCAACCGCGTCCGGGGGATCAGTGTCGGGATCGGCGTCACCATCGAGCGGGTCGACGGCGCTGGTGCAGAACCCGCTGCCACCGGCATCGGACATCGTCAACGACGTCGACAAGCGCAAGTCGGTGACGATCACCAAATGTGCGGCGATCGTGGGCGGATGGGCGGCTTCGGGCACGGCGTCGAACCCAGGTTCGACCACGGTCGACTATACGATCACGGTGTTCTTCACCAATGCGGTGGCGACCGTTCAGGACTTCGCAACCGCGTCGGTGACGGTGGCTCCGGGTCAATCATCGAGCTGGACGGCATCGAAGCTGTTCGCCGCGGCCGATCCCACCAGCTGCGTGCTGCGCGGCGTCGGCTGACCGTCGCTCGGTCATCGCCTCGGTAAGGAGCAGATCTTGTGCTGGTCGGCGCACAGATAATAGTCAAGGTTGGGCAGCAAAAGGGTCCGGTTCGCGATCTCATAGATCGCTGCGCCGGGCGCTCGCTGGACCGTGATCAGGTACGGCGCGGCGAGGTCCCAGCCGCCGTCATAGCTGCCGAATGCGTCGCTCTCGCCCGCCGTATAACCCCGGTTGAAGGCATCTTGCGCCAGCTGCGACGAGGCCGGTGAGACGGTGCTCGTCGCTTGCAACGCCCGTCCGAGTTGCTCACCCTGGACCTGGCCCGCACGCAGCCCATCCAGATAACCGTCGGTCTGACCGGCGCTATAGCCGGCGCTGTGGCCCGCTCGATAGCCTGATTGACGAGCCGAGTCGAGGCCAGCGGCCATTCGGCCGATCAGCAGGGCAGCCAGCCCCACCGCCAACACTGCCAATGCTGCCGCCGAGATCAGCAGGCACCGCTTCCGGGTCGGCGACATGCGCATCGGATCTCCTTGGCTCGCCGATACCAAAACAATCGGAACAGATCACGTCGGAAACTGTCCATTGATTTGATGGGTCGTTGTCCCTATGGTAAGGAGACCGACGTCACAACTGTGCGGTCGGCAACGACGTTCCTTAGATGGCAGGTGGCCACCCGTGAGCGATACTCGACCGGTTTACACGTTGAAATCGTCCCCGCGCGTACTCGACAGTCACGAGGATGCGCTCGAGCAGGCCCGGTCCCTCAAGCCGCGGCTGCGGGAGCGGCTGCCGCTGGGTCAGGAGCTGCGTCGGCTGCCCGATGAGAATGTTGCCGATCTGCTCGAATCGGGTCTGTTCGGAGTGATGAAGCCCAAGCGCTACGGCGGCTCCGAACTCGGCACTCAGACGATGATCGACGTAACGATCGAGCTGGCCTCGGCCGATCCGTCGACCGGCTGGGTCTACATGCTGTGGTCCGCCCACATGTGGTTGCAGTCCCTGTGGCCGGTCCAGGCAATGGACGAAATGTGGGCGAACCCGAACGGGCTCGCGTCGTCCGTCGTGACCACCACCGGCGATGTGGTCGAGGTCGACGGCGGCTACCGCTGGACCGGACGCGGCCTGTTCTCGTCCGGCGTCGACCACTGCGACTGGCTCACAGCGGCCGTCCCGGTAAAGCGTGACGGTGAGGTCCTCGAGGACCGTCGTTGGCTGTTGATCCCACGCGAGGACTTCGAAATCATCGACGACTGGCACACGGCCGGCCTCCGGGGTACCGGCAGCAAGACGATCGTTCTCGATGACGTGTTCATCCCGGAGCACCGCAGCGTCAGCGCCACGGCGGTCGAGACCGGCCTCGCCCCTGGTCGCGAGGTGAACACTCATCCCATGTACGGTGCCATCTCCGGAGCGAACTTCACCGGAGCGATGTCGGCGCCGGCGATCGGAGCGGCGCGCGGTTTGGCGGAGGCGATCATTGCCCGGCACCACGCGAAGGCCAAGTCGGTCGTGGGCTCGACGAATAACCCCTATGTGGGCGACGGACTGTCGACAACGATGGCGCGCCTGTCGTACGCGGCCGCCCAGATCGACGCCAGCCACGCCCGGTTGCTCGTCGATGCGCAGCAGTACGCCACCACCCCCGCCAAGGACGTGACCACCGAGGAGCGGCAGCGGTTGCGCCGCAATATGGCCTTCACCGCGCAGGCCGCGCGGCGGGCCGCCAACGAACTCTTCGAGGAGTGCGGCGGGTCGGGTCTGCTCGAGACCTCGATCCTGCAGCAGCTGTGGCGCGACACCAACGGCGCCGCGGCTCACCACGGACTGACCTGGGACTGGCAGGGCGACGCCTGGAGCAAGGCTGCGGTCGAAGCCTAGATCCTTAGGTGTTCGAGACGACCGAGCTTCGGATCCTGGCTGGCCTGCTCAACGGGCAGACGTTGGCCGAGATCGGGGTCGGGCTGTCGCTGAGTCATCCGTCGGTGTCGAAGACGTTGCGTTCGGCCGAGCAGAAGGCTGGGTTACGCCTGGTCGAGCGGCACGGCCGGCGGCTGCAACTCACCTTCGACGGCAACCGGGTGGCGAGCGCTGCGCAAGAGACGCTGGCGGCCTTGCGCGAGATCGACGGTCTGGTCACGAGCATCCGGACGGGCGAGTCGGGAGCGCTGCGGATCATCGCCCGCAATTCGGTGTGCAACTATCTGCTCGCGCCCGTGCTCGGCGGGTTGCTACAGGACGCCGTCGGCAGCGCCGCGCTCGAGGTCGACGTTCTCGGTATCGACAATGACGATGACATCTGGCCCCGCTTCGACGGCGGCGAGTTCGAGATCGCGATCGACCGGACCATCCCGCCGCCGCACATCGCCGCTACGCACCTCTTCGATGATCAGCTCTGTCTCTGCGTGGCCGCAGATTCGCCGCTCGCCCGGGCGCCGATCGATTGGGGTTCGTTGGCGGATCACACGCTCATCGGTCCACTGGGCGCCGATCAGTTATGGGGTCAGTTCTCGCTGCTGGGGATCCGGCCGCGCAGTCGTATCCGGGTCTCGAACGTCGCGCTGGCGAAACGGCTGGTTGAGGACGGGCACGCGGTCGCGTTGCTCTACCGAAGCGTCGCCATGGCCGAATCGGTCGCGGGTCGAATCGTCATGCTCGAACTGCCGGACGCCCCGCTCACCGTGTCGTACTGGATGGCGACGCGGACGGCGGCGTCGCCCCTGGTGCGTCGGTTGGCGCAGCTCATCCGCGATGCGTCGGTGGTGGGCACCACACCGTCAAGCTGAGTGATGTCGCCCTGGACCTGATTGTTCAAGCGACCCCGCCGGTGAAGGCGAGCCAGGGCAACTCCAGACGTCCGTGCCCAATGAGGCCCAACCCCAAACGGCACTCCGGCGCCCAGAGGTTCGGAAGGTGCCTCTGGCTCGGTGTTCTGGGGGGGCTTGGGAGTGGTACACCGCCGGGGACTTGAACCCCGAACCCGCTGATTAAGAGTCAGCTGCTCTGCCAATTGAGCTAGCGGTGCTGGCAAACTTCGGTAGATATTCTTGCTCGTGCCGACTCCACCGATGGCACCGGACGAGCAGATCGACCCGCCAGACACTGGCGAGCCGACGTCAAAACCCTAGCACGATGGGCCCAGAAGCCGAGGCTCCGATCGGACTTGCGTGGGGTGAGTGACGGGACTTGAACCCGCGACATCCGCGACCACAACGCGGCGCTCTACCAGCTGAGCTACACCCACCACGTCCAGGCGGCACCGGATTACCGGCCACCACCACCAACGACGTATTAGTCTAGCGGGCCCTTCGCCTCGTCCAGAACAGCTTGCGCAACCGCGGTTGCTTCTTCCCCGCTCGGGCCCGGAAGTTCGACGAAAAGCGTGCGCCGGTAGTAACGCAGTTCCTGCACGCTCTCGCGGATGTCGGCCAGCGCTCGGTGCGACAATCCCTTGGCCGGCTGGGCCCAATAGACCCGTGGATACCACCGACGAGCCAGCTCCTTGACCGACGAGACATCGATCATTCGGTAGTGCAGATGGTCGTCGAGGGCCGGCATATCGCGAACCAAGAAGTTACGGTCGGTCGCGATCGAGTTGCCGCACAGCGGGGCGACCCCGCGCTGGGGCACGTGGGCGACGACGTAGTCGAGCACCAGCTTCTCGGCCTCGGCCATGGTCACCGTCGAGTTCCGCACGAGATCGGTCAATCCGGACGCCGCATGCATGTCGCGAACGACGGGCAGCATCGAGTCCAACAGCTCGTCCGGTGCGTGGATGACAACGTCCAGACCGTCGTCGAGCAGGTTGAGGTCCGCGTCAGTGACTACCACGGCGACCTCGATCAGCGCATCGCGCTGCAAGTCGAGTCCGGTCATTTCGCAATCGATCCACACCAATGCGTCGCTCACAGCCCCAGCGTATCGGGGTAGTCCATGATTGGTCCCGCTGGAGATCTGTAAGCCGACCGCTCGACTGTTGGTCGACCGCAGAACTCGACCCAAGATCCGTCAGCCGACGGACAACGGCAGAGAACTGACTAAGGGGACACTGTGGCCATCGAGCGCTCTCGTGACTTGCTGACGGCGGACGAACTGTCGGCCGCGCTGTCGCAGCTGCACGGCGACTGGACGGGCTCGCCGGACGCACTGACGCGGTCCATCGAGTTCGCTGACTTCGCGACGGCGGTCGAGTTCGTGAACGAACTCGCGCCGGCCTGCGAGGAGCGCGATCATCACCCTGATCTCGGGCTGCGCTGGCGGTGGGTCGATGTCGTCCTGACCACTCACTCAGCCGGCGGAGTGACCCGTCTGGACGCTGGGCTGGCGCAGGTGGTCGACGAGATCGCGGCTGGGCTGCCGCAGGCCGACGAATCTTGATATCAGCTGGTCTTTCGTGGTCTACCGCTCGCTCGAGGACCTAGCGAACTCAACCCGGTTGCGTCCGCCGTTCTTGGCGACGTAAAGCGCGGAGTCGGCCGCGTGGAGCAGCTCTTGTAGCTCGTCACCGTCGGTCGGCCGGCAGGCGACCCCGATCGATGCCGACAGGATCGAGTCCTCGCTGACCACCGTTGTCGGCGATAGGACCGACATCTGCAGCGTGTTGATCCGGGCTCTGACCCGCTCGGCGATGACCGCTGCCTCGCCCGCCCCGGCGTCCGGCAGCAGCGCCACGAACTCCTCGCCGCCGAACCGCCCGACGACGTCGTAGTCGCGCAGTTCGGCAACCAGGCATCGTCCGATCTCGCGCAGTACTACGTCACCGACCAGGTGACCGTATACGTCGTTGACGGCCTTGAACCGGTCCAGGTCGATGATCAGGATCGCGACGCTGAGCGAGTCTCGGGCTGAGCGCGAGAGCTCGCGCTGCGCCAACTGTTCCCACGCGATGGCGTTCAGCAGGCCGGTCTTCGAGTCCGTCGAAGCTACGGTCTCGAGCTCCCGGATCAGTGCGCCACGTTGCAGCAAGATCATCGGGAGCAGCACCAAAGGGGTGAGCCAGGGTTCGTAGACCACGGCCACCGACGCCAGGCCACCCAGGCAGAGAGTCGACATCTCGAGCAGGTTGTCGTCCCAGCTGCCAACGAGCGTCTGTCCGTTCAGCCCACCCCAGCTTGCGTAGGACATGTAGACGGTCGCCCGGTTCACCGACGTGTAGACAAGGATGGCAACGCAGATGACAATCGCGCGGGTCAGCGCGAGCGGCAGGTCTCCGATGTGCCCGTGCGTCGATGAGACGACGAAGTGTGCGGCCGCGCCCGACAGGATCCAGGTCGACAGCGCGAAGATAGCGATGTAGAGCAGCTTGGCGCGCTGGTGACGCAGTCGCTGATGCGTCCACAGCAATGCCATCAGGACGACCGCGTAACCAATCGGCAGGATGACCGCCGCCGCGAGTGTCCAGACCGACGTCATGTCGGCCAACGGGCCACTGCTCAACTTCAGCCGCAGCGCGCTCTCGCGCATCGAAACTTCTTCGAACACGACATACAAGCCGAGCAGCAAACAGGCCTGGACGAGCGCCTTGAACTCGAACTGCATACCGAACAAGGCAGATGACGACCACGACCAGAGTCGTGAAGTGGACGGCGAGATGAACCACCTTGGTCGCACGAGGCGCAACCCGCAGCGAGCGAGGACGGGGAACGTCCTTTAGCTCGGTCAGGGGAGCGTCCGGCACCTTCGTCACCTCAAGCGATCTCTGTCGATCACTGGTCGCATAGCTGAAAGTAGTCAGGATACGGGGTCAATGTGGCGCGTGTTCAGTGCATATCGTAGCCGAACTGACCTCAATCGGTCACGCTCTGGTTGAAATGCCATGCGCACAGTGTTCAGCGGCGAGCGTTTGAGCGTGCTTCCGAAACTCCGAGCCCGTACGTTATGCTTTTCTCTGGGCCAAACTCCACGTGGACGGCGATTGAATGCGTCGATACGTGCAAAGTTAAAATCACGTCAATTCCAATCTCCCCCGACTTGGATTTTTGGCCCGAACTCTCGTCTGTAATGCGACTTGCGTTGCGAAAGCAGCTGACGGTTGCGTGCGCGCGAGATCGTCTGAAGTGCGATTTGCTGAATAAGTCCGTCGACGGTCGATGTCTAAATCAGTGTTAACAATGACAATCCGTCAGATGAGCTTCAGCGAATGGCTGCTTCGAACCGTCGAGCGGCTCGGTCGTCGGTGGCGATGCGGCCATCGACGGACGCGCTTCCTGCGCCGGCGCGTGGGCCGGCGGGCGGTGGTGACGTGAAGCGTTCGGCGAGCCGATTGGATGTCGAGTCGAGCAGGGGGGTGTCGCAGATGAGCAACTGGGGCTAAAGGAACTGCGGTGCCGGTAGGACGCAGCAAATATTCGCTGCAAGAACGGCGCCACCGAAGCAATCCATAAGCGAATGTTAGGTCAGTGTTAGATCCTTAAATTCGGCGATCTCACGTTTCGGGAATTGAGTGTTCGCGGGAGTGACACTTGATGTCGAATTTACTTGGTCGTAGTCGGCCGCAAGGCGGCGCGGCCTCCCAATTCGGGCAGTGCGTCGGTGCAGTGGTCACCATCGACGGATCCGTCGGCGCTTGACGCGAATTCGCGCCCGAGCGAATTGCCGAGCTGGTAGCACGGGGGGCGTTTGAGCATCGTTCGGCTCGTCGGCGTAGGCAAGTGGAGTGGCCTATAGCCGATTGATCCGGATCGTCACGTCGGACGTATTTGCGGTCTCTAGCACTTATGGGCCGGCAATGTCCACAGCAGACGCGCGTCGTTCGCTTAGCTCGGTCCCCGCCGCGGTCGGCGGCGGGGACTTGGGCCGGGCTGACTGACACCTGAAGCGATTCTTGGGGTCTAAGCGAACCTGTAATTCGAGGACGGTTCGCTCGGACCGACGTCGACCAGCCGCTCCGGCGGGTTTGGCGAGGGCGGCAAGTAGTTCTGCGTGCAGCAGGCCATTACTCGCGGCGGCGCTGGCCTGGAAGCGGCCCCGCTACGCCGTCAAGGCCGGTGAAGCGGCCGCCGGCTTCGGTCACGATCGGGACCAGCGCGGCCATGTCCCACAGCGCCAACTCCGGCTCGGCCGCGATATCTACCGCGCCCTCGGCCACCATCATGTACGACCAGAAGTCGCCGTACGCGCGGGTTCGCCAGACCCGCTGGGTGAGGCCGATGAACGCGTCGCCCAGGCCGCGATCGATCCAGCCGGACAGGGACGAGTACGACAGGCTGGCATCGTCGATGCGCGGACACCTGCGACACGTGGATCGGCCGGGCCGGCTGCCCGAGGGCCGTGACCCAGGCCCCGCCGCCGCGCACGGCCCACCACCGGCGGCCCAGGGCCGGGGCCGACACCACGCCGACCACCGGCGCATCGCCATCGAGCAGCGCGATAAGGGTCGCCCACGCCGGCACGTTCCGGACGAAGTTCTTGGTGCCGTCGATCGGATCGATGACCCACCGACGCGGTGAGCGTGCCGGTGGATCCGAACTCCTCACCCAACAGCGCGTCTCGAGGACGGTCGCGGCTCAGATGATCGCGGATCATCTGCTCGACCGCCCGGTCGGCGTCGCTGACCGGAGTGAGGTCGGGCTTGGCGTCGACGACCAGGTCACTCGCTCCGAACCGGGCCATCGTGATCGAGTCGGCCTCGTCGGCCATCCGCAGCGCGAGCGCCAGATCGGCGTCGAGGTCCTCGGTTGAAAGCTCGTCCTGCGGGTGCGGCACGACTGGCAGGTTACCGGCCGGGCGGTCATCAGTGATGGTGTTCGTGGTTCTCGTGCTCGATGTGGGCGGCATGATCGTGCGCAGCATGATTGTGCGCAGCATGGTCGTGATGCGAATCGTCGTGATGCGAATGGTCGGCGTCGGGCGAGCCGCCCATCATGGCCAGCATCGGCCGTCCACCGGTGCGGTAGAACCGCCAGACGAGCCCGGCCGCGAGCAGCAGGAAGACGATGTTGAGGAAGGTCGTGTAGTTCCAGCTGACCGCCATCTCGCCCGTGTGGGCGTGCCGGGCGCCCGACGGGATGAGGTGCAGCGGCGCGAACACCAACTCGATCACGTACCCGGCGGCCACCATCGTCGCGTAGAAGGTGACGAAGATGAGGCCAGCGGTGCGGGCACCGTAGTAGCGGCGGTAGATGAACAGGATCGGCACGATGATCAGGTCGGCGAAGATGAAGCTGACCACGCCGCCGAAGCTGATGCCGCCGTTCCACAGCACCCCGGCGAGGGGCACGTTGCCGATCGAGCAGACGAAGGTGAGCGACGGCGACGAGCGGGCCGATCAGCGGGCCGACGACCTTGGCGGCGAGCGGGTGGTCGGCGAGGAAGAGGTGCTGCCAGAACCGGTCCGGGATCCAGGCGCCGGCCGCGCCGGCCAGGAACAGGCCGATGATCAGGTCGCGCAGGATCGCGGCCCATTCCATGACGAAGTTGTGGCTGATCGAGGTCAGGCCGGCCGGGCTGACCAGCCGGCGCCAGAACGAGGCGTCACCGTCGACGCTCATATCCATCGCCGCGTGGCCCTCCATCGAGCCGGCCAGTCCGAGCTCCGCGTGCTCGCGCGCGTCGGCCAGCAGGCGAGCCGTGAGAAAGCGCCGGAACAGCAGGGCGACGCCGATGATGATGAGCGGGCCGCCGACGAACTCGGCCAGCGTGAACTGCCAGCCGAGCAGCAACGCCAGGATCAGCCCCAACTCGATCACCAGGTTCGTGCTGGCCAGTTCGAAGGCGGTCGCGGCGGTGAAGTTTGCGCCCTTGCGAAATAGCGAGCGGGCCAGCGCGACGGCGGCGTACGAGCAGGACGACGAGGCCGCGCCCAGGCCGGCCGCGGTCGCCAGGCTGCGGGGGGAGTCGTCGGGCAGCAGCCGGGCGATCGTCGACTTGCGGACGAGCGCCTGAATCACCGCCGACAGGGCGAATCCGAGAATGAGCGACCAGGTGACCTGCCAGGTCATCGACCCGGTGGTGGCCAGAGCGTGCACGATCGCTGACCACGCCCGGTTCATCGGATCCCCATGTCGGGCGACGATACCCTAGGGGGGTATCAGCCGAGCTGACGTCAGCCGAGGCTGCGACGTCAGCCACTCGCCGAGTCGGTCGAGCGCCCTGGTTGATCTCGTCCGGATCGCCGGCGAAGCACATCCGGATGAACCGACCGCCGTCGATCGGGTCGAAGTCGATGCCCGACACGACCGCGACGCCCGTCTCGGCGAGCAACCGCTGGGCGAACGCCAGTGAGTCGGTGGTCCAGTCCGAGAGGTCGGCGTAGGCGTAGAACGCCCCGTCGATCGGGGCGAACCGATCGATTCCGAGCTGCGGCAGCCGGGCGATCATCAGGTCTCGATTAGCGGCATACCGCGCGACATTGGCGTCGAGCTCGGGGTAGGCCTCGAACGCGTGGATCGCCGCGAGCTGCGACAGGGTCGGCGGGCACAGCGCGAAGTTGCCGGCCAGCCGGTCGACCGGATCGACCAGCTCGTCCGGCAGCAGCAGCCACCCGAGTCGCCAGCCCGTCATCGAGAAGTACTTCGAGAACGACCCGATCGTCACGGCTCGCCGGCTGAGGCTCCACGCGGTGGTCGGCGGTGGACCGAAGCTGATGCCGTGGTAGATCTCGTCGCTGATCAGCCGCACCCCGGACGCGTCGCACCAAGCGGCGAGTCTGCGCGAACTCGGCTGCGTCGAGCATCGATCCGGTCGGGTTGGCCGGGCTGCCGATGATCACGCCGTTCGGGATCATCGGCAGCTCTTCGAGCTGGTCCAACGTGAGCCGGAAGTTGCGCGCCGGACCGCAGTCGAGCTCGATCACGTCGCAGCCGAGGACCTCGAGCAGGTTGCGGTAGGCGGGGTAGCCCGGGCGGGTGACAACCACCGTGTCGCCCGGATCGAAGGCGGCGAGCAGCGCCAGCAGGAAGCCACCCGATGAGCCCGTCGTCACCGCGACCGACTCCGCATCGACCGCCAGGCCGTAGCGAGTCCTGGTAGTGCTCGGCGATCGCCGATGCGCAGTGCCGGCAGCCCGAGGGGCGCGGTGTACGCGATCCGGTCACGATCGAGGGCGGCCCGGGCTGCGGCGAGGACGGGCGCGGGGGCCGGGGTCGAGGGCTGTCCGGCTGACAGGTCAAAGACGGGCAGGCCGGCAGCGCGGCGCTTCGCGGCTAGTTCGACGATGCGCATCACCTGAAAGGGCGCGACCTGCCCTCGGGCGGACGCGGCGAGCGCACCGGTTGCGCGTGCGGTCATCCGACGACGATAACGCTCAGTCGCCGGCGGACATCCGGCTGACCAACAGGCGGCGGAATGCGGCGAGCCGGTCCGGGGTCGAGTTGCCGGCCGCCACCCAGGCGTCCAGCGTGCAGCCCGCGTCGGCCGTCAGGTGTTCGCAGCCCGGCGGGCAGGCGTTGGTGCCATCCTCGAGATCGGGGAAGGCCCAGATCAGGTCGTCGGCGCTGACGTGGGCCAACCCGAAGGAGCGCACACCGGGGGTGTCGATCACCCAACCGCCGTGGTCCGGCAGCTCCAGCGCGATCGCTGACACGGAGGTGTGCCGGCCGAGTCCGGTAGCTCCGACCACTCCCGTAAGGCGGTACGCATTCGGCACCAGCGCATTGATCAGGGTCGACTTGCCCACGCCGGAATGACCCACGAGCACTGACATCTGATCGGCGAGCCGCGTCTTCAACTCGGTCAGGTCGCCGCCCTGACGGGTGACCAGCACCGGTACGTCCAACGGCTCGTACCGCTCGCGGACCGGGTCGGCCGAATCGACCAGGTCGGCCTTGGTCAAGCAGAGGACGGGTTCGAGACCGGCGCTCAGCGCGGCCACGATGGCCCGGTCGATCAGCCCGTAGCGCGGCGGCGGGTCGGCGAGCGAGGCCACGACGACCAGCTGGTCGGCGTTGGCCACGATGATCCGTTCGTACGGATCGGTGTCGTCGGCCGTGCGTCGCAGCACCGTGGTCCGTTCGGCGATCCGCACGATGCGGACCAGCGCGTCGGGCTCGCTCGACACCTCGCCGACCACGCTGACGTGATCGCCGACCGCCACGGCTTTTCGTCCGAGCTCTCGCGCTCGCATCGCGCTTACCTCGGTCTCGCCGACGAGCACGTTGTAGCGGCCGCGGTCGACGGTCAGCACCATGCCGTCCTCGGCCTGGTCGTGGCTCGGTCGTTGCTTGGACCGCGGTCGGCTATTGCCACGGCCGGGACGGATGCGGACGTCGTCCTCGTCCATCCGCTCGAGGTCGCGGCTACCGCGTCCGGACGTCGACGCCACTGCCGGCCTACCTACTCACGCAGACAGCAGTGCCGACCACATGGCCGCGAAGTCGGGCAGCGTCTTCGTCGTGACGCTCAGATCGTCGATCTCGACATCGTCGACCGCGAGGCCGATGACCGCGGCCGCGGTCGCCATCCGATGGTCTGCGTAGGTGGCCCAGGTGCCGCCGTGCAGCGCGCGCGGCGTGATGAGCAGGCCGTCCTCGGACTCGACGACGTCGCCGCCCAGGGCGTTGATCTGGGTGGCCAGTGCCGCGAGCCGGTCGGTTTCATGCCCGCGGACGTGCGCCAGCCCGGTCAGCCGGGACGGCCCGTCGGCGAGAGCCGCGAGGGCGGCGATCACGGTGACGAGTTCGCCGACCTCGTGCAGGTCGACGTCGATGCCGTTGATCGACCGGCCCGCCGCTGACGACGAGTCCGTCGGCGTCGAGGCTGACCTGAGCACCCATTCGGGTCAGCAGCTCGCGCAGCGCGTCGCCGGCTTGAGTGGTGCTGGCGGGCCAGCCCGGCACCCGGACCTCGCCGCCGGTGACCAGGGCCGCGGCCAGGAACGGCGCCGCGTTCGACAGGTCCGGTTCGATGACGAAGTCCTGACCGCGGATCGGTCCGGGGGCGACCTGCCAGCTGCCCGGGCCGGTCTGGGCGACCTCGACGCCGGCCGCTCGCAGCATGTGCATCGTCATCTCGATGTGCGGATTCGACGGGACCGGCCGCGGGCCGTCGTGGACGATCTCGATGCCCTTGTCGTAGCGGGCGCCGGCCAGCAAGCAGACCCGAGACGAACTGCGAGGAACCCGACGCGTCGACCGTGACCGACCCGCCGTGCACCGAGCCGGTGCCACGAACGGTGAACGGCAGCCGGCCGCGACCGGAGTCATCGATCACCGTTCCGGCTTGGCGCAGCCCGTCGATCAGGGCCCACATCGGCCGCTCGCGGGCGTGGTCGTCACCGTCGAAGGTGACCGCTCCGTCGGCCAGCGCGGCGAGCGGCGGGACGAATCGCATCACCGTGCCGGCGAGTCCGGTGTCGATGACACCACCGTGGATGGGGCCCGGCTCGACCAGCCAACCGCGGCCGGGACTGGCCTCGTCGACTTCGACGATCGTAGCGCCGAGGGTACGCAGCGCCTCAGCCATCAGGGTGGTGTCGCGGGCGATCAACGGCGCCGAAATCGTGGACGGTCCGTCGGCCAGCGCCGCCAGGACGAGGGCCCGATTGGTCAGCGACTTCGAGCCGGGCAGTTCGACCGTGCCGCGGACGGCCTGATGCGCACGCGGAGCGGTCCAGCGGTGCGGCGTCACCCGTCCAGTCTGCCCGATCCGGGTTAACGTCTCGGTACGGCTGCCCATCCGATCGACATCGCGCGGCCGACTGCCGAAATCGTCGGGGTATTTTTAAGGGATGTGCGGCCGCTACGTGTCTGTCCGCGGCGATGCGGACCTGCTCAGCGAATTCGATGCGATCGATGAGACGCAGGGTGTCTATGAGCCCGACTACAACGTGGCTCCGACCAAACCGGTGCGGATCATCGTCAATCGCCGCCAGCGCGACGACGCCGGTGATCCGGTCGGCGATCCGGTCCGGCAGCTGCGCGTCGCCACCTGGGGACTGGTGCCGTCCTGGGCCAAAGATCGGTCGATCGGACCGCGACTGATCAACGCACGTTCCGAGGGGCTGGCCGAGGCGCGCGCGTTTCGGCGGGCGTACGCCTCCCGTCGGTGCCTCGTCGCCGCCGACGGTTGGTATGAGTGGCGCGCCGGCGCCGGTCCGCGCAAGCAGCCTTACTACATGACCTCCTCGGACGGGCACGGGCTGGCGTTCGCCGGGCTGTACGAGTTCTGGGGAAGATCGGGCAGTGCCGAAAGTGCCGGCGGGCTGCTGACCACCACGACGATCGTCACCTGCGCCTCGACCGGCCAGCTGGCCGAGGTCCACGACCGGATGCCGCTCGTCCTGCCCCGTACGGCCTGGTCACGCTGGCTGGATCCGAATGAGGCCGACCCGCGTGATCTGCTCGCGGCGTGGGACGAGGCCCAGGGTGAGCACCTCGAGGTACGTCCGGTGGGGTCGAAGGTCGGCGACTATCGCAACAACGGCCCGGAGCTGATCCGGATCGCTGCCCCCGACCCGCAGGAGCCAGTCCTCTTCTGACGGCGTCTAATAGCGCGATGCGCACGGTGATCCACACGCCGGTCGGGGACGCCTGGGCCGACATCGACGAGCCGGGTCGGCCGGACGCCACCGATCTTTCGTGGGCGCTGCTCTTCCTCGGGCACGGGTCGAGCGGCGGTACCGACGCGGTCGACCTGCTGGCAGTGCGCGACCGGGCCGTGGCGGCCGGCATCGCGGTCGCCCGGATCACCCAGCCGCACGTCGTTCTCGGCCGCCGCTCGCCCGCGCCGGCGGACCGCCTCGACTCGGTGTGGCTGGCCGTGACCGCTCAGGTGGGCACGCTCGAGCGGTTCGCGGCGTTGCCGGCCGTCCACGGTGGTCGTTCGGCCGGGGCGCGGGTGGCGTGCCGGACCGCGTCGGCCACCGGCGCGGTGGCGATCGTGGCGCTCGCCTTTCCGGTCCATCCACCCGGTCAACCGGAGAAGAGCCGGTTGGCCGAGCTGGCGCTTCCGCGCGTGCCGGTCCTGGTCGTCCAGGGCGACCGGGACGCGTTCGGCCAGCCGCCCCGCGCGCGCGGTCGCACCATCCGGACCATTCCCGGTGCCGACCACTCGCTCCGCAAGAACCCGGGCGCAGTGGCGGACGCGGTGGTCGATTTCGTGACAAGCCGAGTACCGCATGGAAGGGTCAGCTCGTGAATTCATCTGCGACCGAACAAGTACGGGCGGTCCGGGATCTACTGCAATCCCAGCGTGAGGACTACGAGGCGGCGCGGGCGACGTTCAAGTGGCCCCGTCCGGAACGGTTCAACTTCACGACGGACTGGTTCGAGGCGGTGCTGGCGGCCGAGCATCCCGAGCGCACAGCTCTGAAGATCGTGGAAGAGGACGGCAGCGAGAACAGCTGGAGCTTCGCGGAGCTGGCCCGGCGGGCGGAGCAGGTGGCCGGTTGGCTGCGGGCCGAAGGTGTTCGGCCCGGCATGCGGGTGCTTCTTATGCTCGGCAACCAGGTCGAGCTCTGGGAGTGCACGCTGGCTGCGATCAAGCTCGGGGCCGTGCTCATTCCGGGGTCGACCCTGTTGGGTCCGGAAGAGCTGACGGATCGGATCCATCGCGGTGACGTGGGCGCGGTCATCGTGCGGTCGGAGCTGGTGTCGAAGTTCGAGCAGGTGCACGGTGGCTACCTGCGGATCGCTGTGGGTGTATCGGTCCCGGGCTGGGTTCGGTACGGCGACAGCGAGCGGAGTGTGGCGTCGGCCGTTACCGACGTCGTGACGACGCCCGACACGACGCTGTTCCTGTACTTCACCTCAGGCACCACCGCGCTGCCGAAACTGGTGGAGCACACGCACACGAGTTACCCGCTGGGTCACCTCTCGACGATGTACGCACTCGGCCTGCGGCCCGGCGATGTGCACCTGAACGTCTCCAGCCCGGGCTGGGGCAAGCATGCGTGGTCGTGCATCTTCGCGCCATGGCTGGCCGGGGCGACGATCTGCATCCTGAACTATTCGCGCTTCGATCCAGTGACGATGCTCGACGCGCTCAGCAACGCGAAAGTGACCAGCTTCTGTGCTCCGCCGACGGTCTGGCGGATGCTCATCCAGCAGGACCTCAGCAGCTGGCAGATGTCGTTGCGCGAACTGGCTAGCGCGGGTGAGCCACTAAACCCTGAGGTGATCGAACAGGTGTCACGGGCTTGGGGCATCACGATCCGAGATGGCTTCGGTCTGACCGAGACCTCGCTGATGATCGGCAATCCGCCCGGCCAGCCGATCAAGATCGGATCGATGGGACGGCCGATGCCGGGATTCGAGATCGACCTGATCGATCCGATCTCGGGTGAGCTCGCCGACGAGGGCGAGATCTGCGTGCGGCTGTCACCGTCGGGCTCCGACGATCTGGTGTCCGAGCGTCCGGTCGGTCTGCTGGTCGGTTATCTGGGCAACGCCGAGCGCAACGCCGAGGCGTTCGCCGGCGGTCGCTATCACACCGGCGACGTCGCCAGTCGCGACACCGATGGCTACATCACCTATGTCGGCCGCACTGATGACGTCTTCAAGTCGAGTGACTACCGGATCAGCCCCTTCGAACTCGAAAGCGTCCTGCTGGAGCATCCGGCCGTGGCCGAGGCGGCGGTCGTCCCGTCGCCGGACGCGCTGCGACTCGTGGTGCCCAAGGCGTTCGTCTCGGTCGTCGCCGGCCGCTCGCCCGACGCTGCGCTCGCGAAGGACATCCTCGATTACTGCCGCAGCCACGTCGCGCCGTACAAGCGGATCCGGCGCATCGAGTTCGTCTCCGACCTACCCAAGACGACCAGCGGCAAGATCCGCCGGGTCGAGATGCGCAAGTCCGAGGCCGACCAGGGTGGCCAGCGGACGGCCGGCGAGTTCCGCGAAGAGGACTTTTAACATTTAGCCCCGCTCCTCGCTCGCCTTCGGCACCGCTGCGAGGCTCCGCACGATCATTTCGGTCAGCTGGTGGCGATTCTCGCCGTCCGAGCGGAGCACAGATCGATCAGGTCGGCCGGCGCGAGTTCGACCTGTAACCCGCGCCGACCGGCCGATACGAAGACCGTCTCGTGTTCAAGTGCCGAGCTGTCGATGACGATCGGCAGCCGGGACTTCTGACCGATCGGGGAGATGCCGCCCAACACGTAGCCGGTGGCCCGCTGGGCCGCCTGCGGATCGGCCATCTCGGCCCGTTTTCCGCCGACGGCGGCCGCCAGGGCCTTCAGATCGAGGCGGGACGCGACCGGGACGACACCGCAGGCCAACTTTCCGTCGACCGAGGCGATCAAGGTCTTGAACAGCCGCTGCGGGCTGACGCCGAGCAGGGTGGCGGCCTCCTCGCCGTAGCCGTCGGCGCGCGGGATCGTGTTCGTAGGGGTGCAGTTGGTGCGTTACGCCCGCTCGAGTCAGGGCAGCGGTTGCCGGGGTCCCAGTCGCCACGGTGTCGCAGCGTAGCCCGACCGGGGCCGGCGCTCGGGAATCCGGCGGCCCTGACCGCGGTTACCCCTCGCTGAGAGCACAAGGGAGATCGCGGAAATATGGCTGTACTCGAATTCGGGCCGGACTTGGCGTCGGTCGAGCCGCTGTCGCAGGCGGCTGCCGACCGTGCCGCTGGCATCGTTGTCCGCGCCCCGTAAGCGCCGGTCTGGGTCGGCGGCGGTCAGGGATCCCCGATATCGTTGCCGTAGGCAGCACGTTGGTCGGCAGCACGGTCGACCGAGCCGTGCTCAGCACGGAGTCTGCCGGGGAGGTATCGATGACATCCGACGAACCGGGTTCTCGACCGCTTCCCGAAGAGACGGCCGAGGCCCGCCGCGCGCGCTTCGAGCGTGACGCGCTGCCATTCCTCGACCAGCTCTACGCAGCCGCGATGCGGATGACGCGCAATCCGGCCGACGCGGAGGACCTCGTACAAGAGACGTTCGTCAAAGCGTTCGCCGCGTTCCACCAGTTCACCGAGGGCACCAACCTCAAGGCCTGGCTGTATCGCATCCTGACCAACACCTTCATCAACAGCTATCGCAAGAAGCAGCGCCAGCCGCAGGAGGCCAACACCGATACGGTCGAGGACTGGCAGCTCGCGCGCGCCGAGTCGCACACGTCCTCCGGTCTGCGGTCGGCCGAGATCGAGGCACTCGACCATCTGCCCGATTCCGACGTGAAGAGCGCCCTGCAGCAGCTGCCCGAGGACTTCCGGCTGGCCGTCTATCTGGCCGACGTCGAGGGCTTCGCGTATAAAGAGATCGCCGATATTATGGGCACGCCCATCGGCACGGTCATGTCGCGATTGCATCGGGGGCGGCGTCAGTTGCAGGTTCTTCTTGGTGACTACGCGCGTGAGCGTGGCTTGATCCCGGCCGGTTCGGGTAGCTCGGCGGGTCAGTCATGACCGCCGCCAACAGCAACCCGCCGATCGGCTTCGGTCCCGGCGGCATCGACTGCGAGGACGTCCTCAACGACGTCTATCTGTACCTGGACGATGAATCGAACCCTGCGCTCGTAAGTCGGATCCGCGAGCACCTGGACGGGTGCGGCCCCTGCCTGCGGCAGTACGGCCTCGAGCAGGACGTCAAGGCGCTCATCGCCCGTTGCTGTGGCGGTGACGTCGCGCCTGAGCACGTGCGCGCGCACATCCGCACTCAGTTGACGCAGGTCACGATCGAGACGATGAGCGTGGAGTTCCTCGCGGAGTAGTCGGTCGGCGCCGGGCGACCCGGCTAGTCTGGCGAGCGATGTCCGCGCTGACTGATCTGCTTGTCGAGCGCACGACGCTCAGCGATGACGAAGTGTCACACCTGCAGCGCCTCGTGGGCGAATGGCAGCTGCTCTCCGATCTATCCTTCGCCGATCTGCTGCTGTGGGTGCCGCTCGGTGATGGCAGCCTGCTGTGTGCGGCCCAGTGCCGTCCGACGACCGGACCGACGGCCTACGTCAATGACCAGGTCGGCGTGGTCGTGACCGGCGACCGGGCATCGTCGTTGAACATTGCTCTGACCGAAGCCCGGATATTTCGCGACACCGATCCGGACTGGGACGGCGATCTGCCCGTGCGTCGCGAGTCGATCCCGATCCAGCGACGCCAGCGCATGATCGGGGTGCTCGGACGCGACAGCAACCTGGCCAACATCCGCAGCCCCAGCCAGCTGGAACTGGTCTACCTGCAGAGCGCCGCCGACCTGTCATACATGATTTCCGAGGGCACGTTCCCCGGTCAGCGAGGCTGATACCGAAGAGGTGTCGGGGCCGCGGGTGGGTGACGGAATGGTTCGCGTCGAGCGCGACGGAACGATCCTGTATGCCAGCCCGAACGCAGTCTCGGCCTTCCGGCGGCTGGGCGTCACCGGCCCGGTGGTCGGGGAGCCCGTCGACACGTTGACGAGCATCGTGGCCGATGATCCGTTCGACGCCAGCGATCTGGCCAATTCGGTGCACGACGCGGTGGGCGGCGGCAATCCACGCAGCATCGAGGTTGACGGCGGGGGAGCGACGATCCTGTTCCGGGCCCTGCCGCTGCGCCCGCGCGGCGAACCGCTCGGAGCCCTCGTGCTGATGCAGGACGTCACCGAGTTGCGGCGCCGGGACCGCGCCCTGATGAGCAAGGACGCAACGATCCGCGAGATCCACCATCGCGTGAAGAACAACCTTCAGACGGTTGCTGCGCTTGCTGCGGATGCAGGCCCGGCGCGTGTCGGCGCCCGAGGCGCGACTCGCCCTCGAGGAGTCGATGCGCAGAGTCAGCTCGATCGCCCTGGTCCACGAGACACTGTCGGTATCGATGGATGAGGTGGTCGACTTCGACGACGTCGTCGACCGGTTGATGCGGATGCTCTCGGACCTGACCGGGTCGACGGCGCTGGTGTCGATCACGCGGTCCGGAAGTTTCGGGGAGCTACCGGCCGAGATAGCGACCGCGCTGGTGCTGGTACTGACCGAATTCGTCCAGAACGCCGTCGAGCACGGATTCGCCGATGGCCGGGCGGGTTCGGTGTTGGTGGACGCGCAGCGGTCGCGCGGACAGTTGACGGTCCGGATCGCCGACGATGGAGCCGGTCTCCCGACTGGATTCGACATGCAGTCGAGCGACCGGCTCGGGCTGCAAATCGTCCGGACGCTGATCGGCACCGATCTGTCCGGAACGATCGACCTGCGTGCGCGGACCGATATCGGAGCAGGGAGCCGAAGCGGTGATGACGGTGCCGATCCGGCGCTCTACGCCGACGGCAGCTAGCTGAGCTCAGCTGTGGTGAGCCCAGCTAGCGGGTCGATCGTTAAACCATCCGGGCGCGAGCCCGAGCATTGCGCCGTTTCAGCGCGCGGCGCTCGTCTTCCGAGAGCCCGCCCCAGATACCTGCATCTTGGCCGCTTTCGAGTGCCCAGGCCAGACAATCCTGAAGAACCGAGCACCGACGGCATACGGTCTTGGCTTGCTCAATCTGCAATAACGCCGGCCCAGTGTTGCCGATCGGGAAGAACAGCTCTGGGTCTTCGTCACGGCAGATTGCGCGGTGACGCCAGTCCATTGGTACCTCTCCTCACATTGCGGTGTTCGAGCGGCGAACCGCCCGGCCACCCGCGTTTTTTGACTTGTGAATTGTTTCACGAGCCAGATCGCATATCAAGAGGCAAAACCGTTGGTCATCGACGGTTGTCTGTCGGTGACTCTCGGTGATCGCCAGCTCTCGTGCCGTTATCACTCACCCTTGCCCATGAAACCCGAACGGGCAATAGCCAACGCGCGCCAAACCACTGACGAAATCCTCACTACGATCGCTATACAGTCGGACTATTCGCCGATATTACAACATTAAGGGCGTTGTTTCGAGCCCGGAAGCGGACGACTTCTCGTACCCCGATCAGCTCGCCGTCTAACTGCAGCGGCATCGGCTCCGGCGGCGGTGAGGGTGAAATCACTCAGGTCGTGGCGAACGACGGAGCCGAATCGGACTGGTTTCGGATTCGGCCGGGCGATGTGCGCCATGGCCGCGAGCACGCCCGGAGCGCCCATCCGGGTCCGCGCGAAAACGTCCAGTCCGGTGTCGAAGGACGCCTGCGGGGTGGGATGCAGCGCCCGCCCGCCGATGTAGGTCCACGGATCGCAGTTGGCCACTACGACGTAGTACAGATCCGTCGACCGCCTCGTTGCCGGGTCGGACGGTCTGGTTCGGGCTTGAGCCGCCTGACCTAGCGGCGGCTCCAGCTCCAGCGACAGCTGCGGGTGCCGCCGGTCGGAGGCCCAGAACTCGCGCAGGCCGGCCCGGGCGAACAGCAGCACCGAGGACTTGCGACCGCGGGCCCGCAGCCGGTCGACCCGGGCGATGATGGCGGCATCGAAGCCCACGCCGGCGGCGAAGGTGAACCACCGATCGTCGGCCTCGGCCAAGTCCGACTGAGCGCCGATCACCGGCTCGCAGCGCTTCGAGCAGCATCCCGGTCGCCTCGACCGGGTCGTTCGGTAGGCCGAGGGCTCGGGCGAAGACGTTGGTGGCGCCGCCCGGGATCACGCCGAGGGCCGGTACATGGTCGTGGTGGCCGTCGGTGAGCAGCCCATTGACGACTTCATTGATCGTGCCGTCGCCGCCGAACGCAACCACGACGTCGGTGCCATCGCGCATGGCCCGGCACGCGAGCGCGGCGGCGTGGCCGCGATTGCTGGTTTGGGCGATCTCGAGGGTGGCCGCGCCAGCGAGCGCGTTGGTCAGAACGTCGCGTTCGTGCGGCGTCGTCGTCGTCGCCCGCGGATTGACAATCGCCAGGATCCGCACCGATGCACAGTACCCGGCCGGCCGATCGGGGCGCCCGGGTCGAGGTGGCGGTGCAGCGGTTATGGTGCAGCCGTGCCCGATGTTTTCGACCCAGCCGATGATGAGTCGGCCGATCCGGGCCGCCTGCCCCGGTCGCTGATCGGCAGCCATCGTCGTGCTCGCCCTGCAGGCGATCGCGTTCGTCGTGCTGGCCGCGATCGTGATCATCAAGGCGGCCACCGGGGCGCCGCACAGCCTGGAAGGAGCGTTGGGCGGAGCGGCGTTCGCGCTGATCGGCGCGGCGGTGCTGGGCCTGTCGGCCCGCTCGATGCTGGCCTGCGCCCCGCTGCCCGCACCCCGGTCGTGGTGATCGAGCTACTGGCGCTGCCGGTCAGTTACACGCTCACGTTCTCGGCCCACCGCCCCGGTTACGGGGCCCCGATCCTGATCAGCGCGCTGGTGGTGCTGTACCTGTTGTTCACGCCGGCCGCGCGCGCGGCGCTGGACCGCGACAGCCTGACCTGAACCGTGCTGGTGTCGAGAGGGTTCAGGCCTCGCTGAGCTGTTCGCGCAGTTGAGCCAGGCTGCGGGCGACCAACCGTGACACCTGCATCTGCGAGATGCCGACGACTTCCGCGATCTCGGTCTGGGTCTTGCCGTCGACGAAGCGCAGCAGCAGGATGCGTCGCTCGCGCTCCGGCAGACCGGCCAGCATCGGCCCCAGAACGGCCCGGGCCTCGACCAGTTCCAGCCCTTCGTCGTCCACGCCGACGATCGGATTGTCGGCCGGATCGCCGCCGTCGGTGCCGAGCGCCGTCAGCGGTACGCCGGCGTATCCGCGAGCGACGTCGAGTGCTTCGATCACATCGTCGACCGGTGCGTCGATCCGCGCCGCCAACTCTGCGACCGTCGGCGCTCGTCGCAGTTCCTGGGACAGGTCGGCCCGGGCGTTGGCGATCGTCGACTGCAGCTCCTGAGCGCGCCGCGGTACCCGTAGCAACCAGCCGAAGTCGCGAAAGTGGCGCTTGATCTCGCCGAGAATGGTCGGCAACGCGTAGGTCGAGAACTCCAGGCCGCGTTCCGGATCGAAGCGGTCGATCGACTTGAGCAAGCCGATGGTGCCGACCTGGACGAGGTCGGGCAGTGGCTCGTTACGGCCGGCGAAACGGCGAGCGAGGTGCTCGACCAACGGCATATGCAGCTCGACCAGACGCTCGCGCGCCTTGGTGTGCTCCAGCGATCCCGGTGTGAGGCTGCTCAGCTCGCTGAGCAGGCGCCGGGCCTCAGCCCGGTCGCGGTCCGGCTCCCCAGCCCTGCTCACTGGTCTGCAGGCTCGCGACGCTTGACCAATGTGATCGTCATCGTGGCGGCGTCGACCTCGGTCTTGACCGTGCTCGCCAGTGCCTCGAGGACGGTCCAGCCGAACCCTTCGCGCATCAATTCGACATCAGCGCGGGCATTGACGCTCGCCTGGAACGTCAACTCACCGGATCCGAGGGTGAACGTCGAGCGCAGGTCGCCGCCCGGCTGCGCCAGCGGAAGCAGCAGCGCGCACGCTTCGTCCACCGCGATCCGCAGATCCTCGATCTCATCGAGCGTCAGGTCGCACCGTGCGGCCAGACCGGCGGTCACCGAGCGCAGGATGGCGACATAGACGCTCGAGGCCGGCACATTGAGCTCGACGACGGCGGGACTGTCCGACTGCAGATCTTCGCTCACATGGCCTCCTGCGGACCGGAGTGGGTGACATTCCAACGCGCGATAACCGGGGTGCCATGTTCGGCGCCCAAGACACAGGTCGCGGCGGTACCGAGGGCGAAGTGCTCGCCCGCGGTTACCGCCAGGTCGATCCAGCGCACGCCCAGCACTCGACTCATGTGTCCGTGCGCCACGAGTATTACCGGCCCATCCGCAGCGGCGGTGCGAGCCCGGTCCAGCACCCGGTCGGCTCGGGCCAACACCTGATCGGCCGTCTCACCGCCGGGGGTGAAGCCGGTCCAGATGGTCCAGTCCGGGTCCTGCTGACGGATCTGTGCGCTGGTCAGGCCCTCATAGTCGCCGTAGTCCCATTCGGCCAGGTCGTCGTCGATCGCATCGACCGTCAACCCCGCGAGCCGGGCCGTTTCGGTGGCTCGAAGTCGCGGACTGCACAACACCAACGACGGCTTCAGCGCCGACAGAACGGGACGCAGAGCCAAGGCCTGCGCTCGACCGGCCGCGGTGAGATCGATGTCGGTTCGCCCGGTGTGCTGACCCGTACGGCTCCACTCGGTCTCACCGTGGCGGACGAGCCAGACCTGGGCGTCGTCCGCCAACGGTGCACCCATGACCGCGACTCGCTTCGGCTGCGTTGGGGCTAGGTCGGGTAGGTCGGGTATATCGGGCTACGTCGCGCTACGCCTTCTTGGTCTCCCAGAAGATCGTGTCGATCTCGGCGATCAGGTCGAGCAGCGCCTGACCCTCGGCCGGGTCGACCGAACCCTTGCCGCCAGCCGCACCAGCGGCCTTGGTGGCCTTGTTGAACAGGTCATGCAGCTGCGGGTACTTCTCGAAGTGTGGCGGCTTGAAGTAATCGGTCCACAGCACCCAGAGGTGGTGCTTGACGAGCTCGGCCCGCTGCTCCTTGATGATCAGGGCACGAGTCCGGAACACCGGGTCCTCGTTGCCCTGGTACTTCTCCATGACGGCCTTGACCGACTCGGCCTCGATGCGGGCCTGGGCCGGGTCATAGACACCGCACGGCAGGTCGCAGTGGGCGTATGCGGTGATCGAGGGGCGAATGAAACGCATCGAAGAGTCCTCCTGTGGTTCGTCACTGGCTGGTTCCAAAGGGCTTCTTTGCGACCCTACTCCCGCTCGGATCCGCCGAACGGGCACCATCGTCAACTATGGGCCGACGACGGGGTGGACGGATCGCGAACCTGCGGATCGTCCTCGTCCACGGTCCGTCCATGGTGCCGACCTTGCGAAACGGTGACCGGTTGCTGATGGTGAGCATCGGTTCGCGTCGGCCGGTCCATGCCGGTGATGTCGTCGTGGCCGTATTCCAGGCCCTGCCGGATCGGTACGTGGTCAAACGGGCCATCCGCGAGGTTGAGCACGGGTGGTGGCTGCGCAGCGACAACCCGTTCGCCGGCGGCGACAGTGACACCTACGGCGCGGCGACCGTGCACGGACGGGCTGTGCTGCGTTGGCCGGCTGGTTCCCTGCGGCCGCGTCGGATCGCGGTCGCCCCAGTTGACTGACTCCGAGCAACTGTGAGTTCGACCGACTTCGCGCGCTGGGATTACGCGATCGCCACCTTCCTGGCTAGGGTGACGTAGGTAAGCCTTACCTTCGTCGTCGTCAGGATCCGAGCATGCTGCCCACGTTCGTCATCGGCCTGCGCGAGGGGCTGGAGGCAGCCCTGATCGTGGGCATCGTGGCGGCCTTCCTGCGCCAGCGCGGCCGGCTCGATCTGCTCCGCTGGGCCTTCGCCGGCGTGGCCGCGGCGATCGGGCTCTGCCTCGCCATCGGCATCGCGCTCGACGTGATCTCGCACGAATTGCCACAGCGCCAGCAAGAGGGCCTCGAGACGGTCATTGGTGCCTGCGCGGTCGCGATGGTCACCTACATGGTGGTCTGGATGCGGCGTCATTCGCGCACCTTGAAGGCCCAGCTCGAGGGTGCCGCTGATCACGCGCTGGCGGCCGGATCCGGCTTTGCGCTCGTGCTGATGGCGTTTCTGGCCGTGCTTCGCGAGGGGCTCGAG
Organism: uncultured Actinomycetes bacterium; assembly: GCA_963730855.1. Taxonomy (GTDB): domain Bacteria; phylum Actinomycetota; class Actinomycetes; order Mycobacteriales; family Jatrophihabitantaceae; genus CAVSTK01. Next base: position 440,501 of record CAVSTK010000019.1, read on the forward strand.
ACCGTTGTCTTCCTGCTCGCCGCGTTCAACCAGAGTGGTAATACCGGGCTGGCGGGCACCGGCGCTCTGCTCGGGATCCTGCTCGCGATCGGGCTCGGTTGGGGCATCTACCGCGGCGGCGTTCGGCTCAACCTGGCTCGCTTCTTCCGGATCACCGGACTGGTGCTGACATTCGTTGCCGCCGGCTTGGTCGTGAGTGCGCTGCACACGGCCCACGAGGCCGGCTGGCTCACGATCGGACAGCAGTCGACCGTCGACCTGAGTGCGCTCGTCAGCCCCGGATCGGTGCAGGCGGCGCTGCTGACCGGAATGCTCGGCATCCAGCCGCAACCCGTTCTGATCGAGGTCGTCGGCTGGCTGCTTTACCTGGTGCCGGTCGGCCTCTACGTGGCGATTCCGCCGGGGCGCGGCCCGTCCCGGGCGACTGTTCGGCGTGGCCTCTATGCCGGCGCCGCGATCGCCGTCGTCGCGGCCGTCGTACTCGCCGTGCTCACTCCGGACCGTCCCGCGCGCGACCCGGTGACCCGGACGGCGACCGGTGTCAGTGCCGCGGTCGTCTCGATCCACGGCACCACGGCCGTCATCGCCACGACGCCCGTGCAGCCCGGAGCGGCCGCGTCGGTAACCGTAGGCCCGAGTCAGCAGTTGCGCGCCGTGAAGGCAGCTCAGCAGACCTCGGGTGGCGTGGCGACAGATGTCTACACAGCCACCATCTCGGGTCAGGTTGCCGGTGCGCCCGTCACGATGACCTACGCGCAGATTGCTCAGCGCAACAACGGCCGGCTGCCCCTCGGGGTCCGGGCCGGCACGGATACCGACTCCGTCGCCACCACCTCGATCTATCAGGACGTGGCTACGTTCCGGATCGAACCCCGGACCGGGCGGATCGTCGACGTGCAGTGGAGGCAGACGGTGACCCTCACGGCCGCGCTGAGCATCGGCAGCACCACTATCGGTTCGCCGACCGTCGCCACGTGGCAGTTGCCCGAGGCGACGGCGCTCCAGGCCGCGAGCTCGGCCCAGGCTGACATCCAGGCATTGCACCGGCGCTCGCTGTTTCAGGCCCTCGCCGTGCTCGCCCTATTACTGGCCGCTCTGGTCGCGATCCTGATCGCCGCGCAGGCGTTGCATGCGCATCGTCGCGAGGCACGGGCCGGCGCCAACACGGCGGCGCCGGGCCCTGATCACGACTCGGTGCGATCGGCGACCCCCAGGTCGGAGCTCGTCAAAAGTTAGGGTAGGCTTACCTAACTTTCTCGAGCTTGGAGGCTATTTTCTATGATCGCGCGTACTAGCTCGCCCGGCCCGCGGCCCGGACGCCGGCTCCGGCGATCGGGCATCGGCCTGCTTGCCGGTGGCACCGTCATCGCCCTGCTGGCGGGATGCGGTAGCTCGACCAAGAAGGCCGCTGCGAGCTCGGACGCCTCGCCGGCGTCGGACCCACATACGGTGTCGATCGCGATCACGCCGGCCGGCTGCTCGGCGGGTCAGGCCAGCTACGCCTCGGGGCCGTTGACGTTCAACGTGACCAACAAGAATGCGACCGCGGTCAACGAGATCGAGTTGCTCAGCGGTGAGCGGATCCTCGGCGAGAAGGAGAACCTCCCGCCGGGCTTCTCAGGCACCTTCGTGCTGTCACTCGATCCCGGCGATTACACGCTTTATTGCCCGGGTGCGACCACCGAGCACACGACCTTGAAGGTGTCCGGCACCGCCGTCTCGGCGAGTTCGAGCGACGCAGCCACGTTGCTCAAGGCCGGCACGGTTACCTACGGCCAGTACGTCAGCCTCGAGGTCTCCTCGCTCGTGGACGGTGTTACCGCGCTGGACACCGCGCTGCACGGCACCGACCTGGTCGCCGCGCAGACGGCCTACATGAAGGCCCGGCCCTATTACGAACGGATCGAGCCGGTCGCCGAGTCGTTCACCTCCGGCAACGACAACCTCGACAGCGACATCGACGCCCGCGCCGACGATGTTCCACCCGCCCAGTGGGAAGGTTTCCACCGCATCGAGATGGGCCTGTTCCAGGACAACAGCCTGACGGGCCTGACGACATACGGCGACGGGCTCGTGGCCAACGTCAAGAAGTTGCAGACCCTCACCACCGGGCTGACCTACCAGCCGGCCGAGCTGGCCAACGGAGCGGTCGACCTGCTCGACGAGGTCAGCCAGACCAAGATCACCGGCGAGGAGGAGCGGTACTCCCACATCGACCTGCTCGACTTCCAGGCCAATGTCGAGGGGGCCGAGCAGGCCTTCGCCAATCTGCAGCCAGGACTCAAGGTGATCGATGCCAGCTTCACAGCGTCGGTGAGCAGCGCATTCGCCGCCCTCGACACCCTGCTCGACAAGTACCGCACCACGTCCAATGCATCGGGGTTCGTTCTCTACAGCACGCTCACCGATGCCGACAAGACGGCGCTGACCCAGGCCCTGCAGGCGGTCGGCGATCCACTGTCGAAGGTTGCCGGGAAGGTCGTTGGAGCCTGAGTGACTGAGATCGACCATCCTGGTCCTACCGATGATGCGCAACGCGGATCCACCTCGCGCCGGCGCTTCCTCGCCGTCGGTCTGGGCACGGCCGGGGTCGCCGTAGCCGGCGGCGCCGGGTTCGGCCTGGCCAAGGCCACCGCCACCTCGACCTCAACGTCGTCGGCCGCCTCGGCCGTAGTGCCCTTCTACGGCGCGCACCAGGCCGGGATCGACACCGCGGCGCAGGACCGACTCGCCTTCGCCGCATTCGATATCACCTCGCTGAACGTGATGAACCTGCAGACCATGCTCGGCCTGTGGGCCGCCGCGGCCGCCCAGATGACGACCGGCCAGCCGATCGGCAGCACCGAGACCGCGCCCCAATCTCCGCCGGTGGACACCGGCGAGGCGCTGGGGCTGTCGCCATCACGGTTGACGATCACGGTGGGCTTCGGTCCGTCCCTGTTCGACGGTCGTTTCGGGTTGGCGAGCAAGCGACCGGCGGCACTGGTCGATCTACCCGCGTTCCCGGGCGATTCGCTCGACCCGACGCGGACCGGCGGCGACATCTGCGTCCAGGCCTGCTCCGACGATCCGACGGTCGCATTCCACGTCATCCGCAACTTCGCCCGGCTGGCCCGTGGCACCGCAGTGATGAAGTGGTCCCAGCTCGGCTTCGGACGCACGTCGTCCACCTCGACGGCGCAGGCGACCCCCCGCAACCTGATGGGGTTCAAGGACGGCACCAACAACATCAAGTCCGAGGACGCCCTCGACTTCGATCGATTCGTATGGGTGGGTGACGAAACCGACCAGCCCTGGATGAAGGGCGGCTCCTTCGTCGTCGCCCGGCGGATCCGGATGCAGATCGAGTCGTGGGACAGCGACCGGATCGCCGACCAGGAATCGATCTTCGGACGCAACAAGGGCACCGGGGCTCCGCTGACGGGGACCAAGGAGTTCGACACCGTCAACCTCGACGCGAAGGCACCGAATGGCCAGCCCGTCATCGCCCTGAACTCCCATATCCGGTTGGCGTCGCCGGTGACGAATGGCGGGCAGAAGATCCTGCGCCGCGGCTACTCCTACACCGACGGAAATGATCCACAGACCGGCGCGCTCGATGCCGGACTGTTCTTCATCGCGTATCAGCAGGATCCGCGTAAGCAGTTCATCCCGATCCAGCAGCGCCTTGGCGCGAGCGACGGCCTCAACGAGTACATCAAGCACACCGGCGGCGGCATCTACGCCGTCCCCTCCGGCGTCACCGAAGCGGGGGACTGGTTCGGTAAGGCGCTCTTCAACTAGGACGGTCGGCTCCGTATCGTGGCGGGATGACTGCACCCGCTGACAATGGCGCCGGCGAACGAGCCTTGGCCGAGACGGTGGTCGGCTTCCGCTACGCGGACCTCTCGCCGGCCGCTCTGACCCTGGCCAAGATCGGGCTGTCCGACACGATCGGCGTCGGCATCGCCGGCAGCCGCGACGAGGTCAGCGTCATCATCCGCGAACTCATCCCGCCGGTCAGCGGACCCGACTCGGCCTCGATCTGGGGCACGTCCTTCCGGGCCTCGGTGCCGGACGCGGCCTACGCCAACGCCGTCGCCAGTCACGCGCTGGACTGGGACGACTACATGCACCCGCTCTTCGGCCACTGCAGCAGCATCCTGCTTCCCGTCGCGCTGGCCATCTCGGAGACCCGCGAGGTGACCGGCCAGCAGTTCGTCGAGGCCTACCTCGCCGGCTACGAGGTCGAGGCGCAGCTGGCCCGGATCACCCGGCTGAAGCACTACGAACTGGGCTGGCACTCCTCCTCCACGATCGGCGTCTTCGGGGCGGCGGCCACCGCGGCCAAGCTGCTCGGGCTGACGGGCGCCGAGACGAACGCAGCGCTCGGGATCGCGGCTTCGCACTCGTCCGGCATCCGCGAGAACTTCGGCACCATGACCAAGGCGCTGCATGCTGGCAACGCGGCCCGTCAGGGCATCTACGCAGCCCAGCTCGCGGCGCGCGGGATCACCGCGTCAGCCACCTGGCTGCTCGGTGGCTTCGGCTACCTGTCGACCTACGGCGGCGAGCTGGACGCGGCCGCGGCCGCGGAGCTGCTGCAGGCGCCGCGCGCGAACTCATCGGCGGTCGAGGGCGACTGGGGTCTGGTGCTCAAGCCCTATGCCTCCTGCGGCAGCAGTCACGCGGCCGTCGACGCCGTGATCGATCTCGTCGAGCGGCACCGGTTCTCGGCTGATCAGATCGAGCAGATCGACGTCCACGTCGACCCCGCCGTCACCGCGATGCTGCCCCACCACGACCCGCAGACCTCGCTCGAGGGCCGTTACTCGATGGAGTTCACGATCGCGGTCGCGGCGGTCGACCGGGCCGGCGGCGCGGACCAGTTCGCCACCGCCAGCATCGGCCGAGCGGACGTGCGCTCGCTGATGTCACGCGTCGTCGTCGCCAGCGACCTGAACACCGGCGATGACGACAAGTTCGCCGCCGAGGTAGGTGTTCGCGTCGACGGGAAGCGCTTCAGCACCCGGGTCGACTACGCGCAGGGGCATCCGGCCAACCCGATGGATGCCGAGGCCCGGTGGTCGAAGTTCGACCGGTCCGTCCGACCGATCCTGCACGAGCGGACGCAGGACCTCTACGCCGCGCTCAACCGGATCGAAACGATCGGCCGGTCGACCGAGATCGCCGAACTCGTCCGCGCGTAACCGCTACCAGCTGGTGGCGATGTACTTGGTCTCGAGGTAGTCGTTGATCCCCTCGAAGCCGCCTTCACGCCCGATGCCGGACTCCTTGACGCCGCCGAAAGGAGCCGCCGGGTCTGAGACCAGACCGCGATTGAGGCCGACCATGCCGACCTCGAGCTTCTCGCTGACTCGAAGTCCGTGCCCGAGGTCGCGGCTGTAGACGTAACCGACCAGGCCGAAGTCGGTGGCATTGGCGAGGGCCAGCGCCTCTTCGTCGGAATCGACCGCGATGATCGGGGCGACCGGGCCGAAGATCTCGCCGGTGGCGACCGGGGAGTCCGAGGTGACGCCGGTGAGGACGGTCGCCGGGTAGAAATAACCCGGCCCGGCCGATCGCTCACCCCCGATGAGCGCGGTGGCGCCGCCCGCGATCGTGCGGCTGACCGTGTCGGCGATACCGGCGACCTGCTTCTCACTCACCATCGGGCCGAGCTCCACGCCGTCGTCCAGGCCCGAACCGACCTTGAGCGCACCCATCCGGGCGGCCAGCTTGGTGGCGAACTCATCGGCGACGTCGCGATGGACGAGGAAGCGGTTGGCCGCGGTGCAGGCCTGGCCGCCGTTGCGCATCTTGGCCAGCATCGCGCCGTCGACGGCCGCGTCGACGTCGGCATCGGCGAGCACCAGGAACGGGTCGTTGCCGCCGAGTTCCATCGAGGTCACCAGTACCCGCTCGGCGGCCTTCTTCAGCAGCACCTTGCCCACCGCGGTCGAGCCGGTGAACGAGATCTTGCGAACGCGGTTGTCCTCGAGAGCGGCGTTGACCGTCTCGGCGGCGTGCTCGGTCGTAACGATGTTGACGACGCCGGCGGGCACGCCGACCTGCTCCATGAGCTGAGCGACGTAGAGGGTCGTCAGCGGCGTCTCGGCCGCCGGCTTGACCACCACGGTGCAACCGGCGGCCAGCGCCGGGCCGATCTTGCGGGTCGCCATCGCGGCCGGGAAGTTCCACGGCGTCACCAGCAGAGCCACGCCGACCGGCTGGCGGAAGGTCAGGATGCGGTTCGCGCCCGACGGCGCCGTGCGCAGTTCGCCGCCGATGCGCACGGCCTCCTCCGCGTACCAACGGAAGAACTCCGAGGCGTAGCTGACCTCGGCATAGGCGTCGGTGAGCGTCTTGCCCATCTCGAGCGTCATCAGCCGGGCCAGTTGCTCGCGGTGGTCCTGCATGATCTGCCAGGTCCCGCGCAGCAGCTCGGAACGCACCCGGGGGGCGGTCTCGCGCCACTCCGGCAGGGCCGCCGCCGCGGCGTCCACCGCCGCCTTCATGTCATCGACGCCCGCGTTGGGCACTGTCGTAAGTACTGTCCCGGTCGCGGGATTGAGGATGTCGAAGGTGCCGCCGTCACTGTCGAGCCACTTGCCGCCGATCAACATCTGGTTCGGGACACCCGCAGGAAGAAGATCGCTCATACGACAACTCTAACCGCGGCCGTCGAACGCCTCGAAGGCATGCGTAGCCGGGTGGATAGGGTTCTCGAATGACGCTGAGGATCATGACCGAGCCGCAGCTCGGGTCGAGTTACGCCCAGCAGCTCCAACTCGCTCAGTTGTCCGAACGGCTGGGGTTCGGCGCGTTCTTCCGATCCGACCATTACCTCAAGTTCGGCGACAGCAGCGGTTTGCCGTCGACGACCGACGCATGGGTGACCCTGGCCGGTCTCGCCCGCGACACCAGCACGATTCGTCTCGGGACGATGGTCACGCCCGTCACCTTCCGCCCGCTAGGAACGCTGCCGGTCCTGGTTGCTCAGGTCGATCACATGAGCGGCGGCCGCGTCGAGGTCGGTCTCGGGGCCGGCTGGTACGAAGCCGAGCACGCGGCCTACGGGTTGCCATTTCCCCCGATCGGCGGACGGTTCGATCTGCTGGAGGACCAGCTCGCGATCCTTGATGGCGTCTGGGCGGCACCGGCGGGCGAGACCTTCAGGTACAGCGGACGCACGATCACCGTCGAGATCGAGGCCGACACCGTGCGGCCCCATCAGCGTCCGCGGCCGGCGCTCGTCCTCGGCGGCAACGCCGGACCGCGCGCGGCCCGGCTCACCGCCCGTTACGGCGACGAGTACAACAAGGCATTCGTCGAGCCGGCAACCATCGTGGCCACCCACGACAAGATCCGTCGTGCTTGTGAAGCCATTGGTCGCGATCCGGCCGCGATGGTCTATTCCACCTCGCTCACGCTTTGTTGCGGGACGAACGAGGTCGAGATCGCTCGTCGCGCGGCCACCCTCGGCCGAACGGTCGAGGACCTCCGCGCCGTGGGTGCCGCCGGCTCACCGAACGAGGTGCTAGACCGGCTCGGCGAGCTGTCCGACGGCGGCGTCGACCGGTTCTATCTACAGGTGCTCGACCTCGACGATCTCGACCAGATTCACCTGATCGCCGAAGAGGTCCTGCCACACGCCCCTGGTCGCTAGCCGGGTCCGCTTCGGCGGCGGCGGAGCGCGGGCCGGTGAGATCATTGAGGCTATGAACGGGAACCGGTGCCTGATCGAACTATTCGACGGCGGCACATCGGTGGGGGAATGCCGCGCGGTCGCCACGACGACCTATTGGGGCGCGTGCGTGCACGAGCACGTCGACCGAGGTGTCGCCTGCGACCAGCACGCCGAGAATCTGGTGACCGACTACTTCTCGTGCGCGCCCTGCCGAGAGGTCGACGGCCACGAATGCCAGTTCGTCTTTGGCGTTGAAGCACTCGTTTGAATCATGGGTGGACCGCCGTCTGCGCGGTCTCGGTGCCCCTGGATGGAATTGAACCATCGACCGACCGCTTAGAAGGCGGTTGCTCTATCCACTGAGCTACAAGGGCCTGCCAGAAGGGCCAGCGGGGTGGCCAGCGAGTCAGGCCGATAGGTTACCGGCGCCCACCCGGGGTGTCCGGTTTCGTTATCACGCTGGGACCGAACCGCAGCCATTACGGCCCTCGACCGCGGCGAATTCGCACCTACCGTACGCGTCCGACAATTCGGCCGCCGTGTCCACACCGCGGCGCGCTATCCACATTCGGGGATACGCAGGCCCAACGATCACCCCGGGCGTCAAAGCTTCAGGCACACCCAGACCGGGTGACCGGACTTCAACCGGAAACGCTCCTGAAGGAGAACCCCATGAATGACACTTACCTGACGATCTCTGGCAACGTCGTCGATGAACCCAAGCTGCGCAAGACGGCAACGAACGGGATCACCGTGCTGACCTTCCGGGTCGCATCGACGTCGCGCCGCCGCGACGCCGACACCGGCCAGTGGGGCGACCGCGACACGCTGTTCGTCAACGTCACCTGCTGGCGATCGCTGGCTTCCAACGTCGCCGATTCGCTGTTCAAGGGCCAGCCGGTCGTCGTGCACGGCCGGTTCTACAGCCGTCAGTACACCAAGGACGAGATCACCCGAGTTTCCTACGAGATCGACGCGATCTCGGTCGGTCATGACCTCGCCCGCGGGGTCACCACATTCAAGAAGATGCTGTCGGAGTCGCCGATCAGCACTGTCGAGGTCGATGAGGACGGTCTTCCGGCCGACGCTTCAGCGGCGATCTTCGACGGCGCCGAGGTTCGTGAACTGATCTCGGTCCGCTGAGGGCGAGGCCGCCCCGGGCGCCGAATCGGTGGCCGGGGCCGGAGCGCGGGTGGCTGTCGGCGCGCACAGCTGGTCCGCGCTCCGGCGGCTCGCTAACGCTCGCGGTGCGATAGCTGCGAGACTGGAGCGTCGGTTGTCAGGGACTCGAGTGACAGGAATATGCAGTGGCGCAGTACATCTACACGATGCGCAAAGTGCGCAAGGCTCTCGGCGACAAGGTCATCCTCGATGACGTCACCTTGTCGTTCCTGCCCGGCGCGAAGATCGGCGTCGTCGGCCCCAACGGTGCCGGTAAGTCGACCGTGCTCAAGATCATGGCCGGCATCGAGACCGCGTCCAACGGCGACGCCGACCTCGCGGCCGGTGCCTCGGTCGGCATGTTGCTGCAGGAGCCGCCGCTCGATGACACCATGACCGTCCGCGAGAACGTCGAGTTGGCCGTAGCCGATCTCCGCGCCACGTTGGCCCGCTTCGACGAGGTCTCGAACGCGATGGGGGAGCCGGACGCCGACTTCGACTCGCTGCTGACCGAGCAGGGCGATCTGCTCGAGAAGATCGAGCACGCGGACGGCTGGGAGCTCGACAGTCGCATCGAACAGGCGATGGACGCCCTGCGCTGCCCGCCCGGTGACGAGCCCGTCGAGCATCTGTCCGGGGGTGAGCGCCGACGGGTCGCATTGTGCAAGTTGCTGCTCGAAGCGCCTGATCTGTTGTTGCTCGACGAGCCGACCAACCACCTCGACGCGGAAAGCGTCCAGTGGCTCGAGCAGCATCTGGCGAAGTACCCGGGGACGGTGCTGGCCGTCACCCACGATCGGTACTTCCTCGACAACGTTGCCCAGTGGATCCTCGAGCTCGACCGCGGTCGCGCCTACCCCTATGAGGGCAACTATTCGACCTACCTCGAAAAGAAGGCGGCTCGGCTCGAGGTTCAGGGCAAGAAGGACCAGAAGCTCCAGAAACGCCTGTTGGGCGAGCTGGAATGGGTCCGACAGAACGCCAGCGGGCGCCAGACGAAGAGCCGCTCGCGGTTGGCCCGCTATGAAGAGATGGCGACGGAGGCCGAGAAGACCCGCAAGCTCGACTTCGAAGAAATCCAGATCCCGCCCGGTCCCCGATTGGGCAACATCGTCGTCGAGGTCAGCCACCTCGACAAGGGTTTCGACACCCGGGTGCTGATCAAGGACCTGTCGTTCTCGCTGCCCCGCGGTGGCATCGTCGGCATCATCGGACCCAATGGTGTCGGCAAGACGACCCTGTTCAAGACGATCGTCGGCCTCGAGTCGCCGGATTCGGGCCAGGTCAAGGTCGGTGACACCGTCAAGATCAGTTATGTCGATCAGAACCGGGGCGGAATCGATCCAAAGAAGAACGTCTGGCAAGTCGGTCTCGGACGGCCTCGATTACATCCGCGTCGGCCAGGTCGAGATGCCGTCTCGGGCCTATGTATCGGCGTTCGGCTTCAAGGGCCCGGACCAGCAGAAGCCGGCCGGCGTACTGTCCGGCGGCGAGCGGAACCGACTCAACCTCGCCTTGACCCTTAAGGAAGGTGGCAACCTCCTGCTACTGGATGAGCCGACCAACGACCTCGACGTCGAGACCCTCGGCTCACTCGAGAACGCGTTGCTCGAGTTCCCTGGCTGTGCGGTGGTCATCAGTCACGATCGCTGGTTCCTCGACCGGGTGGCGACGCACATCCTGGCGTGGGAGGGCACGGACAGCGACCCGGCGAAGTGGTTCTGGTTCGAGGGCAACTACGACTCGTACGAGAAGAACAAGGTCGAGCGGCTCGGCGCCGACGCCGCCCGTCCGCACGCGGTCACGTACCGCAAGCTGACGCGCGACTAGGGCCGGCGAGCGGTGTCGCGGTTCGTTCATCTGGTCCATATGCGGTGGATGGATATGGACGCCTTCGCGCACGTGAACAACAGCGCCTACCTGGCCTATCTCGAAGAGGCTCGGATCGCGATGTTCTTCGACCGTTACGACGCCAGCTTCGCCCAGGGCACCGTCATCGCGCGTCACGAGATCGAGTACCTGCGCCCGGTCGTCTATCACCGCGACGGACTCACGCTCGAGGCCTGGGTCGACGACATCCGGGGCGCTTCGTTCACGGTTCACTACGAGGTGTTCGACGGCGGTCAGCTGTCGGCGAGGGCATCCACGACCTGCGTTACCTACGACTTCGAGACCGCTCGACCCCGTCGATTCACCGCGCAAGAGCGAACGGTGCTGGAGAGCTTCGCCGACGACCGCAGTGACGCCGTCGTGCCGGTTGTGCGCACTGAGGCATGACCGGTCCCGCCCTCTTCGGCCATCGGTCGGAGCTGCTCGAATTGGCCCCGCTGATCCGACGCGCGGCCAGCCTCGATCCAGCCGGCCTGGCTCGTGTGCGGATGGCTCCGCACGAGGTTAATGCGCTGATCCGGCTGCCGTTCGGTGTCTTGGTGGGGCGCCGCCTGGCTGGGGAGTTCGGCGCACTCAGCGATGCCACGATGGCCGTCGGCGACCTGCTCGGCTGGCTCGACGGCGACCCCGAGTCGCCGCCGCTGCGCGACACCGAATGGCGGGGCGCGACGCCGCCCGATCGCGGCTGGCGCCGGGTTGAGACGGTGCCCGATGACATCGTTCGCGGTCTGGTCCGGGCCGGGGCGCTGACACTGAAGCAGGCGGCCGAACGCGAAGGGGTCCCCGGCGGGCAGCCGCGGGCCGAGGTCACCGACTCACTACTCGACTCGATCGTGCTGACGGCGACCGACATCGGCACGCGGACGGTCGAGGTGCGCTTGCGACCGCTATCGGCGCTGGTCCGCATGGGTTTCCTGGCCCGGGAGTCCCACCTCGGCATCGACGTCGCTGGGCGATGGATCCGGCTCGCGGCCAGCTACGGCTCGGCCTACATCGAGCGCGCCGACGCGGGGCCGGGTGCACTGGGTGGCCTAGCGGTGGTCAGCGCCACCCGTGCCGCTGGTGCCGGTGTCGCGCACCCACACCGCGGTGTCGGGCGGTAGCTGCCCGTCGACCAGCGGGCCGGACGCCAACAGCAGCTCGCCCGCCGGCACCTGCACCGGCTCGGTGCCACCGTTGAGCAGAACCACGACCGGACCTCGGCCGTAGGACAGGCACAGCGGGGGAGCTTCGCGCCACGTGAATTCCTCGCGGCGGCCAACGTCGGCCGTAGCGAGAGCGCCCGCCGATAGAAGTTCAGGGTCGAGTCGGCGTCGTCGGACTGAGCGGCGATCGTCAGCGCTGCCCACTCCCGCGGCATCGGCAGCCAGGGGACGGGAGCGGTGCTGAATGCGAACGGGGGCGTCGCCCCACTCCAGGGCAACGGCACCCGTTCCCCGTCGCGTCCGACCTCGCGGCCACCTGAGCGCCGGAACAACGGATCCTGGCGGACTGCGTCCGGCAGGTCGACGTTCGGCAGGCCGAGCTCGTCACCGTTGTAGAGGTACACCGCGCCGGGCAGCGACAACTGCATCATCGCCGCCGCCCGTCCGCGGGCCAGACCGACCGGGCCGTCGCCGTAACGGGTCACGTGTCGAACGACGTCGTGGTTCGACAGCACCCAGGTGCACGGCGCGCCGACGTCGGCCATCGCCGCCAACGATGAGCGGATGGCAGCCGCGAATGCCGGCGCGTCCCAGTTCGTCTCGAGCAGACTGAAGTTGAAACTCAGGTTCAGCTCGTCCGGTCGCACATAACGCGCCAGCCGGGAGTCATCGGCTACCCAGATCTCGCCGACGGCCATGCGGTCGCCCGGGTACTCATCGATCACCGAACGGAACCCACGCAGGTATTCGTGCACACCGTCCTGATCCCAGCGCAGGTCACCTGCCGGCACCGACTCGTTCGACAGCCCACTCCACCCGGTCAGATCCATGTCCGGCAGGCCCGGTGGCTTGGCCATCCCGTGCGCCACATCAACGCGGAAACCGTCGACGCCCCGGTCCAGCCAGAACCGCAGGATTCGCGCGAACTCGGCCGGCACCTGCGGATTGGACCAGTTGAGATCGGGCTGCTCCGGGGCGAACAGGTGCAGGTACCACTGGCCGTCCTCGACGCGCTGCCAGGCCGAACCGCCGAAGACCGACGGCCAGTTGTTGGGCGGCAGCTCACCGCTGTCGCCCCGGCCCTCGCGGAAGATGAACCGGTCCCGCTCGGGGCTGCCCGGTCCCGCGGCCAGCGCCGCCTGGAACCACGGGTGCTGGTCGGAGAAGTGATTGGGGACGATATCGACGGTAAGCCGCAGACCGAGCGTCGTGGGCCGCCGCGACCAGGTCGTCGAAGTCGGCCAGCGTGCCGAAACTCGGGTCGACGTCGCAGGGATCGGCCACGTCGTAGCCGCCGTCAGCCATCGGCGAGAGGTAGAACGGCGACAACCAGAGCGCCTCGACCCCGAGCTCGAGGAGGTGCGGCAGACCGAGGCGGATGCCGACCAGGTCACCGATCCCGTCGCCGTTGCCGTCGCGGAAACTGCGCGGATACACCTGGTAGAAGACGGCGTCGCGCCACCAGGTCGGCTCACTCTTGACGGGAGTCACGTCCTAACCGGGAAGGTTTCGCATGCTGTCGGCGCCACGGGTGAAGTAATCCCACATCAGCTCGTCGTAAACCGGGTCGAGCGCGATCGAGTCCAGCGCGGCCCGCATGTGCGAGAGCCATCGGTCCCGCGCGGCAAAGTTGATCGCGAACGGCGCGTGCCGCATTCGCAACCGAGGATGTCCGCGCTCATTGCTGTAGGTCTGCGGACCGCCCCAGTACTGGATCAGGAACAGCCGGAACCGCTCCTCGGCCGCGGCGAGATCGTCCTCCGGGTAGAAGGCCCGCATCACCGGGTCGGCGGCAACGCCGGCATAGAACGCACCGACCAGCCGAGAGAACGTCGCCTCGCCCCCGACCGCCTCATAGACGGTGGACGGACGCGACTCGGCATCCGGGGTTTGGGTCACGTCTCGATTGTCCCCTACCGGGTGGCGGCGCAACGGCAGGGCGGTCAGGACGGTGGCGTCGCCCGATCGGCCGGTGCCTCTGAAGCCGGGCGCTCGGCGGTGAGCGCGAGGCGAATGCGGCCCCGCAGTTCGCGGGCGACCGATCCCTGCTCGGCCGGCCGCACCCGGGCCACCAACCGGACCGTCGTTTCTTCGAGAGTCATCGACTCGATGCCCTCGACCCGTGGCGGGTCGAGGAACAAGGGCGCCCACTGCGGATCCACGTACAGCTGCGTTGCGACCGTCTGCATCAGCTGCGTCGCGGCATCGACGTCGGCGGCGGCGCCCAGCGGCACGTCCAGCACGACCCGGGCGAATCCCTGGCTCTGGTTGCCCACCCGAACCACCTCGCCGTTTCGTACGTACCAGACCGTGCCGTGGTCATCGCGCAACGTCGTCGTGCGCAGGCCGACCGCCTCGACCGTCCCGACGGCCTTCTCGAAGTCGATCACGTCGCCGACGCCGTACTGGTCCTCGAAAAGCATCAGCAGGCCCGATAGGTAGTCCTTGATGATGTTCTGTGCGCCGAACGCGACGGCGACACCGACGATCGAGGTGCCGGCGATGAACGGTGCCAGGTCGATCTGGACCTCGCTGAGCACCAGCAGGAACGCGAGGCTGAAGATGATGATCGACACGCAGCTGCGCAGCACTGACGCCAGGGTCGCGGCCCGCTGGGCGCGGCGCTCCGATCGCAGTCCGGCCGACTCGAGCAGCGCAATGTTGGTGACCCGCTCGCGGACGGGCTGCAGGAACTTGGGCAGCTTGCCAGGGGCGGCCGGCCGGGTCACACGGTTGATCACGCGGAACAACACGGCTCGGATGATCAACGCGACAACGATGATTGCGATGATGCGGATCGGAATCTCGATCAGCACCCGGCTGTGATCGTGCAGGAACTTCGGCAGGGCGACCGTCGTGGTCGCGGGAGAGGCGCGCCCGAGCGGCGGCGGCAGCTGGATCACAGTGCTCAAGCCTGCCAGCTCCACCCGCCAGGGCCAGGAATGCGATGATTTGCCCGGCGTGGCGGCGCGCCCGAGCGAGGGATTGGCAACACGCATGCTGCGCGCGCGGCGTTGGTCATATTTACTGAGTGCGCGACTGCGAGCTGAGGTGGTGACTGCCATGTCCGGCGCGTTGGTACTTAACGCGACTTACGAGCCGCTCTGCGTCGTCCCGCTGCGTCGGGCCGTGGTCCTGGTGCTGGCCGAGAAGGCCGTGGTGGTCGAAGCCGGCGAGGGCGTCATGCGCTCAGAACGCCGCTCCATTCCAGTGCCTACCGTGGTCCGACTTTCGCGCTATGTGCGGGTGCCCTACCGGCGCGACGTGCCGTTGACGCGGCGCGCGATCCTTGATCGCGACGGTCATGCGTGTGTCTATTGCGGGCTGCGGGCCGACACGATCGATCACGTGCGGCCGCGTTCGCGCGGCGGCGAGCACACCTGGGTCAACGTCGTGGCCGCCTGTGCCCGCTGCAACCACCGCAAGGGCGACAAGCTGCTACCGGAGCTGGGTTGGCGCCTGCTCGTCACCCCGGCCCAGCCGCCGGCCACGATCGCGGTCGTGCTGGGGTGGACCAAGCGCGACCCCGCGTGGAGCCGCTACCTGGGTCTCGACGACGGCGGCCTGCGGATCGCGCCCGCCGTGTGAGTGCGCTTGAGCACCGCCGTGCGTGCCGCCTAGTCGGGTCACAGGCGGATTCGCTACGGTACCGCTCGTGAGCATCCCTGAAACTGTGCTGACTTTCGTCGGCGCACCCGCCGCGATCATCGCGGTAATCTGCCTGGCGACCCTCGGCCCCGGGATGATGCGCTCGCAGTCTCGTTACCGGCCCGGCCGTCCCTGGGCCCACGAACCGGCGTGGTTCGTCCCGCGAGCGGTCGATAGTCCGGCCGCCGAAGCGCACGGCGCCGTCCACAGTGCGGTCAACGGGGCATCCTCGGCGGCGCTGACCGGATCGATCCAAACGGCTCCGGTCGGAGGTGCCAGCGGTGAGTGGTGAACTCGTAGTCACGCCGCAACTCGCGTACGGCTCGTCCGCCAAGTCCGGCGCCCACGGCTTCACGGCCCGTCAGCTGTCGCGGATCGATGAAGCCCTGACGCTGTCCTCGCGCGAGAGCGGGCTGACCTTTTCGCTCTACGTCGGCGAGTTGGCCGAACCGACGCGCGATACCGCCAACGCGCTGTTCCGCCAGCTCGCCGCCACCGGCCCGGTTGCCCCGGTGCTGATCGCGGTATCGCCGGGGCAGCGGGTGCTGCAGATCGTCACCGGCGAGGATGCGGCGTTGCGGCTGCCGAACAAGTCCTGCGCACTGGCCGCGTTGTCGATGCGCGCATCCTTCACCGCCGGCGACCTGGCCGGCGGCATCGTCACCGGACTGCGAATGCTCAGCGACGCCGCCGGCCGGATCTGATTCATCCAACTCCGCTCCTGGCTCGCCTGCGGCTTCGCGGCGAGGCTCCGCACGAGCTACGAACGGTCGGGTTCGCCGCTGATTCGGTGGTGATTCAGCTCTGTGCAGCTTGTTGGTCGCGCGCACGCGCTCGCAGTGAACGGGCCACGTCGGCTCGCCCCTCGCTGACCAGGCGGCGCAGCGCCGACGGCAGGCCGGACTTGGCGAGGAACTCATCCGCCGCGGCCAGGGTGGACGGATCGACCGCTGACGCCCAGCTCGGGAACATGCCGACGACGACGTTCTGGGCCAGTTCGCTCGTACGCCGATTCCAGACCCCTTCGATCTCGGCGAAGTAGCGGGGCACGTACGGCGTCATCAGCCCGTCGTAGTTCTGGTTCGCGAAGCCGCCGATGACCGCCTGCTGCGTCGCGTTGGCGAGGGTGTCGTCGTCGAAGGCGAGATGCCAGGCTTCGGCCTTCGCCGCCTCGGTCGGGATGAGCGCACGCGCGGTGGCCGCGTGCCGAATGCCGGCCGCGGTGTTGTCGCGCTGCTGCTCGACCTCGATCTGCTCCGGGCTGAAGGAACCGCGGGCCGCCAATGCCTGGACGAAGGCCCAGCGCAGCTCGTCGTCGAGGACCAGCCCATCGATGGTGCGGGTGCCATCGAGCAGCTCGGCGATGATGGCGGTGTTCTGATCGCCACGAGCCGAGCCGAGGAAGGCATGCGCCCACGCCAGCTGGTGGTCAGAGGCCGGTGCGGCCGCGTTGAGTTCGGCCCAGGCCTGCTCGGCGAGTAGCCGGTAACCCTCGGGCGCCCATTGCGGGTCGGCGTAGACATCGACCGATCGCAGGGCCTGACGGGTGAGCGACTGCAGCAAGCCGATGTCGGTCTCGTGGCCGGCGCCGGCCACGATCAGCGCGATGTAATCCCGGGCGGCCAGGTCGCCGTCGCGGGTCATGTCCCAGGCCGCCGACCAGGCCAGCGCCCGGGGGAGGGAGTCCGCCAGCCGGGCGATGCCGCCGGTGGCTAGCGTGCGCAGGCTGCGCTCGTCCAGGCGCACCTTGCAGTACGCCAGGTCGTCATCGTTGACCAGCAACAGGTCGGGTTGGGCCAAGCCGATCAGCTCATCGACCTCGGTGCGATCACCGTCGACGTCGAGTTCGAGGCGACCGGTGCGCACGAGCGTCGTGCGTCCGTCCACCACGGCGTCGTTGTACAGCCCGATCGCCAGCCGGTGCGGCCGCACGACGTTGGACGACGCGGCTTCGGTCGGCGCGGTCTGGACCAGCTCGAAGGATGCGTAGTGGCCGGCCTCGTCCAGGGTGAATTCCGGTCGGATCGTGTTCAGCCCGGCGGTCTCGAGCCAAACCCGCGACCACGCGCTGAGGTCACGCCCCGAGGACTTCTCGAGGGCTGCGAGCAGGTCGGCCAGCGTCGTGTTGCCATACGCGTGGTCGACGAAGTATTCGCGCACCCCGGCCAGGAATGCCTCGATGGTGACGTAGGCGCCGAGCTGCTTGAGGACGCTGGCGCCCTTGGCGTAGGTGATGCCGTCGAAGTTGACCTCGGCCGTCTGCACGTCGGGTGCGTCGGCCGCGATCGGATGGGTCGAGGGAAGCTGATCCTGCCGATAGGCCCAGGTCTTCTCGACGTTGGCGAACGTGGTCCAGGCGCTCGTCCAGCGGGTGGCGTTCGCCTGCGCGAGGGTCGAGATGTAGGTCGCGAAGGACTCGTTGAGCCACAGGTCGTCCCACCAGCGCATCGTGACGAGGTCGCCGAACCACATGTGGGCCATCTCGTGCAGGATCGTCTCGGCGCGGCGCTCGTAGCGCGCATCGGTGACCTTGCTGCGGAACACGTAGAGCTCATTGAAGGTCACGCAGCCGGCGTTCTCCATCGCGCCGGCGTTGAACTCGGGCACGAAGAGCTGGTCGTACTTGCCGAACGCGTAACGCGTGCCGAAGTTCTGGTGGTACCAGTCGAAGCCCTGCCGGGTGATGAGGAACAGTTCTTCGCTGTCCAAGGACGACGCCAGGCTGTTGCGGCACCACAGACCGAGATCGATTCCGTCGTGCTCGCTGCGCACGACGTGATACGGACCGGCCACGATCGCGGTGATGTAGGGGCTCATCCGAGCCGTGATAGCGAAGTGGATCGTCTTCGCCGCGCCCTGATTCTCGACCGACGCCTCGGCGCCGTTCGAGGAGACCTGCCAATGCGTCGGCACCGTCACGTGGAAGGCGAACGACGCCTTCAGGTCGGGCTGGTCGAAGCAGGCGAAGACCCGCTTGGCGTCGGCCGTCTCGAACTGGGTGTATAGGTACACCTCGCCGTCGACCGGGTCGACGAATCGGTGCAGGCCCTCACCGGTGTTGGTGTAGAGCAGGTCGGCGTCGATCACCAGGGTGTTCGCCGAACCCTCACCGACGAGGTTCGGGAGCACCAGCCCGTCTTCGGTCGTGTAGCCCGACAGATCCAACACCTGCCCGTTCAGGGTGGCGGCGTGAATCTTGTCGGCGATCACGTCGATGAAGGTCGAACCGGCGCGGGTCGCGGTGAAGGTCACGGTGGTCGTCGAACGGAAGATTCGCTCGGACGGACCACCGGAGGCGTCGGTCAGATCGAGTACGACGTCATAGGAGTCGACGTGCAGCAATTCCGCTCGGACAGCGGCATCATCACGGGTCAGATTTGGGACGGACAACGGGCAGCGCTCCTCAACAGGCCTGGTTGGGACCGAACTTACCGGTCTGGGCCGGGACCCGCGGAATGGCAGGCGAATAACGCTCGTGCGGAGCCTCGCAGCGATGCGATGCGAGCGAGGAGCGGAGCTAAATGTTGCGAGTTAGAGTTGGCTCATGACCTCCTCTGTCGCTGAGCGCACCACCGTCCAGTTCTGGTTCGACCCGGCCTGCCCCTGGGCGTGGCTGACCTCGCGCTGGATGCTCGAGGTCGAGAAGGAGCGGCCGATCGATCTGACCTTCCAAGTCATGTCGCTCACCCTGCTCAACAAGGACCGCGACGACCTCAAGCCCGAGTACCGCGAGCGGGTCATGAAGCTGCTGCCGGCGGTGCGCGTCTGCATCGCGGCCGAGCAGGCGCACGGCAGCGAGGCCCTGCGGCCGCTGTACACCGCGCTCGGCACCCGCAAGCACAACAACAAGGAAGACCTCGACGACGCGGCCATCCGCGCCGCCCTGGCCGAGGCCGGTCTGCCCGAGTCGCTGGCCGAGGCCGGCGAGTCCGAGGAGTTCGACGAGGCCCTCGACAAGTCGCATCACGCGGGGATGGACCCGGTCGGGTTCGAGGTCGGTACGCCGGTGATCCACGTCGACGGCATCGCCTTCTTCGGCCCGGTGCTTTCGCGGATTCCGCGGGGCGAGGACGCGGTCAAGATCTGGGACGGCGCGCGGCTGCTCGCCGGCTACCCGTACTTCTACGAGATCAAGCGCACCCGCACCGAGTCGCCGATCTTCGACTAGCCCCTCGCCCGGGCGAGGGGCTAGTCGCGCCCGCGCCGAAGTCGGTCGCGCATCGCCGGGTCAGACAGCCACCAAGGCGCGTCCACGGCACCGAGCGGGTCGTCGCCGCCGCCCTGCTCGCCGCGCGCGATCCGCTCAGCCTCGAGCACCGTGTCGATCTGGGCGGCGTCGCGCTCGTCGGCGCGCAGCCAACGTAGGTAGACCAGCAGCAGGAACGGCAAGTCGATGAGCTCCGACACGCACCACAGCAGCGCGCCGGCCAGCTGCTGATCATGCAGATGGGTAGGGGACCAGCTGTATTCGCTCCGGTGGTCGAAGAACGTTGTCACAAGCGTGGTTTTGAGCCGTAGCGCGATGCCCGGAACCGCATCGAGCAGCAGCTCGAAGACACCGATAGTGAGCCCCAGGGCGACCGCCATCGAACCCCGGTCGTCGTCCGTGGTGACCAGCGGCAGCACGATCAGAGCGCCGGCGGCGACGATCACGACCGGCAACAGCCAGTCGACCACTCGGTACTCGATGGCCCAGCCGGCGAACGGTCCGAAGAAGAGCACGACGCTCAGCGCGGGAATCAGCACCGGCCCGATCAGTGGATTGGCGAACAGCCGTCCCACCCGCGAGCGGACGAATCGCACCGGCAGCGATCGGTCCCCGCGGGTCCGGCGGGCGAGCTCGATCGGCTGACCGGCCATCAGCGCCACCGGGACGAGCAGCAGTAGGACGAGCTGTTGGGCCGTCCAGACCCAGAACAACGCGTGCGAGTAGACCTCGGCGAATCCGCAGGTCATCCAGATCAGCGCCGCGATGCCGATCGCGAACGAGACGGACCGGCGGCGGGCCCACTGCGTCCGACCAGCCGGCCCGACCCCGCCGCCAGTGGAATCATTGCGGTAGCAGCTGCGCACTGACCAGCCGTACCAACCGGCGGCGATCGCGGCGGCCGCGAGGCCGACCGGTTGCACCGTCCAGCGCGTGGCGATATCGCTGATCACCGGCACCGGCAGCGATGTAGTCACCCCACCATCGTGGCAGGTGCGCAGGGTGCACAATCTGGCCATGCGCGTTTACCTGGGCAGCGACCACGCCGGATTCGAGATCAAGGCCGCGCTCATCGAGCATCTGCGGGCCGCCGGCCACGACCCGGTCGATTGCGGTGCCCTGACCTATGACCCGCAAGACGATTACCCCGAGCCCTGCGTGGCCGCCGCGAGCGCGATGATGGCCGACCCAGGCACCCTCGCCATCGTCATCGGCGGATCGGGCAACGGTGAGCAGATCGCGGCCAATAAGGTCAAGGGGACGCGGGCGGCGCTGGTCTGGAGTGACGAGACCGCGCAGCTGGCCCGGCTGCACAATGACGCGAACGTGATGGGGATCGGGGCCCGCAACCATCCGGCCGCCGACATCCTGCGGTTCGCCGACATCTTCGTCTCGACGGCCTTCTCCGACGAGCCCCGCCACGCCCGCCGGATCGCGCTGCTGGCGCAGTACGAGGCCACCGGCTCGTTCGGCTAGCTATCCGGGCGCCAGTTCCGGTGGACGATCACGAGGTCGGCCTCGGCGGCGGCCCGGTCGGCGTCCGTCGGACGGTTCACGTCACGAGCCCGCGCTGCCCGGCTCAGGCTGACTTGCGACGGGCCGGCGCCGACGAGGTCGCGCAAGCCACGGTCGCGCCCACCGTCACCCGTTCCACGGCTACGGCCGCTGCTCGCGCGAGCTCGCGCGGGCTGATTGGCGGTGCCGGCCGCGCTCGTGCCGGTTGATTTGGCCGTGCTCTCGGGGGCGGTCCTCGGGGCGGACTTTGCGGCGGCCTTGGCGGTGGATCTCGGTGCGGCTTTGGGTGCAGATTTTGCTGCTGCGTTAGATGCGGCCCGCTGACCGCCTCTCGGTGCCGTCTTCGGAACTGGGTCCGGGTCCGACGTCGCGGCCGCGGTCCTGGCCTGCTTGGGCAGCTTGGGACGGGCACGTTGGCGTCGCCGCCGCGCCGTTCGCGGCAGCTCGGCGGATTCGCTCGAGTCCGTCATCGACCCATTCTGACCCGGACGAAGTTCGAAGTGCTGCCCAGGTCGGCCAACAGGTTTATTCTCTATCGGTGAATGCGACCGTGCGCCGGCTCGAGCGACGGGCCCGGTTCCGCCTTCAGCGGGCGAGCGACCGGACGCTGTTCGCGATCGCGGTCGGTCTATCGGTCCTCGGCACGGCATGGTCGTTCCTCGATTACAGCCAGGTTCGGGTGCCCAGCGTCGCCATCATCGTGCTGGTCTTCGGGTCATTGATCCTGAACGGCCGGTCGATGATCGCTCTGGTCGCAATACTGACCGGCTGCATCCTCGTCGTGCTGATCTATCACCATGCGGTCTCGAGCCAGCTCAGCTATTCCGGTGGTGTGATGCTGGTCAGCGTGGCGATCGTCAGCGTCGCCCAAACTGTCCGCCGCGACGCGCTGGGTCTGCATCGCACCAGCGCCGAGGCTGTCCTCGAGAGCGTCGGCGCCCAACTGCGGGCGCAGGGACGGATCCCGACCCTCCCGGCCGACTGGAAGGTCGACGTCGCCCAACACACCCAGTTCGGGGCTGCGTTCGCCGGCGACTTCGTCTCCTCCAGGCTGGTCGAGCGTGACAGCGAACTGCTCCTGGATCTGGTGCTGGTCGACGTATCGGGGCATGGAATCGAGGCCGGCTCCCGAGCCCTGCTGTTCTCGGGAGCGGTCGGCGGGTTACTCGGTGAGGTCGCTCCGGAGCGATTCCTCGGCGGCGCGAACGACTACCTGATCCGCCAAGGCACCGAGGACGGATTCTCCAGTGCCACCTACGCCCACGTGAACCTGACGACCGGGGCCTACGAGCTGCGTAGCGCCGGGCATCCGCCGGTGATCATCTGGGACGCGGCCGAGCGGACAAGTCGCCGCGCGCAAGCCAGCGGCATCGTCCTGGGCGTGGTCGACGACCTTGATCTACACCCCGCTGCCGGCGTTCTGGAGCCCGGCGACGCGCTCGTGCTCTACACCGACGGCGTCGTCGAGCTGCGAACGTCTGACCTCGAGACCGGAATCAGCGCGATGGAACAGCGCCTGGAACGGGTCGAGCGGGTGCGCGGCAGTCGTCGGCTCGCCGAAGACCTGCTGGCGGCCGCCCACGGCAACGACGACGACCAGACGGTGGTCGTCATCCGGTATGAGCCGATTCATCAGCCGCTGGCGGCGCCACCAACCGGGGTGACCGACGTCGTGGCGGCGCCGGAGCCAGTCGGCAGCTCAATCACGCCGGCGCCGACCAGCGGGTGAACGCGTTGTGCTCGATGCCGAACTGATCGAGCACCTTGCCGGCCGTATGCCGCAGCAGATCCTCGATCGTGGCGGGCTTGTGATAGAACGCGGGGACGGGTGGCAGCACAGTGGCGCCGGCCAGGGTGACCGTCTCCATGTTGCGAATGTGGATCAGGTTGAGTGGGGTTTCGCGGGTCACCAACACCAAGCGGCGGCGCTCCTTGAGGGCGACGTCGGCGGCGCGGGAGATCAGATCGACGCTCAGCCCGCTGGCAATGCTGGCCAGCGTCTTCATTGAACACGGGCAGATGATCATGCCGTCGGTCAGGAAGGACCCGGACGAGATCGCCGCGGCCAGATCGGTCGGGTCATGGATCACGTCGGCCAGCGCTTCGAACTCGGCGCGCTTCATCCCGAGTTCGAGTTCGATCGTGCGCTCGGCGCCGGCTGAGACGACGAGATGGACCTCGACGTCGCCGATCGTGCGCAGCAACTGGAGCAGAACCAGCCCCAGCTGGGGGGCGCTCGACCCGGTGACACCGACCACCAAGCGGCGGGTCATGAGCAGTCCTTCCGAGCGTTCACGCGGGCGAATCCGTCCGCCTGACCAGCTTAGAGAGGATTGCCGACCGAGGAGTCGATGCGACTGGCGGTGGACGGGCCCGGACGGCTGTGGCCTAGGAATCCCGGACCTTCCAACTCGGAGCGGGCGACGGGAATCGAACCCGCGTGGTCAGTTTGGAAGACTGAAACTCTACCATTGAGCTACGCCCGCACGGCCGGAAAAGCTCCTCTTCCGTCCGCGCAGAGCATACCGTGCCGCCTGGCTGCCTCCGTCCCCGTAGACTGGGCCGCCGCACGCCCGGGGTGTAGCGCAGTTTGGTAGCGCACTCGCTTTGGGAGCGAGGGGCCGCAGGTTCAAATCCTGTCACCCCGACATAAGTCAACGAGCGCGCGTACGCACGGATTTGCCTGAGTTATCGCACGGAACCATCGAAATCGCCAGACCGGCTGAGGAGCACTGCTGCATGAAAAGCACCGTCGAGACACTGAGCCCGACTCGCGTACGCCTGGCCGTCGAGGTGACGTTCGACGAGATCAAGCCGAGCTTCGACGCCGCGTTCAAGCGGATCGGCGAGTCGATCCGGGTCCCGGGATTCCGGCCGGGCAAGGTGCCGACCAGGATCATCGAGCAGCGGGTCGGCCGCGGTGCCGTGCTGGAGGAGGCCGTCAACGACGCGCTTCCTCGTGCCTACTCCGAGGCGATCCGCGAGACCGGTGTCCAAGCCCTGGGTCAGCCCGAGATCGAGGTCACCAACATCGACGACGGACAGACGCTGTCGTTCACGGCCGAGGTCGACGTCCGTCCCGAATTCAGCCTGCCGGCGCTCGACTCGATCTCGGTCACCGTCGATGACGTCGACGTGAGTGACACCGATGTCGAGGAGCAGGTCGACGCGTTGCGCGACCGCTTCGGCACGCTGGTCGGCGTCGACCGCGCGGTCGAGACCGGCGACTACGTCGCCCTCGATCTGACCACCACGCTGGCCGGGGTCGAACTCGAGGACGGATCGGCGAGCGGCCTGTCCTACGAGGTCGGCTCGGGTGACCTGATCGACGGCCTGGACGACGCCGTCATCGGCTTGACCGCCGGCGAGAGCGCCACCTTCGACACCGTCCTGCAGCAGGGCGACCGCAGCGGCGAGACCGCCGAGGTCACCGTGACGGTCACCTCGGTGAAGGTCAAGGACCTGCCCGCGGCCGACGATGACTTCGCCCAGCTGGCCAGTGAGTTCGACACGATCGAGGAGTTGCGCGATGACCTGCGCACCCGGCTCGGTCGCGCGAAGCTGCTCGGCCAGGGCAGCCAGGCCCGCGACAAGGTACTCGAGTACCTGATCGACAACGTCGAGTTCGATGCCCCCGAGTCGGCGGTAACCGCCGAGGCCGGTTACCGCGAGCACGACGTCATCCACTCCCTCGGCCACGACGACGCGCTCTTCGAGCAGTTCCTGGGCGCGCAAGGCAAGACGAAGGAGAGCTTCGACGCCGAGCTGCGTGAGAACGCGATCCGGTCGGTCAAGGCTCAGTTGATCCTGGACGCGATCGCGGATGCCGAGGCGGTGACGGTCGGTGACTCCGAACTGACCGAGTACCTAGTTCGCCAGGCCGCACGCTACGAGATGTCCCCGCAGGACTTCGCCAATCAGCTGATGCAAGCCGGCAACCTGCCGTCGCTGATCGCCGATGTGCGCCGAAACAAGGCGCTCGCGGCGGCGATGTCGGCGGCCACCGTCACCGACGGATCCGGCAACGCGGTCGACCTGTCAGAGCTCACGACCGGTGACCTGGAGGAGGCCGATGAGGACGGCGATCTCGGCGAACTCGAGGATCACGAAGGACATGACCACAGCGGCCATGACCACGGCGAGCACGACGGCCACGACCACGGGTAAAGCCCTGAGCGAAACCAGGTGCTCGGCGGACACTTCCGTCGCCCCGCTTCGTTAGGGTCGGTAGCAGACACTCGACAGCACACGCACCAGCAATATTTGGGCATCAGGTAAAGAGAGGTAGTTTGTGAGCCTGATCGAAGCGCGCTCCGGCACCGGCATGAACCTCAATGACTCGGTGTATGACCGGCTCCTGCGCGAACGCATCATCTTCCTCGGCCAGCCGGTCGACGACACCATCGCGAACCAGATCTGCGCGCAGCTGCTGCTGCTCTCGGCCGAGGACGACACGCGCGATATCGCGCTGTACATCAACTCCCCGGGTGGCTCGGTCACGGCCGGCATGGCCATCTTCGACACGATGCAGTTCATCGACTGCGACGTGTCGACCTATGCCCTCGGCCTGGCCGCATCGATGGGGCAGTTCCTGCTCTCGGCCGGCGCTCCCGGCAAGCGTTACGCCCTGCCGCACGCACGGATCCTGATGCACCAGCCCTCGGCCGGCATCGGCGGCACCGCCTCCGACATCCAGATCCAGGCCGAGCAGTTCAAGCTCACCAAGGTCGAGATGGCTGAGCTGATCGCGTCTCACACCGGCCAGACCGTTGAGCAGATCCGCCTCGACTCCGAGCGCGACCGCTGGTTCACCGCTCAGCAGGCGCTCGAATACGGCTTCGTCGACCACGTCGTCGCCAAGGTCACCCAGATGCCCAACGGCAACGGCCCAGCTCCGGCCTGAGGGAAGGAACCCCGATCATGAGCGAGCTCTACACCCCTTCCGGCCTCTCAGCCGGCGGTCGACTGCCGCACGAACTGCAGTCGCGCTATGTCTTGCCGTCGTTTGTCGAGCGGACGAATTACGGGATCAAGGAATCGAACCCGTACAACAAGCTGTTCGAGGAGCGCATCATCTTCCTCGGTGCCCCGATCGATGACGTCGTCGCCAACGACGTCATGGCGCAGCTGATCGTGCTCGAGTCCAGCGACCCCGACCGTGACATCCAGATCTACATCAACTCACCCGGTGGCTCTTTCACCGCGCTGACGGCCATCTACGACACGATGGTTTACGTCCGTCCCGAGATCCAGACGATCTGTATGGGTCAGGCCGCCTCGGCGGCGGCGGTGCTGCTGGCCGCGGGCACCAAGGGCAAGCGGTTCGCGCTGCAGAATGCTCGAATCCTGATCCACCAGCCCTCGGGGGAGGGCCAGGGACAGGTCACGGACCTTGAGATCCAGGCCAACGAGATCCAGCGGATGCGCACCCTGCTCGAGGACATCCTGGCCACGCACACCGGACAGTCCGTTGAGAAGATCCGGGCCGATATCGAGCGCGACACGATCCTCACCGCGACACAGGCCAAGGATTACGGCATTGTGGACGAGGTCATCACCACCCGGAAACTGATCAACGACTAACGGACTCGCCGGTCGACTCGGTCGTCCCATCGCCAGCGGTCACCGTGGGTCATGATTCAGCGCGGCGGCGGGCAATTGCCAGCCCAGAACTAGCAATTTGCGGGTAGCGTTCGGCTGGCTACCTGTCGTCCAGGAAGGATTCGCACGTGCCTCGTGTCGGCGAGACCGGAGATCTGCTGAAGTGCTCGTTCTGCGGAAAGAGCCAGAAGCAGGTCAAGAAGCTGATCGCCGGACCAGGCGTCTACATCTGCGACGAGTGCATCGACCTCTGCAACGAGATCATCGAGGAGGAACTCGCCGACACCAGCGAGTTCAGCTTCGACGAGCTGCCCAAGCCGCACGAGATCTTCGAATTCCTCAACGGCTACGTGGTCGGTCAGGATCAGGCCAAGCGCACCCTCGCGGTTGCGGTCTACAACCACTACAAGCGGGTTCAGGCCGGCGCTGACGGCAAGCCGCGCAGTGCCGAATCCGTGGTCGAGCTGGCTAAGTCCAACATCCTGCTGCTCGGCCCGACCGGATCCGGCAAGACGCTGCTCGCGCAGACGCTCGCCCGGATGCTGAACGTGCCGTTCGCGATCGCCGACGCCACCGCGCTCACCGAAGCGGGTTACGTCGGCGAGGACGTCGAGAACATCCTGCTCAAGCTCATCCAGGCCGCCGATTACGACGTCAAGCGGGCCGAGACCGGCATCATCTACATCGACGAGGTCGACAAGATCGCCCGCAAGTCCGAAAATCCGTCGATCACTCGCGACGTGTCGGGCGAGGGTGTCCAGCAGGCGCTCTTGAAGATCCTGGAGGGCACCTCGGCCTCGGTGCCGCCCCAGGGCGGCCGCAAGCACCCGCACCAGGAATTCATCCAGATCGACACCACCAACGTGCTGTTCATCGTCGGGGGGGCCTTCGCCGGTCTCGACACGTTGATCGAGGCGCGCGTCGGTAAGAAGGGCCTCGGCTTCGGCTCCGAGCTGCGGACGAAGTTCGAGAAGGACAAGCTCGACGTCTTCTCGAAGGTCATGCCCGAGGATCTGATCAAGTTCGGGCTGATCCCCGAGTTCATCGGCCGGCTGCCCGTGATCACCACGGTGAGTCCGCTCGACACCGAGGCGCTCGTCCAGATCCTGACCGAGCCCCGCAACGCCCTCGTCCGCCAGTACGAGAAGCTCTTCGAACTCGACAACGTCGAACTCGAGTTCGCCCCCGACGCGCTGCAGGCGATCGCTGATCAGGCGGTACTGCGCGGAACGGGTGCCCGTGGTCTGCGCGCGATCATGGAGGAAGTCCTTCTGTCGGTCATGTACGAAGTTCCCTCGCGTGAGGACGTGGCCCGCGTCGTCATCACCGGCGAGACGGTCCGCGATCACGTCTATCCGACGCTGATTCCGCGCGACACCCCCAAGCGCGAGCGCCGCGAAAAGTCCGCCTAGCCTGTATCTGCCGTCGACCCTGCACGGCGTGCGGGGAGGACTTGCGGGTGGCCGACCGCAGCGCGTTCATGGTGGAGGCCGCTCCCGCTGCGCCAGTACGTTGCGCAGATCACGCCGACAGCCGTCCACGTCCGTCGTGAGTCGGCGGTGCGAGAACCTGATCGTCTGCCAGCCCATCGTGGCCAATGCCAGATCACGGGCAATGTCGCGTTCCCATTGCGTGGCAGACGAGTGATAGGCGCGTCCGTCCAGTTCGACGCAGAGTCGTTGACGCTCATACGCCATATCCAGGTAGTAGGTCCGCCCTCTCACGACGATCGCGCGCTGGCGAATGTCGGGGCGCATGGTCGGGACGTTGAACACATGCGAGTAGCCCCAAAGCTCAAGCTCGCTCCGGCAGCCGGCGTCGAGCAGACCGATCAGGTGGGCAAGATCGGCTCTGCCGGCCACCCGTTGGTGGCGTTTTAATGCGACCCGCAGTTGATCCACCGTGCACCTCCGGTCGGCGACCGCGCCAATCGCGGGCGCTCTTTGCTCAGAGTCGCGAAGCAGCGACCAGCTTTCGACGATTGCGTTGGCGGGGACGACCGATCGAACGCCGGTGACCGAGTTGGCGATGATCGGCACCGCAGTTCGATGCACGATCAGACCAACCCGGGGCCGGATGAACTGATCCACCGGCGTGCTTATGTGGATCGCGTCGATTAGTGGCACCGGCAGCCGGTGCCGTCGCAGCGCGCTCAGATGGCTCAGGGCAGCGATCGGGCCGGCGCTCTTGGTCGCCGCCAGCTCTCGATGCGCCAGAGATTCGCTGTCCCACGGCCGGGCATAGGCCCGCGGCGCCAATCCGACGAGGTGCCCGCGCTTGATTTCATCGTCCAGCTGGTTACGGGTAACTGTTTGCAACAGCTCGGCTCGTGTGCACACACCGCCGGCCGTCATCAGTGCCGCATCGATCGAGTCGCGCACAACCGCCAGCATCGGCTTTGTCGGGCTGCCGCGGAAGCCGACGTGACTGGTTGTGGACGACGGCACCGGGTGTGGATCGTCAACCCTTCACTCGGTGCGGTGTCGACACGCCGACAATAACCCGCAGCGCGGGCAACGTCGGCCGGAAGACGGGGGCCGACTTAGTAGGTCAGGCCGATCTGGGCCCGGATCTCATCCATCGTCTCCATGATCGACTGGGTCTCATCCAGCGGCAGGCGGGGACTCTCGAGCTCGCCCGCGCGTACCCGCCGACCGACCTCGGCGGCCTGGTGCCGCAAGCCACCACCGACGTGCGGCGCATCCCAGGACTCGAGCACGTTGTCGTCCCGATCGAGCACCTTGAAGGTGGTCGGACGGTAGAACGTGCCGGCGATCTCGATCCGCGCGTCCGACCCGTTGATGGCGGCGGCGTTGCCGGTGCGCGCGTACGAGGTCGTGTTGAGCACTGCGTGCGCGCCGGACGAGTACTGGAACAGGATCGAGGTGGTCGCATCGATTCCGGTGAACGCGGGGGAGCTGACCGCGGTCACCCGCGACGGCGTCCCGAGCACCATCGACGCGAACGACACCGGGTAGATGCCCAGGTCGAGCAGCGCGCCGCCGCCCTTCTCGGGCGCGAAGATCCGGTGTTCGGGGTCATGCGGGAACCACTGGCCGTGCTCGGCGGTCACCGTGACGATCTCGCCCAGGGTGCCCGCCTCGACGATCTCGCGCACCCGCAGGATGTCGGGCAGGTGCCGCGTCCACATCGCCTCCATCAAGAAGGTGCCCTGGGCCCGCGCCGCCGCGATGACCTCGGCCGACTCGGCGGCGTCCATCATGAACGGCTTCTCGCACAGCACGTTCTTGCCCGCGGCGATCGCCAGCAGCGCCGCGTCACGGTGGCCGGGGTGCAGGGTCGAGATGTAGACGGCCTCGATATCGGGGTCGGCGACCAGCTCGGCATAGCTGCCGTACCGGGCGGCGATGTCGAACTCGTCGGCGAACGCATCGGCCGACTCCTGCGCCCGCGCACCCACGGCCACGATCTTGGCCTCGGGCAGGTGGGCCAGGTCGCGGGCGAACGAGTGGGCGATGCCGCCGGCTGCGAGCAGACCCCAGCGGAACGGATTCTCAGGCGTAGGTGCGGTCATACTCCGCACCCTATCCACGTTGCCGCTCACAACAAACCGGCCAATGTGCCCCCGATGGGCCGCCGTCCCGCTGCGGGCGGGCACAAACCGTGCCGGCGCGTCCGTAGGATTGATGGGTGACCGCCAGCGCTCCCAGCACCGACTCAACGCCGAGTCTGCCCAGCCAGTATCAGCCGAGCGACATCGAGGGACCGCTGTACGCCCGCTGGACCGAGCGCGGCTATTTCACCGCTGACGTGAGCAGCGGCAAGCCGCCGTTCACGATCGTGATCCCGCCGCCCAACGTCACCGGCAGCCTGCACCTGGGCCACGCACTCGAGCAGACGATCATGGACGCGTTGACCCGCCGGCGTCGGATGCAGGGTTACGAGGCGCTGTGGCTGCCCGGAATGGATCATGCCGGCATCGCGACGCAGACCCTGGTCGAGCGGCACCTGGCCGAGACCGAGGGCAAGAGCAAGCACGACTACAGCCGCGAGGACTTCCTGGCCAAGGTGTGGGCCTGGAAGTCCGAGTACGGCGGCAAGATCCTCGACCAGATGCGCCGCCTGGGCGACAGCGTCGACTGGTCGCGCGAACGGTTCACGATGGACGACGGCCTGAGCCGGTCCGTCCAGACGATCTTCAAACGGATGTTCGACGACGGGCTGATCTACCGGGCCGAACGCATCATCAACTGGTGTCCACGCGACCTCACTGCGCTCAGCGACATCGAGGTCGACCACTCCGACGACGACGGTGAGCTGATCTCGATCCGCTACGGGGACGGCCCGGACGCGATCGTCGTGGCGACGACCCGGGCCGAGACGATGCTCGGTGACACCGCGGTGGCCGTGCACCCGGACGACGAGCGGTATCAGCACCTGATCGGTCAGACCGTGCCGCTGCCACTGACCGATCGGCGCATCCCGATCGTCGCGGACGAGCACGTCGACCCCAGCTTCGGAACCGGCGCGGTCAAGGTCACGCCGGCGCACGACCCGAACGACTTCGAGATCGGCCAGCGGCACGGGCTGCCGGCGCTGATCGTGATGGACGAGCGCGGCGCCATAACCGTGCCCGGGCCCTTCGAGGGGCTCGACCGGTTCGAGGCCCGTCCCGCGATCGTCGCCGCGCTGCGCGAAGAGGGACGCGTCGTTGCCGAGAAGCGGCCGTACTCGCATGCCGTCGGGCACTGCTCGCGCTGTGACACCGTGGTCGAGCCTCGGCTGTCGCTGCAGTGGTTCGTCGGTGTCGCTCCGCTGGCGAAGGCGGCCGGCGCTGCGGTGCGCGACGGCCGGGTGACGATCGTGCCGAACTCGCTCGAGCAGCGGTACTTCGACTGGGTCGACAACATGCACGACTGGTGCATCAGCCGCCAGCTGTGGTGGGGCCACCGCATCCCGGTCTGGTACTCACCCGACGGGTCGCAGCAGGTCTGCGTGGGCCCGGACGAGACGGCGCCCGAGGGCTGGACGCAGGATCCCGACGTCCTCGACACCTGGTTCTCATCCGGGCTGTGGCCGTTCTCGACGCTCGGCTGGCCGGAGCAGACCGAAGACCTCGCGAAGTTCTATCCGACGAGCGTGCTCGTCACGGGCTACGACATCGTGTTCTTCTGGGTCGCCCGGATGATGATGTTCAGCCTCTACGCGATGGACGGACGGCCGCCCTTCAACGAGGTCATGCTGCACGGCCTGGTGCGCGACAAGTTCGGCAAGAAGATGTCGAAGTCACGCGGCAACGTCGTCGACCCGCTGGTGTGGATCGACGAGTACGGCGCCGATGCAGTGCGGCTGTCCCTGGCCCAGGGCGCCAACCCGGGCGCCGATCAGGCCATCAACGAGGAGTGGGTCCGTGGCGCCCGCAGCTTCTGCACCAAGCTCTGGAACGTCACCCGCTTCGCGCTGATCAATGGCGCCACGGTGGACGGCCCGCTGCCGACCGGCGACCTTCCCGCGACCGACGCGTGGATCCTCTCGCGCCTGCAGCAGGTGCACGCCGAGGTCGACGCGCTCTATGAGCGGTACGAGTTCGCGAAGGTCAGTGACCTGCTCTATCACTTTGCCTGGGACGAGGTGTGCGACTGGTACGTGGAACTGTCCAAGCCGTCGTTCGCCGGAGAAAACGCGGACGTCTCGCGACGGGTGCTCGGCGAGGTGCTCGACACGCTCCTGCGGTTGCTGCATCCGCTGATCCCCTTCGTCACCGAGCAGCTGTGGACCACACTGACCGGCGGCGATTCACTGATGATCGCCGACTGGCCAACCGCCGACGAGAAGCGAATAGACCACCCGGCCGAGGCCGAGTCGTTGGCAGTTCAGGCGGCGATCACGCGAGTGCGCCAGGCCCGCTCCGACAACGACGTGAAGCCGACGCTGCGGTTGCCGGCGAAGCTGGTCGGCTTCACCGACGCGCAAGAGGCATTGGTGCGATCGGTGGCCCGACTCGAGCCCCCGAAGGCCGAATTCAATACCGGTGCGCTTTTGACGATGTCGAGCGGCGCGGTGATCGAGTTGGATCTGTCGGTCGAGGTCGACGTGGTGGCCACCCGGGCCCGGTTGGTCAAGGAACTCGCGGCGGCCGAGAAGGAGCTGACCCAGAACGAGGCCAAGTTGGCCAACCCCGAGTTCGCCGACAAGGCCCCTGAGCCCGTCATCGCTAAGGTGCGCGATCGACGAGAGGCGGCCGGGCTCGACATCCTCCGGATCAAGAAAGCGCTGGCCGCACTGGGAGAGCCCGAATGACCACGCCGAGCAGCGACGGCCGCGACGCCGAGCGGGCCCGCGCGGTCGAGGCGGCGGTGATAGCACGCTGGGGAGAGGGGCGGATCCAGCCGACGAAGGCGCGCATCGAGGCGCTGATGGACGTGCTGGGTGAACCGCAGCGCGCGTACCGCTCGATCCACCTGACCGGCACCAACGGCAAGACGAGCACCGCGCGGATGGTCGACGAACTGCTGCGCGCCTTCGGCCTGCGCACCGGTCGCTACACCAGCCCGCACCTCACGCGGATCAACGAACGGATCGTGGTCGACGGTGAGCCCATCAGCGATCGCACGCTGGTCGAGGCCTACGCCGAGATCGCGCCGTTCATAGATCTGGTCGACAAACAGTTCGAGGACCCCTCCAACGGCGAACTGACCGGGATCAAGCTGTCGTTCTTCGAGGTGATGACCGGCCTTGCGTACGCGATCTTTGCCGACGCCCCGGTCGATGTCGCCGTGGTCGAGGTTGGCCTGGGCGGCGAGTGGGATGCCACGAACGTGATCGACGCCGAGATCGCGGTGGTGACGCCGATCGGGTTGGACCACACCCAGTTCCTCGGCCCGACGACCGGCGCGATCGCGGTCGAGAAGGCCGGCATCATCAAGCGCGACTCGATCGCGATCCTGGCCAGTCAGCCCAACGACGCGGCCGACGTGCTGCTGCGACGGTCGATCGAGGTGGCCGCCAGTGTGGCCCGCGAGGGGCTCGAATTCGGCGTGCTCGATCGCCGCCTCGCCGTCGGTGGACAGGTGCTGACCCTGCAGGGTCTGGCCGGCGTGTACGAGGACATCTTCCTGCCGCTCTACGGCGCCCATCAGGCCCAGAACGCCGCCTGCGCGCTGGCCGCGGTCGAGGCCTTCTTCGGAGCCGACTCGGCGAGCGGGCGTATCGACGTCGACATCGTGCGCGAGGCGTTCCTCGAGGTCCGCTCACCCGGGCGCCTCGAGACCGTCCGGACGTCCCCGACGGTGATCGTCGACGCGGCGCACAATCCGGCCGGCATGACCGCCACGGTCACCGCCCTGAGCGAGGCGTTCAACTTCCGTCGCCTGGTCGGGGTCGTCGCGATCATGGGTGACAAAGACGCGCTGGCCATGCTCGACCTGCTCGAGCCTGTCCTCGACGAGATCGTGATCACCAGTAACTCATCCGATCGATCCACCGATATCGACGAGCTGGCCGCGATCGCGGTCGAGGTGTTCGGCTCCGACCGGGTCTCGGTGTCAGACACCCTGCTCGAGGCGCTCGACACCGCCTTCGAACTGGCCGAGCGAAGCGACGACGAATACCTGTCCGGCTCCGGCATCCTCGTCACCGGTTCGGTCGTCACGGCTGGGGACGCGCGCAAGTTGCTCGGCGCCAAATGAGCGAACCAGTAGGACGGCCCGTGCTGTCCGAGGCGGATCAGGAACTGCGGCGGGCCAAGACGAACCGGGCCACCCGGGGGGCACTGGCCGCGGTGCTCTGCCTCGAGGCGCTGGTCGCGTTGCTGATGCCCCGCGCGTTGGCGCAGACGTCCGAAGGGCTCGGCACCGGCAAGACCGTGGCCCTGGTCGTACTGGCGGTCGTCATGATCGTGGTCGGGTTCCTGCTGCGGCGACGGTGGGGGATCGGGGTCGGCTCAGGGTTGCAGCTGGTCTTCCTGGCGACCGGGATCTGGTTGCCGGCCGCGCTGGTCGTGTCGGTGCTGCTGGTCGGTTGCTGGGGCTATCTGCTCTATCTGCGCCATGACCTGGTCGGCACCCCGGGCGGGATCCGCATCCTGATCTCGTAGGAGCGCGCCAGCGCCGCAGGAGCGCCGCAAGACAGGGCCCAGTAGGCTGCCGCGGTGACCACAACCGCCGAACGCAGCCTCGTCCTGGTGAAGCCCGACGGTGTCGCGCGCGGTCTGATCGGCGCCGTGCTGGCCCGGATCGAGGCCAAGGGTTACCGCGTCGTCGCCCTCGACCTGCGCCAGGCCCCGACCGAACTGCTCGCCGAGCACTACGCCGAACACCAGGGCAAGCCGTTCTACGAGCCGCTGATGGCCTTCATGTCCTCGGGTCCGGTGGCGGCGATCGTGATCGAGGGCAACCGGGTGATCGAGGGGTTCCGGTCGCTGGCCGGGGCCACCGAACCCACCGTCGCGCTGCCCGGAACGATTCGCGGTGACCTGGGCCGGGACTGGGGATTGAGCGTCACCCAGAACATCGTGCACGGTTCTGACTCGGTCGATTCGGCCAACCGCGAGATCGCACTGTGGTTCCCGCAGCTCGGCTGAACGCCCGCTGTCAAAACTAAGCACACCAGTAACACCTGACCCGCGCGTCGCGCCGAGATAGCTCCGACTTCCCTCATACCATCGGGCTACTTGTGCTTGATTTCGCAGGAAAGGTCGGTTGCTGCCGTGGCGTTCACCCCGCTGTCGCTGCTCAATGCGCGCGGCGGAGTGTTCGGCGGTGACCTCGCGGTCGACCTCGGCACCGTGAACACGCTGGTGTACGCGCGGGGTCGCGGCATCATGCTCAACGAGCCGTCGGTGGTCGCGGTCGATGCCGCCACCGGGGCGGTACTGGCCGTTGGTACCGAGGCCAGGCAGATGCTCGGACGGACGCCCGGCCACATCCGGGCCATCGCGCCGCTGCGGGACGGCGTCATCGCCGACTACGACATCACCGCGCAGATGCTGCGCTACTTCGTCCGCAAGGTGCTGCGCAATCGGTTCAGCGGTCCGCGGGTCGTCGTCTGCGTCCCGTCCGGCGTCACCAGCGTCGAGCAGCGGGCGGTCAGCGAATCGGTCTACGCGGCGGGCGCGCGCCGGGTGCACATCATCAGCGAGCCGATGGCGGCGGCGATCGGGGCCGGCCTGCCGGTCAACCAGGCGTTCGGCTCGATGATCGTCGACATCGGCGGGGGCACCACCGAGGTCGCGGTGCTCGCGCTCGGTGGCGTCGTCGCCTCGACCAGCCTGCGGGTCGCCGGCAACGCCCTGGACGACGCGATCGTCGAACACGTCCGTGACCGCTTCTCGCTGCTGATCGGCGAACGGACGGCGGAAGAACTCAAGATCAATCTCGGCTCGGCGTTCCCGGTCGCCGGGCCGCAGATGGCCGAGGTGCGCGGTCGCGACATCGGCTCGGGGCTACCCCGCAACGTCTCGATCGCGACCGAT
The DNA here is from genome assembly GCA_963730855.1 of uncultured Actinomycetes bacterium. GTDB lineage: Bacteria > Actinomycetota > Actinomycetes > Mycobacteriales > Jatrophihabitantaceae > CAVSTK01. The sequence goes on from CAVSTK010000019.1 coordinate 476,770, forward strand.
GAGCTACGCAAGGCGATGGACGCGCCGCTGACCCGGATCGTCGCCGCAGTCCGGTCGACGTTGGACCGCTGCCCGCCCGAGATCGCCGGAGACCTGGTCACCCGCGGCATCGTCGTCACCGGTGGCGGCGCACTGCTGCGAGGACTCGCCGCCCGCCTGCAGCACGACATCGGCATTCCGGTACTGGTGGCCGACCGTCCGCTCGACTCGGTCGTACTGGGTAGCGGCACCGTGGTCGAGCACTTCGAGCAGCTGCACAAAGTCGTCGTCGACGGCCAGCGCCGGTAGTGCCGATGGTGCAGTTGCGAGTTGGTGGGCGGCTGACTCAGCGCCAGCGGCTCACGCACCGACAGCGGCTGGCGACGGTCGCCCTGATCGTCATTGCGGCCGGTTTCATGACGCTGGACCTGGCCGGTGGCAGCCTGTCGCAGGCGCACAGCGGCGCGCGAGGAGTACTCGGCGGCCTGTACCGCGGCAGCGACTCGGTGCTCGCGCCGGTGCGTCGCTACCTGCAGGCGCTGCCCGGTGCGGCCCACGAATCGGCTCGGGTCGAGCAGCTGCAGGCCCAGAACGCGCAGCTGAAGGGACAGCTCGCGGCGGCCGGTGCGGACGCGCAGACGAGCGCCCAACTGGCCAAACTGCGGCTCGCCGCCGGTACGGCCGGCCTGACCGTCGTGGCCGGCAAGGTCATCGCGTTCGGCCCCGGCCAGGGCTTCGACTGGACGGCGACCATCGACATCGGCACCTCCAGTGGGGTCGCCGTCGATCAGACCGTGACCAGTGCCGCGGGCCTGGTCGGCCGAGTCCTGCACGCCGATGCGTCTACCTCGGTCGTGCTGCTCGCGGTCGATCCCGGCTCCGGCGTCGGCGTCCGCGACGTCCGCAGTGGCGAGCTGATGCTCGCAACCGGCGCCGGCGCCCACGGCTACAACGTCACGCCGCTGTCGGCGACGGCTGATCTGCGCACCGGTGATCAACTCGCCACCGGCCCGGCCGCCTCGTCGACGTTTGCCGCCGGCCTCACGCTGGGCACGATCAACGCGATCCGAACGAGTTCGACCGGTGTCGTCTCCGTGACCGCGCAGTCGGCGATCACCCCAACGACGCTCGACCTGGTCGGCGTCGTCGCCGGGGCGGCCAACACGCCGCGCGCTCCGCTCAGTGCACCCAGTTCGGCGGCGGGCCAGTGAACCTGCGCCGGCTGATCGCGGCCGCGGCGGCGGTGACGTCCGTCCTGATCCTGCAGGCCATGGTGATCGCCCCGGTCACAGCGCCGCTATTCGTGAGCCTGCCCGCCATCCTGGTGGCCGCGATCGGCCTCGAGGCCGGGGTGTCGGCCGGTCTGTCGCTGGGATTCAGCGCCGGTCTGCTGGCCGACCTCGGCTCGTCCCATCCCGCCGGTGTGTTGGCGATCGGGTGGCTGCTGCTCGGCCTAGGGTGCGGCCTCATCGCCAATCAGCGGCGGCGGCTGCTGGTCCGCGCCGCCGTCGTCGGCGGGGCCACCGGTCTGGCCACGCTGATCGCCGGACTTTCGCTGGCATTTCTCGGCGGCCCGTCCACGCCCGTCGCGACCGTGCTCACGACGGCGGTGCCGAGCGCGCTCATCGACGCGGCCATCGCGCTGCTCGTGGTTCCGGCCACGCGTGCGGTCGTCGGGACACTTCGGGTTCGGGTCCCAAATGTCGCGCCGACCCGGGCGACGAGTGTGAGCGTCGCCCCCAGCCGGGTGGCCATCGATGGGTGACCAGGGCGCGCGCCGGGTGGTCTTCCTCGGCGTGCTGATCGTCTCGCTGATGGTGACGCTGATCGGTCGCCTCTACTACGTCCAGGAGCTGGACAAGAATCCACCGACGCAGGCAGCGGACGGACGCACCGGCACGATCGTCGTCCCGGCCGTCCGCGGTGCGATCGTCGATGACCGCGGTCGAGCCCTCGTCACCAACGTCGCGACCCACGTGATCACCGTCGATGCGCAGGCGGTCGCCCAGCAGGGTGATCACGGCACGGCCGTGCTGACCCGTCTGGCCGCGTTGCTCGGTCGATCCGAGACGACCTTGGCCGAGTCGATCACCGCGTGCGGCACGAATGTCCCCGACCCGTGCTGGACCGGTGAGCCCTATCAGCCGGTGCCGGTCGACAGCGACGCCAGCACGGCCGCCGTCCTCGCGATCAGCGAGCATCGCGAGGACTTCCCGGGCGTAGCGGTGACGACCGGCACGAAGGCCAGCTATCCGGGCGGGTCGCTCGCCGCCCAGGTGCTCGGCTACACCGGCGCGGTCGGCCCGACCGATGAGAAGACCGATCCGTCGCTCAACGACGCCGACTCGATCGGCCGGGCCGGGCTCGAGGCGCAGTACGACTCCGCCCTGCGCGGAACCGACGGCAGGCAGACACTGGCCCTCACTCCGGCCGGCGTCCCGATCGGCCCGGTCAGCTCGGTCGCACCGAAGGCCGGCGACACGCTGGTCACGAGTATCGACGCGTCCGTCGAAGCGGTGGCCGAGAAAGCCCTGAACACCGAGATCGCCGCGGTCCGGGCGGCCGGTAAGCCCGCCACGTCGGGCGCGCTCGTCGTGATGGATCCCAACACCGGGCGCATCATCGCCGCCGCCAGCTATCCGACGTATGACCCGACGCTGTTCGTCGGCGGGATCTCGCAGGCGGACTATGCGAAGCTCACCGCGCCGTCGGCCAACGACCCACTGGTCGGCCGCGCGATCGCCGGTGCCTACGCGCCGGGTTCGACCTTCAAGCTGATCAGCGCATCGTCGGACGTCACGCACGGCGAGATCACGACGACCGGCAAGTATCCGTGCCCGTCGCAACTGACGGTGGACGGACGGGTCAAGACGAACTACGACAGCGAGGGCTACAGCTACCCGCTCTCGCTGAAGCAGGCGCTCGACGTCTCATGCGACACGTTCTTCTACGCCCCGGCCGTCAACGAGTACCAGGCCGACCAGAACCTGGTCGACGCCGGCAAGCAGCCGAGTGAGTACCTGCAGGCCATGGCCGCCGCCTTCGGCATCGGCACTAGTACCGGCGTCGACCTGCCCAAGGGCGAACAGGCCACCGGCAGCTACGCCGACCGTGAGACGCGGCTAGCTGACTGGAACCAGAACAAGGCGACCTATTGCGCCGACGCGGCGACGGGCTACCCCAGTGAGCCTGATCCGACCCAGCGGGCCTACCTGACGGAGCTGGCGAGCGAGAACTGCACCGACGGCTATCGGTACCGCGCAGGTGACAACGCCGACATGGCGATCGGCCAGGGTGAGACCACGCTGTCGCCGCTGCAACTCGCGGTGGCCTATTCGGCGATGCTCAATGGCGGCACGGTCTGGAATCCGACCATCGGTTGGGCCGAGGTCGATCCCTCCGGCAAGGTCGTGAAGACAATCACTCCAACCGTCAAGAGCAAGGTGCCGGTGGCCCAGTCGACGCTGAACTACATCTCGACCGCGCTGCAGTTCACGGCCGACCACACCGTGTCGGGAGCACTCGCCTTCGACGGGGCGCCCTACAAGACAGAGCTCGGCGGCAAGACCGGCACCGCCGAGGTCTTCGGCAAGCAGGACACCTCGTGGCTCGCATCCTGGGGTCCGGTCAGCACGAACGCGGCGGGTAACCCAACGGCCAAGTTCGTCGTCGTCGGCATGGTCGAGCAAGCGGGCACCGGCGCCAGCGCGGCCGCCCCGATGGTGCGCGCCGTCTACAACGGCCTGCTCGGGGTCGGCCAGCCGGCGGCCCTGCCGTCCTCGACCCCGGTCGCCGCGCTGCCGAAACTAGTCGCCGCCACGACCACCACCGGCCCCGGGACGGGCGTCACCCCGGCGGCGGCCACGTCGGCACCCGCGCCGGCATCGCCCACCGGTCACCCGACCCAGGTCGCGCTGATGCCGCTGGTCACGCCCTCGGCGCCGCGGGTGGGAGAGACGCCGTGACCCTGCTCGCCCGCGACCCGGCGGCGCCGCTCGACGCGGGGCCGATGCCGCTGTCGGACCGACTGTTCGACCGGGGCCGCTCGGTGCGCCGCGAATGGGCGCTGCCCACGATCGTGGCCGTGCTCGCGCTGCTCGGGGCACTGCTCGTCTGGTCGGCCACCCGCAGCCAGCTCATCAACGACGGCGAGAACCCGCAGTCCTACCTGTACCGGCATCTGCTGAACATGGCGATCGGCGCGGTGCTGGTCGTCGTCGCTGCGCGGGTCGACCTGCGCCGGCTGCGGCTGATCGCCCCGGTCCTCTATGCGGTCTGCCTGCTCGGCCTGGTTGCGGTGCTGGGCATCGGGTCGACCGTGAACGGCGCCAAGGCCTGGATCCCGGTCGCCGCCGGCTTCGAACTACAGCCGGCCGAGTTCATGAAGCTGGGTCTGATCGTGGCGGCGGCGGTACTGTTCACCGAGCGCCGGGTCGGCCGTCCGAGCGATGCCCGTCCGTCCGTCGCCGATGTGCTGCTCGTCCTGCTGCTGGCCGGTATCCCGATCGGATTGGTGCTGCTTCAGCCCGACCTCGGATCGGTGCTGGTCCTGGCCGCGGTCACGTTCGGGGCGCTGGTCGCCGCGGGCGTCCGGGCCAGGTGGACGATCGGGCTGCTTCTCGCCGGGGTCGCCGCCATCGGGTTCGCCGCCAAGTCGGGGCTGCTCGCCACCTACCAGCTCGATCGGTTCCGCGCCTTCACCGATCCGGCCAAGGACACCCAGGGCGCGGCCTACAACGTCAACCAGGCCCATATCGCGATCGCGAGTGGCCACCTGTTCGGCTCGGGGCTGTTCCAGGGTCCGCAGACCAACGGTGGCTTCGTGCCCGAGCAGCAGACCGACTTCGTGTTCAGCGTCGCCGGCGAGGAACTCGGCTTCGTCGGCTCGCTGGTGATCATCGTGCTGTTCGTGTTGCTGTGCTGGCGCGGACTCCTGATCGCTACCGCCGCGCGGGGCTGCGGACGCATCGTCGCCTGCGGCGTGGTCTGCTGGTTCGGGTTCCAGGCGTTCCAGAACATCGGCATGAATCTGGGGCTGACGCCGGTCACCGGGTTGCCACTGCCGTTCGTCTCCTACGGGGGATCGTCCATGTTCGCGCAGTGTCTCGGGGTGGGTGCGCTGCTGGCCGTCCACCGCCAGTCTCGGGCCGAGGGCGCCCGGCGCCGGTAGCATCGGTGCACATGCCCGTTGAATCGCTGTTCGGTCGGCTCGAACCCTTGCTGCCCAAGGTGTCAAAGCCGATCCAGTACGTCGGCGGCGAACTCAATTCGCGGGTCAAGGACTGGGACGCGGTATCCGTCCACTGGGCGCTGCTGTACCCCGACGCCTACGAGGTCGGCCTGCCGAACCAGGGCATGCAGATCCTGTACGAGGTGCTCAACGAGCGCGCCGACGCGCTGGCCGAGCGGGCCTACGCGATCTGGCCCGATCTGACTGCGTTGATGCGGGCCGAGGGCATCGGCCAGTTCACCGTCGATGCGCACCGACCAGTCGCCGCGTTCGACGTGCTGGGCGTCTCGTTCTCGACCGAGCTCGGCTACACCAACCTGCTGTCGGTACTGGACTTGTCTGGCATCCCGCTGCACGCGGCCGACCGCGACCGCAGTCACCCGATCGTGGTCGCCGGCGGCCACGCCGCGTTCAATCCCGAACCGGTCGCCGACTTCATCGATGTCGCGGTGCTGGGTGACGGCGAGCAGATCGTCGGCGTGATCACCGACATCGTCAATGACTGGAAGCTCGATCCGACGGCCACGCGAGACGACCTGCTGCTGCGCCTGGCAGCCACTGGCGGCCTGTACGTCCCCCGCTTCTACGACGTCACCTACCGCCAGGACGGGCAGCTCGCGGCCGTCGTCGCCAATCGGCCGGGTGTCCCGGCGCGGGTCAGCAAGCACACCGTCATGGACCTCGACGAGTGGCCGTATCCCAAGACGCCGCTGGTTCCGCTGGCTGAGTCCGTCCACGAACGGATGAGCGTCGAGATCTTCCGCGGCTGCACCCGCGGCTGCCGCTTCTGCCAAGCCGGCATGATCACCCGGCCGGTCCGCGAACGGTCGATCACCGGCATCGGCGAGATGGTCGAGTCGGGGCTGAAGGCGACCGGGTTCGCCGAGGTCGGGCTGCTGTCGCTGTCGAGTGCCGACCACTCCGAGATCGGCGAGATCGCGAAGGCGCTGGCCGACCGCTACGAGGATGACCGCGTCTCGCTGTCACTTCCCTCGACCCGGGTCGACGCCTTCAATATCGACCTGGCCAACGAGTTCTCGCGCAACGGGCGCCGGTCGGGGCTCACCTTCGCCCCCGAGGGCGGCAGTGAGCGACTGCGCCGCGTCATCAACAAGATGGTGAGCAAGGAAGACCTGATCAAGACGGTTACCGCCGCCTACGGCCAGGGCTGGCGCCAGGTGAAGCTCTACTTCATGTGCGGCCTGCCGACCGAGACCGACGAGGACGTGCTCGAGATCGCCGAGATGGCCCACGACGTCATCCGGGCCGGGCGGTCGGCCACCGGCGGCCGCGATGTGCGCTGCACCGTGTCGATCGGCGGCTTCGTCCCCAAGCCGCATACGCCGTTCCAGTGGGCGGCCCAGGCCGACGCGGCCACCGTCGATGCCCGGCTGCGCAAGCTGCGCGACGCGATCAATTCCGATCGCTCCCTCGGCCGTCAGGTCGGCATGCGCTACCACGATGGCGAGCCGGCGATGATCGAAGGACTGCTCGCCCGGGGCGATCGACGGGTCGGTGCCGTCATCGAGGCCGCCTGGCGGGCCGGCGCCTGCTTCGACGGGTGGAGCGAGCACTTCAACTATGAACGGTGGATGACCGCAGCAACCACCGTGCTCGAGCCGCTCGGGGTCGACCTGAACTGGTTCACGACCCGCGAGCGCTACGGCGACGAGGTGCTGCCCTGGGACCACCTCGACTCGGGCCTGGACAAGCAGTGGCTCTGGGATGACTGGCAGGACGCGCTCGGTGAGTTCGAGCAGGACGACTGCCGCTGGACGCCGTGCTTCGACTGCGGTGTCTGCGCGACCATGGGCACCGAGATCCAGGTCGGCCCGACCGGGCGGCAGCTGCTGCCGATGGCGGCCACCTCCTCGATGTTGGCGCCATCCGCCGTCGCGGCACCGCCCGCCGTCCCAGCGTCGCCCGCCGCCGTCCCGGCGCCGTGATCGTAACCTCGCGGCCGGGTCACTGATGGCGCAACGCCAGCCCGAGGGGCCGGCTCCGGCGCTCGCGGTCCAGCGGGTCCGGGTCCGCTACGCCAAACGCGGTCGGCTGCGCTTCGTGTCGCACCGCGACTTCGCGCGGGCACTGGAGCGAGCGCTGCGGCGGGCGGAAGTGCCAATGGCCTACTCGGCCGGCTTCAACCCGCACCCGAAGATCTCCTACCTCGGGGCCGCGCCCACCGGCGTGGCCAGCGAGGCCGAGTACCTCGAGCTCTCGCTGATGCGCCGGGTCGATCCCGATCTGCTGCGCCGCGCTCTCGATGCCGCCCTGCCGGACGGCCTCGATGTGCTCGAGATCGTCGACTCGGCCGGCGGAACGCTGGCCGACCGGCTACAGGCGTCGCGCTGGCGGATCGAGCTGGCCGGCCTCCCGGTCGATGCGGTCAGGGCGTCGGTCGAGGCCTTCCTCGCCAGTGATCAGGTGATGGTCAGCCGGCAGCTGAAGGAGGGGCGCCGCGAGATCGACGCTCGCGCGCCGATCGTCTCGATCACCGTCTCAGGCGTTTCGCCCGGCGGCCCCGAAGCCGGGTGTGCGATACTGGACATGGTTGTTCGGCAGGCCAGTCCTGCGGTACGGCCCGATGATGTACTTGCCGCGCTGAGTATTTTGACCGGTCTCGCCCTGATCGCCCCGCCTATTGCGGTTCGTGTGGCGCAGGGACCGCTCGAGGACTCGGGTGTGATCGGTGATCCACTCGCCGAAGATCGCCGCGTAGCCGAGTCGTTGTTGTAGCAAGCAGGCCGCATCCGTCCAGATGTGGTGTCAATCAGACTTCGCGGGTTCGCCTCTCGGCCAGATCGGCTGGTAGCTGAGCCCGCCAGTACCGCCCTCGTGCGGCCGCGGACCAGGACGTCCGCGCCCGGGGGCCGAATGGAGTACGAGCAGATGCTCGAACCAGAGAACCCGAACACACCCGAAAATACCGAGGCGCCGACCGCTTCCGCGGGAGCCGATTCCGCGCTTACGCCCCCAACGCCCGCCAAGCGCACCCGCAAGGCGGCGGCCCGGCGGGTTCCTCCGGCGATTCCCGCCTTCGACTCCGGCGCGATCGAGACGGCCGCGGCCGAGCCGGTCAGCAACGAACCGACCACCGCTGACGCGACGTCCGCGTTGCCCGCCAAATCAGCTCCCCGCAAGTCCGCTCCTCGCAAAGCAGCGCCTCGCAAGGCGGTCGGTACTCCGCTGGCCGAGCCGGCCGAGATCTCGGCTGGTTCCGCCGAGCTGCTGCTGGCCTTGGACGCGGAACCCGCGTCGGATTCCGCCCCCGCTGAGGTCGCGCCCCGCAAGACCGCCCGTAAGCGGGCGGCCAAGAAGGTCGCCGAGCCTGCGCGCGATGCCGTCACCGAACAAGCAGTCGCCACCGAGCCGATCGAAGCCCCGGCGCGAGCACCGCGCGGCCGAGCCATACCGACCGTCCTGTTCGTCGCGCCGACCGAGGCCGAAGCGGTTCCGGCCCCTGCCCGCCGTCGCGCCACCCGCGCCAGCATGGCCATCGAGGCCGACCCGGCTGAGGTGATGGCCGAGGCGATCGCCGCCGAACTCGATGTCGAGCAGGTAGCGGAAGAGCTGGAAGAACTCGAAGAGGTCCGCGAATCGGCTGCCGATGAGGCCACCGGTGCGCGCCGTCGGCGCCGTCGTGGGCGTCGTGGTCGCGGCCGGGCCCGCGATGACGCGTCCGAGGACGACGACACCACCGACACCACCGACGCCGACTCCGACGTCGAGGCCAGTGGCGACACCGATGACAGCGGTGCTGAGGCCGGCGCCGGCGCGACGAACGATGAGCAGGACGAGTCTCCGACGGGTGATTCGCACCGCCGTCGCCGTCGCCGCCGGTCGAGCTCCGCCGATGGCGACGCCGCCAACGACGATCCGCCGAACACGGTGACCCACGTCCGCGAGAAGCGCAGCGAGTCGGGCCGCGATTCCGGGCGGGACTCGGGCCGCGAGGACGACGGCGTGCGGGGCGTCAAAGGATCGACTCGGCTCGAGGCGAAGCGGCAACGTCGCCGTGATGGCCGCGACACCGGGCGCAAGCGTCCGTCGATCCTGTCCGAGGCCGAGTTCCTGGCCCGCCGCGAGGCCGTCGATCGGGTGATGGCCGTGCGCCAGCTCGGTGATCGCACCCAGATCGCGGTGCTCGAGGATTCGATCCTGGTCGAGCACTACGTCACCCGCGCCAGCGCCACCTCCTACGTCGGCAACGTGTATCTCGGCCGCGTCCAGAACGTGCTGCCGAGCATGGAGGCCGCGTTCATCGACATCGGCAAGGGCCGCAACGGGGTGCTGTACGCCGGCGAGGTCAATTGGGACGCGGCGGGCCTTGAGGGCAAGGCTCGCAACATCGAGAGCGCGCTCAACGCGGGCGACTCGATCCTGGTCCAGGTGACCAAGGATCCGATCGGGCACAAGGGCGCTCGGCTCACCAGCCAGATCTCACTGCCGGGCCGGTTCCTCGTGTTCGTTCCGGGCGGCGGCATGACCGGCATCAGCCGCAAGCTGCCCGACACCGAACGCACCCGGCTCAAGGCAATTCTGAAGAAGATCGTCCCCGAAGACGCCGGTGTCATCATCCGCACGGCGGCCGAAGGGGCCAGCGAGGAAGAGCTGACCCACGACGTCCTGCGACTGACCCAGGAATGGGACGCCATCAGCGCCAAGGCCGACCAGAAGAAGTCGGCCCCGGTACAGCTGCACGGTGAGCCGGACCTGGCGATCCGGGTCGTGCGCGACGTCTTCAACGAAGACTTCAAGCAGCTCATCGTCGAGGGCGAGGACGCCTGGCAGACGATCTCGGACTACGTCGGCGATGTGGCTCCGGACCTCGCCGAGCGGGTCAGTCGCCACACCGGCGACAAGGATCTCTTCCGCTCGCTGCGGGTCGACGAGCAGCTGGCCAAGGCGCTCGACCGCAAGGTGTATCTGCCCTCGGGTGGTTCACTGGTCATCGATCGCACCGAGGCGATGACGGTCATCGACGTCAACACCGGCAAGTACATCGGGTCCGGGGGCAACCTCGAGCAGACGGTCACGCGCAACAATCTCGAAGCGGCCGAAGAGATCGTCCGTCAGCTCCGGCTGCGCGACGTCGGCGGCATCGTGGTCATCGACTTCATCGACATGGTGCTCGAGAGCAACCGCGATCTGGTGTTGCGGCGCTTGACCGAATGCCTGGGTCGCGACCGGACCAAGCATCAGGTGGCCGAAGTAACCTCACTCGGGTTGGTCCAGATGACCCGCAAGCGGGTCGGCGAGGGCCTGCTCGAGGCGTTCAGCGAGCCGTGCGAGGTCTGCCACGGCCGCGGCGTAATCGTGCACTCCGAACCGATCTTCATCCACAACGATGACGACGTGGACGAGCAGGCTCCGCCCAAGCGCCGGTCCCGTCGCGAGCGCGGTGGCGGTGGCGGCGCCGCGAGTACACCCGTAGTCGAGGACATCGAGCAGATCGACCCCGCCCAGCGCCGCGCGGCGGCCTCGGCGATGGCTGCGATCGCGAAGGCGGCCCAGCTCGAACTCGACGCGCAGTCCACCGCCGAACCGGGTGATGCGGCCGAGTCCGACCCGGCCGAGGTGGCCGAGGTGGCCGAGGTGATCGAGGCCGTCGATGTCGCGGGCGCGAGCGAGGTGACCGAGGTCGTCGCGGATCCCACCGAGAGCTTCGGCGCGGTCGGATTTGCCGATCCGTCCGAAGCAGCCGAACCACGGGGACCGATCGAGTCAGCGGGACCGACGGAACCGGCCGAACCGGCCGAACCGGCCGTCGAGCAAGAAGCGCTGTTCGCCGCAGCTGAGCCGGTCGTCGTGCTCGAGCCCACCGTGGTGGGCCGGTCACCGCGCCGGCGTCGGGCGGCCAGCCGACCGGCCGGGCCGCCGCTGGAGCCCGTCGGGCCGGCCTGATCAGCCGGTTTTGCCTCCCGAGGTCACCGTGCCGTAACCTGAACGCAGGCCCACGCACACTGGGTCGGTTTGCGTGTGGCAAGAAGTTGCCCCGCTCGCAACGATCCTCAGTATTACCGAGAAATGAGTTACGTCATGTATGCGATCGTCAAGACCGGCGGCAAGCAGTACAAGGTTGCCGTAGGTGACGTCGTCGAGGTCGAGAAGCTCGAGGTCGCCGACGGTGGTGAGGTGGCGCTGCCCGCGCTCCTGGTCGTCGATGGCACCGAGGTCACTCACGAGGCCGACAAGCTGGCGCTGATCTCGGTCACCGCGCAGGTCCTCGCGCAGACCAAGGGCCCCAAGATCAAGATTCACAAGTACAAGAACAAGACCGGCTACCACCAGCGCATGGGCCACCGTCAGAAGCTGACCCAGCTCCAGGTGACCGGTATCGGTGCCGAGACGCTCGCCGTCGCGCCGGCCAAGTCGGCTCCCGCCAAGGCGACCAAGGCCACACCGGTCAAGGCCGCTCCCACCCCGGTCGCCGACGTCGACGACTCGCCCGCGACCGACGCCTCCTAGCGCTCCTAGCGCCTCCTAGATCGAAGGAATGACGAGATGGCTCATAAGAAGGGTGCATCGAGTTCGCGCAACGGCCGCGACTCGAACGCGCAGTTCCTCGGAGTGAAGCGCTTCGGCGGCCAGCAGGTGAACGCGGGCGAGATCCTGATCCGCCAGCGGGGCACCAAGTTCCACCCGGGCGACGGGGTCGGCCGCGGCAAGGACGACACCCTGTTCGCGCTGGTCGAGGGGCGCGTCCAGTTCGGCCTCTCGCGCGGTCGCAAGACCGTCAACATCGTCGCCCCGGAACAGGTATCCGCCTGATCCCCACGCAGCGCCTGACCGAGTGATCAGGCACCACCAGAGGCGGGACCGGTCCACCGGTACCCGCCTTTGCTGGTTGTTGGCCCGGTTCGGGTCGACCGGCTGCTCCAGTTTCTCAATGATCTGAGGTGTTACCGCAGCGATGGCATCCTTCATCGACCGCGTGGTGCTGCACCTCGCCGCCGGCAACGGCGGCCACGGCGTCGCATCGATCCACCGCGAGAAGTTCAAGCCACTCGGTGGCCCCGACGGCGGTAACGGCGGCGACGGCGGCGACATAGTCTTCGTCGTCGACCCGAACGTGCACACGCTGCTCGACTTCCACTTCCACCCGCATCAGAGCGGCGGCAACGGCAAGCAGGGGGCCGGCAGCAACCGCAGCGGCGCCAATGGCGGCGATCTCGAGCTGAAAGTGCCCGACGGCACCGTCGTCCACGACTCCGACGGCAATGTTCGGGCCGACCTGACCGGCAACGGCACCCGCTACGTCGTGGCGCACGGCGGCAAGGGCGGCCTCGGCAACGCGGCCCTGGCGTCATCGCGACGCAAGGCGCCGGGGTTCGCGCTGCTCGGTGAACCGGGCGAGGTCGTCGACGTCGTCCTCGAACTCAAGAGCGTCGCCGATGTCGGGCTGGTCGGCTTCCCGTCGGCGGGCAAGTCGTCGCTGATCGCGGCCATGTCGGCCGCCCGTCCGAAGATCGCGGACTACCCGTTCACCACTTTGGTGCCGAACCTCGGCGTGGTGAGCGCCGGCGAACTCGTCTACACGATCGCTGACGTACCCGGGCTGATCCCGGGGGCCGCTCAGGGCAAGGGCCTGGGACTGGACTTCCTGCGCCATATCGAGCGGTGCTCGGTGCTGCTGCATGTGCTCGACTGCGCGACCCTCGAACCGGGCCGCGACCCGGTCAGCGACCTCGACGCGATCGAACTCGAACTGGCCGAGTACCGCGGCAGCCTCGGTGACCTGCTCGAGCGGCCCCGGTTGGTGGCGCTGAACAAGATCGACGTACCCGAGGGCGCTGAGCTGGCGGCACTGGTTCGCCCTGATCTCGAGGCCCGTGGCTTCAAGGTGTTCGAGGTATCGGCGGTCAGCCATGCGGGTCTGCGTGAACTGTCCTACGCGCTCGCCGCCGAGGTCGAGGCCGACCGGGCCGGACGCGCTTCGGTCGCGCCGCCCCGGATCGTGCTGCATCCGCGCGAGGTCGGCCGGGCCGAGTTCACGATCGACGTCACCGACGATGGTTACGTCGTGCATGGCGTCAAACCCGAACGCTGGGTGCTGCAGACCACCTTCGACAACGACGAGGCGGTCGGCTACCTCGCCGACCGGCTGGCCCGGTTGGGCGTCGAGGACGCGCTGACCAAGGCCGGCGCCGAGCCGGGCGCTTCGGTGACGATCGGTGAGATGACGTTCGACTTCGAGCCGGCCGGGTCGGGCGATCGGGCCTATCTGCCCACCCGCCGCGGGTTCGATGACCGGCTCGACACCTCGACCCGACCGCGGGCCGATGCGCGACTGCGGGCGAAGAAGGGCCGGCGCGTTCGTCCGGATGGTGAGGACGAAGTTCCCGACTGGGTCGACCAGGACGCTGAGTGACTCGCGCCGCGATCGCCGTCGCTCGCCGCACCGTCGTCAAGATCGGATCGTCTTCACTGACCGATCGCGGGCGCCTCGCCCCGGCCCGTCTCGATGCCATCGTCGATGCGATCGCCGCGCGCCATCAGAGCGCCCAGCAGGTCGTCGTCGTCTCATCCGGTGCGATCGCCGCCGGCTTCGGTCCGCTCGGCCTGAATGCCCGACCCCGCGATCTCGCCACCCAGCAGGCGGCCGCGTCGGTCGGCCAGCTGCTGCTGGCCGAGCGGTACGCAACGTCGTTCGGTCGCTACGGGCTGCAGGTCGGCCAGGTACTGCTCACCGCCGATGACCTGCACCGGCGCGGTCATTACCGCAACGCGCAACGAACCCTCGATCGGCTACTCAGCCTCGGGGTGATCCCGATCGTCAACGAGAACGACACCGTCGCCACTCACGAGATCCGACTCGGCGACAACGACCGGCTCGCCGCGCTCGTCGCCCACTTGGTCCAGGCCGATGCGTTGGTCCTGCTCTCGGACGTCGACGGGCTCTACAGTGGCCGTCCAGGCCGTCCGGGCGCGACGCTGATCGATGAGGTCCACCTCGTCGCCGACGTGGCCGAACTCGCGGTACGGGCGAATGGCGGCGGGGTCGGAACCGGTGGCATGGCGACCAAGTTGGACGCTGCCGCAATCGCCACCAGTGAGGGGATTCCCGTCCTGCTCGCGGCCGCTACGTCGATCGGCCCGGCCCTGGCCGGCGCTACGGGAACCGTTTTTCACCCGGTCGGCGACCGCAGCTCGACCCGTCTGTTCTGGCTGATGCACGCCACGACACCGCGCGGCCGGCTTGTGCTCGACGCCGGCGCGGTCGCCGCCGTAGTGCAGCGGCGCGCCTCGCTGCTGTCGGCCGGCGTCACCGCCTTCACCGGCGAGTTCGATGCCGGTGATCCGGTTGAGTTGGCCGGCCCCGACGGCCGGATCCTGGCTCGCGGGCTGGTCGGCTACGACGCGACGGACCTGCCCGAGCTGCTCGGCCGAAAGAGCTCCGAGCTACCGATCGAGTTCCGCCGCGAAGTCGTTCACCGCGACGATCTGGTGCTTCTCTGAACTCTGCTGCCGGACTGATTCAGCTGTCGGCGTATGGTCTCCGATCATGGCAGAGCATGATCTTCCGGCGGCTCGCACCGTCCTCATCACCGGTGGTGGCTCGCAGCTCGGTATCGGCCGAGCTACCGCTCGACGACTGGCACAGACCGGCTGGTCCATTGCGATCTTCGACCGCGATGGCGACGGCGCGAAGCGGGTGGCGGCCGAGATGGCCGACACGCTACGGCGTCCAGAGCCTGGGGTTGGGCGTTGACGTCACGGACGAGGCCGCGATCGATGAGGCCGTCAAGGTCGTCGAGGCCGAACTGCCGCCGATCATCGGACTGGTCAACGCTGCCGGTGTCGCGTCGCCGACGCCGTTCCTCGAAGTGACCACCGAGGAATGGGATCGCATCTTCGACGTCAACATGCGCTCGGCCTTCCTCGTCACCCAGCGGGTGCTGCCGGCGATGATCGAAGCGCGGGCCGGCCGAATCACCTGCATCTCGTCGATCTCGGCCCGCCGCGGTGGTGGCACCTATTCGAAAGTGCCCTACAGTGCGGCCAAGGCGGCGCTGATCGGCTTCAGTCGCGCGCTCGCCCGCGAGGTGGGCGAGTTCGGCATCACCGTGAACTGTGTCGCTCCGGGCGCCGTCGACACCGAATTCATGGGTGGTCCATTAGCGGACTCGACTCGGGCTGCGCATGAAAGCGCCGCACTGATCCCACGGATGGCCAACGTCGATGACGTGTCGTCGGCGCTGGCGTATCTACTCAGCCAGGACGCCGGCTTCATCACCGCCGCCACCCTCGACATCAACGGCGGTCTGCAGATCTCGTGATTTCTGCCGCTGATCTCGTCGCGGCTGCGAACCGGGCGAGCGGTCGACGGATCGCGGTGATCGACGACGATCCGACCGGATCGCAGTGCGTGCACGACGTCGACACCGTGCTCGATCCCGACGCTGGCCGACGATATCGACGTGCGCGCTGGCCGAGCCCGGGTCGATGTGCTTCATCCTGACCAACAGCCGTTCGCTCGAGCGCGATCAGGCGGCGGCCGAGAACTACCGCCTCGGCGTCCAGCTCGCGCAGAACGAAGTCGCAGTCCGGCGCGCCGATCACGGTCGTGAGCCGGAGCGACTCGACCCTGCGCGGGCACGTGCACGCCGAGACCGCGGCCCTGGACCGGGCTCGTCGCGACGTGCTCGGGCGCGGGTACGACGGGATCGTGCTCTGTCCGGCCTTCATCGAGGCCGGCCGGATCACGGTCGACGGCATCCACCTGGCGCGAGTCGGTGACGAGTACGTGCCGGTCGGCGAGACCGAGTTCGCGCGCGACACCGCCTTCGGCTACCGCAGCTCGAAGCTGGCCGACTTCATCGCCGAGACCAGCGGCGGGACGGTCGCGGCCGGCGACGTGATCACGATCAGCCTCGACGACATCCGCGCTGGTGGCCCCGACCGCGTGGCCGAACTGTTCGCTCGCGCCGACGGTGGTCGATTCTTTGCCGTCGACGCGTCCGAGCAGGACGACCTCGACATCATCGCGCTGGGGCTGGTCACCGCGCAGTCGAACGGCGTCGAGTTGCTGCCCCGCACCGGTCCGTCGCTCGTCCGGGCGCTGGGCGGGCTTTCGGTCGCGGCGCCGCTGCGCGGTGCGCAACTGTGGCCCGACGGACGGCGTCCCGGGCACGGCGCGGTGCTGGTCGGTTCGCACACCGAGGCGACCTCGGCGCAGGTCAAGGCCGTCCTCGACGCGCGCGACACCACGCTGATCGAACTCGACGTTGCGACGGTGCTCGATGCGAGCAGCGCCGAGCGGCACGTCGCCGAGGTGATTGACGCGGCGGTCGCGGCGCTGGCCAATTCGACGGTCATGGTGGTCACTTCCCGCGAGCTGATCACCGATGCCGCGCAGGATTCATCGGGCCTGGCGGTGTCGCGACAGGTGTCGGCCGCGCTGAGCGCCGTCGCCGCCGGCCTGCAGCCCGCCGCCCCGGCCTGGATGGTTGCCAAGGGTGGCATCACCTCGCACGACATCGCCGTCACCGGCCTCGGTATCCGGCGCGCGCGGGTGCTCGGTCAGCTGATGGTCGGCCTGATCTCGGTGTTGCGGCCGGTGGCCGCGCCCGCGTCCGTCCTCGGCATGCCGTACGTGGTGTTCGCCGGCAACGTCGGCGATGCCGGCACCCTCAACTACGTCATCGACGCGCTGGAGGACCCCGCTACTTCGTGAGGTACGGCCCGGTCTTGGTGAACAGCCAGAACCCGATGTCGGACGACATGGCTCCGTTGTGCGGGGTCAGGTTGCCCTGGGCGCGGACCACCTCACCGAGCCGGTTCATCTCGGCGATGTCGTCGCCCTCGACCTGGTAGATCGTCACGTAGCGGTACTTGACGTCGGTGACCTCGGGGCGCTGCTCGTCCGAAACGCGCCAGCGCTGGCCGCTGACGAAGCCGGGCATCGTCGTCACCCATTCGCGCAGGTGGAAGCCGTCATACCAAGCGTTGAACTCGTCCTCGCGTCCCTCGCCGGCGTTGAGGAAGCCGACGTAGACGTGCCGCGCGGCGCCCGGCAGGGGAGTGCCCCCGACGACCGGCTCGCCCATGCGGTCATAGACCCACGACGCGCCACCCGGCGCGAGGGCACCGTTGTTGGGCGAGATCGCGCCGCTGGCCCGGCCCGCGTCGACCGCCTTGACGGTGTCGCCCGTGGTGCCGTCGATGTCGTACAGGGTCATGAACTGGTACGGCGACGGCGGACCGGCCGCCGGGCGCTGAATCGCGTGCAGCTCGTGCAGCTGGGCCGAGGTGAAGGCCGGCACCGCGTCCAGCACCTCCTGGCCGTGCTTCAGTGCGTACTGCCGGTACTCGTCCTCGCGTCCGGGCGCGGCGTTCGTCCTCGAGATCATGATCCTGTTCGCCATTGGTGCAGGTTACCCAGGCGGGCAATGCGCCTCCTGGCTTTAGGGTGGAGGCGTGAGCGAACAGATCGCGACCGAGTCCGATGTCCGGGCCGCCGCGCAGCGGGCCCGCGACGCCGCCGCCGAACTCGGCCCGCGGAGCCGAGCGGCCAAGGATGCGGCGCTGCACGCGCTGGCCGACGCCTTGGTCGACGCGACCGATTCGGTGCTGGCCGCGAATGAACTCGACCTCGCCGCCGGCCGCCAGGCGGGCCTTGACGATTCGTTGCTCGACCGGCTCGCGCTGAACCCGCAGCGGATCCAGGCGATGGCCGACGGACTGCGCGATGTGGCCGGCCTGCCCGATCCGGTCGGTGAGGTGCTGCGCGGCTACACGCAGCCCAATGGCCTGGTCATTCGTCAGCTGCGTGTCCCGTTCGGCGTGCTGGCGATCATTTACGAAGCCCGTCCGAATGTGACGGTCGATGCCGCGGGCCTCGCGTTGAAGAGCGGCAACGCCGTCCTGCTGCGTGGGTCGGCCAGCGCTCACCATTCCAACGTCGCCCTGGTCGAGGTGCTTTCGAGCGCGGCCGAGAAGGCGGGTCTTCCGCGCGATGTCATTCAGCTCGTTCCCGGGACGGACCGGGGCAGCGTCACCCATCTGCTGCACGCCCGGGGACTCGTCGATCTGATCATTCCGCGCGGGGGTGCGGGCCTGATCAAGTATGTCGTCGAGAACTCGACCGTGCCGGTGATCGAGACGGGTGTCGGCAACGTGCACGTCTATGTCGACGCCGATGCCGACCTCGATATGGCCGAGCGCATCGTCATCAACTCGAAGGTGTCGCGTCCGAGCGTCTGCAACGCGGCTGAGACCCTGCTTGTCCACCGGCAGATCGCGGCCGAATTCTTGCCGAGGGTCACCGCGACCCTGCAGACCCAAGGCGTCATCGTTCACGGTGACGAGCACTTTGCGGCCGTCCACCCCGACGTGGTCGCCGCGACCGACGACGACTGGGCCAGCGAATACCTCTCGCTCGACATCGCCGCCCATGTCGTGGCCGATGTCGACGAGGCGCTCGCTCACATCCGGCGCTGGTCGTCGGGGCACACCGAGGCGATCGTGACCAACAACCTCGACACCGCCCGGCGGTTCGTCGCTGCGGTCGACAGCGCCGCGGTGATGGTCAATGCGTCGACCCGGTTCACCGACGGCGCCGAGTTCGGCTTCGGCGCCGAGATCGGCATCTCGACGCAGAAGCTGCACGCTCGGGGGCCGATGGGATTGACCGAGCTGACGTCGACGAAATGGGTCGTGTACGGCGACGGTCAGATTCGGTGATGTCGACGAAGCCGACGCGGGTCGGAATCATGGGTGGCACATTCGATCCCATCCATCACGGTCACCTCGTCGCGGCGAGCGAGGTCGCGGCGCGTTTCCGGCTCGACGAGGTCGTCTTCGTCCCGACCGGCGAGCCTTGGCAGAAGACCGACCGGCAGGTCAGCCCGGCCGAGCACCGTTACCTGATGGCCGTGATCGCAACCGCCTCCAATCCGCGCTTCTGGGTCAGCCGGGTCGACATCAACCGGGTCGGCCCCACCTACACGGTCGACACCATCAAAGACATTGCCGCCATTCGTCCGGAAGCCGAGCTGTTCTTCATCACCGGCGCCGACGCGCTCGCCCAGATCCTGTCCTGGAAGGATCCGGAGGACGCCCTGCAGGTGGCGCACTTCATCGGCGTCACCCGACCCGGCTACGAGCTGTCCAACGCACATCTACCGTCCGCGGCCACGACCCTGATCGACGTCCCCGCGATGGCAATCTCCTCGAGCGCCGTTCGCGAGCGGGTCGGCTCCGAGCAGCCGATCTGGTACCTCGTCCCGGATGGCGTCGTGCAATACATCGCAAAACATCGCCTTTACCATGAATCGTCCATATTGGCCGAGCTGGGCTGATTGGCATTCGCCAGTACGCTGGGGTCACCATGACTGCCACCGAAACTGCCCGTGATCTCGCGCTGATCGCCGCGTCCGCCGCGGCTGAGAAGCTCGCAACCGACATCGTGCTCATCGACGTCAGCGATCGGCTCGCAATCACCGACGTCTTCGTCATCGCGACCGGCAGCAGTGAGCGTCAGGTCGAGGCGATCGTCGACGAGGTCGAGCTGGCGATGCGCGGAGCCGGCGTCAAGCCGCTGCGCCGCGAAGGGCGTCGCGACGACCGCTGGGTACTGCTCGATTACGCCGAGATCGTGGTGCACATCCAGCACACCGAGGAGCGCGCGTTCTATGCCCTTGAGCGGCTGTGGCGCGACTGCCCGACGATCGAGTTCAACCCGGATGAGCGCCCTGGTGTGACCTCGGCCAGCACCGCCAGTACGGCCTGAACGGCCTCGCAATGAGCCGCCAGGTCATCGTGCTGCGCCACGGCCGCACGAGCTGGAACGCCGAACAGCGCTTCCAGGGTCAGGCCGATCCGCCCCTGGATGATGTCGGGCGGGCGCAGGCCGATGAGGTGGCCGGATTGCTGGCGGCGCTGCGTCCGTCGGTGATCGTCACCTCAGATCTGCAGCGCGCCGCGCAGACCGCGCAGGCGATCGGTGAGCGGGCCGGCCTGACAGTGCAGGTCGATGCGCGACTGCGCGAGCGATCGCTCGGTCATTGGGAGGGCCTGACCCGAGAAGACGTCCAACTCCGCTATCCCGCTGAGTTCGAGGACTGGCGAGCCGGTCGTGACGTGCGCGGACGCGGCGCCGAGAAGCGCGACGATGTCGCCCGACGTGCGCTGGCCGCTTTCCATGACCTGCCCGACGTCGAGGTGGCGGTACTTGTTACGCACAGTGCTACTGCAATGTCTCTCTGTGCAAGTTTGATCGGCATCGATCTATGGCGCCCGGCGCTCGGACCGCTCGCGAATTGTCACTGGTCAGAGATGCGGGCTGAGGGATCGTCGACGTCCAACGGCCGGCCCGCGGCCGAGTGGCGGCTGCGGGCCCACAATGTTGGGGCCCCGGGCCCGGTGATACCGGTCGCGGTCCCCGCTGGAGCCGTCGCGTCGGCTGCCGTCGACGAAGCGCCGGACGCCGAGGCGTGACCACCGTTACCCAATCCTGACCTATTAGACCCTCATCAAACGGTTGTGAAGTGGTCGTCGCGCGAATAATCTCTTGTCAGGTGCCCCCGCGTCCGGTGGCGACGGACAGCGGGCGCGGGGTGAGCACCGATAATTTAGCTGCGCTCCTCGCTCGCTTCGCATCGCTGCGAGGCTCCGCACGAGCTACGAGCATCGTGGTTGGGTTTCGCTGCGAGGCTCCGCACGAGCTACGAGCATCGTGGTTGGGTTTCGCTGCGAGGCTCCGCAAGGCCGCGAATGCTCGGTCTCGGTCCGCTACATCGCAGCCGGTCGTTCAGTCGAGTTTGTCCGACGCATTAAGCTGGCAACGCGAGAAGCGGTCGAGCCTCTGTGGATTCCGCAGGGGCTCTCGCGCTGTTCGGGTATGGGAAAGCCTTCTGGAGGAATTGGATGACCGCCGTCGACGATGCGCCGCCGCCGTTTCGCTACGGCGCCGAGCTGGCGAACCGCATCGAGCTCGAGTGGCAGGAGCGCTGGCAGCGCGAGCACATCTTCGAGGCGCCCAATCCGGTCGGTGACCTGGCCGAGGGCTTCGACCGAATGGCGATCCGTCGGCAAGAGTTCGTCATGGACATGTTCCCGTACCCCTCGGGTGCGGGGCTGCACGTCGGCCATCCGCTGGGCTACATCGGCACCGATGTCTACGCGCGCTTCCTGCGGATGACTGGCGCGAACGTGCTGCACACGATGGGTTTCGATGCGTTCGGGTTGCCGGCCGAGCAGTACGCGCTGCAGACCGGGCAGCACCCGCGGACGACGACCGACGCCAACATGGTCGAGTTCAAGCGACAGCTGCGGCGTCTGGGTCTGGGCCACGATGAGCGCCGCGCGATCGCGACGACGGACCTGCCGTTCTACAAGTGGACCCAATGGATCTTTCTGAAGATCTTCGATGCGTGGTACGACCCGCTGGCCGACAAGGCCCGCCCGATCGCGGAGTTGATCGCCGCGCTCGACGCCGGCGAACGCGAGCTCGCCGCCGGCAGCAACCCGTTCGACCGGCCCTGGGCCGAGCTGTCCGAGCTCCAGCGGCGCCACGTGGTCGACAACCACCGACTGGCCTATCGGGCCGAGACCAACGTCAACTGGGCACCGGGCCTCGGCACCGTATTGGCGAACGAAGAGGTCGGTGCCGACGGCCGCAGCGAGCGCGGGAACTTCCCCGTGTTCCGGCGTCCGCTGGCGCAATGGATGATGCGCATCACCGCGTACGCCGACCGGTTGATCAGTGACCTCGACTTCATCGACTGGCCCGAGCCGGTCGCACAGATGCAGCGCAACTGGATCGGCCGCTCGACGGGCGCTCACATCACCTTCGTGGCTGACGCCGAGAACGGTCCGGAGTCGATAACGGTCTTCACCACACGGCCCGACACGCTCTTCGGTGCGACCTACCTGGTGCTGGCACCGGACCATCCGCTCGTCGATTCACTGGTGCCGGCGAGCTGGCCCGAGGACACCGATCCGATCTGGACGGCCGGCAACGATGACCCGGCCCAGGCGGTGGCGCAATACCGCCGGGCGACCTCGATGCGCTCGGAGATGGACCGCCAGACCGACGCCGCCAAGGGCAAGACCGGCGTCTTCACCGGTGCCTTCGCGGCCAACCCGGTAACCGGTGAGCGGCTGCCGATCTTTATCGCCGACTATGTGCTGATGGGTTACGGCACCGGCGCGATCATGGCGGTACCGGGCCAAGACGAACGCGACTGGGACTTCGCGCAGGTCTTCGGCCTGCCGATCATCCGCACGGTGCAACCGCCGGACGACTTCGATGGGGGCGCGTACACGGGCGCGGGCGCGGCGATCAATTCAGCGACCGAGGGTCTCGAGCTGAACGGCCTTGGCATCGACGATGCCAAGGCGGCAATGATCTCTTGGCTCGAGGCGCACGGGGCCGGCCGCGGTGCCGTCACCTACCGCCTGCGCGACTGGCTCTTTTCCCGGCAGCGGTACTGGGGCGAGCCGTTCCCCATCGTCTACGACGAGTCCGGCCTGCCGATCGCGGTGCCGGACTCGATGCTGCCGATCGAACTGCCCGACACCGACGACTTCACGCCCAAGGCCTACGAGCCCGACGACGCGACGTCGCTGCCGGAGCCGCCGCTGTCGCGGCTGACCGACTGGGTGACGGTCACCCTCGATCTGGGGGACGGACCGAAGCAGTACCGGCGCGAGACGAACACGATGCCGAACTGGGCCGGGTCGTGCTGGTACGAACTGCGCTACCTCGACCCGACGAATGATGAGGCGTTGGTCGATCCCGCCATCGAGCGCTACTGGATGGGCCCCAGCGCCGAGCGTCCGCTGGGCGGGGTCGGCCTGTATGTGGGCGGCGTCGAGCACGCCGTGCTGCATCTGCTGTACGCGCGGTTCTGGCACAAGGTCCTGTTCGACCTGGGCTATTTGAGCAGCTCCGAACCGTTCCACCGCCTGGTCAACCAGGGCATGTTGCAATTGCCCGCGTACACCAACGCCGAGGGCTTCTACGTCGAGGCCTCCGAGGTGCAGGAGCGCGACGGCAAGTTCTTCTTCGGTGACGAGGCGGTGCGCCAGGAGTTCGGCAAGATCGGCAAGAGCCTGAAGAACGTCGTCACCCCCGATGACTTCATCGCGAACTTCGGCACCGATACCTTCCGCCTCTTCGAGATGTTCAGCGGCCCGCTGGAGCAATCGCGTCCCTGGGATGCGAAGGCGATCACCGGCCCGTACCGGTTGCTACAGCGCATCTGGCGCACAGTGGTCGACGAGACGACCGGTCTCGCGCACGTCAGCGAGGACGAGGTGCCGCTGGAATTGCAGCGGCTGTTGCATCGCACCATCGCGTCCGTGCGCGAGGGGTACGAGTCGTTGCGCTTCAACACATCGATCGCGCGGCTGACCAAGCTCAACAACGAGATCACTCAGGCGTATCCGAAGGGTGGCACGCCGCGCGCCCTGGCTGAGCCGCTGGTGCTGATGCTGGGCCCGCTCGCGCCGCACATCGCCGAGGAGCTGTGGTCGAAGCTCGGTCACACCGAATCGCTGACCTGGGCCGACTTCCCGGCGATCGACCCGGAATTGCTGATCGATGAGACGGTCGATATCCCGGTGCAGATCAACGGCAAGATGCGGGCGGTCGTCACCATGACTGCGGGTATCGACGCCGAGGCCGCTGAGGCCGCTGCCCGATCCGATGAACGGATCGCCAAGCTGCTCGACGGCAAGGACGTTCGCCGGGTGATTGCGGTACCGGACCGATCGGTTAACTTCGTCGTATGAGCGAGCATGCAGCAGCGCCAGCGAGTGAGGAGCGCAGCGAAGCGATAGGCGTGCGCGAGTCGCATTGATGTGATCTATGAGACTCAGCGAGCGGTCGAGTCGCATTGATGTAGTCGTATGAGCGCGGGTCGCGGTCGTCACCGATTCGACCGCGTACCTGCCGGCGGCGTTGGCCGACCAACTGGGGATTCGGGTCATCTCGCTGCACGTGATGATCGATGGACAGTCGGGTCGCGACGGAATCGACGTTGGGCCGCCGCAGGTGACTGCAGGCCTGCGTGAGCACCTTACGGTGACGACCTCACGTCCCTCGCCGGCCGACTTCGCCGCCGTGTATCAGTCAGCGCTCGACGCCGGAGCGACGAACGTGGTGTCGATCCACATCTCGTCGATGCTTGTCGGGCACCTGGGAGTCGGCCCGGCTGGCCGCTCAGGACTTCGGATACGGGACGGTACGGGTGGTCGATTCCCGGTCGGCCGCTATGGGGCTGGGATTCGCCGCGCTGGCGGCGGCGCGAACGGCGACGGCCGGTGCGTCGGCGGCCGAGGTACAGGACGCCGCGGTGGCCACGGTCGACCGCACTCGCGTGCTGTTCTACGTCGACACGCTGGAGTATCTGCGCCGGGGCGGCCGGATCGGGTCGGCTGCGGCCCGGCTCGGCACGTCGTTGTCGGTCAAGCCGCTGCTGCACGTCGACGACGGCCGGATCGTGCTGCTCGAAAAGGTGCGCACCTCGGCAAAGGCCCTCGCGCGGTTGCTGCGAGCTGACGCGTCGCCTACGCCGGCGATGGACCGGTCGATGTGGCCGTGCAGCACCTGGACGCACTCGACCGGGCCGCACAGTTGGCCGAACAGCTGCGGGGCGCGGTTCCGGCGTTGGGGGAGCTGTACCTGTCCGAGGTCGGCGCGGTGGTCGGCGCCCATTTGGGGCCAGGGGTCGTCGGCACCGTCGTCGTGCGCCGCGACTAGTGGCTGAGTCTGGTCGTGCGCCGCGACTACTAGCGACGGTCACGAGCACTGAGGCGTATCCGCCGAACTGAGGCTCGAGGTCAGTACGTGCGACGTGTGGGTCAGGCTCGCGCGTGCCGGTTCGATATATGACCCGGTCGCCGCTGCGGCTGATGCAGGATCCGTCCGCGGTGGAGGTGTCGAGCCAGCGCAACCAGCGGACGTTTATCTTGACGCTGCTGCCGGGCGGGGCGGTGAAGGTGAGGCTGTCAGCGTTCATGCTGACCAGCACACCAGGAGCCTCAACAATCGGCACCGCGTTGGCGACCCGGTAGAGGGTCCAGTGGTCGTTTCTCCAGATCGGGTCGAGGTAGCTCAAGCCGCCGTTGATCAGCGCGCTCTCACGCTTGCCGTAGTAGGTGAGCCGGGCGTCGGGGACGGCGACGAATTCGACCGCGTTGTCGGTCAGGAACGTTTGGTAGCTCGCGGCCGTCGGCGTGAACTTGTAGAACACGTCGTCGTTGAGTTCGGTGTCGAGCTGACGCAGCCAGCCGCGGGCGAGCGGTACGTGGCGCGCAACGTAGTAGGACTCCCAGTGCCCATTCTCCTCCGGAACCTCGACCCGTCCGGTCAATTGTCCCTGCGCCTTGATCTCGTTGAGCAACGGTGTGTAGTAGGACGCGTCGGTGGCGGGGGCGCCGGCGCCGGTGAGCGTGCCCAGCGTCACTGGTGTCTGGACGACGATCGCGGCGATGACGGCCAGCGCGGCGAGCCAGGGTCGCCAGTCCACGAACGCCGCGACCACCGGGACGGCGAACAGCAACGTCAGCCGGATCGAGTTGCCGCCGACCGGAGTCGGCAATAGGTAGGCGGCCGCGACCATGACCAGTCCAAGGACGGCGCCGAGCCGCACGATCTGGTGCCGCGTCGGCACCACGATCGCTACCAGCAGGCTGGCTAGGGCGGCCCGGATGGCGTCGGTGGTGTTGAAGAGCTGGCGGCCGCCTTCGGAGAACACCCCCGCGATCACCGCCACCGGAATCGCACTGGCGAGTACGAGCACGGCCGCGGCCAGCACCTGCCGCCGCAGTAGCGCAACCAGCGCGCAGAGCCACAGCAACAGCGCTGCAACGGGGTTGGCGGCGCCGGCGAGGACGGCCGTCACCACCGCCGTCGAGTAGCGCCACCGGAACCGCCCGCTGAGTAGGTCGATCGTGGCCAGCGCGAACGCGAGCCCGGCGGCGAAGGCCACCCGCCCCTCGGCCAGATTGCTGGCCTGGCAGACGGCCGCGGCGATCCCGCCGACGACTGGACGGGACGCGCCCGCCCGCTGCATCAAACGGGTGGCCAGGACGGTTGCCACGACGGCGGCGATCGCGCCGACCACCCGTGCGGTGAGCGCGGCCATCAGCGCAGGCACCCATAGCGAGTAACCGAACGGCTGGGTGCCGCCGAACCAGCGCAGGTCGACCGGACTCACCGGATGAGCTCCGGCGAAGTCGGCGCGCGCCAGTTGTGCCGACAGGTCGCCGCCCATCAGCGGAGCGCACAGATAGGCCACACAGAGCACGACCGCGACGGTGCCGGCGATCAGCGGCGGCCGGCACAAGGCCGGCCGCAGCCGGATCGACCGGGCTCGCCGGACTCGACGCACCCGCTGCGCCGACCGAGCCCATCGGGTCGCTATCGCCAGAGCCACCTGCGCAGTCTGTCATTGCCCGCCGTCGACCGGAGCGCCCGGCGGGCGAGGTGCCGGCGCTTCCAGATTCGTCGGGGGCACCCCGGAGTCGGGCTTGGAACCGTCCACAACCTGGCCGCTGTCCACAATCGGGTCCGGGGACCGAACGCGACCCGCACCGGGACTTAGCGTCGGGCTGTGCCGCTTCGACTGTGGATCCGAACGCACAGCGCCCAGGGCCGAATCGCGCGCCGGATAGCGGACCTCTTCCGCGATGGCGAGCGGTCGGCCCATGCGGCGCCACACCTCAATCACCTGGATCAGCTGGACCACGTGGATCAGCTGGATCGATCCGGCGACGCGGGTCACCGCGCTGGCGACGGGGACGACCTCGCCGATCTCGTAGGGAAGGTGGCCCGCATCGAACCGCCTCGCCGGCGGCGCCACGACGGCGGTGGCGGCGGTCCGGCCGCACACCTGGGGTTGCGGATCGACCCGGGGCGCCGCGGTGCGTTGGCGGTCGGTGCGGCGGCGCTGGTGGCCGTGCTGATAGCGGGCGGATGGGTCCTCACCGAGCGGCCGCACGCATCCGCCGTCAGCGCGTTGAACGTGCCGACGAGCGCGCCACGGTCCAGCAGCGCGGCGTCCTCGTCGGCCGCGCCGTCGAGCTCGGGACCGGTGAGCTCGCGGGCTTCGCCGGCAACTTCCACCGCGGTGCTCGTCGTGGATGTGGTCGGGCGAGTCGTGAGCCCGGGTGTCTACCGGCTGCCGAGCGGATCGCGAGTGGACGACGCGGTGCGGGCTGCGGGTGGTGCATTGGCGGGCGTCGACCTCTCGACGCTCAACCTTGCTCAGCTGCTGGCCGACGGCGAGCAGATCGCGGTGTCGGTCGTTGGTGCGCCGGGCGGCGTTGCCGGGGTGGCCGGCGGCGCAGCGGCCGGCTCGGGGTCAGCGGTAGTCACCGGTCCGGTGAACCTCAACTCGGCCACCGGCGCCCAGCTCGATGCGTTGCCGGGCGTAGGTCCGGTGCTCGCGCAGCACATCCTCGATTGGCGCACTGCGCATGGACAGTTCACCTCAATCGACCAGCTACGAGAAGTTAGCGGAATCGGTGAGGCGAAGTACGCGGATTTGAAGTCACTGGTCACCGTATGAGTGCTCGGACCGAGCGCACCCCTAGCGGGCCCCCTGACCGCGTGAATCGCGACGACGAATCGACCAAGCGTCGCCCGGGCCACGATCTGCGGCTGGCAGTGGGTGCCGTCACGGCGTGGGTGGCGGCGGCGTTTGCGGTGTCGGGCAGTCCGGCGCGGGCGGTGGGAATCGCGGTGGTCGCAGCGTTGCTAGGGGTCGGCGCCCTGACGCTCCACCGCAGTGGACGCAAGTTCGGGACGGTCTTGGCCCTAGCCGCGTTCTGCGTAGTCATCGTCCTCGCGCCGTTGGCGGCGCGGCTGTTCATGACCCGAGCGTCGCCCCTGGCGCAGCTGGCCACGCATCGGGTGGACGTGACCGCAGTCGTCACCCTGACCGGCGATGCGCGACTACTGGCCGCAAAGGGGACGGCCGGATCACCTCGAGCAATCGTCGATGCCGACGTCGAGGAATTGCTGGTGGCCGGTCGTTCGGTCGACGCGAGGGGATCGGTGGTGATCCTGGCCCCGGCCGGCGTCTGGGCCGGCCTGCAGCCCGGCCAGCGACTGCGCATCGATGCCGAGGTGCAGCCTGCGCTGGACGGCAACCTGCTCAGCGCCACGCTCGTGGCCGAATCCGACCCGCAGCTGATCGGCGTGCCCCCGTGGTGGCAGCGCGCGGCCGGCTCGGTGCGCGTGTCACTGCAGGCGGCGTCGGCGGCACTGCCCGAGCAGGTTTCGGGTCTGCTGCCCGGACTCATCGACGGTGACACATCGCGGTTGGACCCCGTTCTGGCCGAGCACTTCCGGCTGGCCGGCCTGACCCATCTGGTGGCGGTCAGCGGCACCAACTGCTCGATGGCCGTCGGCGCCGTGCTGCTGATACTGCGTCGCGCCCGCGTCGGTCCCCGAACCTGCGCGGCGATCAGTGCGCTGGTGCTCGTCGCATTCGTGCTGGTAGCCCGCCCTTCGCCGAGCGTGCTGAGGGCGGCGGCGATGGCCGCGATCGCGTTGTGGTGTCTGGCGACCGGTCGAGAACGGGTTGCGATCTCCGCGCTGGCGGCGACCGTGCTGGCCCTCTTGGTGTGGCAGCCCCAGCTCGCGGACGATGCCGGTTTCGCGATGTCGGCCCTGGCGACAGCGTCGTTGTTGCTTATCGCGCCCGGCTGGGCCGATGCCCTTCGGCGACGGCATGTTCCAGCCGGAGTCGCCGAGGCGTTGGCGGTCGCCGCCGCGGCCAACCTGGTCACCGCCCCGGTGATCGCGGCCATCTCGGGCCGAATCAGTCTGGTGTCGATCCCGGCCAACCTGCTGGCCGAACCGGTCGTTGCCGCCGTGACGATGGTCGGTTTCCTGGCTGCCCTGATCGCGCCGCTCAACCTCACCGCCGGCGCCGCACTGGCCCAGGTCGCCGGCGTGCCTTGCCGCTGGCTGATCTGGGTGGCCAACTTCTTCGGCGGCCTGCACGGTGCCACCATCGCGTGGCCGGGTGGGACCGACGGTGGACTTGCCCTGCTTGCGGTGACCCTCGCGCTGCTGGCTCTGGCCCGCCGCGTCGGACCTCGGCGAGCGATCGCGGCGTTCGTGGTCGTGTCGGTGATCGTGCTGATCCCGGTCCGGGCGGCGGTCGGCGGTTGGCCGCCACCGGGCTGGATCATGGTCGCCTGCGACGTCGGACAAGGGGACGGGCTCGTGCTGCCGGCCGGCGATCACCGGGCGGTCGTCATCGACGCCGGCCCCGACCCGGTTGCCATGGACCGCTGCCTCGACGACCTGCACATCACCGACGTCGCCCTGCTGGTGTTCACGCACTACCACCTCGATCACGTCGGCGGCATCGTCGGTGTCTTCGACGGCCGGACGGTCGAGCAGGTCGTCACCGGACCGCTGGCCCTGCCGGCCGGGGGCGTCGCGTTGGTGCGATCGGTGCTCGCCGCGCATCATCTGAGCATCGGTGCGGCGCCGATCGGCACCACCGTGCAGGTCGGCGCCGTCCGCCTCGACTTCCTGGCTCCGTTGGCGGCATTCCGGGGAACTCGCTCCGACCCGAACAACTCATCGGTCATCATCAAGGCGACGGTCGACGGAGTGCGGATCATGCTGCCGGGCGACGCCGAGATCGAGGCTCAGCAGTCCTTATTGGAATCCGGGGTCGATGTGAGCGCCGATGTGCTCAAGGTGCCGCACCATGGCAGCGCCTACTCGGACCCGCAGTTCCTGGCGGCCGTACACGCGAAGGTCGGCGTCATCTCGGTCGGGGCCGGCAACGACTACGGCCTGCCGTCACCCGTGCTGTTGACCGAGCTGGCCAAGATCGGAGTGCCGGTGTTGCGCACCGATCACGACGGGGACATCGCGGTGGTCGATTCGGGTGGCGCGCTGTCGACCGTGGTCCGGGGTATTCGGGCGAGCACGGTCGGCTGACGCGGGCGGTTCAGCCGCGCTTGGTGAAGGCGAACGGACGCACGGAGATGACCACGCGATCCGGTGAGTCGGCCGGCGGCGGCGGATCGACGTTGCCGTACCGCTTGGACAGCTCGACATAGAACGCGCCGGTCGGGTCGGGCTCGATGCTCTCGACGGTGCCCCGTACCTGCAGGTAGCGGTGCGAATTGTCGGGATCGATGATCGACATGGCGATCCGCGGTTCGTGGGCGATGTCGCGCACCTTCTGGCGCTTGGTCGTGTGGGTGAACTTCAGCAGCTCGCCGTCCCACACGAACCACATCGGGGTCACCGCCGGCGCCCCGTCCGGTCGAACGGTGGCCAGCTCGCCGAACAGCGGGCGAATGAGCAGGTCCTCGTAGCCATCGGGAATCGCCGTCATACGTCTCGAGCCTAGTGTCGGTGAACCGGCGGCGAATCGGGCCGCGGTGTCGGTTCGATCGTGCGACGATGGGTCCGTGACCAGCTCCGGATCGCCGTCGCCGTTGGTCGGCGCGATGGTGCTTCTGCTGGGTGATGAGGAGCTGCTGGTCAGCCGAGGCGTCGATGCCGCGATCGCCGCCGCCCGCCAGCTCGATGCGGGCACCGAGGTCAGTGACCTGGCCGGCGCCGCGGTCGAGCCGGCCGCACTCTATGAGCTGTTGAGCCCGTCGCTGTTCGGCGGCCGTCGGGTCATCGTCATCCGCGCGGCCCACGACCTACGCGCGGCCGCGACGGACATGCTCGCCAGCCTGCTAGGTGTCGCCGACCCCGAGATCACCGTCGTCGTGCATCACAGCGGGATCGCGAAGGGTAAGGCGGTCCTCGAGCTGGCCCGAAAGCTGGACGCCCATCGCGTGCTCTGCGCCAAGCTCACCCGACCGGAGGAGCGGCTGGACTTCGTGCGGAGCGAGGTGCGGTCCGCCGGCGGCTCGATCACGCCCGAGGCGGCAACCAATCTGCTCGACGCGGTCGGCAGTGACCTGCGTGAACTCGCGATCGTGTCGGCCCAGTTGGCATCCGACTCCGGGGGGCGGATCGATTCCGACACGGTGGCCGCGTACCACCGGGGCCGGGCTGAGGTCAGTGGCTTCGCGGTGGCCGATCTGACGGTGACGGGCGACGCGGCGAAGGCGCTCGAGGCGCTGCGCTGGGCTCTGTCGGTGGGGGTGCCGCAGGTCGTGATCGCCGATGCGATCGCGGACGGGGTTCGATCGGTGGCGAAGGTTCGCTCGGCCGGGCGGGGTAACCCGAACGATCTGGCCCCGGCGCTCGGAATGCCGCCGTGGAAGGTGCGTCGGGCTCAGGCCCAGGCGCGGGGCTGGGACGACGCCGGCCTGACCAAGGCACTGGTGACCGTGGCGGCACTCAATGCCGACGTGAAAGGGGTTGCGGTCGATGCCAACTACGCGCTTGGAGCGCGCGGTCCGACTGGTCGGTGCGGCCCGCTCAGGTGGTTGAGTCCGAGCGGAGCGTCGGGCCGTGCCGAGCGCGGGTACTTACTTGCTGGCCGAGATGCCGTTGATGCGAATGGCCATGGCCGACTTCTTGTTCGCCGCCTGGTTGGCGTGAATGACGCCCTTGCTCACGGCCTTGTCGAGCTCGCGGGACGCGGTACGGAGCGCGACCTGCGCGGTTTCGAGGTTGCCCGCCTCAGCGGCCGCCCGGAATCGGCGCACCGCGGTCTTCAGCGATGACCGGACGCTCTTGTTGCGCAGTCGGGCCTTTTCGTTGGTGCCGATGCGCTTGATCTGGGACTTGATGTTTGCCACGAAGAATGCCCTCGACGTTCGAGTGAGATATCAACAAGTTTGCCCGGAGGACAACCACGCCAGAGTACCAGTCGGTCAGCGTCCAGCAGCCAGTGGCCCGAACTGAGCCGACTCTCGGCCGCGAGCCAGCCGCGACTCAGCCGGCCGAACGAATCGTGACCAGCTCGAACTTCGTATAGAGGTAGGTGCGCACCCCGTAGTCGGTGCTGACGATGTCGCTCACCGGCTGGTCGTCACCGTCACCGGTTGCCACGGCGTAGGCGAAACCGTCGGAGAAGTAGACGTTGTTGTCGACCGGAGCCAGGTCGGTGAGCTCGACCACGACGTACCGTTTGTCCAGCGAGGTGACCAGCGCGCGCAGCTCGGTGTTGGACGCGCCCACGGCGTCGGCCGAGGTGTAGACGCCCAGCACCTGCTGCCAGTCGTCCTCGCCGGGGGACAGGTTGACCAGGTCGCCGGGCTTGAGGCTGGCGGCGGGCACCCGGTACTCGGCTACCGCCCGGGGGTCGCCCGTAACCGGGTTCGATGCAGTCATGGCCGATATCTTCGCACCCAACCACCCCGGAGCAGAACCGCCTCCAGATCAGTGCGAAGTCAGTGCGGCGTCAGTACGGATCGGCGCCGATCAGCGCCGGTTCACCGGGCGCGTGCGACCATAGAGGTCTGCCCGTGAATCTCGCCGAAAGTAGCCCGTGACCGCCTCGAACAACGCCAGTTGGCGCACCGACCCGGCCATCATCCGCAACTTCTGCATCATCGCCCACATCGACCACGGCAAGTCGACGCTGGCCGACCGCATGTTGGGGCTGACCGGCGTGGTCGACGCGCGCCATTCCCGGGCCCAGTATCTGGACCGGATGGACATCGAGCGCGAGCGCGGCATCACGATCAAGGCGCAGAACGTCCGGATGCCCTGGACGACGACCGACACCGGCGTCGCGCACGTCCTGCACATGATCGACACGCCCGGCCACGTCGACTTCACCTACGAGGTTTCGCGTTCGCTCGCCGCTTGTGAGGGCGCCGTTCTGCTGGTCGACGCAGCCCAGGGGATCGAGGCGCAGACGCTCGCGAACCTGTATCTGGCCCTCGAGAACGACCTGCACATCATTCCGGTACTGAACAAGATCGACCTGCCCGCGGCCGAGCCCGAGCGCTACGCGGCCGAGATCGGCAAGATCCTCGGGGTCGATCCCGACAGCGTCCTGCGGGTCTCGGCCAAGACCGGTCAAGGCGTCGACGTGCTGCTCGATCAGATCTGCCGAGATGTTCCCGCACCCGTCGGCGATCCCGACATCGCGCCGCGGGCGATGATCTTCGACTCGGTCTATGACATCTACCGCGGCGTCATCACCTATATCCGGGTGGTCGACGGCAGCTTCACTCCGCGGCAGCGGATCAAGATGATGTCGACCGGCGCCGTCCACGAACTGCTCGAGATCGGCGTGATCTCACCCGAGCCGGTGCCGACGTCCGGACTGAGCGTCGGTGAGGTCGGTTACCTGATCACCGGTGTGAAGGATGTGCGCCAGTCGCGTGTCGGCGACACCGTGACCGACCAGGCGCATCCGGCCGCCGAGGCGCTGGGCACGTACCGCGACCCCCAGCCGATGGTCTATTCCGGGTTGTTCCCGATCGACGGATCGGATTACCCGTTGCTGCGCGACGCGCTCGACAAGCTGCGCCTCAACGACGCCGCATTGGTCTATGAACCGGAGTCGTCGGCCGCGCTCGGGTTCGGCTTCCGGTGCGGATTCCTCGGTCTGCTGCATCTTGAGATCGTCCGCGAACGGCTCGAACGCGAGGCCGACCTGGCGCTGATCTCGACCGCCCCCAACGTGGTGAACCGGGTCGAACTCGAGGACGGCAAGGAATTCATCGTCACCAACCCCTCCGATTGGCCGACCGGGCAGAAGATCGCCCACGTCTATGAGCCGATCGCGAAGTGCATGGTGATCGCGCCGGCCGAATTCATCGGCGCGATCATGGAACTGTGCCAGTCGCGGCGCGGTGTGCTCGCCGGGATCGACTACCTGTCCGAGAGTCGGGTCGAGCTGCGCTACACGCTGCCGCTGGCCGAGATCATCTTCGACTTCTTCGATCAGCTGAAGTCGCGTACGCGGGGCTATGCGTCGCTGGACTATGAGGTGGCCGGCGAGCAGGAGGCCGATCTGGTCAAGGTCGACATCCTGCTGCAGGGTGAGACGGTCGATGCGTTCTCGGCGATCATCCATAAGGACAAGGCCAACGCCTACGGCAACCTGATGACGTCCAAGCTGCGCAAGCTCATCCCGCGTCAGCAGTTCGAGGTGCCGATCCAGGCTGCGATCGGCAGCCGGGTGATCGCCCGCGAGAACATCAGCGCGATCCGCAAGGACGTCCTCGCCAAGTGCTACGGCGGTGACATCACCCGCAAGCGCAAGCTGCTCGAGAAGCAGAAGGAGGGCAAGAAGCGGATGAAGATGGTCGGCCGGGTCGAGGTGCCCCAAGAGGCCTTCATCGCCGCCCTCTCGAGCGACGACGCCGCAACCGCCAAGAAGTAGGTCTGGCCGTCACAGTCGAAGCCGAAAGATGCACGGGCCAAGTCTCAGAACTCGATCACGATCTTGCCGAGCAGGTCGCCGTCCTGCATCGCCCGCAAGCCGTCGCCCACCTCGTCCAGGGACAGCGTGCGGTCGATATGCGGACGCAGGCCGCTCGAGATCAGCAGCGCCATCAGATCGGCGAGCTCCTGCTTGCTGCCCATCGTCGATCCGACGATCGACAGCGACAGGAAGAAGATCCGGTTGAGCTCGGTCGCCTCGGGCTGAAAACCCGTCGTCGCCCCCGAGATCACCATCGTGCCGCCAGGCTTCAGCGATCGCAGCGAGTGCGACCAGGTGGCGGCGCCGACGGTCTCCATCACCGCGTCGACCCGTTCGGGCAACCGGGCGCCGGACGCGAACGTGGCGTGCGCACCGAAGCGCAGGCCGGCCGCCTGCTTGGCCTCGGTGCGCGCCGTAGCCCAGACCCGCAGGCCCGCGGCCCGTCCCAGCGTGATGCAGGCCGACGCCACACCGCCGGACGCGCCTTGGACGAGGACGGTCTGGCCGGGCCGCAGACCGCTGCGGACGAACAGCATGCGGTAGGCGGTGAGCCACGCGGTCGGCAGGCAGGCGGCCTCGGCGAAGGTGAGCTCGGCCGGCTTGGGCACCACGTTCGCGCTCGGTACGGCGACGTATTCGGCGATCGTGCCCTGGTACTTCTCCGACAGCAGCGAGCGGCCGGGGTCCATCGGCCCGTCACCCGTCCAGCCGGGAACGTTGATGACGCCGTGCACGACCACCTCGGCGCCGGTCGCGGTGTCGATACCGGCGACGTCGGTGCCCAGGATCATCGGCAGGCGGTCGGCCGGTAGCCCGACCCCGCGCAGCGAGAACAGGTCGTGGTGGTTGAGGGTGGCGGCCTTGGTCTGGATCACCGTCCAACCGTCTGTGCGCCACCGGGTCGGGACGCTCGCCGATCGACCAATCCGGCCAGGGCATCGTCGGGGTTGATGGACTCCACATAGGCGGCACGCATACCGGTGATCGAATCACTGCGGGCGCACGGGCGACCACCCGGGTCGTCCCCGGCATAGAGTCGCGCGGTGCTTCCTCGTCGGCTGCGGCGGCCTCAACTGGCCTTGATCGCGCTCGTCCTGGCCGTCGGCGTCGGGTACGGGATCAGCGCGCTGCACTCCGGCGACAACTCCGGCAACGGGTCTGCGCAGCCGGCCGGTCGGCGAGCGCTTCGGCGGCGAAGTCGGTCGCAAGCGCCGCAACGTCGAGGCCAGCGCCGGTCGGCGTGAACGGATCGGCCTCGGTCGGTCTGTCGACGCTGCCGGCGCAGGTGGCCCAGACGGTCGCGCTGATCAAGGCCGGTGGACCGTTCCCGTACTCGCAGGACGGCGTCGTGTTCGACAACAACGAACACCTCTTGCCGGCTCAGCCCCGCGGTTATTACCACGAGTACACGGTGCCGACCCCGGGCGCGAGCGATCGGGCCACCCGCCGCATCGTGACCGGCGGCGGGCAGTTCTATTACACCGACGACCATTACGAGAGTTTCCGGCCCATCGATCTCGCTGGCTAAATAAGCCGTTTAGCGTCACAAAACCACTAATCTTTCTTTATTCGGCTATTAGCCATGTGTCGACGAGCCGACCAGGCAAAACCTTCAAGTTCGGTGCCGACCGGTCGAGTTAAGTCCCTGTAAGGACTCGACCAGGGGGGTCGCGATCTGCGACTGATCCACGCCCC
The DNA here is from genome assembly GCA_963730855.1 of uncultured Actinomycetes bacterium. Taxonomy (GTDB): domain Bacteria; phylum Actinomycetota; class Actinomycetes; order Mycobacteriales; family Jatrophihabitantaceae; genus CAVSTK01. The sequence goes on from CAVSTK010000019.1 coordinate 512,953, forward strand.
CGGTACGGCCGAATTTGAGGATATTACGTTGAAAAAGCCGACACGGCTTATGACCGTGACCGCTGCTGTCGTCGCCCTCGTCGCTGCTGTTGTCAGCATTTCCAGCGCTCAGGTGACCAACAATCACTCCACCGCGACGCAGCTTGACGCCAGTCGCGTCCAGCCGGCCGGTTCGAGCAGTTCGGCCGGTTCGACCGCGCACCCGAGGCTGTCGGCGCCCGTCCCGCCGTCGAGCTATTCCTCGACGGCGGCCGCCTCCGCGGCCCCCACTTCGACCCTGCCCAGCTCGAGTGCGCCCGTGGTCGTCCTGCCGCCGGCTCCTGGCCCCGCGCCGGCCAAGGAGGACGCCGCAGCCGCGAGCCGCCGCGGCCGCGCAGCCGCCGCCGAGAGTCAGTCCGGCGGTGGATCGAGCCCGAAGGCCACGCCGAAAGCCACCGCGAAGGCCGCACCGGCCGCCGCCCCGGCTGCCGCCACCGACAGCTACGCCGAGCACGGCGACATCGCGAACGCCATCTACGGCGAGCTGAACCAGGAGCGGGCCCAGAACGGGCTAGCCGCGCTCGCCCGCAACGGGCAGCTCAACAGCTCGGCCCACGCCCACAACGTGGCGATGGCGAACACCGGCCAGTTCGCGCACCAGGTGAGCGGCGAGGCCGCCCTCGGCGCCCGGATCAGCGCCACCGGCTATCACTGGTCGACCGCCGGCGAGAACATCGCCTGGGGCAGCTCGGCCTCCGTATCGTTCGCCGAAGACCTGCAGAGCCAGATGTACAACGAGCCGCCGAACCAGCCCAACCACCGGGCCAACATCCTCTCGACCAGCTTCCATAACGTCGGGGTCGACGTGATCACCGACGGCAGCGGCAAGATGTGGATCACCTTCGACTTCGGCAGCTGACGTGGGCTAGCGTCGACTGGTGCCGGCCCGTCAGCTGATCATCGAGCCGCGTCCCGACCAAGCGGGAAACGATCGAAGCGATCTACCGGGCGGTTCAGGCGCCGGCCTGGGCGGCGCCGAATCTCGACGCGCTGGCCGACATCCTGCGCGACCTGTCCTGGCTCGATCCGGGTCCGATCGAGCTGGATTGGCAGATCGACCCGCTGCTGCCGCCGGCCGACCTCGATCAGGTTCACGACGTACTGATCGCCGCGATCGCCGAGGCCGTCGGCGGCGCGCATCCGCTGTCACTGCGCCTGCGCGGGTGACACTGGTGCTATGCCATCCGCGCTGCCCATGGGGGAGCCCGCGCCGCCCGACGGCACCCTGCCCGCACGCGCCCTCGATCGCATAGCCGAGGTCCCGTTCGGGATCTACGTGCACGTCCCGTTCTGTTCGGCTCGCTGCGGCTACTGCGACTTCAACACCTACACCGCGACCGAACTGGGCCCTGGCGTAAGCCGCGACACCTACGCCGACACCGTCCTGCTCGAACTGCGGCTGGCGCGCGATGTGCTCTTCGGTCGCGCGCCCAAGGTATCGACGGTCTTCTTCGGCGGCGGCACCCCGACGTTGCTGCCGGCCGCGCAACTGGGGCTGATCGTCGCCGAGATCAACGAGCTGTTCGGGCTCGACGACCGGGTCGAGGTGACCACCGAGGCCAATCCGGAATCGGTCACTCCCGCCTACCTGAGCAAGCTGCTCGAGGCCGGCTTCACCCGGATCTCGATCGGCATGCAGTCGGCCGTGCCGCGCGTGCTCGAGGTGCTCGACCGCAAACACCGCCCCGGCCGTCCCGAAGAAGTCGTCGCCGAGGCGCGGGCCGCCGGCTTCGAGCACATCAACCTCGACCTGATCTATGGCTCGCCGTATGAGACCGACGAGGACTGGCAGGCCTCGCTGGACTCGGCGATCGCCGCGGGGCCTGACCACATCAGCGCCTATGCGCTCGTCGTCGAGGACGGGACGGGTCTGGCCCGCCAAGTCAGCAAGGGCATCGTCCCGGCGCCGGACGACGACGTACTGGCCGACCGCTATGTCCAGGCCGACGAGACGCTGAGCCGTGCGGGCTATGGGTGGTACGAGGTCTCGAACTGGGCCCGGGACGAGTCGGCCCGCTGCCGGCACAACGAGCTCTACTGGAGTGACGCGAACTGGTGGGGTGCCGGTCCCGGCGCCCACAGCCACATCGGCGGGGTGCGCTGGTGGAACGTGAAACACCCGGTTCGTTACGCCGCCGCCCTCGAGTCGGCCCTGAGCCCCGCGGCCGGTCGCGAACTGCTCGACGACCGGGCCCGCCATACCGAGCAGGTGATGTTGGGCATGCGGCGCAGTGAGGGCCTGCCGATCAGCATCGTTGCGGCCGAGATCCGCTCGAAGGTCTCGTCAGTTGGTCACATGGGGTCTGCTCGACCCGGGCGCGCACCGATCCGGGCGGCTCGTACTCACCCAGCGAGGCCGCCTACTGGCCGACGGGGTAGTCCGTGACCTGCTCGGTTAGGGCCGACGCGCTCGATCGGGGTCGCAGCTCGTCGAGGTCGAGCACCCGCACGTGGATCGTGTTGCGCTGCTGCAGCGCGGCCCGAAGCGCGCGGTGCAGGCCGTCCTCGAGGTAGATGTCGCCGTGCCAGTGCACAGCGTGTGGGAAGAGATCACCGTAGAAGGTGGAGTCCTCGTCCAGCAGCTTGTCGAGCGCCAGCTCACGCTTGGTCGTCACCAATTGATCCAGTCGGACCGAGCGGGGGGCGACGGTGGCCCAGTCCCGGGTCGAGAAGCCGTGGTCGGGGTAGGGCCGCCCGTTCTGCACGCGTTTGAATATCACCTGCACCCCTGTCCCCACAGCAGTTTCACCCGGCTCCGACCACCCGGCAGCCTAGCGCGGCCGAGCAACGCTATGACGTCGTAGTTGCCGATACCCTCGACTGGGGTTAGGTAACAACGACGACGAAGGGGTGAGTGGGCGATGGCAGTCGAAGATCGCAAGCTCGCCGTGCTGCGCGCCATCGTCGAGGACTTCATCGCGACCAACGAGCCGGTCGGCAGCAAGGCGCTGGCCGATCGGCACAACCTCGGCGTCTCGCCGGCCACGATCCGCAACGACATGGCCGCGCTGGAGGAGGACGGGCTGATCGCCCAGCCCCACACGAGCGCGGGCCGGGTCCCCACCGACGCCGGGTACCGCCTGTTCGTCGATCGGCTGACGCTGGTCAAGCCGCTGTCGGCGCCCGAACGGCGGGCGATCCACGCCTTTCTGGACGAGGCGGTCGACCTGGACGACGTCTTGCGGCGGGCCGTCCGGACGCTCGCGCAGCTGACCCGCAACGTCGCCGTGGTGCAGTACCCGTCGCTGTCGCGCAGCCGGGTGCGGCACGTTGAGCTGGTCACCCTGAGTCCGTCCCGGTTGATGATCGTGCTGATCACCGATACCGGCCGGGTCGAACAGCGCGTCGTCGACCTGCCGGCGCCGGTCGACGCCGACACCGTCGTCGATCTGCGTAATGCCCTCAACTCGCGGCTGCATGATCGGCTGCTGGCCGAAGCGCCGGCCATCATCACCGAGCTGCCGGTCACGGTCTCGCCCGAGCTGCGCGGCGTCATGTCGACGCTCATCGCGGTGCTCCTCGAGACCCTCGTCGAGAAGCGCAACCAGCGGGTCGTTCTCGGTGGCACCGCGAACCTGACCGAGCACGTCCAGGACTTTCCGACGATCCAGCCGGTCCTCGAGGCGCTCGAGGAACAAGTCGTCCTGCTGCGGCTGTTGGACCAGTCGGCGACATCGAGCCAGATCGTGGTCAGTATCGGCAACGAGAACGAACACGCCGGCCTGATCGCGACGTCGGTGGTCGCCAGCAGTTACAGCGCCCGCGGCGCCTCGCTCGGCGCGGTCGGCGTACTCGGTCCGAGGCGGATGGATTACGGGCACACGATGGCCCGGGTCGCCGCTGTGGCGCGCTACATGGGCGAGCTGCTGGCCGAACGCTGACCAGCGGCCAATCCGTACACTTGCGCGGGCACTAGACGCGAAGAGGGGTTCGAGAAATCACCGTGGCCGATCGCGACTATTACGCGACCCTCGGGGTACGCAGTGATGCGACCAACGAGGAGATCAAGCGCGCCTATCGCAAGCTCGCGCGCGAGCTGCACCCGGACGTGAACCCCGACCCGGCCGACCAGGAGCGCTTCAAAGAGGTCACCGCGGTCTACGAGGTGCTCTCGGACCCCGAACGGCGCCGGATCGTCGATCTCGGCGGTGACCCGCTCGCACCCGGCGGGGGCGGCGGCGGGGGACAGGCCGGCAGCCCGTTCTCAGGGTTCGGCTCGTTCGGCGATGTGTTCGAGGCGTTCTTCCCCGGTGCCGGCGGTTCGCGCGGGCCCCGCAGCCGGGTCCGGCAGGGCTCGGACGCGCTGCTGCGGATCGAATTGACACTGCCCGAGACCGCCTTCGGGGTACGCCGTGAAGTGACGGTCGACACCGCCGTCGTCTGCGCGACCTGCGGCGGCGACGGCTGCGCGGTCGGCACCAGTCCGCGCCGGTGCCAGACGTGTGGCGGCAGCGGCGAGATCCAATCGGTCCAGCGCTCGCTGCTCGGTCAGGTCATGACCACGCGGGCCTGCACGGCGTGCGGCGGCACGGGTCAGCAGATCCCGTCGCCCTGCCCGACCTGCGCGGCCGAGGGGCGGGTCCGCTCGCGGCGCACGATCACGGTGGACGTGCCCGGCGGTATCGAGGACGGCATGCGCATCCGGCTCACCGGCCAGGGCGAGGTCGGTCCGGGTGGCGGCCCGGCGGGTGATCTCTATATCGAAGTGGTCGAGACCCAGCACGAGGTCTTCATCCGTGAGGGCGCCGACCTGCATTGCACGGTCGCGGTACCGATGACGGCCGCGGCGCTCGGCACCGACCTCGTCCTCACCACGCTGGACGACGAGGAGAAGCTCGAGATCAAGCCCGGCACGCAGTCCGGTCACGTCCTGACCCTTCGTGGCAAGGGCGTGCCGCGGCTGCGCAGCTCCTCGCGCGGCGACCTGCACGTTCACGTCGAGGTCCGCACGCCGACCAAGCTCGACGACTCCCAGGAGCAGTTGCTACGTGAATTCGCCGCCCTGCGCAACGAGGAGGTATCGGTCGGTACCTCGCGCAGCGGCTTGTTCGCCAAGATGCGCGACGCACTGGGTCGATGACACTCGCGCTGTTCCTGGTCGACGCGCTTCCGGTCGGTGACACGCTGACCCTGGCGGGCGATGAGGGACACCACGCCGCAGCGGTCAAGCGGGTCCGGGTCGGCGAGCAACTTCTGGTGGGGGACGGACGGGGCACGCTACTGACCTGCGAGGTGGTGTCGACCGGCCGGGATTCGGTGGAGCTGTCGGTGCGGTCGCGTCGCGAGACCCCGTCCAGCGATCCGCGACTGATCGTGGTGCAGGCGCTACCCAAGGGTGACCGCGGCGATCTGGCCGTCGAACTGCTGACCGAGCTCGGGGTGGACGAGATCGTGCCGTGGGCCGCGGCGCGCGCGGTCACCCGCTGGGACCCGGACCGCGTCGAGAAGGCCCGCTCGCGCTGGCAGCGGACGGCTCGCGAGGCCACCAAACAGAGCCGGCGCGCGTGGCTGCCCACGATCACCGGACTGGCCTCGACCGGGGCCGTGGGCGCGCGCATCCGAGCCGCGTCCGCCGCGCTGGTGCTCGATGAGAACGCGGACGTCGGCATCGGTGCGGCCGCGCTGGCCCGTTCGGGTGAGCTGATCCTGGTGGTCGGCCCCGAGGGTGGGATAAGCCCGGATGAGCTGGCCGAGTTCGCGGCCGCCGGGGCCACCTCCGTCCGGATGGGTGAGCCGGTGCTGCGCACCTCCACTGCGGGCGGGGCGGCCCTGGCCGCGCTCAACCCGCGCCTGGACCGCTGGCGGTAGGTTCGCGACCGTGACTGATCAGGATCCGGATTGCGTCTTCTGTCAGATCGTCTCCAGGGCGATCCCGGCGACCCGGCTGCGCGAGGACGCCGACACGCTCATCTTCGCCGACCTCGCCCCGCAGGCACCGGTGCACGTGCTGGTGGTGCCCAAGCGGCACCTGCGCGACATCGGTGAGCTCGGGGCCGATGCGGGCGCCGCGGCGGCTCTGATCACCGCGATCGGGGGCTACGCGGCCGACGCCGGCCTCACCGACTACCGCACGGTCTTCAACACCGGCGCAGGAGCGGGACAGAGCGTGTTCCACGTTCACGCGCATCTGCTGGCCGGCCGGCCGCTGGCGTGGCCGCCGGGGTAGAAAGGACTGGCGTCCAAGTCGGTGTCCGCCGGTAGACTGGTGTCCTCAGTCACCGAGCAGAGAGCCGAACTTGTCGGATTCGAGAACTGGCCCCACGGGTAGCACCTCCGCGCCGTCGCCAGCACCTGCGCAACCCGGCGACACAGTCGTCACGACCTTGATCGTCCCCGGTGACCAGTCGATGGTCGCCCTCCTCGGCCCGAGCGACCAAGTCCTGCGGGTCATCGAATCGACCGTCCCGAGTGATCTGCACGTTCGCGGCAACGAGATCACGATCACCGGTGCCGCCGCCGACAACGCATTGACCACCCGGCTCATCGAGCAGCTGCTCGAGATGATCGCCGCCGGACAGCCGATGACCGCCGACGCGGTGGTCCGTGTCTACGGGATGCTCACCGAGGCCACCACCGATCACCCGGCCGAGGTACTGAACCTGTCGATCCTGTCGCGGCGCGGCAAGACGATCCGTCCCAAGACGTTGAACCAGAAGCACTACGTCGACGCGATCGACCAGCACACGATCGTGTTCGGCATCGGCCCGGCCGGTACCGGCAAGACCTACCTGGCCGTGGCCAAGGCCGTCCAAGCGCTGCAGAACAAGCAGGTCAACCGGATCATCCTGACCCGCCCCGCGGTCGAGGCGGGCGAGCGGCTTGGCTTCCTGCCCGGCACCCTTTACGACAAGATCGACCCGTACCTGCGGCCGCTGCTGGACGCCTTGCACGACATGGTCGAGCCCGAGTCGATCCCGCGTCTGACGCAGGCGGGGACCATCGAGGTGGCGCCGTTGGCCTACATGCGGGGCCGCACCCTCAACGACGCGTTCATCATCCTGGACGAGGCCCAGAACACCACTCCCGAGCAGATGAAGATGTTCCTCACCCGGCTTGGTTTCGGGTCGCGGATGGTCATCACCGGCGACGTCACCCAGATCGACCTGCCGGGCGGTTCGCGCAGCGGGCTCAAGGTCGTGCGCGACATCCTCACCGACGTCGATGACGTGCACTTCGCCAACCTGACCAGCAAGGACGTCGTGCGGCACCGGCTCGTCGGCGAGATCGTCGATGCCTATGCCCGTTATGAAGAGGTCGAGGCGTCGGCCGCGCCGCCCCGGCAGGTCGCGGGCTCCTCGCACCGCAACCAGCGTCGCTGAGACGCCGGTGAGCATCGAGGTCAACAACGAGTCCGACGTCGAGGTCGACGAGGCGGCGCTGGCCAGTCTGGGTCGATGGCTGCTCGACCATCTGAGGATCAACCCGCTGGCTGAACTGTCGGTAGTGCTGCTCGACACCGAGGCGATGGCGGCTCTGCACAAGCAGTGGATGGACCTCCCCGGCCCGACCGATGTGATGGCGTTCCCGATGGACGGCGAAGAGTTGATGGCCGAGGCGGCCGACCGCTCGGGTCCGGGTACGCGTGGCGGATCGAGTAGCCCCGGCCTACTGGGTGACGTCGTGCTGTGTCCCGAGGTTGCCGCTACGCAGGCTGCGGCTGCAGGGCATTCGACCGAAGCCGAGCTGTCGCTGTTGTGCACGCACGGCATCCTGCATCTGCTGGGATATGACCACGACGAACCTGAGGCCGAACGCGAGATGTTCGAGCTGCAGGCCGCGCTGGTCGGCGAATGGGCGCAACTCAGCGGCCGCGGTCCGATCAAGGCCCCGCTGCCCGGTACGGGCGGCGAGGTGCGCGACACCGCCAAGTTCGGCGGCGGCGACTCCGGCCGATCGCGATGAGCGGGCTGCGATGAGCGGGCTGCGATGACGGCGGCCGAGGCCACCGAACTCGTCGTCGGCATCGCCCTCGTGCCGCTCGGGGGTGCGCTGGCGTGCTTCGATTCGGCCCTTACACACGTCTCGCCGGCCCGGATCGAGGAGATGGTCCGCGAAGGTCGCCGCGGGGCCAAGCGACTGCAGCACATCGCGGCCGACCGGGCTCGCTACACCAACCTGCTGCTGTTGCTGCGCGTCATCTGCGAACTCACCGCGACCGTCCTGGCGACGGTGTTCGCGGCGGCCGAATGGGGTGGTGACTGGCCGGTCATCGTCTACACGGTGGCCGTCATGGTGGTCATTTCCTACGTGCTCATCGGGGTCTTTCCGCGGACATTGGGGCGCCAGCACCCTTATGCGGTCGCCCTCGGCTCGTCCGGCGTGGTCAACTTCCTCGGCCGTGTCCTCAATCCGCTGGCGGCGGTATTGATCGTGTTCGGCAATGCGATCACCCCCGGAAAGGGATTTCGCGAGGGCCCGTTCTCGTCCGAGGTCGAGATCCGCGAACTGGTCGACCTGGCCGAAGAGCGCGGCGTCGTCGATCACGGCGAGCGACAGATGATCCAGTCGGTTTTCGAACTCGGCGACACGATCGCCCGCGAGGTGATGGTCCCGCGGACCGATCTGGTCTGGGTCGAGGGCACCGGCTCGGTGCCGCAGGCGCTCGCGCTGGCGTTGCGCTCGGGCTTCAGCCGCATCCCGGTGATCGGTGAGAACGTCGACGACATCATCGGCATCGTCTACCTCAAGGACCTGGCCGGACGTGCGCAGGACCCCGACCGCGCGCGCATCACCAAGGTCGACGAGGTCATGCGCAAGGCCGCCTACGTTCCCGAGTCGAAGCCGGTCGACGAGCTGCTGCGCGAGATGCAGGCCATGCGAACCCACCTCGTCGTTGTGATCGATGAGTACGGCGGCACGGCCGGGATCGTGACGATCGAGGACATCCTCGAAGAGATCGTGGGCGAGATCGCCGACGAGTACGACCAGGCCGAGCGGCCGCCGATCGAGCAGCTCGACGATGACTCGGTGCGGGTGACGGCCCGGCTCGCCGTCGAGGATCTGGCCGATTACTTCGACATCGAGTTCCCGGACCGCGATGACGTCGAGACGGTCGGTGGGCTGCTGGCCGAAGCCCTCGGACGCGTGCCGATCGAGGGGTCGACGGCCACCGTCCACGGGCTCGAGCTCACCGCCGAACGGCTCGGGGGGCGGCGCAACCGGGTCGACACTATCCGGGTGCGTCGGGTGCCCCCGCCCGAGCCGGTCGATGAGAATGACCGTGACACCGCGCGAGAGGCCGAGAACGCATGACCGACGTGCTCGATCCCGAGGACCAGAAGCTGATCACGCTCGCCCGGTCGGCGCGGGCCCGCAGCTCGGCCAACGAGGGCGCCGCGGTGCGCGACACCGACGGCCGCACCTATGTCGCGACGACCGTCGCCCTGCCGTCGCTGCACCTCTCGGCGTTGCAGTTGGCGGTGGCGATGGCGGTGTCGTCGGGTGCGCTCGGGCTCGAGGCGGGGTCATCGTGGGCGACGCCCCGACCGACGATGACACCGGCGCGGACGCGTTGTACGAGCTGGCCCCCGAGGCTCCGTTGCTGCTGGCCGACCCGAGCGGCGCGCTGATCTAAGCCGCGATCCGGCGCAATCGTGGCAATCTGACGTTCGCAGGTACCCGCAGATTGCCGCGACCGCGAAAAGTCGAGCGCGTTGATCTGTCACGATGGGTGGGTGACTTCGGTGTTTCGCTCGGGATTCTGCTGCTTCGTCGGGCGCCCGAACGCCGGAAAGTCGACGCTGACCAACGCGCTGGTGGGCACCAAGGTCGCCATTACCAGCGACAAGCCGCAGACGACCAGACGAGCGATCCGCGGCATCCTGAACCGCCCCGACGGCCAGCTGATCGTGGTCGATACGCCCGGCCTGCACCGTCCGCGCACCCTGCTCGGTGAGCGTCTCAACGACATCGTCCGGGCCACCCTCAGTGACGTCGACGTCGTCGGTTTCTGCGTCCCGGCCGATCAGCGGATCGGTCCGGGCGACCGGTTCATCGCCGCCGAACTGGCCGGCCTGCGCGCGCCGGTGATCGCGGTGGTGACCAAGACCGACATGGTCAGCCGGGACCAGATCGCGGCCCAGCTGGCGGCGATCAGCGAGCTGGGCGACTTCGCCGAGATCGTGCCGGTGTCGGCCGTCAACGGTGATCAGGTCGAGCTGCTCGCCAGTCTGATGATGGCCCGGGTGCCTGAGGGCCCGTCGCTGTACGCCGACGATCAGACCACCGACGAGCCGCAGGAGATTCGGATCTCGGAGCTGATCCGCGAGGCCGCGCTCGAGGACCTGCAGGACGAGTTGCCGCACTCGACCGCGGTGACGATCGATGAGATGCGTCCCCGTGAGGGGCAGGCCGGCATGACCGAGATCTTCGCGACGATCCACGTCGAACGCGACAGCCAGAAGGGCATCGTCATCGGCGCCAAGGGATCGCGCCTGAAGGCGATCGGTATCGCGGCCCGTCCCGAGATCGAGGCGCTGCTCGGCACCAAGGTGCACCTCGCCCTGCACGTTGCCGTCGAGTTCGAATGGCAGCGCGACGCGAAGAAGCTGGACCGGCTCGGTCTTTAGGCGGATCTAGAGGATGTTCAACACCTACCGCGCGGCGTTCCGCGCGCCGGGTTCGGCTGCGTTCAGCTCGGCGTCGTTCGTCATGCGCCTGCCGCAGGCGATGTACCCGCTCGGCCTGATCCTGCTCATCTCGACCCGCACCCACCACTTCGGTTTCGCCGGCGTGCTCAGTGGCGTCTACGTCTTCGGCGGAGCGCCGGGCAATCCACTCGGCGGCCGGCTGGTCGACCGTTACGGCCAGGGCCGGGTGATCGCGCCGATGACCTCGATCCACGTCGCCGGCGCGGCCGTCCTGATCGTCCTCGCCCGCACTCATGCGCCCGACTGGACGCTGTTGGTTCCGGCGTTCGTGATGGGCTTCTGCTACCTGCCGGTCGGCTCACTGGTGCGGGCCCGGTGGTCGCTGGTCTGGGACGGACACCGGCAGCTGGCGACCGCGTATTCGTTCGAGTCGACGGTCGATGAGCTGATCTACATTCTGGGGCCGCTCACTGCGTCAGTGATCGCGACCGAGATCGATCCGCTGTTGGTGGTGATGGTGGCTGCCGCCGGGACGGGCATCGGGGCGGTGCTGCTGGCCCGGCTGCGATCGACCCAGCCGCCGCCGCATCCGGCCGGTGAGCCGCGGCGCCGCTCGGTCCTGCACGAGCGGGGGATCGCGCTGATGTGCGTCATCGCGGCCACGATCGGCGCGATCTTCGCCAGCGCCGAGGTCGCGATCGTCGCGTACTGCACCGATCACGGCGCCCGGTCGCTGACCGGACCGGTGCTGGCGACCCTCGCGCTCGGCAGCGGTATCGCCGGCCTCTGGTACGGCGGCCGCACCTGGCATCGCTCGCTGCTCGAGCGGTTCCGCATCCAGGCGGTGGTGTTCGGGGTCGTCCCGTGGGTATTCCTGATCGCGTGGAACGTCGGATCGCTCGCTGCTTGCACGCTGATCGTGGGGCTCGCGGTGGCGCCGGCACTGATCACGTTGTTCGGGATGGTGGCCGAATATGTCGCCAGCGCGGCACTGACCGAGGGCCTGGCCTGGGTCCTGACCGGACTGAACGTCGGTTACGGGATCGCGTCGGCCCTGACCGGACGGATCGCCGACATCTGGAGTCCGCGGGCCGCGTTCGGCCTGACGATCGCCGCGGCGACCGTCCTGGCCCTGCTAGCGCTGCGATTGCCGAGAACAATGCGAAAATTGCCAGATGCCCGTCTACCGCGATGACGCCGTCGTCCTTCGCGTGCACAAATTGGGCGAGGCCGACCGGATCATCACTCTGCTGACCCGCCAGCACGGGCGGGTACGGGCCGTCGGCAAGGGTGTTCGCCGCACGAGCTCGAAGTTCGGCGCCCGGCTCGAACCGGGCAGCCACATCGACGTGCAGCTCTATACCCGCTTCACCCCCGAGCAGCTGCCGGTCAACGGTCGCGGACTCGACCGGATCGAGCAGACCGAATCCCTCGGCGCGTTCGGGGCCCAGGTCGCCAACGACTACCCCCGCTGGACGGCCGCATCGGTCATCTGCGAGACGGCCGAGCGACTGACCGAAGAGGGCGAGCCGGCACTGCGGCTGTACCTGCTCGTCGTCGGCGCGCTGCGGGCGCTGGCCGATCGCGAGCACGATGCCGGGTTGATCCTCGACGCGTTCCTGATCCGGGCGATGACGACCTCGGGTTGGGAGCCGGCCCTGCTCGAGTGCGCCAAGTGTGGTGAGCCGGGTCCGCACGTAGCCTTCAACGTGCCGGCCGGCGGTGCGGTCTGCGACAACTGCCGGCCGCCCGGCTCGGCCCGTCCCCAGCTCGCCACGATCCAGTTGATGGCGGCCCTGCTCGCCGGTGACTGGCCCACGGCTGAGGCCAGCACGGGCGCCGAGCGGCGCGAGTCCAGCGGTCTGATCACCGCACACCTGCAATGGCACCTCGAGCGGTCGCTGCGGGCGCTGCCTTACCTCGACCGGACCCCGTCGTGAGCTGGCCCGATCCGCCACCGCACCCGAGTGGGGCCCGCCCGCCGGTGCTGCCGCCTGAGCTGGTGCCCCGGCACGTCGCCATCGTCATGGACGGCAACGGCCGCTGGGCCCACGAGCGCGGACTGCCGCGCACCGATGGCCACCGCGCCGGCGAGGCGGCCTTGATGGAGGTGCTGCACGGCGCCATCGAACTCGGCGTCTCGACCGTCTCGGCCTACGCCTTCTCGACCGAGAACTGGCGCCGCTCACCCGAGGAGGTGCGCTTCCTGATGGGGTTCAACAAGGACGTGATCCGCCGCCGGCGAGACGAGCTCGCCGCGCTGGGCGTGCGCATCCGCTGGGCCGGGCGCCGGCCGCGGCTGTGGCGCTCGGTGATCGAGCAGCTCGAGGATGCCGAGCAGTTCACCCACACCAACGACCGGCTGACCCTCCAGTTCTGCGTCAACTACGGCGGCCGGGCCGAGATCGCGGACGCGGCCAAGGCGCTCGCCCGCGACGTCGTGGCCGGCAAAGTGAACGCGAACAAGATCGACGAGAATGTGCTGGCCCGCTATCTGGACGAGCCCGGGCTGCCCGACGTCGACCTGTTCATCCGCACGTCGGGGGAGCAGCGCACCTCGAACTTCATGCTCTGGCAGTCGGCCTACGCCGAGTTCGTCTTCGTCGAGACGCTCTGGCCGGAGTTCGACCGGATCAGCTTCTGGGACGCCTGCCTGACCTACGCCGCGCCGCGACCGCCGCTTCGGCGCCGCCGGCCCGGTCGAGGCCCCCAAATGATCGGCGGCCCCCAAGTGATCGGCGCGCCCAAGTGATCTCGGTCATCAAGCTCGAGAGCGCCGACGGCCGCGAGCCCGACGGCATGATCGAAGCGCTGCGGGTGCTCGCCGCCCGCCCCGGCTATGTGCGGGGCAGCGCCGGCCGGGCGACCGATGACGTCACCGCGTGGGTGCTGATCACCGAATGGCGCGATATCGGCTCCTACCGGCGGGCGCTCGGCAACTTCGACGTCAAGGTCCACGCCCAGCCGTTGCTGTCGCAGTCGGTCGATGCGGCGAGCGCGTTCGAGGTGCTGATCGAGGCGGCCCCGGGCGCGGAACCGGTCCGGCACGCGAGCGACCACGACCTCGATAGGCTGGATCCGTGGCAACCGACCGAAACGACGCCGTTGTAAGCCTTTGTAAGCGACGCGGTTTCGTCTACCCGTCCAGCGAGATCTACGGCGGCAGCCGGTCAGCTTGGGACTACGGGCCCCTCGGCGTCGAGCTCAAAGAGAACGTCCGCCGCCAGTGGTGGAAGTCGATGGTCACCCGCCGCGACGACGTCGTCGGGCTCGACTCGGCCGTCATCCTGTCGACCGATGTCTGGAAGGCGTCGGGCCACCTGGCCGAGTTCGTCGACCCACTGACCGAGTGCACCAACTGCCACCACCGCTTCCGGGCCGATCACCTGGAAGAGGGGTACGAGGCCAAGCACGGACGCCCGCCGACGGCCCTTACCGAGATCAACTGCCCGAACTGCGGCGTCAAGGGCCAGTTCACCGAGCCGCGGATGTTCAACGGCCTGCTCAAGACCTACCTGGGCCCGGTCGAGAACGAAGAGGGCCTGCACTACCTGCGTCCCGAGACCGCACAGGGGATCTTCGTCAACTACAAGAACGTCGCGACCTCGGCCCGCAAGAAGCCGCCGTTCGGCGTGGCCCAGACCGGCAAGAGCTTCCGCAACGAGATCACTCCCGGCAACTTCATCTTCCGCACCCGCGAGTTCGAGCAGATGGAGATGGAGTTCTTCGTCGAGCCGGGCACCGACGAGACGTGGCACGAGTACTGGCTGCAGCAGCGGTGGGACTGGTATCTCGAGCTGGGCCTCAACCCCGAGAACATGCGCTTCTTCGAACACCCGAAAGAGAAGCTGTCGCACTACTCGAAGCGCACCGTCGACATCGAGTACCGCTTCAACTTCGGGGGCAGCGACTTCGCCGAACTCGAGGGCATCGCCAACCGCACCGACTTCGATCTCAAGACTCACAGCGAAGCACTCCGGCGTCGACCTGTCCTACTTCGACCAAGAGGCCGATACCCGCTGGATTCCATACGTCATCGAGCCGGCCGCCGGGTTGACCCGTGCCGTGCTGGCGTTCTTGCTCGACGCCTACACCGAGGACGAGGCCCCCAATGCCAAGGGCGTGCTCGAGAAGCGCACGGTGCTGCGGCTGGACCGGCGGCTCGCCCCGATCAAGGTCGCGGTGCTGCCGCTGTCGCGAAACAGCGACCTGTCGCCGAAGGCGCGCGACCTGGCCACCGAACTGCGCGCGTTCTGGAACATCGAGTTCGACGACGCCGGCGCGATCGGGCGGCGGTACCGCCGCCAGGACGAGGTCGGCACGCCGTTCTGCGTGACGGTCGACTTCGACACCCTCGACGACGACGCGGTCACCGTTCGCGAGCGCGACACGATGACTCAGGAGCGGGTCGCCCTCGACCAGGTGGCCGGCTATCTGGCCGCCCGATTGGTCGGGGCATGACCTGGACGCGTCGAATGTGGCGCGGTAAGGTCGATCGGGTCGCGGCTGCCGGTGGTGCTGGCGCCGATGGCCGGGATCACCAACACCGCCTTCCGATCGCTGTGCCGCGAGGCCGGCCCGGACGGGCTGTTCGTCAGCGAGATGATCACCTCGCGGGCGCTGGTCGAACGCAACCCGAAGACGATGCGGCTGATCGAGTTCGGGCCGTCCGAACGTCCGCGCAGCCTGCAGCTCTACGGCGTCGACCCGGCGGTGGTGGCCGCGGCGGTCCGCATGGTCGTCGACTGACGACCTGGCCGACCACATCGACCTGAACTTCGGCTGCCCGGTGCCCAAGGTCACCCGTAAGGGCGGCGGGGCGGCGCTGCCGTGGCACGCCGAGCTGTTCGACGAGATCGTGACCGGCGCGGTGCGGGCGGCCGGGGGAGCCGTCCCGGTGACGGTCAAGATGCGCCTCGGCATCGACCGCGATCACCTGACCTACCGCGACGGCCGCGCTGCGGGCCCAGGATGCCGGCGTTGCCTACGTGGCGCTGCACGGACGGACCGCGGCCGACTTCTACGGCGGCCAGGCCGACTGGGAGCCGATCGCCGAACTGGCCGCGCTGCTCGACATCCCGGTGCTCGGCAACGGCGACATCTGGGAGGCCGACGACGCGGTGCGGATGATGCGCGCAGACCGGCTGTGCCGGCGTGGTCATCGGCCGGGGCTGCCTCGGCCGGCCGTGGTTGTTCGCCGATCTCGCCGCCGCCTTCGACGGACGGCCCGAGCGGGCCCGTCCCACCCTGGCCCAGGTGCGCGTCACCATGCGCCGGCACGCCGAGCTGCTGGTCGACTGGGCGGGCGAGCAGCGCGGCGTGCCCGACTTCCGCAAGCACGTCGCCTGGTACCTGAAGGGCTTCGCGGTCGGTCGGCGATCTGCGGGTCGCGTTGGCGTCGGTCCAGCTCGATGGTCGAGCTCGACGACCTGCTCGCCCAGCTCGACGGCGCGCAGCCCTATCCCGACCGCGGTGCTCGGCCAGCCGCGCGGACGCAGGTCACCGGCGCCCGTCCGGTGGCGTTGCCGCCGGGCTGGCTCGACGACCGGACCAGCCGAGCCGTACCGTTCGAAGCCGAACTGGCCCATTCAGGGGGGTAGAAATGACCGATGACGAAGACGACCACACCGGCGCGCCGCCGAAGCAGCTTGCGCAGATCGGGGTCACCGGGCTGGCCGTGATGGGCCGCAACCTGGCCCGTAACCTGGCCCGGCACGGCATTCCCGGTCGCGCTGCACAACCGCTCGGCCGAGCGCACCCGCAGCCTGGTCGCCGAGCACGGCGACGAGGGCACCTTCATCCCGTCGGAGTCGATGACTGACTTCGTCGCATCGCTGGAGCGGCCGCGCGCGATCATCATCATGGTCAAGGCGGGCGAGCCGACCGACGCGGTGATCGACGAGCTGGTCCCGCTGCTCGAGAAGGACGACATCGTCATCGACTGCGGCAACGCGCACTTCCTCGACACCCGCCGGCGCGAGGCGGCGCTGCGCGAGCACGGCCTGCACTTCGTCGGCAGCGGTGTCTCGGGCGGCGAAGAGGGCGCGCTGCTCGGCCCGTCGATCATGCCGGGCGGATCGAAGCAGTCCTACGAGAAGCTCGGCCCGATGTTCGAGTCGATCTCGGCGCAGGTCGACGGCGCGCCGTGCTGCATGCACGTCGGTCCCGACGGCGCCGGTCACTTCGTCAAGATGGTCCACAACGGCATCGAGTACGCCGACATGCAACTGATCGCCGAGGCCTACGACCTGCTGCGCAGCCGGCCTCGGGATCTCGGCGGCCGAGATCGCCGAGATCTTCCGGGACTGGAACGGCACCGAGCTCGAGTCGTTCCTGATCGAGATCTCGGCCGAGGTGCTGGCGCAGGTCGATGCCGATCACCGGCCAGGCGTTCGTCGACATCGTCCTCGATCAGGCCGAGCAGAAGGGGACGGGCCGTTGGACCGTCCAGAACGCGCTCGAGCTCGGCGTACCGATCACCGGAATCGCCGAGGCGACCTTCGCCCGGTCGCTGTCGGGCCACGCCGAGCAGCGCGCCGCGGCCCGCCGAGTCTTCGCCGACGATCAGACCAGCTTCTCGATCGGTGACCGGGACGCGTTCATCGAGGACGTCCGGCGGGCGCTGTACGCCTCGAAGGTGGTCGCTTACGCGCAGGGATTCGACCACATCCAGGCCGGCAGCGAAGAGTACGACTGGAACATCGACCGCGGCGCCACGGCGAGCATCTGGCGGGGCGGCTGCATCATCCGGGCCCGTTTCCTCGACCGGATCAAGCAGGCCTACGACGATGATCCCGAAGCTGCCGTCGCTGTTGGTGGCGCCGTTCTTCGCCGCGGCGGTGTCGGACGGAGTGGCCAGTTGGCGCCGCGTCATCACCGCGGCGGCTCACGGCGGCGTGCCGACGCCGACCTTCTCGTCGTCGCTGGCCTATTACGACGGCCTTCGCCGCGAGCACCTGCCGGCGGCGCTGATCCAGGGACTGCGGGACAACTTCGGAGCGCACACCTACCGACGGGTCGACCGCGACGGCACCTTCCACACCCTGTGGGCGGGCGACCGGACCGAACACCCGGCCTAGGAATGCGCCGGTTCACGCAGGTCGACGTCTTCACCAGCGAGCTCACGCAGGGCAATCCGGTCGCGGTCGTGCACGACGCCGACGGGTTGAGCGAGGAGCGAGATGGCGCGGTTCGCTCGCTGGACCAACCTGTCCGAGACGACCTTCCTGCTGGCCCCGACGGAGCCTGACGCCGACTACCGGCTGCGGATCTTCACGCCGGGCGGCGAGCTGCCCTTCGCCGGGCACCCCACGCTCGGCTCGGCGCGGGCCTGGCTCGAGGCCGGCGGCTCGCCCCATTCGGGCGAGGAACTGGTGCAGCAGTGCGCGGCCGGGCTGATTCGCATCCGTCGTGACGGCGCCCGGCTGGCGTTCGCGGCCCCGCCGCTGATCCGCGGTGGCCCGGTCGACCGCCGCCGATCTGGTCGAGATCGCGGCCGGGTTGGGCGTGCCGGTCAGAGACATCGTCGACGCGCAGTGGGCCGACAACGGTCCGGGCTGGGTGGCCGTGCTGCTGCGCGATGCGCAGGCGGTTCTCGACCTCGAGGTGGGCCCGATGGGTCGGTTCAACCACATCGGCGTCGTCGGCGCCTACCCGCCGGGCGGCTCGGTGGCCGATTACGAGATCCGGGCGTTCACCGGCTTGATCCCGTCGGGGGAGGACCCGGTCACCGGCAGCCTCAACGCGTCGGTGGCGCAATGGCTCATCGGCGCCAACTACGCGCCGGCGTCCTACGTCGCCTCGCAGGGCACCCGAATGCACCGCCGGGGCCGGATCTATATCGACCAGTCCGACGAGATCTGGGTCGGTGGTGACACGGTTGTCGGCGTCGCGGGCACCGTAAATCTTTGAGAAATCTTTGAGCCGATCTCGGATCGCGGCCCGCAGAGTGCGCCAAATCGCCTGGACGTACGATGCCAAACGAACGACACCAAATCCTGAAGCGGATTGACTAGGAGAACACGTCAATGACCCAAAGTGTCGAAGTCAGCAACGATTTCCTCGTTCGCCAAGAACTGTTCGATCTCGTCCGGCGAGAGCGTTTCGCGCGTGACCAGCGACGATTCGACGTCATGGCCGAGTGCTTCCACGAGAACGCCTGGGTCCGCACGACCTGGTACGACGGCATCGGCGGCCAGGCCTATGTCGACTCGACCCGCGAGCTCATGGGTGACTCCCCGAGCGGTCCTACGACCGGCGGAAAGCACTGGGTGTTCCCGGCCTACGCCGAGGTCAACGGCGATCGGGCCAACATCGAGAGCCCGGCCAAGATCTTCGGTCGCCGTGAGATGGGCGGCATCAGTGTCGACGTCCACACCTACTGCCGCTTCTTCTCGCGGGCGGTCAACCAGCACGGGCAGTGGAAGCTGTTGACCTTCCATGTGCTGTTCGAGTGGGACGAGCTGCGTCCGTCCGTCGCCGGTCAGGTTCCCGAGCTGGATCAGGAGCTGCTGGCCAAGATGCGCCCGTCCTACCAATTCCTCGGCTATGCCCAGGCCAAGCGGGGCGTGAATCTGAACCTAAACCTGCTCGGCGATGACCGGTGGGATGACTTGGTCGCTTTCCACAAGCGCGAGGACGAGTGGCTGGCGGGCGATGGAGCGATCGACGACCCGAAGTAAATAACCAGCAGCGATTTGCCCAGTTCTGCGGTCCGGCCGTCCAGGGCCGCAGAACGGGGCGCTTTCGGTGGACGTTCAGTGGACGCCGTTGATCGACGTCAGCCACCACACTTCGGGATCCTTGATGAGGTACGGCGCCCGCTCGGCCAGGAACGCCACCGTGTGCGGGCCGGTCTCGTGGGCATCGAACGCAGCCTGATCGGCGTAGGCCTCATAGAAGACCCGCTCGGTCGGACGGTCGCGGCGCTCATGAGTGAGGTAAATGACCGTACCGGGCTCGTGTTTCACGATCGCGGCGAGCGTTCGAGAGGTTAATTCGTCAAAGGCGGCAATATGTTGGGGCGCCACCTCGAACCGGACCAGCAGGGCGAACACAGCGGCGACACTACCCGGCGAAACGCCCGGTGTTGCCGGATTAAATACCCTAAATTTCGTCCCCGCAGCGGTCGCGGCCGATGACTAGGGGATTTGTTGTCGGCAACGTCAAATTACCGCCAATGTGATCCAAGACCGAGAGGTCGGTATTGGCGCTAAAGCCGTGTCACTATAAGGAACTTGGTCCAGCCCTGGAACCACGCACGAGCGATCCTTAAGCGTGTTCCCCGACTGAACGGCGGCACATTTTGAAGTACGTCTACGACTTCTCCGAGGGTAACCGCGACCTGCGAGACCTGCTCGGTGGCAAGGGTGCGAACCTGGCCGAGATGACCAATCTCGGACTGCCCGTGCCGCCCGGATTCACCATCACGACCGAGGCCTGCAAGGCCTACCTGAAGTCGGGCCGCGAACCGGCCGAGCTCGCCGACGAGGTGTCCGAGCACCTCGCCGCACTAGAGCAGGCCATGGGTAAGCAGTTGGGCCAGTCGGATGATCCGCTGTTGGTCTCGGTGCGGTCGGGCGCTCGATTCTCCATGCCCGGCATGATGGAGACGGTCCTCAACATCGGGCTGAATGACCAATCGGTGCGTGGATTGGCTGCGCAGACCGACAATGAGCGTTTCGCATTCGACTCCTACCGCCGTCTCATTCAGATGTTCGGCAAGACGGTTCTCGGTATCGACGGCGAGCATTTCGAAGATGCACTCGAGGCGGCCAAGCACGCCAAAGGGACGTTGATCGACCTCGATCTGGACGCGAACGATCTTCGCCAGCTGGTCGAGACGTACAAGGACCTGGTAGTGAAGCACGCGGGTCGGCAGTTCCCGCAGAACCCGCGCGAGCAGATGGACCTCGCCGTCCGGGCCGTCTTCGACTCCTGGAACACCGAGCGAGCGGTCATCTACCGCCGGCAGGAGCGGATCCCGGCCGATCTGGGCACCGCGGTCAACATCTGCTCGATGGTGTTCGGCAACCTCGACATGAAGTCCGGCACCGGCGTCGCCTTCACCCGCGATCCCGCGTCCGGCGCCACCGGCGTCTACGGCGACTACCTGCAGAACGCGCAGGGTGAGGACGTCGTCGCCGGTATCCGCAACACCATCGCGCTGACCGATCTGGCCGAGCTCGACGCCAAGTCCTACGACGAGCTGGTCGGCATCATGGCCACGCTCGAGGGGCACTACCGCGATCTGTGCGACATCGAATTCACCATCGAGCGCGGCAAGCTGTGGATGCTGCAGACCCGCGTAGGTAAGCGCACCGCGGCGGCCGCGTTCCGGATCGCGACGCAGTTGGTCGACGAAGGCCTCATCGACATGGACGAAGCGATTCAGCGCGTCACCGGCGCCCAGCTCGGCCAGCTGATGTTCCCGCGCTTCGACGACAGCGCGCCGCGCAAGAAGATCGCCCAGGGACTCAATGCGTCCCCGGGCGCCGCCGTCGGTCGGGTCGTCTTCGACTCCTACACCGCGGTCAAGTGGTCGCGGTCGGGCGAGCCGGTCATCCTGGTCCGCCGCGAGACCAACCCGGACGACCTCAGCGGCATGATCGCCGCCAACGCGATCCTGACCAGCCGGGGCGGCAAGACGAGCCACGCGGCCGTCGTCGCCCGAGGCATGGGCAAGACCTGCGTATGTGGCGCCGAGACCCTCGACGTCGACACCAAGCGCCGCAGCTTCCGGGCGCCCGGTGGCGTCGAGGTCCACGAGGGCGACACCATCTCGGTCGACGGCACCACCGGCGAGATCTTCCTCGGCGAGGTGCCGGTGGTCGATTCTCCGGTGGTCCGTTACTTCGAGGGTGACGAGACCGCGATCGGCGACGAGCTGGTCGCGGCGGTCGACCGGATCATGAAGCACGCGGACGGACGCCGGCGGATGGCCGTACGGGCCAACGCCGACAACCCCGAGGACGCGGCCCGGGCCCGGCGCTTCGGCGCCCAGGGCATCGGCCTGTGCCGCACCGAGCACATGTTCCTCGGCGAGCGCCGCCAGCTGGTCGAGCATCTGATCCTGGCCGACACCGACGCCGAGCGCGACGCGCAGCTCAAGGCCCTGTTGCCGCTGCAGCGCCAGGACTTCGTCGAGCTGTTCGAGGCGATGGACGGGCTGCCGGTCACCATCCGGCTGCTCGACCCGCCGCTGCACGAATTCCTGCCCGACATCACCGAACTCTCGGTCCGGGTCGCGGTTGCCGAGTCTCGCGGCGAGCCCCGCGAGAACGACCTGCGCCTGTTGCAGGCCGTCCACCGGCTGCACGAGCAGAACCCGATGCTGGGCCTGCGGGGCGTCCGCCTCGGCCTGGTGATCCCTGGGCTGTTCGCGATGCAGTCACGGGCGGCGCTCGAGGCTGCGGCCGAGCGGATTCGGGCCGGCGGGGTACCGCGCGTCGAGCTGATGATTCCGCTCGTCGGCGCCGTCCAGGAGCTCGACGCGATCAAGCACGAGATCATCCAGGTGGCCCGCGAGGTCCGCAGCGAGACCGGCGTGCACCTCGAGTTCCTCGTCGGCACCATGATCGAGCTGCCGCGGGCCGCGCTGACGGCCGATCAGATCGCTGATTCGGCCGAGTTCTTCTCCTTCGGCACGAACGACCTGACCCAGACGACGTGGGGCTTCTCGCGCGACGACGTCGAGGGCGCCTTCTTCTCGGCCTACCTCGAGAAGGGCATCTTCGGCGTCAGCCCGTTCGAGTCGATCGACCGTGACGGCGTCGGCGAACTGATGCGGATCGCTACCGCGAAGGGACGTTCGCATCGTCCCAGCCTGAAGCTCGGCATCTGTGGCGAGCACGGTGGCGACCCCGATTCGGTCCATTTCTTCGAATCGATCGGGCTCGACTACGTGTCGTGCTCGCCGTTCCGGGTGCCGATCTCACGGCTCGAGGCCGGCCGGTCGGTCAGCGACAAGCAGCTCACTGAGTAGGTCGGTGTAGGCCGGTGTAGGCCGGAGTAGGCCGGTTTTGGACTAGGTCGAGCTGAGTCGGGCGGTCGCGGGCCAATCCCGGTAGGTTGACAGGGTGTTTCGCCGCCGAACTCGCGACGACAGCCTGGCCGCTGTCGCGCGACCTTTCGCGGGCGCCGGCAATGGCACTCCGGTGCTGCCGTCCAACGCCCTGCTGACCCAGATCCTCGACGAATATGGGCTCAAGCACACGACCGACGACGACGGGGATCTGACCGTCCGGTGGGAGAGCTGCAACGTCTTCTTCTTCTACTACGGCGACAAGCACGAGGTGCTGCAGGCCCGGCTGTATCTGAACCGTCGCTTCTCGGTCGACCTGCGCCCGACCGTCGCGCTGATGCTCGACGACTGGAACCGCACGCGGCTCTTCCCCAAGGCCTACACCGTCCTGCCCGACGACGGCATGGTCGGCATCTGCGCCGAACAGTGTCACGACTTCGAGGCCGGCGTCACCCGCGAGCAGTTGAAGTACACCGTCGGCGTCTGGATCGACACGCTGCTGCGATTCGCGCAATGGGTCGAAGATCAAGTCTGAGGCCGTCCGATCGATGAGCGCCTTCGACGCCCAGCGGCAGTTCACCGAACCCGACAAACGCGATGCCGCCCAGTCGGGCTGGCGGGGCGAGTTCGCGCGCGACCGGGCCCGGGTGTTGCACTCGTTCGCCTTCCGCCGACTCGCCGCCAAGACCCAGGTCGTCGGACCGGGTGAGGACGACTTCCCCCGGACGCGGCTCACCCACTCCCTCGAGGTGGCCCAGATCGGCCGCGAGCTGGGCGCCGAGCTGGGCGCCGATCCGGACGTCGTCGACGCGGCCGGTCTCGCGCACGACCTGGGTCATCCGCCGTTCGGGCACAACGGCGAGGAGGCCCTGGACGCGATCGCTGCGCCTATCGGCGGCTTCGAGGGCAATGCGCAGACGCTGCGCATCCTGACCCGGCTCGAACCCAAGGTCATCACTGCCGGCGGCCGTCCGGCCGGCCTGAACCTGACCCGCGCCAGCCTCGACGCGGTCAGCAAGTATCCATGGCCGCGCCGGCCCGGCCGGCCGAAGTTCGGCGTCTACGTCGATGACCGCGAGGCGTTCGACTGGGTCCGCCTGGGCGCGCCGGACGATGACCCGCAAGCGCGCTGCCTCGAGGCGCAGATCATGGACTGGTCCGACGACGTCGCCTACTCGGTCCACGACGTCGAGGACGGTATCCACGGCGGTCACATCCGGCTCGGCTCGATCGACCAGACGTCGCGCGAGCAGCTCTGCGCCGTGGCGGCCGAGCTGTACTCACCGTGGCCGGTCGATCAGCTCGCGCCCGTCCTCGATGCGCTGCTCGACCTGCCGACGATCAAAGACCTGGCCGGCTACGACGGCTCCTACGCGGCACAAGCCGCGGCCAAGCGGGCCACCAGCGAACTGACCGGCCGCTTCGCCGGAGCCGCCGCGGCGGCCACCCGGGCCCGCTACGGCGGACCGGTGCGACGCTACGAGGCGAACCTGATCGTCCCCGACACGATCGTGGCCGAGTGCGCGCTGCTGAAAGCGGTGGCGGCGCACTACGTGATGCGCCGCCCGGGCGCACTCGAACGCCTCGCCGCGCAGCGCGTACTGCTGACGGAGCTGGTCGGCGCCCTGCTCGACGGTGCGCCCGGCACGCTCGATTCGGTACAGGCGGCGACCTGGCACGAGGCGGCGAACGATGCGGCCCGGCTGCGCGTCGTGATCGATCAGGTCGCGTTGCTGACGGATCCGGCCGCGGTGGCATGGCACGCTCGCCTGATCGGTCGCTGAGCGGTTCGGCGCGAGCGACGTCGACACCGGAGCAGCGCGACCCGCCGTGAGAACGGCTGCCGCGGTGTCAACGATGACCTCCAACCCGCCGGCTCCGCTGCGTCGTCAGTTGTCGCGCTTAAACTCGTTCCATGGCCAGGGCGGATCCGCGACGAGGACATCGCCCTGGTGCGCGAGAAGTCGCCGATCGACGATGTGATCGGTGAGCACGTCCAGCTGCGCAACGCCGGCGGCGGCAATCTCAAAGGGATCTGCCCGTTCCACGACGAGAAGTCGCCGTCTCTGTCGGTGTCGCCGTCCAGGGGCGTTTTCCACTGCTTCGGGTGCGGAGCGGGTGGCGACGTGATCCGTTTCCTCGAGCGGATCGAGCACCTCACCTTCACCGACGCCGTCGAGCGCCTGGCTTCGCGCGCCAACGTCGTGCTGCGCTACGTCGAGGGCGGATCGGCGCCGACCCGGCCGCAGGGACAGCGAGCCCGACTGGTCGCCGCGCACGCCGCGGCGGCGGCGTTCTACGCCGAGCAACTGCGTACGCCCGAGGCTCAGGTGGCGCGCGACTTCCTCAAGGAGCGCGGATTCGATGAGTCGGTCGCGGCGACCTATGGCTGCGGCTTTGCCCCGGGCACGTGGGACGCCCTGACGAAACACCTCATGCAGGCCGGCTTCACCGCGGCCGAGCTCACCACTGCGGGCCTGGCCCGACCGTCGCAGCGCGGCTCGTTGATCGACCGCTTCCACCGGCGGCTGCTCTGGCCGATCCGCGACCTGTCGGGTGACGTCGTCGGGTTCGGGGCGCGCCGACTCTTCGACGACGACATGGTCGAGGCCAAATACCTGAACACTCCCGAGACGCCGATCTACAAGAAGAGCCAGCTGCTCTACGGCGTCGACCTGGCCAAGAAGGAGATCGCCCGCGAACACCGAGCCGTCGTCGTCGAGGGCTACACCGACGTGATGGCCTGCCACCTCGCGGGCGTCACCACCGCGGTGGCCACCTGCGGTACCGCCTTCGGTACCGAGCACATCGGGATCATCCGGCGGCTGCTGATGGACTCCGACGCGTTCACCGGCGAGGTCATCTTCACCTTCGACGGCGACGCGGCCGGCATGCGGGCGGCCGAGCGGGCGTTCAACGACGAGCAGAAGTTCATGGCCCAGACCTTCGTCGCGATCGAGGAGGCGGGCCTGGACCCGTGCGAGCTGCGGCAGAAGTCCGGCGATCTCGCGGTTCGCGACCTGGTCGCCAAGCGCATCCCGCTGGTCGAGTTCGTGCTCGCGTACGTCGGTCGGCCGCTTCGATCTCGACACCGCCGAGGGACGGGCGAACGCGCTCGACCGCGGCGTGCCGCTGGTGGCCCAGATCAAGGATCACTCCTGCGCGACGAGTACGCCCGCCGGCTCGCCGGGTTGGCCGGGGTCGACGACCCGAACCGGGTCGTGGCCCGCGTCCGGGGACTGGTCCGCACCGGCCAGGGCAAGGGCGCCGCGGCTGCGCCTGCTCCCGACCCCGGCGGCCCGGATCGACGAATCGGTGGCGCTGGTCGAGCGCGAGGTGCTCAAGGTCGCCCTGCAGCTGCCGGCGGTGGCCGGCCCGCAGTTCGACGTGCTGCCCGAGGATGCCTTCCTGGTGCCCGTCCACAAGGAGGTCCGGACCGCGATCGAACGGGCCGGTGGCTGTGCCTCGTCGGCCGGCGGGGCCGCGTGGATCGGAGCGGTCGAGGAGGCCGCGACCGAAGACTCGGCCCGCGCGCTGATCAACGGGCTCGGCGTGGAACCGCTGCGCGACGTCGTGCTCAATCAGGAGCGTTACGCCGACGCCATCATCGCCCGGCTCCAGTGGATCGTCGGTGCCCGCGAGATCGTCAAGCTCAAGGCCCGCGTGCAGCGGATCAACCCGCTCGAACAACCGGACGACTACAACCGCGCCTTCGGGGAGCTGATCACCCTCGAAGGACACGTGCGGCTGCTCGGCGAACGCGCGATCGGCAACGTATGAAGCTCTTCTCGCGCGGCCAGGCGCCGGCCGAACTTCGGGCACTGCTCGACCACGACGACCGGGTCATCTCGTGGGCGCCGACGGTCGACGGCCAGGTGCTGATGGCCAGCCGGTTCGGGCTGTGGTGGCCGTTTCCGGACGGTCCGCGACGCATCAACTGGGAACTCATCGACAAGGCAACCTGGTCGGACGCCACCGTGACGGTCGTCGAGGCCGACCTGATCGACGACCTGCTGCTGGTGGATCGGCAGCCGGTTTCAGTGCAACTCAGCGAGGCCCGCGACCTGCCGCCGACGATCCGTCAGCGGGTTCAGTCCGGGGTGGTCAGCTCCGAGTTGGTCACCGGGGCCGACATCGCCATGCGCGTCGTGGGGCGCCGGGTACCCGGCCGCGACGGCGTCAGTTGGTGGGCCCGCCTCGAACCCGGCGTACCCGACACGCCCGAGATCCGCGAGGATGATCGACGAGGTCCTGGGTGCTCGCCGCAGTCGCCAGCACGAGATCGAGACTCAGTAGCGGCGGGCCGTGCCGTTGACCGGTGTCGTGGCCGTCGTTCGCGCCAGGTGATCGCCGAGGTGACCGGGAAGCTTGTCGGCCACGGCTGCGCGGGCCCGGTCGGCCAGCCCGTCCAACTGGGCCTGCAGTACACCGGCCGTCGACTGGATCGTCTGGCTGCCGGCGGTCTTGCGGGCCAGGCGGACGATCTGCTCATACCGCTCGCGACCGGCTCGGGCCCCTAGGACGTAACCGGTCGCCGCTCCGATCAGAAATGGGATCTTCATGCGACTCTCCTTTGGGCCCCGACGGCTCGATGCGGTGGCTTAACCCTAACGTGGCGAAAGCCGCCCGGGCGGATGGGATATCCTGCCTGCTGTTCATGTCAATCCCCTGTAGCTCAATTGGCAGAGCATTCGACTGTTAATCGAAGGGTTGCTGGTTCGAGTCCAGCCGGGGGAGCGTGCAGTCAGTACGCAGCGGGGCGGGTCCGCTGCCTTCGTCCTATCGGCCGGAGCTATTTCAGCCCGTGGTCACCCTGGGATCGCGCACCTTCGACTTCGATCGGAGCGTCGCGGTCGTCGGGATCGTGAACCGCACGCCCGACTCGTTCTATGACCGCGGTTCGACGTTCGGCCTCGACGCCTGCGTCGCGGCCGCACTCGCCCAGGTTGCCGACGGCGCCGACTGGATCGACGTCGGCGGAGCGCCCTTCGGGCCGGGGCCGACGGTGACCGTCGAGGACGAGATCGACCGGGTCGTACCAGTGGTCGAGGCGATCCGGCGCGAATCCGACGTCGTGATCTCGGTCGACACGACCAGCAGCGTCGTGGCCGAGCACGCGTTCGGGGTCGGCGCCGACGTCGTCAACGACACATCGGGTCTGTACGACCCGCAGATGGCCGCGGTGGTGGCGCGGACGGGCATGGCCATCGTTCTGGTGCACAGCGCCGCACCGCCCCGCACGGCGATCACCCGGCCGCATTACGACGACGTCGTGGCCGAGGTGCGCACGTTCCTGGGACAGCGGATCGCCGATGCGCTCGACGCCGGCGTTCCGGCCGAGAAGATCATCATCGATCCGGGCCATGACCTGCACAAGAACACCGCCCATTCACTCGAACTGACTCGACGGCTGCCCGAGATCGCGTCGCTGCAGTACCCGTTGTTCGTGGCGGTGTCGAACAAGGACTTCATCGGCGAGGCGCTGGACGCGCCGATCGACCAGCGCGTCGCCGGGAGCGTCGCGATGGCCACGATGTGCGTGCTCCAGGGTGCCCGGATGCTGCGGGTGCACGAGGTCGGGCCCACGGTCAGCGCTGTGCGAGCGGTCAGTGCGGTGCTGGGCTGGACGCAGGCCCGCAATCCGAGACACAACATGGGACCGGTCCCGTAGCGACGGCTCAGCGATGACGGCCGCTTGACGACGGCTGGGGCGAGACGTGGCGGGGCTGTCTCCGGGGGGTAAGAGACGCGCCCCCGCCACGCCTCGGGGTTAGTTTGCCGGATAAACATCGGCTGTGGCTAACAAACACCTTATGACGGTCACCACGGTGCTCGGGATCCGCCCGCGAGCCGCGCGCCAACTCGGGCGACCTCGAGCCGGCCGAGCTCGAGGCAGGACTGGTGCGGTCAGACCTGGCCGTTGTCCGGGTACAACTGCTGGAGGTCCGCGACCAATCGCTGCGCGATGTATGCGTAGCCCTCGTTGTCGGGGTGGGCCGGCACCGGCCCGGCGTAGCCGCTCTCGTTGCTCGGCGTGATCCACGCCTGCTCGATCGGGTCGATGAAGATCGCGTGGCAGGCGGCCGCGGCTGAGCGCAGGGTCCGCTCGACGGTGACCTCGTCAGCCGGCGCAGGCACCTTGGCCGGGATCGGCCCGAGGAACACGAGCTGGGCCCCGTGGAACCGTTTGCGGGTCAGGTCGGCAGTGTTGATGACCGCGGCCCGCAACTGCGCGCTCGGGTAGCTGACATCGTTACGGCCGCCCTGGAAGACGATGAGATCGGGATGCGGTGTCGTCGGCAGTAGCGGGATTCGGTCGGCGAACGTCCCCTGATTGAACGGGCCCCGGTTGAGGAATCCGGTCCCGGCGACCCCGTCGACCTGAGTGCGCCAGCCCGGCATCCGGCCGACATCGTAGGCGTAGCCGTTGGTTGAAGGAGTCGCGCCGAGGCCGGCGGTATAGGACGCGCCCACGAACAGGACGTCATGAACGGTCGGCGCCGCGCTCTGCGATCACCGGCGGGGCGGCCGCTCGCGCGCGCACCTTGGTGACGGTGTTTGGTACGGCCGCGGCCGCTGACGATCGAGGCGCACCCGACCTCAACGCAGCGCTGGCGAAGAAGGCGCCGAAGCCGAGGGTTAGCACGCTGAGGGCGATGACGAGCAAGACGCAGACGGCGCCGGGGTGAGACGAAGGGGCGTGACATCGTCCCCTCCAGTTCTCGGCTAAGCGGGCGTCAGTACATCATCCGCGGGTCGGCGTAGTACTTGAATTCCAGCAGGTTATGTGACGGATCTTGCAAAACAAAGGTTTCGTGCTCCTCGACCATTCCTTGGAATCTTAAGAAAGGTTGGGCGAAGAACGGGAGCTTGCGCGTTTCGGCCAGTTGCCGAAGCCGGTTCCAATCCGCTTGTTCCCGAAAAGTCACCCCGAAATGTCGGGGATATAAGCCCTCTTGCGGGCTCACCGTCTCGGTGAGGTGGCAGACGACCTGGTCGCCGAAGAAGTCAAGCGTTATCCGATCGTTGTATCGGCGGGCCAGTTTGCAGCCCAGCCCGGTCACGTAGAAGTCGTACGCCTCGTCCAGGTCCAGCGCCGGGATCGCGAGGTGGAAGGCATCCCTCGTCTCACGCATGGCGAGCCGCCTCGAACGAGTCGTCCCAATCGAGCAGCGTGTCGCCGCGCAGGCCCAGGCGCAGGGTCTCGAGCGAGACGATGTCGGTGGCGGCGATGTTGCCGAGGTTCACGTTGGCGCCGAAGCGTCGGATGAGCGTGATCTGCAGGTCCTTGTTCGGGGCCTCGAAGAGCAGCTTGTTGATGTCGACGCCCGAGTCGGCGATGTGATCGATCAGGTCGGTCTTCAGCTCGCCGTTCGATCGGCAGATGCCGCTCTTGCCGCTCTCGCGGGCCTCGGTGATCACCTTGGTCGCGCCGGCGGCGAGGTCCTCGTCGATGTAGGTGGTCCAGTCGAGGGAGTTCATCGACTCCGAGCGCTCGGACTCCTTATAACCGACCTCGCTGAATACCTCGTAGTCGGGAGCGGTGCGGCGGATGTATTCGGCCTTCTCGCTGTTGGTCAACGGGATCGTGCCGTTCGAGATCTCGACCTTTCGGCACTCGAAGCGGTCGACGAAGCGGCGCCAGTCGTCGTAGCGACCCTGCGAGACGAACTTCTCGAACAGGGTGCCGCCGAAGTAGTAGTCGACGTGCGCATCCTTCAGCGCGTCGATCTTGTACTTGAGGTCGTCGGTGACCAGTGCGGTGCCCCAGCCGAGCTTGACGACGTCGATCAGGCCGCTGAAGCTCGAGACGACGTCAGAGAAGTAGTGCGTGGGCATTCCGGTATCGATCACCATGGTCATGCCCGTGGCCCGTGGTTTGAAGTCCCGTTCGGGGAGCGTCAGCGTCGTCGATTGCATTTTCTGGTTCCTCTCTTTTCGTGCCGTGATGTGGAGCGGGAAGTGCGGTGGTGGTGCGCCGGCGCAGAACACGCCGACCGGTGAGAGGCAAACTGGCCGGCGAGCGCCGGAACAGTTCGGTCGCGACCAGCGAGCCGGCGACCACGAGCAGGTAGGCGAGGACGGTCAGCACGACACCGTGCAGGCCGGGCAGCCACCTGGCCTGGCCCTTGAGCAGCAGCCAGAGGATCAGGGGATGGACCAGGAAGACACCGAACGAACGGTCCGAGGCGAGCGCCAGCGAACGGTCGAGCCGGCTGTCGGCGACGCGACCCTCGGCGTATCGGGTGCCGATCAGGAACAGGCCGGCGAGCGCGGCGATCGACCACACCAGCATCACCGGCTGCAGCACGTCCGACGCCTTGATGGGCGTCATGCCGTCGGTGCTCGGCGACGAGGTACCAGGCCTCGGTGGCGACCGCGGTCGCGAGGACGGCCGTGACGATCCCGGTCCGGTGCCTACGGGTGAACGCGCGGACCTGATCGAGGTGGAATGCCGCCACCGCGCCGAGCAATACATAGAACTGGTAGCTGGTGATCAGCGCGTCCTGATGGTCGGCGACGAAGCCGAGCCAACCGTGTTGCGGGCCGGCGTACATCTGCCGGCCGAGCAGCAACAGCTGCAGCGACGGCGCTCACGGACAGAAGCAGCGAAGTGGTGTCGCGCCGTGGCTCGGACCAGTCGGTCGATGAGCGGCCACAGCAGGTAGATCTGCATCGACACGAGCAGGAAGTACAGGTGGTACCAGGCGGTGCCGTAGGCCAGGTTGGAGCCGAGATGACGCAGCTCCGAGGTCCACGTCCCGAAGCTCGTCGTGGCCTCGATGCCGGTGTAGATGACCGACCAGGCGATATACGGCACGCCGACGACGACGATCCGGCGCCGCCAGAACGTTCGCGCCGCCAGCGGCTCAGGACGGCTGAGGCTCTGGTGCAGCAGGACGAACCCGGTCAGTGCGAAGAACGCCTCGCGGGTGAAGTGCAGCAGCATCTCGACGCCGTTGGCCGGCACGCTCGTGTCGGATTCGGTGTGCGAGATAGTGTGGACGGCGATGACGCAAGCGAAGGTGAGGACTCGGACGACATCGGCCTCGTAGACGTGGCCGCGGCGCTGAGTCGAACGCTCGTGCGTCATCGTGGCGGTCATGCGATCGAGCCGACCTTGCGGGACTCGTCCATCGCGGCCTGCCGAACTTCGCTACGGCGGATCTTTCCGGTCGCGGCGCGGGGCAGATCGTCGACGATAAGGACGGCCGCCGGGCGCTTGTAGCGACTGAGCTGGTCGTGACATCGCTGCACGAGATCCTCGACCAGCTGGTCGCGGTCATCACCCGTTCCCACCGCACTCGACGGTTGGGCGATCACGTAGGCGACCGGGACGGCGCCGAGGATCTCGTCGGGACGCCCGACGACGATCGCGTCGAGCACGGCCGGGTGGGCGAGCAGCACCTCTTCGATCTCGCGCGGGTAGACCAGCTGACCGCCCCGATTGACCACGTCATCGGTCCGCCCGACGAGGAAGAGGTAGCCGTCGTCGTCCTGACGGCCCAGATCGCCGGTGTCGAGCCAACCGTCGGCGTCGAAGCGGTCAGCCGACCGTCCGTCGACGTAGCCGGTGATGATGCCGGGGCCGCGGAGCCAGACTCGGCCGATCTCGTTCGACCGTCGCCGGCGAGCCGTCGTCGGTGCGCACCTGCAACTCGACGCCGACCGGCCGACCGGCGGATCCGGCCGGGGCGGCCACGCCGGGAGTGGTGGCCGTGATCTGGCTGGCCGCCTCGGTCATGCCGTAGCTCTCGAGCAGGATCTCGCCGAGTGCGTCGGTCAGAGTCTCGCGGACGGCCTGCGGCAGCGCGGCCGAGGCCGACCGGACCAGCCGCAGCGCCGGCGGGCGCGGCGGGATCGGCTCGCGGCTCAGGATCGTCAGGATCGCCGGCACCGCGTTGATCCAGGTGATCCGGCGCGTCTCGATGAGCGACCAGAAGCCGTCGCGGTGAAAGCGCCGATCGAGCACCAGGGTGCTGCCGGCGACCAGGGATGCGAGTAGGGCGACGACCTCACCGTTGATGTGGAACAGCGGCAGCGGGTTGAAGCCGCGGTCGGCGGTGGTCAGTTCGTTGTGCTCGGCGACGCGCCCGAGCGACGTGCAGCAGCTGAGCCTCGGTCAGTTCGACGATCTTCGGTTCGCCGGTCGATCCGGAGGTCCGCAGCCGCAGGCGCCCGGATCGGCGCGGGGTCGGCCGGGCGGTCGGCTGGGGCCGCGTCGGCGAGTGCGTGGCGTCGAAGTGCGGGATCGTTTCGGTGCCCGGTCGCGCGACGTCCGATGACCGCGGCGGGCCGCAGCAATGCGAGGGCGCGGGCGAACTCTCCGTCGGGCATGGCCGGGTCGACCGGGACCACACAGCGGCCGGCGGCGATGACGCCGAGGTACGCGAGGCTGAAGTCGAGCGGGTCTTCGACGTCGAGCAGGACGCAGGCGTCGGCGGCACGTCGGCGTCATCGAGGACCGCGGCCCAATGCCGACGCGCCTGATCCAGTTCCGCGAAGGTGACGACGCGATCGCTGCGGGCGTCCTCGAGGTAGGTCCGCGCGCCGTGGGCGGATCGGCCCGGCTAGCGATCAGCGCTCTCGGCGCTCGCGTGCTCTGCGCCGGTCCTTCGTGCCCACCAAAGAAACCTTGGTGCCCGCAGCTGTGAGCGGCCGACGCGCCACATGTGAGCGGCCTGAGCGGTGTCCGTGAATGTGACCCAGCTCCTTTGCGACCGTCCCACCGGGGCGCACCCTCGGGTAGTGCGACGTCCGGGTCGGCCTCGATGCCGACGCTCCGACTCCCGCCGGCGCCGAACTGGTCGCCGGCCGGGCGTGTTGGTCGTCGCAATTGTGCTGATTTCCACGTCCGGAGCGGTCGCTGCGAGCGCCCGTGCCTTCTCGGGCATACCCAGTACGGCGGGCTCGAAACCGATCAACGGGGTGCCCGACGTCACTGGCGCCGGCAATCCGCACGGATCGGTGAGCCTGACCGACCTGCAGATCTCGGCCGGCCCGACCACCGTGGTCACCGCGTCGACGGTTCGCATCGACGGTCTGAGTCGCGGCTACCTCGTGATCGCGCCGCCCGGGTGACCGGGCCGCTGCCCCTGATCGTCGTGCTGGGCGGCGTCAGCGCGTCGCCGACGCAAGAGGCCGACCGCGACGAACTGATGCCGGTGGTCGAGCGGGGCGACGCGATTCTGGTCTACCCGGCCGGGTACGGCGAGTCGTGGAATGTCGGCGTCGACGGTTGTTGCAGCACGGCGGGCTATGTCGGCGTGGACGACGTCGGCTTCGTGCCGGCGGTGACCGCGGCCGTTCACTCGACGTATTCGATCTCGACGTCCTACCTCGTCGGATTCAGCAACGGCGGCAAGCTCGCCTACGAGGTCCTGTGCCAGTCAGCCGGGACTGTTCAGCGCGGCGGCGATCGTGGGCGCTACGCCGCTGGTCGGCTGCAAATCAGCGGCAGCGGTGCCGATGTTGATCGCGATCGGCGCCAAGGATCCGGAGTTGCCCCAGCAGGGTCACACCGAGAATCCGCGCATTCCCTTCAATGCGGCGCTGGTGACCTGGCGGGCCTACGACGGTTGCGGTAGTACACCCACCGCAGCGCTCGCGATCGGGACAGCGGTAGCGACCACTTGGGCGGCGTGCACCTCGGGCGCCGCCGTGGTCGGCGTCGTCTACGGCGGGCTCGACCACGAGTGGCCGACGCGCTGACCTGGTCGGCTCGAACGTCGCCGGCGCCGGTCTGATCTGGAACTTTTTGTCGACCCGGACGACCGCGTTCTACGGCCCGATCGCGGTTGCGGCGGCCTGAGCCGTCGGCGGCTCAAGCCGTCCGGTTGCACCGGTCAGAAGGTCGGCCAGCTCGCCGAGGTTGCCGACGACGGCCAGGCACTGCGCCTCGATGGTCACGTCGCGGGCTAGCGCGCCCCAGGGTCCGCGAAGTAGGCGGATCGGCTGCAGGCCGGCCCGGAGCGGGGCGACCACGTCGTTCTCGAGTTGATCGCCGACGTACACGATCTGCTCGGCGTCGACGCGCGGCCGACGCGATGATCCGATCGAAGAAGGCGGGACTCGGTTTGCTGACGCCCCACTCGGCGGACGTCGCGATCTCATCGACGGGCAGGTCGAGCGCGCGCAGCTCGTCGGCGACACCGGAGGGCTGATTGCCGACGACGCCGATCCTGAGTCCCGCGTCGTGCAAGCGCTGCAGGTTTGCCGCGCGTCCGGGTACAGGTCTTCGTCGGTGATCGGCACCGACGCGATCGCGCGGCTGGCCTCGCGGGTGATCCCGAAGTGCGCGAACGTCTCGTCGACGCCGCCGCCCTGCGCGATCATCGCGCCGAGAACGGCCGAAAAGGTGTTGGGCGAGACGTTGACCGACCGCGCCACCGCCGCGTACTCGCGGCTGCGGTCGACCAACGTCTCGCCGATGTCGAAGTAGACGGCCCGGATGGGCTTGGTGACCATGCCGGGAAGGTTAACCAACTAGCGGCTGGACCAGCTGCCGCGACGGACGAACAGCCACAGCACGGCGACGATCACGATGAACCACAGGAGAGGGTGGACCGTGAGGCCGAGGGCGGCGGCGATGACGACGATGATGAGCGCAATTACGATGTCCATAAGCATGCCGAGGGGATGTCCAAAACTGCCCGCGACTAAACCAGCGCCGTTCCGCGCACGCTCCGGCTCAGTAGTAGATCGGGCCCTTGGCCCCACCGCCAGCGGCGATCGCGTCGCCGTTGATCGACACGCTGAGCGGTGAGGCCAGGAACGTCACGACCGTCGCCACCTCGGCCGCGGTGATCAGCCGGCCGATGCTGATGTTGGCTGCCATCTTGGTGGTCGCTTCGGCTTCGGTGATGCCACTTGATTCGGCGAGCGCGGTGACCATGCCGGGGGTGCGCTCGGTGACCGTCATCCCCGGATGCACGACGGTCACGTTGATGCCGTCCGGGCCGAGTTCATCGGCCAGGTTCTTGGTCATCGAGGCCACGGCGGCGTTGCGCAGCGAGCCCGACACGGTGCCGGCCGATCGGGCGGCGAGGCCACTGATGTTGATGATGCGTCCCCAGTGCTGGGCCTGCATGTGTGGAGCGACCGCGCGGATGCAGCGCAGGTAGCCGAGCACCTTGGTCTCGAAGTCGCTACGGATGGCGTCGTCGGTCAGCTCGGCCAGCTTCGGTGGAGCCCCACCGCCGCCGCCCGGGCGCGCGGCCCCGTTGACGAGGATGTCGACGCCGCCGAGTTCGCGGACGACCTCGTCGACCAGGCGCTGCACGGCCTCGTCGTCGTTGGTGTCGGCGACCTTGGTGAGCACCCGGGTGCCATGGTCGATTCGCGCCGCCGCGCCGGTCAATTCGTCCTGGTTGCGAGCTACAAGCACCACGTCGGCCCCCTCGGCAGCCAGCGCATCCGCGACCGCCCAGCCGATGCCGCGGCTGCCACCGGTGATGATTGCCCGCTTGCCGGTCAATTGCAGATCCATGGATCTCTACCTCTCTGGGTTAACTGGTCGGGGCGTTCGGGGTCAGCGCGCGGACCTCGTCCGGGATGGGCACCGGACGGCCGGTGGCGTGATCGGTGTAGACGTGCACCCACTCGCCGTGGGCCACCAGCGGACCGTCCCCGGTGAAGACACCGAGCTCGTAGGTGACGCTGGTGCGCCCGAAGCGAGCGACCCGAAGGCCGATGGTCAGGGTCTGTGGGAAGTGCGCCTCGACGTAGTAGCGGCAGCTGGATTGGACCACCAGCGGCCGAATCGGCTGGGTCAACGGATCGACGCCCAGGTTCTGCTCCATCCAGCCATTGATGGCGGTGTCGAAGAGCTGGTAATAGACCGCGTTGTTGAGGTGGCCGTACATGTCATTGTCGGCCCATCTCGTCGTGGCCGGCCACAGCACGTCGAAGTGCGAACGGGTCAGGTGGCGCGCGTCCGGTCGGTCCGGGGTGGAAGTCACTGCCCGTCCTCGAAGCGGATGATCTGGCGGATGGCCCGCCCGTCGGCGAGCGCGTCCATTCCGGCATTGATGTCGGTGAGGGCGATGGTCGACGTGATCAGCCGCTCGGCCGGCAGCTTTCCCGCCCGCCACAGGTCGACGAAGACCGGGATGTCGCGGGAGGGGACGGCCGAGCCGAGATAGCTGCCGACGATCGAGCGGCCCTCGGCGACGAGGCCCATCGGCGATACCGCGGCGCGCGCGTCGGGCGACGGCAGGCCGACGGTGATCGGTCTGCCCGCCCATGCCGGTCAGCGCGATGCCGGTCTCGAAGGCGCGGATGTTGCCGGCACACTCGATGACGATCGGTGCCTTGATGCCGAGTTCGGTCGCCTCGTCCGGGCTGTAGATGGCGTGCGCGCCCGCCTCCGAGGCCGCGGTGCGCTTGGACTCGAGCGGGTCAACGGCGATGACCTCGACGTCGTCGATCGCGAGTGCGGTCAGCAGGGCGGCCATGCCGACGCCACCCAAGCCGACCACGACGACGCGCTGTCCGGCGACCGGCTTGCCGGCGTTGATGACGGCGCCACCGCCGGTGAGGATCGCGCAGCCCAGCACCGCGGCGATATCGGGCGGCACGTCGGAATCGACCGGCACGATCGAGCGGCGGTCGACGACCGAGTGGGTCGCGAAGCCCGAGACGCCCTGGTGGTGCTTTATCGTCTCGCCATCACGGGTCAGCCGAAGGCCACCGCTGAGCAGCGTGCCGGCGGCGTTGGACGCGCTGCCGTTGATGCAGGGGGTGAGGCCGTTCGTCGCGCAGGCCTCGCAGTGGCCGCAGCGGGGCAGGAAGGTCATGATGATCCGCTGGCCGACGGCAATGTCGTCGACCCCGGCGCCGAGCTGCTCGACGATCCCGGCGGCCTCGTGGCCGAGCAGGATCGGAATCGGCCGGATGCGGTTGCCGTCGACCACCGAGAGGTCGGAATGACACAGGCCGGCGGCCTCGATGCGGACCAGGACTTCGCCCGGCCCGGGCTCGGCCAGATCCAGCTCACCGACCCGGATCGGGACCGACTGCTCGAACGGGCGCGGCAAACCGATGCTCTCTAGTACTGCTCCCTGAATCTTCACGCCCAAACTCTACTGATCGGGCTCATAACCGCGCTCCGCCGCCCTTGCCGGGGCCGATCGGAGCATCAGTAACCTGAAGCTGACCAAACCGACGATGCTGGGCGGAAGGACGTATCTGTGACCGAGGCCGTCGACCAAGTGGGCTGGACCACCAACCAGATGGCCGAGCGGATCGCGACGGAGATCCCGGACGGGTCCTACGTCAACCTCGGCATCGGCCTGCCGCTGAAGATCGCCCCGTACGTGCCCGCGGCCAACGAGGTCATGTTCCATTCCGAGAACGGCATCCTGGGCCTCGGCCCGATGGCCACTCCGGACCAGCGCGACGAGGACCTGCTCGACGCCGGCAAGAACTACGTGACCCTGAGCGAGGGCGCCGCCTGCTTCGACTCGAGCCTGTCGTTCTCGATGATGCGCGGTGGCTACATCGACATCGCGATCATGGGCGGTCACGAGGTGGCCGTAAACGGTGACCTGGCCAACTGGACGGTGCCCGGGCAGACGCCGGGCGTCGGGGGAGCGATGGACCTGGCCGCCGGCGCGCGCCAGGTCTGGATCATCATGCGGCACCTCGACCGGGCCGGACGCTCGAAGCTCGTCGAGCGGTGTTCGCTGCCGCTGACCGGGCCTGGTGTCGTCGACCGGCTGTTCACCGATCTGGGCGTCTTCCAGCTCGGCTCCGATGGGGTCACCCTGGTCGAGCTGGCCCCGAACGTCAGCTGGGAGTACCTGACGTCGGTAACGCCGGTCGCGATCCGGCCGGGCGCCGCGCAGGTGAACGCATGATCAACAAGATGCGCATCGATCGACGACGCCATCGCCACCGTCACCTCGGGCACCTCGATCGCCGTGGGCGGATTCGGGACCGCCGGCGTGCCCGAGTCGCTGATCGCTCGGATCTGTGAGCGCGACATCGGCGACCTGCACATCATCGCCAACAACGGTGGCACCTTCGACGACATGACCGCCGGTGTCGGGCGGCTGATCATCGAACGGCGCGTCCGCAAGATCACCTGCTCGTTCCCGACCAGCCCGGTGTTCGGCGAGCAGTTCCTGGCCGGCGAGATCGAGCTCGAACTGGTGCCGCAGGGCAACCTGGCCGAACGGCTGCGCGCGGGCGGTTCGGGCGTGGGCGGTTTCTACACTCCCACCGCGGCCGGCACGGACCTCGCAAGTGGCGGATTCCCGATCAAGCACACAGCGGACGGACCGATCTATCCGGAGCCGAAAGAGACCAGGCTGATCGATGGACGGCCGCACGTGCTCGAGTTCCCGCTGAAGCCGAAGTTCGCGTTCGTCAAGGCGCACGAGGCAGACCGGTACGGCAATGCACGATTCCGGTTGAGCGCGCGGAACTTCAATCCGGTCGCGGCGATGGCGGCCGAGTTCACGATCGTCGAGGCGAACACGGTCCATGCGGAACAGACCATCGCGCCCGACGACGTGCACCTGCCGGGCATATTCGTGAACGTTGTCGTGGCGGTAGGTTAGCCCGATGCCTGAGCGGATAAGGAAGTTCGGACCAGAAGGCCTCTCGCCCGAGCAGTCGGTCATTTACGACTATTACCTCGGACTCGGCACGCGACCGCGGTCATTGCCGCTGATGGACGCCGAGGGTCATCTGCTCGGACCGGTCAACGCCTGGCTCGTCAGTCCGCTGCTCGGCCAGGCGCTGGACATGCTCGGCCGCGCCATTCGCCGCCAGACCGAGGTCAGTCCGGCCGCGCAGGAGGTCATCATCCTGGTCGTTGCGCACGCGGTACAGAACGACTTCGAACGGGCCGTCCACGAACCGTCGGCGCTGTCGTGCGGGATCTCGCCGGACGACGTCGCGGCGCTGTCGAGCGGCGCCCCGGTGTCGTTCGAGGACCCCGAGTGGCAGGCCTGCTACGAGCTGGCGCGCGTCCTGATCAAGAACGCCACGCTCGATGACGACGAGTACGCCCGCGGCGTCGAGGCACTGGGCGAGAAGCGGGTCTTCGAGGTGGTCGCAATCGTCGGTTGGTACCAGATGATCGCGATGCAGCTGTCGGTCTATCGGGTCGAGCCGACCGCGCCGACCCCGTAGCGCGACGCTGGTCCTCACCAACCCGAGATCTGGCCGTCTTCGCTGAAGGCGATGCACGATGACGGATCGTCGCTGACTCGCGTGAACCCGCTGGCAGTGAACTCGGCCTCGAGGGCTGGGGTCACCATGACGTCGTCGAGGGTCAGGGTGTCATGGACCCGCACGACCCGGGCCTGGTCAGGATCGACGATGTTGGCCGTCAGCACGGCCCCCTCGATGGCGTCGCGGTCGGTGGCGAGCACGATCGGCAGCTGCGCGCGCTGGACGCCTTGCAGGCCGGCGGTGAGTGAGTTCATGTAGGTCG
This sequence comes from uncultured Actinomycetes bacterium, assembly GCA_963730855.1. Classification (GTDB taxonomy): domain Bacteria; phylum Actinomycetota; class Actinomycetes; order Mycobacteriales; family Jatrophihabitantaceae; genus CAVSTK01. Next base: position 553,049 of record CAVSTK010000019.1, read on the forward strand.
CGATCAGATCGATCTGCTCGGCCACCTGAACCGGGACGAAGTCGGCCAGGCCGATGCCGGTCGCGTTGCCGTCGGACACCTCGGTGATCCCCAGCACCACGATGTTGACGATCCGTGGGCGAGCCGGCTCCGTCTCGCCGCGAATCATCCGGCGGCCGATCACGTTGGTGTCGATCCCGGTACCGGACTTGTCCTTGCCCAGCTTGTCGATGATCAGGACGTCGATCGCCTCGACCGGCAGCCGCGCCTCGAGCTCCTTGGCCCGATCGAGCAGGCCGCTCTCGACCGGGCCGCCGATATCGGCTGGCGCGACGAAGGTGATCGAGCGGACGTGATGCCGGGCGTCCTCGATGATGGCGATGCCGCCAAGGATCAGCCCGGTCTCGACGACCCGGCGACAGCAGGCGATCAGCCGGCGTTCGACGTGATTCGGGCCGATCTTGTGGACCTGTTCGGCGCCCTGCTGCTTGCCGAGCCCGATGCCGACCATCTTGGCGATGCCGCTCTCGATGTCGCCGGTGAACGAGGTGTGACTCTTGATCCGGTTCACGACGATGATGCCGTCGCTGCCGGCCGCGTTCGCGTCGAGGTGGGCGTGCAGATCGGGCTCGACCTCGCCCAGGTCGACGACGTCCATCGTTGCCAGCACGGGCGCGCCGCAGGACTGCTCATCGACGCCGAGGTGGGCGAGCATGGCCTGCTGGCCCTCGGCGGTGGCTCCGCCGTGCGAGCCCATCGCCGGCACGATGAACGGTTCGCCGCCGGCCGCGCGCACGGCCGCGACGCATTCGCGCACGATCGACACCAATTCGCTGATGCCTCGACTGCCGACGGCGATCGCGATCCGGGCGCCGGGTAAGATGCCGGCGGTGGCCTGCGCGACGGCGTCGCGCACCACGCCAGCGATGTCGATCGGCTCGGGCGCCTGCTCGACCCGCTGTAGGTGGACGAAGGGCGGCATGGTCGCCGTCCGTCCCAAGATGTCAGCGACGTGCGGTGCGCCGGAGTCGAAGCGGATTCCCATGGTCAGCAATCTAGGCCGTCGGGGTCCACTCCGGTCATGAAGGCGAGGTCGGCGCCGAGGTTGGCCTGTAGTACTTGGGTGGCGTGCAGGCGGCGCCATCCGCGCGGGGGCATCGGTCGGGCGGGGGTCTCGGCCCGTCGTCGGCTGAGTTCGTCCTCATCGACCAGCAGGTCGATACGGCGGTTGGGTACGTCGAGGCTGATCAGGTCGCCGTCGCGGACGAGCGCCAGCGGACCACCGACGGCGGCTTCGGGGGAGCAGTGCAGCACGACGGTGCCGTAGGAGGTGCCGCTCATTCGGGCGTCGGATACCCGGACCATGTCTTTGACGCCGTGGGCGGCCAGGCGCTTAGGGATCGGTACCGACCCGGCCTCGGGCATGCCGGCGGCGACCGGGCCGGCGTTGCGGAGCACGAGGACGTGGTCGGCGGTGACGTCGAGGTCGGGGTCGGCCAGTCGGGTGGCGGCGTCGTCGGGTGATTCGAACACCAGTGCCGGGCCGATGTGGGTGAGCAGTGCCTCGGTGGCGGCCGAGGTCTTGATGACGGCGCCGTCGGGGGCCAATGAACCGGTAAGTACGGCGAGCGTCTCGACGTCCTTGATCGGCCGCTCGACGACCCGGATGACGTCCTGCCAGTCGGCCGGCGGGGTGACGCGTTCGAGCAGTTCGCGCAGCGGCTGCCCGGTGACGCCGACGTGGTCGAGGTTCAGCCGGTCGGTCAGCGCTTTCATGAGGACGGGCACGCCGCCGGCGTCGTCGAAGTCCTGCATGTAGCGGGTACCGGAGGGCTTGAGGTCGACGAGCAACCGGGTCTCGCGGCAGACGCGGTCGAAGTCGGCCAGCGTGAGGTCGACCCCGGCTCGACGCGCGATGGCGAGTAAATGGACCACCGCGTTGGTCGAGCCTCCGATAGCGGCAAGGACGTGCAGCGCGTTCTCGAACGCGGCCGGGGTCATCACGTCCCGCGGCCGGATCGGATCGCGGGCCAGCTCAGCGGCGCGGCGGCCGGTCGCAACCGCGTGCCGCAACCGTTCGCCGGTCGGCGCCGGTGGGGTCGCGCCACCGGGCAGCATCATGCCCAGCGCCTCGGTGACTGCGGCCATCGTCGACGCGGTGCCCATCACCATGCAGGTGCCGGCGGTCGTCGCCAGCTCACCCTGCACGTCGAGGATCTCGTCGTCGTCGAGTTCACCGGCGCGGAACTGCGCCCAGTAGCCGCGGCAGTCGGTGCAGGCGCCGAGTCGATTGCCGCGCCAGGTTCCCGAGATCATCGGCCCGACGACGTCAACGATCACCGGCACGTCGGACACCGCGGCCGCCATCAACTGCGCCGGGACGCGTCTTGTCGCAGCCGCCGAGCAGCACGACCGCGTCCATCGGCTGGGCCTGGATCATTTCCTCGGTATCGAGCGCGAGCAGGTTGCGGTAGAGCATCGCCGTGGGGTTCAGGAACCCCTCGCCGAGGCTGATCGTCGGGAAGACCATCGGCAGCGCGCCGCCCTGCAGCACCCCGCGCTTGACCGCCTCGAGCAGCTGCGGCATCAACCGGTGACACGGGTTGAAGTCCGAACTCAGGTCAGCGATGCCGACGATCGGACGGTCGAGGTCCTCAGCGTCGTAACCGGCCGAATTGATGAATACACCACGGAGGAACTTGCTGAACCCGGCATCACCGTAGGCGGTCAGCCCGCGATAGACGCCGACACCGGCATCGTCCGGATTCTGGTCCATCAGGTATGAACTCCTCGGGGTGAACTGGCGGGTGGTCCATTCACTGCCAGTCGACGGTGAACTTCTGGACCTGGTCCTCGTCGTATTCGATGCCGAGGCCCGGACGGTCGGCGACGACGAGTTTGCCGTCACTGACCGCGGTCCGCGTCTCGGGCGTCACCAGCACCTCGAAGTTGTAGATGTCCTTCTCGAGCGCGAAGTGCTCCACGGTGATGCAGTTCGGGGTCGCGGCGGCCAGGTGCACGTGTAGGTTCGCGTGCCAGTGCGGGGCCACCGGGATGCCGAACGACTCGGCCGTCCGCGCGATCCGCATCCACTCACTCACCCCGCCGAGCACACCGGCGTCGGGCTGCAGGATGTCGGCGCCCTTACGCTCGATCAGGTCGCGGAACTCCCACCGGGTCTGTGCGATCTCACCGGTGGCCACCGGCAGGTCCAGGCGCTGCGCGAGCTCGACGTGACCGGCGATGTTGTCCGGGACCAGCGGCTCCTCGATCCACCACAGCTGGGTCGAGGAGGCCGCCGCCTCGAACAGCTTCACCGCGCGCAGGGTCTCCTTCACCGTCCGGTACCCATTGTTCACATCCAGCGCGAGACGGCCGCTGCCGGCGATCACGCTCGCGGCCGCCGCCACCCGCTCAGCATCGGCCTCGGCGGGCAGGCCGCCGACCTTGATCTTGTGATCGACGAAGCCGAGGTCGCGGTTGTACCGGATCTCGGTCGCCACCTGCTCAGCCGGCGTCGCGTCCGGGTCAGATCGGTAATAGCCACCCGATGCGTATGCCGCTACCGGGCTCAAGCCGCCACCTAACAGCACCGCCAGCGGCAGGCCGGCCCGCTTACCCAGCAAATCCCATAACGCGATATCGATCGCCGACATCGCCCGCAGCACCGCACCGCGTCGCCCCGACAGCAGCGTCTCCTGATACATCCGGTCCCACGCGCCGACGATGTCGTCGACATCGCTGCCCACCAACACCGGAGCGAGTTGGCTCCACACCGCCGCCCGAAGCACCTCACCCCCGCCCGTCCCCGCGTAGGAATAGCCGGTGCCCTCGAAGTCACCTGCGCGGACCGTCACCAGCAGGTAGTCCCGCTGACCGAGCACTCGAGTCGCAATTCGGGTAGGACGGGCGACCGGCACTCGAACCAGCCGCGCCTCGACGCTCGTGATCTGTGCCGGCATGACCAGGTCTCCTGATTCGATCGGACTACCAGCGACGTTAACCGATCGGTCGAGGCTGGGCGCTCACGGATGGCGTCGGCGTGACATCCGGCGCTGGTCCTGGACAATTGCCGGCGGTTTGAAGGTGACTGGCGCGGGCATGACCCCTGCAGATGACAGCTGGCTCGATGTGCGCGCGGGGGAGGACCTGATGTCGGTGGCCGGTCGAGCGGGCGGCCGTCCTCATGTGGTGGTGGTCGGCTCAGGCTTCGGTGGCTTCTTCGCGGCCCGCAAGCTGCAGCGGGCCGATGTCGACCTGACCGTGCTCGCGGCCACCGACGGCATGCTCTACCAGCCGTTGCTTCCTGACGTCGCTGTTGGCGCGCTCGAACCGCGGTCGGCGATCGTGCCGCTGGCGTCGACGCTCAAACGCGCGCGGGTCGTCCGCGGCGAGGCGACCTCGATCGATCTGGCCACGCGTTCGGTCACCTACACCAACCCGGACGGCGCCGACGGCGCACTGACCTACGACCGGCTGCTGTTGGCGCCCGGGAGCGTGACCAGATTGCTCGACATCCCGGGCCTGGCCGAACACGCGGTCGGGCTCAAGACCGTCACCGAGGCGCTGTACCTACGCGATCACCTCCTCGGGCGACTCGAGAGCGCGAGCGTGATGACCGACCCGACCCGGCGGCGCGCGGCGCTGACTTTTGTCGTGGTCGGCGCGGGCTACGCCGGCGTCGAGGTCACCGCGCAGCTGGCCCGACTGACCGCCAACCTGCTGCCGCTCTACCCCGATGTGCCGGTCGACGACGTGCGCTGGCTGCTGGTCGACGTCGCCGAACAGGTGATGCCCGAGTTGGGGCCGAGCCTGGGTGATTCCGCGTTGGCGCTGCTCAATAAGCGAGGAGTGGACGTGCGCCTCGGCGTGAGCTTGAGCAACGTCACGGATTCGCAGGTGACGCTGACCGACGGAACGGTACTCGACTGCAGCACGGTCGTTTGGTGCGCCGGAGTGACGCCGAGCCCGCTGGTCGCCGGCTTGAAGCTCCCGACGATCAAGGGACGCCTCGAGGTCGACGACAAGCTTCGGGTACCCGGGCATCCCGACGTGTACGCGATCGGCGACGCCGCAGCGGTGCCCGACCTCACCAAGCCGCTCGACCGGGACGGCCATCAGCCGCTGTGTCCGCCGACCGCCCAGCACGCAATGCGCCAGGCCACCGCCGTCGCCCGCAACATTCGCGCCGACCTCGCGGGTGATGCGCTCGTCGGGTATCGGCACCACGACCTGGGCCTGGTCGTCGACCTAGGGGGGCCCGATGCCGCGGCCACTCCGCTCGGCATCCACCTGCGCGGCCGGCTCGCCAAGCTCGTCGCGCGTGGTTATCACCTGTATGCGTTGCCGACGGCGTCCCGACGAATCCGGGTCGCGGTCGATTGGACGCTCGCCGGGCGCCGTCCCGACGATGTGTCCTTGGGCATGACCGACCGCCAGACCGCCCTGGTCGTTAATGCCGAGGGCAGCGGCGACTGAGCTCGGTCAGTGCTGCTCGCAGGCGATACCGTCTTTGTCGCCATCGCGAGCGGTGTTGGCGTTATAGACCGCGTCGTCGACGGTAAACGTGGTGACCGGCTTGGCCGAACCGCTCACATGATCGACGGCGCCCGTCCGGCCGACCCCGTGCGGATAGTCGACGTTCAGGGCGGCGCAGTTGGCGTACACCTTGGCGCTCGGTGCCGGCGGCGCGACCGGCGACTGGACGACGGCCTGCTTGGACGACGGCGGCGGAGGGGGAGGCGGGGGCGCGCTCGATGTGACCGGCGGTGGGGCCGCGGTCGGCAGCGTCACTATCGAAGGCACCGTTGCCAACGCGGCGACCGGTGGCGCCGTCGAAGCTGACGACGAAGAGTCGGCAAACGCGGACGTGGACACAAGCGACGCGTTCGTCGACTTGGTCCCATCCGACGCTGCACCGGATGAGGCGCAAGCGGTGCAGCTGACCATCAACACCGCGGCCATAGCAGTCAGAACTGGTCGACCCCCAAGCCCTGACATGCGCCCGAGGATCCACCCTGAAGATCACGTTGTCTAGATCTATCGCGCAGCTGGGATGGGCTCAGGTGAGCGGCCGGAGGATGAGCCAGCGACAGGTTCGGGCGGCGCCCCGGCACCGACGAGAGTTCGGTAGCCTCAGCCGAGCGTCGGGGCGACTAGTCCGGGGCGGTAGCTCAGCTGGTTAGAGCAAGGGACTCATAATCCCTGGGTCGTCGGTTCGAGCCCGACCCGCCCCACCACGCTGGACCCCTTATGTTTGCTGCCCTGCGGCCGCGACGCCAGCGATCGGTTCAGCTGAACCGATTCCCTCCGTGGCGCCTCGACGACCAGCCGACACCAGCGCCCTGGCCATTGACCGCACCGGTGAAGGCTGGGTGTCGCGGCGAGTCGCGTCCAACGGGGTGATCGCCGTGGCGTGGCAACAGATCATCGTCGACAAATACCGCGGCGGAGAAAACGTCGACGTCTACGTCGATCAGCAGCTCGTCCAGATCTGGTCCGGCCCAGAACTCCTCAAACCGTGACCCGGACCAGCACCGGACCAATCCGCAAGAAGAACGCCTCCGTCCCCGGAGGACGGGTCTAAATTCATGACGGAGTGTCAAGGATCAACCGACATTCCGACGTCAAGCATCAACCGAAGGTCTTCAGCCCCACAAGGTCAACAAATACGAGGCCTGTAGGCACCGATATCTCGTGGCGGCGGCGCTTTCGCCGAGCTACTGCGGGCCGACGCGCGGCTGAGACGCAGCATGTGGGCGCGCAGCAACCGGTCGGCTCGCCGGGCTAATTCGGCCCCGTCAAAGTGCGGATCGACTTCGAGCAGCGACAAGTATCGCTAAACCGGCAGTTGAACGGTTGATTCCGGTCGCCGCGCTACGTTGAGTTTCGTGATCGTGTGGATCAATGGCGCCCACGGTGCCGGCAACGACGAACAGCGCGCTACTGCAGAAGCTCATCCACCGTGGCGGCCCCTTGTCGTCGAGACCGCCGTTCGCGTGCTGGACTACGTAGGTAGCACCCTGGTGATGCCGATGACGGTGCTGGTCGAGTCCTACTGGCGCGAGATCGCAGCGGGTCTGACTGGGCATGGGGTTACCGTGCGGCACTTCGTGCTTCACGCCGATCAAGTGACGCTCCGCAAGCGCATAGAGGCCGAGCACGTCATCCCGTCGCCATTTCGCCTCAAATACCTCGCTGCCTCTGACGATGCCGCGCGGACGTGGCTGCACGCCGCAGCCGAAGTCATCGACACCACGCACCTCTCGTCGGCCGAGGCGGCGACGCAGATCGCGCACGCGGTCAACACCTGAGACCCCGACCTTGCACGGCAGGCACATTCGGCCCCGGTGCTGCGACACGGGGTGATTCGGCTGGATGATGAGCGCGTGAATCCCGTTTCTGGGCACGGCGAGCTCGGCTCGCGTACCGTCCTGAAGCGAGCTGCGCCGTCGGATAGCGACGAGTTGTCGGCGATCTGGCTACGGTCTTTCGCTGTGGCGCTGCCATCGGTCCCCACGATTCACACCGACGACGAGGTGAGGGTCTGGGTGCGCGACCTACTTATCGCGGAAGTGGAAACCTGGGTGGCAACTATCCACGGCAACCTTGTCGGTCTGCTGTCACTCGATGAGGATGAGATCGAGCAGCTCTACATCGACCCGCCTTGGCAGGGCCGAGGTGTCGGAGGGGTGTGCATCCGTCACGCCAAGGAACGTTCTCCAAACGGCCTGGGCCTATGGACGTTCCAAGTGAATGTACGGGCCCGGCGCTTCTACGCCGGCCACGGTTTCGTCGAAACCGTCACGACCGACGGTTCGCGTAACGAGGAGCGCACGCCTGACGTCCGGATGGAATGGCGCCCACCGGGCTGATTGCCGAACTTGCCAACTCACGGCAGATCGGGCGGCCATGCCTTTGCACCAGCGCGCGTTCTGCCGCATGAAATGCTCGTCGCACCCTCGTCATTCGAGGTTAGTGGACTGGACACGTTTCGCTCCGAGCAGCACGCGATAGCGATGGCGATCGGCAAATTGTGAGGCGGTCCAGATCGCGGGAACGCCGACTTCCAGGCTCAGGTGCAGTATCTCGTCGGGTCCCATGTAGAGGCCGACGTGCGCGCCGAAGGGGTCTGCCGTCGGGTTGAACAGCAGAAGATCGAGCGGCCGGAAGTCGCCGTCGATGATGGTGTCGTAGAAAGCTTCGTCAGCCCAGAGTTCGCTTGAGCGATGCTCGGGCACGCGATGGCCGAAGAGACCAAGGACTGCGTAGGCGTACCGCTGACAGTTCGCTCCATCAGCTATCGGCCCCAGACCGACGGCGCCCGGGTAGCTAGGCCCATGGTAGGCAACCGTCCGAATCCACGCCGGCCATCCGCCCGGAGGTGTCATCCAGCTCGTTGGGACGTCCACACGCCAATTATCGAACGATCTCGTGTGCAATTCGATCCCAGTGATGATGCAACGCTGAGTGATCCAACGCAGCGTATGTAGTCCTTGCTCAAGGTGCACGGGTCGAGCACGCTGACAAGGGGCCCGGTTCGCTCCGAGCTGAGAAGATTTGACCGTGGATGCTCTTACCGCCGCTGGTCTTGGGCTCGACTATGACGCCCTCGAGTTCGGAAGGACAACTGAGGCGTGGCTGGCGGCAGGAAACGAGCTATGAGACCGGGTCGCCGCTGTCCTCGACGGTCTCGCGACAGACGTCGAGGTCATCGGCTCGTCATCCGTTCTTGCGTTGCTGGCCAAGCCGATCATCGACCTGGCCGTCGGCCTCGGCATGACCCAGTCGATCGCTCCGGTCACAGCAACGCTGGAATCCGACGGATGGATCTACCGGGGTGACGCCGGCCGAGACGGCGGACACGTATTTGTCCTTGCAACCCGGCCCTGGCATCGAGTCGCCCATCTGCACGTCGTCGAACGTGACGGGAGCCAATGGCGCAACTACCTGCGACTTCGAGACCTGCTCCGCCACGACCACGACGCTCGAGAACGCTACGAGGCCGTCAAGCTGGAGCTGGCCGGATCCTCCAACGACCGGCGGCCTTACACGACGGGCAAATCCGAAGTTGTGAAAGCACTCCTTCGGGCTCGACTAGCTCCCGCGGACATCACGGACGCTGTAGGAGACGGTCAATTCAGATGCGGGTCGGGTGGATCGAGTTCAGAATGACGCCATGGCGACTGACATTCCTGACTTCGTCACTCACTACCATCTCGCCGAACGACAGCCGTTCCTCAACTTGTCCGACCTCGACGAAGACGAGCTGCTCGCGGTCACACAGGACCTGGGGTCCGTCACCGGATCGCAGCGTCGATTCGGACGCAAGTACATGGGCCTGCGCCGAGCGACCGAGGCGAGGATGCGCGAGCTATTCGTCGCCGCGGGCGGCCAACCCGAACGGGCGGCTCCGCACTACTTCGTCCTCGGTGAGTCCGCGTGGTTTCGCGGTCTCTACACCGATCCGGGTGAGGTCCGAATCCCTCTTGCCGACCTGCCGAGCGAGGTCGTCAGCTTCACCTACCCGGACAGCATGGCCTCGATGGAGCTCGGCGCGGAGTTCGGCTTAGAGGTGTTTCCGCACCCTTACCACAACCGCGTCTACCGACTGCACGAACTGGAGGAGATCGTGGAGACCTACGGGCTACCCCGCGGTGATCCGCCGCAGACGTACGACGGCCACCAGCGGCAAGAGTTCGAGCACTACATCGAAGTCCAAATTTGGGCCGACCACCCGCTGACCCAGTGGATCAAGCCACCCGGGTAACGAAGTGAATAGTGCGCTCTGCCGGGGCTGGTGCGGATGTTCGGTTGCGGGCGTGAACGGCCGTTCGGAGTGTCGGTACTAGCTCCCACGCTTCATATGAGCCACCGCAATGGCAATCGCGGCATAGGTCGGAATGCTCGCGGCCAGCATGGCAAACAGACCTCTCGACGCCCACCAACGCAACGCGGCGACGGCGTCGTACCTAGACCGACGCACGAATATTGCGAAGACGCTGATGTTTAGTCCCGTGCCGACGAGCACGAGAATGACAACCCAAGCCACATGGTTCGCGATGCCGAGCACCGAGGCGATCGCGCCTATAACGACTTCCCCGATGAGAAAGCCGATGGCCTGACCAAGAGCCTGCCTTGGGCTGGAACCTGACCTCGCCCGTCTTCTTGGCGCGTTCATTCCTTTGCCGAGCCACACACGCCTTGGGTTCTCCGTGGTGGCCGCCCCACAGTCCGAACGAAGTCAATCGTCTCGATGCGCACCGACGAACAATAAGGCACCCGGCAGCGACGCCCCGCGCTGATCCCGCAGGCATGAGGTGACGTTCAGTCGCTCTCGTTGTTGGTATCGCGATCTGAGCGGCCGAGTCTGAGGACGCGAGGGGCTGAAAAGTCCGAGTTGTCGATGACCGTGTCGGCGATGGCGCGTGGGTTGACCTCAGCGAGGTAGATGGATTCGGCGAGGTAGTACCGGCCTCGATGTACCTCTGTCGCGGCGTCGATGCCTTCGCGACCTGAATCTCGTTCGATTCCCCGTCGCACGGTCACTTCGCGATCGACCTCGAGCCAGATCCTGTAGTCCCAGAGGTCGTTGTACTCCAGGCGCAGCGCGAACACGGAGTCGACGATTAGCACTGTGTCGCTGGGCAACTCAACGAGGGTTGAGCGGTGGTCTTCGCCCGTCAAGGGATCGTGCGCGCACAATGCCACGTGACCAGATCCGTTTGGTCCGCTTGGAATCAGCAGCAAGTTCCGGGCGGCGTCGAAGTCGTAGGCATTGCGGTAGTAGCCCGCGCCGGTAACCCTGTCGTATCCCTGCTCGCTCGCGTGGCGCCACGGATGCTTGAAGTCATCTAGCGAAGCTTGAGCGGTCGGCCGACCACGGTGCCTGAGCGCTGCGGCGAGTTCGTGACCGAACGTTGTCTTACCCGCGCCGGTGTGGCCGTCGATCGCGACGCGAAGCCGGCCGGCCGAGAGGTCGGCAATGACATGAGCCAACCGATCGATCAAGCGCACTCGCGCACCCGACTGGCGGGCTGGCGCAGGCTGCTTCCAGGTCGACACGGACTCGAACGAGAAGGCCATGTTCGCACGATACGGGTGGTCGACAGCGGGTGCTGATCCGATGGTTGAGAAGCCATCAGTCGCGGACGCCGCGGACGCATCACTTAGCGGCGCGCATCAGGTGGTCATGGCCGAAGCCCCAGGGCGCTCACTATCGCGGGCCACGCGAGCGCACCAAGGTCAGCATCCGACTTCGGGTCACCACCGTAGGCGATGTCGCTGCGGGTTGGCGGCTGGGTCTCGCCCGGCAAGATCGTCCGGTGGCCGGCCGTTGGGTGGGTGATGACGGTGGTGAGTAGTCCGTGGGCTGAGCGACGTTGGTCGATCTCCTCGGCGGCGCGGACGCTGTCCCAGACACGGTCGTTACCGCCGGCAATCAGGATCACGTCGCCCAGGATTGATTCAACGGGGATGGCCGCAGCGACTGCGCGTTCCGGGTGCAGACGGGCGCTCCGGTCGTATAGGCCGCGGTATGACGGTGGCTCGGAGTCAGGTGCCCAGTCATCGGCGTAGGGGGTGAAGGGCACAGGCGTGCCGCGCCAGGTCCACCGTGAGCGCGGCGGAGACGACCGTCCGTCCAGGCCAGATCCAGAGTTGGCCTACTCCCTGGCTGTCGGAGCGAACGCCACGACGCACCCAATTCGCTGGTCGTGGACTCCGGTGAGCAATCCTGCTTCGGCGCCGATGGAGAGGCCGATCACCGCTAATAAGTCGCTGTGCGTGGCGAGCCGATCGAGCGCGCTGGTGAAGGTTTCCAGCGGAATTTCGCAGACCCCGGCGGCCTGCCCCTCCCCCCCGAACCATTGGATTGAACACGCGCGCGCACCGTGCTGAGCGAACAACTGAGCACGACCAGAGTCAACCCGGCCGCTCGATCCGGCCAGTACAAGTACGCCGACTCCACACGACGAGTCAGGCACGAATTCGACCCCGTCCGGCTCTTTCCAATCAACCTGGCGCACCACACCCACAGGTTAAATCGGGCGAGTCTAGGTTGCACAACCCAATCGTTAGGTGGAGTGGCCCGCGTTGACCGACAGCGGCATGCGGGCGTTATTCGGCGGAGGGGACGTAGCGATAAACGTGCGAGTCCCGCTGCTTGAAACCAAGGTCGGAGTAAAGCTTGATCGCGGCCGTTCGACTGGGTCGCGAAGTTAGGTCGACGGTGCGTGCGCCCTGCTGTTCGGCGATTGCGATTGCTGCCGCGACCAGACTCCCGCCGACTCCGCGTCCGCGAGCCGACTCATCAACGACGACGTCATCGATGTGCGCTCGTTTGCCGGTCGGAAGCGGATACATGACCAAGGTCAGCGCGCCGACAATGCGTCCGTCGAGCCGAGCGATCAGCAGATTCGTCGCATCATGGCTAACCAGGGCCTGAATCAACTCTGGCGAGAATTTGGCTGACCGTGATAGCTGTGGAAGGAGTGACGCCATCGCCTCAAGGAGTTCGTCGCTGACCACCGGGGGTTGTTCAATCTGGATCTCGCCTGTCACCCGTCGACCCTAACCGGCAGAAGCGTAACTAGCTGCTGCTCGATCGGAATGTAGCGTTCGGCTGCGACCAGCGGGGCCCGACACCAGTCGGGTCACAATTGCCTCGTGACAGGCGGCGGGATGACGGCGGTCGAGGTTCTTGATGTGCTCGTCGCGCTGTCGAATGCGAAGTGCCGGGTCTGGGTGTCCGGCGGCTGGGGTGTCGACGCTCTGGTTGGACGGCAGAGTCGCCCCCATCGAGACCTCGATCTCGCCGTCGACTCGATTCATGAGGCAGCGGCAATTTCGACATTGACCGCTGGTGGGTACACCATCACCACCGACTGGCGTCCGGCCCGGGTCGAGCTTGCCGCGGCGGGCCTACGGTGGGTCGACCTTCACCCGGTGGCGTTCGACAAGATCGGCGAGGGACGTCAAGCGGGAATCAACGGCGCGTCATTCATCTACCCGACCGATTGCTTCGCCCCCGGCTCAATCGGAGGGCAGCAGGTGCCGTGCCTTGGGTCGAGCAGCAACTTCGATCCATAGCGGCTACGTCCGGGACCAATCGACCTCCTCGACTTAGACCTCCTGCACGCGTTACGCGACGATCCCGACTCGCGTTAGCCGGCCCAACGGACTGTCCGATCTCAGATGAGTCAGGCACTGTCCAGCGGAGGCTGACGTGATCGCAGATACGGCGTTGCCGTGCGAATAGTGGTGGTCTCCGGCATCCCGGGCGGGGAAGACGACGGTCGCTCGTGCGCTGGAGCCGGTTCCGATCGGTCTGTGCACCTGGAAGGCGACGTCATCGGGGAGCACTTCATCGTCAACGGCTGGTCGCGCCGCAAGGGCGACCGATAAATGGGGCTCAGGCCGAGCTGCTCTACGCCGAAGGACATCTCCTCCTGGCTAACTCGTACTCCGACGGCGGGATCATGGTCGTGATCGACGATGTCGTGGTCTCATCGTCCGTCTTGATTCTTACCGGCGGGAATTGCGGGGTCGGCCGCTGCAACTGGTCCAGCTCGTCCCGTCGATCGATGTCATCCAGCGCCGTGATGGAGGGCGCGACAAGCATGTACTCGAGTTGTGGCGGCACCTCGACGCGAGCTGCGCACGACGATGCCGAGGATCGGACTGTGGATCGATACGTCAGACTTGACCGTCGACAGACGGTGCGCCAGATCCTGGATCGGATAGACGAGGCGGTCATCGCCGTTGAGGACATCGGCCGTTGGTCGGGACTACCTGGACCTGGCGGCGGCTCGTTCAGGCGTCCCCGGCCGCGCGCCGGATCCGGTCGACGGCGTCATCGAGGCTGCCGCATGCCTCGACCGCGATTGCGGTGGAACGGACCGCGAGGAGCTTTTCCATGGATCGGATCAAGCCGGCAACGTCCGCTGGGTCGACTAGCGAGGCGTCATTGAGATGCTCCGGTCGAGTCGGCGAGGCCGCCCGGCGGGCGAGGCGCCGGGTCAACGTCGCTTCGTCAATAACCAGGACGACCTCAATGACGTGGCTCCGCGTTGCCGTGTGATCGCTTCGAGTTGCTCGATGAACTGAGTCTCGCGAGGAACTGGCCGAGGTACACGTCGTGACCTGGTTCAAGCTGAGCCCCGCCATCGCCACGGCAAGCTGTCGAGCGTGGCGTCCGGCTGCCAGGGGGGCGGACTCCCACTGCCCGAGGGAGTGTTCGATCGCGTCGACGTCAGCGCGAGATCAGCGGACCATCTCGGGCGAGCCGATCAGCCACCACCGATTTACCTGATCCTGGCGCCTCCGTTGATGAGGACCAGCATGGCCACGCCGCAGGCTATCGCGACAGCCGACTGTCTGAGGTCGGAACCAACGTTTCGCCGTCCGTCGGTTCACTCAGATCTAGGGCCATCAGTCGCAACGAGGCAAGATCAAACGTCCTGGCCGTCTACCGGCCGAACCGACACCTCAGATGTTGAAACCACGGCCAATTATCTCGGCACTCGACGCCACATCAAAGGTCCTACCACGGTGAGAGCGCGTTCTCGGCACGGCGCGAGTAAGTCCGTTGGTCGCGCCGCGCTCGCGCCAAAAGCAGGCAGATACTTATAGTGCTCGACGTGGCGAGCCGAGTGATCCTGCTCAACGGCGCGTCCAGCTCCGGCAAGTCCAGCCTTGCTAGGGCGATCCAAGCGGCCCAGCCCGAGCCATTTCTCAGACTCAGTCCCGATCTGCTCCGCCCGGGCATTCCGCCGGTACTCGACGACCAACGTTGTCACCTGCCCCGGTGGACCACCGGCC